>NZ_CP187126.1:0-1200000 GCF_049601585.1 Frigoribacterium sp. 2-23 | reverse complement strand
CGATCTCGTAGACGGTCATGTTGCGGCCGATCTCGCCGAGGCCGCCGATCGGGATGACGCGCAGGGTGCCGGGCTGGAGCTCGCGCGGAGGATGGATTGTCGTGGGCATCTGTTCCTTGAATGTCAGGTGGGGCTCGTGCCCCGGGTCGTGGTTCGTGGGCCGATCGAGGATCGGCGCGAGGTGTCAGCGGGTGGTGCCGTGCACCTTGGGCAGCGCACCGCCGGCCGCCGCGTTGCGATCGGGCCGGAAGCGGCTGAGGTCGACGCCGGGGATGGCGCCGACGTGGGCGAGCTCGTCCTCGATGAGGGCGGCCTCGGCGTCTTCGGGGCCCACCAGGGGCAGGCGGACACGGGGGCTCGAGATGCGGCCGAGTCCGTGCAGGATGTACTTCGCCGCGACCGTGCCGGGCACGTGGGTCATGACGGCGCGCACGAGGGGCTCGAGCATCTGGTGCGCGGCCGTGGCCGAGGCCAGGTCGCCGGCGTTCACCGCGTCGACGATGGTGCGATAAGGCGCGGACGCGATGTTGGCCGTGACGCCGATCAGGCCGGAGGCGCCGATGGCGAGGTGCGGCAGCACGTTGGCGTCGTCGCCCGAGAAATAGAGCAGGTCGGTCTGGTTCAGCACCCGGCTGACCTCGGCGAAGTCGCCCTTGGCGTCCTTCACGGCGACGATGTTCGGGTGCTTCGCCGCACGGAGCAGGGTCTCGTACTTGATCGGGATGCCCGTGCGCCCGGGGATGTCGTAGAGGATGACCGGGAGGTCGGTCGCATCGGCGATCATCCTGAAATGGGTGAGCACACCGGCCTGCGTGGGCTTGTTGTAGTACGGCGTGACGATCATGACGCCGTCGGCGCCGGCCTTCTCGCTCGCCTTGTAGAGCTGGATCGCGTGCGCGGTCTCGTTCGAGCCTCCGCCGGTGATGATCTTGGCTCGACCCGCGGCGACCGACTTGCCCACCTCGACCAGGCGGAGCTTCTCGGGGTCGGTGAGCGTGCTCGTCTCGCCGGTCGTGCCCGTCACGACGATGCCGTCGGCGCCGGCCGTGATGCAGTCGTCGATGTGCTTCTCGACGGCGGGCCAATCGACTTCACCGTCGGCCGTGAACGGCGTGACCAGTGCGACGAGGACCTGTCCGAAGGGGTTGGTGATGTTCGACACGCCCTCAGCGTACCGGTCGTGCCCGGACGGAGACTCTCATCGCCGCCGGGTCGTCACGGTGCGACGCGGCCGTTCTTGTCGAACGCCGCCGCCGTCGCCGGCATCAACTCGCGCCAGATGTCTTCCATCTTCTCGGCGCACATCTCGATCTCACGCTGCGGGAAGGAGGGGAAGGTCGTGCCCTCGCGCGTCGTGCGCAGGCTGATGAAGTTCATCAGCGAGCGGGCGTTCACCGTCACGTACATCGACGAGTAGATGTTCAGCGGCAGCACGATGCGGGCGACCTCGCGGGCGACCCCGGCGTCGAGCATGCGCTGGTACGAGGCGAAGGCCTCGGTCGACACGGCGCGCGTCTGTTCGTCGACGAGCCGGTGCTGCTCGTCGCTGCCCTCGTGGAACTCGTAGGCGCCGGGCTTGCCGACCTGCACGAGGTTGCGCTGCGGGCCGGGGACGTAGAACGTCGGCTTGAGCTCGCGGTAACGACCGCTCTCTTCGTTGTAGCTGGCCATGCGGTGACGCATGAACTCCCGGAAGACGAAGATCGGCGCCTGCACGTAGAACGTCATGGAGTTGTGCTCGAACGGCGAGCCGTGGCGGTCGCGCATGAGGTAGTTGATGAGTCCGCGGTCGCGTTTGGCCTGGACCTCGGCGTCGAGGTCGTCGTTCTGCGCGGTCTCGAGCGTCTGCTCGCCCTGGGTCGACACCCGCGCCGCGAAGAGGACGTCGGAGTCGTGAGCGCTCGACCGGACGAGCTCGACGGTCACGTCCGAACGGAAGCGGATCTCGTCGGTGCCGGCCGGTTCGGACGAGGCCGAGGAGGCGGTGGTCGGGGAGGCGGCGGAGGTGTCGGTCACGGCCTCGACTCTACCTCGACGGCGCACCCGGACACCTCGCGGGCGGCACGCCTAGGGTCGGTGACAGGACACCGACGGAAGCAGGACTCCCCCATGACCGACCAGACCCAGACCGTTCTCGTCACCGGCGCCTCCGGACTGATCGGGACCGAGCTCACGCGCCAGTTGACGGCGGCCGGTCACACGGTGCTGTCGTTGGTCCGTCGGGCCCCGCGCTCGGAGAGCGAGTTCACCTGGTCCCCGTCGGCCGGCATCGTCGACTACCACCTGCTCGATCGCGTCGACGCCGTCGTCAACCTGTCCGGTGCCTCCCTCGGCCGCCTGCCGTGGACGGTGGGCTACAAGCGCGAGATCCTCGCGTCCCGCGTCGAGTCCACGACGACGCTGACCCGCGGTTTCGCGAAGGCGGAGAACCCGCCGGCGACGCTGCTCAACGGCTCGGCCGTCGGCATCTACGGCGACCGGCCGGGCGAACGTCTGACGGAGGACAGCCCGCGGGGGCAGGGATTTCTCAGCGACGTCGTGGACGCATGGGAGGGTGCCGCGCACAGCGCGCCCGACGGCACCCGTGTCGTCACGCTCCGCACCGGTGTCGTCGTGGGCCCCGGCGGCGCCCTCAAGCCGCTCCTTCCCCTGACACGCCTCGGACTCGGCTCGCGCCTCGGTACCGGGGACCAGTTCTGGCCGTGGATCTCGTTGCACGACGAGGCCGCCGCCATCGTCCACCTGCTGACGTCACGTCTCGAGGGGCCGGTCAACCTGGTCGGCCCGACCCCCGCCTCCAGCACGGCCCTCACGAGCCGGTTGGCCGCCGACCTCGACCGCCCCTACGCGCTGACCGTGCCCGAGTTCGTCATCGGCGGAGCGCTGCGCGAGGCGGGCCACGAGATGCTGCTGTCGGATCAGCAGGTCGTCCCGGCGCGCCTGCTCGCCGACGGGTTCGTCTTCACGCACCGCACGGTCGACGACGCGGTCGACGCGCTCGTCGCGACGCTCTGACGACCCGCACTCGCGTGTCCGTGCGTCAGGAGGCCGTCGCGCTCTCGCGACGGAGCCGGATCGACCAGCGCAACGCCTGTCGGGCCCGGCGACGGTCGCCGCAGGCGTCGTAGGCGAGACCGAGCCTGAACCAGGCGCGCCAGTCGTCCGGCGCCTGCTCGACCGCCGACTTGTAGGCGGGGAACGCCGCGTCGGCCGCATCGCGCTCGTACCGGCCGGAGGCGCGGCGCGGGACGTCGTCCACCGGCAGTTCGCCCTCGGCCTCGAGCTGGCGGACCATGGCCTGTGTGCGGAGCCCGAAGCGCACTTCGGCGACGAGTGCGAAGACACCGATCGCGGGGAGCACGAACAGGGCGATGCCGAGCACGACGGCGACCGGCTCGCCGGAGACGACGAAGAGCACGGCCTTCTGCACGACGAGCGCGATGTAGACCACGAGCAGGACCGACATCACGACGGCCGCGATGCGCCCCCTCATTCGATCGGCCGCATCAGTCGAGATCGAGGACGTGGTCGAGACCGACGACGACACCCGTGACGGACGTGACCGCGGTCAGCGCCACGGTGATGCCCTGGGCGTAGGCCTGCTGCGAGATCGTGTCATGGGTGAGCGTGAGCGTCTCACCGGCACCGCCGAACACCACCTGCTGTTTCGCCACCACCCCGGCCATGCGCATGCTGTGCACCGGCACGCTCGCCACCTGCTGGCCCCGTGCCCGTTGGTCGGCGTACGGCGCTGCGACCGGGCCGAGGTCGCGACGTGCCTCGGCGACCAGCTCGGCGGTGCGGACGGCCGTGCCCGACGGCGAGTCGACCTTGCCCTGGTGATGGGACTCGATGATCTCGACCGACTCGTAGAAGCGGGCGGCCATCGTGGCGAATCGCGTGGCGAGGACCGAACCGAGCGAGAAGTTCGGCACGACCAGCACGCCAGGCCCGCCGACCTCGGCGACGATGGTCGACAGACGCGCGACGCGCTCGGCGCTCCACCCCGACGTGCCGACGAGGACGGGCAAACCCGCTCTGACGGCGTGCTCGACGATGCCCGGGCTCACCGCGGGGTGCGTGACGTCGACGACGACGTCGGCACCGTCGAGGCCGTCGAGGCCGTCGCGGGACGAGAGCCCGGCGTGCAGCTCGAAGTCGGACGACGCCTCGACGAGGTCGACGATGAACGAGCCGAGGGTGCCGGTGGCTCCGACCACGGCGATGCGGGAAGTCATAGGCACAAACCTACCCGGCCCTCGCCGGGCGACCGCCGGTCGGCCGGCTCAGATGGGCTGCTCGACCGGCAGACCGGTACGGAGCTCGACCGGGAGATGCCCGAGGTCGTTGTGCGTCACGAGCTCCGGCGGCTTCGCCGAGCGGACCCGGATGATCGTGAGACCGGCGTTCGCCTGGTTGACACCCATCCACCGCCAGGCCGGAGCGCCGAAGACCTCACGGACGAACCAGCCGATGACGAAGTTGTGCGTGATCAACAGATCGTGTCGGTCGTCGCGTGCCGGCGTGAGCCACTCGGCGACGGCGTCGGACATCTGTGCCTGACCGGCCTCGATCTCGTCCTCCGTCACCCCGCCGAAGAACGGCTTGAACGCGGCGGGCATGTCGGGCGTCGGGCCGGACGGGACGCAGTCGAACAGAAGCGTCGAGGCCTGCGAGGTCAACGCCGGCATGCGCTCGGTCATGATCGTGGCCGTCTCGGCGGCCCGCTCGAGCGGCGAGTGCCACGCGGCGTCGAAGGGCACGCCGCCCAGGCGTTCGGCCAAGAGCCGGACCTGGCGCTTGCCGCGTTCGGACAACGGCCCGTCGGGCAGACCGTGTTCGGCGTCCTGTTGTTCGCCGTGTCGTACGAGGTAGAGGTAGTGGGACACCGTTGTCTCCTGATTCATGCCACCGCGTCCGGCGTCGTCGCCGTCGCCGTCGCTGGGAACGAGAACTGGTCGTCGTCGACATCGCCGACCACGACCGTGGAGAGCGCACCTGCTCGGAGGTCGCCCGCCATCGCGCGCACGTCCGCCGACGTGACCCGGTCGATGCGGGCGAGGGACTCGTCGAGGTCGACGAACTCCCCCACCGTGATCTCGGCGCGGCCCAGTCGGTTCATCCGGGTGTCGCTGTCTTCCAATGCCAGGGCCGCGGCCCCGCCGAGCTGACCCGACGCACGTCGCAACTCGTCGTCGCTGACCCCGTCCCGGGCGAGCTTGTCGACCTCGTCGAGCATGAGCCCGGCCACGAGCGACGCCTTCTCGGGGGTGCACCCCGCGTAGAGCCCGAACAGCCCGGCGTCCGAGTAGCTCGGCGCGAACGAGTAGACCGAGTAGGCCAGCCCTCGACGCTCGCGGATCTCCTGGAAGAGCCGCGAGGACATGCCCCCACCGAGGACGGCGTTCAACACCGTCAGCGCGGGACGTCTCGGGTCGCCGACGGCCAACGCGGGCATGCCGAGCAGGACCGTGGTCTGCTCGAGGGGCCGGCGGATGACCGAGACGGGGTCGGTGGAGACGAGCGCGGGCGCCTGGGAGTCTCGCCGGGCCACGGGCGTCGCCGTCGAACCCGCCCACCCGGCCCGATCGAGCGCGGCCCCGATGCGCTCCAGGAGTCGATCGTGGTCGACGGCCCCTGCCACGGTCACGACCAAGTCCCTCGGTCGGTAGTTCTCGCGGTAGTGCGCGTAGACGTCGTCGCGATCGGCCCCACGGATGCTCTCGGGCGAGCCGCCGATGGGACGCCCCAAAGGATGGTCGCCGAAGACGGACTCGAACAACCTCTCACCCGCCACGTCGGCCGGGTCGTCGTCGGCCATCGCCAACTCTTCGAGGATGACGCCGCGTTCGGTCTCGAACTCGTCCCGACTGAGCGTCGACGACGTGACCATGTCGGTGAGCACGTCCACCGCGTCGTCGAGGTCGATGTCCCGGACCTTCGCGTAGTAGCAGGTGTACTCCTTGGCGGTGGCGGCGTTGTGCTCGCCGCCGACCGACTCGAACGCCACGGCGATGTCGAGTGCAGACCTCGTCGCGGTGCCTTTGAAGAGCAGGTGCTCGAGGAAGTGCGTCGAGCCGCGCTCGTCGTCCGACTCGTCCCGTGACCCCACCGCGACCCAGATCCCGATGCTGGCGCTTCGAGCCCCGGGCATGCGTTCGGTCAGGACACGGACGCCGGACGGCAGCACGGTGCGTCGGACGAGGGCGTCGCCGGTGGCGCGGAACGACAGATCGACCGCGTCGAGAGGGAGGAGGACAGGGCCGTTCATCGTGGTCGAGCCTACGGGATGGGCCTCGACGATGACACCCGAAGTGGGGTACGCTGGAGTGGACATTCAGACAAGTCTGTCTGTCCTCATTCATGTTAGTGTGCTCTCACCGACGCGGTGATTCCCCCTCACCGTCGCCGGCGGCTGGTCGGACTTCATCGCACGTCCGGAGCACGCGTTCCCCCGACGCGGCTTCAAGCCGACGATGATCCCAAGGAGCCACGCTGTGACGGTCGATTCCCCCCTGACGACCGTCCAGCGTCTCCTGGGGTCGTCCCCCGTCGGCGGATCACCCGTCGCCCCGCGCCTCCCCGGCGCCAAGGCGCGCATCCTCGAGACGGCCGATCGCCTGTTCTACCACGAGGGCATCCGCGTCGTCGGCGTCGACCGGCTCATCGCCGAGGCGTCGGTCACGAAGGCCACGTTCTACAAGCACTACGGCGCGAAGGACTCCCTCGTCGTCGCCTACGTCATCGGTCGGCACGACGCCGACGTCGCCGACTTCGAGCGCCTGACGGGCGGGTCGGTCGATGCCCGAGCCTCCGTCCTCGCCCTGGCGGACGGCCTCTCGATCCGCCTGCAGCGGCCCGACTACCGGGGCTCCGCGTACGCCAACGCGGCCGCCGAGTTCAGCGATCCCACGCACCCCGTCCGCCAGGCGATCGCCGACCACCGGGACTGGCTCACCGCCTCCCTCGTCGACCTGCTGAAGCGCGCCGGGCACCCGATGCCGGGTGACGCGGCCGACGACCTCGTCACCGTCGTCGACGGAGCGGCGGTCGGCGCCTACACCGGCGACGCCATCGCGGCCACGGCCTCGCTCCGCCGGTCGATCGAGCGCGTCCTCGAGCACTCGGCGTAACCCGGTCTCATCGGCACCGGCATCGGCGCCGACACTCAGGCCGCGACCGACACCCGCAGGAGCGCACGGCGCCGGCCGAGGCCCCGTGGGTCAGGCCGACAGGCGGTCGAGTTCGAGGACCTGGAGGCGCGTCAACTGCACGCGCGCCGCCTGCGCAAGCTCGAACACCTGCTTCGCATTGGTGGCGCTGGCGACCGGCGCGACGACGTTCGGCTTCGTGAGCAGCCAGGCGAGCGCCACCGCGCCCGTCGACACCTCGTGCACCGAGGCGATGCGATCGAGCTCGTTGAGCACGCGCAGGCCCTTCTTGTTCAGGTGACGAGAGACGTCGTGACCTCGCTGCGAGCCGGAGAGGTCCGCACGTGTGCGGTACTTTCCCGTCAGGAACCCGCCGGCCAGCGCGAACCGCGGCATCACCGCGAGTCGCTGCTCCGCCGCCACGCGGGCAAGACCCGTCTCGTATTCGGCACGGTGAACGAGGCTGTACTGGTTCTGGAGCGCCACCATCGGTGCCACACCGAGCATGCCGGCCGCGATCCGCGCCTCGTAGAGACGATTGCCGGAGTGGTGCGATCCGCCGAACCAGCGCACCTTCCCCGCCCGGATCAGATGGTCGACCGCGAGAAGGGTCCGTTCGAACGCGACGTCGCTGTCATCGATGTGCAGGTAGAGCAGGTCGATGTGGTCGACCCCGAGGCGATCGAGGGAGGCTTCGACGGAGCGCTGGATCGCACGGGGGCTGAGGCCCGGGTTGTCGGCACTCTTGCCGACCTTCGTCGCGACGACCATGTCGTCACGCGACCGACGCGACCGGAGCCACGCACCGATCATGACCTCGCTGCGCCCCCCGGCGTAGGAGTCCGCGGTGTCGATGAAGTTCCCGCCCATGTCGTAGTACGTGTCGAGCACGGACATGGTCTGCGTCTGGTCGGCCGTCCAACCGAAGACGTTGCCGCCGAGGGCCAGGGGGAAGACCCGGAGATCGGACACGCCGAGACGACGACGGGGTTGGATGATGCCGAGATCGACGGGTGCGGTCGGGATGGAAGGCACGCGCGTGCGCCGCTCGGGCAGAACAGAGGGGACGGCCTCGAGGACGGGCTGCCCGGCGGTCTGGCTCGCCCTCCGGGCGGTCCGCACCGTCTTGTCGGTCACGACGTCCCTCCCCCCGGGTGCACGCCCGGCCCTGGCGTAGGACCGGATCGGCCACCGTACGCGTCTCCCTTCGAGAGTACGTGGTCGCCGCGCGGAAGGCCGGGAGGCGGTGCGAATTGTTACCGCCGCGCCGCCCCACCTTCGGGGCGCGTGCCGATCGGGGGCACCTGGACGCCGAAGAGCCCGCCCCGATCGGATCGGGGCGGGCTCTTCGGGACGATGCTGCGGGGACTACGCCTCGACGGACGCGTCCTCGGACTTGCTGGTCGCGGCGCTGCCGTCGGTGTCGGCCTCGTCGGCCACGACGGGAGCGAGCGACAGCTTGCCACGGTCGTCGATCTTCGTGATCTCGACGAGGATCTTCTGACCCACGCCGAGCACGTCCTCGACGTTCTCCACGCGCTTGCCACCGGCGAGCTTGCGGACCTCGCTGATGTGCAGCAGACCGTCCTTGCCGGGGAGGAGCGAGACGAACGCACCGAACGACGCGATCTTGACGACCGTTCCGAGGAACTGCTCGCCGACCTCGGGGTTCGTCGGGTTCGCGATGGCGTTGACCTGGGCACGGGCGGCCTCGGCCGAGGGGCCGTCGACGGCGCCGATGTAGACGGTGCCGTCCTCCTCGATGGAGATGTCGGCGCCGGTCTCGTCCTGGATGGCGTTGATCGTCTTGCCCTTCGGGCCGATCAGCTCGCCGATCTTGTCCTGCGGGATCTGCACGGAGATCACGCGGGGAGCGGTCGGTGCCATCTCGTCGGGTGCGTCGATGGCGCTGTTCAGCACGGACAGGATCGCGGTACGCGCCTCCTTCGCCTGCTTGAGAGCGGCGTCGAGGACGGCGGTCGGCAGACCGTCGAGCTTCGTGTCGAGCTGGATGGCCGTGACGAAGTCGGACGTGCCGGCGACCTTGAAGTCCATGTCCCCGAGCGCGTCCTCCGCGCCGAGGATGTCGGTCAGGGCGGCGTAGCGCGTCTGGCCGTCGACCTCGTCGGACACGAGGCCCATGGCGATGCCGGCGACGGGGGCGCGCAGCGGCACACCCGCGTTCAGCAGCGACAGGGTCGAGGCGCAGACGGAGCCCATCGACGTCGACCCGTTGGAGCCGAGAGCCTCGGACACCTGGCGGATGGCGTAGGGGAACTCGTCGCGGCTGGGCAGCACGGGCACGAGCGCGCGCTCGGCCAGGAAGCCGTGCCCGATCTCGCGACGCTTCGGCGAACCGACGCGACCGGTCTCACCCGTCGAGTAGGGCGGGAAGTTGTAGTGGTGCAGGTAACGCTTCTTCGTGACCGGGCTCAGCGAGTCGATCTGCTGCTCCATCTTGAGCATGTTCAGCGTGGTGACACCCAGGATCTGGGTCTCGCCGCGCTGGAAGATGGCGGAGCCGTGCACGCGCGGGATGACCTGCACCTCGGCGTCGAGCGGGCGGATGTCGGCGAGGCCGCGACCGTCCATGCGGATCTGCTCGGTGAGGATGCGGTCGCGGACGACCTTCTTCGTCGCCGTCTTGTACGCGGCGCTGATCTGACCGATGGCCGACTCGGGCAGTTCGCCCGCCTCGACCTTGGCGGCGATCGCGTCCTTGACGCGGGCCTTGAGGGCGTCGTCGGCGTCCTGGCGCTCGATCTTGCCGGCGATCTTGTAGACCTCGGCGAGCTCGGTGCCCGCAGCGGCGCTGACGGCCTGGAGGACCTCGTCACTGTAGGGCGGGAAGACGGGGTAGTCGGCGATCTCCTTGAACGCCTGGGCGGCCATGGCCGCCTGGGCGTCGACGAGCTGCTTGAGGAACGGCTTCGCCGCCTCGAGACCCTGGGCGACGACGGCCTCGTCGGGCTTCGTCGCACCGCCCTGGATGAGACCCCAGGCGTGCTCGGTGGCCTCGGCCTCGACCATCATGATCGCCACGTCCTCGTTGCCGGCGGCATCGGTGACGACGCGACCCGCGACGGTGAGGTCGAACACGGCCTCTTCGAGCTGCGACGCCTTGGGGAAGGCGACCCACTGGTCGCCGATCAGGGCGAGACGGACACCGGCGATGGGGCCGGAGAACGGCAGACCGGAGATCTGGGTGGAGGCGCTGGCCGCGTTGATCGCGAGAGCGTCGTAGAACTCGTCGGGAGCGATGCTGAGCACCGTGATGACGACCTGGACCTCGTTGCGGAGCCCCTCGACGAACGACGGGCGGAGCGGCCGGTCGATGAGACGGCAGACGAGGATCGCCTCGGTGGAGGGACGGCCCTCACGACGGAAGAACGAGCCGGGGATCTTGCCCGCGGCGTACGAACGCTCTTCGACGTCGATGGTCAGCGGGAAGAAGTCGAAGTTGTCCTTCGGCTTCTTGCTCGCGCTGGTGGCCGACAGAAGCATGGTGTCTTCGTCGAGGTAGGCAGCGACGGCTCCCTGAGCCTGCTGGGCGAGACGACCGGTCTCGAATCGGATGGTGCGCTTGCCGAACTTGCCGTTGTCGAGAACGGCCTCGCCGAACTTGATCTCTGGACCCTCCATATGGGGGTTCTCTCCTCTTTGTTTTGAATCGACGGCCCCGTGTGGGCATCGATGTCGTACCGGGAGCAGGGGAGGTGTCGAAGGCACGCATACCCGGGATCGATCTCGGGCACGGTGCACCTGCGCACTCGCTCGGGGCGGTCGCACGTCTGGTCAACAGTAGAAACAATCGGATCTCGTGATCCGCGTGTCACCACCGGTGACCAGCATCCATGCCAGCCTGCTCCGCCCGTCATTCTAGCACTCGACCCATTTCGGCCGGGTGGAGGCGCGCGCCCCGTCGAGCCCGCACCCCTCGTTCAGGGGACGCGAGCGAGTCAACCTTCGGGTTATGGTCGAACCCATGCGTGCCTTCGATTCATCGCGCCCCGCACGCCGATCGACCCCTCTCTGGATCGCCGCGGCCGTCTCGGTCGCCCTCTGCGCCTCCGTCCTGACGACGCCGACCACGGCGACCGCCGCCGGGTATCCCACCTGGGACCAGGTGCGCGCCGCTCAGGGCGATGCCGCCGCCACGCAGATCCAGGTCGATGCCGTGTCGAAGGCACTCGACCAGCTGGACGCCACCGCGGCCGCACGGGGCCAGGAGGCCGTCACGGCCCAGCTCGCCGACACCGAGGCCCAGGCGGCCCTGGCGACGGCGTCGCAGGAGGCCGACCAGTTGGAGGTGCGGGTCGACGAGGCGAGGACCGCCGCCACGGAGGCCCAGAAGGCGGCCGGGCAACTGGCCGCGCATCTCTTCCGGGCCGGGAACACACCGTCGCTCACCGGCGAACTGCTCGGGTCGAGCGACCCGGACTCGACGCTCTACCAGCTGGGCACGCTGACGCAGTTGGGCGACCGGTGGCAGGGCGTCCTCGCCGATGCGACGGTGGCCAGCAACTCGGTACGCAGTCTGCGCGATCAGGCCGCCGCCGCGCGGTCCGAGCGGGATCGGCGCGCCACGGCGGCGTCGGCCGCGGCGACCGCCGCCGCATCGGCGCAGACGGAGGCCGAGACCGAGGCCGCCACGGCCACGGCGAAATCGGCCGATCTCTACGCGCAGTTGGCCGCCCTCAAGAACACGAGCGCCGCCCTGGAGGAGCAGTACCGCCAGGGAGTGGCCGCCGACCAGGCCTACAAGGCACAACAGGCGGCCGCTGCGGCTGCGGCCGCCGCTGCCGCCGCCCGGCCGGTGGCCGCACCCGCGACCGGCCCCATGCAACCGCGGCCGTCGAACCCCGCAGCGGGCGGGGGCACACCGGGCGACACCCCCGCACCGGTCACGTCGACTCCCCCGCCGACCTCGGTCGCCAACGACCCTGCCGGTGCGAAGGCGTACGCGGCGTCCGTGGTCGCCGGCCGCGGCTGGCCGAGCAGCGAGAACACGTGTCTCGTGCAGCTCTGGAACAAGGAGTCGGGCTGGCGGACGAACGCGACCAATCCCTCGAGCAAGGCCTACGGCATCCCGCAGGCGCTACCCGCCGAGAAGATGGCGAGCTCAGGTCTCGACTGGCTGACGAACTACCGCACGCAGGTCGACTGGGGGCTCGGCTACATCACGAGCCGCTACAGCACCCCCTGTGGCGCGTGGGCGCACGAGGTCGCGAACAACTGGTACTGATCTGATCGCCGGCACCGAATCCGGTCGCCGACACCGCTTCGAGTCGCCGGGACGACGAAACGGCCCGCCCTCACGAGGAGGACGGGCCGTTCGGCAAGACTGCGACTAGCGACGCAGGCCGAGGCGCTCGATGAGCGAACGGTAGCGGTTGATGTCGACGTCGGAGAGGTATCCGAGGAGACGACGACGCTGACCCACCAGGAGCAGCAGTCCACGACGCGAGTGGTGGTCGTGCTTGTGCTCTTTCAGGTGCTCGGTGAGGTCTTTGATGCGCTGGGTCATCACAGCGATCTGGACCTCGGGGGATCCGGTGTCACCGGGGTGGGTCGCGTATTCTTCGATGATCGCAGTCTTGACTTCAGGTGCAAGTGCCATAGCTGGATCCCCTTTCAGTTCGTTGCGCGGTGCTCGTCACCCGATGTGCGAGCTCTCTTGATCCGCGGCCGTTGGACGGCAACCTGAGAACCTTACCAGACCGGCGTCGAAGCGGCGGCGCGTGTGCGGGGTCGCCTCGGTCGGCGACGCGGCAGGACGAGACCGACGAACACCGCCCCGACCACCGCGCCGAGGGTGTTCATCAGCAGGTCGTGCGGGTCGGAGACGCGCGTCGTCAGGAAGGCGCCCTGGTACCACTCGATCGCCGCGGACGCCGCGAAGCCCACGACGACGCCCACCCACCACAGGCGACGGGGCAGCAGCAGCGCCGGCAGCATTCCCATCGGGATGAACATCGCGACGTTGGCCCACGACTCCACCCGCGAGAACGTGATCCACGCGGTCTCGGGGTGGACCGCGAAGACGTCGAGGGCGGCCCACAGCAGGCCTGCCGTGTGTGCGTCGTACACACTCGGCCGCAGGGTCATCCACATCACACCGGCGAGGTAGGCGAGGGTCAGGAGAAGGAGGACGGCACGGCGCATGCCAGTCATCGTCGGTCATCGTCGCTGGGAGAAGGGGCCGCTCGGACCGGTTCCGGCCCCGCTTCACCCTCAGGGCTGACGGGGTTCATCCCGCGGGCCGGGCCACGGGTCCGTCAGAGCGGTGTCAAGGCGTGGATCGCCGGAGGCACGGCGAGCGCCCCGAGGACGGCACCGACGGGGACGAGCAGGCTCCACGCGGTGCGCACCCGCCGAGCGGTCGCCACCTCGCCCCGGAGATGCTGCCACCAGGCCCGGAGCTCGGCGGGGTCGGCGGTCTCGGCCCGCGCCTCCTTCGTGACGTCGTCATGAGGGACGGTGACGCCCATGGCGCGGGCGAGCTGAGCGGACGGGCGCCAGGTGCTGCGCTGGAGCGCGGCCCGCGTGATGTGCCGGACGCAGTCGATGTCGAGCGTGGCGGGTCGCCGGCGCAGCCAGGCGACGAGCTGCGCGGCCGTGACGACCGTCACTCCCCGCGGCATGCTGGCGACGGTCAGCTTCTTCGCGTTCGCCACGACGACGACGGCCTCGACGGCGACGTGCCGGGCGCTGGCGCGGCCCAGCAGCTCGGAGACGCGCTCGGCCTGGAACCTCGCGGTGGGCAGGTACGGCTGACGGTAGCCGTCGACGAGGACCGCGCGCTCCCCCACCCAGACGTTGCCCGCCACATGACTCTTGGTCGTGACGGTGAACACGCCGCCGGGGCCGATGACGACGTGATCGACGTCGGCGTCGTCGCCGATCGGGACGGTGTGGATGGTCCGCCAGCCGTTGCCGAGCGTCGACAGCAGGCGTGCCACCTCGAGCTCGCCCTCGACGCCGGCGAACCACCGGCGGGCGTCGGGCAGGAGCGGGTCGGTGCCGAAGAGACGTCCGACGAGCGAGCGACGCGGTCGCCCCTGTTGCAGGCGCCAGAGATGCGCGAGCGCGCCGTGACCGCCGTCCGACTGGTCGAGATCGGGGTCGGCGGAAGCGGCCGACGCCCTCGACGGTGCCTGCGGGTCCGTCATGGCGCCGCCTCCTTCTGCTGGTGCGACGGTACTGCTCGCCCGGTCGGCCCGGCAGCACCAGTACAGGGGGTGCCGGCCCAGTACAGGCATGCCAGCGGGGCACTCGTAGGCTCGAGGCATGGACGTCGTCACCGAGCTCTGGGCCCGCATCGCGCTGCGGGCGACCCCGCTCCCCCCATCGTGGATGCTCGGGTCGGTCGCGATCGGGCTCGCCCTCGTCCTCGTGCCGGGTGCGTGGCACACCGTCCGTCACGCCGTGACCGTGGTGCACGAGGGCGGCCACGGGGTGGCGGCCGTGCTGAGCGGCCGTCGGCTGAGCGGCATCCGCCTGCACTCGGACACCTCGGGCCTCACGGTGTCGCGCGGTCCGCGGACCGGGCCCGGGATGGTCGTCACGCTGCTCGCGGGCTACACGGCCCCGGCGTTGGCCTCCCTCGGTGCCGCGTGGATGCTGTCGGCCGGCTTCGCGGCCGGTCTGCTCTGGGCGATCCTGCTGCTGCTGGCCCTCATGCTCGTGCAGATCCGCAACTGGTTCGGCCTCTGGGTCGTGCTCGTCGGTGCCGCGATCGTGTTCTCGATCACCTGGTTCGCGACCGGCACCTGGCAGCACGTCTTCGGCCTCGTCGTCACGAGCGTGCTCGGCTTCGGCGCCCTGAGGGCATCGGTCGAGCTGCAGAGCAGCAGGAGGCGCTCCCCCGGCGGCCAGTCGGATGCGGACCAGCTCGCACGGCTCACCCGCGTGCCGGGGCTGTTCTGGGTCGCCGTGTTCGTGCTCGTGGCGATCGCGTGCCTCGCCGGAGGCGCAGGGCTGCTCTTCCCGACGGCCGGGCAGTCGCTGCGGGGGCTCAGCGGGCTCTGACGTCGGCGGCCGCCTCAGGCGGGGGCGCTCCCGAGGGCGTGCACGGGCACGTGGGTGGCCAAGCGGTCGCGACCGCCGAGCCCGTCGAGTTCGAGGAGGACCGCGACCCCGACGACCTCGTAGCCGGCTCTCTCGAGGAGCGTCACGGTCGCCTCGGCCGTGCCGCCCGTGGCCAGCACGTCGTCGACCACGAGCACCCGCGTGCCCGCGGGCAGCTGGCTCGGTCGGAGCTCGAGGGTGGCCTCGCCGTATTCGAGCGCATAGCTCTCGCTCAGGACCTCGCCCGGCAGTTTCCCCGCCTTGCGGACCGTCAGCACACCGACCCCCTGTTCGATGGCGATGCCACCCGCGAGCGCGAAACCGCGCGCCTCGATGCCCGCGACGGCCTGGAACCCGCCGTCGAAGGGCTCGGACAGGGCGACGGTCACGGCGGCGAACGCGTCGGCGTGGGAGAACAACGGGGTCACGTCGCGGAACAGGATGCCCGGCCGGGGGAAGTCGGGGACGACCGCGATCATCTGGTCCAGGAGCTCGGCGGTGGAGACGGAAACGGTCATACCGACAACGGTAGCCGTGCGTCCGTCCTGCTCGTGACGCGTCGCGTGGCGTCCACCCCGGCCGGGTGTCGGAGGTGCGTGCCAGAGTGCACGCATGCGCCGATCGATCGTTCCGCCCTACCTGCTCGCCCACCTCGCCGAGGCGAACTCGTCGCACCTCGTCCGCGCCCCCGAGGCCGCCCGGCGCGGCCTGCTCGAGATCGACGACGTCCGCGCCCGTCGCAACGATCCGCCGGCGACGCGACAGGGCGCCGTCCCGCCGCCGCATACGCTCGAGCGGACGGTCTTCGACACGCATGAGACCGAGACCCTCCCGGGTGACCGTGTCCGTGGCGAGGGCGATCCGGCCGTCGCCGACGTGGCCGTCGACGAGGCCTACGACGCCTTGGGCGCCACGTATCGGCTCTACTCCGAGGTCTACGGCCGGTCGTCCATCGACGGCGCGGGTCTGCCGCTCGACGCCACCGTGCACTACGGCCGCGACTACGACAACGCGTTCTGGAACGGCGAGCAGATGGTCTTCGGCGATGGGGACGGCGAGGTGTTCACCCGGTTCACCGCCTCGGTCAGCGTGATCGGCCACGAGCTGACGCACGGTGTGACGCAGTACACCGCCAATCTGACCTACCAGGGGCAGTCGGGGGCGCTCAACGAGTCGCTGAGCGACGTCTTCGGGGCGCTCGTCGAGCAGTACCTGTTCTCGCAGACCACGGCCGACGCGACCTGGCTGATCGGCGAGGGGCTGTTCACACCCGAGGTCCAGGGCCGCGCCCTGCGGTCGATGAAGGCTCCGGGCACCGCGTACGACGACGACGTGCTCGGGCGCGACCCGCAGCCCGCCGACATGGCGGGGTACGTCGAGACCAGCGACGACAACGGCGGCGTGCATCTCAACTCGGGCATCCCGAACCACGCGTTCTATCTCGTCGCCGACGCCCTCGGCGGGCACGCGTGGGAGCGCGCGGGGCAGATCTGGTACGACACGCTCACGGGCGGGCATCTCCCCGCCGACGCCGACTTCGCCCGGTTCGCCGCGGCGACCGTGCACGCGGCCGACGCGCGCTACGGGGCCGGCTCGACCGAGTCCCGGGCGACCCGTGAGGGCTGGACCGGCGTCGGGGTCACCCCGACGGCCTGATTCGGGCCGAGCGGGTCGGAGTACCATCGCCGCATGATCGTCTCCGTCGCGCGCACCGGCGGCTTCGCCGGGCTCACGCGGACCTGGCGGGTCGACGTCGACACCGAACCGGACGTCACCGCGTGGCACCGGCTGCTCGACGAGGTGCCGTGGTCGCAGGTGACCGCCGCGCAACCGGTGCGTCCCGATCGTTTCGTCTACGTGATCACGGTCGACACGACGCCCCGCCGACAGGCGAAACTGCCCGAACAACAGCTCACGGGGCCGTGGCTCGATCTCGTCGAGCGCGTCCGGGCGTCGGGCACGGCAGCCTAGACAGGGCGACCCGGCACGTGCGGCCGGACCCTCGCGTCGCGGCGAAACCCTCCCCGACAGGCGAGGGTCTCGCCGTGACCCGAGGGTCTCGACGGCCGGGCGTCAGCTCGTCGACGGCCAGTAGACCGGGACGGGCAACCGGAGGCGCACGGGTGAGGCCGACGCTCCGCGCGACGCCGTGACGAGGGTGTCCAGGGCGACCCGACCGAGTTCGTCGCCGTCGACGTCGATCGCCGGGACACCGACGAGGCCGAGGGAGTCGACGACCATCCGCTCCGAACTCACGGTCACGGGTGCGGGCGCTGGAGACGGCGACCCGTCACCCCGTCCGAGGGCGAACATGAGCCCGAGGCCGATCGCCGTCGCATACGGCACGGCCGCCGTGGCCCCGCTCGAGACAACCTCGGGTGCCGCGGCGACCCCGGCCGCGAACGTCGACGGGTACGGGCCGAGTACGGCGAGCGAGGCCACCTCGTGCGCGGCCGAGACGACGGCGGCGGTGCGCTGGACGTCCTGCCACGACCCGGCGGGTCCGCCCAGGTACACGAGTCGCTCATGGCCGTCGGCGATCAGACGGGAGACGAGCGAGCCGAACGCCGTGGCGGTGTCGGCGACCACGGATGCGACTCCCTCGACCTCTCGGTCGACGAGCACCGTCGGCGTGACCCCGCAGGCCGCCCGGACGATCTCATCGTCACCGCGGGGCGCGGCGACGATGAACCCGTCGACCTGCCGCGACAGCCGCTCGAAGGCCGTGAGGTCGGACGGCGACGAGAGCGGGTTGACTGCGACCGTCAGCTGGAGGTCGTGCTCGACGGCGCTCGACTGGGCGCCCGCGATGATGGGGGTGAAGAAGCTGTTCTCGAGGGTGGGGACGACGAGCGCGATGACACCCGTCCGGCCCCGCGCCAGCTGCCGTGCCGCACGATTCGGCACGAAACCGAGCATCTCGGCGGCACCGAAGACACGGGCCGCGGTCTCGGGTGCGACCAGCTCGGAGTGGCTCAGGGCCCTCGAGGCGGTCGCCTTCGACACGCCGGCGAGCGTCGCCACGTCGACCAGTGTGGACACGGTTCCCCTTTGCTCTCGATCGCGGCGCGGTCACGGTCGGCGCGCCTCATCGACCACCCCCGCCAGCGTAGGGCCGACACGTACCGAGCACAGCCGAGCCCCGCGGGGGCTTTTTACATGGTTGTTACACGGCGGGCTCGAACCGCCGTCGTGATGACCCTAGGCTCGATGTAACCGGTTCCACAACCGGTTTCATCGGGAGTCGCCGGCCGGCGCCCCCAACCACCCCGAACCCCGATCGGAGGCCGAGCATGCACTCACGCCGCCCCGCGCTCCTGGCCCTGCCCGGACTCGCCGTGCTGTTGGTGGGATTCCTGGTGCCGTCCCTGGCAATGCTGTTCGCGCCTCCCGGTGTCGCCCCCGGTGACATCGTCACCCGGCTCGGTCAGATGCTGACCGACCCGTTCGACCTGCGCATCATCGGACGCACCGTCGGCCTCGGCCTCCTCGTCACCGTGATCTGCATCGTGCTCGGGTTCCCGATCGCGTATCTCCTGGCGCGCTCGACGTCGCGCTGGTCGGGCGTGCTGCTGGCGCTCGCGATCTTCCCGCTGCTGCTCAGCAACGTCGTCCGCACCTTCGGCTGGCTCGTGCTGCTCGGCTCGAACGGGGCGATCGGCCAGGCGCTGACCGGGCTCGGGCTCACCGACCGCGCACCCCAGCTGCTCTACACCGAGCTGGCGATCGTGCTCGGCCTCACGCAGCTCTTCCTGCCGCTGGCGATCATCTCGTGCTATTCGGCCGTCGCCCAGATCGACGCCGGCCTCGACGACGCCGCACGAGGGCTCGGCGCCGGTCGCACCCGCACGTTCTGGTCGATCGTCGTCCCGTTGTCGCTGCCGGGCATCGTCGTCGCGGCGACGCTCGTCTTCGCCGGCTCGGTGACGGCCTACACGACCCCCTATCTGCTCGGCGGCTCGAGCCAGCGCATGCTCTCGACGCAGCTGTTCTCGTACTCGAGCGTCACGATCGACTGGGCCGGCGCCTCCGCGACCGCGCTCATCATGACCGTGCTCGTGTTCGCCGTGTCCGGACTCTCGTCGCTCGTCGCCCGCAAGGGAGCCACCTCGTGAAGACCCGTCGCCCGCTCGCGGGCAGCCTCGCCGTCGCCGGCTACGTCGTCATGATCGTGCCGATCCTGTTCGTGGTCGCGACCGCGTTCACGTCGGGCCGCACCCTGAAGTTCCCGCCGCAGGGGTTCTCGCTGCAGTGGTTCGACAAGGCGCTGTCGTACGCCCCGTTCACGTCGGCCCTGGTCTCGAGCCTCGAGCTGGCCCTGCTGGCGACCGTGATCGCTCTCGCGCTGGGCATCCCCGCGACGCTCGCGATCCACCGAGGGCGGCTGCCCGGCAAGAACCTCGTCGAGGGGCTGTTCCTCTCCCCCTTGATCGTGCCCGAACTCGTGGTCGGCCTCGCGCTCTACCAGCAGCTGATCGTCGGGTTCCGACTCGACAACTTCCCGACCCTGCTCATCGGGCACACGGTGCTGATGTTGCCTTACGCCGTGCGGGTGACGGGCGCCTCGCTGGCCCTCGCCGACCCCGCCCTCGAGGAGGCCGCGCGCGGTCTCGGGGCCTCGCCCGTCCGGGCCTTCTTCACGGTGACCCTGCCGCTGCTGCGCCCCGGCATCTTCTCGGCCGGACTGCTCAGCTTCGTCACGTCGTTCAACAACGTGCCGCTGTCGCTGCTGTTGCAGAGCCGCGACTTCCGCACCCTGCCCGTCACGATGCTCGACTACGTCCAGCAGAGCTACGACCCGATGGTCGCCGCGATGAGCACGCTCATCCTCGCCGGCACCGTCGTCATCGCCGTCATCGCCGAACGCACCGTCGGCTTCGCCAAGATCTTCGGAGGCATCAACCGATGAGCACACCCGTCGTGTCACCCGTCCGCACCGCCCCTCGCGTCGCCGCCGAGCTCCGTGGGGTCAGCCAGGTCTTCGGCGACTTCACCGCCGTCGACTCGATCGACCTCTCGATCGCCGAGGGCAAGCTGACCACCCTGCTCGGCCCCAGCGGCTGCGGCAAGACGACCACCCTGCGCATGCTGGCCGGCTACACCGCACCGACCTCGGGCACGATCCTGATCGACGGCGTCGACAGCACGCGGACACCGCCCGAGAAGCGCGGGCTCGGCATGGTCTTCCAGAGCTATGCGCTGTTCCCGCACCTGACGGTCGCCGAGAACGTCGGATACGGCCTCAAGCTGCGCCGCGTACCCACCGCCGAGCGGCAGAAGCGCGTCCTCGAGACCCTCGACCTGGTCGGACTCGCCCACCTCGCCGGCAGCAAGCCCAAGAAGCTCTCCGGTGGTCAGCAGCAGCGCGTGGCCCTCGCGCGGGCCATCGCCATCCGCCCCACGCTGCTGCTGCTGGACGAGCCGCTGTCGAACCTCGACGCGCGACTGCGGGTGCAGATGCGCGCCGAGATCCGCCGCATCCAGTCCGAGACCGGCCTGACCGTCGTGCTCGTGACCCACGACCAGGACGAGGCGCTCGAGATGAGCGACGACATGGTGCTGATGCGCGCCGGGCGCATCATGCAGCAGGGCTCGCCCCAGCAGGTCTTCCCGAACCCCGCGAACCGCTTCGTCGCCGACTTCCTCGGCTACGAGAACTTCGTCACGACGGCGGGCGGCACGACCGTGACCGTCCGCCCCGAGCACCTCGAGGTCGTCCCGACATCCGGAGGCACGGCGTCGGTCGGCGCATCGGCCTCCGGTCTCGCCCTCCCCGCGACCGTCACGGACGTGGCCTACCGCGGGGTCGACGTGCTCGTCACCGTCCAGGCGACCGACGCGTCCGGGGCCGGCGTCCGACTCGTGTCCGACGTGCGGCACACCGGCCAGCCGGTCGTCTCCATCGGCGACGACGTGAGCGTGCGGGCCGACGCCGGGCGTCTCGTGACGCTCGCCGACTGACCGCCGCACCCGCGCCTCCTTCTCGTCAGCCCTGATGCACCTCCCCTCGAAAGGACCGATCATGAACCGACTCCCCCACCCCGCGCGCCGACGCGGTCTGGCGCTCGCCGCCACGGCCGCCACCGCCGCCCTCGTGCTCGCCGGCTGCTCGTCGTCCGGAGGCGGCGAGGCCGACGGCGACACCCTCGTGCTCAGCACGTTCCCGTTCGGCGTCGAGGAGTTCCAGGAGGCCGTGATCGACCCGTTCACGGCCAAGACGGGCATCAAGGTCGAGGTCGAGACCGGCTCGAACACCGACCGGTTGTCGAAGCTACGCCTCGCCGACGGCGACCCCGGTGTCGACGTCATGCTGATCTCCGACTACTACGCCGCCCTGGGCCAGGAGGACGAGCTCTTCCAGAAGGTCGACGCGGCCGAGGTACCGAATCTCGGCACGATCGCCGACTTCGCGACCGAGAACAGCTACGACGGCCCCGCCTACAGCTATCAGCTCAACGGCACCCTGTACGACACCGACGAGCTCTCGGCCGCGCAGGCCGCCGACTGGAAGCTCTACGGCGACAGCAGCCTGAAGGGTCGGGTGGCGCTGCCCGACATCTCGGTGACAGCCGGACAGCTCATGGTGTCGGGCGTGGCCGCCACGTACGGTGACGGCCCCTATGACATCGACTCCGCCCTCGACACCATCGGCGGGTGGGCCCCCGGCGTGCTGCAGTTCTACAGCTCGTCGACCGAGGTCACGAACCTGCTGACGCAGGGCGAGATCGTCGCCGCCGACGCCCTCAGCGGCTTCGCGACCGACCTGGTGGCCTCGGGCGAGCCCGTCGGCTGGACGGCCCCCTCGACGGGCCGCTACATGGCGACGAACCGCGCCATGATCCCCGCCGGCGCCCCGAACGCGGATGCCGCCAACCAGTTCATCGACTACCTGCTCTCGGCCGAGGCGCAGACCGCGTCGGCGGACCTGGTCGGCGACCTGCCCGTCAACCCCGAGGCCACGGTGCCCGACACGATCGACGCCGTCGTCGGCGACATCGCCGCCGACCCGATCGCGGCCGGCTACTCGACGCTCGACCCGACCGAGCTCGTCTCCACCCGCAGCGACTGGGTCGACCGCTTCGCCCGCGAGGTGACGTCGCGCTGATGAGCTCCACCGCACCACGGACCACCGCGACGGCGGGCGACTCCGAGTCGTCCGCCGTCGCCGGCACCCTGCCCACCGCCTACCTGGACCGTCTGCCGAAGGCCGACCTGCACTGCCACCTGATCGGCACGGTGCGGGCGTCGACATTCGCCGAGCTCGCCCGGCGCGAGAAGCTCGCACTGCCTGACGAACCCGAGCGCATCTTCGCCGACATCAACTCGCTGCCGCCCGATCCGGCGCTCTACCGCCACACGCGCATCCCCGTGCCGCAGGGGCCGAGCGCCGGCGAGCCCGCCGTGTCGTACTCGCTCTTCCAGGCGTCGAACTGGGTCGTCGAGGTCCTCCGCGACGCCGACGACCTGACGCGCATCGTCTACGAGGCGTTCGAGGACGCGCACACGTCGAGTGCCACCCGGCACCTCGAGCTGTTCTTCGACGCCGTGCCGCCGCACCTCGAGTCGCTCGGCTACCGCGGCTCGATCGAGGCCTACGCCGAGGGCATCCGCCTGGCCGAGCGCGACTTCGGCATGACCGGTCGGATGATCGCGGGCATCGACCGGAGCCAGAGCGGCGAGCACGCCCTCGAACTCGTGCGCCGCGTCGTCGACCACCCCCACGAGTACGTCGCCGGGATCGGCCTCGACAACCTCGAGACGAAAGGGCCGCCCGAGCGCTTCGCCGATGCGTACGCGCTCGCCGGCGCCGCGGGTCTCGGCCGCACCGCGCACTCGTCCGAGCACGCTCCGACGGCGGTCAACACGATCACCTGCCTCGACCTGCTGGGCTGCGACCGCATAGATCACGGCTACTACGTGCTCGAAGACGACGACGTCGTGGCGCGGGTCCGCGACGAGGGCGTGGCGTTCACGGTCGTGTCGACGACGTCGCGACGGTCGTGGCGTCCCTGGCGCCGCGCCTCCATCGAGGCCATGCTGGACGCCGGCCTGACCCTGATCCCGGCGTCGGACGACCCGGGCATGTTCCCGACCACGCTCGCGGCCGAGTACCGCATCATGAGCGAGAGCATCGGCGCGACGGCCGATCAGCTGAGGGCGATGAGTCTCGCCGGGGTCGACGCGTCGTGGCTGCCCACCGCCGAGAAGGCGACGCTGCGCAGCCGGTTCGAGACCGAGATCGCGGCGCTCGACACCGAGTTCGGCGTCGCGGCCGGCTGACACGGCGCCGCCCGAGACCCTGGCGGGCGCCGTGCCGAGGAGGCGCGGCGCCGGTCAGCCGACGACGGTCAGTCGCTGGGTCGGTCGCGTCATCGCCACGTAGAGGCTCGCGTTGCCCCGTGCCGTCGCCTCGCGGATGCGCGAGGGCGCGACCACCACGACGGAATCGAATTCGAGGCCCTTGGACGTCGCCGGGCTGAGCACCGAGATGGGCTTCGTCAGCGACGCCGTGCCGGGGGCGACCTCGCCGGGATAGACGGCCACCAAGGCCTCGACCAGGGCCGGGACGACCTCGTCGGGGGCGATGACGGCCGTGGTGCCGGAGGCGTCGATGCCGCGGTCGACGGCCACGGCGTCGGTGACGGCCGCCACGAGTGCCGCACCGGTCAGGCCGCGGCCGGTCTCGAGCACGGGCCACTCGCTCGACCGCACCGACCGACTCGGGGTGATGCGCAGACCGCTGTCGCGGGCCAGCCCCTCGGCGTACTCGACGATCTGGCTCGGCGTGCGGTAGTTGACCGTCAGCTCTTCCAGGCGCCAGGGCGCCGACGTGCCGGCCGCCGCCGAACCGCGCCGACGGCCCAGGAGGCTCTGCAGGGCGCGGTCCCACGACGACGCGGAGGCGGGGCTCGACGCCTGCGCGATGTCGCCCACGACGGTGAACGAACGCAGCGGGCAGCGTCGCGACAGCAGGCGCCACTGCATCGGCGACAGCTCCTGGGCCTCGTCGACGACGACGTGACCGTAGGCCCAGGTGCGATCGCCCGCGGCCCGCTCGGCGGTGGTCATGCTCGCGGCGCGCTCGGCGAAGCCGCCCGCGATCTGCTCGGCCGACACCATGCCCTCGACACCCATGTTCTCGATGGCGCGCTCGGCGTTCTCGATGTCGCGCTTGCGCTGCGCCTTGCGTGCCTGCTTCTCGGGGTCGACGCCCGCGCCGAACTCGCCGAGCAACTCGGCCGCCTCGTCGAGCAGCGGGATGTCCGAGATCGTGAACTCCGAGCCGCGCGGCCGACGCAGCAGGGCCCGCTGCTCGGGTGTCCACCGGGGGGTCAGGGACGCGAACCAGTTCGGTCGCGCGTAGAGGTCTTCGACGAGCTTCTCGGCGGAGAGCGGCATCCAGGCCGTGTTGAGCAGCACGCGGACGTCGTACGACTGGCGGATGTCCTCGCGGAGCACCGCCTCGTCCGACTCGTCGACGGTCGTGCCGTGGTCGCGCATCTGCGCGACGAGCTGCCGCGTCAGAGCGGCGAGGGCCTGCTTGTTGAACGTGACGCGCCCGAGGTTGTGCTGCTTGCCGCGGTCCTGTGCGCGCTTCATCGCGTCGCCGATCAGCTCGGGGTGCACCACGAGACGCTCGCCGTTGATGTCGATCGTCGTGGGCTCGCTCGGCCGGATCTGGCGCGACCGCACCGCGCGCCGCAACAGGTCGGCCATCTCGGCGGACCCCTTGAGCGCGGCCACGGCCGGTTCGTCGTCACGAGTCGCCTCGATGTCGGGATACAACCCGCCGAGGCTGGACAGCACGACACCGCTCTCGCCGAGCGACGGCAGCACCTGCTCGATGTAGCGCAGGAACGAGCGCGACGGCCCGACGACGAGCACGCCCGAGCCGCGGAGTCGATCGCGGTGCGAGTAGAGCAGATAGGCCGCGCGGTGCAGGGCGACGGCCGTCTTGCCGGTGCCCGGACCGCCCTGCACGACGAGCACGCCGTCCAGCTGCGACCGGATGATGCGGTCCTGCTCGGCCTGGATGGTGGCGACGATGTCGGTCATGCGACCCGTGCGCTGCGCGGTGAGGGCCGCCATCAGCGCCCCCTCGCCCTGCAGCTGCACGTCGTCGCGATCGAGCAGCTCGGGGTCGAAGACCTCGTCCTCGAGGCGCACGACGCGGCGGCCGTCGAGCGTGAGGTGACGTCGCGCGCGGACGCCCATCGGGGTCGCCGCGGTGGCCTGGTAGAACGCGCTGGCCCCGGGCACCCGCCAGTCGAGCAGGATCGGGTGGTGGTCCTCGTCGCGGAGGCCGATGCGCCCGATGTACCGGTGCCGACCCGTCTCGCCCGCCGACGTGGCGTCGGGGGTCTCCAGCTCGAGGCGCCCGAAGGCCAGGCGCTCGTCGACGGCGCCCAGCTGGACGATCGTGTCCTCGTAGAGCCGGGCGAACGCGTCGCGCTCGGTCCGGCTCTGGTGATTGCCCCCGACCGTCTCGCGGCGGGTGCGCTCGAGGCGCACGCGGGCGTCCGCCTTCAGCTCGTCGAGCCGCGCGTAGAGCGTGGCGACATAGCCGCGTTCGCGGTCAAGTTCGGAAGACACCAAGTACACAACCCCTCGGGAAAAGTCGGCATGTCAGTCTAACGAGTCCGAGGAGGCGCGGGGCACGAACGAACGACGCGCGCCGACCCGAGACGGGTGGCGCGCGTCGCGTGCGGCGGTGTGGCCGCAGAGTGGTTTCAGAACTCCTCGTGCGTGACGGGGTCGCCGTCCCACAGCCGACCGCGCTCGAGACCGCTGATCGCGGCGACCTCGTCCTCGGACAGCTCGAAGTCGAAGACATCGAGGTTCTCGCGCTGACGACCGGGGTCGGCCGACTTCGGCACCGGCACGGCGCCGAGCTGGACGTGCCAGCGCAACACGACCTGCGTCGGGGTCTTGCCGTGGGCCCGGGCGATGTCGGTGACGACGCCCTCGGTCAGGAGCTCGCTCTGCTTCGCGAGCGGGCTCCAGCTCTCGGTGACGATGCCCATGCTCTGATGCACGGCGCGCAGTTCCGCCTGGGGGAAGTACGGGTGCAGCTCGATCTGGTTCACGGCCGGCACGACACCGGTCTCGTCCGCGACGCGCTGCAGGTGCTCGGCCGTGAAGTTCGAGACGCCGACGGACTTCACGAGACCGTCCTCCTGCAGCTTCACGAACGCGCGGAACGCATCGACGTACTTGTCGACCCGGGGCAGCGGCCAGTGGATGAGGTAGAGGTCGACGTAATCGAGCCCCAGGTTGGCGCGGCTCTCCTCGAAACTCGCCAGCGCCTCCTCGTAGCCGTGGTGACGACCGGGGAGCTTCGTCGTGACGACGAGGTCGGCACGCGGCACCTCGGTGCGGCGGATGGCCTCGCCGACGGCGTCCTCGTTCGTGTAGTTGAGGGCGGTGTCGAGCAGACGGTAGCCCGAGTCGATCGCCGTGGCGATCTGCCCGGCGCCCTCGTCGCCGTTCATGCCGTAGGTGCCGAGCCCGAGGGCCGGGAGCGTCGTGCCGTCGTTCAGCCCGATCGACGGGGCCGTCATCAGCTCACCCCGAGCAGGTCGATGACGAAGATCAGGGTCTTGCCCGAGAGGCGGTGGCCTCCGCCGGCAGGGCCGTAGGCGAGGTGCGGGGGTAGCACGAGCTGGCGGCGTCCGCCGACCTTCATACCGGGGATGCCCTCCTGCCACCCACGGACGAGAGCCGCGAGGGGGAAGGTGATGGGCTCGCCGCGGCCCCACGATGCGTCGAACTCCTCACCGGAGTCGAACTCGACGCCGACGTAGTGGACGGTCACGGTCGATCCGCTCTGGGCCTCGTCGCCGTCGCCGACCGTGATGTCGGTGATCTCGAGCTCGGCGGGGGCCGGAGCGGTGGGGGCGTCGATCTCGGGCTTGGTCTGGGGGTCGTGAGTCATGCTGACCATCCAACCACTCGACCCGGGACCGAGACACGTCCGCAGCCCTGCTCCATCGGGCATGAAACCGGGTCGGCCCCTCGAATCCTCCCTGCGAGGCTCGAGTGGCCGACCCGACATCCGTCCGCACCGAGATCAGTTCATCGATGCGAACGAATGGACGCTACTCCCCCTCGCGACCGGGTCAAAATCGACGTCGCGGTCGAGTCCCGTCGCAGCCGGGGCACAATGAAGCCTTGAGCACTTCACCTCCCGCACCCGGCGCGAACGGTCGCCGCCCGGTCTTCGTCGACATCACCCCCCTCAAGGTCAGCCCGGCCTTCGCCCGCCTGTTCGTCGGCTCGTCGATCAGTGGCATCGGCACGCAGCTGACCCTCGTCGCCGTCGGCCTCGAGGTGTACGACATCACGAGGTCGACGTTCGCCGTCGCGCTCGTCGGCGTCGTGTCCCTCGTACCGATGATCGTCGCCGGGCTCTACGGCGGCATGCTCGCCGACGCGTTCGACCGGCGCAAGGTCGCCCTCGTGGCCGCCGTCTTCGCCTGGCTGTCGACCGCGGCCATCGCCCTGCACGCGTATCTCGGCCTGCACGAGGTCGTACTGCTCTACGTCCTGACCACCGTCAACGCGGTCGCCGGCACGCTCATCGGCACCTCCCGCGCCTCCATCGTGCCCCGGCTGCTGCCGACGCACCTGCTGCCCGCCGCCTCCGCCCTCGGCGGGATCGGCACCGGTCTGATGCTGACCGTCGGGCCGGCGCTCGCGGGCGTGCTCGTCGCCTCGGTCGGGTTCCCGATCACGTACACCGTCGACGTCGTGCTGTTCTCCTTCGCCTTCCTCGGCATCCTCACGTTGCCGCCGATCCGTCCCGAGGGCGAGACGCAGCGCCCCGGGCTCGAGTCGCTCGCGTTCGGCATGAGGTTCCTGCGCCGCTCGCCGACCATCCGCACCACCTTCATCGTCGACATCGTCGCGATGACGTTCGGCCAGCCCCGCGTGCTCTTTCCCGTGGTCGGAGCGGTCGTGATCGGAGGAGGCGCGGTGACGGTCGGCGTCCTCACCGCCTCGTACGCGATCGGGGCGCTGCTCTGCAGCGTGTTCTCCGGCCGCCTGGGGCACGTGAGGCGCCAGGGCCGCGCGGTGAACATCGCCATCACCGTCTACGGCGGGTTCATCCTGCTGTTCGGCCTCGTCCTGCTCATCACGCCCGCCCGGGGTCTCGGCAGCATCACCGAAGGCCTGGACGATGCCAACCTCGTCGCCCTGGCGGCGGCGGCCGTCGCGTTGGCCGGGGCGGGCGCGGCCGACAACGTGAGTGCGATCTTCCGCTCGACGATCTTGCAGGCGGCGGCACCCGATGCCATGCGCGGTCGCCTCCAGGGCATCTTCATCGTGGTGGTCACGGGCGGGCCGCGCATCGGCGACCTGTTCGTCGGCCTCGTCGCGGCAGCCGGCGTGATGTGGCCGCCCCTGCTCGGCGGAGCGCTGATCATCGTGCTCGTCGGGGTGATCGCGCGGCTCACGCCGACGTTCGGCACATACGACGCGCTGCACCCGATCCCCTAGCCAATCCCGCCGCAGGGTCGGCGGTCACCAGGTCTGCGGCGGCTGCTGCCCGGGGTACTGCTGGCCGGGGTACTGCTGCCCCGGGTAGTGCTGGCCAGGGTCCGGCTGCGCTGGGTACTGCTGGCCTGGGTACTGCTGCGCGGGGTACTGCTGCCCCGGCCCGTACTGCGGCCCCGGCCCGAACTGCGGCTCGGGGTAGCCGACGAAGGCGACGGCCGGCGCCTGGAGCGCGCGTCGGGCGATGGTCAGCTGGTCGAGCAGTTCGCCCTCATCGCGCCTCGACGCCTCGTCCGCGCGCCCCTTGACGATCCGCTGTCGGGTGAACGCGAGTCGCGTCGCGGTGGAGACGAACCGCTTCATCGCGGCGCTCTGTCCGTTGACCGCCGCCCACTGCTTCGCCTGACGACGACCCGCGCCCGTCGAGAGCATCTGCACCTCGTCCGGGCTGAACCATCCGACCGAGCCGTACTCGACGAGACGGTCGTGCGTGACGTGGCGTTCGTTGCGTCGGAGGAGCACGACGAGCAGGATCATCGCGACGAAGATCGGCACCTGGACGAGCAGGTAGTACACGAAGAAACCGTCGTCCGTGACGAAGCTCAGGGCCCCGTTCCAGAGGGCGTGCAGCAGGATGGCGGGCACGAGCCCGATGAAGTAGAACCCGACGGCACCGCCCGGGCCGGTCTTGCGGGCCGCGAAGCCCAGGGCCACCCCGGTGCACGCGGTGTACATGACGTGCGCGAACGGCGACATCAGGGCGCGGACGACGAACACGTAGCCGAGTCCCCCGACGCCGTACTGCAGGTCGTCCGAGACCTGCAGTCCGAAGTACTGGATGTTCTCGACGAAGGCGAACCCGGCCGCGACCGTGGCGGCATAGACGACCCCGTCGACAGGACCGTCGAAGTTCTTGCGGAAGATCCAGAGGACGAGCAGGACCCCGAAGCCCTTCGCGCCCTCCTCGACGATGGGTGCCTGGACGACGGCGCCGAACAGGTCGCTGCCCCCGCCCGCTCCGACGATCTGCTGGGCCGTCACGACGACGACGTCCACGATCAGCGCCGTGCCGACGGCGACGGCGGCACCCCAGAGGAAGGCGAACAGCAGCGCCAGGCGCGGCTCGGGTTCCCAGCGGTCGACGAGCCAGATGCCGACGAGCACGATCGCCAACGGCACGAACGCCAGCAGGCTGGCCGCGAGCAGGATCGCCACCGGCAGCACCTGGACGAAGTACACGAGCACGGCGAGCGCGAAGACGCCGATCACGGTGAAGCCGACCGAGAGCCCGACGAGGCTGGCGGTGCCCCGGCGCGGCTTGGGCAGCGGAGGAGGCGCGGCGAAGACCGGCTGGACGGGGTACCAGACGGGCTCGGGGTTGGCCATCGGTCGTCCGTACGGGTCGTACCCGGGCGCTCCGGTGTCCGGGTATCCAGGCCAGCTCATACCAGCGACCCTAGAGGACACGGCCCGAGCGCGGTCGCCGATACGCTCTCTGTCATGCAGCCGATCGTCTCGCGACCCCAGCTGCCGGGCGCGTGGCGGTACATCCTGATGCGGGTCTGGCACGACTTCCTCCGGCATCGCACCGTCGACACCGCCGCGTCGCTGACGTTCTTCTCCACGCTGGCGCTCTTTCCCGGTGCGCTGACGCTGGTGTCCGGGGTCGCCCTGTTCCAGGACGGCGACGACGCGGTCGACGACATCCTCACGGTGGCCCGTTACGTCATCCGCCCCGATGCGGCCGAGGCGATCCGGGCGCCGCTCGAACAGCTGCTCAGCCTGTCGAGCCCGGGGGCCGGCTTCGCCGTCGGACTCATCGGCACCCTGTGGTCGCTGTCGGGCTACACGACCGCGTTCGGCCGGGCCATGAACACGGTCTACGAGGTCGAGGAGGGGCGTCGCATCTGGAAGTTCCGTGGCCAGATGATGCTCGTCACGCTCGTGCTGATGGTGTCGTACGGAGCGATCGCCGTGATCCTGCTCGTGACGCCGACCGTCATCGACGGCATCGGTGACGCGGCCGGCTTCGGTCGTCCGTGGATCGACCTCTGGAACGTGCTCAAGTGGCCCGTGCTCGTCGGCCTGGCCGTGTTCGTCGTCGGGCTGCTCTACTACTTCACCCCGAACATCCGACCGCCGCGCATCCGCTGGGTGTCGTACGGCGCGCTGCTCGCCCTCGGCGTCTGGGCGCTCTGCACGACCGGCTTCGCGATCTACGTGGCGACGGTGTCGAACTACGACCGCGTCTACGGCTGGTTGGGCGGCGCCATCATCACGTTGATCTATTCGTACATCAGCAACTTCGTGCTCGTGATCGGCGGCGAGCTGGACAGCGAGATCCTCCGCATGCGTCAACTCAACCGCGGCATCCCCGCCGAGGAGAGCATCCCGCTGCCGCTCCGCGACACCACGCGCAACCTCGTCCTGGCCCGCAACCGGGAATGGGACATCCGCAACGGTCGCGCCATCCGCGAAGCGGCCGTCCGCGAGCACGGCGCCGAGCTGCGCGAGCAGGCCGGCGACCGCCCCGTCCTCGCTGAGCCGGCGGGCGACGGCTCGCTGCGCTGACCGACGAGGAGGCGCGGACGAGGAGGCGCGGGTCAGCCCGCGGTCTCGTCCCCCGGGTTTCGGGCACCGGCCGTGTTCGCCGCTCGCGCCACGACCGCGGCCGGGTCGTCGATGTCGATGATCGGGATCGCGGCCGTGACGGCCTCGATGCCCGACAAGCGAGCCGGCGACAGCACCTTGCGCACCTGCTCCTCGCTCATGAGCCCCGCGGCCACGACCAGTGCGGCGATCGATGCGTTCGTCGTCAGGGCCGTGTGGGCGATGGCGGCCGCCGCCGAGTAGCCGATGTACGGCGTGAGCGCCGTGACACTGCCGACGTTCGTCTCGACCTGCTGCGACAGCCGTGCCCGGTTGGCCTGGATGCCGTCGACGCAGTTCTCGCGGAGGGTCGCGCAGGCCCGTGTCATCCACTGCAGGCTCTGCAGCACGGAGTGCGCGATGACCGGTTCGAACGCGTTCAGCTGGAGCTGCCCCGCCTCGGCCGCCATCGTCACGGTGACGTCGGCACCGGCCACCGCGAAGGCGACCTGGTTCACGACCTCGGGGATGACGGGGTTCACCTTGCCGGGCATGATCGACGAGCCGGCCTGACGCGGGGGCAGCGTGATCTCGCCGATGCCGGCCTGAGGGCCGGACGACAGCAGACGCAGGTCGTTGCAGATCTTCGACAGCTTGATCGCGCTGCGCTTCAGCGCACCCGACAAGGTCATGAACACGCCCGCGTCGCTCGTGGCCTCGATCAGGTCGGGCGCGGTGACGAGCGGCAGCTCCGTGAGGTCGGTGAGGTGGCGGCGGACGGCCTCCGCGTACTTCGGGTCGGCCGTGATGCCCGTGCCGATCGCCGTCGCGCCGAGGTTGATCTCGCCGAGCAGCGGCATGACGTCGCGCAGCCGCTGGGCGTCCTCGCCGAGCGTGTGCGCGAAACCGGTGAACTCCTGGCCGAGGGTCATCGGGACGGCGTCCTGGAGCTGCGTCCGACCGACCTTGAGCACGTCGTGGAACTCGGCGCCCTTGGCCGAGAACGACGCCGCGAGCAGGTCCAGCTCGTCGAGCAGCCGCCGCATCGAGAACACCATCGCGATCTTGATCGCGGTCGGGTACGTGTCGTTCGTCGACTGGCTGCGGTTGACCTCGTCGATGGGGTGCAGGTGCGCGTAGTCGCCCCGGGCGTGACCGAGCAGTTCGAGGGCGCGGTTGGCGATCACCTCGTTGCTGTTCATGTTCGTGGACGTGCCCGCGCCTCCTTGGATGACGCCCACGGCGAAGTGCTCGTGCAGGGCACCGCCGCGGATCTCGACGCAGGCGCGCTCGATGGCCTCGGCCTTCGTGCGGTCGAGGACGCCGATCTCGACGTTGGCTCGCGCAGCGGCCTGCTTGACCACGGCGAGTGCCTCGACCAGGTCGGTGTAGACGCTGATGGGGCGGTTCGAGATCGGGAAGTTCTCGAGGGCGCGGAGGGTGTGGATGCCCCAGTAGACATCGGCCGGCACCTCCCGACTGCCCAGGGAATCGGTCTCGGTTCGCGTCGCGGTGGCCGGTACGGGTGCGCCGGTGTCGGTCTCGATCGTCACGGATCACGTGCCTTTCGTCGTCGATTGCGCCCGGTCGTCGTCGACCGGAGCGGTCGCCGACGAGCCTACCGAGCCGAGGAGGCGCGGGCTCGGAACACGCGGAATGATCAACACGTGTCGCGCAGAGCGATCGCCGCGGGAATAGCCGCACGACCCCTCTCGTTGCACAGTCTGCAACGAGACGTTGCCCTCTCTCCTGTCCCCTCGGGACGCCACACCCCGCGCTCTTCCGGATCGCCCTGCACGAGAACGACATCGACTTGACACTGACGCGCGACGCCACGCCCGATTCCCCCTCCGCCGACTCGCCCCTCGACCGTCCCCTCCCGCGCCGGGAGCAGCGCGAGCGAGATGCACTCACGACGACGCGCGACCCTCGCGTCGTGACGGCCGTGCTCGCCCTGACCGGCATGGTCGCGGCCCTCATGCAGATGCTGGTCATCCCGATCGTGCCCGAGTTCCCACGGCTGCTCGACGTCCAGGCGAGCGACGCCACCTGGATCGTCACCGCGACCCTGCTGTCCGCCGCCGTGTTCACGCCGATCGCGGGTCGCCTCGGCGACCTGTACGGCAAGCGACGCATCGTCTTGGTGCTGCTCGTCGTGATGATCGTCGGGTCGGTGATCGCCGCCTCCTCGTCCGTCCTGCTGCCCCTGATCGTCGGGCGGGCCCTCCAGGGTGCCGCCATCGGCGTCATCCCGCTCGGCATCAGCATCCTGCGCGACACGCTGCACCCCGACCGCCTCGGAGGCGCGGTCGCGCTCGTCAGCGCCACCCTCGGCTTCGGTGGTGCCATCGGCCTGCCGCTGTCCGCGTGGATCAGCCAGACCTACGACTGGCACGTGCTGTTCTGGACGGCCGCCGGGCTGGGCGTGGTCGTGCTCGTCCTGGTCGCCGTGTTCATCCCCGTGAGCACCCTCCGCACGGGTGGTCGCTTCGACCTGCCCGGTGCGATCGGACTCGCCGTCGGGCTCACCGGCGTGCTGCTGGCCGTCTCGAAGGGCAACGACTGGGGCTGGACGAGCGTCTCGACGCTCGTCAGCGGGCTCGTCGGACTCGTCGTGCTCGTGCTGTTCGGCTGGTACCAGCTGCGCGTCGCGAGCCCGCTCGTCGATCTGCGCGTCGCGGTCCGCCCCGCGGTGCTGCTCACCAACCTCGCATCGATCGCGCTCGGCTTCGCCCTGTTCGGCAGCAACGTGTCGCTGCCCCAGCTGCTCGAGCTGCCGACGGAGACCGGTGTCGGGCTCGGCCAGACGATCATGGTCGCGTCGCTCTGCCTCGCGCCGTCCGGTGTCGTGATGATGCTGATGGCGCCGGTGGCCTCCCGGGCGACCGCCCGCTTCGGCGCCCGGCTCTGCCTCGTGGTCGGTGGCGCACTGATCGTCGTGAGCTACGCGGTCGCGGCCCTGTTCTTCAGCCAGGTCTGGCAGATCGTGCTCGTGTCGGTGCTGATCGGCTTCGGCATCGGCCTCGCGTACGCCGCCATGCCGACGCTCATCATGCACGCCGTGCCGGCGACCGAGACGGCCGCGGCGAACGGGCTGAACACACTCATGCGCTCACTCGGCACGACGAGCGCGTCGGCCGTCGTCGGCCTGCTGCTCACGGCGAACTCGGTGCCGTTCGGCGACGCCCTCGTGCCGACGGCCGACGGGTTCCGCCTCACGTTCGTGATCGGCGGGGTCGCGGCTCTCGTCAGCGTCGTCATCGCACTGTTCATCCCCCGGCGCGAGCCCCGCTATGAGCGAGCCGCCCTCCCCGCCGACTGAGGCGCGACGATGTGTCGCGTCGGGTGCATGTTTCCGACGAACACCCACCCGACGCGACACATCGTTCGGAGGAACGTCAGGAGGCGCGGCGCGGGTCGGACCCCCGCGGCCCGGGCTAACGGTGGAAGCCGGGGATGATCAGGTAGATGCCGTAGAGCACGCCGAGGGCGCACAGCACGAAGCAGGCATAGGCCGCGACGGAGCGCCCCGTGCCGCGGTTCTCGACGGTGTACAGCCGCAGCCCGAGCGAATACAGGCTGACGAGCGCCGCCGCGGAGAACAGCGAGACGAGCGCGACGATGACGAAGGCGCTCCAGTCGATCATCGTGTGCTCCCGTCGATCGTGTCATCCGTGCTTGTGACATCGGTGGCCGTGCCCGGTACGGACGGCTCGTCCAACCGGACGAACCGCGCCTGGGAGGTCGGCTGCGGCCTCTCGACCCGGCCCTTGCGTGCGGCCCGGCGGGCCCGCCGGCGTTGCAGGACACTCGTCGCCGCCACGTCGACCTCGAGGGCCGACGAATGGTCGACCGGCTTGCGTCGAGACAGCAGGAAGATCCCGGCGATGACGGCGACACCGACGACGGCGTCGACGACGAGACCGCCCACGCCGAGTGTCGCGATGAAGGCGGCGACCGCGCCCACGGCGGCCGAGGCGGGCAGGGTGATGAACCAGGCGATGACGATCTTGCCGGCCGTGCCCCATTGGATCTTCGAGCCGCGTCGTCCGAGGCCGGCACCGATGATCGAGCCGCTCGAGACCTGCGTGGTCGACAGGGCGAAGCCGAGGTGGCTCGACGCCAGGATCGTCGCCGTGGTCGAGGCCTCGGCCGAGAAGCCCTGCGTCGGCTTGATGTCGGTGAGCCCGCCGCCGAGCGTCTTGATGATGCGCCAGCCGCCGGTGTACGTGCCGGCCGCGATCGCGAACGCGCAGACCACGACCACCCAGAGCGGCGGGCCCGAGCCGGCCCCGAGCGAGCCGGAGGCGATCAGCGTGAGGGTGATGACGCCCATCGTCTTCTGCGCGTCGTTGGTTCCGTGCGCGAGCGAGACGAGCGACGACGTGAAGATCTGGCCGTAGCGGAAGCCGCCGCGCTCGCTCTTGTCGTCGCGGCGGCGGGTGATCGTGTAGGCGAGTCGGGTCGCCGTGTAGCCGACCACGCCGGCGATGAGCGGGGCGAGCAAGGCCGGTAGGACGACCTTCGAGAGCACGACCGAGAAGTCGATCGAGCCGACGCCGGCACCGACGAGGGCCGCGCCGATCAGACCGCCGAACAGCGCGTGCGACGAACTCGACGGTAGGCCGCGGAGCCACGTGATCATGTTCCAGACGACGGCACCGATGAGACCCGCGAAGATCATCTCGGGAGTGATCTGCACCCCGCCGTCGCCCTCGCGGATGATCCCACCCGACACCGTCTTGGCCACCTCGGTACTGAGGAACGCCCCGATCAGGTTGAGCACTGCCGCGACGGTCACCGCGACCTTCGGCTTCATGGCGCCGGTGGCGATCGGTGTCGCCATCGCGTTGGCGGTGTCGTGAAAACCGTTTGTGAAGTCGAAGAAGAGGGCCAACGCGATGACCAGGACGACTATGAGCGTGAGATCCACCGCGGCGAGTCTGTCAGCCCGATGAACGACGGTCAAATAGGACGTGGATCACGGGTGTCCAGGAGGTGAACGCGGTCCTCGCGATGCCCCGAGATCCCTCAGACGTGCGGGACGAACGCCTGCCAGGCCCGACGACGCTCGCCGCGCGGGTCGTGCTCGACCCGGTCACGGGTGTCGATGATCAGGGTGCGACGGCGGAACGGATCGTAGGGCGGCCACTCGGCCGCGCCCCGGGCGCCGTCGGACGTCGGCGGCACGTCGGGCACGCCCGTCCGGACGAAGGCGAGCCACCGAGCCCGCATCCGGTCGGCCGTCCGCAGGAAGACCCGTCGCCCGCCGAGCACGCTCATCGTCCAGCCGAACGCGCTGCCCATCCGGTCGTAGAGCGCCCAGAGCTCGAGCCCGTGGAAGGCGTCGACCCCGGCGACGCGGACGATGCGCGGCGCGGCGTCGAAGCGGTAGAAGAAGACGGGCTGGAACCGAGCGTGCCGCTCGGCCACCTTGACCGTCGGGTACCAGAACGCGTAGTCGCCGCCGAAGTCGAGCGCGGCCGGTCGATCGGGCAGGCCGGGGTACTGCTTCTTGATCGCCTTGCGCGACTTCTTCTCGGTCTTGGCGAAGATGGCCCGGATGCGCGGCTTGGTGGTCGCGAGGATGTCGCGCCGGCCGGTGAAGACCGACCCTTCGCGGTCGTTCGTGCCGATGATCAGCGGCACGGGGTGGGCGCGGCCGGCCTTGAACGCGTCGAGCGGCCGCTCGGGCAGGAAACTCCCGTCGATCACCGGCGACAGGCTGATCGTGCCGGGTTGCTCGTCGGGTGTCCTCAGCTGCAGCTGCGCCGTCGCACGCACGTGGGCCCGGACGGGGGCGCGCATCAGCAGGTCCGCCACCGCGTCGTCCGACGTCGACTCGACATCGCCGTCGTCGACCTGATGGCTCAGCAGTTCGAGGTACTCCGCGGCCCAGCGCTGCGTCACGTCGGGCGGGTAGATGGCGTTCGTCGGCGCGCTCTGGGCGATCGCCCGGTGGAACAACCCGGAGGCGCGGGGCACCGCCATCAGGGTGGTCACGGCGTTGCCGCCCGAGCTCTCGCCCGACAGCGTCACGGCGTCGGGGTCTCCGCCGAACGCGTCGATGTTGTCGCGCACCCACTCGAGCGCCGCGACCTGATCGCGCAGGCCCAGGTTCGACTCGAGGGGCACCTCGGGTGTCGACCAGTGCGAGAAGTCGAGATAGCCGAAGGCGCCCAGTCGGTAGTTGATGCTCACGTAGACGATGCCGCCCTCGCGCACGAGCGTCTCCCCCTGCCGGGGGAACTCGCGCGACGAGCCCACGCTGTACGCGCCTCCATGCACGAACACGAGCACCGGGAGCCGATCGCCGGCGCGCGATCCCTCGGGGGCCAGGACATTGAGCGTCAGGCAGTCCTCCGACTGCGGGGATCGCGCGTCGATGCCGACGAACTGACCGCGGTCCTGCGGCGCGGCCGGTCCGAAGTGGGCGGCGTCGCGGACACCACGCCACGCCGTCGGCGGGTGAGGCGCCTGGAACCGGAACGTCCCGGTGGGAGGCGCGGCGTACGGCATGCCCCGCCAGGCCAGCACACCGCGCTCCTGGACTCCACGGACGAGGCCGTGCGTCGTCTCGCGGACCCGGGGCGCGGGCGTCGACAGAAGGGTCACGACCCGATGCTACGAGCAGGAGGCGCGGAGCGGCTGGGCGTCGTGACGACGACCGCCGAACGGCGGGCCTGAAAGAATGGCGGGAACGATTGACGACGAACGGGGTCGAGCACAGGCATGGAACTCGGTGAACTGCTGATCATCTTGACCGGATCGTTGCTGGTGACCGGGTTCGCCCGATGGCGCGGGTTGCCGGCGCCCCTCCTCACCGTTGCCGTCGCCCTGCTGGTGTCGTTCATCCCCGGGTTGCCCGACATCGAGATCGACTCCGAGGTGATCCTCACCGTCGTGCTGCCCCCGCTGCTCTATTCGGCCTCCCTCGACGTGTCGCTGCTGAACTTCCGGGAGAGCCGCGTCCAGATCCAGAGGCTCGGCATCGGCGCCGTCCTCGTCACGGCCTTCGTCGTCGGCGGTGTCGCCTACGTGCTCATCCCCGACATGACCCTGCCCGCCGCGATCCTGGTCGGCGCCGTCGTGGCACCGCCCGACGCCGTCTCGGCGGCCGCGATCGGCCGGAAGCTCGGCCTGCCCCGCAAGGTGATGACCGTGTTGTCCGGCGAGAGCCTCATCAACGACGCCGCCTCGCTCACCCTCGTCAAGGTGTTCCTGGCGATCGTCGGCGGCGCCACCCTGACCATCTGGCAGGACTTCGGCATCTTCGGCCTCGCGATCGGCGTCGGCGTCGGGGTCGGCCTCGTGCTCGGGTTCATCGCCCACTCGGTGCGGATGAAGCTCGACGACCCGGTGATCGAGATCGTGATCGGGCTCCTCCTGCCGTTCGTGGCCTACATCGCGGCGGAGGAGCTGAGCGGCTCGGGTGTGCTGGCCGTCGTGGCCGCCGGGCTCTTCGTCGGTTTCAACTCACCGCGCACCGGGTACGCCACACGCCTGCAGGAGCGCCCGTTCTGGGCTGCCGCCGACATCATGCTCGAGGGCTTCGTCTTCGCCCTGATCGGCCTCCAGCTGAAGACCGTCGCCAGCGAGGTCGCCGAGAGCGATCGCGGCCTCGGCGAGAGCGTCGGCGTCGCGTTCGTCGTGCTGGCGGTGGTCATCCTGATCAGACCGGTGTTCGTGTTCGCGAGCTATTACGCGGCCCGGCTCCTCCGCTACCTGCTGTTGTCGCGCCTCCTTCGCGGTCTCCGGCGCGTGCGCCGCCTGCGGCGCATCCGCTACCACCCGCAGCCCAAACTGGACTGGCGCCAGCTCAGCGTCATCTCGTGGACCGGCATGCGCGGCGTCGTCACGCTCGCGGCCGTCGTGTCGATCCCCGCGGTCACCGACTCGGGGGTGCCCGTGCCCGCGCGCGACACGATGTTCTTGATCGCGTTCGTCGTGACCGTCGGCACCCTGTTGATCCAGGGCCTGACGCTGCCGGCCGTGATCCGCCTCCTCGGCGTCCGGGACACCACGCAGCGCGACCGCGATCTGCAGGCCGAGATGTCGGTCTTCGCCACGAGCACCCGCGAGACGCTCGACTACGTCGAGAACCGACGGGTGGCCTGGTCGAAGCAGTTCGGCACCGAGCTCACCGAACGGGCGATCCAGATCACGACGGCACGACTCGTCCGCCAGAACGAGGCCCTGCAGCGCGGCGCGCTCGATCAAGCGACCGATCGCGACGCGACCGACGACGCTACGGCGGAGTCCGACGGCGCACGCCTGGCACGGCGGGCCATCGGCACGATCCGACGCGAGCTGCTCGCCAAGCGGCGCGAGGTCGTGCTGCGGGAACGCGACGCCGGCAAGCTCGACGAGGAAGTCATGCGCCAAGTGCTGCTCGGACTCGACGCCGAGGAGCTCGCCATGGACACGTCGGCCCTCGCCCAGAGCCGAGGCTGACACGGGGTCGGGGCCGACACGGGCGTATCCTCGACGGGACGACGGGAGACACGAGTGACGGGCAGCAGCCGAGGCGCACGGACGAGGGGTGCGCAGCCGGTCGGCGCCACTCCCGCGAAGGCCGAGCCGGGTCGTTACCGTCGCTGGTACTCGACCCTGCACCCATCCCTCCAGCTGATCGGTCTGCAGCTCTGGCTGCCGCTGTTCTTCATCGTCGGCTTCTGCCTCTGCTACATCGCGGCGTTCCACTCGCCGCACCCGCACGACGTGCCCGTCGCCGTCGTCGGTCAGTCGTCGCAGCTGCAGTCGCAGCTCGACAGCGCCGTCCCGGGGGTGCTCGACCTGACCTCGTACCGCACCGCCGACGAGGCGAAGGAGGCGGTGGTCACCGGTCACATGGCCGTCGCCTACGACCCCGCCGACCGCACGATCTACAAGGCCAGCGCACACCAGTACCAGGTGGCGGCCCTCATACCGGCCATGCTGCAGCCCGTGCTCCAGGCCGAGGGCGTGACGCCGACCATCACCGATCTGGCACCGTTGCCGGCTCACGACGAGTACGGCACCGTCTCGATGTACCTCATGCTTTCGTGGTGCATCGGCGGTTACATGGTGGCGATGTTCATCGGCCTGATGGGCGCGCCGTTGCGGCACCGCACCCGCATGGCCGTGATCGTGGTCGGCGCGGCCCTCATCTCGCTCATCACGAACGTGCTGGCCGGCCCGGTGATCGGCGCCGTCGACGGGCACTTCGGCACGCTGTTCGTGATCGCCTGGGCCTGGATCGTCTCGATCGGTCTCGCCGTGAACGGCATCAGCTACTTCGCCGGCCGTTTCGTCGCCCTGCCGGCGATGATCATCTTCGTCTTCCTGTCGATGCCGGGCTCGGGGGCCGCGTACCCCGCGTGGTTCATGCCGCAGCCGTTCGCCTGGCTGAACAACGTCGTCGTCGGCAGCGGCATCACCGAGATGCTGAAGCGCGTGCTGTACGGCGTCGGCCCCGGATACGGACGCGGACTCACGATGATGGCCTGCTACGCCGCAGCAGGGATCGTCCTGATGATCGTCGGCAAGCGCTGGTGGGAGAACCGGCGCATCCGCCGGATCGTCACGGGCCGGACGACGATGTTCAACGACGCGACGACGGCGAACCGCGAGTTCCTGCTCGCCGAACGCGACGACGTGCTCGCCCGGCACGGTCTCGTCGCGACCGAGACGGGCACGATCAACACGATCTCCGACGAGGAGCGCGACGGGCTGCGCGACGTCGACGACGACACGACGACGGGCATGTTCTTCAGCGCACCCGGTGGGCTCGAGGCCGAGACGGTCACGACCAGGCCCGTGCAGGTCGTGGCGGGGCCCCGATCGGCCGCCGAGCCGCGGGACCGGAGCCGCCTGGACAGCGACCGCCGCGACGGTCGTCACCCCGAGTACCCTGGCTCACCGTGACCCGCGTGTACTGGCATCGTCTGCTCGTGGCCGTCGTGATCGTGCTGATCGTGGCCGCCGCGCTGTTCTACCTGTTCTCCGTGACGATGGCACCTCAGGGCCCGGACGTCGCCGAGCGCTTCGTCGCCCTCGCGTGGATCTCGTTCGTCGCCGCCGTGGGCGCCGGCATCGTGGACTTCTTCGTCCGGTTCAACGGGCCGCGTCCGCGCGACGACCGGTAGCTCGCCGCACCCGTCACGGCACGGGACTCCCGCCCTATTCGGCGGCGAGGTCGGGGCTCAACGCCCGCCGCTCCTCCACCGTGGCGAGATCCTCGCCGAACACGAACTCGGCCGCCACACGTCCGCCGCGCAAGACGTCCGGCAGCCAGAAGCGGGCGTCGTGCCACATGCGGTCGACGGGCAGCGCCTCGACCGCGAACCACTCGGGTGTCAGCTCGTCGCTCTCGGCCGGGTCGCCCTGCCAGCGGGTCGTGACGAAGACCGTCGACCGCTGACTCCACGACTCGCGGTGAGGGAAGAGGTAGAGCAGGCCACCCCGGTGGTCGAGGTCGACGGGGTCGACCCGGACACCGCCCTCTTCGACGATCTCGCGCACGGCGGCCTCTCGGGAGGACTCGCCCGACTCGAGCTTGCCCCCGAGGCCGACGAAGTAGCCGGTGCCGAGCCCGCGCTTCTTGCGTCCGAGCAGGACCTCGTGGCGCCCGTCGACGGTTCGCAGCAGGTAGGTCACGCAGACGCGGTAGGCGGACATGCCCGAAGGCTAGCGCGACGGATGCCGGGTGTCAGGGACGCCCGGGCGTCCGGTCCGGTCCGCACCCCGGGTTCTGTCGGTGGCCGCGCGTAGGCTCGTCGTCATGTGTCGAACAGGAGACGGCGGCCCCGGAGCCCGGCCGTGACCGAGCCCAGCGAGTCGGAGCGTCGCGACGAGCGTGCCCGGGGGCCCGCCTTCCGCGGCGCCGGTCGCAGCCTCGAGGTGCTGCGAGCCGAGGCACACGACGAGCTCGCGGCCCTGATCGAACTGCGCTGCCGCAACGGCGAAGACCCCTGGGACGTCATCCCGAACCTGCCGACGGTCGACGAGCAGGTCGTCGTGTCGATCCGGGCCGAGGCTCTCGGGCTCGACGGCATCCCCACCACCGCCGCCGCAGCCCTCGAACTCGCCGACGAGCGCGAGTTCCTGCGTGGCATCGCCCTGTGGCACCCCGAGCTGTCGCGCGCGGTGTGGTCGCTCATGGGCCGACTCGACGCCGCATCGCGCTGACGCGGCCGTCGTACGCGACGATGTCGGAGGCGGCTCCTACCCTGAGGGCATGACCTGGCCAGACGTCCTCACCGTGACCATCGGCGCCTTCGTGGGTGCGGGCGCGGCCTTCGGCGCCAACATGCTCGTGCGCTGGCTGGAGGCGAGACGGGGCGAGGCCGCGGCCCTGACCGAGCTCATCACCGAGATCCACTTCCGGCGGGTGCTGCGCCGGCGGGCTCCGGTCGTCTCTCCGAACGCGGTCGCCATCGATCCCCTGTACGACCGGGCCCGACACTCGATCGGCACCCTGCGCGGCACGATCCGCGACGCCCGGCGTCACTGCCAGAACCGCTCCAGGGCGCTGCCCGTGCTCAACGAGATGACCCTCGCGTGCAACACCTTCCTCGACGACAGCGAGACGACACCCGATGCGTACCGATTGCACCTGATGCAGCTCCACGCGCGGTTGAACGCGTCGGTGCGGCGGCTCCGCTCCTCACGACGCGCCATCGCCGATCTCGAGCCCGGCGATGCGACCCTGGCGCCGACGGTCGAAGGCCTGCGCGTGCCGACGCAGCTCCTGCCGAACGGTCCCGACGACGAGCGCGAGGCGTCGGCGACCGACCCGGCCTCCTGAACTCGCCCCGTGCCTCCTCGTGGTGAGCGGGTTCGCGGGCGGCGTCAGTACGCTGGTCGGATGGTCCCCGCGCCTCGTGCCCCTCGCAAACCCGTCACCCGCTCGCACCACGGTCACGACTTCGTCGACGACTACGAATGGTTGCGCGAGAAGACCAATCCCGAGGTGACCGCCTACCTCGAGGCCGAGAACGCCCACACCGAGGCCGAGACGGCCCATCTCGATGGCCTGCGCGGCACGGTCTTCGACGAGATCAAGTCGCGCGTGCAAGAGACCGACCTGGGTGTGCCCGTGCGTGAGGGCGCCTACTGGTACTACTCGAGGACGGCCGAGGGCAAGCAGTACGGCATCCACTGCCGAGCACCGATCTCGGGCCCCGACGACTGGACTCCCCCGCAGCTCAGCGCCGACGAGCCGGCCGACGGCGAGCAGATCCTGCTCGACGGCAACGTCGAGGCCGAGGGGCACGACTTCTTCTCGATCGGCAGCTTCGACGTGTCGCCGGACGGGCGGCTGCTCGCCTATGCGGTCGACACCGAGGGCGACGAGCGCTACACGCTGCGTCTCCGCGATCTCGACACCGGCGAGAACCTTCCCGACGAGGTCACGGAGACCGCCCCGGGGGCGGTGTTCGACGCGACGGGCCACTACGTCTTCTACCCGACCGTGGACGAGTCGTGGCGCCCCGACACCATCTGGCGACACGAGGTCGGGTCGTCGGCCGACGACGTCGTCGTCTTCACCGAGACCGACGACCGCTACTGGATCGGCGTGGGTCTGACCCGGAGCCGCCAGTACCTCGTGATCGACATCGGCTCGAAGATCACCAGCGAGACCTGGCTGCTCGACGCCACCGACCCCACCGGCGAGTTCCGCGTCGTGTGGCCACGCCGTGAGGGCGTCGAGTACGAGGTCGAACACGCCATCGTGGCCGGCAGCGACCGCCTGCTCATCATCCACAACGACGGCGCCGAGAACTTCGAGCTCGTCGACGTGCCGGCCGACGACCCCCGGTCGTCCACGGATCGCCAGACGATCATCGCCCATCGGGACGACGTCCGTCTCGAGTCGGTCGACGCCTTCGCCGGCCATCTGGTCGTCGGCTACCGCCGCGAGGCGCTGCCCCGGTTCGCGATCGTCCCGCTCGGCCGAGACGGCTACGGCGCCGTGACCGAGGTCGAGTTCGACGAGCCCCTGTTCGCCGCCGGCGCGAGCGGGAACCCCGAGTTCGCGCAGCCCACCGTCCGCTTCGGCTACACGTCGTTCGTCACGCCGTCCGCCGTGTACGACCTCGACGTCCGCAACGGCGAGCGGCGCCTGCTGAAGCGGCAGAACGTGCTCGGCGGGTACGACCCGGCCGACTACGAGCAGAGCCGCGAATGGGCGACCGCCGCCGACGGCACCCTGATCCCGATCTCACTCGTCTGGCGACGTGACGCCGTACCGACGACCGGGCCCGCGCCCGTGCACCTCTACGGATACGGCTCGTACGAGCACAGCATCGACCCCGGCTTCAGCGTGGCGAGGCTGTCCCTGCTCGACCGGGGCGTCGTGTTCGCCGTGGCGCACGTGCGCGGCGGCGGCGAACTGGGCCGACGGTGGTACGAGCAGGGCAAGACCCTGACCAAGCGCAACACGTTCACCGACTTCGTCGACGTCGCGTCGCACCTCATCGACGAGGGACGCACGACTCCCGAGCTGATGGTGGCCGAGGGCGGCAGTGCGGGTGGTCTGCTGATGGGTGCCGTCGCCAACCTGGCACCCGAGAAGTTCGCCGGCATCGTGGCGGCGGTGCCCTTCGTCGACGCGCTGACCAGCATCCTCGACCCGTCCCTCCCCCTCACCGTCATCGAGTGGGACGAGTGGGGCGACCCGCTGCACGACGCCGAGGTCTACGAGTACATGCGGGGCTACTCGCCGTACGAGAACGTGCGCGAGGGCGTCCAGTACCCGCGCATCCTCGCCGTCACCTCCCTCAACGACACCCGGGTGCTGTACGTCGAGCCGGCCAAGTGGACGGCGCGACTCCGCGACGTCGGGGCTCCCGTCCTGCTGAAGACCGAGATGTCGGCCGGGCACGGCGGCGTCAGCGGTCGCTACGAGTCGTGGCGGGAGCGGGCGTTCGAGATCGCGTGGATCGTGGACGTGCTCGGCCTCGCCGACCCGGCCCGCGCCTCCTAGGCTGCCGCGGCGGACCCGCACTCGTACACTCGGGCCATGGAGCACGTCGCGCTGCTGCGCGGGATCAACGTCGGCACGGCCAAGCGTCTCGCGATGGCCGATCTGCGCGGGGTGGCCGCCCGGGTGGGCTTCGGCGACCCCGCCACGGTGCTGAACAGCGGCAACCTCGTCTTCTCGGCCGACGAACCCCTCGACGCCGCGGCGACGGCCGCCCTGCGCGCGGCCATCGCGGCGGACACGGGCGTCGACGCCGATCTCGTCGTCGTGACGGCCGACGACCTCCGGTCGATCGCCGACGCGAACCCGCTGCGTCGCGACGGGCGACCGGCCAAGCTGCTGTCGGTCGCGTTCGCCCAGGACGCGCTCGACCCCGCGAGCGACCGCCCCGACGCCGAGACGCTCGCGCCCGAGGAGCTCGTCGTCGCCCCCCGAGCGGTCTACCAGTGGCTGCCGGACGGGGTGCTCGCGTCTCGGGTGCCCGCCGCATGGTGGAGGTCGCTCGACTCGACGGTGACGGCCCGCAACGACGCCACGGTGCAGAAGATCGTGGCGCTCCTCGACGCGCGGCGCAACCCCTGATCCCACCCCTCGTGCTGACCGGCCCGCGACACTACGATCGGTGCCGTGACGCCACCTGCCGCCGAATCGACCGAGCCCGCGCTCTCCGCGGCGCCGTCGTTCGCGCCTCGGGCCTTCGGCATCGAGCCGGGGACGGTGCGTGACGGCTCCCGAGTAGGAGGCGCGGCCCCGGTGGTCTTCGACGGCGACTATCTCGCGGGCCGGCGCTACCTGCTCACGCTGGCGGCCGAAGACGTCACGTGGCCGATGGGGCTGGACTGCAGCGTCTTCCTCCGGTGCGGCTTCGACGTCTTCGGCGCGGACGCCGACTACCCCTCGATCGGGCTCGACGTCGTCCTCCACGAGCCGTCCCCCCGCGGCAGCTCGACGTCCGGGCGCCTCGACGACCTCGCGGAGGGCGCCCTCGTCGCGGTGGCCGACGACCGCGACGGCCCCTGCCCCCGACCCTTCATCCGACTCGGCGGCGTGCCCGACCTCGTGCAGCAGCAGCCGCTCGACGCCCTCGCGGTCACCCGGGACGGGCTCGTCTTCGTCTTCGAGATCGACGACGACGGGTACCCGGACGGCTTCGTCACTGGGGGCCCGCCGTTCGACTACGGTGCCGTGTACTTCTTCGCCCGGTTGGACGACGAGGGCTCCGTCGCGAGCATCGCACCGGGGCTCGTGCAGTTCTGACGACGCCGCGGGCGGTGCGGGCGCGCGCGGGCGCCGCGCGCGCCGGCGCCGCCCTCGCCGCCGCTCAGAGGGAGCGGGCCTGCGTCGAGAACGCGACCAGCGCCTCCTCGGCGGCCCGGTGTTCGAGCGTGGCGAGGACGCCGTAGCCGAAGGTCGGCTCGTCCGCGTGCTCGGCCATCTCGGCCACGGAGCGCACGAGGTCGACGGCGGCGCTCGCGTCCCGGTACTCACCCAGGACACTCTGCAGGTGCTTGGCCGAGCGGGCGGCCTTGGACTTCGACCCGTCGACGCGCGACCACGCCTCGGCGGCGTACCGGTAGCGCTTGGCCGCCTTGCGGGCCTCGTGCAGGAGATGCGTGGTCTCCTCGGCCGTCACCGTCTCGGCCTCCTGCCGACGGGACGGACGCGGCTCGTCGGCCCGGTCGGACACGAGGGCCTGGACGGCTCCGAGCGCGGCGTCGCGGCGGCCGACAGTGCGACGGCGCTCCTTCTTGAGCCTCGACGCGACGAAGTCGGCCGCCGACTCGTGCGCCCTGGCGCCGAGCGGGGCGACCGCCAGCGCGTCGAGGGCGTCGAGCACGTCGAAGTAGAGCCGCGACGACAGGGCACGGCGGACGTCGCTCGAGCGCTCCCGATAGACCTCGCGGAGGTGAGCATCGAGGCGACCACGCGTCTGGACGGAGACGAACCCGTCGGGGGCACCGGCCGCCGTGACGGCGAGTCGCGTCTGCGCCACCTCGGCGTCGCGAGCCGCCCCGGCGACGTGACCGATCTCGGCGAGACCCTCGACGACCTGACGCGACAGGTCGGCGTCGAGCACCCCGCTGTAGGTACGGAGGACCGAGCGCAGCCGACGCACGACCACCCGGAAGCGGTGGATCGAATCAGGGTCGTCGTCACGGACACGCGGGTCGACGACAGCGAGCTCGGCCGTCAGGTCTGCCACAGCAGTCCGCACGAACCTCGCCGCGGACTTCTTCTTCGCCTTCGGCGGCACGATCTCGGGCGTCAGCGCGCCGCCCGCCGGCGTCGGCTGGCCGGCGCCGAGCCCCCGCGCGAGCTTCGACTTCGACTCGGACGGGGTCGCGCCGGCGCGCTCGAGCGCCGACCCGACGGCGGTGAGCACGGCCTCGCCCTGCGGGCCGTCGATGCCCGGTGCGAGCTCGACCTCCCATTCGCGCCAGGCGCGGAGTTGGGCGCTGTCGGGGTCGCCCGCCGTGACCACGTCGTCGGCGATCTCGGCCAGCGCCGTGTCGTCGAAGGCCAGCAGCCGCGACGTCGTCCGGCTGGTCTCGAGGACGAGCACGGGGTGCAGGGGGCGGCCGCGCAGCACGAACTCGACCAGGCGGCGCAGCTCGGCGGGGACGGGCTCGGCCGAGTCGCCGCCGAGGGGCCAGTGCACCTCGCGGCGTCCGGCCGACGCTGCGGTCGGAGGGAGCTTCAGGTGCCAGCCCTCGTCGCCTCCGCCGGTGCGACGGCGCAGGGTGACCCGATTCGCGAGCAGGACGTGATCGGCCGTGTCGAAGTAGACGGCGTTGAGCAGCACGGCCCCTGCGGTCTCGACCCGATCGACGACGAGGGCGTCGCCGACGTCGGCACCGGTCAGATCGGGCACGGTGGCATCGGCCCCGACGTCGTACTTGCGCTCGATCTCGGTCTGCTCGGTTCGGCTCATCCCTCCTTTCTAGTCGGGTGCGCCTGGGGGTGTCTGGCCGGGCTGCACGACGTCGGGAACCCGGGCGAGACGACGGCTGTCGGCGTACAGTGCGACCATGAGCGACGTCGCCCCCAGTCTGGCCGGATGGATGGCGCGGCAGCGCTGGTATGCCTCGAAAGGCCACACCCCCAAGATCCGTGTCATCGGCTCCTTCGAGTCGGAGGTCGACGACGCGCTCGTCATGACCCTGCTCGTCATCGACGAGGGTGCACCCGTCCCCGTGCTGTACCAGGTGCCCGTCGTGGCCCGCACGTCGCCCCTCCCGGGCGGCGACGCGGCGTTCATCGGGTCGGCCGACGGCCACTACCTCTACGACGGGCCGCACGACCCGGCCTACGCCCGCCAGCTGCTGCGGTCGATGGCCGAGCGCGCCCACGTCGAGGGCTCCGACGTGACGGTCGACGGGCACTCGCTGCTCGACCCCGGTCGTGTCCGCCGCTCGCGCGTCCTGACCGGCGAGCAGTCGAACACCTCGATCATCTACGACGTCGTCGACGGCTCGACCGAGCACGTCATCGCGAAGGTCTTCCGGGTGCTGCACCACGGCGAGAACCCCGACGTGACGACGCAGGCGGCGCTCACCGAGGGCGGCTCGACCCGCGTGCCCCGGTCGTTCGGCTCCCTGACGGCGACCTGGACGGACCCGGGACGCGACGACGGCGTGGCCCTCGGGCACCTCGCGTTCTCGCAGGAGTTCCTGCCCGGGCTCGACGACGCCTGGCGGGTGGCCCTGCAGGCGGCGACCGCCGGGCAGGACTTCACGAAGGAGGCTTACGACCTGGGCGTCGCGACGGCCGAGGTGCACGCCACGTTGGCCGAGAACCTGCCCGTGGTCGACGCCGGGCCCGACGAGATCGAGGGCGCGCTCGTCAGCATGCGCCGCCGCATCGCGACGGCCTCGCGCGAGGTCCCGGAGATCGCCGAGCACGCCGACGCCATCCGCGCCGTCTACGACCTCGTCGCCGACCGCCCGTGGCCACGCCTCCAGCGCATCCACGGCGACCTCCACCTCGGCCAGGCGTTGTCCTCGCCGGTGCAGGGCTGGGTGCTGCTCGACTTCGAGGGCGAGCCCCTGCGGCCCATGCCCGAACGGTCGCGACCCGATCTGCCGCTGCGCGACGTCGCGGGGATGCTGCGCTCGTTCGACTACGTAGCAGGCTCGCTCGAGCACGACACCCCACGGACGTCGTCGCGCCCCATCGACGCCCACGGCTGGGCCCACGACGCCCGCCGCGCGTTCGTCGACGGCTACATCGCCTCGTCCGGCGTCGACATCCGAGCCGACCGCGCGCTGCTCGACGCGTTCGAGATCGACAAGGCCGTGTACGAGGCCATCTACGAGAGCCGCAACCGGCCCACCTGGGTGGGCATCCCCGTGGCCGCCGTCGCGCGGCTGGTCGCCCGCTCGGCACCGGGGGCCGGCGCGGCGGCGACGCAGGCCGACGCCGGGGCCTGACGCCGCGCCTCCTGGGCTCGCACCGCGCCTCCTCGGCTTCGTCCTCCGCGAGGAGGGAACCGAGGAGGCGCGACGCGGCGATCAGGGGCGGGGGACGTTCCGCAGGTTCGAGCGTGCCATCGCGACGGCCTCGCCCGCTCCGCCGTTCATGACGATCTTCGACATGGCGAGCGAGAAGCCCTTGACCTGGGCACCGGTGATGGTCGGCGGCAGCGACAGGGCCTTGGGGTCGGTCGCGATGTCGATCAGGGCCGGCCCGTCGTGCTCGAAGGCCGCCTCGAACGCGGCCCGGACGTCGCGCGGCTGCTCGACGTGCACGGCGTGGATGCCGATCGCCCGGGCCACGGCGGCGTAGTCGACGTAGGGAACGTCGACGCCGAAGTCGGGGAACCCGTCGACGAGCATCTCGAGCTTGACGAGCCCCAGGGTCGAGTTGTTGAACACGACGATCTTGACCGGCAGCTCGTACATCTTCGCCGTGATCAACTCGCCCATCAGCATCGAGAGCCCGCCGTCGCCCGAGATCGACACCACCTGGCGCCCCGGGTACGCCATCTGCGCGCCGAGGGCGTGCGGCAGGGCGTTCGCCATCGAGCCGTGCAGGTACGAGCCGAAGATCCGACGCCGAGGCGTGGGGGTGATGTAGCGCGCGGCCCAGACGTTGCCCATGCCCGTGTCGGCCGTGAAGATCGCGTTGTCGTCGGCCATCTCGTCGAGGATCGACGCCGCGTACTCGGGGTGGATCGGCGTCATCTTCTCGACGTTCTTCGTGTACGCGCCGACCGCGCCCGTCATCAGCTTCTCGTGCTTCTTGAGCGTCTTGTCGAGGAACCGGCGGTCCTTCTTCGGTGTCAGCAGCGGCATCAAGGCGCGGATCGTCGGCGCGATCGCCCCGTGCACCGGCACCTGGACATCGGCACGGCGTCCGATCACCGAGGCGTCGACGTCGACCTGCGCGATCACCACCTTGCCGCCGTCGGGGAGGAACTGCGGGTACGGGAAGTCGGTGCCGAGCAGCACGAGCATGTCGGCGTCGTGGATGCCCGCGTGCGCCGCACCGTAGCCGAGCAGACCCGTCATGCCGACGTCGAACGGGTTGTCGTACTGGATCACGTCCTTGCCGCGCAGGCTGTGCCCGATGGGGGCCTTGAGCAGCTCGGCGAGCTCGATGATCTCGTCATGCGAGCCGCGGGCGCCCTCGCCGACGAAGAACGCCACGGTCTTGGCCTCGTTCAGCGCGTCGGCCAGTGCCTGGACGTCGGCGGCCGCCGGTACGAGCTCGGGCTCGCGCGTCGTGATGTAGGTCGGCACGCGCCCGGCGGCGGGGAACTCGGCGATGTCACCGGGCAGCGTGATGACGCTCACGCCGTCCCCGGCCAGCGTGTGCCGGATCGCGGATGCGACGACCGACGGCGCCTGCTCCGCCGTCGAGATCATCTCGGAGTAGCCCGAACACTCGACGAAGAGACGGTCGGGGTGGGTCTCCTGGAAGTAGTCCGAGCCGATCATCGCGCTCGGGATGTGGCTGGCGATGGCGAGGACCTTGGCCCTGCTGCGGTTCGCGTCGTAGAGGCCGTTGATCAGGTGCAGGTTGCCGGGGCCGCACGATCCGGCGCAGACCGCGAGCTCACCGCTCATCTGGGCGTCGCCCGAGGCCATGAACGCGGCCGCCTCCTCGTTGCGGACGTGGATCCAGTCGATGCCGCCCTTGGCCGAGCCGCCCGTGCGACGCACCGCGTCGACGATCGGGTTGAGGCTGTCGCCGACGATGCCGTAGATCCGGCGGACACCCGCCGTGACGAGTTGGGCGATGAGTTGGTCGGCGACCGTTTCTGCCATGGGTCCATGCCTTTCGCTGGAGAGTTCTGTGCTCCCACTCAACTCCCCCGGGCTTAACCTGTCGTCATGACCGACACCGCCACCGCCTCGTACGTCCCCGCCGCCGGCACGATCACGATGTTCAGCACGTCGTGGTGCGGCTACTGCGCCCGCCTCAAGCAGCAGCTCTCGAAGGAGGGCATCGCGTTCACCGAGGTGAACATCGAGGAGGTACCGGGCACCGCCGAGCTCGTCGAGAGCGTCAACGGCGGCAATCAGACGGTGCCGACCGTGATCTTCCCGGACGGGTCGACCGCCACGAACCCGTCGCTGGCCGACGTGCGGTCGCGCCTGGGCTGAGCTGCGGGTCGCTGGTGCCGCCTCCGCCGCGTCGTGTCGCGTTCGCGTCATCGTGTCGTGTTCGGACGCGACACGACGTCGCGAACGCGACACGTCAGTCGAAAACCGAGGAGGCACGGTGACCGCGACCCTGGTGGCCTCCTGCGCTCTCGGGGTCGCCGAGTGCGATGACAGCGGTGGGGTCGGGCCGGGGTTCGCGGCCGGCTTCGGCGTCGTGCTCGCCGTCCTGGCGGTGGGACTCGTCGCCGCGATCGTGATCGCGGTGCTTCGGCGCCGCTGAGCGGCGGCCCGCCTCCGCGTCGTGTCGCGTTCGCGGCGTCGTGTCGTGTTCGGACACGACACGACGCCGCGAACGCAACAGGACAGTCGGCGGTATTACTGAGCCGGCGGGGCGAAGAACTCGATCTGGTTGCCGTCGGGGTCCTTGATCATGAGCGCGTGGCCGAAGTCGACGTCCTGCAGGTCGGATTCGATGCCGACCGATGCGGCGTGCTCCTGCCACGCGACGACGCCGTCGCGGTCGGCGACGGCGAGACCGATGTGGTCGAGGCCAGGCATCGTCGGGTCGAAGGCGTCGTCCCGACCGGCGTCGTACCCGGTCACCCCGAGGATCTGCCCGCGGCCCACCGAGAAGAGGTGACGGTCGAGGCCGTCGAGTTGGATGCGCCCGACCGGCCCGGCGCCGAGCAGCCTCTCGTAGAACGCGAGACTCCGGTCGAGGTCGCTGACGGTGATGGCGACGTGGGCGTAGCCGGCGAGTTCGGGCATGGTGTTCTCCTTCAGGTCGGTCTCCACCGAACTCCCCCACGCTGACCGACGGCCGTGACGACTGAGGGCTCCTCCACAGGGCGTCGCACACCAGCCTTCTCCACCGAGAGTCACGAACGCCGAATGAGCCCCTCGAGGGCCCGACCATTCTGGGGTCGTGACTCTCACTCTCGACGCACCCCGTGCCTCCTTGGATCTGCTCGTCTGGCCCCGCCAGGGCGATGCCGCCGCCTCCCGGGCGTGCGCACACGGTGAGCTGGTGCGCGTGGCGACGGGCCGGTACGTGGCGGCGCCGATCTGGGCGGCGCTCGACGCCGCCGAGCGCCACGTCCTGCGCACCATGGCCGAACTGACCCGGACGAGTCGGGCGCTCGTCGTGTCGCACCGCTCGGCGGCCGTCTTCTGGCGGATGCCGAGCGAGGTCAGCCGGCCGACACGCGTCGAGACGACCGACCCGGAGTCGACCTGGGCGCAGTCGACTCCGTCATTGATAGCCCGGGCGGGGCCGCTTCTCGACAGCGAGATCGTCGATCTGCGGGGGCTCCGCGTGACGTCGGCCCTGCGCACCGCCGTGGACGTCGCGCTCGTCTCGTCGTTCGGCGTCGGCGTGGTCGTCTTCGACAGTTGTCTCCAGCGGCGCCTGTTCAGCCGGGCCGAACTCCTCGACGAGGTCGCGCGGCGCGCAGGAGCACGGGGGTTCGCCTCGACGCTGCGTGCCGCCCACTTCTCGTCCGAGCTCGCCGAGTCGGCGGGAGAGTCGTGGGGCCGAGTGGCGATCCACGAGCTGGGGTTCCCCGAGCCGGTGCTGCAGTGGCCGGTCACCGACGCGGACGGATTCGCGGGGAGGTCCGACTTCGCCTGGCTGGACGAGGCGTCGGGTGATCTGCTCGGTGAGACGGACGGCCTGGTGAAGTATCTCGACGCCCAGGTGAGGGCAGGGTTGTCGGCGGAGGACGTGGTCGTCCGCGAGAAGCTCCGCGAGGACCGGCTGCGGGCCGCGCCCGGGGTGCGTGGTCTCGTCCGATGGACGAAAGACGATGTCGTGCACCCGCACCGGTTGGTCGCGAAGTTGGAGACGGCCGGGCTCACCCGGAGCACACGGTGGCATTCGCCGCCGCGCGGGCTCCGGCTGGGGCGGTGAACGGCGTGAGCGCGCGCACCGTGTGGCGTTCACGTCGTCGTGTCGTGTTCGAAGACGACACGATGACGCGAACGCGACAGGACGCGGGTGCCGCGCGGGTAGCGGCAGCCGCCGCTGCCGCGTGGGGAGCGGCAGCCGCCGCGCCGCTGCCGCTGCGACGCGGCTCAGGCTCGCTCGAGCGCCTCCGTCAGCAGGGCCACCAGCGCGTCCAGCTGCACGTCGGTCGACGCCGCGATCTCGCTGTCGTCCCCGTCGAGGGCCCGGGCAGCGAGCCCGGCCTTGCTGTCGATCAGCTCGGCGATCTTGGTGTCGATGGTCTGGGCGGCGATGACGCGCCAGGCGGTCACCGGCTCCTCCTGACCGATGCGGTGCACGCGATCGATCGCCTGCGTCTGCTCGGCGTCGGTCCACGACAGCTCGGCCAGCACGACGTTCGACGCCACCTGCAGGTTGAGGCCGACACCCGCCGCGGTGAGCGAGCAGACGACGATCTCGACCTCGGGGTCGTTCACGAACGCGTCGATCTGACGCTGGCGCACGGCCGGCGTCTGGTCACCGCGGATGGACGAGTACTTGATGCCGCGCTTCGCGAACGTCTGCTCGGCCGTGTCCATGACGTCGATGTGCTTGGCGAAGAACACGACCTTGCCCACGTTGCGGGCGAGCTGCGCGGTGTAGTCGGCGGCGAGTCCGGCCTTCGCCTGACCGATGCGACGCACCATGCTGAAGACGTTCTCGCCCGTCTTCGACGACTTGCTGTCCTCCAGCTCCCAGCGCGCGACCTGGCGCACCAGGTCGTGGTCGATGCCGACCACCCGGACACCGGAGGTGCGGGTCGAGAGAGCGGTCCGGTACCGGTCGACGAGTCGGCGGGCCAGCTCGCGCTCCGCCTCGCGGATCGACCGTCCGACCTCGTCGTCCAGCTCGACGGGCAGATCGGCCACGCGACGGGCCGGGATGTCGGCGGCGACGTCGACCTTCTTGCGGCGGACTATGCCGAGGTCGATGACGATCTCGCGCGCCGACGAGAAGAACCCGGGGTCGGCGGGGGTCAGCCCCGCCTCTTCGAGGTGTTCCATCAACTCGGCGTTGGGCTTCTTGTCGCCGATCCAGCCGAGGAACTCCCAGATCGCGCGGAAATCTTCGATGTCGTTGATCAGCGGTGTCCCGGTCAGCGCCATGAGCAGCGGGTGAGCGGTGCGCGAGCGGATGCGCGACGACAGCTGCAGCACGTGCCGCGACCGCTGCGACTCCTTGTTCTTGATGAAGTGCGCCTCGTCGACGATCATGCCCTTGAAGCCGAGCTCGCCGAGCCAGCCGACGTGCCGGTCGAGCACCTCGTAGTTGACGATGACGACGTCGGCGAAGGCGTCGAGCTTCTCGCCGTCGCCGTGGATGACCGTCGCGGTGCGGGTCGGGGTCCAGAGCTGGACCTCGCGGGCCCAGTTGGTCTTGACGACGTTCGGCACGACGACGAGCAGGGGGTACGCGTTCGCCGCCTGGGCGGCGAGCAGCGATTGCGCCGTCTTGCCGAGACCGGGCTCGTCGGCGAGCAGGTACGTGCGGTGCCCCTGGCGGGCCGACTCGACGAGCTGGGCCTGGTGGCGCATGAGCGTCGCGCCCGCGGGAGCGTCCAGGGTGGTCGGCTCGGGCAGCGGCATGCAGGCGGACCCGCCGCCGGCTCCGTACTCGAACGACTTGAAGAGGGGGCCGAAGAGCTCCCAGTTCGCCAGGCGACGGGGGTGCGCCTCGCGCGCGACCTCGGCGAGGGCGAAATCGGGGGCCAGGAAGGGATTCGCCAGCTGCCGGGAGATCACCGACTGGGGCACGACCTGACGCTCGGAGCTGACCGGGGCGACCGGCGCCTCCGTCACGATCACGAGCTGCTCGGGAGCGAGCTCGAGACCGGCCGACATCTGCATGTCGCGCTTCAGCGCCTTGGCGGAGTCGGAGACGACCGCGTCCTCGCCCAGGAGCGTGATCAGCGACGTGTCGCGCGCGGCCGTCTTGGCCAGGATCTGCGCCACACCGTCGAGCCGCTTGAGCTGCTCGGCACGTTCGCCGTCCGAGATGGTCTTGTCGACCTTGACCCGGGCGCGCTCCTCGCGCATCAGCAGGGCGATGACCTGGAACTTGGTGCGGCTCGCGGGCTTGACGTGCCCCCGCTGGGCCGCGGCCTCCACCTCGCGGACAGCCCGGGCGAGCACCGGGATGAGACCGTCGTTGTCGATCTCGCGCCGTCTGTTCGGGCGCTGGGCGGTGCGGGTTCCACCCGATTGGCGTTGGCCTGGTCGAGCCAAGGCTCCTCCTCGAGGTCGTCGCAGTGGCGACGCCGGTGCTGTGTCGGAACGATGCGTGCCCGTCGGGACGACGTGCACGGCTGCCGGGTCGCCACGGACGACCTGGCCGACATCGCGGCGGTTCAGGTCTGCCGCGGTGTCCACGATTCAAAGGGTCGTCCGGCGATGGCCCGACCCCCGTTGCGCGGCAGCGGGCGTTGTGGCCGGCTGACGCACGCCCACCTGCGCGAACGAACGACGCGGGAGGTGGACCTGGGCACAGTTTACGCCCCTGCGCGGGCACGACGCCACCCGCGCCTCCCCGTGTCGGGCGGTGAGGCCGAGGAGGCGCGGGTCGGTACCCGACGGAGGCGCGCCCCGGTCAGCCGCGGCGCGTCATGTCGCGGGTCGACGGCCCTTCGAGGACGCGGCCGTCGGCGTCGAAACGCGACCCGTGCAGCGGGCAGTCCCACGAGCGCTCGGCGTCGTTCCACGTCACGATGCCGCCGAGGTGCGGGCAGACCGCCGAGAGGGAGCAGACCCGACCCTCGACGGTGGAGCGGGCCACGGGGACGAGGCCCCGGCTCAGGGCGACGACGCCGACACCTTCGGGGGGCGCGATGACCGCGTGTCGGCGGCTCAGGGCGCGGAGCCACCCCTTCGCGGCCCAGACCGCGGTCGCCGCGTTCGAGCCGACACCCGAGGCCATGGCGATGGGTGTGGTGGCGCGGTGATGGAGCGTGGTCATCCAGGGCTCGGGGTCGCCCATCACGTCCGAGACGATGGTCAGAGCGGCCTGGACGGCGTTGGTCATGCCCCACTTCTCGTAGCCCGTCGCCAGGTAGACGCGACCTCGACCGCGGGGCAGCCAGCCGACGAAGGGCACGTGGTGCGGCGTCGCGTAGTCCTGCGCGCTCCAGACGTGGGTGCGACGGGCGCCGGGCCAGTGCGACAGGGTCCAGTCGGTGAGGTCGTCGACCAGGGCCGACTCGGACTCGGCCCGCCCGACGCCGTGACCGTTGCCGACGGTCAGGAGGAGGTCGCCCCGGCTGCGGATCGATCGGGACGGGCCGTCGACGGAGAGGTACATGCCACCGGGCAGCTGACCCGCTCCCTCGAATGCCATCGCGTACGAGCGTTGCGGCGTGAGCTTCGCGAAGTAGAGACCTCGATCGAGGATGGGCGTACCCGTCGTGAGGTGGATGCGCCGACCCACGACGTCCCCGGACGCGGTGTGCGCGACGGCCGGGTTCGACGCCGAGACACCGGTGACCCGCACGCCCTCGACGACGACCCCGCCGAGCGCCCGGATGTCTGCCACGAGCGAGGCGACCACCTGCATCGGGTCGAACTGGGCCTGGTCGGGCAGCTTGAGGGCGCTGGTCGTTCCGAACGGGAGGTCGAGAGAGAACTCCTTGACGACCGGGAGACCGGCGCGGCGCGCGACCAGGTACTCGTCGTCGATGAGGGCGAGGCCCTTGCGCGTCGTCGAGTAGCTGAACGCGTCGCGACGCTCGACCGGCACGGCGGCCTCGTCGAGGTAGTCGATCATCCAGTCGAAGCCCGCACGGTTGCCGGCGACGTAGGCGTCGACGACCGCCTGGTACGTGTTCCTGCGGATGCGCTGCAGGTGTGCTCCCTGCAGCAGGCTGAGCTTCGCCGTCGTGTTGCCGGTGGCGCCCGCACCGACCGAGCGCGCCTCCAGGACCGCGACGCGGCGCCCGCGGCGCGCGAACAACAGGGCGGTGACGAGACCCGTCAACCCGGCTCCCACGACGACCTCGTCGAAGGGGGTCTCGGCGCCGAGCGCCGCGACGGCGTCGGTCGGGACAACGGGAGAGGTATCGAGCCAGAGCGACGTCATGCGGGCGACGCTAGACCTCCGAGCGCGGCGCAGCCTGATCGCGGCGCTCGGCCGCGGGCGGGCTCGCCGGGGGTCGCGGCCACAGGACTCCCCGCGCGGCCTCGATCAGCTGCACGGCCTTGCGGCGACCCGTCTCGGTGCCCAGCGAGGCCTGACCGCCCGCATGGGCGAGCAGTTGGGAAGCCACGCCGGGCGCGAGCCGATCACGCAGCTCGGGTGCGGCTCGCGCGGTCCAGGCGGTCGACATCTCGTCGGCGATCACCTCGCATGCCTGTGCCTCGGCTGCGTCGCCGTTGCCCCGATGCCACTGCGCGGTCACGACCAGGTGGGCGACGAGTGCCGCCGCGTCCCGCGCCGGGTGCCCCCAGCCTGCGGTGTCGATGTCGAGCAGGCCGGTCACGCGCCACGGCTCGGCAGGGTGCACGAACAGCTGCTCGAGATGGAGGTCGCCATGGATGACCCGGCGGGGGTCGCCACGCCACTCCGAACGGCGTGCATCGATCTCGGCGTAGAGCGCGTCGATGTCGGCCGCGCGATCGGGCAGCGCCGTGCGGAGCGTGCTGCGGTGCCAGGCGCCGTGGTCGAGGGCGTCGGACTGTGCCTCCTGCGCGACTCCGACGGCCGACATCAGTTCTCCCAACCGCACGACGTCGGTGACGAAGCGCGTGTCGTGCGCCAGCTCGCGCACCTTGGTGCCGGCCGGGACGCCGGGGACGCGCTCGAGGACGAGCAGTCCGTCGGCCCGGGACGCGACGACGGCCGGGACGGGCAGACGCGCCGATCGGAACGCCTCGTGCAGGCTCGAGATGGGCCCCACCCGGTCGGGCCGGACGACCTTGACGAACAGGGTGGTCTCGGCCGCGTCCACTCGGATGACGGCGCGCTTGCCGGGCCGATAGGCGGCGACGCTCAGATCGGGCGAGGTCACGGTGATGCCGAGGGCGGCGAGCGCCGGCACGACGCGATCGGGGTAGGTCACGTCGGCGAGCGCGGGGAGCATCGGATCGGACGGATACGCCCAGACCGAGACCGGCTGGCCCGTCGACGGGTCGACCGTCACGACGCTGGCGCCGTCGGCGGCGTCGACCGCTCCCGTGTCGATGAAGGTGAGCACGGTGGCCGCGACGCCGAGCGCGTCGACGGTGTCGACCTCGTAGCCGTAGAGGAACCCGGTGCCGGACGGTTCCACGGAGTGTGGACGGAACGCGACAACCGTCACGCCCGAGCCGGCGAACGCCGTCGGGAGCACCTCTGCCGAATTGGGCCACACGTGACAAGTGATACCCGCTCACAGCCGTGGCGACCGACCGACGCGGCCGTGGTGACCCGATCGTGACCGAAATCCGTCCCGTCGCGGTCGCTACGCTGAGGGCGTGAAACCGCTCGGACGTCTGCAGGAGTCGACGCTCGGGCGCCTGCAGCAGTCGACCAGGACGCCCTTCCTCCAGGTCGTGAAGACGTCGGCGGCAGTGATCGCCGCCTGGTTCGCCTCGGTCGCCCTGCTGCATCAGCCGTTGCCGATCTTCGCGGCCATCGCGGCTCTGCTCGTCGTCCTGCCGAGCGTGAACCAGTCGTTCGTCCGCGGTCTCGAGCGCAGCGTCGGGGTCATCGCCGGTGTGCTGCTCGCCTATGGCGCGGGGTTGCTGTTCGGCGGCGCCACCTGGATCGTGCTGGCGATCGTCGTGGTGAGCCTCGTCGTGTCCTGGGCGCTGCGGCTCACGCCGAGCTCGGCGAACCAGGTGCCGATCTCGGCCATGCTCGTGCTGTCCATCGGCGCCGAGACGCCGCACTACGCCGTCGACCGCATCATCGAGACGATGATCGGCGCCGCCATCGCCCTGGCCGTCAACGCCCTGATCGTTCCGCCCGTGCTGCTCGCGCCTGCCCACCTCGCGGTCGGACGCCTGGCCCGCGACGTCGCGGCCGTGCTGGACGAGACCTCGACGGTGCTGGCCGAGCCGGTGGGCGCCGACCGTCTCGGTGGGCTGCTCGATCGTGCCCGCGCCCTCCGCGGCGTGCAGGCGAAGTCGCTCGCCGCGGTCACGGCCGGCGGGGAGAGCCTCATGCTCAACCCGCGCGGCAGTCGCAACCGGCGCATCCTCGAGGCGGACCGCGCGTTGCACGACACGATGACCGTCGTCATGAACCGGGTCATCGGCATGGTCCGGTCCGTGCACGACAACTACGACCGGGAGCTCGTCGACGACCCCGTCGTGCACGACATCTCGGTCGAGCTCGGCCGGGCCGCCCACGACGTCCGGCTCCTGGCCCGCGCCACGGAGGACGACAGGCCCGACGACCTCCGGCCGACCGGCCCGTGGTCGCGGCGTCGCGGCTCGACCACCGCCGGCACGGACACGGACGACGGTCCCGACGAGCGTCCCGCCCTCACGGCACCCGTCATCGTGCTGCGACCCGACCCCGAGCACTGGGTGCTCGTCGGCTCGCTGCTCGAGGACCTCCGTCGGGTGCGCGCCGAGATCATCGGCGAGTAGCATCCGCCCATGCGTCGATCACACGCGTCCGGCGACGGCGGCAGGACGGTCCGTCGCCGCACGACGCCCTCCGCCGCCTCCGTCGAGGCGGTCGACTCCCCCGACGAGACATACGCGCCCTACGGGCTCGAGACCCGTCCGGAGGCGCTGGGCCTGACCACGCGCACCATCGAGACCAGCGAGGGCCGGGTGGTCGTGCGGCACGCGCCTCTCGGCGGGGCGCGCCGTGCGACCATCCTCCTGCACGGGGCCGCCGGGTCCTGGACGACGTGGACGCCCCTCCTCCGTTCCGCCGACGAGGCCGGCACCGACCTCGCGCGGCCGGTGCTGATCGACCTACCGGGCTGGGGCGACTCCCCCACCCCGCCGACGCCCCTCGACGTCGACCGGGCGGCCGAGGTGGTCGTCGAGGTCGCGGAGCAGCTCGGCGCACTCGAGTTCGACCTGGTCGGCCACTCGCTCGGCGGCTTCGTCGCACTGCACCTGGCCGCGACCCGGCCCGAACTCGTCACGAGCGTGTCACTCGTCTCGGGCACGACGTTCTCGGCCATCGACGCGGTGACGCATCCCTGGCGGGGTCTGGTGCGCCTCCCGGCGTTCACGCTGCTGCGCGCCGGGTTCGCCGCGCTGCCGACGACCGCCGTCTCGATCGCGCGCGCGGCGACGCGTCTCGGTGCCGTGCGCGTCCTCGCGGCGCCGATCTTCCGCCACGTCGGGCGGATCGATCCGTCCGTCCTGGCCGTGTTCGCCGACGAGCTCCGTCCGCGCGAGTTCTCGGCGGCGGCGCTCGCGGGAGCCACTTACGCCACGTCGCGGTGGCGCGCCATCTCGTGCGACGTGAACGCCGTGTCGGGGGCGGACGACGTGTTCGCCCGACCCGACGACCTCGACCGGTTGAGCCGGGTCATCCCGCACACCCGGGTGACGCTGCTGGCCGACTGCGGGCACTTCGCGCACATCGAGCGGCCGTTCGAGACTCTGCGGGCGCTCGGCTACTCCGCCTGAGGCGTGCCGTCACGGCGTCCCGCCGTCGTGCAGTCGCGCCGTCCCGCCGTCGTGCAGTCCCGCCGTCGTGTCGCGTTCGCGGCATCGTGTGCCGTCCGTACCGCACACGACGCCACGAACGCGACACGACGCGGCGCGACGCGACACGACGCGGCGCGACGCGACCCGACGCGGCCGGTTCAGCCCGCGAGCGACGCCCGCCGCGCCTCCGCCGCCCCGGGCCCGCCCTCGACGGCGGCGATCGCGATCTCGATGCAGGTCGCATCCCCCAGCGGCCGGAAGTGCCCGTCGACCGGCAGCTCGACGTTCGTCGCGCCCGGCAACACGCTGCCCTCGGTGACGTGCAGGTCGTAGCCCGAGAACAGCGACGTGATCGACGAGTTGATCTCGAGGTTCGCGGCGAGCGCCGTCAGGGCGGCGTCGCGCGGCGAGAACACCCGGAGGGTCCTGGTCGGCATGAGCAGAGCCCACCGTGAGCCCGAGAACGGGCTGTTGATCGCCACCATCCGCTCGATCCGGTGATCGACGTCGGTCGACGTCATCATCGTCTTGCCGATGAGACCGCCCTTGCTGTGCGCGAGCACGATCACGTCGGTGAGGCGGTTCCGGTCGAGGATCGCCTGGGCGAGCTGGGCGGTCGCGGCGATCGGGCGACGGTTCCGCCCGAGCCCCGGGACGACGACGACGGGATGCCCGGCCTCGTTCAGCCGGTCGGCGATCGGCTTCAGGAACTGCCAGGTCTCGTAGACGCCGGGCAGCACGAGCACCGGTGCCCGGTCGCCCTGCCGGTAGCGCCGCGGCAACGCGCGCCGAGACCCGGTCAGCAGATTCGTGCGCCAGACATACGCGTAGTCGCGGACGAGGATGCCGACGAGACGGGGCAGCGGGGGGCGGCGGCGTCGAGGGTCAGGCCTCGTCGAGCCGTCGGTCGGGGACGGAGGTGTCACGCGGCGAGCCCGGAAGTCATGGCCTGGATCGTAGGCCGCCGAGCATCGGCGCGCTCAGGCCAGAGCGGTCGTCAAGACGTGGTCGTCGTCGAGCTCGGGCAGGAACCAGGTGCGCACGGCCTCGGTCGAGAGCGCCAGCACCTGCCACCAGGCGGCGTCTGATCCGGGCCAGGGCGATCCGGGCCAGGGCGAGCCCGGCCACGGCGACCCGGGGCCGACTGCCTCGGCGAGCAGACGCACCGCCTGCCGGCCGTGACCCGCCCGGGCCGCCGCGCTCGCCGCGTCGGCCACGACGCTCTCGATGTTGTGCACGACCCGTGCCCGGTGAGCGGTCGTCATGGAGTCGCTGTCGCCGAATGCTCCCGCGGCGGCTTCGAGCTCCCGGCGGAGTTGCGCGATCTCCCGCGGTTCGACGTCGGGCTGCCCGATGGCCGACGGTCGGGTGTGATCGGGTGTACCTCGAGCCATGTCGGACCCCCCTCAGAGCAGACGCCACCCGAGGAGGTCGGGTGGTCAGGCATGTCGGCCTCTCTGCCGACACAGAAAACGTACCACCCGGTATGGTCCTAGCGCGTCTGCCGATCCGCATGTCCCCCGAAGGCTGAGTCGACGCTGAGCCATGACGGTCTACCGTGCACGACGCACCCACCGGTGCCACGAACTCAGCACGACCGAAACACGACGAACGGGAGACACCATGTTCCAGGGATCCGACAAACTGCGCGACAGCATGCAGAAGGTGCTCGTCGACCTCATCGAACTGCACGTCCAGGGCAAGCAGGCGCACTGGAACCTGCTCGGCAGCAACTTCCGCGACCTGCACCTCCAGCTCGACGAGATCGTCGACGCGGCCCGCGGATTCTCCGACGAGGTGGCGGAGCGCATGCGCGCCGTCTACCTCATCCCCGACGGCCGCACCTCGACGGTCACCAAGTCGACGAGCCTGCCCGAGTTCCCCGAGGGCCCCGTCGAGACGACCGACGTGGTCGACCTCATCGTCGACCGCATGTACGCGGCGACCGACACGATGCGAACCGTGCACGACGATGTCGACGACGAGGACCCGACGACGGCCGACATCCTGCACAGCATCCTCGAGCGCCTCGAGCAGCTGGCCTGGATGACGGGTGCCGAGAACCGTCACCCCGAGAAGGACGCCCGGTCGAAGGGCACGCGCGACCGTGACGAGAAGGCCGCCGCCGAGGGCCTCGACCGCGTCGGCGCCGTCGCCAACTGACCCCGACCACCGAGCCGACCATTCCAGGAGGGCACCGTCATCCGGAAGCGCGACCCGCGCCTCCGGGACGGTGCCCTCTCTCGTCGAGAGGACGCACCATGACCACCACGTACGACCACGTCATCGTCGGCGGCGGCATGACCGCCGACGCCGCCGCAAAGGCCATCCACGAGTCGACGCCCGACGCGACGATCCTGATCGTGAGCGCCGACGTCGACGCTCCCTACACGCGCCCCGCGCTGTCCAAGAAGCTCTGGACCGACCCCGACTACACCCCGGCCGACAACGACCTGTCGACCGAATCGGAGTCGGGCGCCGAGCTGCGTCTGGACACCCGGGTCTCGTCGATCGACCGCGCCGCGAAGACGGTGACGATCGAGGGCGGGGACACGGTCGGCTACGGCACGCTCCTGATCGCCACGGGTGGGCAGCCGTCCACGCTCGACCTGCCCGACGACGATCGGGTCGTGTACTTCCGGACGGCCGACGACTATCGCCGTCTCCGCGCGCTGTCCGGAGGCGGTCGTCACGTCGCCGTGATCGGCGGCAGCTACATCGGCACCGAGATCGCCGCGGCCCTCGTGCAGAACGACACGCGGGTGACGCTCGTCTTCCCCGACGACGTGCTCGGCGCCTCCGTCTTCCCCTCCGTCATCGCCGACCGCTTCGAGAAGGCCTTCGAGGAGGCACGGGTCGAGTTGGCCCGCGGCCGTCGCGTCGAGAGCGGCGCGGCCGACGACGCGGGCGTGCACCTCCGCCTCGACGACGGCTCGACACTCGACGCCGATGCGGTCGTCGTCGGGCTCGGCATCGCGGTGGACGATTCGCTCGCCGCCGACGCCGGTCTCACCGTCGATGACGGGATCGTCGTCGACGACCGACTCCGCACCTCCGACCCCTCGGTCTTCGCGGCGGGGGACGTGGCGTCGTACCCGGACGCGATCCTGGGACGCCGTCGCGTCGAGCACGTCGACAACGCGAAGTCGCAGGGACCGGTCGTCGGTCGCAACATGACCGGCGCGGACGAGGTCTACGACCACACGCCGTACTACTACTCGAAGGTGTTCGACATCTCGTACGAGGCGGTCGGCACGCTCGACGCCTCTCTCGAGAAGGTCGTCGACGACAAGGACGACGACAAGGCGGTCGTGTACTACCTCGGCGAGGACGGCTCGGTCGCGGGTGTCCTGCTCTGGAACGTCGAGGAGGCGCGTGATGCGGCCCGCACGACGCTGGCCGCCGGTGTCGTGCCCCGGGACGAGCTCGTCGGGCGGATCTAGCCGCCCACCCGCCCAAAAACGGCGAACCGACGTGAGAAGTCACGTCGGTTTGTCGTTTCCGCGTCGCTCAACCGAACAAGAACGGCGCGCGGCCGGCCCGGTCGAGCTCGAGGGCGAACAGGCCGCCGCTCTCGGGGTAGCGAGCGAGCTCGTCGGGCGAGAGGTTCTCCCGGGCCGACAGCACGAACAGGGTGCGCAGATCGGCCCCGCCGAAGCCGATACCGGTCAGGTTCGGCACCGGGAACCCCACGCGCTCGATCTCGTCGCCGGTGCGGTCGAGGTGCACGACGACGCCCTCGCCGTAGATCGCGCCCCAGAACTCGCCGCGCTCGTCACGGGCGAGACCGTCGTGGGCACCGCCCGACGAGAACGGGACGAGCTCGCCCAACTCGCCGTCCGCGTTCCACGACGCGCGGTAGATCGTCTCGGTGCCCGTGTCCGTCAGGTAGATCTCGGAGCCGTCGTCGTTCCACTCGAAGCCGTTCGTGGTCGCGAAGTCGTCGCGCAGCAGCGTCACCGTGCCGTCGGGTGCCACGCGGTAGAGGCGTGCCAGGGGTTCGCCCTCGGGGTCGACCGCTCCGACGACGAAGGCGCCGAACGGGTCGCACTTGCCCTCGTTGAGACGCAGCCTCTCGTCGGCGTGCTCGACCGTGGCGATCGTCGTCTGGCGTGACCCGTCGTCGTCCATCACGAGGATGCGGTCGTCGAGCGCGGCGACGAGCCCGCCTCCCCGGCGGCGCTGGAAGCTCGGCAGAGGCGGATCGATGACGACCATGCGATCGGTCAGCCCGTCGGCCGACGTCCGGTGCAACGCTCCCGCGGTGATGTCGGTCCAGAGCAGTTCTTGGGCGTCGACGTCCCAGACGGGACTCTCGGCCAGCTCCGCCTTCGCGTCGTAGAACAGGCGGGGCTCGGACGGTGACGCGGGTGTGGGGCTCATCTGTCCGGTCTACTCGCCGGGTCGTGCCACTGGTGGCGTTCCCCCCTCGCGGGCGAGGGTGGCAGGTCGTAGGTTGTCACTCCAGAGGCACGGCTCGCGCCGTCGCCAGAGGAGCAGAGGAGGCTCGATGACCGACCCCACGTCCGCCCGGTACCGCCGTCTGCCGTCCGAGGTCGATCCGTCGCAGTACGTCGTCGAGATCCCGTCCTTCGTCGACGACCGACCGGAGGCGGCGGCTCCCCCGCCGGCCGCCGCGCCCGAGCTCGTCGCCGCGACGCAGCTGGCCGAGGGCTACGGCGGCCGCCGGACCATCCGACGCACCCAGGTCCGGACCGGCCTCTGGCTCGCCGGCGTGCCGATCGTGTGCCTCGTCGCCATCGCTGTGGTGCAGATCGTCCTCGCGGGCTAGCGCACGTCGCGAACCTGCTCCGAGCCGATCACCTGTCCGGGGTCAGCGCCGCGTCCTGAACTCGGCCGCGAGCAGCCAGACGAGATAGGCCCCTCCGATGACGACGGTCACGACGCCGACCGGCACCGTCACGGGCAGAGCGTGCTGGGCGACGAGGTCGGACGACGAGAGGAGGAGCGCCCCGGTGAGGGCCGCCACGGGAAGGGAGATGGACGGAGCGCGCGTGAGCCGTCGTGCGATCTGCGGGGCGGCGAGTGCGATGAACGCCACGGGACCGGCGACCGTCGTGGCGACGCACACGAGGGCGACGCCGATCGTCAGAGCCACGCCCCGAAGGAGCCCCACCCGGACCCCGGTGACGGTCGCGAGGTCGTCCCCCAGTCCGAGCTGACGCAGGCCTGCGCCGAGGCGCGGAACGACCGTGAGGATGGCCGCGATCAGAACGGCTGCGACCCCGACCCTGGTCGCGTCCACGCCGGACAGCGTCCCCGCACCCCAGGCCGAGGCGAACAGCGCGGTGTCGAGTTCGACGTGGAGGAGCAGCCACGTCCCGAGGGACGCGGCCATCGACGAGATGGCTATCCCGACGACGATGAAGCGGAACCCACCGGCTGTCGTGCCGCGGGCCAACACCCCGATGACCAGCGCTGTCGCGAGCCCTCCGGCGAGCGCGCCGATCGTGCGCGACTCCCAGGACGGTCCGATCAGGACGAGCGCACCGAGCATTCCGACGAAGGCGCCGTTGGACAGACCCATGAGGTCTGGACTCGCCAGGGGATTTCGGGTCACGGTCTGGAAGAGCGCTCCGGCGATGCCGAGAGCGATGCCGACGATGGCGGCGGCGGCGAGGCGGGGCAGTCGCCACTCGAGCACGACCGTACGCGGCAAGCCGGTGGTGCTCCCGGTGGCGACGCCGACGAGATCGGGCAGGGAGACGCGGTAGTCGCCCATCGTGGCTCCGACGGCGCTCACGGCGACGATCGCGAGAGCAAGCACGGCGCCGACGGCCACGGCACGGCGTCGGCCGCGTCGGCGTCCGGGGCTGAGGTGACGACGCCGGACCGCGGTCGACGGTGGGGTGAGGACGGGGGTCATAGTCCGGTCACCCCGCGTCGGCGCTTGACGAGCACGATGAGGACGGGCGCGCCGACGAACGCGGTGACGATACCCACGGGCATCTCGGCCGGGAGCACGAGCACACGCCCCGTGATGTCGGACAGCAGGACGAGAACGGGTGCGACGACCATCGACCACGCGACGATCCGTCGGTGATCGACCCCGACCCCCCAGCGCACCACGTGGGGGACCATCAGGCCGACGAACGAAATGGGACCGGCGATGGCCGTCGCCGTCCCGGCCAACAGCGTGATCGCCGTGAGGGTCATCAGCCGTGTCCGCGTCAGGTTGACGCCCTGCCCCTGGGCCGTGTCGTCCCCGAGAGCGACTGCGTTGAGCGCCGGTGACACGATCACGGCGAGAAGCACTCCCACCACGAGGAACATCCCCGACGGGACGAGCACGTCGAGGCTTCGTCCCAGGAGGCTGCCCGCGGACCACCCCAGGAGCCTGTCGAAGGCATCCGGGTTCGTGAGCGTGAGGCCCGTCGTGATGCCGGACAGGACCGCGCCCGCGGCGAGCCCCGCCAGGGTGAGTTTGACGGGAGACGCACGACCACGGCCCGATGAGCCGAGCAGGTAGACGACGATGGTCAGCACGAGGGCACCGGCATAGGCGAACCAGACGTATTGGCCGACCTGACTCACTCCGAAGAAGACGACTCCGAGGGCGACGGCGGCAGCCGCCCCCGCATTGACACCGAGGATTCCAGGGTCCGCCAGGGGGTTACGGGTGAGGGCCTGCATGAGGGCTCCCGCTCCCCCGAGGCCGATCCCGACGGCGATGCCGAGGACGGTCCGGGGCAGACGTTGCTGCCACACCACGAACTGGGTCTCTCCCGTCCCTGCCCCCCACAGGGTCTCGATGACCGCTCGCCCACTGAGCCCGTTCGCCCCGACCATCAGGGACGCCACGATCGAGAGGACGAGCGCCGCGGCGGCGACGACGAACCACGCACCGATGCGCGCGCGAGACGAGGCTCGGCGGCCAGGCGGCCTGCGAGACGCCGATGCAGACGCGACGGCTGCCTCGTCCGTCGTGGACCTCACCGGCTCTGACGCAGGATTTTCTCGATGTCGTCGAGAACGACCGAGCCGCCCAGGGGGCCCACCCCGGTGATCCACGATGCCTGGTCGACCAGGTGGAGGTGCGGGAACGCTGCCGGGTTCGCGGCGACCGCGGCCGGGATCGTCGACTGGTCGTCCACGTCGGTCGTCGTGACGAACACCTGGTCGGCCGTCGCCTCGAGGACCTTCTCGGGCGACAGGTCGACGGAGATCGATTTCTCCCAGTCGCGTTCGGGCGTCGTGAAGCCCACGCACTCCAGCGTGCTGCCGGCGAACGACTCGGGGCCGTAGAGCGTCAGCAATCCGTCTCGAGGCCGGATGAGCTGCGCCGTCGTACCCGCCACGTCGAACTCCGATGCGATCGTGTGGCAGCGCTCGTCGTAGTCCGACAGCAACGCCTTGGCCTCGCCGGCTCGGCCCACCGCGTCACCGACGAGGGCGACGTTGTCCTTCCAGGGATCGGCCTGCGAGGCGAGAAAGACGGTCGGTGCGACCGAGGTGAGTTGATCGTAGAGAGCGGCGTGCCGTGACTCGGTCCCGATGATCAGATCGGGCGCCAGCGATGCGATCTTCTCGACGTCGGGCTCGGTGACCGTCCCCACCGTCTCGATCGCGGCGGCCTCGGCTCCCAGATAGGACGGAATGCCCGCGGCGGCGTTGAGCACGGCAGCGCCGACCGGCATCAGGCCCAAGGCGACGGTCGTGTCGAGGGCCACCGGCTCGAGCACGACGACACGCGACGGCTGTGCGGGGACTTCGATCTGACCCTTCGCGTCCGTGACCGTGCGAGAACCTGCCGCCGCCTCGGTGCTCCCGCTCGCCCCTACCGGCCCGGTTGAACAGGCGGAGAGCACCACCCCCGCGACCGCCACCAGGACGGCCGCGAGGAGGCCCCGGGACCGACGACGGATCAGTGCCGCTGACGAGGTGAGATCTGAAGGACGAGAGGGAGAATGCACGGAACAGCCTTTGGTCGAGCTTGGGGGAACCTAACGATGATAGGTAAGCCTAACCTAATTAATGACGACGCGGGCCTTCCCGCCAATAGCCCTGCGCACTCAACGCCTCGGGGTCGATACCGGCATGGAGCAGCTCCGTCTTGATCCGGGCCACGGCCGTGCTCTCGGTCGCGACCCAGGCCGCGAAGTCCGCTTCTGACGCCGAGGCGGCGCCTGCTCCCCCGGCCAACCACTCATCGATGGCTCTGTGCAGAGCGTCCCCGGGCCTCCGGTCTCGGCGAAGAACGACTGACACCTGGATGCTCGGCGGGGCCGCGTCGAAGGGCGGGCACGAGGTCATCGAGTCGGTTTCGAAGAAGACCGCCCCGATCGCGTCCGACGGAAGCGACGCGAGGATGGCGCTCATCGCGGGCTGGGCTGCCTCGTCCCCGGCCAACAACACGCGGCGAGGCGGCACCCGTGGCCGCCATTGGATACCGTGTTGACGATCATCCGCACGGACGTCGGGCCCCGAGATCAGGAGCCGATCCCCGGGACGGGCTCCGACAGCCCAGCGACTCGCCGGACCGGCCGGCTCGTGGACGAAGAAGTCGATGTCGATCTCGTGGTCATCGGGGCGAATGCTCCGAGGCGTGTAGGTCCGCAGGGGGTGTCGCGTCTCGATGGGAAGCCCCAAGACGAGCGATCGCCACTCGGAGACGGGCAGTCCGTCGACGTCGCCGGCCAGAGGCCCGCCCCAGGAGCCTCCTTCGGCGGCTGGATTCGGGCGAGGGAGCACGATCTTGATCCGCTGGTCCAAGCCCCACGGCGCGAACAGCCGCAACGACTCAGCATGCAGGGTCACGCGCCGAAACATCGACGAGATCTGCTCGACCCGCGAGACGCTCGTGTCGAAAAGTCGGTAGGGGCTCACCTCGACGCCAAGAGACACGGTGAAAAGGGTATCCGTGCATGACGTCCCTTCCGGCGCCCAGGCAGAGGCTCCCGCTCAGGGGACGCTCTCCCCCACAGCAAAGAAAGACCACGGCTCCAATCCGGTGCCAGAAGGGCCAAGAACCGAGGAGGCGCGGGTCGAGCCGAATTCCCTGGCCAGGTAGTCCTCGAGGTTGTCGCCGTAGACGATGACGTCCGTCTGGTGCACCGAGAACACGGGTGATCCCGGGCCGAAGGGTGCGGCGGGCAGATAACGGTGACCGTAAAGAGGTCCGAGCTGCGGCTAGGCGCCGGGGCAGCGCGCCGTCAGCGGCCGTCTCGGCCGAGGCTCAGGGCCTGCTCGAACGCAGTGCGCGTCGCCTCCACCAGAGCTTCGGATCGCGGGGCGGTGACCTGAGCCGTCGCATAACAGGCCAGGGCCAGGTGGCCCGCGAACTGCGCGACACCGTCATCCCACCCGCGTTCGACCAGGAGCGCACCGAGCCGTCCGGCGATGAGCGACGCTTTCACCGCGCTGCGTCCCTGCAGAGCGGCGTGGCGCTCGACGAGCTCTTCGTGCCGGCGATACTCCTCCGGGTCTTCGGAGATGTGCGCGCACATCCGGAGAACGAGCGGCTGCAGAGCGCTGACCGCGTCGCTGGCAGACCGGCGATCGGTGGCCGGTACGCCGATGTTCTCCACCGTCAACGAGGCCAGCAGCGCCTCTTCGCGCGCGAAGACCACCTCTTGTTTATCGCCGAAGTGCCGGAAGAACGTCGTCCGGCCGACTTCGGCGCGCTCGGCGATATCGGACACCGAGACGGCGTCGAAGCCGTGCTCCGCGAACAACTCGCCCGCCGCCTGCACGATGCGTTCGCGGGCGGCTTTCTGCTTACGTTCGACGAGAGAAGGAGACGACGGCACGTCGGCAATCTATAGCACCGCGTACGTTTTAGCACTCCAATCAAAACGGTCTTGCGTTCGCATTGGTACGCAGTACCATTTAATCGATGGCCCGCTCGGGCCGACGCACGCAAGAGGACTCACCATGGACACCGCAGACCGCCTGGACATCGCCGAAACGCTGAGCTTGGTCGGGCACGTCTTCGACGACGGCAGATTGGACGAGATCGACACCGTCTTCACGACCGACGTCGTCTACGACATGAGCGCCCTCGGCATGACGGTGATCTCCGGCATCGAGGGCGCGCGTGAGGCCGCAGGGCAGATGGCCGCCCACGGCCCATTGCCCACTTCGTGTCCAATGTCGTCATCGTCGACGAGAGCGGCGACGAGGCGGCCGTCGACTCGAAGGGCCTCATGCTCATGGCCGATCAGACATCCAGTGCGGTCGTGAACCACGACGTCCTGCGCCGCGAAGCAGCCGGCTGGCGCATCGCTCGACGAGTCATCGTTCCCGTGAGAGCCCACACGACGGCCTGAGCACGCACCCGAGACCGTCGCAAGGTTCGCGCGGTCGGGTGGACGCCGTGCACCGCATCGTGATCCGCTTCTGGTCGTCGATCAGGTGATGAGCGCGATGCGAAATGCACGCAGGTTGCACCAGATCCGCCATGATGACCGGAGCGGCCGACCCCTCGACGCCGCTTCTCGAAAGCGTGGAGGTAGCTGCTGTGGTTGGTTCGCTGGTCACTTTCGCCCTGTTCGGAGCCGCCGCCTGGGGATTCATCCTCTTCAACGTCGGCGCCAAACGAGGCCGCTGGCGGACCGTCTACACCGGGCTCGGCGCCTGGTCCGCGGCAACACTCATCGCGGTCATCGTTTCGGCGTTCAGGGGCGAACTACTCGAAGGAGTCTTCGCGGCAATCTTCTTCCTCACGTCCGGCGGCCTCTGGACCCGTGTCATCCTGCACAAGCGGCGAATGGCTGCCCTCCGACGATCGAAGCGCCCGGCCTGACGCTGGGAACCGGCTTGCCGAGGGCAGCAAGATCGTTTCGGGTAGCAAGCGTCGACCTGCGCAGTTCGGGACTGTGGGTTGACGTCCGTAGGCGGGGTGACCATTCGGAGTGGTCGTCCCGTCTACGATCCGCTCGACGCACGAGACGCAGCACCACGGTCTCCCCTTTGCGGCGAACCATCCGTTTATTGCGCGGCGTCGAACTTGCTTCACACGACGACAGAATGGATTCGGCCATGTCTGCACCCGAACTTGCCCCACCCACGCCTCCGACGAGTGCCCGTCTGCCTGCAACCCCGGATGCGCCACCCGTGACCCTGACTCTTCCACGAACGCCTTACCCGGTGACGATCACGTGCACGGCAACGAATACGTGGGCTGTCACAGAGGTCTTCGCGGAACAGCAGGTCAGCCACGGGTTCTTGACGCTTAAAAACGGAGCGTTCAGCATCAAGACCACAGCCGGGACACGGAAGCACTACCAGTTCTGGCAGCACGCCATCATCGATGAGCTCCGCCGCGGGTAACCATATGAGGGCCTGGCGGGAGCTCGCGATCCGCGGGAATATGTAAGCACGAGCAGTGACTTTTTTGAAAGAGTGAATGGAGCACACCCGACGTGCTCAATTCATCCCCGTTCGCCTCAACCAGCGGTATGCCCACTCGGCGCGTCCACTCGTCGGCGGTGCGGGGTTGATATTTCCACTTGTCCGAGAAGTGAGTCCTCATGGCCTTGGCGCCCGAACATAGTCATTTCATCGTCGCCGTCAACGAGCGGTTGGACGCCGTCACCCGCCGCACCCTCGTCAAGCGATGGAAAAGAAAACGCCTCACCGACGAGCAACGACGGACATCAGCTGAATACTTGTTGCTCAAATTGGCGGGACAAATCAACCGTGACCGCCGCGGTCCAACCGCAAGCAACCGCATCTCTCGAGAAGAACTGACCCACCTTCTCGGCCGGGACTGCTTCGTCCACGATCTCGAGGACGCCATCAGCAAACTCACGATCGAGCATGCCTAACCCCGACTGACACACCGTCACGAGATCAGGTGCGCGCCGGCGCCCCCTGGTTGGAGTGCGGGGGTCTTCGGTCGGTAAAGCGAAGCCCCCGCACAGCCATCGCTCGACAGAAACTGGATCAGGAGATTCCTGGAGCGAGAGCCCCATTTCGGGGAGCACCTGAAACGCGTCAATCTAAGCGGACCTGCGACCGTAAGACCAGTCCTCATTAACGACGTCGTCCGATACCGCTGCCGGGCGTTCGCAACCGGTGCGAGCAATCACGAACATGAGGACTACTAGGGAGGACGAGTGCACCGGAGAAGTGGCATTGAACACGGAAGGTTGCTACAAATTGCTTCTCGAGCCCGCTCGTAGGCGTTGATTCCGGAAGTTCGGCCCGGCACACGAGTAGCGTCTACCGGTGTCTCCGCGAGGCCCCTACGCCTCGTGATCCGACAAGCAGCTCATACGGTTTTCCCGACACACGCTGCTCGGAGACAACGGCACCCCTTCGGCCCGAACCGGAGGGGTGCCACTCGTTTATCTCGACGTCGAGCATTCGTCATGCCGTTCATGTCGTGCTGGAGTACCTTCTCCTGCGATTGCAGGCAAGGAACGATCGCCTGCGAACGGGGTACAGGATTCGGGTCCCGTGCCTCGAGGTGGGGCCACCGCATTTCGGGAATGCGATGCCGGCCCCACCTACCCCGCTCATCAGCCCATAACGGTCAGCACTAATAGTCAGTCCTGGACTCGTCTTCCATCGCTGCCGGTGTCTCGACAGTGGTGGGGCTTGTGCGCTCTCGGGTAGTTGTTTCGTAGCTGCGCAGTTCGGTCTCGGCTCGTTTAGCGAATGTGGCGAGGGTGTCGAGCGGGATACTGCTCGCCGCTTTCGGGGCGATGTTGTGTAGGCAGAAAGTTCCGATCACATCGCCTGAGCTGGCATAGAGGGGGTGGCCTGCGTAGAAGCGGCTGCCCGAAATGTCGATGAAGGGGTTCTCCTGGAACCGAGGATCGGATCGCGAATCCGACACGATTAGGGGCGCATCGGTGGCGGCGGCGACGTCGCAGTACGTCAGCTCTCGAGGTATCCGTCGTGGCAGCAGGTTCGTGTGGACGCCGTACCAGAGCGTTGATCCATCGAGCAGCGTGACCACAGCCAGATCCACCCCGAACGCTTCCCGTGCTTCATCGGTGAGGGCTCTCAGCGTTGAGGAACCACCGGTGGCAGCGTTCTTCACGAACGTCTCCGCCCCCGACCATGCCCATGAATCCGGTGTCGCCGGCGCCAGATTTGGAGCCTCTGGCTCGTTCTGACGGACTTCGTCCAAGACCGGGATGAGGTGCTCAGCGAGACTGATTGCGCGTTGCCGGTACGTGTCTGCCGAGCCGAATGGCCGGTCTTCAGAGAAAACGACCGCCTCCAACGGATGGAACGTGATCCCGTCACGTCCCGCAACCACCCCTTCGGTGATGGTGTTCAGCCGGCCGGCGTGCTTCTGAGCGATTCCGCCGAGAAAGGAGTCGAACGCGGTGATCGAGCGAACCGGCTGAATGCCTGCAATAAGAATTCTCGTGGACTGTTTAGACCGCTGGCTCAGGGTGTCCAGGAGGGCGGTCATGCTTTTTTGCCAGGCCGTCTCGGGTGTGAGGCGGGCGGCATCGTTCAGCCCGATCATGACCACGACGGCGTCGTAGGTAGCGAGGTCGTGTTCTCCGAGCCATGCCGTGGCGGATGCGGCGTTCATCATCTCGTGGCCGATGAAATGAACCGTCGCCGGCCGTCCGGTTCCCAGGTCGATCTCCCTCGCGAGATGGCCGGTCAGCGACAACGCGTATGTGCTCACTCCCCATCCGTAGGCGGGCCCACTGCCTAGAAGGAGTACCCGGTCAGGGTTTTCCCCTGGGGTCGTCACGGTCGGCTCATCCATCGGAGAGGGCAAACCGCCAAGCTCGAACAACAACTTCCGGTACCAAACCCGCATCACGGGCCGCAAAAGCCTTTCCCACATCAGCCGACTCCCCTGCCCGCGCCCGAGCCGCACCTACGCGTGCGTTGAATCTACAGACCTACCAGGCCTAAGCAGCAGCCCCAATCCGGGACGCCCAAGACGCGACCACACGAAGCATGCCCACGACGGAACCGTCCCCGGTCGGCGATCTCTCGACTCATTGCACTACCCCATCTCCGACCTCCCCCTACAGGGGGACGACCGACTACTAAACAACGGAACCCGGTCATTTCTAACCGCGTGAAAAGCGGCGACTTTTGACGGAGATGGGCCCGGATTTCCGGATGGGTCGCTGATCATGCGCAGAGGCGTCCGATAGACGATCCCCTATCGGAACGGGCAGTTAGCCACTTGTGCCGCGCAACGTGCGGTCCACGTCAGCTTTTTTTAGGCTCGTTCTTTTGAGCTAGGGCAAGAATGGCCTTGAGGTACGGACGGTCTTCTTCTTGAACGTCGGGGTCCAGTTCGTTGAACGGGCGCAGCGAAGAATGGGTCGGCTCATAAGCGCTCATCCAGGTCGACCAAGCGTCGTGAACATCTTCGAGCGTGGTGCGGTGGCCTCGAACAAGCACGAGCAGCGCATACAGCCGGTATAGCTCGACCGCATGTTCCTCAGGCCGCGCATCTTTGGGCAGCTCAAGGCGGACAGTCTCAGCGAGTCGGTCGATGTACGTCATAGCCAAGCCCATAGTCCCACGAAGATATTTGCGAGCAGGAACACAATTGGCACGACACGCTCAATAGTTCCCAGCTCGGCGTAGCGCCCCCTCCAACCTGCGACCCGATCTTTCTTGAGCGAGTTCCATTCGTCGGTAAACGGGTGAATGTGGAAGTGGTCGACCTCCATCTTCAAGATGACCTCGAACTTCGCCGTGTTCAACTGCCTGTAGCTGCGAAGCTGCAACCACCACGCAGCGCTGACCACCACTCCGATCGCAGCCAGAAGGGTTGCGCGGAGGGGGTCGAGTCCGGGGGCTGAGCTATTTAGCCCGAGGAAAGCGGGGACCCCCAGAAGCAGCGTCTCGATGCTGAGGTAGAACTGGTTCGCCAAGCCTCGGCGTGCGGACACTCGATCGGCCATCTCAACGCTCATGGCGTAGAGACGGCTGGCCTCTTCAGCCGTCGATGGTTCCGTCACCTGTTCCCTGCGATCAAAAGCTTCAGATTGGGCCAAGTCCAGTTGTAAAGACTGTCGCTCGTAAGTGCTGAGGTGGGCTTGGTCGCGCCGGCTCGCCCAGTCAGCAAGAAGTAAGGGACGGCGAGCTCCCGGGCTAGGTCTAGCTCGACATTAACGCCTGAAGCAGTGTTGGTGTGCTGACCGCAGAGAACAACCACCTGATCACTTCGTGAGATCCGGTTACGTGCGTCGGCGCGCCAACCTGAGCTGGCGACCTTAATCGACCAATCCTCCACCTCAAACGGGCTGTCCGGATTACGGGCCTGGCCTATCAGGAGGTTCTTTAAGTCGTTGTCATTGTCGTAGTCGAAGCTCACAAACACCCGCTGCGCCATAATCGATTTCCCCTCGTTGCGACGACAGTAGCCGCAGACCTAGACGCCTACAACCATGCGGACGGTGGGCTGTCGCTACACCAGGTGAGGAGACTCGTTGACCGCGCTAGTCCTGAAGTAGCTTCAGTTCATCAACTAGGAGTTCCGGTACGGCGTCGATGGCCGTATCCAAGAGAAATTCGACTTTCGAAGCGATGGAGCTCTGTTCTATCGACAGAGTTCGCATCCATCTGCTTGGGGTGTATCGAGCCAGGATTGATAGTGCGTGGAGGACGAGCCACCAAGTCATTAGTGGTCGTAGTGGACTGCTCTCGCCCTCGAGACTCGGAAGAAGCACGCTGCTCCCCCTGTAGCGCGTGGCCCCCTTCAACGTCAGCGATCCATGCGACCCGTCGACGAAGCAATCGCGGTTCGGAACAGACAACAGGCAGTACCCCTGGTTGTGGCTCCATCGGACCTCCCGGTTTTCCGCCGGAACCGCGAACGGAGCTAGAGCCGGATACGGAGCTAGAGCTAGCCTGACGTCGTCTCCGGTCATGTCTGAACCTGCCTGATAGCCAGGGACTTCGACTTCAACATCGACGGGAAATGTCGCCGACCCGTAGACGCGGACATCATGCAGGGGGCGCGGGAACGCCTCTGCCTCACGGAATGTCATGGTGTAGTCGACGAGCTGATTTACAAGTGCGCCGAACTCAACGGACACGAAGCTGTGGGGCGAGCCCGTCGCGATAGAGACGCGCGAAAATAGGTCTCGCTTGGAAGTTTCGAGCTTTGTCTTCGTTCTCCACAACTCATCTGAGGCTCCGTCTTGGAATTTGATTCCGTGGCCGGATGCTTCCCAAGGGCAACCAGTGTCGGGTCCAAGAGCCGTCGCCCCTGCAGCCAGAGCACGGCCAGCCTGAGACAACCCGTAGAAAAGGTTGAGAGGTCGACTCTCGTAGCCGATTTGCTGGCTAGCTAAGAACTGCTGCTGGGCCTGCTCCAAGGCCATGTGGAACTCATTGCGGCGCCGAAGGTCCGAGTCGAGCGTCGCTCGAAGATGACCCGTCGGCTCAGCCCTCAGCGACCGAATGTCACGCCACGCCTCAGCCGCCGTCATCGTTCCCATTGCGTACATGGTCTTGGCCATGTTCTAACCGTAAGGGCAGCTGTGACGCTTAGAGCTGTGGCCCTCTCTGAAGCGCGCGGTAGAGGGTTGAGCGAGCCACGCCGAAGAGCTCAGCGATCTCGCTCGTCGTGTGCTCGCCGGTTCGGTGCAGCTGCACAAGGTGCTTCTCTTGGGAGGCGGTCAGCTTGGGCTTGCGGCCGCGGAGCTTGCCGGCGGCCTTCGCGATGGCCATGCCCTCCCGGGTTCGGGCTCGGATGAGGTCGGCCTCGAACTCGGCAACCATGCCGAGCACGTTGAACAGGAGCCGGCCGACGGGGTCGGTGGGGTCGTAGACCGCTCCCCCGAGGTTCAGGGCGACCCCCTTCTTCGTCAGCTCGTCGGCGATGTCCGTCGCGTCGCGGAGAGACCGAGCGAGACGGTCGAGCTTGGTGACGACCAGGACGTCGCCGGCACGGCACGCAGCCAGCGCTTCGCGGAGGCCCGGCCGGGCTCAAGTCGTGCCCGAGAGCCCATGGTCAACATGCACGTGTTGATCGTCAACACCGAGCGCTGCGAGACCATCACGTTGTGCTGCGAGGTCCTGTCCCGAGGTTGAGACGCGGGCGTATCCGATGAGCATCCGACGGCTGTAGCGTTTAGACCCCCGCCACCGGGCATTTTTGCGGGACAGGCATACGCGAATCCACAGTTCAGAGACCACTTGACCTCAGCCGGCCGAGACACGGCCCGACAGGTGTCCCGATGAACGACCGCCTATCGGGCGCGGCCTTGACGCGAGATCTCATAGTGCACGGATCAGCGGCTCCGCAACATGCACGCCAGGTGACACAGTTATGTCTCAATGAGTAGCCACCGAGCAATCGAGCGCGGGAAATTCGTCATTAGCTTGATTGCATCTGTCACACTCATTTTTTGAACGGAATTTGCGGCTGGTCAGCGAGCGATAGCCGCAGGCGATCGCGGACCAGCACAATTTGGCGGCAGCGGGCGAGCCTCCCCCGAGACCTGTGTCGAGCGCACCGCGATGGAGCCAGATGCTCCTCCAGGTGGATGACAGCACTCCCTGGAGCGGGTCGACTCGACGCAAGACCTCAGACGTGGCGAAGGCCCGCCTCCCGGCAACCGCGCTCACCGCCGGCACTCTGACGAGCGTGCTGCTGGCTGCGGGGCCCGTGCTGCTGATTCACGACGCGCTCGAGCAGCACGGTGCGACCATGGACGGGTCCAAGATCGTCGTCCCCGCCGTGTGTTCGGCGTTCACAGTCCTCCTGATCTCGCTCACTGCCTGGCATCGATCGTTCGCAGGCCATCAGAGCTGGGTCACGCCCACGAGAAGTCGTCAGATCGCGGCACTCGCCGGTCTCGTTCCGATGATGGCGCTCCTGGTGGGTGTCGCTGCGGCCCTTTTCGCGAGAGCACTGGCCCCGCCCGCTCCGGTGATCGCCGAGACGATACTGCCTCTCACACCCGGTATCTCCGTCACCGCGCTCGGCGTCCTGACCGGCAACCTCAGCACGCGACGCCGAGGCCGGCTCCTGGGCGCAGTCGGTCTCGGGGTCGGGCTCGTCATGACACCGGCTCGCGAGCCGACTCTCGCCGGGTGGATGTTCCTGTGCGTCTGCCTCGTCGTGACTAGCGAGACGCTCCGTCCGCGGCGCCCGAATCGGGGCACAAACACGGCCCGCTGCCGCAGAAACGGCTGCGAGCGCGGGCGCGGCCCGGCCCGGCGGTCCACCGTAGAGATGTGACCGACACCCTCGAGAACTCCGACGCGACCACGACCGACCCCTCAGGCACGACCGGCGACCGCGGTGAGGCCGCCCAGTACGGTGCCACGATCGGCGCGGCCGGCGAGTGGCACCGCCCCGAACCGCGCGACGACGGCTACGTGCCGCTGCGGTCCTACGGCGCGATCGGCGACGGGCGCACGGTCGGCTTGATCGCGCGCGACGGGCAGATCGACTGGCTGCCGATGCCCGACCTCGACAGCGACCCCGTCTTCTCGGGCATCGTCGACGCCGGCAAGGGCGGTCGCATCGAGCTGCGTCCGGTCGACGACGACTTCGAGGTGCAGCGCGAGTACGTCGAGAACACGAACGTCCTCGTCACCCGGTTCCGCACCTCCTCGGGGGTCGTCCAGATCACGGACGCCCTCGTCACGGGTGTCGCCGGCCGACTGCCCTGGGCCGAGCTCGCCCGTCGCATCGAGGGCCTCGAGGGCTCCGTCGAGATGCGCTGGGCGGTCATCCCCGGCAACACGTTCGGCACGCACCCGATCCGCCGCATCGACACGCTGCACGGTCCGATCCTGCGAGCCGCCGACATCAACCTCGCGCTCGTCGGCTTCGAGCACGGCCGGCTGGACCCGACCGAGCCCGGCGACGGCGAACCCCATGGAGGCCCGCTCCGGTTCTGGGGCGAGTTCACGACCCACGAGGGGTCGCGTTCGCTGCTCTGCCTCTGCGGTGTCGAGGACGAACCGCTGCACCTCCCCGACCCGCACGTGGTCGACCAGGGCATCGACCGGACCATCCGCAACTGGCAGAACTGGTCCGAGGTCTTCAACTGGGACGGCCCGTGGTCGGACGCCGTGCAGCGCAGCGCCCTCGCCCTCAAGCTGCTGATCTACAGCCCCACCGGTGCCATCGCGGCGGCGGCGACCGCCGCCCTGCCGGAGAACTTCACGGGCGAGAAGAACTGGGACTACCGGTTCGCCTGGGTGCGCGACCTCGCCTACACGGTGAACGCCCTCATCCGCTTCGGCCTGCGCGAGGAGACCCAGGCCGCCGTGTCGTGGATGCTGTCGGCGCTCAAGGCCAACGGCCGCACCATGCACATCTTCTTGAACCTCGACGGCAGCGTGCCCGACGGTACGCACGAGACGGGCTCCGAGGGCTGGCGCGGCATCGGCCCGGTGTACAAGGGCAACCCGGCCGGCGACCAGCTGCAGCTCGGCACGTTCGCCGACATCCTCGCGATCATGAGCCAGTACGCCGCCGACGGCAACATCCTCGACGAGTCGACGGGCGACCTCCTCGCCGGGTTCGCCGACGATGCCTGCCGCCGCTGGCAGGAGAAGGACTCGGGCATGTGGGAGCTGCCCGACGAGCAGCACTACGTCAGCAGCAAGATGGGCTGCTGGCAGGCCATCGACGCGGCCCTGCACCTGACCGAGGTCGGCCAGATGCACCCCGATCCCGAGGACGTCGAGTTCTGGAAGAAGAACCGCGACCTCATCAGAGAATGGGTGGCCGAGCACGGCTGGTCGGAGGAGCTCGGCGCGTACGTGATGTACCCGGGCAGCGACAAGCTCGACGCCTCCGTCCTGCTGCACGCGCCGAGCAATTTCGACCGCGGCGAGCGCATGTCGAGCACGATCGACGCGATCCGCCGCGAGCTGGGTGCCGGCCCGCTCGTGTTCCGCTACAGCGACGTCGACCAGGAGGAGGGCACGTTCGTCGCCTGCGCGTTCTGGCTCGCGAGCGCTCTCGCCTGCGTCGGCCGTCAGGACGAAGCGGTCGCCCTCATGGACGAGCTCGTCCAGCAGCCCAACGACGTGGGCCTGCTCACCGAGATGATCAGCGCCGACGACGGGCAGTTCCTCGGCAACGTGCCCCAGGGCCTCAGCCACCTCGCACTCGTCAACGCGGCCATCACCATCGACGAGATGGGCCGCGAGGGCACGACCGACGACGAGGAGGCGCAGTGACGGTCGACGAGGCGTCGGTCGCTCCCGAGACCCCCGGCGTACGGTCGGTCGCATGACGCCGAAGGACGAGACTCCCCCACAGCTGAAGAACCCGGAGATGTACGAGGCGCTCCGGGACGAGGGCAACTCGAAGGAGAAGAGCGCGCGCATCTCGAACGCCGCGGCCCAGAAGGGCAACAGCGAGAAGAAGGTCGCGGCCAAGGGCGGCCGCTCCGGCTCCTACGACGACTGGACCGTCGACGACCTGAAGAAGCGAGCCAAGGAGCTCGGCGTCACGGGCTACTCCGACCTGAAGAAGGCCGATCTGATCGAGGCGCTCCGCGAGCACTGAGGGCGGCCGGCCTGCACCCCTGGGGGGCTAGCCGGCCTTCTTCTTCGGTGCGGCCTTCGTCGCGGCGGCCTTCTTCGGCGCGGCCTTCGTCGCGGCGGTCTTCTTCGGAGCCGCCTTCTTCGAAGCCGCCTTCTTCGGAGCCGCCTTCTTCGCTGTCGCGCCCTTCGACGCTGCCGCCGCCGGAGCCGCCTTCTTCGCGGGTTTGCGCCGCGTCCCGGACCGGTTCTCCTCGACCGACTGACGCAGCGCCTCCATCAGGTCGATCACCTCGCCGCCCGTCGAGTCGTCGTCCGACTCGGACTCGCCGAAGGTCGCGTCCGTGTCGAGCGACTCGCCCTCCTTCAGCTTGGCGTCGATCAGCTGCCGCAGCTCCTCCTGGTAGTCGTCGCTGAAGTCGGCGGGCTCGAAGTCGTCGCTCAACGAGTCGACGAGCGACGACGACATGTCGAGCTCCTTGTCGCTGATCCGTGTCTGTTTCTCGAGGGCCGGGAACCGCGCCTCCCGAACCTCGTCGTCCCACAGGAGCGTCTGCAGCATGAGCACGTCGCCCCGCACCCGCAGCGCCGCCAGGCGGGTCTTCTGCCGCAGCGAGAAGTGCACGATCGCCGTCCGGTCGGTCTCCTCGAGGGTGCGACGCAGCAGGACGTACGCCTTGGGCGACGTGCCGTCGGGCTCGAGGAAGTAACTGCGGTCGAGCATGATCGGGTCGAGCTGGTCGCTCGGAACGAACTCGAGCACGTCGATCTCGCGGGACCGCTCCTCGGGCAGCGACTTCAGGTCGTCGCTCGTGAGGACGACGGTCTGATCGCCGTCGTCGAACGCCTTGTCGATGTGCTCGTAGTCGACGACCTTGCCGCAGACCTCGCAGCGGCGCTGGTATCGAATGCGCCCGCCGTCCTTGTCGTGCACCTGATGCAGGGAGACGTCGTGGTCCTCGGTGGCGCTGTACAGCTTGACGGGCACGTTGACGAGCCCGAACGTGATGGCGCCCTTCCAGATCGATCGCATGCCCCGATCATTCTCCGAGCGTCCTCCGAATGACCGCCGGTGGGGTACACACCCCGACCGCCGGAGGCGCGGTGCGAGCACCGTGGACCGCATGAGCCAATACGACAAGAAGAACCCGGTCGACCTCTACCCCGCGCCGCCCTTCCCGAAGCAGGAGCAGTCGCTGCCCGGCGAGGCCTGGAAGATGGACCCGAAGCCGGACCACGGTGAGACCAGCTACATCGGCAAGGACCGCCTGACGGGCTTCCGCGGCGTCGTCACGGGGGCCGACTCGGGCATCGGTCGCGCTGCCGCGATCGCACTCAGCCGTGAGGGTGCCGATCTCGTGCTCAGCTACCTGCCCAGCGAGCAGAAGGATGCCGAGGAGGTGCGCGATCTGCTCGAGGGCGAGGGTCGCAAGGCCGTCCTCGTGCCCGGCGACATCTCCGACGAGCAGTACTGCCGCGACCTGATCGCGACGGCCGTCGACGAGCTGGGCGGGCTGGACACCCTCGTCATGGTCGCCGGGCGCATGAAGAGCAACGACGACATCCTCACGCTGACCACCGAGGACATCGACTCGACGATCAAGACGAACGTGTACTCGCTGTTCTGGCTCACCCAGGCGGCGATCCCCCACCTCGAGCCCGGCTCGTCGATCGTCACGACCGGCTCCGTGCAGGGCACGCAGCCGAGCCCCGACAAGATCGATTACGCCCTCACCAAGGGCGCGATCGGTGTCTTCACGTCGGGTCTCGCGCAGCAGCTCGCACCGAAGGGCATCCGCGTCAACCAGGTCTCGCCCGGCCCGGTCTGGACACCGCTGCAGCCCGGCTCGGACGACGCCGAGACCGTGTCGGAGTTCGGCGGCCAGGCCCCGTTCGGCCGCCCCGGACAGCCCGCCGAGCTCGCCGCGGCGTACGTGCACCTGGTCAGCCCCGAGTCGAGCTACACGTCGGGTGCGACCATCACGATCGCGGGAGCCATGCCCGCGGTCTGACCGACACCGCGCCTCCTCGGCTCGCGGCTCTGCCAGAGACGGCGACGAGAGTCGTCGACGGCCCCTCGCCCCTCCCGGGCGGCGGGCCGTCGTCGTCGGGAGGACGAAGACGACCGCAAGCGGATCACGACACCAGGAGGCGCGCGATGGCGAGCAAGGGACGCGGCGAGACCGTCGAGGTCGGCGGGCACCGCCTGCAGCTGACGAATCTCGACAAGGTGCTCTACCCCGACTCCGGCACGACGAAGGCGGACGTGCTCGGGTACTACGCCGCCGTCGCCGAGTGGATGTTGCCGCACGTCGAGGGCCGACCGGCGACCCGGAAGCGCTGGGTGAACGGCGTCGACGGCGAGGTGTTCTTCGAGAAGAACCTGCCCGACTCCGCACCGGGCTGGATCGCCCGACACGAGATCGAGCACAAGGACCACGCCAACGTCTATCCGATGGTCAACGACCTCGCGACGCTGACCTGGCTGGCCCAGGTGGCAGCGCTCGAGGTGCACGTGCCGCAGTGGCGCTTCGGGCCGCATGGGGCGCAGCGGAACCCCGACCGACTCGTGCTCGACCTCGACCCCGGCGAGGGCGTCGGGCTCGCCGAATGCGTCGCCGTGGCCCGGGAGCTCCGGCCGATCGTCGAGGGCATGGGGCTCGAGTTGATGCCGGTGACGAGCGGCAGCAAGGGCGTGCACCTGTACGCCCGACTCGACGGCACGCAGACCAGCAGCCAGGTCAGCGAGGTCGCGCACGAGCTCGCCCGCGCCCTGGAGGCCGACCACCCCGATCTCGTGCTGAGCAGCATGGGCAAGGCCGACCGACGCGGCAAGGTGCTGCTCGACTGGTCGCAGAACAACGGCAACAAGACGACCGTCGCGCCGTACTCGTTGCGCGGACGGACCCGACCGACGGTGGCGATGCCGCGCACGTGGCGCGAGCTGGCGTCGGCGTCGCTGAAGCAGCTCGAGTACACCGATGTCCTCGCGCGTCTGAAGCGGCGGGGCGACCCGCTCGCCGACATCTCGTCACGCACACCGGTGCCGGACGGTCTGCTCGGCGAGGACTTCCGCAACACGGCGTCGCCCGAGCACGACCCCGGCGAGAAGCGACGCGATCGCCTCGAGGTCTACCGGTCGAAGCGTGATGCGTCGAAGACCGCCGAACCCGTGCCGTCGGCGGCACCGGACACGACCGATGGCCGCAGCTTCGTCATCCAAGAGCACCACGCCAGCTCGCTGCACTGGGACTTCCGACTCGAGCACGACGGCGTGCTGGTGAGCTGGGCCCTGCCCAAGGGCGAGCCCGACGACCCCGGCGTCAACCACCTCGCGGTCCAGACCGAGGACCACCCGCTCGAGTACGGCACGTTCGAGGGCACCATCGCGAAGGGCGAGTACGGCGCCGGCGAGGTCACCATCTGGGACTCGGGCGAGTACGACCTCGAGAAGTGGCGCGACGGCAAAGAGGTGATCGTGGTGCTGCACGGCGAGCAGCGCGGCGTGCGGCGTATCGCGCTGATCCACACCGGGCACGGTGGCGGGCGGGCGGAGTCGAACTGGCTGATCCATCGGATGAAGGACGAGACGGGCCCCTCGGCCGACGAACCTGCCGGGCGCGAGCGCCATCCTCGCTCGTCGCGCACGACGAGCCGGGGAGGCGGGGGTCGCCGTCGCGACGACTCCCCCGAACCCGTCGCCCCGATGCTGGCGACGGCGGTGACCGACGCCGGTCTCTCGGACGACGACGACTGGGCGGTCGAGATGAAGTGGGACGGCATCCGTGCGGTCGCCGTGGTCGACGACGGCACCGTCACGCTGACGAGTCGCAACGGCAACGACCTGACCGCGGCGTACCCCGAGTTGGCCGTGCTCGCCGAGCAGGTCGAGAGCGCAGGAGGCGCGGTGCTCGACGGCGAGATCGTCGCGGTCGACAAGAAGGGCCGACCCGATTTCGGGCTGCTGCAGACGCGGATGGGACTGACACGCCCCGCCGACGTCGCCCGCGTGGCGCCGTCGGCTCCCGTCCGGTACATGCTCTTCGACGTCCTCCGCGCGGAGGGTCGGTCGCTCGTGAAGGACACCTACGACGACCGCCGGGCCGTCCTCCAGCGCATCGTGTCGCCCGACGGGCCGATCGATGTGCCACCCGTCTTCGACGGCGACGTGGAGGCCGCGATGGAGACGTCGAAGCGCCTCCGGCTGGAGGGGGTGGTCGCCAAGAAACGCGACAGCACGTACAGCGCGGGGCGGCGGTCACGCGCCTGGGTGAAGCTCAAGCATCACGCGACGCAGGAGGTCGTCATCGCGGGCTGGCGCCCCGGTGCCGGTCGTCGCGCCGACGGTGTCGGGTCGCTGCTGATGGGCGTGCCGTCGGACGAGGGGCTCGTCTACGTCGGCCGGGTCGGCACGGGGTTCAGCGACCGCGAGCTCGACGACCTGCTCACGGCGTTCACCCGGACGGCCCGGAAGACGAGCCCGCTCGTCGGCGTCCCCGCGGCCGATGCCCGAGACGCGCACTGGATCACCCCGAACCGCGTCGGCGAGGTCGAGTTCGCCGAGTGGACACCGACCGGGCGTCTCCGCCAGCCCACCTGGCGCGGCTGGCGGCCGGACAAGGACCCGGCCGACGTCGTCCGCGAGCCCTGACCCGCGCCTCCTTCGCACTGTGCGACCATTTCGCGCCGCTCGGCCGCGCGGGTATGGCGGAAAGGCCCGACGGTGTTCACTGCAGCATGAGCACATCTCAGCCCGCACCCGCACCGGAGTCCGACGCCGCCGTGCTGCGCGGTCGCCGCACCGTGCTGGTCGTGGCGATCCTCGCGTCGTTCGTGGCGTTCCTCGACGGGTCGATCGTCACCGTGGCCCTGCCGGCGATCGCGCGGGAGCTCGGCGGCGAACTCACCCTGCAGCAGTGGGTGGTCGACGCCTACCTGCTGACGCTCGGCTCGCTGATGCTCGTGGCGGGGTCGCTCAGCGACACGTTCGGACGAGTGCGCGTCCTGCGCCTCGGTCTGATCGGCTTCGCGCTCACGAGCGTGCTGGCCGCGATCGCGCCCGACCCGGGCCTCCTCATCGCCGCCCGAGCCCTGCAGGGCGTGGCCGCGGCACTGCTCGTGCCCAGCAGTCTCGCCCTGATCACCTCGACGTTCAGCGGGCCGGCTCAGGGCAAGGCGATCGGCAGCTGGACGGCCTGGACCGGCGTCGCCTTCTTGATCGGCCCGCTCACGGGAGGCGCGCTCGTCGACACGCTCGGCTGGCGGTGGGTCTTCGCCGTCGTCGTCCTGCCGGTCCTGCTGACCCTCGTGCTGATGACGCGGCTGCCGAGCGACGCCCACCACGGTGACGCCGTCGGGGCGGGCGGTGAAGCCGGCACGGCGCGCATCGACGTCGTCGGCGCCGTGCTCGCGGCCGTCGGACTCGCCGGGCCGGTCTTCGCCCTGATCGAGGGCCAGCGGGTGGGCTTCGGCCACGCCCTCGTCCTCGTGCCGCTCGTCGTCGGCGTCGCCGCGCTGGTCGGATTCGTGTCCTGGGAGCGCCGGGCACCGCAGCCGATGATGCCGCTCGGGCTGTTCCGGGTGCGGGCGTTCACCGTGGGCAACCTGGCCACGGTCGGCATCTACGCGGCGCTCAGCCTGGGCAGCCTCGTCATCCCGCTCGTCGTGCAGGAGCTCGCCGGACTCCCCGCCACGCTCGCCGGTCTCGTGACCCTGCCCACGACGATCGTCTCCCTGCTGTTCTCGACCCTGTTCGGCACACTGGCGGCGACGCATGGGCCGCGGCTCTTCATGACCGTGGGGCCGCTCATCACGGCCTCCGGCTTCTCGTGGATGCTGCTCGTCCACGATCCGATCAACGTCTGGTGGCAGATCGTGCCCGGCGTCGTGCTGTTCGGCTTCGGCCTCTCGGTGACGGTCGCGCCGCTCACCTCGACGGTGCTGTCGCAGGTGTCGGCCCGGCAGTCGGGCATCGCGTCCGCCGTCAACAACGCGATCTCACGCGTGGCCGGGCTGGTCGCCGTGGCGTTCCTGGGCGTGATCGCCGGAGGCGCGTTGACCGTCGACGGGTTCCATCGCGTCCTCGTCGTGGTCGCGGCGCTGCTCGTGCTGAGCGCCCTCGTGTCGTTCGTCGGTCTGCGGGGGCTGCGCCGCGCCTCCTGAAGGCGTTGCCGGCGGCCGAACCTCGTTCTGGCCAATGAACCTCGTCACACCGTGGTTCGTTGGCCGGAACGAGGTTCGTAGCAGCACCCGCACGCCGGGCGGCCGCTGCTAGCGTCGTGGGGTGCCGCAGACCGACCGCCTCCGCCTCCGCCGCTGGCAGGACTCCGACCGGGAGCCCTTCGCCGCGCTCAACGCCGACCTCGAGGTCATGCGGTTCTTCCCGTCGACCCGGACTCCCGCCGAGAGCGACGCGATGATCGACCGGCTCGACGCCGGGATCGCCGAACGCGGCTACGGACTCTGGGCGGTCGAGCGCCGCGACACCGGGGCGTTCATCGGGTTCGTCGGTCTGTCGCAGCCGACGTTCGACCCGGCGTTGGCCGATCAGGTCGAGATCGGCTGGCGACTCGCCCGCGGGGCCTGGGGTCAGGGCTTCGCGACCGAGGCGGCCCGCGAGGTCGTCCGGTTCGCATTCGACCCGGACGGCGCCGACCTGGACGCGCTGATCAGCTTCACGGCGGCCGTCAACCTGCCGTCCCGCCGTGTGATGGAACGCCTCGGGATGACGTACGACATCGCCGACGACTTCGATCACCCGGCGCTGCCCGAGGGCCACGAGCTGCGGCCGCACGTGCTGTACCGCCTACGCCGCTGAACCACCTCGGTCGCTGAGAACCGGGCGCCGCGAGAGGGCCTCGGCTAGCCGATGCGCAGCCGGGTCTTGACCAGGGCGACGAGGGCTTCGTGCGAGAGCCCCACGAGGGCGGTCATGTCGCCTGAGCGGGTCGACTCGCTCGAGGTCGAGCTGCTGTCCCCGGGCGACCGGGACGGAAGGGATGCGGTCATGACGACCTCGTTTCTGGGGGCCGCGTAAGGCCCCGTCTCGTCCGGGGAACCCATCGTGTCACCTGCGCCCCCGAACAGCGGAGACGAGATCGATCACACGACGAGGGATGCTGCACCCCGATCCCTCGAACCGTACGTCAGGCCACCGACATCGTGCGAGGCCGGTTCGTTCCGCGGATGATCGGCCCGGTCATTCGGGGACGATACCGACCCGAGGAGGCGCGGTGTCGGCACCGGCCGCAGCCAGCGCCTCCTCGAGGCGGTCCAGTGGATACGTCGCGCCGACCAGCTCGCCGAACGGATAGCGGTGCCACGTCTCGGTCACGAAACCGACGGCATTCTCGAGGGCGCACGGGTCCGTCCCGGTGACACCGGCGACGGTGATGGCCGAGCGGACGAGGCGGTCCGTGCCGATCGGCAGGCTCGCGTCGAGGGAGCTGCCGTGGCCGTGACCGTGGCCCGGTGGCACCGAAGCCGGCGCCGACGTGGACACGGACGCCAGGACGAGGACGCCTCCGTCGACGACACTCGCGGCGAGGCGCGCGATCCGGTCGGCACGGCCGGAGAAGTCGAGGCCGATCGTGCGGTGGAGGCCACCGCGATCGACGGCGGCGAGGACCCGAGGCAGGGAGAGCGGCCCGCTGAGAGCGGTCGGGTCGGCGACGGCGACCGCTCCGAAGAGGAGGGCGCGGCGACGGCCGTCCTCGGTCGCCGCGAGGACGACGGGCCTCGCCCCCGCCTCGACCGCCAGGGCGACGGCCGTCAGAGCGGCCGCGCCGGAGCCCGCGACCAACACGACCTCGCCCGCGATCGGGGCACCCCAGATCGTCTGCGCCCGGGACACGGCGGCCCAGGCCGTCGCACCGGCACAGGCGACGGGCGCGAGCGCCGCCGCGGGCACGTCGTCTCCGACGACGACCACCCCGCTGCCGCGCCGCACGTGCACATGGGTCGCGAAGGCGCCCGACAGGTCCCAGTGCCGGCGCATCCGTTCGCGGCCGTACCGGGCGGCTGCCGTGCAGCGCTGCGGCAGGCCCCGGTGGCAGAACGTGCAGCGACCGCACGAGACCGTCGTCGACCAGACGACCCTCATGCCCGGTAGCAGGCGGGCCCCACCCGACGTACGGGCGTGCTGGTCGGCCGCGACGATGCGTCCGACGGCCTCGTGACCGAGGACGCCGGGAGCCGCCACGGTGCCGTCCCCCGCGATCGCACGCAGATCCGAGGGACAGATCGAAGCGAGCTCGATGCGGACGATGACGTCCCCGCGCTCCAGCCGGACGGCGGGCACGGCCACGGCCTCGAAGCGGCGTCCGGGCCCCGGCCAGACCATCGCGGTGGCGGCCTGCGGCAAGAAGTGGTCGTGCCCCGGCACCGTCGTCGGGGTCGCGATCGGCGTCGACATCTGATCCCCGTCGTTCGTGCGTATGGTGTTGCCGACGCTACGAGGGCGTGGCGAACGGCAGGTGGACGACGGACGACGCCCCGGTGAACGCCCCTCCCCCAACGACGTGTCGCGTCGGGTCGATGTTTCGTCGAAACATCGACCCGACGCGACACGTCGATCGGAAGAGGGGACGGGTGAGAGGGTCAGGCGGGGGTGAGACCGAGCTGGTCGAGCACGTCGTCGGCCTCCTCGTCGGGCGCACGGTCGGCGTCGACGACGATGTGCCGCTCGTCGGCCTGCGGCGGCTCGAGCGTCGCGACCTGCGACTCGAGCAACGCGGTCGGCATGAAGTGCCCCGAGCGCTCCTGCATGCGGCGGCCGATCAGCTCGGCACCGCCGCGGATGTGCACGAAGACGACGTTGTGCTCGCGGAGCACGTCGCGGTACTTGCGCTTGAGCGCCGAGCAGGTGATCACGCCGGGCACCCCGGCCATGGCGTGCTCGATGATCCACGACGAGACGGTGTCGAGCCACGGAGCCCGGTCGTCGTCGTCGAGCGGGATGCCCGCGGCCATCTTGGCGACGTTCTCGTCGGGGTGCAGGTCGTCGCCCTCGGCGAAGTCCCAGCCCAGACGCTCGGCCACGAGGGCGGCCACGGTCGACTTGCCCGAGCCCGACACCCCCATGAACACCAGCACCAGCGGCGCGTCGTACTTCTCGGACACGGCTGTCGGAGCCACCGGCACGGCGGCCATCAGACGAACACGTCGATCAGCATGACGCCGGCGAGGCCCGTGACGCTCAGGATGCATTCCATGACACTCCAGGTCTTGACGTTCTGACCCACGGTCGTGCGCAGGTACTCCTTGATCAACCAGAATCCGGCGTCGTTGACGTGCGACAGGAACACGGAGCCCGCGCCGATGGCGAGCACGAGCAACGACGTCTCGACACCGGACAGGTCGGCGGCCAGCGGGGCCATGATGCCGGCGGCCGTGACCGTCGCGACGGTGGCCGAGCCGGTGGCGATCCGCACGAGCGCGGCGACCAGCCACGCGACGAGGAGCACCGACACGCCGCTCTCGCGCACCGCGTCCCCGATCACCGTGCCGATGCCGGTGTCGATCAGCACCTGCTTGAACCCACCACCGGCACCGACGATCAGCAGGATGCCGGCGATGTCGGGCAGCGAAGCGCCGAGGGTCTTGCTCACGGCGGCCCGGTCCATGCCGCCGCCACGGGCGTAGAAGACCATCGCGAAGAGCACGGCGATCGTCAGGGCGACGACGGGCGTCCCCAGGAACTCGAGCAGCGACACGGCGGGGCCGGACGCGTCGGGTGCCGCGGCCTCCCGCACCGACCGGGCCAGCATGAGCACGACTGGCAGGAGGATGCCGACGAGCGCGATGGCGAAGCTCGGACGGCGACCCGGGTCGGCGTCCGAGGCGCCGGCGCCCGTGCCGGTTCCCGTCGTCGTGGTGGCGCGCTCCTCGGTGACGGTGCCCGCGCCTCCTCGGCTGGTGCTGCCGGCCGAGCCGCTCGCGGTCGCCGCGCCCTCGCCCCGAGAGACGAACAGGTCGGGCACCGGGATGTCGACCCAGCGGGCCGCGAGCTTGGAGAAGAGGGGCCCGGCGACGATCACGGTCGGGATGGCCACCAGCACGCCGAGGGCGAGGGTCAGCCCGAGGTCGGCCCCGACGGTCGAGACGGCGAGCAGCGGGCCGGGGTGCGGCGGGACGAGCGCGTGCATCGTCGACAATCCCGCGAGCGCCGGGATCGCGATGCGCATCAGCGGGACACCGCTCCGACGCGCGACGAGCACGATGACCGGGATCATCAGCACGAGACCGACCTCGAAGAACATCGGCAGACCGATGAGCGCACCGATCAGGGCCATGACCCAGGGCAGCGAGCGGGCGGAGGCGCGGCTCACCAACGTGTCGACGATGCGGTCGGCGCCACCCGAGTCGCTGAGCAGCTTGCCGAACATGGCGCCGAGTCCGATCAGGATGCCGACGCTGGTCATGGTCGAGCCGAAGCCGTTGCCGAAGCTCGTGATCGCGTCGCCGGGCGCGAGCCCCGCGGCGATCCCGACACCGACCGCGCCGATCAGCAGCGACAGGAAGGGATGGACCTTCAACCAGGTGATCAGCAGCACGATCACGGCGATGCCCACGAGGGCCGCGATGATCAGTTGCGGAGTGGAGCCCGTAGGCGTGGGTGCGGCAGTGGCCGCAGCGAGGAGATGCATTCCGTCGCGTCCTTCCGAGGACGCGTCTCTGCGACCTCATCGGCGTAGGGGTGGGAGCTCTTCTCCGCAGTCTGCCCGCGTCGATGACCGGAGGGCCGCCGAGCATGGCAAGGTTGTCGAGGAGAAGATCTGATTAGTACGACTAATCAGATTTATGGAGTGTGCCACAGTGTGGCGCGCACGGCAACGACCCCGACGAGGAGGCGCGATGAACCCCGGTCTCGGTGCGTCCCGTGAACGAGGCCTGCACGCCCAGGTCGTCGACGTGCTCGGTCAGGAGATCGTCGAGGGTCGCCATGCCGTCGGCAGCATCGTCAACGTCGACGAACTCGGCACGCGCTTCGGCGTCTCGCGCTCGGTGCTGCGCGAGGCCCTGCGGGTCCTGCAGTCGCTCGGCATGGTCGAGCCACGTCAGCGGGTCGGCACGCAGGTGCTGCCCCGCATCGCGTGGGACCTCATGAACCCGCAGGTGATCGTCTGGCGGGGCCGGGGCACGGAGTACTTCACGCAGATGCGCGAGCTGCTCGAGCTGCGACTGGGGCTCGAACCCGTCGCGGCCCGGTTGGCCGCCACCGCCATGACGCCGATCCAGGCGGCGCTCGTGCAGCAGGCCGCCACGACCATGGTCGAGTCGGGCACGGCCGGCGACGGTCGACGCTATCTGGAGGCGGATGTCGCCTTCCACACGACGATCCTGCAGAGCTGCGGCAACGCCGTGATCGGCCACTTCGCGACGACGGTCGAGGCGCTGTTGCGCACCCGCGTCGAGGAGAAGCGCTTCACGATCACGGACTACACGCCCGCGGCGGCCGACCGGCACTTCGCACTCGCCGCCGCCCTCGCCGACCGCGACCCCGAGGCGGCCTACGCGGCCAGCTTCGCGCTGCTGACCGATACGGTCGACGAGTTCGTGCGCGAGGCGCCGACTCCCGGCTGACCGGCGCCGCGCCCCCTCGGCTGACCATCGCCGCACCTCCTCGGCCGACCGGCGCCGCACCTCGCTCTGATCGATGCACCTCGTTCTGGCGAGGTGTCTTGATCAGAACGAGGTGCGCAGGTGTGGTGCGCGACGCGACGACGAGGTTCACGGGACGGCGCCCGACGTGTTCACCGCATGTTCACGGACGACCCCGCGACGGCGGCCTAGCGTCCCCCGACAGAGGGGCATCGTGCCGCGACCCGCGACGACGTCGCATCCCTCGGACAAGGGGATGAACCATGGACGTCCTGCTCACGGTCACGCTCGTGATCGTCGTGGCGCTGGTCTTCGACTTCACGAACGGGTTCCACGACACCGCCAACGCCATGGCGACCTCCGTCGCCACCGGCGCGCTCAAGCCCCGCGTCGCGGTACTCATCTCGGCCGTGCTGAACCTCGTCGGCGCGTTCCTCTCGACGGAGGTCGCCAAGACCGTCTCGAACGGCATCATCCGCGAGGGCGACGGCGGGGTGCAGGTGACACCCGTGATGATCTTCGCCGGCCTGGTCGGGGCGGTGCTCTGGAACCTCGCCACCTGGTACCTCGGGCTGCCGTCCAGCTCGTCCCACGCTTTGTTCGGCGGCCTGATCGGCGCCGCCGTGATCGGGGCCGGCGTCGGTGCCGTCGACTTCGGTGTCGTGCTGTCCAAGGTGGTGCTGCCCGCCCTGCTCTCGCCGCTGGTCGCCGGCGTCGTGGCCCTGGTCGCGACCTACGCCGCCTACCGCATCACGAAGAACGCCCGCGCCCGCGGCTCGGAGGCCGCCTTCCGTCACGGGCAGACCGTGAGCGCCTCGCTCGTCTCCCTCGCCCACGGCACGAACGACGCGCAGAAGACGATGGGCGTGATCACGCTCACCCTGGTCGCGGCCGGGTACCAGGGCGCGGGCACGGCCCCGCAGTTCTGGGTGATCCTCGCCTGCGGCCTCGCCATCGCCCTCGGCACCTACATCGGCGGCTGGCGGATCATGCGCACCGTCGGCAAACGGATCACCGACGTGCAGTCCCCGCAGGGCTTCGCGGCCGAGACGAGCTCGGCCGCGACCATCCTGATCTCGTCCCACCTCGGGTTCGCGCTGTCGACGACCCAGGTGACCTCGGGCTCGATCGTCGGAGCCGGACTCGGCAAGAGACTCGCCACGGTGCACTGGGGCGTCGTCGGGCGGATCGCCTCGGCCTGGGTCGTGACCCTGCCCGCGGCCGCGCTGGTCGGCGGTCTCGCCGCGTGGATCGCGAGCTCCAGCACGTTCGGTCTCGTGATCGTGGCCGTCCTCGCGCTCGCCGGCGGCATCGTCTTCTACACCCTGGCCAAACGCCACCCGATCACCCAGCACACCGTGAACGACAGCGACGAGGCGCCCGAGAAGGTCGACGCCGGGCGCTTGACCGAGGAGGCATGACCATGGACATCGACATCGACTGGGGTGCGTTCGTCGTCGTGTTCGGCGTCGCGCTGGCCGCGACGGCCGTCGTGGTGGGATCGTTCGCGCTCGGCATCCGGCTGATGGCGAACGGGCGTCTCGACCCGGCGTGGACGCCGGACGACTCCGCGCGACCGGCCGCGGCAGGAGGCCCGGCAGGGCAGGGTGCAGCACGGACAGCGGCCGCCGCCCCGCCCCGGCCGCTGATCGTGACACTCGGCTCGGGCTTGTGCTTCGCGATCGGCGTGTTCGCCGTGCTGACCGGTCTCTGGCTGGCCATCCCGCAGTTCCACTAGGCCGACGTCCGCGCCGCCCCGACGATGAACACCTCGCACAGCGGACCCCGAGTCGATCATCAGCCACCGGTCACGTCTCGTTCACGTGCCGGTCGCATCCGAGGCGGAGCATCGACCCCATGATCGCGATCAGTGCAGTCGTCAGGCCGTCGGACGGCATCGGCACCGTGCGCACCCTCGAGCGGAGCTTCCGTCGCCGCTACGAGAACGTCCCGATCAAGGCGCATCAGTTCATCGTCCGCTTCGCCGACGGCCCCGTGCTCGTCACCGACGAATTCGGTGTGCTGCGCGTGGAGGCGGTCGTGGCCGACGAGTACGCCGAGGGCGTGTTCAAGCGGTCCCTGCAGGCCGAGCTCGACGAGCGACTCGACGGCCGCCGACTCGAGGTCGACTGGAGCCGCTCCGAGACCGTCCCCACGGCCCTGCGCTGACGCCGCCGCCCGCGCGGCCGTGCTGCCGCGTGGCGGCGCGCGTGACGCCTAGGCTGCGGGCATGACGACATCGCGACCGGGCGGCGACGGCGTCGACGTGTGGCTGGTCGACGATCCGGACTCGGCGAGCCAGGTGCTCCGCACGATCGTCGGCTCCGCCCTCGGACGCCCCGCGGACGCCGTCGTGATCGACCGCGAGCCCTGCCGACGCTGCGGGGGCCCGCACGGGCGACCCGTCGTCCGCGACGGCGACGGCCTGCACGTGAGCCTCTCGCGCACCTCCGGGTTGGCGCTCGTCGCCCTCCGCCGCGGACTCCCCGTCGGCGTCGACGTCGAGCGCCGCCGCCCCGTCCCCGAGCTGGCGGCGGTCGCCCTCTCGCGAGACGAGACGGGCGACGACCCGCTGCGCAGCTGGGTCCACAAGGAGGCACTGGTCAAGTCGACCGGCGACGGCCTGACCCGAGACCCCGCGTCGTTCTCGCTGCACCCCGGCCCCGGGCCGGGCACCCGCACCGCCGCGGGCTTCGCCGAGACCACCGTCGAGCTGCGGCTCGGGCATCCCGACGGCGCCGACGTGGTCGCAGTCGTCGCCGGTATCGGTCTCACCGCCGATGCCGTCGTCGTTCATCTGCCGTCTACCGTGACCTCCTAGGTTCGCGCCGTGTCTCACGACCTCACGACCCCCGGTACGAACGCATCCGACGACGAGACCACGCCGGACGCCGGCCTGACTCCCGGCCTGTTCGCCCGCTCGCCCCTCGCGGCACCCGAGCGCACCCTGGTCGACGTGCTGCGCGCCACCGTCGAGCAGCACCCCGAGGCCTCCGCCCTCGAGGACGAGCGCGGCGCCGTCAGCTACCGCGAGCTCGCCGTGGCGGTCGAGCGAGCGGCCCGCGTGCTCCGTGACGCCGGGGCCGGCCGCGGCGATCGGATCGGCGTGCGCATGCCGTCCGGCGATCGTCGGCTGTACCTCGCCATCCTCGCGATCCTCACCGCGGGCGCCGCCTACGTGCCCGTCGACGCCGACGACCCCGACGAACGGGCCGCCCTCGTCTTCGGCGAAGCGGCTGTGGCCGGGATCGTCGGGGGCGGCGGCGTCTTCGTGCCGAGCCCCGGCCGCGCGGGCGACTCGGCCGACCTGTTCGCGCGAGCGGTGTCGACCGACGCGAGCCGCGCCTCCTCGGCTCCGACAGCGACACCGACACCGACACCGGCGCCGACACCGGACGCGGCGCCGGTGCTCGCGACGACCCCCGAGCCGGGCGACGACGCCTGGATCATCTTCACGTCGGGCTCGACCGGGACGCCGAAGGGCGTGGCCGCGAGCCACCGGTCGGCGGCGGCGTTCGTCGACGCCGAGGCGAGGCTCTTCCTCCAGGACGAGCCGATCGGCCCGGGCGACCGGGTCCTGGCGGGTCTCAGCGTCGCGTTCGACGCGTCCTGCGAAGAGATGTGGCTCGCCTGGCGGCACGGGGCGTGCCTCGTCCCGGCACCGCGCAGCCTCGTCCGCACGGGTGCCGACCTCGGGCCCTGGCTCGTCACGCACGGCATCACCGTCGTGTCGACGGTACCGACGCTCGCCGCGCTCTGGCCCGCCGACGCCCTCGAGAGCGTCCGGCTGCTGATCTTCGGCGGCGAGGCGTTCCCGGCCGACCTGGTCGACCGCGTCTGCGGCGACGGCCGCGAGGTCTGGAACACGTACGGTCCCACCGAGTCGACCGTGGTCGCGACCGGTGCCCTGGTGCAGCCCGGCGATCCGATCCGCATCGGTCACCCCCTCGACGGCTGGGACACCGCCGTCGTCGACCCCGCCGGCGACCGCGTCGGCCTGGGCGAGGTCGGCGAGTTGATCATCGGCGGCGTCGGGCTGGCCCGCTATCTCGACCCGGCCAAGGACGCCGAGAAGTACGCCCCGCACGACGGGCTCGGGTGGGCTCGCGCCTACCGCAGCGGCGACCTCGTCCGCTTCGACCCCGAGGGCCTCACCTTCGTGGGTCGCGCCGACGACCAGGTGAAGGTGGGCGGGCGTCGCATCGAACTCGGCGAGATCGAGTCGGCGCTGCAGGCCCTGCCCGGGGTCGCCGGCGCCGCCGCGGCCGTCCGGCGCACCGAGGCCGGCAACCAGGTCATCGTCGGCTACCTGGCACTCAGCCACGGCGCCGACGGCTTCGACCGTTCCTCGGCCCTCACGCGTCTGCGCGAGGAGCTGCCCGCCGCGCTCGTGCCCCTGCTCGCGGTCGTCGACGGCGACCTGCCGACGAAGACGTCGGGCAAGATCGACCGCGACGCGCTGCCGTGGCCGTTGCCCGACCAGGGCGGCGACGACGATCGCATGGGCCCGGACGCCGCCGTGCTCGCCGCCGACTGGCAGGCCGTGCTCGGGGTGCCGGTCGGTGACGTCGACGCGCACTTCTTCGACCTCGGCGGCGGCTCGCTCGCGGCCGCCCAGCTGGTGGCGCGCATCCGCCGACGCGACCCCGAGTACACGGTCGCCGACGTCTACTCGCACCCGCGGCTCGGCTCGATGTCCGACGCGTTGACGCAGCGGGCCCGCGACCGGGCGGGCGACGTCGGCGGCGGAGACCCCGCCGAGTTCCACCGCACGGCTCCGACCCCGGCGCGTACCCAGTGGGCGCAGACGCTGCTCGGCCTACCGCTGCACGTGCTGAGCGGCGCGCGCTGGCTCGTCTACACGCTGACCGCGTCGACCGTGCTGTCGTGGTGGGACGGCTTCGCCTGGCTGCCGCGCGTGGACGTCTGGCTGCTCGTGCTCGGGCTGATCGTGTTCGTCACCCCGTTCGGACGCATGGCGATCTCGGTGCTCGCCTCGCGCCTCCTGCTCGCCGGGGTCCGTGCCGGTGACCACCCCCGGGGTGGTTCGGTGCACCTTCGTCTCTGGCTGGCCGAACAGGTCGCCCAGCAGATCGCGGCGGTCGGCCTCGCCGGCGCCCCCTGGGTCACGTACTACGCCCGGGCACTCGGCGCTCGGATCGCCCCCGACGTCGACCTGCACACCCTGCCGCCGGTCACCGGCATGCTGCGCATCGGGCGCGGCGCCGCCATCGAGCCCGAGGTCGACCTGTCGGGCTACTGGATCGACGGTGACGTCCTGCGCATCGGCGCCGTCCGGATCGGCGCGGGCAGCACGGTGGGCATGCGGAGCACGCTGCTGCCGGGGACCCGCATCGGCAAGAACGCCGCGATCGCACCCGGATCGGCGGTCTTCGGCCGGGTCCGCTCGGGGCAGGCCTGGTCGGGCTCCCCCGCCGCCCGCGTCGGCAAGAACAGCACCTGGTGGCCCGCCGAGCGACCGGCCCGCAACACGCGGTGGCTCTGGGCCTACGCCCTGTCGTCGGTCGCCCTGTCGCTCGTCCCGATCGTCGCCCTGATCGCCGGAGGCGCGGTGATCGCCCTCGGGACGGCCGGCTCGTCGACCATCGGCGCGGCCTGGTGGCGCGCCCTCGCCCTGCTCGCCCCGGCCACCCTCGTCGCGGGCGTCGTGGCCGCCGTCGTCGTCGTGGTCTGCGTGCGACTGCTCGCCCTCGGCGTGGACGAGGGCACGTACCCGACGCGCAGCCGGGTCGGCTGGCAGGTCTGGAGCACCGAGCGCCTGCTCGACCTGTCGCGCACATTTCTCTTCCCGCTCTACTCGAGCCTGTTCACCCCGGTCTGGCTCAGGCTGCTCGGCGCGACGGTCGGCCGCGACGTCGAGGCGTCGACGGTGCTGCTGCTGCCGTCGATGACGACGATCCGCGACGGGGCCTTCCTCGCCGACGACACGCTCGTGGCCTCGTACGAGCTGGGCGGCGGCTACCTGCGGGTCGCCCGCGCCGAGATCGGCCGACGGGCGTTCCTCGGCAACTCGGGCATGACGGCGCCGGGTCACACGGTGCCCAAGGACGGTCTCGTCGCCGTCCTGTCGGCCGCACCCCGCCGCTCGAAGGCCGGATCGTCGTGGCTCGGCTCGCCACCCGTCCGCCTCCGCCGCACCGTCGCGGTCGCCGACGAGTCGCTGACCTTCCGTCCCCCGACGCGTCTGCGCGTCGCCCGCATCGTCTGGGAGCTCAGCCGCGTCGTCCCCGTCGTCGTCACGTGCGGCATCGGCCTCGGCCTCGTCTTCTCCCTCGCCGCCCTGACGCTCGTCTGGGGCCCGTGGTGGACCGTCCTCGTCAGCGGCGCGATCATGCTCGCGGTCGGCGCGGTGGCGGCCGGGGTGAGCACCGCGGCGAAGTGGCTGTTGATCGGGCGCGTGCGCCCCGGCGAGAAGCCGCTCTGGTCGTCGTTCATCTGGCGGAGCGAGACCGCCGACGTGTTCACCGAGATGTGCGCGGCGCCCTGGTTCGCCCGGGCGGCTGCCGGTACGCCCGCGCTCGTCTGGTGGTTGCGCAGTCTCGGCGCGTCCATCGGCCGCGGCGTCTGGACCGACTCCTACTGGCTGCCCGAGGCCGATCTCGTCGAATTGGGCGACGGCAGCACGGTCAACCGGGGGTGCGTCGTGCAGACGCACCTGTTCCATGATCGAATCATGAGCATGGACACCGTCACCCTCGACGCCGGCTCGACCCTCGGGCCGCACAGCGTCGTCCTCCCCGCCGCCGTGATCGGCTCGCACGCCACGGTCGGGCCCGCCTCCCTCGTCATGCGCGGCGAGGACGTGCCGACCGGCACCCGCTGGAGCGGCAACCCGATCGGTCCCTGGCGCGAGGTGCGTTTCGCCGATTACCACGCCGTCACCTCGTGACGGGAGACACGCGGCCCGATCCCTACACGCCCGACAGCGGCAACACCGGCTACGGAGTCGACTCGTACGATCTCGACCTCGGCTACCGCGTGGCGACCAACCGGCTCGACGGGGTCGCGACCCTCGTCGTGGTGGCCGACCGGCGCCTCCGGACGTTGTCGCTCGATCTGGCGGGGCTCCGGGTGTCGAAGGTGCGCATCGGTCGCGGCAAGACGCGCTTCACACAGTCGGCGACGAAGCTGTCGATCACCCTGCCGCAGCCGGTCGAGCCGGGCGAGCGCTTCACGGTCGTCATCGACTACTCGGGGTCGCCCGCTCCCCGGTCGAGCCCCTGGGGCGAGATCGGCTGGGAGGAGCTCACCGACGGCGTGATCGTCGCGGCCCAGCCGAACGGTGCGTCGACCTGGTTCCCGTGCAATGACCGGCCCGACGACAAGGCGACCTATCGCATCCGGGTCGCGGCCGAGTCGGGCTACACCGTGGTCTGCAACGGCCGCCTCACCTCGCGCAAGACGACGGCGGGTCGCGTCAGCTGGACCTACGAGCAGCACGAGCCGACGTCGACCTATCTCGCGACGGTGCAGATCGGTCGGTACGAGTCGATCCCGGTCGCCCTCGGCTCGGCCGAGGCGCCGATCGCCGGTGCGCTCGTCGGGCCGCCCGAGCTGCGCTCCCGCATCGCCCACGACTTCGACCCGCTCCCGCGCATGATGGCCTGCTTCACCGAGTCCTTCGGCCCCTATCCGTTCGACGGCTACACCGTCGTCGTCACGGCCGACGACCTGGAGATCCCCTTGGAGGCGCAGGGCGCGGCCGTCTTCGGCGCCAACCACGCAGACGGCCGGTCGGGTGCCGAGCGGCTGATCGCCCACGAGCTGGCGCATCAGTGGTTCGGCAACAGCGTCGGCGTGGCCGCCTGGCGGCACATCTGGCTGAACGAGGGCTTCGCCTGCTACGCCGAATGGCTCTGGTCGGAGTACTCGGGCGGGGTGTCGGCGCACACCCACGCGACCCGCACGCGCCTGCGCCTCGCGCTGCCCCCGCACGACATCGTCGTCGGCGACCCCGGCCCGGGCGCCATGTTCGACGACCGCGTGTACAAGCGCGGCGCGTTGACGTTGCACGCCCTGCGACTCACGGTCGGCGACGAGGCGTTCGTCGACGTGCTGCGCTCGTGGGCCGGCGAGAACCGGCACGGGGTCGTCACGACCGCCGACTTCGTCGCCCACTGCGAGCGCCGCACGGGCGCCGACCTCGGCGGCCTGTTCGCCTCCTGGCTCGACGAGCGGGCCCTGCCGAAGCTGCCGGCCAGCCGGGCCTGATCCCCCCGGCCGGCCGAGCGGCCCGGCCGACCGGCTCGGCCGACCGGGACGATCCCGTCCCGGTCGGCCTCACCGCGTCCGATCGACCGCCGTCAGCGGACCGTCGGCACGCGGTCGATCGAGACCCGGGTGGAGCGGGCATCGGCCCCGGTCACGCCGTAGACCCCACCGGTGAGGTCGAGGGTCGCCGTCGTCTCACGGATGTCGCACGAGGGCCCGACCCAGAGGTCGATGGCGCCGGGCTCGACGACGCGGTGGTGCCCCCGGTCGGTGAAGGCCAGACGGGCGGCCGGCACGGTGAACGACACCCGCGCCTCCTCACCGGGGTCGAGGGCGACCCGGGCGAAGCCGAGCAGTTGCGCCACGGGCCGCGTCACGGAGCCCGTCACGTCGTGCCCGTACAACTGCACGACGTCGGTCCCGGGGCGGTCGCCGGTGTTGCGCACGGTGACGGTCGCGACGAACGCGTCCCCGGCCTCGACCGCCGCGTTCTCGAGCCCGAGGTCCGACCGCTCCCATGTCGTGTACGACAGCCCGTGCCCGAACGGCAGCACGGGCGTGCTGTCGGCGCTCGTGACCTCCGAGGGGCCGCCGAGCGTCGGGTGCAGGTACGAGTAGGGCTGCGCGCCCGCCGACCGCGGCAGCGACACGGGCAGCCGCCCCGAGGGCGCGACCCGGCCCGAGAGCACGGAGGCGAGGGCGGGGCCGCCCTTCTCCCCCGGGAAGAACGCCTGCACCACGGCCGACGGAGCGGACGGCCCGCCGATCGCCCAGTCGATCGCGTAGGGCCGGCCCGAGAGCACGACCATCACGACGGGCGTGCCGGTCGCGACGACGGCCTCGACGAGGTCGCGTTGCAGGCCGGGCAGTTCGAGGCTCTCGACGTCGTTGCCCTCGCCGACCGTCCCCCGTCCGAACAACCCGGCGCGGTCCCCCACGACGACCAGGGCGACGTCGGCACGGCGAGCCGACTCGACCGCGGCCTCGATGCCCGAGCGGTCGTCGCCCTCGACGTCGCAGCCCGTCTCGCTGGTCACGGACCAGTCGGGCAGCTCGGCCCGCAGCGCCTCGAGCAGGGTCGGGACGTCGATGCCGAGCGGCACGTCGGGGTGGTGCGCCAGCACGTGGTTGGCGAACGAGTAGCAGCCCATCATGGCGGCGGCGCTGTCGGCGTTGGGGCCGACGACGGCGATGGTGCCGGCCGTGCCGGAGGGCAGCAGCGGCAGCGTGCCGTCGTTCGTCAGCAGGACGAGCGACTCCTCGGCGAGGCGGCGGGCCGTCTCGCGATGGGCCGGACTGTCCAGGTCGACCTGGTCGGGCGCGGCGTCGAACGTCTCGTCCAGCAGTCCGAGCTCGTCCTTCTGTCGGAGCACCCGCAGCACGGCACGGTCGACCAGCGCCTCGTCGACCAGGCCGGCACGGACACGCTCGGCCAGTGGAGCCGTGTAGGCGTCGCCGGTGGGCAGCTCGACGTCGATCCCGGCCTCGAGGGCCAGCGCGGCCGCCTCGCCGCGATCCGCCGCGACCCGGTGCATCACCTCGAGGAACGCCACCGAGAAGTAGTCGGACACGACGACGCCGTCGAACCCCCACCGGTCGCGCAGCAGCTCGGTCAGGTATTCGGGCGTGGCCGCGACGGGCACGCCGTCGATCTCCGCGTACGAGTTCATCACCGAGCGGACCCCGCCGTCGAGGACGGCCATCTCGAACGGGGGCAGCAGCACGTCCGAGACGAACCGGGGCCCGACGTGCGCCGGCGCGTGATTGCGCCCGGCGTCCGATGTCGAGTAGCCGACGAAGTGCTTGAGGGTGGCGTGCACCCCCGCCTGTTGCAGGCCCCGCACGTAGGCCGTGCCGAGGGTGCCGACGACGTACGGGTCCTCGGCGATGCACTCGTCGACGCGTCCCCAGCGCACGTCGCGGATCACGTCGAGCACCGGGGCGAGCCCCTGGTGCACGCCGAGCTCGCGCATCGACCCGCCGATCAGCGTCGCCATGTGCTCGACGAGCTCCTCGTCGAACGACGCTCCCCAGGCGAGCGGCGTCGGGAAGGTCGCGGCCTGCCAGGCCGCCAGCCCGGTGAGACACTCCTCGTGCACGATCGCCGGGATGCCGAGTCGGGTCTCGGAGCGCAGACGACGCTGTTCGCCCCATAACCAGGAGGCGCGCTCGACCGGGTCCACCGGTCGCGTCCCATAGACCCGCGTCAGGTGCCCGAGACCGTGCGCGGTGGCCTCGTCGTAGCGACCGGTGGTGGTCATCTCGCCCTGCATGGGCGCGACGACGTCGCCACCGAAGTCGACCCACCAGCCGACGATCTGGCCGAGCTTCTCGTCCAGCGTCATCTCGGCCAGCAGGGCGGCCGGGCGGTCGACCGCGATGCCCGTCTCGAGCGTGTCCGTCTCGGTCGTGTCTGTCATCTCGACCCGCGCCTCCTGGTCTGAGGGTGTCGTCACGTCGGGGTCGATGCGGGTCATCCCTTGACCGCCCCGGTGAGACCGCCGACGATGCGGCGTTCGAAGACGCTGAAGAAGATCAGCGCCGGGATCATCGACAGCGCCGTGAAGGCGAGCACCCGCGCGGTGTCGACGGAGTACTGCGACGAGAACGCCTGCACGCCGAGCGGCAGCGTGAACGTCGACGGGTCGTTCAGGATGAACAGGGGCAGCAGGTAGCTGTTCCAGCTCGCGATGAACGCGAGGATGCCGACGGTGATCACGCCGGGCAGCGACAGGCGGACGACCATCCTGAAGAAGAAGCCGAGGCGGCTGCAGCCGTCCAGGAAGGCCGCCTCCTCGAGCTCGTCGGGGATAGCCCGGAGGAAGGGCACGAGGATGATGATCGTCGTCGGCAACGCGAACGCGATCTGCGGCAGGATGACCCCGCCGAGCGAGTTCGTCAGCCCGAGGTTGCGAATCACGAGGTACAGCGGTGTGATGGCCACCGTCATCGGGAACATCAGCCCGGCCGCGAACAGCGCGTACAGCGCGCCACGACCGACGAACCGGTACCGCGCCAGCACATAGCTGGCCATCAGCCCGAGCGCCACCGTGCCGAGGGTCGTCGCGAACGCCACGATGACCGAGTTGAGCACCTGCCGCCAGAAGACCGTGCCGGTGAGCACGTCGACGTAGTTCGCGACCTGCCAGGGGCTGGGCAGCCCGGAGGGGTCGGTCGTGATCTGGGCGTTGGTGCGGAACCCGCCGATGATGATGAACGCGACGGGCGCGAGCATCAGCACGATCACGACGAGGGCGACGACGTACGCGACGGCCTTGCCGGGGGCGAACGTAGGCGCGGGTCGCGCGGCCAGCGATGGCCGGCGGGTCTGGACGGCGGTCATTTCGCGACCTTCCCGGTCAGGGCGCCCGCCGTGTCACGGCGCAGCACGAAGCGTTGGTAGACGAGCGCCACGACGAGCGAGATCAGGAACAGCACGACGGCGACCGCGTTGCCGTAGCCGTAGCTGCCCGACGTGCGCCCGTTCGCGACCATGTACGTCGCCATGGTCGAGGTGCCGGCGGTCGCGGCGATGTACTGACCCCAGATGATGTAGACGAGGTCGAACAGCTGCAGCGAGCCGATGATCGACAGGAACGCCCAGATCCGCAGCGTCGGCGCCAGCAGCGGCAGCGTGATGTGCCGCTGGATCGACCAGTAGCCGGCCCCGTCGATGGCGGCCGCCTCCGACAGCTCGGACGGGATGCCCTGCAGTCCGGCGAGGAAGAGGATCACGGCGAAGCCGATGTACTTCCAGGTGATGATCGCCAGCAGGGTCCAGATCGCGATCGACGGGTCGGCCAGCCAGTCGGTGGCGAGCGAGCCGAGCCCGATCTTCTCGAGCAGGCCGTTGACGGCGCCGTTGCCCTGGAGCATGAGGCTCCAGCCGGTGCCGACGACGACCTCGCTGATCACGTACGGGATGAAGATCAGCACGCGGATGAGCGATTGACCGCGCAGACCGCGGTTGAGCAGCAGCGCCAGCAGGATGGCCGCGGGACCCTGCAGCACGAGCGACAGCACGACGATGATCGCGTTGTGGCGCAGGGCGTCGACGAAGGTCGGGTCCTGGATGATCGTGAGGTAGTTGCGGAACCCGACGAAGTCGACCGGAGCGCCGAAGCCCTGCCAGCTGAAGAAGCCGTAGTAGGCGGCCATCACGACGGGGAAGATCACGAACCCCAGGAAGACGACCAGGGCCGGGCCGACCAGCAGGCCGATCTCGATCCGGCGGCGGGTGCCCTCTCGTTTCGTGGCGCGACGCCGGGCCGAGCCCGGAGGCGCCTGCAGGGAGGCGCCTCCGGTCGCGGTATCCGAGGTCGGCGCCGGACGGTCGGTGACCGGCGTTGCGCTGACGCTCATGAGGTGACTACGCCTTCTTCGCGGCGTCGTTGATGGCCGACACGAGGTCCTGCGGGCTTCCGCCGCCGCTCAGGAGGTTGACCACCGCGACGTTCATCGCGTTGCCCACGTTGAGGCCGTAGACGGTGTCGAGCCACTGCGAGACGAACGGGGCGTCGTTGTAGGCCGAGATGACGCTCTTCAGGTACGGCTCGGTGACGGCCTCCTGCGCGACGGTGTTGACCGGAGGCGCGTTGAAGGCCGCGTAGTACTCCTTCTGCACGTCGGACGTGGCGAGGTAGTTCAAGAAGTCGACGCACGACGCGGGGGCGCCGGCCGAGCAGGAGTACCCGTCGATGCCGCCCATGATGGCGCCGGGCTTGCCGTCACCGCCCGTGACGGCCGGGAAGGGGAACCAGCCCAGGTCGGGCAGCGGCTTCTGGTCGGGGGTCAGCGAGGCGATGACACCCGGGTCCCACGCGCCCATCAGTTCCATGCCGGCCTCGTGGTTGGCGAGGAGCCCGGCCGAGCTGCCGGCGCCCTGCTGGGCGGACGTCGTCAGGAACCCGGTGTTGAACGGCTGGGTGTCGCGGAACGCCGCGAGGTTCTTGGCCGCGTCGAGCCAGCAACCGTCGCTGAAGTCGCGGGTCTCCGCCGCCTTCGAGAGGGTGTCCGAGCTGCAGGCGCGCAGGGCGAAGAAGAAGAACCAGTGGGCCGCGGGCCAGGCGTCCTTGCCGCCGAGCGCGACGGGCTGCACACCCGAGGCCTTGAGGGCCGAGACGGCCGAGTCGAGCTCGTCCATGGTGGTCGGCGTGCTCGTGATGCCGGCCTTGTCGAAGACGTCCTGGCTGTACCAGAGACCACCCGGCAGCACCGAGACGGGCATCGAGTAGACCTTGCCGTCGATCGTCCCGGCCTCGATGGAAGCCTTCGAGATCTCCTTCGTGGCCGAGTCCGACAGCTTGCCGGTGAGGTCCATCAGCTGACCGGCCGAGACCATGGCGGCCATCTTGCCGCCGCCGCGCTGCAAGAACACGTCGGGCGCGTCACCGGAATTCAGCGCGGTCTGCAGCTTGCTGTCGAAGTCCTCGTTCTGGACCGTCTGCACGTCGATCTTGACCGACGGGTTCTTCTTGGTGAAGTCCGCGGCGGTCTTCTTCCAGAACTCCTGACCGGGGCCGGTCGTCGAGTTCTGCCAGAGCGTCAGCGACTGGTCGCCGTCCGTCCCGCCACCCGATCCGCCGGGGCTGCAGGCCGTCAGAAGACCCGCCCCCATCAGCAGAGCAGCGGAGCCTGCCAGTACCTTCGAGAGTTTTCCCATGGTGCACCTGTTCCTCTTCATTGAGTGGCCGTGTGCCGGCCGACGGTGTGTGCTGTGCGCCCAGTGTCGAAAACGTGCCCGAATGTGTCAAACGTTTTCGAAAACCATTTCCATGTCACTACGCTGACCCTCGTGAACACACGACCGACGATCCACGACGTCGCCGCGATGGCCGGGGTCTCGGTCGCCACCGTCTCGAAGGCCGTCAACGGCCGGTACGGCATCGCTCCCGCGACGATCGCCCGGGTGATGGCCGCCGTCGACGAACTCGGCTACGAGTCGAGCCTCGTGGCGAGCAGCATGCGCTCCCGCCGCACGGGCGTCATCGGCGTGCTCGTCGCCGACTTCGAGCCGTTCAGCTCGGAGGTCTTGAAGGGCGTCGGCACCGCGATCCGCACCCTCGCCCCCGACTACGACCTGCTCGCCTACAGCGGGGCCCACCACGGCGGCAACGACGGCTGGGAGCGCCGCTCGCTCAGCCGCCTCAGCGGCACCCTGATCGACGGTGCCATCCTCGTGACGCCGTCCGTCATCACGACGTCGGCCAGCATCCCGGTCGTCTCGGTCGACCCGCACACGGGCCGCACCGACCTGCCGTCGGTCGAGGCCGACAGCAGAGGAGGCGCGGTGCAGGCGGTCGAGCACCTCATCGCCCTCGGACATCGCCGTATCGGGTTCCTGGCCGGCCGCGGCGACCTGCGCAGCGCCTCCTTGCGGGAGGCCGGCTACGCCCAGGCCCTACGGAGCGCGGGCATCGCCCGCGACCCCGCCCTCACCCGCGACGGCGAGTTCGAGATGGGCACGGCCCGCCGCGCCGCCCAGTCGCTGCTCACCGACCCGAATCCCCCGACGGCCGTGTTCGCGGCCAACGACCTGTCGGCGATCGCCGTGCTGCGGACGGCCCTCGACCTCGGCCTGCGTGTCCCGGACGACCTCAGCGTGGTCGGCTTCGACGACATCCCGGAGGCGGCTCGCGAGCAGCCGCCCCTGACGACGGTGCAGCAGCCCATGCAGCAGCTCGGCACGGTCGCGACGACGATGCTCTTCGCGCAGCTCACCGACCGCCCGCTCACGACCACGGAAGTGCAGTTGCCGACCCGCCTCGTCGTCCGCGACACGACGGCGCCCCCGCCCCCTCTCTCAACGAAGTGACCCGTCGGGTCGATGTTTTCCCGCAACATCCACCGAACGCGACACATCGATCCACCCCTGCCAACGAAGTGACCCGTCGGGTCGATGTTCGCGCCCAACACCCACCGAACGCGACACATCGATCCACCCCCGGCAACGAAGTGACCCGTCGGGTCGATGTCAGGGGGACACATCGACCCGACGGGTCATCTCGTTCAGGAGTCGGACGGGTCGTCGTCCGCGGCCGCGATCAGTGCGGCCATGGTGCGCTGCAGCACGAGCACGTCGTCGAGGTCGAGGCCGAGACGCTCCATCATGCGCGCCGGGATCGACTCGGCCTGTCGGCGCAACGCGGCTCCGGGCTCGGTCAGGGCGATCGCCAGCAACCGCTCGTCCGACTCGCTCCGCCCCCGGGTGACGTAGCCGATCGCCTCGAGGCGCTTGACGAGCGGGGACAGAGTGCCCGGATCGAGTCGCAGTCGGGCACTGAGGTCTTTGATCGAGAGCGGGCGACGGTCCTCCCAGAGCGCCAACATCACGAGGTACTGCGGGTGCGTGAGCCCGAGAGGCTCGAGCACCGGCCGGTAGGCGGCGACGACTCCGCGGGATGCGACGCTGAGCGCGAAACAGATCTGACTCTCGAGGGCGAGCGGATCGCGTGTCGCGGGCGCAGTCATCGAGAGGACTCCCCCGCCGTGGTCGGACAGTGCAGCATCGTGCGCGGCCCGGTTCGGTCGACGACGTGCTCGTCCATCGCCGAGCCGCACAACGGGCAGGCCCCACCGTGCTCGGGAGCGACCAGGGGCGCCTCGTTCTTCAGCCCCAACTGCGCCGAGCCGATGTAGGGCCGGAGTCGCTGGTTGATCCGCTCGACGAAGTCGCCGAAGCGGCTTCCGCCCTTCTGTTCATCCGTTCGCATGACCGCAAGTGTACCAACCATTGGTACCCCAATGAATGCGCACCCTCAAACGAAGTGACCCGTCCGGTGCATGTTCGTCTCGAACATCCACCGGACGGGTCATCTCGTTCAGGCAGCGAGCGCCGGAGGTGCGGGTGGCGTTACGACCGCACCCCGCGACCCTGCGCCATCACCTGCTGCGCCCGTGCCGCCAGCTCGCCACGGACGAGCACGTCGTACCGGCCCGCCTCCATCGTCTTGACCGACGAGAAGTCGCGGCGTCCGCGCTGCGCGGCGTGTCCGACGAAGCCGAACAGGGCGCCCCAGAGGGCACCGAGGCCGACGGCGAGCAGCAGGATGCCGAGCCAGGCGGCACCGGGCGCGAAGATGCTGAACAGCAGCCCGAGCAGGAGTCCGAACCAGGCGCCGCCGCCGAGGCCGCGCACGGCGGCCTTGCCCGAGGTCAGACGACCCGAGACGTTCTCGACGGTGCGGATGTCGTGCCCGACGATCGACACGGCCTCGACCGGGAAGCCCTCGTCACTGAGCAGGTCGACGGCGGCCTGGGCGTCTTCGTAGCGGGTGTACGTGGCAAGGGTCTGCGGCCACCCGCCGCCCGACCACGCGCCGGTCGCGTTGGGCAGGGCCGAGATCGCCGGAGCCGGCTCGTTCGTGACCGGGCCGCGGCTAGGGCCGGAGCCCGGCTGGCTGGAGGGCGCCCCCGGAGGCACCTGCCCCGCAGGGGCCGCCGGAGTCTCGTCAGCCCCGGGCGTCGGAGTCGGTGCGTACTCGCCGTAGGCGGGACGCGCGGGCCGGGTGGGCTGCTCGCCGACGGGCGGCGTCGACGGCTGGTTCGGGTTCGATGGTTCGTCGCTCATGGGGCACTCCTCGGGGTTGCGTCGATACGACTCAAGTCTGTAGAGACAGTCGTATCACGTCCCCCTTCGGTCATCCAGAGAACGTGCAGTCAATGCACTGCATCGCGCCGCCCATGAGGCACAACGAGAAATGGCCCTCCCGAACGGGAGAGCCATTTCGCGATGGATCTGAGGGGACTCGATCCCCACCGCTCGGACGCCACACGGCTCCGCCGCGCGCCGTCACCGGCGGCGTGGGCCCACGAAGGGCTTCTCGATCCCTCACGCCGACCAAAACGAAGCAGGGCCCCGACTTCGTCGGGGCCCTGCTTCATATTGGTGGATCTGAGGGGACTCGAACCCCTGACCCCCTGCATGCCATGCAGGTGCGCTACCAGCTGCGCCACAGACCCAGAATCATTTCTGACCCTTGGTGTTTCTCCCTACCGGAAGCAACTCGTCTACATTACTACATTTTTCGAGGCCGCAAATCCACCCGGACCGCCCCGCCAGACCTGCCGCCGAATCACTCACGAGAGCCCGCGCCAGACCACTCGGCAACCGGCACGAAACACGACCCTGCGAAGCTGGTGCGCATGGAACGACCCATCACCATCAGCATCACTCGCCACGTCGCGCCCGAACGGGTCCGCGAGGCGAACGCCTGGGCGCGCGCCGGTCAAGACCTGATCGCGAGCTATCCCGGCTACCTCGGCTCCGGCTGGATACGATCCGACGCCGACGGTCCCGAATGGCACATGCTCTTCCGCTTCACCGACTCCGAGAACCTGGCCCGGTGGGAGCGCTCCCCCGAGCGGGCCTGGTGGGTCGCGAGCGCGAACGGCATCGTGCACGACACCGAGCGCCGCACGGGCATCGAGGGCTGGTTCGACCGCCCCGAGACCGTCGAGGCGATCGGCGACGACCCGCCCGAAGCCCTGCCCGCTCCCCCACGCTGGAAGCAGATGGTGAGCATCTTCGTCGGCTTCTTCCCGGTCAACGTGATCGCGCAATACGCCCTCGCGCCCGTCACACACGACTGGCCCCTCGTCCTCCGTGCGCTGCTCACGATCGTGTGCGTGATGCCCGTGATGGTGTACCTCGTGCTGCCCGCCGTGACGCGGGCGTTGCGCCCGTGGCTGCTGGCTCCATCCCGCCGCGCGCCGCAGCGCACCTGAGCCCCGGACGCCCTTCACGACGAAGGAGGCGCGGGTCGGGTTCGTCACCCGCCCGCACCTCCTCGTCGCTCGATGCCCTTCGACCTCAGTCGAACAGCTCAGACAGCCAGTTCTCTTTCTTCTTCTTGCGATAGCCACCCTGGGCGTAGCCGTCCGGCTGGTAGCCGTCCCGCCCGTAGCCGTCCTGCCGGTAGCCGCCGTCGCGGTCGCCCCGACCGGACGGTCGATCGTCGCGGTCGCGACGCGGCTCGGCGTACTGGTACGGCGCGTGCATGTTCGTCACGGGCGGCGCCGGTGCGACGGGCGAGGCCGCCGCGGCGGCGGGCGGCACCTGCTGGGGGCCGGCCCGGTCGATGATCTTGTCCAGCTCGCCGCGGTCGAGCCACACACCGCGGCACTCCGGGCAGTAGTCGATCTCGATGCCGCTGCGCTCGCTCATCACGAGCGTGGCGGAGTCGTTGGGGCACTTCATGCGTCCTCCTCGGGTGGAGGACCAGATCACCAGACCAGCCGGTGAGCGCCCTGAATCAGTTCACACCGTGCAGAAGAACGGTCTCGGGATCAGGCGTCGGCGACCGACAACTCGAGCGGGATCGACGGGCAGTCGCTCCACAGGCGCTCGAGCGAGTAGTACTGGCGGTCTTCGTCGTGGAAGACGTGCACCACGAGGTCGCCGAAGTCGAGCAGAATCCAACGCCCCTCGGCGCGACCCTCGCGGCGCAGGGTCTTGACCCCGGCCTCGAGCATCTTGTCTTCGACCTCACCGGCGATGGCGACGACGTTGCGCTCGCTCCGACCGGAGGCGAGGAGGAAGACGTCGGTCAGGGGCAGCGGCTCGGACACGTCGAGCGCGACCAGGTCGTCGGCCTGCTTGGAGTCGGCCGCGTGCGCGGCGATCTGCAGGAGCTCGATGGCACGAGGGGTGGCTGTCACGGATTCCTTCGGGGTTCTGTGGCCGGGTCGAGTGACGACTCGGGTCGTGCGAGGACTAGAGAACGCCGGTGGCGAAACCAGCGATGATCCCACCAATGATAGCCGCACCGATGACGCCCCCACCGATTCCCAGGATGAGAGGCAGGCGGTGGGTTTTCGGCTGAGCCGCCGCGAGCACGACGGCGCGCGTCGACGTGTGCGTGCTGATCGCCCGGCTCGCGCGCACCGGCTCGGCGTCGGTGTCGGCCTGCTCGGCGTCGCCCTGCTCCATGAGCCGGTCGATGTCGCTGTTGTCGATCCGGGCCTGCGAGCCGGTCGCACCGAGGCTACGCGGTAGATCGATGGACCCGGTGATGATGATCTCGCCGGTGGCGTTCAGGGCGCCGGTGACGTCGGCGACCTGCTGATCCGTGAGGATCAGCGCGTTGTGCTGACCCGTGCTCGTGCCGAGCGTGCGCCCGCCGACGGTGTCGTCGTCCGGCTCGTCGGCCTGCGTCGACCAGTGACCGACCGGAGGCACGTATCCGCTCGGGTTCGGCACCGACGCCGGCACCGACAGAGCCGGGTTCGGCGGAACGGGCGCAGCCGACGGCGAGGCGGACGAGACCGCGGCGGAATCTACCGACTCGACCGGCGCGGAGGGCGAGTGCACCGCCGGCGTGGGCCGCGGCGGCTCACCCGTCGAGAGGTCGGCGGGAGCCGGGACGGACACGGGGCGACCCGACGGGGTGGTCGGAGCGGTCGAGGAAGCCGCCGACGAGCTGAGGTCGAACGGGAAGACGCTCGGCGTGGAGGACGGTCGCGACCCGGTCGAGGGGGACATGGAGCCACGGGGACCGGTGTCCGGCGTGCCCGTCCGACGCGGGCCGGTCGAGGCCGTGACGTCGTCATCGGCGAGGGGGAGAACCGACTCGTCGTCGGCCGTGTCGGGGACGACGGAGCGAGGGGTGCCGTCGTTCGACTCGCGCGGGGCCGGGGGCGACGAGACCGCACCGCTGGCGACCACGGGCCGATCGTGCTCGGCCACGTCGGCCGAAGGCGAGCCAGCCGTCTCGCCGTCGAGCGGCGCGACCATGCGGTCGACGCCCTGCAGCGCCTCGGACAGGTCGCGGCGGGGTTCGGGCGCGGGGGCCTGCAGGGGAACGGGCTCGGCCGACCTCGTGGTCTCGGCATCGCGAAGCGCGCGGAGCTCGCGTCGGGTGAGCGTGCGCCCGGGGTCGGAGACCGAACCGGGGGCGGAGAAAGATGTGGGGGCGGCCGCGACCTCGTCACGAGGAGTCGACACCGACGAGGGAACGGGCGCCGGGCTCGTACCCGAAGCGGGCCCCTGTGACGATGACGGGGCCGGCGACGACGGGCCCTGGGAGGACGACGGGCGTGGAGCGGACGCGGGCACGGAGATCGACGTCGGGGCGGCCGGTGAGGTCACCGACGCGGGCGGGAGGGGAACGGACCCGGTCGCGGCGGCGACGGCGGCACCGGCCTCGCGCGCGCGTTCGAGATCACGGACCTGTCGTCTGGTGAGCGGCGGCTGACCGTCGGACGAACTCATGCAACACTCCGATACAGATGGTGCTTGGAGATGTACTGGACGACTCCGTCGGGGACGAGATACCACACCGGGAATTCCCGTCCGACCCGGGCGCGGCAATCGGTCGACGAGATCGCCAGAGCGGGAACTTCGAGCAAGCTTACGTCGCTCTCGGGCAAACCGCTAACGCTCAGGTCGTGGCCCGGGCGGGACACGGCGACGAAGTGGGCGAGGCTCCAGAGCTCCTGGACGTCCTTCCAGTCGAGGATCTGCGCGACCGCGTCGGCCCCCGTGATGAAGAAGAGTTCGGCGTCGGGTCGTTGCGCCCGGATGTCGCGAAGCGTGTCGATCGTGTAGGTCGGGCCCGTGCGATCGATGTCGACCCGGCTCACCGTGAACATCGGGTTCGACGCGGTCGCGATGACCGTCATGAGATAGCGGTGCTCGCCGTCGGTCACGACCGTCTTCATGTACGGCTGACCGGTCGGGACGAAGACGACCTCGTCGAGATGGAACGACTGCGCCACCTCGCTGGCGGCGACGAGGTGGCCGTGGTGGATCGGATCGAAGGTTCCGCCCATCACGCCGATGCGTGGGCGGCGCGGAGCAGCGGAGACGGAAGCGTCCGAGCGAGACACCTCATCGGGGAAGACGGCCATGGCGCGGGCCGGGTCAGTGGTTCTTCGGGTGGCCGTATTCGTCGATCGCGGTGTCGTGGTGTGCGAGCTTCGACGCCTTGCGGACGGAGCGGTTGGCGACGTCGCGGTAGCTCCACACGACGTACCCGAGGAAGAGGAAGAACACGGCGAACGTCAGCGCGATGACGATGGGCGGCGCGATCAGGGGCGCAGCGGCCTCGTGGGCGGCAGCGAGCAGCGAGACGTCGAGCATGGGATCTCCGTTCCGAGAAATACGAACCGCCTCAGTCTAGCCACGCGTCTGACCTGCGCCGCGCACCACCCACTTGGTGCTCGTCAGTTCGCCGAGTCCCATCGGGCCTCGTGCGTGCAGCTTCTGGGTCGAGATGCCGACCTCGGCGCCGAAGCCGAACTCGCCTCCGTCGGTGAACCGCGGCGACGCGTTCACCATCACGACGGCGCTGTCGACGCCGGCGAGGAACCGCTCGGCGTTCGCGAGGTCGTTGGTCACGATGGACTCGGTGTGGTGCGTCGACCAGCGCGCGATGTGCTCCATCGCCGCGTCGACGTCGGCGACCACCCGCACGGCCAGGTCGAGACTCATGTATTCGGCCGCCCAGTCGTCGTCGGTCGCCTCGACGGCGTCCGCGAACACGGCGCGGGTCCGGTCGTCGCCGTGGATCGTCACGCCGGAGGCGCTGAGGGCTCCCAGCACCGGCGGCAGCAGGCGCTCTGCCGCCGCCTCGTGTACGAGCAGCGTCTCGAGGGCGTTGCAGACGCTCGGTCGCCGCGTCTTGGCGTCGAGCGCGATGTCCACGCTCCACCCCTCGTCGGCGCTCTCGTCCAGGAACACGTGCACGACGCCGGCGCCCGTCTCGATGACGGGTACCGTCGACTCCCGCACGACCGTCTCGATCAGTTGCGCGCTCCCTCGGGGCACCAGCACGTCGACGTAGCCCCGCGCGTGCATCAGATCGGTGGCGCCCTCGCGACCGAACTCGTCGATCGTGACGACGGCGTCGGCGGGCAGGCCGGAGGCGACCAGCGCCTCCCGGATGACGTCGACGAGCACGCGGTTGCTGTTCTGCGCCGCACTGCCGCCGCGCAGGACCGCGGCGTTACCGCTCTTCAACGCCAACGCCGCGATGTCGACGGTGACGTTGGGCCGGGCCTCGTAGATGACGCCGACGACGCCGAACGGCACCCGGATCTGATCCAGGCGGAGCCCGTTGGGCAGCACCTTGCCGCGGAGCGACTCCCCCACCGGGTCGACGAGGGAGGCGACGAGTCGCGTGGCATCCGCGAGACGGCCGAGGCGCGCCTCGTCGAGCCGCAGACGGTCCTGCAGCGCCTCCGAGACCCCCGACTCGCGGGCGTTCGCCAGGTCGAGCTCGTTGGCCGCGAGGATACGACCCGACTCGGCGGTGATCGCGTCCGCGACGGCCTCGAGGGCGGTGTTCTTGGCGTCGGCCGTCAGCGTGGCGAGGGCACGCGAGGCCGTCTTCGCCGCGGCGAACTTCTCGACGATCGACGACACGGCCTCATCCACGACAGACATGGCCGAATTCTAATCGGAGGACGCGACCCCGGAGTCGTCGTGAGTCTCGGAGGCGGGAACGCCGTCGGGGTGGCCCGCCGCATCGGGGCGCGCCGAGAAGAACGTCCCGACCTCGGCTCCGCGCAGGGCGGACGCGACGTTCGCCGTGCTCGTGACGAGGACGGGGGTCCCGGCGTCGGCGGCATAGCGGGCGGCGGCGACCTTCGTGCCCGCTCCTCCCGTGCCGACACCGGCCGCGCCGATGTCGCCGAACGTGACGCCGGCCAGCTCGTCGCCGAAGTCGACGTCCACGATCTTGACGGCACCGGGCTCGTGCGGCGGGCGCGTGTAGAGCGCGTCGACATCGCTCAGCAGCACGAGCACGTCCGCACCGATCAGCTTCGAGACGAGTGCCGCGAGCCGGTCGTTGTCGCCGAAGCGGATCTCGTGCGTGGCGACCGTGTCGTTCTCGTTGACGATCGGCAGGATGCGCAGGTCGAGCAGCCGTTCCATGGCCCGCTGCGCGTTGCTGCGGTGCGTCGGGTTCTGCATGTCGCCCGCGGTGAGCAGGACCTGGCCGGCGACGATGCCGTAGCGGCGCAGGCTCTCCTGGTATCGATAGACGAGCAGGTTCTGCCCGACGGCCGCCGCCGCCTGCTGGGTCGCGAGGTCGGTCGGCCTCGAGTCCAGGGCGAGGTGCGGCATGCCCGTGGCGATCGCCCCCGACGAGACCAGCACGACCTGGGCGCCGCGGCCGTACGCCTCGGCCAATGCGTCGACGAGCGGGCCGATCTGCCCGGCGTTGTCACCGCTGATCGACGACGAGCCGACCTTGACGACGATCCGGCGTGCCGCGGCGATGGCAGATCGCGTCGTCACCGGGGTGACCTCGGCCTGTCGCCGGATCTCGGCCGTCGCGTCGGGGCTGTCGGTCATTCCTGCTCGTCACCCTCCCGCACGGGGAACCCCTCGTCGTCGGTCCACAGACCGGCCGCGCGCTCGCGCTGCAACTCGGCCCGCGCCTCCGCCTTGGCGTCCATGCGTTCGAAGTACGACTCGCGACGCTGGTTGCGCGTGGGGCGGTCGTTCTGGATGAGTCGCGGGTCCGTTCCGCGCGCACTCGTCATCAGCTCGGCGGTCGACGTGAGCGTCGGCTCCCAGTCGAAGACGATGCCGCCCTCGGGGCCGATGACGACCGTCGAGCCGGCCTGTGCGCCGGCCTTGAACAGGGCGTCCTCGATGCCGATGGCGTTGAGCCGGTCGGCGAGGTAGCCCACCGCCTCCTCGTTGTTGAAGTCGGTCTGCACGACCCAGCGCTCGGGCTTCTGACCGAGGATGCGGTACACGTTGCCGTACGTGCCACCCTCGACCTTGATGACGAACGCCTTCTCGTTGACGGCGCGCGGGCGCATGACGAGACGAGGAGGCGCGGGTCGGGCGGCGATCTCGGCCCGGCTCGCGTCCACGACCTCGGCCAGCGCGAACGAGAGGTTGCGCAGGCCCTCGTGGCTCACGGCCGAGATCTCGAAGACCTTGTAACCGCGCGACTCCAGCTCGGGCGTGACGAAGTCGGCGAGCTCGCGCCCGTCGGGGACGTCGACCTTGTTGAGCGCGATCATCTGCGGGCGCTCGAGCAGGGGCAGCTGCCCCTCGGGGACGGGATACGCCTCGAGCTCGTGCAGGATCGTGTCGAGGTCGGTGAGCGGGTCGCGACCCGGGTCGAGCGTGGCGCAGTCGAGCACGTGCAGCAGGGCCGAGCAGCGCTCGACGTGTCGCAGGAACTCGAGCCCCAGGCCCTTGCCCTCGCTCGCGCCCTCGATGAGACCGGGCACGTCGGCGACGGTGTAGCGGGTCTCGCCCGACTCGACGACACCGAGGTTGGGGTGCAGCGTGGTGAACGGGTAGTCGGCGATCTTCGGCTTGGCGGCCGAGAGCGCCGCGACGAGGCTCGACTTGCCCGCGGACGGGAACCCGACGAGCGCCACGTCGGCGACGACCTTCAGCTCGAGGTCGATGTCGCCCTGCCAGCCCGGGGTGCCGAGCAGTGCGAAGCCGGGTGCCTTGCGCTTCGTCGAGGCGAGCGCCGCGTTGCCCAGGCCGCCGATGCCGCCCTCGGCCACGACGTAGCGCATGCCGGGCTCGACCATGTCGATCAGCTCGGTTCCGTCGGCGCTCTTGATGACCGTGCCGACCGGGACCTCGAGCACGAGGGTCTCGCCGTTCGTGCCGCTGCGGTGGTCGCCCATGCCGAAGCCGCCGTTCTCGCTGGAACGGTGCGGGGCCCGGTGGAACCCGAGCAGCGTGGTGACACCGGTCTCGCTCACGAGGACGATGTCGCCACCGTGTCCGCCGTTGCCGCCGTCGGGGCCGGCGAGGGGCTTGAACTTCTCGCGCTTGACGGACACGCAGCCGTTCCCGCCGTTTCCGGCGCGGAGATGGAGCGTGACGTGGTCGACGAAGGTGGCCATGTGTTCTGTCTGTCTCTTGGTCTGTGCGTGCCGAGGAGGCGGGGTGCCGAGGAGTTGGGCCCCCGGGTCAAACACGAATGGGCGAGCACGTGCTCGCCCATTCGTTGCTGCCGTGAAGCCGGCGGTCGATCCGCCTAGGCGTCGACCGTCGCTGCGGCGACGATGTTGACGACCTTGCGGCCGCCCTTGGTGCCGAACTGGACCGATCCCGGTGCGAGGGCGAACAGGGTGTCGTCGCCACCACGACCGACGTTGGCGCCGGGGTGGAAGTGCGTGCCCCGCTGACGGACGAGGATCTCGCCCGCGAGGACGACCTGACCGCCGAAGCGCTTCACGCCGAGGCGCTGAGCGTTGGAGTCGCGGCCGTTGCGGGTGGAGCTAGCTCCCTTTTTGTGTGCCATGCGTTCTCAGCTCCCTTACTTGATCGAGGTGATCTTGACGCGGGTCAGGTCGGCACGGAACCCCATGCGACGCTTGTAACCGGTCTTGTTCTTGTAGTTCTGGATCGTGATCTTCGGGCCGCGCAGGTCGTTGAGGACCTCGGCGGTGACCGTGATCTTCGCCAGCGCGTCGGCCGCGGAGGTGACGGTGTCCCCGTCGACGTGGAGGACGGCGGGAAGGGTGATGCTCTCGCCCTCGGCGGACTTCAGGCGATCGAGGGTCACGATGGTGCCCACCTCGACCTTCTCCTGACGGCCACCGGCGCGCACGACTGCGTAGACCATGGTTGTTCCTAACTGATGTCTCGTGCCATGACCCGGCAGGGACACGGTGATGATGGGACGGGGTGACGTCTCGGGTGCGGATCGCGGCGAGGCCAGCGCGCACCAACGATCTACAGTACATGGCACCCAGATGAGCGTCAATCGACCACCTGACCGCCGGGCGGCGGCGGGACTAGCATCGACGCGTGACCATCCTGATCGACGAGCCCATCTGGCCCGCTCACGACACGGTGTGGTCGCATCTGGTCAGCGACGCGTCCTACGACGAGCTGCACGCGTTCGCGGCCCGGCACGGCATCCCCCGACGGGGTTTCGACCACGACCACTACGACGTGCCCGCGTCCCGCTACGACGAGCTCGTGGTCGGCGGCGCCGTGCCCACCCCGGGCCTCGAGCTCGCACGTCGCCTCGAGCGCAGCGGCCTGCGGGTGTCCCAGCGTCGCAAGCGCGGGTTGCCCTCGTGACCGGCGCGCGCCTCCTCGGCTGATACCCACGCGAGGCGAACCCGCGACGTTCGACGCGTCGGTCAGAGGCCTTCCGGAGGCGCGAATCGCGATTGGTCGGTCGGGTCGCCGCCGTCGACCTCCGGGCGTCGGGGGCGACCCGAGGCCGCACGTCCACCGCGGGGCTCGGTCGTGGCGGTCGGCGAGTCCGGGTCGCCCGTGACGACGGCGGGGCCCTCGTCGACGACGTCGAGGACGGCGGGCTCGTCGACGACGTCCCGCGATCGTCGAGGTCGTGGCACGTACTCCCCCGGGTCGGCACCCAGGCGGTCACGCTCGCGTCGAGCCCACAGCCATGACAGCACGCACCCCACGAGGAGCAGCGCGGTGTCGACGATGCCGTTCGACAGCGGGATCGTCGTCAGATACAGCGCGAGATTGGCCCACGTGTTGCCGCTGATCGAGAGGAGGACGCCCGGGGCGATCCCCACGACGGCGAGAGCGGCCGTCCCGATCGCGCCGGCGATGGCACCGGATCGGAGCACGGCCGCCAGGGGCGCATCCGTGGCCAGCGGCGACACGAAGATCAGCACGATGGCGGCGGCGAGATAGAACGGGAAGGGATAGAGGACGAAGCTGCCGAGGAACTGCCCGACGGGCGTCGCGAGGAACCCGCTCGGGAAGGACGTGGCGGAGAAGCCGATGGCCGATCCGATCAGAGCCAGCAGACCGAGTGCGAACCGGGCCACGAGCACGACGCCCACGGCGACGACGGCCGACACGGTCTCCTCGCGGGTCAGGCGGCGACGCACGGCGGCGACCACACCGCGACGGGCGGGTGTCGAGCGATCGGTGCTGGTCACACGCTCACCTTAGACGCCCGGCCGGAGGCGGTATCGACGGACACGACGGACCACGACGACGTGTCGCCCGCGGCCGGAGGGCACACGGGCGACACGTCGCAGGGGTTCGTCGTTCGGGACGACGTCCGATCAGAGGTCGTCGGACGAGACGCCGACACCGAGGATGAACGGGCCGCCCTCGTCGGACGACGGGGCCGCCGACGTCGACGCCGCGGTCGTCCCCTGGCTGGAGGCGCGACGCGAGCGGTTGCGACCCTGACCCGGCTGCTTCGGCTCGGGCAGCGCGCCCAGCACGGAGTCGAGCAGCTGCTCGGCATCCTGACTGCTGAGGCGGCGCGGCTCGCGCTTGGCGGCGGCGACGGGGATGTCGAGGATCGCCACCGTCGCGTCGGGCGTCGAGACCGTGGCCGCGGCGCGGCGCGAGGTCTTCTCGACCGGAGCCGCGTCCGCACTCGGTGCCGACGCCGAGACCGCGGTCTTCTTCGCGACCGCGGGCTTCTCGACCGGGTCGATCCCCGCTGCGGGGGCCGCCTGCGGGATGTCGATGACGAACCCCGAGGAGGCGCTGGCCGAGTCACCGTCGGACGCGTCGGCCGACTCGCCGGACTTGTCGTCGCGCGCCGACCCGGAGCGCGAGCCGCGACGACTCTTGCGGGCGGGACGACCCGAACGGGTCTCGGAGGCGCCGTCGGTCTCGTCGGTCGCCGGAGCCTTCTCGGTCGACGCCGCCGCCGCGTCGATGGCGGCCTCGACCGCCGCCGCCGCCTGGGCTGCCGCGTCACCGGGGGCGTCGCCGTTCTCGGCGTGCGAGATCGTGCTGGCAGCGATGCGCGACAGGGCGTTCTTCACGTCGTCGGTGATGGCGTGAGTCCCCGTCGTGGGGTGCGCCGAGCCGGACGACGACGAGCCGCCTCGCTGCGGGGCACCGTTGCCGGAGCCGTTGCCGTTTCCGTTGCCGTTCGCCTTGCCACGACGGCGCGACTCCTGACCGTTCTTGCGCGGCAGCTGCTCCTGCACCCGAGCGGCGCTACCGGCCTCGGAGAACGACTCGGCCAGACCGAGACCGAGCTTCTTGCGGGTCATCTGGACGAGACCGAGCGACGTCACCTCGGCGACCTGGTGCTTCGTGCGGTCACGGCTCAGGCACTCGACGAGACGGCGCAGCACGAGGTCGCGGTTCGACTCGAGCACCATGTCGATGAAGTCGACGACGATGATGCCGCCGATGTCGCGCAGACGGAGCTGTCGCACGATCTCTTCCGCCGCCTCGAGGTTGTTCTTCGTGACGGTCTCCTCGAGGTTGCCGCCCGAGCCGACGAACTTGCCGGTGTTGACGTCGACGACCGTCATCGCCTCGGTGCGGTCGATCACGAGCGAGCCGCCCGAGGGCAACCAGACCTTGCGGTCGAGGGCCTTCTCGATCTGCTCGTTGAGGCGGTACGCGTCGAAGCTGTCCTTGTCGCCCTCGTAGCGCGAGACGCGATCGAGCAGGTCGGGCGCGACGGCCGACAGGTACGACTGCAGCGTGTCGAACGCCTCGTCGCCGTCGATCACCATCTCGTGGAAGTCCTCGTTGAAGACGTCCCGGACGATCTTGATCAACAGGTCGGGCTCGGAGTGCAACAGGTTCGGGGCGTTGCCGGCCTCGACCTTCTTCGAGATGTCGGCCCACTGGTTCGTCAGGCGCTTGACGTCGAGCGTCAGCTGCTCCTCGGTCGCGCCCTCGGCGGCCGTACGGACGATGACACCCGTGTTCTCCGGCAGCGCCTCTTTGAGGATCTTCTTGAGACGGGCACGCTCGGTGTCGGGCAGCTTGCGGCTGATGCCGTTCATCGAGCCGTTCGGCACGTACACGAGGTAGCGGCCGGGCAGCGAGATCTGGCTGGTGAGGCGGGCACCCTTGTGCCCGACCGGGTCCTTCGTGACCTGGACGAGCACGCGGTCGCCCGGCTTCAGGGCCAGCTCGATGCGGCGGGGCTGGTTGCCGGTCTGCACCGAGTCCCAGTCGACCTCGCCCGAATACAGGACGGCGTTGCGACCGCGTCCGATGTCGACGAACGCCGCCTCCATGCTCGGCAGCACGTTCTGCACACGGCCGAGGTAGACATTGCCGATCAACGAGACGTTCTGCGACTTGGCGACGTAGTGCTCGGCGAGCGTGCCGTCCTCCATGACGCCGATCTCGATCCGGTCGCCCGACGAGCGGACGATCATCTTGCGGTCGACGCTCTCGCGACGGGCCAGGAACTCGGCCTCGGTGATGACGGCGCGGCGGCGACCGGCGTCCCGACCGTCGCGACGGCGCTGCTTCTTGGCCTCGAGACGGGTCGAGCCCTTGACCTTCTGCGGCTCGGTGATGAGCTCGACCTGACGCTGGGGGCGCTCTCGGGTCTGGCGCGACTCTCCGTCGCGCTCCTCGCGGTCCTGCGAGCGTCCGCGCGAGCGGCGACGCGACGAACCGGACGTCGCCGGGCGGTCGTCGTCACGGTCGTCACGGTCGGACTGCTCGTCGTGGTCGTCGTACTGATCGTCGTCACGGTCGTCATCGCGCGGGAATCGACGGCCGGGTCGGGCGGGCAGCGGCACGATCTCGGGCGCGTGGAAGATCAGCGTCGTCGTGGTCAGCTGGGCCGGGATCGGCGACTCGGGAGTCGCCCCCGTCGGCTCGACCGGCGCGTCGGGCACCGGCTGCGGCTCGGCGTCCTGGGCGTCGAGGGCGACGGCGGTCTCGTCGACCACGGCCTCGGCGGCCTGCGAGGCCTCGCCGCTCGTCGTAGCCGTCGTGTGGCCGGGCTCGGTCGTGTGGGCGGTCTCGGTCGTGGCCTCGGCCGCGACCTCTGTCTCATGGGTCACGTGTGATGCCTCCTGGGCGTGGTCCTGTCGAGTCCTGCGGTCGTCGGGCACACCGTTGGTCTGCACGGGCGACGACGGCGCCTCGGTCTTCGCTGTCGCGGCGGCCGCGGCTTGTCGCGCGCGACGCCCCCCGAACAGTCGACTTCTCTTCTTCGGACTTTCTTCGTTCTTCTCCACCACGGGTGGTGCACTCCTCGACCCGCCGGGGGCGTGCCTCCGGCGGGAAATCTCGTCTCGTGACCTGCCTGCCCGTCGCCCTCGGGCGGTCGGTGCAGGACTTCCGGTCGGCGCCTCGTCGGCGGTCGACCTCGGGTCACCATGCCCTCTCACGGCATGCGCTGTCAGGTAGGCGCGGGTTGATCACCCACGCTGGTGCTTGTTGTCTCGGAGCTGGCTATCCGACACGTGCGGCGTCTTCTACCGCGGGCGGACCCGTCACCGGTGGTTCGTTCTCGAACTCGCGATGGCGCGTCCTCCGGTGTGGCCCGGTGGGTTGCCCGGTAAGTCTTGATCTCGGGGTTCGCACCCCACGACTGGCTCGATTATCGCACGCCGGGGCCGGGACGGGGGTCAGATACCCCCGATGTCGGCTGACCCCTTCGCCGGAGGACGCCCCGATACACTGCATTCCGTGACTGATGCCTCGGTTCGTACAACGCACCCCCAGAGCCCCCGGGCCCCGCTCGCCGCGGGAATCCTGCTGATCCTGGCCGGTCTCGTCGGGCTCTTCGGTGCCTTCCAGCTGACCGTCGACAAGTTCCGGCTGCTCGAGAACCCGGCGGCGCCGCTCGGCTGCGACGTGAACCCGTTCATCGGCTGCACGCCGGTCATGCAGAGCGCCCAGGCGTCCCTCCTCGGGTTCCCGAATCCCATCCTCGGCCTGATGGGCTTCGTGGCACCGGTCGCGGTCGGAGTGGCTCTGCTCGCCGGTGCCCGGTTCGCCCGCTGGTTCTGGATCGTCTTCAATCTGGGGCTGCTCGTCGCGTGGGTGTTCATCATGTGGCTCTTCACCCAGGCCGTGTTCATGATCGGCGCCCTCTGCCCCTGGTGCATGCTCGTCTGGCTGACGACCATCCCGCTGTTCTGGATCTTCACGATCTGGGGTCTCGCCACCGGCAGCACCATCGACCACCCGTCCGTGCGTCGGGTCGCGAAGGCCGTGCTGCCCTTCTCCTGGCTGTTGCCTGTGATCAACTACGCCGTCATCGTGTTGACGATCATCGTCCAGTTCCCTCTGTTGCTTCCCACCCTGTTCTGACCGCGCCTTCCCAGCAAACTCTCCGACGACATCGAGAGGGTTGAACACCCCCGAGCCGACCGCAAGACCCAGTGAGGACCCATGACGCCACCTGCCGACTCCGGAGCCACGAAGCGAGAACGCCGCGAGGCGGCCCGCGAGAAAGCTCGTATCACCCGCGAGGCCGAGGCCAAGCGCCGACGTCGCAACAAGTGGTTCCTCCAGGGAGGCCTCGTCGTCGGCGTGCTCGCCGTCCTGGCCGTCATCACGCTGATCATCGTGCGCTCGATCGCCCCGGCCGGGCCCGGGCCGTTGAACATGGCGAGCGACGGGATCGTGCTGCAGGGAGACGGCACGTCCGTCAGCACCGTCGAGACCGGTGCCATCGCCTCGGGTGGAGAGCCGACGTCGACGGCGACCGGCTCGACCGACAAGCCGCACATCGTGGTTTACCTCGACTACATGTGCCCCTACTGCGGCCAGTTCGACACGGCCAACGCCGCCGGTCTCGAACAGATGGTCAAGAGCGGCTCGGCGACGCTCGAGGTGCACCCCATCGGGTTCCTCGACAACGCCTCGGTCGGGTCGAAGTACTCGACTCGATCCGCAAACGCAGCCGCCTGCGTGGCGAACTACGAGCCCGAGAAGTTCCTCGACGTGAACACGGCCCTGTTCGCCCAACAGCCGGCCGAGAACACCCGGGGCCTGACCAACGCCGAGCTGACGACGCTCGTGCAGGGCGCCGGGGCGAAGGACGACAAGATCGCCGAGTGCATCAAGAGCGGAGAGTTCACGGAGTGGGTCGCTGCGGCCACCACGCGCGCCCTGAACGATCCGATCCCGAACTCCGACCTCCCGAAGCTGACGGGCACGCCCCTCGTCCTCGTCAACGGGCAGCAGTACAAGGGCTCGCTCACCGACCCGACCGTCTTCTCGCAGTTCGTCCAGGAGGTCGCGACCGGCGCCTCCACGACGGACACCAGCACGGGCGGCGCCGAGTCCACCGCGACCCCGACCCCCTGACCGACCCTCCCCGCATCTCCGACGATGTGTCACGACGGGTGCATGTTCGCCTCGGACATCGACCCGACGCGACACATCGATTGAGGGGCGAGACGGGAACGACGAACGGCGCCGCACCTCCGAGGAGGTGCGGCGCCGTTCGCGTGCGCGGGGGCTAGAACCAGAGAGCGAGCTCGCGCGCGGCCGACTCGGCCGAGTCGGAGCCGTGCACCAGGTTCTGCTGCACCTTGAGGCCCCAGTCGCGGCCCAGATCGCCACGGATCGTGCCGGGGGCGGCCGTCGTCGGGTCGGTCGTACCGGCCAGCGAGCGGAAGCCCGCGATCACGGCGTTGCCCGAGACACGGATGGCGACGGTCGGGCCGCTCTCCATGAACTCGACGAGGGGCTCGTAGAACGGCTTGCCGACGTGCTCCTCGTAGTGCTTCGACAGCAGGTCGCGGTCGGCCTCGACGAGGCGGATGTCGACCAGGTTGTAGCCCTTCTGCTCGATCCGACGCAGGATCTCGCCGGTGAGGCCGCGGGCGACGCCGTCGGGCTTGACGAGGACGAGTGTTTCTTCGAGTTCGGACACGGGGTCTCCTTCGTGGGGTTCGGTTCGGTGTCGATGAGGTTCAGGTCGGGCAGGTTCGAGGTCGGTCAGGTTCGAGATCGGGCGCGTGCCGGGCACCGCACGGGTGGTCAGACGGCGTCGGGATACCGGGCCCGGTTGAGGGCGTCGAGCTGGCGTCCCTTGACGAAGCAGAAGATCCAGATCGCGATGAAGATCAGGGCGACCACGAACATCAGCGGTTCGAGCAGGCCGAGCGCTACGAGACCGGCCTGCACGACCCAGCCGAGGGCGAGACCCCAGCCGAAGCGCAGCACGCGCGACACGAGCGCCATGATCACGATTGCCGAGATCAGACCGACCAGCACGACGGGCCCGGGCAGGACACCCCGGCCGAAGACGACGAGCGCGAGGAAGAACAGCACCATCGCCTCGAGCACGAGCACGATCGACAGCAGGCTCTCGGCGGCGCCGCGTCGGCGTCGCGGTCGCGCCGGGCGACCGGCACCCCGACCCGCAGGAGGCAGTGGCTGGGTCACTTCGCCCCGCTCTCGCCCTGCGAGATGGCGAGCACCTCGCCGACGAGGGTGATCGACCCGGTGACGACGACGCCGCCCGGTTCGTCGCCCTCGACCTCGTCCGCCAGGTCGCGTGCCGTCGACAGGGCCGCGGTCACGTCGGTCTCGACGACGACCCGGTTCGCGCCGACGATGCCGACGGCGATCGCGGCGAGGTCGTCGGCGGGGATGGAGCGGTCGGAGTCCGACTGCGTGATGACGAACTGCGAGACCGTCTTCGACAGGGCACGGATGATGCCCGCGGCGTCCTTGTCGGCGAGGACGCCGAGGACGGCGATCACGCCGCCGAAGTGGAAGTACTCGTCGATGGCGGAGGCGAGCGCCTTCGCGCCGTGCGGGTTGTGGGCGGCGTCGACCAGGATGGTCGGCTCGTTGGCCACGATCTGCAGGCGTCCGGGCGACGTCGACTGGGCCAACCCCTCGGCCAGCACGTCGGCGTCGAGCGCCTGGGAGCCCGAGCCGAGGAACGACTCGACGGCGGCGACCGCGACGGCGGCGTTCTGTGCCTGGTGGCGACCGAAGTACGGCAGCAGCAGGTCGTCGTAGCGACCGGCGATCCCGCGGATCGACACCAGCTGGCCGCCGACGGCGACCGTCGACGACTCGACGCCGAAGGACTCCCCCTCGACGACGATCGACGACTCCGTGAGCTCGGCCGCGCGCTGCAGCTCGGCCAGCGCCTCCGGAACCTGTGTCGCACTGACGACGGAGGCCGACGGCTTCACGATGCCGGACTTCGTCCGGGCGATGGCGTCCACCGTCGAGCCGAGACGGTTCTGGTGGTCGAGCGCGATGGGCGTGAACACGGCCACCTGGCCGTCGGCCACGTTCGTGCTGTCCCATTCGCCACCCATGCCCACCTCGAGCACGACGACGTCGGCGGGGGCGTCCGCGAACGCGGCGAACGCGAGCACGGTGAGCGCCTCGAAGTAGGTCAGGGTGGGCTCGCCGGACGCCTCGAGATCGAGGTCGACCATGGCGAGGTAGGGCTGGATGTCGTCCCAGTTCGCGACGAGCCGCTCGTCGCTGATCGGCTCGCCGTCGATCACGATCCGCTCGTTGACCTTCACGAGGTGCGGGCTGGTCATGAGCCCCGTGCGCAGCCCGTAGGCGCGCAGGATGCTCTCGATCATCCGGCTCGTCGACGTCTTGCCGTTCGTGCCGGTGATGTGGATGATCGGGTACGACCGCTGGGGGTCGCCCAGCAGCTCGACGGCGCGCCGCGTCGGCGCGAGTCGGGGCTGCGGGGACTGCTCGCCCACCCGCGCGAGCAGTTCGGAGTAGACGCGCCGCGCCTCCTCGGCGTAGGGCTGGTCGTCGGTCGTGTCGCTCATGAGCGCTGCACCTCCACGGTCACGGCGGAGCCCGAGCCGACGGCGACGTGATCGTCGCGGTCGCCGACTCCTGCGGGCACCACGTCGACGACCAGGTCGGTCGTCAGGGTCTCGGTCGCGATGAGGTCGCGGTGGGCCTCGATGGCGGCGGCCGACTCGGCATCCGTCGTGAGGGTCGTGACGATGCGGTCGCTGACGTCGAGATCGGCCAGCTTGCGGGCCTGCTGGACGGCGCGCACGACGTCGCGTGCAAGCCCCTCGGTCTCGAGCTCGGGCGTCGTCTCGGTGTCGAGCAGCACGAAGCCGCCGCCGTCGACGAAGCTGATCGCGCTGGACGAGTCGGCGACGGCCAGCTCGAGCGTGAACTCGCCGGCGATCAACTCGATGCCGCCCACGACGACGGTGTCCCCCGTCGCCTGCCAGTCGCCCTTCTTGGCGGCGGGGATGACCTGCTGCACCTGCTTGCCGATGCGAGGCCCGGCCGCGCGGGCGTTGACGCTGAGCTTGCGGGTCACGCCGTACTCGCCGAGGCTCTCTTCGGTCAGCGTGGTGAACACGACGGCCTTGACGTTCAACTCGTCGCGGAGGATCTCGCCGAACGGCTCGAGACCCGCCGGCTCGGGCGTCACGACGGTCAGGGTCGCGAGAGGGAGCCGCACGCGCAGGCCGGTCGCCTTGCGCAGGGCGAGACCGCTCGACGCGATGGCGCGGACGCCGTCCATGGCATCGACCAGGGCGTCGTCGGCGGGGAAGAGCGACGCGTCGGGCCAGTCCTCCAGGTGGACGCTGCGCCCACCGGTCAGACCGCGCCAGATCTCGTCGCCGACCAGCGGCGCCAAGGGGGCTGCGACCCGGACGAGCGTCTCGAGCACCGTGTAGAGCGTGTCGAACGCGTCCTGGTCGTCTCCGCCCCAGAACCGCTCGCGCGACCGGCGCACGTACCAGTTGGTCAGCACGTCGGCGAAGTCGCGCAGCTTCGCGGTGGCGAGGGGCGAGTCCAGGCCGTCGAGGTCGGTCTGCACGTCGACGATCAGCCGGTGCATCTTGGCGAGCAGGTACCGGTCGAGCACGTCGGTCGAGTCGGTGCGCCAGACGGCGTCGTAGCCCTGGCTCCCGTCTCCGGTGTCACCGGCCGCGTTGGCGTACAGCGTGAAGAAGTAGTACGTGCTCCAGAGCGGCAGGAGGAACTGCCGCACGCTCTCGCGGATGCCCTCCTCCGTGACGACGAGGTTGCCGCCGCGGATGACGGACGACGACATCAGGAACCACCGCATGGCGTCGGCGCCGTCGCGGTCGAAGACCTCGCTGACGTCCGGGTAGTTGCGGAGGCTCTTCGACATCTTCTGGCCGTCCGAGCCGAGCACGATCCCGTGGCTGATCACGTTCGAGAAGGCCGGGCGGTCGAAGAGCGCGGTCGACAGCGTGTGCAGCGTGTAGAACCAGCCGCGTGTCTGACCGATGTACTCGACGATGAAGTCGGCGGGGTTGTGGTCGTCGAACCACTGCTCGTTCTCGAACGGGTAGTGCACCTGCGCGAACGGCATCGACCCGGAGTCGAACCACACGTCCAGGACGTCCTCGATGCGGCGCATCGTGGAGCGACCGGTCGGGTCGTCGGGGTTCGGGCGCGTGAGCGAGTCGATGTAGGGGCGGTGCAGGTCGGGCTCGCCGTCGGCGTTCAGCGGCAGGGTGCCGAAGTCGCGTTCGAGCTCGGCCAGCGACCCGTAGACGTCGAGGCGCGGGTACTCGGGGTCGTCGCTCTTCCAGACGGGGATGGGCGACCCCCAGTAGCGGTTGCGCGAGATCGACCAGTCGCGGGCGTTGCCGACCCACTTGCCGAACTGCCCGTCCTTGACGTTCTCGGGCACCCACGTGATGTCCTGGTTCAGCTCGCCCATGCGGTCGCGGAACTCGGTGACGCGCACGAACCAGCTCGAGACGGCCTTGTAGATCAACGGGTTGCGGCAGCGCCAGCAGTGCGGGTAGCTGTGCTCGTAGCTCGCCACGCGAAGCAGACGCCCCTCGGCCCGCAACGACTGCGTCAGGGGCTTGTTGGCGTCGAAGACCTGCAGACCGGCGATGTCGCCGAACATCGGCAGGAACCGCCCGCCGTCGTCGACCGAGACGAGCACGGGGATGCCGGCGGCGGCGCAGACCAGCTGGTCGTCCTCACCGTAGGCGGGCGCCTGGTGCACGATGCCCGTACCCTCGCCGGTGGCCACGTAGTCGGCCACGAGGATCTGCCAGGCGTTCTCGGTGCCCCAGGTCTCGGTGTCGGCGTACCAGTCCCACAGTCGGTCGTAGCGGACGCCCTCGAGCTCGCGCCCGAGGACGGTCTGCGTGACGGCCGTCACGGCGTCGGCACCCGATTCGTAGCCGAGGTCCTTCGCATACGCCGCGATCGTGTCGCTCGCGAGCAGGTACGACGCGACGCCCTGCTCGCTGCCGTCGGAGGCCCCGAGCGGACCGCTGGGCAGCACCGAGTACTCGATGTCGGGGCCCACCGCGAGCGCGAGGTTCGTCGGGAGGGTCCACGGCGTCGTCGTCCAGGCCAGGGCACGCACGGCGGTGAGGCCGAGGGCCTCCGCCTTGACGCCGTCGAGCGGGAACGTCACCGTGACGGTCTGGTCCTGGCGCATCTTGTAGACGTCGTCGTCCATGCGCAGCTCGTGGTTCGACAAAGGGGTCTGGTCGTGCCAGCAGTAGGGCAGCACCCGGAAGCCCTCGTAGGCGAGCCCCTTGTCCCAGAGCTGCTTGAAGGCCCAGATGACGCTCTCCATGAACGTGACGTCGAGGGTCTTGTAGTCGTTCTCGAAGTCGACCCAGCGGGCCTGACGGGTGACGTAGTCCTGCCACTCGTCGGTGTACTTCAATACGGAGGCGCGGGCCGCGGCATTGAATTCGGCCACGCCCATCTCGTCGATCTGGTGCTTCTCGGTGATGCCGAGCTGGCGCATGGCCTCGAGTTCGGCGGGCAGACCGTGCGTGTCCCAGCCGAAGCGGCGGTGCACCTGCTTGCCGCGCATGGTCTGATACCGCGGGAAGACGTCCTTGGCGTAACCGGTCAGCAGGTGACCGTAGTGCGGCAGGCCGTTGGCGAACGGCGGGCCGTCGTAGAAGACCCACTCGTCGGCGCCCTCACGGCGGCGGATCGACTCCTGGAACGTGTCGTCGCGCTTCCAGAACGCGAGCACGCCCTTCTCGATGTCGGGGAACCTCGGCGAGGCGGGAACACCGGTGGGTTCGGTCTCGCCGGCGGCGTGCGTCTCGTCGGCACCCTTGGGGTAGGTCATCGTGTCTCCAGGTCGTGCAGGGCTCGGTCGTGCGATCTCTGTACGAGGACGCGATCGAGATCCGACCACGCGGTACCACCCCGCTTGCCGTCTCGGCTGCCGTGGCCCTCCCGGCGCGAACCGGGGAGGGGACGACGATCGCGACGACCGCTCTGCGACGGCTGTGACGGGCCTGCCCCGCTCGGTTCTACTGGCGGCCCGCTCGCACGGCCCGCGTTCTTCCGAGTGCTCCCCGGTGATGGCCGGATCGATGCACTACCGATGGTACCGGCTCGGCGTCACGACCGCGATGTCGTCCGCCGGGAGCAGAATCGAAGGCATGACCCCAGATGCACCCTCGGCTGTCGCCGATCAGCCCGCCGGTGCGCCGTCCGCCGCGAAGCCCGAGAGCGGTCTCACCGTGCTCATCGCATTCGGCGCCAATCTGCTGGTCGCCATCGCGAAGACCGTGGCCTCGCTGCTGACGGGGTCCGCGTCGATGGTGGCCGAGGCTGCGCACTCATGGGCCGACACGGGAAACGAGATCTTCCTGTTCGTCGCCGATCGACGCGGCGCCCGGACGCGCGATGCCGCCCACCCCCTCGGCTACGGCAAAGAGACCTACGTCTGGAGCATGTTCGCCGCGTTCGGTCTCTTCACGGCGGGCGCGGTCGTCTCGATCTATCACGGCATCACCGAACTCGGCTCGACGAAGGAGGAGACCGACTACCTCGTCAACTACGTCGTGCTCGCCATCGCGTTCGTCCTCGAGGGCACGTCGTTCGTGCAGGCCTTCCGGCAGGCGCACGGCACGGCGAGCCAGCGCCGCGTGCCCACCCTGCGCCACGTGCTGCAGAGTTCCAACTCGACCCTGCGCGCCGTCTTCGCGGAGGACGCGGCGGCACTCGTCGGCCTGCTGATCGCCTTCCTCGGCATCCTGCTGCACCAGCTCACCGGGTCGGCCGTGTTCGACGCGATCGGGTCGATCGGTGTCGGCGTGCTGCTCGGCGTCGTCGCCCTCGTGCTGATCGATCGCAACCGTAGATTCTTGATCGGCGAGAGCCCGGCCCCCGAGCTCGAGTCGCTGGTGCTGACCCGCCTCCTCGCCCGGCCCGACATCGACCGTGTCACGTATCTGCACACGGAGTTCGTCGGGCCCGGCCGGCTCTATCTCGTCGCCGCCGTCGACATGACCGGTGATTTCTCGGAGGAGCACGTGGCCGTGGCCCTCCGTCGCGTCGAACGCGACCTGGAGGACCACGACCTCGTCGAGGAGGCGGTGCTCACCTTGTCGACACCGGACGAGCCGTCACTGGCGCCGAGTCGGTGACCACCGCCTCCTGAGGTGTTGCTCGCTCTAGCCGCGAGTCGCCCGACGGCGGGCGACCACCACCGCGCCGACACCGACGCCGAGGAGGAGCAGGCCGGCGAGGGCGGCCTCACCCGAGCCGTCCGACCCGGTGTAGGCCAGCGGCCCCGTCGCCGCGGCCGCGACGGGTCGCGTCGCAGTGGGCACGAGCACGGTGGCTACCGGCTGCGTGGTCGGAGGCGTGACGGGCGTCGAGGCCGATACGGGCCGCACGAGCTCGAACTCGGTCACGGCGGGGGCCGAGGTGCGCGTGGACAGGAAGCCCTCGGCGTCGAGGCCGTACTGGCTGACGAGCAGACGCCAGCGACCGACGGGCAGTGCGTCACCGACGACCCACGTGCCGTCGGCAGCGACCTGGGGCGGGTTGTAGTCGGAACCGTAATTCGGCGCGTGTCCGATGGGCTCGTACCGGTAGGAGAGGAAGGACCCCGGGTCTCCCATACCCGAGAACCGGAAGGCGGTCCATCCCGGGTGTTCGTACCCACTCAGGGGAATCAGGCCGAGCGTCTGGCCGAAGGACGGACTCGTGATGACCGGCGCCTCGAGTGTGGGGACGTCTACGATCACGTCGCGAGATTCCACGCCGAGCACGGTGCGGTCAGGGCCGGTGATCGTGATGGTGAGCGTCGTGGCGGACGGCACGTCGTCCCCGAAGTAGAACGGCACCGCGAAATCCGTGGAGTCGAGCAGCTCGCCTCCCGTGGGCTCGTCGCCGTACCGGACGTCGATGCCCGAACCGGCCGGGGCCGTCCCGCGGATCACCACGCCCAGCGAGGTCAGCACCTGCCCCTGGATCGGGCTCGTGATCGTGTACGCGGGCTCGGCCGCGATCTCGGTCTCGGCCCCGGCCTCGGGCTGAGCCTGCGGCGCCACGGGAGCGACGGACGCGTCGTCACCCGCCGCCGGCGTCGCCGCGTCGGACTCCGTATCGGTCTCGGTGGGAGCCGGCTCGACGACCGCCGGCTCGTCGACCGCCGGCTCGACCGTCGAGGGCTCCGGAGCGGGAGCACCCGACTCGATCGGCGCCGACGCCGACGGTGATGCCTCGGGCGCCACGGCGGATGCCGGGGCGGTCTCCGCGGACGCGGACGCCGCCCCCAGCAGCGTTCCCCCCAGTGCGAGCGCGAGCACGGTCGGCAGGGCGACGAGAGCGCCCCTTCTGTTCGTCATGATGTGACCTTCTGCGTGAGTCCTTGTCACTCCGATCCGCTCTGACTCACCCCCCGAGCGACGGACCCCGACGACCCATCGGTCGTCGATGGCCCGACGCTAACAGCGCGCGAACCGACCGGATACGGCATCGGCTCCGAAGACGACTACAGACAGGGGAGGATCATCCGACCGGTTGATCCGACACATCCTCATGGCCGATCCCCGGCTGCTTACAGCCCGTTCATCGACGAAGCGAGTAGCGTCGTCGGATGAGCGGACGACGGCGTCTCGCATCCCCTCCGCTTTCCTCCCGACAGGAGTCCGTCATCGCCACGTTCAGCCAACTGCTCTACAAGCATCGTTCGGTGGTCCGCTTCGGCATCACGGGCGGCGTCGGCTTCGTCATCACGATGGTCATCAACTACGGCCTGAAGCTCTTCGTCATCCCGAACCAGCCCGTGACCGCGCTCGCCATCGGCATCATCGTCGCCACGATCGTGTCGTACTGGATGAACAAGAAGTGGTCGTTCGACGACCGCGGCGAGCGCCACACCGCCCACGAGATGCTGTTGTTCGTCATCGTCAGCATCATCGGTGTGGGCATCAACTCGGCACCGCTGTACCTGTCGCGGTACGGCCTGCACCTCGAGACCCCGTTCGTCTCGCGGACGACCCAAGAGGTCGCCGACTTCATCAGTGGGCCGCTGATCGGCACGTTGCTCGCGATGGTCTTCCGCTACTGGGCGATGAACACGTGGGTCTTCCCGCGGGCCATCCCGGTGCGCGACACGACTCCGACCCCCGGGGCCTGAGCCGCAGCCTCCACCCTCAGCCCGGCTCGCTCGACGAGCCGAGTGCCGTCGTGACGTCGGCGAATGCCTGGTCGACCATCCCGCGCAGCGAGGGGCGTGCCACGCCGGCCCGCGCCCACGAGACGAACGCGGTGCCGGCGGCCGCAACGAGCACTGACGCGATCGTCTCCGAGGTCACGTCGTGTCGGCCGGCGCCGGTGCGCTCGGCGAGATAGTCGGCGACGACGGCGCGGTGGGTGACGAAACGTCCCGCGGCAGACGTCACGACGTCGTCGCCCAGCATCATCGCCTCGCCCTGCGTCAGCGCCCATGGCACCCGATCGACCTCGTAGTCGTCGGCCAGCGCCGCCAACGCCGCCGTCACGGCGGCGACGGGCGGCAGACCCGAGGAGGCGCGGAGCCGCTCGGGCAGACCCGCCAGCGTCCGATCGAGATCGAGCCAGAAGAGGTCGGATTTCGCCTCGAAGTAGTTGAAGAACGTGCCACGGCTCACGCCGGCCCGCTGCGCGATCTGATCGACGGTGGTGCCGGCGTACCCGTTCTCGAGGAAGAGCTCGGCCGCGGCGTCGGCGATCGTCTCGGCCGACGACCGACGGGGGCGCCCGACGGGCCGACGGGTTCGCGCACTGTCTGACATGTCCTCCATTCTGAGGCTAGACTCGTCCCTTGCGGTTCTTGAACCGAGTCCACAAACCTGATCACCGCCTCCGGAGCCTCATGCGCACGCGCCCCCTCGCCCTGACCGCCCTCGCGGCCGTCGCCCTGCTCGCCGTGGCGGGCTGCACGGCGAACGGCACCCCGACGGGGTCGTCGACCCCGGTCTCGGGCGGCACCCTCACCTACGCCACCGGCGATGCCGAGCCGACCTGTCTCGACCCGCACGTCGGCGGCAACTACCCGCAGGCGCTGATCGCGACGCAGTACGCCGAGTCGCTCGTCTCGAAGAACTCGAAGGGCGACATCGTCCCGTGGCTGGCCACCGAGTGGTCGGAGGCGACGGACGGTCTGAGCTGGACGTTCACCCTCAAGAAGGACGTCTCGTTCACCGACGGCACGCCGTTCGACGCGGCCGCCGTGGCCGCGAACATCGCGCACCTGCAGAACCCGACCACGCTGTCGTCGACCGGCTACCTCGCCCTGCAGAAGGTCACCAGAGTCGAGGCGGTCGACGCGACGACCGCGCGCATCGATCTGTCCAGCCCCGACAGCGCCCTGCTCGAATCGCTGTCGATGCCGTGGCTCGCGATGGAGTCCCCGAAGGCCCTGCAGCGGACACAAGAGGTGAACTGCGAGTCGCCCGTCGGCACGGGACCGTTCGTCGTCACGAAGTGGGTCAAACAGGACCGCATCACCCTCGATCGCAATGACGGCTACACCTCGCCGCCGGCCGACGCCCGTCACGACGGCGCCGCCTACCTCGACGAGATCGTCTGGCGGTTCATCCCCGACTCGGCGTCGCGCTATGCCGCCCTGCAGGCCGGCCAGGTGGACGTCATCGACAACGCCCAGCCCGACACCCTCGTCGCCGCCGCGAAGAACGACGCGCTCGACGAGATCGACGCGCCGCGCCCCGGCGCCTCCAACCGCCTCGAGCTGAACAGCGGCAAGGCGCCGTTCGACGACGAGCGCGTGCGGGAGGCCTTCGTCCGCGGTGTCGACGTCAACGACGGCATCGACTCGCTGTTCTTCGGCACGGCCAAGCGGTCGTACTCGGTGCTGTCCAGCGTCGAGCCGCTCGCCTACAGCGACGAGAAGCTGTTCGGCTACGACGAGGACGCCGCGAACGCGCTCCTCGACCAGGCCGGCTGGACGACGCGCGACTCCGACGGCTATCGCACCAAGGACGGCCAGCGGCTGTCGTTGGCGTTCCCCGTCAGCACCAACCAGTCGATCCCGGCCGAGCAGTCGCTCTTCGAGCAGATCCAGGCCGGGGCGAAGAAGATCGGCTTCGCCGTGACGCTCGAACCCCTCGACTTGTCGAGCTGGTACGCCGCCCTCGGCTCGAACGAGTACGACCTCGTCAGCGCGCCGTACACGAAGGTCGGCCCCGATGTCCTGCGCATCCTGTACGACTCGTCGGGCATCACCCCCGCGCCGAGCGGCTACTTCGCGAACCATTCGCAGATCGACGACCCGACGCTCGACGACCTGCTGACCCGCGCCTCCCAGACCTCGGACACCGGCGAGCGCGCCGACCTGTACGAGAAGGCGCAGAAGATCATCCTGTCCGGGTACTACGTCCTGCCGCTGTACGACCAGCAGAACCACTACCTGCTGAGCACCAAGGTGCACGACGCCCGCGCCCTGCCGACCGTGTCCGCCCCGACCTTCTACGATGCCTACGTCACGTCGTGAGCCGGAGGGAGTCGTGATCGTCCGTGAGTCGTGAGCCGTCGTGAGCCGTGACCTCACGCGACCGCGCGGTCGGGTCGCACGGTCGCTCGGCTGGCTCGCCCGTCGCGTGGCGGGCGCCGTCTTCGTACTCTGGGCGACGGCGACGCTGATCTTCTTCGCGATCCGGCTCGTGCCCGGAGACCCGGCCGAGGCCATCCTCGGCGGCCCGGGGTCGCAGGCCTCCCCCGAGGCCCTCGCCGGGGTCCGCGCCGAGTACGGACTCGATCAGCCGCTGCTGCTGCAGTACCTCGCGCAGCTCGGCCGCCTGGCCTCGCTCGATCTCGGCACGTCGTACTCGCTCAAGACCGACGTCGCCGGCCTGCTCGCGGTGCAGCTGCCGGGCACCCTGCTGCTCGCCGTGCTGTCGCTGGCACTCGCCTGGCTCATCGCGATCGGTACGGCCTGGTGGGCCACCCTCGGCGGCCGTGTCGCCGCGGCCGTGTCGTCAGGGCTCGAGGTCGTCGCCTCGGCGGTGCCGCACTTCTGGCTCGCGAGCATGCTCATCGTCGTCTTCAGCTCGACGCTCGGCTGGCTGCCGCCCGTCAGCACGGGGACGCCCGCCGGTCTCGTCCTCCCGGTCGTCACCCTCGCCCTCCCGGTCGCCGGGTTCCTCGGGCAGGTCACGCGCGACTCGCTGTTCGACGCCGCCGCCGCGCCGTTCGCCCTCTCGGCCCGTGCCCGGGGGGAGAGTCGCGGGGGTCTCTTCGGCCGCCACCTGCTCCGGCACGCCGCCCTGCCCGGTCTCGCCCTGTCGGGCTGGGCGTTCGGCTCGCTGCTGAGCGGCGCCGTCGTCGTCGAGTCCGTGTTCGCACGGCCGGGCCTCGGGCGCACTCTGCTCGGCGCGGTCACCCTGCGCGACATCCCGCTCGTGACCGGAGTCGCCCTGGTCTCGGCCCTGTCCTACGTCGTCGTCGTCGCCCTCGGCGACCTCGCCGAGCGCGCCGTCGACCCGAGAGGGCGCACCGCATGACCGCCACCCTGCCCGAGCTCCCCACGGTCGATCGACCGTCCGGATCGCCGAGGAGGCGCGGCGCACGCCGCCTCGCCGTGACCGTCCCCGAGGCGGTCGCCGGCGCCGTCCTCCTGCTGCTGCTCGTCGCCGCGGTGGCGCCCGGCGTCCTCGCCCCGGGCGATCCGCTCGCCGTCGCCCCCGTGGACGCGTTCTCCGGCCCGTCGCTCGCGCACCCGTTCGGCACGGACGAATCGGGGCGCGACCTCTGGACCCGCGTCGTGCACGGGGCCCGCGCCTCCTTGTCGATCGGTGCCGCCGCCACGCTGATCGGAACCGGCCTCGGAGCGCTCCTCGGGGTCGCCGCCGGCGTCGGCGGACGCGTGACGGACGCCGCGGTCGGGCGCCTGCTCGAGGTGCTGTTCGCCCTGCCGGGCCTGTTGCTCGCGCTGGTCGTCATCGCGTTCGCCGGCCCGGGGCCGATCCCCGCGACCCTCGCCGTCGGCCTCGCCACGGCACCCGGCTACGCGCGCATCATCCGCAGCCAGGTGAACCGGGTGCGTCGGTCCGAGATGGTCGAGGCCGCCCGGGTGCTGGGCCGCAGCCCGGCGTCCGTCCTGCGTCGGCACATCCTGCCGAACGCCCTCGCCCCGGTGGTCGTGCTCGCGACGCTGGGGCTCGGCCAAGCCGTCGTCTGGGCGTCGTCGCTCAGCTATCTCGGGCTCGGCTCACCGCCGCCCGCGCCCGAGTGGGGAGCGATGCTGTCCGCGGGTCGCACGTATCTCGCGGTCGCCTGGTGGATGACCGTCTTCCCCGGGCTGGCCGTGGTGCTGACGGCCGCGTCCGCGACGGTCGTCGGCCGGGCGTTCTCCCGCCGCGGGCGGAGCCTTCGTTGACGCCGCCGATGACACCGCCGACGCCGGGCGCCACCGGGGCGTCGCTCGAGGTCTCGTCTCTGCGGGTGTCGTTCGACGGCACGACGGTCGTCGACGACGTGTCGTTCTCCCTCGAGCCGGGCCGGTGCGTGGCCCTCGTCGGGGAGTCGGGCTCGGGCAAGAGCGTGACCGCGCGCGCCCTGCTGGGTCTCAGCGGCGGGCGCGTGACGGCCGATCGCCTCCGACTCGACGACACCGACCTCCTGTCCCTGTCCGAGCGTGGCTGGCGACGCGTCCGTGGCCCGCGCATCGGTCTCGTCCTGCAGGACGCCCTGACGTCGCTCGATCCGCTCCGTCCGATCGGGCGCGAGATCGACGACGCCCTGCGCCTGCACACCCGCGCGAACGCCCGCGACCGTGCGCGCCGGGTCCTCGAGGTGCTGACCGAGGTCGGCATGCCCGACCCGGAGGCGCGGCGCGGGCAACGATCCGGCGACCTGTCGGGCGGGCTCCGCCAGCGGGCCCTCATCGCGGCGGCCCTGGCCCTCGAGCCGGGCGTCATCATCGCCGACGAGCCGACGACGGCGCTCGACACCCAGGTGCAGCGCACGGTGGTCGACCGTCTCGCGGCCTTGCGCGACGCGGGGACGGCCGTGCTCGCGATCAGCCACGACCTGGGCGTCGTCCGCCGGCTCGCGGACCACGTCGTCGTCCTCCGCGCCGGCCGCGTCGTCGAGCAGGGCGCCACCGCCGACGTCCTCGACTCCCCCGGCCACGACTACACGCGGCGCCTGATCGCAGCGCTGCCGGGCGAGCGACCCCGCGGCACCCGGCTCACGGCGGTCGGGGCGCCGTCCCCGACGGTGGCTGCGCCGCCCGCGCCCACACCGGCGGCCGCCGGCGGCGGTGCGACCGCGAGCGACGCTGCCGCGGGCGACGTCGTGCTCCGGGCCATCGGCCTCCGACGCGGCTTCCGCGACGGTGACGGGCGGGTCCACCAGGCCGTCGACGACGTCTCGCTGGAGCTGCGGTCGGGCGAGACGCTCGGCCTGGTGGGATCGTCCGGGTCGGGCAAGACCACGACCGCGCGCCTCCTTCTGGGGCTCACCGAGCCGGACGCCGGGTCGGTCGAGCTCCTCGGCGCGCCCTGGTCGCCCCTGCGCGAACGGGACCGCCGCCCGAGGCGCCCGGCCCTGGGCGCCGTCTATCAGGACCCGGCAGCCTCGTTCGATCCGCGTCGTACCGTCGGCGCCGTGCTGGCCGACGCGGTCACGGCGGGGCGCTCGTCGAGCCCGTCGACGGTGCGGTCCGAGATCGACGCCCTGCTCGATCGCGTCGGACTGGTGTCGGAACTCGCCCTGCGGTACCCCGCGACGCTGAGCGGCGGACAGCGTCAGCGCGTCGCCATCGCCCGAGCCCTCGCGGCGCGCCCCCGCGTGCTGATCTGCGACGAACCCGTCTCGGCCCTCGACGTCACCGTGCAGGCGCAGGTGCTCGACCTGCTGGACGACCTGCAGCGCGACGAGGGGCTGGCGATGCTGTTCATCACCCACGACCTCGACGTCGTCGAGCACATGAGCGACCGGGTCGCGGTGATGCACGACGGCCGGTTCGTCGAGCAGGGGGCGACGTCGGACGTGTTCTCACGTCCGACGCACGCCTACACACGCGCACTGCTGGCGGCGCGACCGTAACGGGTCGCGCCGACGCGCTCAGCTCCGCTTCGTGGTCTCGTCGCCCGAGCTCGCCGGGTCGATGATGTCGATCGGCCCCGACTGGGCCCACTCGAGCGCCCAGTCCGACTGCGCGACCTCGCTCGACTCGTCGGCGTACGCCTCGATCAACTCACGGGCCTCGTCGTCGGTGGCCACGGCCGGGCCGGAGCCGAGCAGCGGCTCGTTCGCCGTCTCCTTCGTGAAGTAGACCGCGACCAGGCCGATCACGGCGGCGGCCATCAGGTAGAACGCCGGGATGTCGTGCGCCCACGCGAAGCCGTTGCCCTCGGCCCAGACGACGAGCGCCTCGGTCGCGAGCGGCGTCGTGCCGCCGAACAGCGAGACCGACACGTTGAACGCGATGGCCAGGGCGCCGTAGCGGATGATCGTCGGGAAGAGCGCGGGCAGGGTCGACGGCATGGTCGACGTGAACGTCACCAGCACGAGGCCGAGCACGAGCAGTCCGACGAAGACGAGCGGCGTGCTCTCGGACTGCACCAGCTTGAGCGCGGGCCACGACAGCACCAGGAACCCGATGCAGCCGGCGAACAGCACGGGGCGCCGGCCGAAGCGGTCGCTGAGCCGGCCGCTGAACGTGATGACGATCATCATCAACACCATCACGACGATGACGAGCAGGAGACCCGACGTCGCGCTCCGGCCGAGCGTGTTGGTCAAGTAGGTGGGCATGTACGACAGCAGCATGTAGTCGGTCACGTTGAAGACGAGCACGAGGCCGATGCAGACGATCAGCGCACGCCAGTTCTCGGCGAACAGCTTCACGAACGGCACCTTGACGTGCTCGCGTCCGGCCGCCTCCTCCTGCTGCTTCTGGAAGGCGGGGGTCTCCTCGAGCTTGAGTCGCAGGTAGAGGCCGATCAGACCGAGCGGGCCGGCGATCAGGAAGGGGATGCGCCAGCCCCAGGCGAGCAGGGCGTCCTCGCTCATGCCGAGCTGCAGAGCGGTGACCAGCGAGGCACCCAGCACATAGCCGCCGAGCGTGCCGAACTCGAGCCACGAGCCCATGAAGCCGCGACGTTTGTCGGGCGAGTACTCGGCGATGAACGTCGCCGCGCCTCCGTATTCTCCACCGGTCGAGAAGCCCTGCAGCAGGCGGGCGAGCAGCAACAGGATGGGCGCCCAGACGCCGATCGTCGCGAACGACGGGATGAGACCGATGGCGAGAGTGCCGGCCGCCATCAAGATCATGGTCAACGCCAGCACCTTCTGGCGTCCGATGCGGTCACCCAGCGGGCCGAAGAACGCGCCGCCGATGGGGCGCACGATGAACGCGGCCGTGAACGTGCCGAACGTGAACAGGATGTTCAGCGCGTCGTCCCCGGGCGGGAAGAACACCTGCGCGATGGTCGTCGTGATGTAGGCGTACACGCCGAAGTCGAACCACTCCATGGCGTTGCCGAGCGCGGCGGCGCTCACCGCGCGCTTCAGCAGGCCCTCTTCCACGACGGTGACGTCGTTGGTGGTGAGCGAGCGGCGGGTCGGTTTCGTGCGGTCGTTCTTCTTGGCTGACATCGGGTGAAGCCTCCAGATCGTCGGGCGGTGGCGTCGACTGCAGTGTCGGCAAAAAACGCTCAAACCTATCAGAGGCCGCCATGTCAATACCAGTGCAGAGCACGCATCCGTGCAGAAGGCGCAGCCCGAAGGAGGCGCGGGTCGGCTCCTCGAGGCCGCTTCCGCGAGCCGCGTACACTGGTCCGAGTCCCACATCCAGGCACCTCACCACCGACACGGTGCCGCCCACAGACCGGAGAACGCACATGCCGTCAGCGATGCCCGACAAGCCCACCCTCGAAGGACTCGAGAGCCGCTGGGGCGGCGTCTGGGAGACGGACGCGACGTACGCGTTCGACCGCACCCGCGCCTCCCGCGAGAACGTCTTCTCGATCGACACCCCGCCGCCGACCGCGTCGGGCAGCCTGCACATCGGGCACGTCTTCAGCTATACGCACACCGACGTCAAGGCCCGCTTCGAGCGAATGCGCGGCAAGAGCGTGTTCTACCCGATGGGCTGGGACGACAACGGCCTCCCCACCGAGCGTCGCGTGCAGAACTTCTACGGGGTCCGGTGCGACCCGTCCCTGCCGTACCAGCCCGACTTCACGCCGCCGTTCGAGGGCGGCGACAACAAGTCGTCGAAGGCCGCCGACCAGGTGCCCATCTCGCGGCGCAACTTCATCGAGTTGTGCGAACGCCTCACCGTCGAGGACGAGAAGCAGTTCGAGGACGTCTGGCGCAAGCTCGGCCTCTCGGTCGACTGGTCGCAGAGCTACCGCACCATCGACGACGCGTCGCAGACCGTCGCGCAGAAGGCGTTCCTCCGCAACCTCGCCCGCGGCGAGGCGTACCAGGCCGACGCCCCGACCCTCTGGGACGTGACGTTCCGCACGGCCGTGGCGCAGGCCGAGCTCGAAGACAAAGAGATGCCGGGCGCTTATCACAAGCTCGCCTTCCACCGCACCGACGGCGAGGGCGACGTGCTGATCGACACGACCCGTCCCGAGCTGCTGCCCGCGTGCGTGGCTCTCGTCGCGCACCCCGACGACGAGCGCTACCAGGCGCTGTTCGGCACGACCGTCCGCTCGCCCCTCTTCGACGTCGAGGTGCCCGTGGTGGCGCATCACCTGGCGCAGCCCGACAAGGGCTCCGGCATCGCCATGGTCTGCACGTTCGGCGACACCAACGACATCGTCTGGTGGCGGGAGCTGCAGTTGCCGAACCGCGCGGTGATCGGCTTCGACGGCCGGTTCGTCAGCGAGGCGCCCGCCGCCATCGAGTCCGCCGAGGGCCGCGAGGCCTACGCCCAGCTGGCCGGCAAGACCGTGTTCAGCGCGAAGACGTCGATCGTCGAGCAGCTGACGGCGTCGGGCGAGCTGATCGGCGAGATCCGCAAGATCTCGCACCCCGTCAAGTTCTTCGAGAAGGGCGACAAGCCGCTCGAGATCGTCTCCACGCGCCAGTGGTACATCGTCAACGGCGCGCGCGACGAGGCCCTCAAGTCGGCGCTGCTCGAGCGTGGCCGCGAGGTGGCGTTCCACCCCGAGTTCATGCGCGTGCGGTACGAGAACTGGGTCAACGGTCTGAACGGCGACTGGCTCATCTCGCGCCAGCGCTTCTTCGGTGTGCCGCTGCCGGTCTGGTACCCGCTCGACGGCGACGGCAACCCCGTCTTCGACTCCCCCATCGTGCCCAGCGAGGACGCCCTGCCCGTCGACCCGTCCAGCGATGCCGCCCCCGGCTACGACGAGTCGCAGCGTGGCGTGCCCGGTGGTTTCCAGGGCGAGGTCGACGTCATGGACACCTGGGCGACGTCGTCCCTGACGCCGCAGCTGGCCGGCAAGTGGGAGTCCGACGACGAGCTGTTCGACCTCGTCTTCCCCTACTCGCTCCGCCCGCAGGGTCAGGACATCATCCGCACGTGGCTCTTCTCGACCGCGCTGCGTTCGCAGCTCGAGTACGGCACCGTGCCGTGGCACAACGCCTCGATCTCGGGATTCATCGTCGACCCCGACCGCAAGAAGATGTCGAAGTCGAAGGGCAACGTGGTCACCCCGGCCGCCATGCTCGACGATCACGGCTCCGACGCGGTGCGCTACTGGGCGGCGTCCAGCCGTCTCGGCACCGACGCGGCCTTCGACCCGCAGAACCCGAAGCAGATCAAGATCGGCCGCCGACTGGCGATCAAGGTGCTCAACGCGGCGAAGTTCGTCTACTCGTTCGAGCTGCCGTCGGGTGAGTTCGAGATCTCCGAGCCCCTCGACCGCGAGCTGATCGCCACGTTCGCCCAGGTGATCGAGACCGCGACGGAGGCGCTGGACGGCTACGACCACGCCCGCGCCCTCGAGACGACCGAGAAGTTCTTCTGGACCTTCTGCGACGACTACCTGGAGCTCGTCAAGGAGCGCGCCTACGGGGCGAGCACGCCCGCCGAGCAGGCCTCGGCCGTGCTCGCGCTGCGCGCCACCATCGACGGTCTGCTGCGCCTGCTGGCGCCCTACCTGCCGTTCGCGACGGAAGAGGTCTGGTCCTGGACGCACGACGACTCGGTGCACACGGCCGCCTGGCCGACCGTCGCCGAACTCGGTGACGTGACCGCCGCCTCCGGAATGCTCGGAGTGGTGGGCCAGGCGCTCATCGGCATCCGCCGGGCGAAGTCCGACGCCAAGGCCTCGCAGAAGACGCCCGTCGACTCGGCGACGATCACGGCCCCCGCGGCCGAGCTCGCCCTGCTGCGTCAGGCGTCCGGCGACCTCGCCGCCGTCGGTCGCATCGCGGCGCTGTCGTTCGCCGAGGGCGACGAGCTCTCGGTCGGCGACATCGTCTTCGCCGAGCAGCCCGCCGAGGCCGGCGCCTGATGCAGCTCGGCACCCGCTGGAGCGTCGGAGGCGCGGTTCCGCCGCGCCTCCCCGCCCCCGTCGTCACGGCCGTCGCCGCCGTCGAAGCCGAACTGCGCGACCAGGCGGTGGACGCGTCCACGTGGCGCTGGACCCTCACCTGGCTCGAGGGGCGCCCCGTCGTCGAGCTCGACGACGGCACCGTGATCCGCTACGACTCGGCCACCGACACGGCCCACGTCCGAGAGCCGGTCGACGGCGAGCCCGACGAGGACGACGACACCTACTAGCCCGCCCGACGGGTTATCGGGGCCCGCGCGTTCGCTCCGGCTGCAGTGCCAGGCAGATCATGCACACCATGGCAGCGATCACCACGATGCTGGTGACGAGCTCGCCTCCGGGACGGAGGATGTCGGCGACCTCGTGCAGGATCACGACGAACGAGACGATGCTCAGAAAGACCTGCAGTTGTGTTCTACTCACGGTCATCGCATCGAGTAGAACTTGTTTTCGAACCCGGTGAGGAACAACGGCCCTCCCGTCCCATTCCGTAGTAAGAGCCTCCCACGGTTGGAACGGCCCCGATGATGGCCAAAACGGGGACTGCGCGCGTCCCGAAGCCCTCCTGCCTGACCGTCACGTCGTCGTGACCAGGTGCTTCGGCCACCATTCCGGTCTGGCTCGACTCATCAGCCGTAGCGGGAGACGTGACACCCACAGCACAGATGAGCGCCACGCCCACGACCAGACCCGTGATGTGACCGCCTCGTTTCATGTCTAGTTCCCTTCTTACGCGGCGCCCTTACGGCACCTAGAGAGACTCTACGGGCGAATGTCGTGTTCAATATATTACAAATGTAGAACAACGTCTGGGTTGGGAAGGGGGCTCAGCGCAGGCGTCAGGCGCGGGCGATGATCTCGCCGTGCGGCATGAGGAGCCACCCCGCCGGGTCGTTTCGCCAGTCGAGCCAGGCCTGCGCGATCTCGTGCAACTCGGCGTCGTTCGCGGCGCCCTTGGCGAGAGCATCGGCGTAGAAGGCCGACTCAAGTGCGCGCGCTGCCCAGCTCTCGCCCCACCACGTGCGCTCCGCGTCGGAGGCGAAGCACCAGACGGAGGCGCTGCTCGCGACCTGCTCGAAGCCCGCCTCGAGCGCCCAGCCCTTGAGGCGACGACCCGCATCGGGTTCGCCGCCGTTGCCCCGGTGCACCTGCTGGTAGACGCTCATCCAGCGTTCGAGGCCTGCCGACTCGGGTGACCAGATCGTCCCGTGGTAGTCGACGTCTCGGACGGCGACGACACCGCCGGGACGGGCGACTCGCCGCATCTCGCGCAGCGCGGCCACGGGGTCGCCGACGTGCTGCAACACCTGATGGGCGTGCACGATGTCGAAGGTGTCGTCGTCGTAGGGCAGCGCGAACAGGTCGGCCGTCTCGAACGAGACGTTCTCGAGACCCTCCTGGTGGGCCAGCGCGGTGGCCTGGTCGACGATCACCGCGGCAGCATCGATGCCAACGACCCGCCCCGGAGCGAGACGACGGGCGAAGTCGACCGTGATCGTGCCCGGTCCGGCTCCGACGTCGAGCAACGACGAACCCGGTTCGAGATACGGCACGAGGTACCCGGCCGAGTTCTCGACGGTGCGCCAGCTGTGGCTGCGCAGCACGCTCTCGTGGTGGCCATGGGTGTAGCGCGCGTCGCCGGTCATGACCCGACCCTAGCGGCGCTCGTAGGCTGGGCCGATGACGACACCGTTCGACGCCCCGAGCACGCTCCCCTACCGCCTCCCGCCGTTCCGTGACATCGGTATCGAGCACTACCGACCGGCGTTCGAGGCGGGGATGGCGGCACACCGCGCCGAGATCGAGGCCATCGCCACCAACGAGGAGGCGCCGACGTTCGACAACACGCTCGTCGCCCTCGAACGCGCCGGCACCCTGCTCGACCGGGTCAGCCTGGCGTTCTTCACGATCGCGGCGGCGGACGCCACGGACGACGTCCACGACGTCGAGGCCTGGGTCGCTCCCCTGTTGGCCGAGCACCAGGACGCGATCGTGCTCGACTCGCGCCTGTTCGAACGCGTCGACGCGGTGCAGCGGGGGCTCGACGCCGACGCGACGCTGTCGGCCGAGGACCGCCGCCTCGTCGACCGCACCCGCACCTCCTTCGTGCTCGCCGGCGCCGCTCTCGATGACGACGGCAAGACGCAGCTCATGGCGCTGAACCACGAGCTCTCGACGCTCACGACGCAGTTCGAGCGCAACCTCCTCGCCGACACCAACGACCTGGCCGTGCACGTCACCGACGAGGCGCAGCTCGACGGCCTCGACGCGGGTGCCCGGTCGGCCGGCCGCGCCGCCGCCGAGGCGCGGGGCGTGGACGGCTGGCTCGTCACCCTTCCGCTGTACACGGGCCACCCGTATCTCGGGTCACTGACCGACCGCGACCTGCGCTCGCGCGTGATGCGAGCCTCCTTGGATCGCGGCCGACGGGGCGGGGCGCACGACAACCGGGCGCTCGTCTCGCGCATCACGGCACTCCGTGCCCGCCGCGCGGCGTTGCTGGGTTTCGCGAACCACGCGGCGGCCGTGACCGCGGCCCAGACCGCGAAGACCCCGGAGGCGGTGGACGGCCTGCTCTCGCAGCTCGCGCCTGCCGCCGCCGCCAACGCCGTGACGGAGCGAGAGGCCCGGTCCACCGCCCTCGGTCTCACGGTCGAAGCTCACGACTGGGCCTTCGCCACCGAGAAGCTCCGTGCGAACGAGTTCTCGGCCGATGCCGCCGCCCTGCGACCGTATTTCGAGGCGGAGCGCGTCCTGCAGGACGGCGTGTTCTATGCGGCGACGCGGCTGTACGGGCTGCGCTTCTCCGAGCGGCCCGACCTGCATGGCTACCACGACGACGTCCGGGTCTTCGAGGTGCACGACGAGGACGGCTCCGAGGTCGGCCTCTACCTGCTCGACCTCTACACGCGCGAGAGCAAGCGGGGAGGCGCGTGGATGAACCCCGTCGTCGAGCAGTCGGCCCTGTTCGGCACATTGCCCGTCGTCGTCAACAACCTCAACGTACCGAAGCCGGCCGGTGGGGAGCCCACCCTGCTGACGCAGGACGAGACGGCGACGCTGTTCCACGAGTTCGGTCACGCCCTGCATGGCCTGGTGGCACGGACGACCTACCCTCGCTTCTCGGGCACGAACGTCGAACGCGACTTCGTGGAGTTCCCGAGCCAGGTCAACGAGATGTGGATGGCCTGGCCCGAGGTGCTGGACAACTACGCCCGCCATGTCGAGACGGGTGAGCCGATGCCGGCAGCACTGCGGGCGGGGCTGACCGAGTCGCAGGGCTTCAACGAGGGGTTCGCGACGACCGAGTACCTGGCGGCCGCTCTGCTCGACCAGGCGTGGCACCGCCTCGCGGACGGCGACGTCGTCCCGGCCGATCAGGTGGAAGCCTTCGAGGCCGAGGCGCTTCGGGCCGCCGGTGTCGATGTCCCCGCCGTTCCGACCCGGTACTCGTCGACGTACTTCCAGCACGTGTTCGCGGGCGAGTACGACGCCGGCTACTACGGCTATATCTGGAGCGAGGTGCTCGACGCCGACACCGTCGAGTGGTTCGTCGAGAACGGTGGACTCACTCGCGAGAACGGCGAGCGGTTCCGGCAGCGCGTGCTGGGAGTCGGCGGCTCCGTCGACCCGCTCGAGGCGTACCGCGACTTCCGCGGCCGGGACGCCCGGGTCGAGCCGCTGCTGGAGCGGCGCGGACTCAACTGACGGTCCGTGTCACGCCGAAGGGGCCGAGTCGTGACGACTCGGCCCCTTCGGCGTGACCGACCAGCGGCCCGTCGGCTCCAGGCCTAGGCAGACTTCTCGGTGCGCTGTTCGAGGCGCGGCACGATCGTGGGTGCGGCGTTCTCGAGGACGGAGGCGCGGGTGACGACGACCCGCGCCACGTCGTCGTTCGAGGGCACCTCGAACATGATCGGCCCCAGGACCTCTTCCATGATGGCGCGGAGGCCACGGGCACCGGTCTGGCGCAGGACGGCCAGGTCGGCGATCGCCTCGAGCGCCGAGTGCTCGAACTCGAGCTCGACGCCGTCGATCTGGAACATGCGTTGGTACTGACGCACGAGGGCGTTCTTCGGCTCGGTGAGGATCTGCATGAGGGCGACCTGGTCGAGCTGCGTGACCGTGGTGACCACCGGGAGACGGCCGATGAACTCGGGGATGAGCCCGAACTTGTGCAGGTCTTCGGGGAGGACCTCGCTGAAGAGGGCTGCCTCGTCTTCTTTGCTGTGCAGCGGTGCGCCGAAGCCGATGCCGCGCTTGCCGGCACGGTTCGAGATGATGTCCTCGAGGCCGGCGAACGCGCCGGCGACGATGAACAACACGTTCGTCGTGTCGATCTGGATGAACTCTTGATGCGGGTGCTTTCGTCCGCCCTGGGGCGGGACGGAGGCGACGGTGCCCTCGAGGATCTTCAGCAGGGCCTGCTGGACACCCTCGCCCGACACGTCTCGCGTGATGGACGGGTTCTCCGCCTTACGCGCGATCTTGTCGATCTCGTCGATGTAGATGATGCCGGTCTCGGCGCGCTTCACGTCGTAGTCGGCCGCCTGGATCAGCTTGAGCAGGATGTTCTCGACGTCTTCGCCGACGTAGCCGGCCTCGGTCAGCGCCGTGGCGTCGGCGACCGCGAAGGGGACGTTGAGTCGCTTGGCCAACGTCTGGGCGAGATAGGTCTTGCCGCAGCCCGTGGGTCCGATGAGCAGGATGTTCGACTTCGAGATCTCGACCTCGTCGGCGAGCGACTCGGCGGCCGTCAGGGTGGCCGCGGCACGGATTCGCTTGTAGTGATTGTAGACGGCGACGGAGAGGGCCTTCTTCGCCGTGTCCTGGCCGATCACGTACTCTTCGAGGAACGAGAAGATCTCGCGAGGCTTGGGCAGATCGAACTCGCTCGCGGGCTCTTCGCCGGCTTCGGCGAGCCGCTCTTCGATGATCTCGTTGCACAACTCGACGCACTCGTCGCAGATGTACACGCCAGGGCCGGCGATCAGCTGTTGGACCTGCTTCTGGCTCTTGCCACAGAACGAGCACTTCAGCAGATCGGCGCTCTCACCTATTCGAGCCATGCTCGGCCTCCCTACGGGCAGTGATCAGTCGGCGGGCGTGCGGGCCCGGGTCGGTCGTCGTCCGACGAGCCTAACCCGATCCTCCGACAGTCCGAGACCGACGCCCGCGCAAGCGGCACATCGAGTCTCTCTCCCTGGTTCGACACGACGGCCCCAGGCGATTGCCCGGGGCCGTCGTGGGTGTCACGCGGGATCAGCGCGTGAGCGCCGCCACGTTCTTGCGGCTCGTCAGCACCTGGTCGACGAGACCGTAGGCCATCGCCTCCTGGGCACCGAGGATGTTGTCGCGCTCGATGTCGCGGTTCACCTGCTCCGGCGTCTTGTTGGAGTGCTTCGAGAGCGTCTCCTCGAGCCAGGTGCGCATACGGAGCACCTCGGCCGCCTGGATCTCGATGTCGGAGGCCTGGCCGCCGCTGCTGCCACCGGTCGCGGGCTGGTGGATCAGCACACGAGCGTTGGGCAGGGCGAGACGCTTGCCCGGCTGACCGGCGGCGAGCAGCACGGCGGCCGCCGACGCGGCCTGACCGAGGCAGACCGTCTGGATCTCGGGACGGATGTACTGCATCGTGTCGTAGATCGCCGTCATGGCCGTGAACGAGCCACCGGGAGAGTTGATGTACAGCGTGATGTCGCGGTCGGGGTCCATGCTCTCGAGCACGAGCAGCTGGGCCATGATGTCGTCCGCGGACGCGTCGTCGACCTGGACGCCCAAGAAGACGATGCGGTCTTCGAACAGCTTGGCGTAGGGGTCTTGACGCTTGTATCCGTAGGCCGTGCGCTCTTCGAAGCTCGGCAGGATGTAGCGGGAGGAGGGGGTCTCGACTCGACCCGCGCCACCCATCATCGGCAGTTCCATGAAAGTATCCTTCGTCGTTGCTTGATCGTGGGTGGGGTCTAGTCCTGGTCGGTTCCGGCGCCGCCGATGACGTCGGTGGCCGAACCGCGGATGTGATCGACGAAGCCGTACTCGAGCGCCTCTTCGGCGGTGAACCAGCGGTCGCGGTCGCCGTCCTCGTTGATCTGCTCGACCGTCTTGCCGGTCTGGGCCGCCGTGATCTCGGCGAGGCGACGCTTCATCGAGAGGATGAGTTGCGCCTGCGTCTGGATGTCGGAGGACGTCCCGCCGAAGCCACCGTGGGGCTGGTGCAGGAGCACGCGGGCGTTGGGCGTGATGTAGCGCTTGCCCTTCGTGCCGGCGGTCAGCAGCAGCTGTCCCATGGACGCGGCCATGCCGATGCCGACGGTGACGATGTCGTTCGGCACGAACTCCATCGCGTCGTAGATCGCCATGCCGGCCGTGATGGACCCGCCCGGCGAGTTGATGTAGAGGTAGATGTCCTTCTCGCTGTCTTCAGCGGCCAGGAGGAGGAGTTTTGCTGCGATCTCGTTGGCGTTCTCGTCCCGCACTTCGGAGCCGAGCCAGATGATGCGGTCTTTGAGCAGTCGGTCAAAAACACTGTTGGGCAGTGTCACGTCGGCCATGTGGAGCTCCCATTCGGTTGTCGCTTGATGTCGAATCTATAGGAGCCAACGCACGGGTTCCGGGCTGTTCGCCCACGGCAGAGAACGGCCGCCGGGCGGGACGACGAAGGGCCGAACGACGAAGGGCCGAGCGCTGATGCGCTCGGCCCTTCGTTTCACGTCTCTCGACTATGCGTGGTCGTGACCCGTGTGGTCGTCGTCGCCACCGACGCCGGCCGTAGCGGTGAACGCCGACAGATCGACCGCGTCACCGTTGCCGTCGACGACCTTGGCCTTGCTCAGCACGACCGCCAGGGCCTTGCTGCGCGCGACCTCGCCGACCATGGCCGGGATCTGGCCGTTCTGGTCGAGGACCTTGATGAACTCGCCCGGCTCCATGCCGTACTGCGCGGCACCCTGGATGAGGTACTGGGTCAGCTCGTCCTGCTCGACCTTGACCTCCTCCTTCTCGGCGATCGAGTCGAGGAGGATCTGGTTGCGGAAGGCCTTCTCGCTGCTCTCCTTGACCTCGGCGCGGTGCTCGTCGTCCTCGAGGCGGTTCTCCTGCTCGAGGTGACGGTGCACCTCGTCTTCGACGAGCTTCTCGGGAATCGGGATCTCGACCGACTCGAGCAGCTTCTCGACGACCTGGTCGCGGGCCTGAGCGCCCTGACCGAACGTCTTCGACTTGGCGAGCTGCTCTTTCAGGTCGCCCTTGAGCTCGTCGATGGTGTCGAACTGGCTGGCGATCTGGGCGAAGTCGTCGTCGGCCTCGGGGAGCTCGCGCTCCTTGACCGCCGTGACGGTGACGGCGATGAGCGCGGTCTCGCCCTCGCGGTCGCCACCGAGCAGCTTGGACTCGAACGTCGTGCTCTCACCGGCGGTGAGCGACTCGAGCGCCTCGTCGATGCCCTCGATCAGCTCGCCCGAGCCGAGCTCGTACGAGATGCCCTTGGCGGTGTCGACCTCGTCGTCGCCGATCGTGGCGACGAGGTCGATCTGGGCGAAGTCACCCCTGGTGGCGGGGCGGTCGACCGTGATGAGCGTGCCGAAGCGGGTGCGCAGGTTCTGCAGCTCTTCGGCGACCTCGTCGTCGGTGATGTCGACGGTGTCGACGGTCAGCTCGAGACCCTCGTAATCGGGCAGCGTGAACTCGGGGCGCACGTCGACCTGGACCTCGATCTTGAGGTCGCCGGAGAAGTCCTTGACATCGGGCCACTCGACGACGTCGGCCTCGGGACGGCCGAGCACGCGGATCTCCGTCTCGGTGACGGCATCGCGGTAGAAGCTGTCGAGGCTCTCGCTGACGGCGTGGTTCAAGACCTCTTCGCGACCGACGCGCTGGTCGATGATGGGCGGCGGAACCTTGCCCTTGCGGAACCCGGGGATGTTGACCTGCTCGGCGATGTGGCCGTAGGCGTGCGTGATTCCGGGCTTCAGCTCGTCGGGGCTCACGACGATGTTGAGCTTGACGCGCGTGGGGCTGAGCTGTTCAACCGTGGTCTTGACCAATGTGGGGTCTCTCCTGTGATTGGTGGCGCTGAACTCACGTCCGAGACAGCAGTTAGACGATTGTCGGGGCGACAGGACTCGAACCTGCGATCTTCCGCCCCCAAAACGGACGCGCTAGCCACTACGCTACGCCCCGGATATCACCTGGCTTCGGCCGATTCGGAAGCCCCCGTTGAGGTCGAGGAGAAAAGGCCTCGTGAAGTCTAGCCGACCACGAGGCCCCGTGACTGAGCAACCTCGGAACATGCCCTATGCTGGAACGACACGTGCGGCCTGGCCGCTCTGGGGATGTAGCTCAATGGTAGAGCCTCAGTCTTCCAAACTGATCACGCGGGTTCGATTCCCGTCATCCCCTCCATGTTCCGTCTCGTCGCCGTCTGGCGGGATTTCTTCCGTGTCGCCGTGAGCTTGCACTGCACCGGCTGTGACCCCCGGACGTGTGGTTCAGAGACGTTCGCCGAGACAGCAGAATGAGTGCATGAAGCGCGCGAACGTCGTCCGAGTGGCGGTCACCTCGATGGCCCTCGTCGCCGTCCTCTCCGCGTGCGCCACCGTGCCCACCACCGCTCCCCAGGCCGGCGGAGCGGGTGTGGTCGCCGGGCAACCCACGACGTCCCCCGCCGAGTCGGGGACATCCGCGAAGGCCGCCGAGAACGACCCGGACGGCGTCCGCGTCGCGATCGTCGGCGACTCGCTCACGGCCGGTGGCGGGCGTCTGCTCAGCGCCGGTCTCACGCCGAACACCTGGATGACCTACGCCATGGGCTCGGGAATCGACTACGTCGGGGGTTATGCCAAGGGCGGCAGCACCATCGAGGAGCAGGCGGCGGCCGCTCGTCCCGTCGGCGCCGTCGATGCACTCGTGCTCATGTCGGGCACCAACGACGTGCGCCTCGGCATCCCCTTCGACAAGGCCGCTCCGTCGTACGACGAGGTCGTCTCGACGATCGGGGCCGCGCACGTGATCGTGGCCGGCATCCCTCCCTACGACCGCAACCCCGCGGCCGCGGCGCGCTACGAGAAGAAACTCGAGGCCTTCGTGGCCGAGCGCGGCTGGACCTTCGTCGACCCGTGGGGCTTCGCACGCGACGGCGACCGCTACGCCCCCGGCGTCTCGCAGGACGGCATCCACCCCACGACGGCGGGTTACCGTCAGCTCGGGGAGAACCTGCGCCGCACCATCCTCGACACGGTCGACCGTCGCGGCACCGAGCAGGCCTCGGCCGTCGTCGCCGACGGTTCCACGACGAGCTGAGCCGGCGGCACCCTCACCGCTGCAGGAAGGTCAGGACCGCCAGCACACGTCGGTGGTCGGACCCGCTGTCTTCCAGCATCAGCTTCTGGAAGATGGACGTCACGTTCTTCTCCACCGCGCCGGTCCCGATGACGAGCTCCGCCCCGATGGCCGCGTTCGTGCGCCCCTCGGCCATCAGCCCGAGCACCTCCCGCTCGCGGGGCGTCAGGGTCGCGAGGGGGTCGCTGCGCCGCCCCAGCAACTGCGAGACGACCTGCGGGTCGAGCACCGTGCCTCCGTCCGCCACCCGGTCGAGGGCGTCGCGGAGCTCGTCGATCGACGTGACCCGATCTTTCAGCAGATAGCCGACCCCGCCGGAGCCCGCGGCGAGCAGTTCTTGGGCGTAGGCCACCTCGACGTACTGCGACAGCAGCAGGATCGCGAGATCGGGCCGACGGCGGCGGGCCTCGATGGCGGCTCGCACTCCCTCGTCACGATGCGTCGGAGGCATCCGCACGTCGAGCAACGCGATGTCGGGCCGGGCGGCCTCGAGGTCGGCCAGCAGGGTGTCGGCGTCTCCATAGGCACCGACCACGTCGACGCCGATCTCGTCGAGCAGACGCACGAGCCCCTCGCGCAGCAGCACCGAGTCGTCGGCGACGACGACCCGGAGCTGCGTGCGGGAGGGGGTCTCGTTCGAGGGCTCGATCACGCCTTCAGACTACGGGTGCCGGGTTCGACGTCCGGCAGCTCGACCGTCTCCGCCGTCGGCGACGGCGGTGTCAGCGGCAGCGTCGGCTGCGTCTCGGTGGGCTGGTCCTGCTCGGTCACCGGAGCCTGCACGCCGATCGGGATGCTGACCGTGACGATGGTCGGCCCGCCGGCCGGGCTCGAGATGTCGAGGAACCCGCCGAGACCGACGAGCCGCTCCTGCACCCCCGCCAGGCCGTGACCGTCGCGCAGGCCGGCCCCACCGCGGCCGTCGTCCGTCACGACGACCTCCACGAGGGCTCCCACCCCGTCGGAGGCCACCCGCGTCCGGAGCACGAGGTCGGCCCCGGCTGCCTGGCTGTGCTTCCCGATGTTCGTCACGAGCTCGCTCGCGATGAAGTACGCGTTGCGTTCGATGTCGGCGGGCAGCGAGACGTGGCCGGGCAGCCGGTTGATCAGCACCATCGGCACGCTCGAGCGGTCCACGAGCGACTCCAGCGCGGCCACGAGGCCGCGGTCGAGAAGCAGAGGAGGCGCGAAACCGCGAGAGAGGGCGCGCAGCTCCTCGAGGGCTTCGCGCGACTGGACGAGCGCCTCGTCGATGAGGCCCCTGGCCTTCTCCGGGTCGTCGTTGACGGCGCGCGACGCCGCGCCGAGATCCATCTGGAGTCGCACGAGCCGCTGCTGGGGCCCGTCGTGGATGTCGCGCTCGAGCCGCCGCAGTGCCGTGCCCTCGGCCGACAGGGCCGCCGTGCGCGAGATCTCCCGGTCGGCGAGCTCGGCCTCGAGCTGCTCGGATCGGAACCCACCGAGAAGGGCAGCGGCGATCGCCTGGTGCATGACGACGAAACCGTGCAGCACATACGGCAGGACGAGCACGACGCCGGTGAAGACGAGCGCGCCGACGACCGTCGCCAGGACGCCGAGCGCGCGCAGGTCGAGCCGGATAGAGAGGTCGCCCAGGATGTAGTACGGCAGGACACCGGTCGAGGTCACGATGCCGAGCAGCATCAGCACGAGCGGCGAGACGAGCAGGGCGCCCACGGCCAGGGTGGTGAAGCCGGCGACGATCGGGAAGACGACGACCAGGTAGAGAAGGTGCAGCCAGTAGTGAGGGTTCGCGACGACGGACACGGCTCGGAGGAGTCGGTTCTCGGAACGACCCCACTCGGTATTGGGCGTCCAGTCGACGGGACGGATGGGCCGGTCGATGGCCCAACGGAGCCGCATCACCTCGAACACCCCGAACCAGCGGGCCACCCAGAGGGAGCAGAACAACACGACGGCAAGGAAGACGAGAGCCGTCAGGGAGCTGCCGGAATTGTCCCAGGCGGCGAGGACGAACGCACTGGCCAGCCCCACGAAGAAGACGAGCACGGCCGAGAGCGCCAGATAGCCGAGCTCTCGGGGGGTCTCGCGCCAGCGGCGGCCGTAGCCGCCGGTGGGCCTGCCCGAGGCGATGCGGGGTGCGGTGATGGTGTTCTCCTGGATCATGCTTCGAGCCTGCCGTCCGGCAGCCCGTCGACCCATCGTGCCAGCGCCCGGAACTCCGGTGGGGTTATCCCCCCTGACCCCTTGGTGAGCCGAGCCTCAGCTTCCTTGCGGAATTCTGACAGGGGTCTAGCGTTGGCTCTAATCGTCAAGGAAGGACTCGTCATGACCGATGTCACCACTGTCACCCAGAGCTCAGTCGACCCGGATGTCGCCGCCGGCGTCGCCCAGTTCCTCAGCCCGATCGTCACCGACCTCACCGCGCTCTCGGTGAACGGCAAGCAGGCGCACTGGCACGTGCGCGGACTCGCCTTCATCGCCGTGCACGAACTCATCGACGTCGTCGTGGACCACGCACGCGAGTGGGCCGATCTGGCCGCCGAGCGTGTCGTCGCCCTCGGCCTGCCCGTCGACGGCCGCATCGAGACCGTCGCCGCGCAGACCTCGACGCCGACCATCGCCCCCGGTTTCCGTCAGATCGACGAGACGATCGCAGCGCTCGTCGCCCAGATCGACGCGGCTCTCGTCCCGGTCCGCACGGCCATCGACGAGCTCGGTGAGCTCGATGCCGCGTCGCAGGACGTCGCGATCGAGATCGCGCGGGGCCTCGAGAAGGACCGCTGGTTCCTCGCCGCGCACGTCACGCAGTAGACCCGCAGCATCAAGAAGGCCCCGACCGTCCACGGTCGGGGCCTTCGTCGTGGCGCACGACGCGATCGGGTCAGCCGAGGGTCATGTGCGTCCATCGGCCGCCGAGCATCGTGGCCGCCACGGGCATCCGTCGCAGCTCGTCGGCCGCGACCGACAGCGGGTCGAGGTCCGTGACGACCAGGTCGGCCACCGCCTCCGCCTCGACCGACACCCGCCCGCGCGCCGAGGCGGCGAGCGCCACCGATGCGACGAGTCTCTGCTCGGGGTGCCACGGTTCGCGCCCGTCGCGCGCTCGCGACACGGCCGCCGCCATCGACACCCACGGGTCGAGCGGCGCCACGGGCGCATCGGAGCCGAGTCGCAGGGTCGCCCCGGCCGCGACGAGACTCTCGAACGCGAAGGCGCGCCCGGTACGACCCGTCCAGAGGCGATCGGCGATGTCGCGGTCGTCCATGGCGTGCTCCGGCTGCACGCTCGCGACGACGCCGAGCCGGGCGAAGCGGGCGAAGTCGGTCGTGTCGAGCAGCTGCGCGTGCTCGATCGAGCCACCGCAGCCGACGGCCTCGAAGGCGTCCAGCGCCTGCGCGTTCGCCGCGTCGCCGATGGCGTGCACGGCCGGGACGAGACCCGCCGAGGAGGCGCGGCGCAGGTACCCGATCAAATCGTCGCGGTCGACCGTCATGATGCCCCGCGCTTCGGCGGAGCCCTCGAGACCGGCGTACGGCTCGTGGCAGAAGGCCGTCCGGGTGTTGAGCGACCCGTCGGTGATGATCTTGAACGGGCCCATCGCGACGAGGCCGTCCGTGCCGGCGATGACGTCGCCCGTCCGGAGCCCGCGGGCGACGACCTCGTCGAGCCCCTGGGGATAGACGCCGGCCTCGACGCGCAGGGCGGTCATGCCACCGGCGACGCGGCGCGCCCAGCGATCGAGGGACGGCGTCATCTCGAGGTCGACGATGCCGACCACGCCGCGGGCGGCTGCGGCCGCGGCCGCCTCGCCGACCCACGCGTCGAGCTGGTCGTCCGAGACGGCGCTGACCGCGGAGCTGACCGTGAACGCCGGTTGCTCGCACAGCAGGCCGGTCGGGTGCTCGGCGTGACCGTGGTCGGAGAGGGCCCGGCTGTTGAGCCACACCGCGTGCAGGTCGTTGCTGACGAGCACGACGGGCACGTCGCCGCTCACCGAGTCGAGCAGGGCACGGGCGGGCGCGTCGGGCCAGAGGGCATCCTGGAACCCGTAGCCGATGAGGGGGCGTCCGTCGGCCGGCGGTTCGGCCCGCAGCCTCTGCCCGACCAGCGACGCCGCGCCGGCGGCCGACGTCGCGCTCGACAGGTCGAGGCGGCGGCGGACGAGGGCCCACTGGTCCATGTGCACGTGCGAGTCCCAGAGTCCCGGCCCGAGCCACCGTCCGTCGAGGTCGACGACGTCGTGGCCCGCCGCGGCGAGACCCACCCCGATCGCCGAGACCGCGCCGTCCTCGACGAGCACGTCGACGGGCTCCGACGAGCGACCGACCAGGCGTGCCGTCGTGAGCAGCACGGTGCGCGCCCCGCTCACCGGGGGTGCACCCGCCGCATCTCACGGGCGAGCGCCGGTTGAGCGTAGTGCTCGCCCGACTCGAGTTCCGAGACGATGCGATCCACCACTTCCGGGCTCTTGTTCTGGCTGAGCTTGAGGCGGGCGTCGAAACGGGTGACGCGCAGGCGCACTCCGACCGTCCCGCGCGCGAGCCGACGCGACCCCTCGAGGTCGAGCTGCAGCGAGCGCGGCTCGGGCATGACGTGCTCGAAGTGGTCGACGAGGTCGCCGAGCACCCGGAGGTTCTCGTCGTCGTCGAGCAGTTCGGGCACGCCCCAGAGGTGAGCCGTGACGTGGTTCCAGGTCGGCACGATCTGCCCCTCCGGGTACCAGCCGGGCGACACGTATCCGTGCGGCCCCTGCACGATGACCATGATCTCGCCCTCACCCAGACCGAGCGAGCGCTCGTCGGGCCGGCCCACGTGGGTCAGCAGCACGATCGCATCGCCGACCGTCTCGTCGAGCAGCACCGGATAGTGCGAGGCGACGATGCCGGCGTCGGTCGTCGCGACGAGTGTCGCCCACGGGTTCTCGCGGATCAGCCGTCTGACCTCGTCGGCATCGGACGAGACGAAGTGCGGGGTGTGACGCATGTCGACAAGACTGGCACAGCCGCCGGCCGGGCCGGAGGCGTCAGGCCTGGTCTTTCGGGCACCAGTAGAGCTTGCGACCGGCGGCCATATCCATGACGATGTGCGTCCCGCAGACGCGGCAGGGTAGCCCCTCGCGGTGGTAGACCCAGTGCCGGTCGGCCCGACTCCTCAGGGCCTTCGCGTAGGCGGCCTTGCCGAGACCGTCCATCGTCATCATCTGGCCGAGTTCGACACCGCTCTTCAAGAGCTTGGTCCAGTCTTTGTAGAGGGCGCGCAGCACGTCCTCGGGCACCTGGTTGCCCGGGGTGTGCGGGTTGAGCCGGGCCCGGAAGAGCAGCTCGGCGCGATAGATGTTGCCGATGCCACTGACCACGCTCTGGTCCATCAGCAGCAGTCCGATCGGCGTCCTCTTCTTGCGGACGGTCGTCACGAAGCGGTCGCTGCCCTTCTTGGGCGAGTCGACCAGCGGATCGGGTCCGAGCTTCGAGATGGCGAGATCGACGCCGGCCGCATCGAGCACCTCGCACTTCGTGGGGCCGCGCAGGTCGCCGACGGCGGTGTCGGTCAGCAGCCGCACCCGGACCTGACCGACCGGCTCGGGCGGGAAGCTCTCGATGTCGTCCTCGGTCTTCTCCTGCTCGGCCATGCGCACGCGGCTGCGGCGGGGTGCGCCGATGCTCGCCATCGAGTGCTCGCCGTCGTCGTCGGGCGCGTTCTCGGCCCGGCGCGTGGCGGCGCGGCGCGTCCGGGACTCGGCCATCGAGTGACCCGTCGCGATCTCACCCGCGAAGTCCCATGCGCCGTAGAGCCCTAGGTGCACGTGCAACCAGAGGCCGTTGTCGAACTCGAGGAACATCTGCTTGCCGACGGCCTTCGCATCGACCATCGTCGCCCCGTCGAGCTTCGAGGCGCCGGCGGCGAATCGGCCCTGGGGCGACGAGACGGCCACCCGATGTCCGACGAAGCTCTGCTCGAACTGGTTGGCGATGCGGTGGACGGAATGACCCTCGGGCACGGTTCTGCTCCTCGATACGGCGACGGAAACGGCCCGGTCGGGACCGGGCCGCTCCCGACGTTACGTCGTCAGTCGACGGAGTGACCGGCGATCGCTCCCGTGGTCTCGTACTCGGCGACCTGGGCTATGCGCCGGATGTGGCGCTCCTCCTCGGAGAACGGCTCGGCGACGAAGGCGTCGATGAAGGCCAGCGCCTCGTCCTCGGTGTGCTGGCGCGCACCGATCGCGATGACGTTGGCGTCGTTGTGCTGACGGGCCAGCAGGGCCGTCGAGTCGTTCCAGACGAGGGCGGCGCGGACACCCTCGACCTTGTTCGCCGCGATCTGCTCGCCGTTGCCCGAACCGCCGAAGACGACGCCGAGCGCCTGCTCCCCCGCGCGCTGGTCGCGCACGACCGCACGCGCCGCGGCGATGCAGAACGACGGGTAGTCGTCGAGCGGCTCGTAGCTGGTGGGGCCGTGGTCGGTGACGTCGTGACCGGCGTCGGTCAGATGCTGGATGACGGTCTTGCTGAAGTCGAGACCGGCGTGATCGGTCGCCACGTGGATGCGCATGGCGTCAATCCTAGAACCGGCTCACCGTCCGGAGGCGCGGGTGCGGGCCTCCTGCCGGTGTCAGTCGAAGATCGGCCCGGTGGTGCGCGTGCGCTTGATCTCGAAGAAGCCCGGGTACGACGCGACCGCGACGACGCCGTCCCACAGACGCAGCGCCTCCTCGCCCTTCGGCGCGGGCGAGATGACGGGGCCGAAGAAGGCGGTTCCGTTCACGGCGATGACCGGCGTGCCGACGTCCTGACCAACGCGATCGATGCCGTCGGCGTGGCTCGCGCGCAGCTGCGTGTCGTACTCGTCGCTGTCGGCGTAGCGGGCGAAGTCGGCGGGCAGGCCGACCTCGGCCAGTGCGCCGGCGATGACGGCGTCCGCGTCCTTCTCGGCACCGGGGTGGATGCGGGTGCCGAGGGCGTCGTAGAGCGGCTTGACGATCGTCTGGCCGTGCAGCTCGCCCGCGGCGGTCACGAGCCGCGTGTAGCGCAGGGTCCGCGCAAAACGGACCTTGTCGTCGTCCGTGAGGTCGTTGTCCTCGTTCAGCACGGCCAGGCTCATGATGTGGAAGGTCACGTCGAGGTCGCGGTGCTTCGCCACCTCGTCGACCCAGCGACTGGTCATCCAGGCCCACGGGCAGGACGGGTCGAACCAGAAGTCGACGGCGGTGTGCGGTGCGGGGGTCACGGTGTCGGTCATGAGCCCATCCAACACCCGGCCCGTCCAACACCCAGCCTGCCGGGCCTCCGGTCCCAGCGACCTTCCGAGCGGCGCTCAGGCTCGGGTCTAGGCTTTGCGAGGGGCCACGAGCCCCTCCAGAACCCCACAGACGGACGGAGCCCACCAGTGCCAGGAGAGAACCTCACCCGAGTCGAGGCCGAAGAACGCAAGAGCCTCCTCGACGTGCAGTCCTACGAGATCGAGCTCGATCTCACACGGGGCGAGGAGGTCTTCGGCAGCACGACGACCGTTCGCTTCACGGCGACCGAGGGCGCGTCGACGTTCATCGACGCCCTGACCCGCACGGTGCACTCGATCACGCTGAACGGCACGGCGCTCGACGTCGACCGCGTCAACGACGGCGTGCGCATCCAGCTCGACTCGCTCGCCGCGTCCAACGAACTCGTCGTCGTAGCCGACGCCGAGTACACGAACACCGGTGAGGGCCTGCACCGCTTCGTCGACCCCGTCGACGGCGAGGTCTACCTCTACTCGCAGTTCGAGGTGCCCGACAGCCGCCGCGTGTTCGCGGTCTTCGAGCAGCCCGACCTCAAGGCCACCTTCCAGTTCACGGTGACCGCTCCCGCCCGCTGGCAGGTCGTCAGCAACCAGACCACCCCCGAGCCCACCGTCGACGGCGAGACCGGCACGTGGGTCTTCGCCCCGACCCCGGTGCTCTCGAGCTACATCACCGCGATCATCGCCGGACCCTACGACGTGGTCCGCAGCGAGCTGACCAGCTCGGACGGCCGCACCATCCCGCTGGGCATCTTCACGCGTCGGTCGCTGACCGAGTACCTCGACGCGGACTACATCTTCGACAAGACCCGTGAGGGCTTCGCGTACTACGAGGAGAAGTTCCAGTACGCCTACCCCTTCGAGAAGTACGACCAGCTCTTCGTCCCCGAGTTCAACGCGGGAGCCATGGAGAACGCGGGTGCCGTGACCTTCGTCGAGACCTACGTCTTCCGCAGCAAGGTGACCGACGCCATCAAGGAGCGCCGGGTCGTCACGATCCTGCACGAGCTCGCCCACATGTGGTTCGGCGACCTCGTGACGATGAAGTGGTGGAACGACCTCTGGCTGAACGAGTCGTTCGCCGAGTGGGCGTCGACGATCGCGACCGCCGAGGCGACGGAATGGACCGAGGCCTGGACGACCTTCCAGGCCATGGAGAAGAGCTGGGCGTACCGCCAGGACCAGCTGCCGTCGACGCACCCCGTCGTCGCCACGATCAACGACCTCGAGGACGTCCAGGTCAACTTCGACGGCATCACGTACGCCAAGGGCGGCTCGGTGCTGAAGCAGTTGGTCGCCTGGGTCGGCATCGACGCGTTCTACGCCGGTGTCGCCGCGTACTTCCAGAAGCACCACCACTCCAACACCGAGCTGCGCGACCTGCTCGTCGAGCTCGAGGCCACGAGCGGCCGCGAGCTGACCAGCTGGTCCGAGAAGTGGCTCGAGACGGCCGGCGTGAACACACTGCGTCCCGAGATCACGACCGACGACGCCGGCGTCATCACGTCGTTCGCCGTCCTTCAGGAGGCGCCGGCCGACTACCCGACGATCCGTCCGCACCGCCTCGCCATCGGTCTGTACTCGCTGCAGGGCGACTCGCTGGTTCGCACGGACCGCGTCGAGATCGACGTCGACGGCACCCGCACGGACGTGCCCGAGCTCGTCGGCCTGACGCGCGGCGATCTCGTGCTCCTCAACGACGACGACCTCGCCTACGCGAAGATCCGTCTCGACGACGTGTCGCTCGCCACCGCGCTCGCGCACCTGTCGAAGATCGCCGACCCGCTGGCCCGTGCGCTCGTCTGGGGTTCCGTCTGGGACGCCACGCGCGACGCCGAGACGCCCGCGTCCGACTACGTGCGTCTCGTCCTCGACAACATCGCGAGCGAGACGGAGTCGACGACGATCCGCACGACGCTGACGCAGCTGACGCAGGCGGCCCGGTCGTACGTCGCTCCCGCACGCCGCGCCTCCACCGTCACGGCCGTCGGCGACGCCCTCTGGGCGCTCGCCCAGGCGGCCGAGGCCGGCAGCGACGCGCAGTTCCAGTTCGTGAAGTTCTTCGCGAACATCGCGTCGACCCCGGCCCACACGGAGGCGCTGCAAGGGCTTCTCGACGGCTCGGTCGCCCTCGACGGTCTCACCATCGACACCGACCTGCGCTGGGAGCTGCTCGAGGGGCTCGTGCTCGTGGGCGCGGCCGGCTCGCCGGAGATCGATGCCGCCCTGGCCGACGACAACACCGCCAACGGCGCCCAGGCGGCAGCCCGCGCCCGCGCGACGATCCCCACGACGGACGGCAAGCTCGCCGCCTTCGCGTCGATCGTCGACGAGACGGACAAGCCCAACGCCATCGTCCGCGCGACGACCATGGGGTTCCAGCACACGAACGACCCGAGCATCCTCGAGCCGGTCGTGACGCGCTACTTCGACTCGTTGAACACGATCTGGAAGACGCGCAGCTACCACATCGCCGACACGCTGGTCTCGGGTCTCTACCCGGCCGGCATCGCGTCGCAGCAGCTCGTCGACACGTCGAACGCGTGGCTCGCCGCCAACCTGGAGACCCCGGCCCTGCGCCGGATCGTCACCGAGAGCGTCGCGGGCGTCGAACGTGCCCTGCGTGCTCAGGCTGCCGACACGGAGTAGACCCTCTCCGGCTCACACACGGACGGCGGACCCCTCACGGGGCCCGCCGTCCGTCGTTCGGCCGACACGTCCAGCGTGCTCACCGAGAGCGCCGACCGCGGCGTGCTTCACTTGTCTGCCATATGGACGTTCTGATCGCTGCCGCCACCGACCCTGCCTCCGCCGTCGCCGCCTCGTTCGACTGGGACGCCTTCTGGGAGATGTGGGGCAAGCCGATCACGATCGCGATCATCCTCGTCGTCGCGATCCTGATGCGCGTCGTGCTGCACTTCGCCATCCGACGCGTCGTCGACCAGGTCGTCAACGGCATCAAGCGCAAGCAGAACATCGACGACACGCAGGCGCTGACGGCGTCGCCGCTGCAGGCCGTGCGCGTCGTCCAGCGCACTCGCACGCTCGGCAGCGTGCTCAACAACGTGGTCACCGTGCTGGTGGCCGGGTTCGCTCTCATCCTCGTCCTGCAGACCGTCGGGGTGAACGTCGTCACGATCCTCGGCGCGGCCGGCGTGGTCGGCGCTGGTCTCGCGTTCGGCGCCCAGAACATCGTCAAGGACATGTTGAACGGCATCTTCATGGTGGCGGAGGACCAGCTCGGCGTCGGCGACGTCGTCGACGTGGGGCCGGCGACCGGCGTGGTCGAGGCCGTCGGCATCCGCGTGACACAGGTCCGCGATGTCAACGGTGTGCTCTGGTTCGTGCGCAACGGCGAGATCCTGCGCGTGGGCAACATGTCACAGGGCTGGACCCGCGTCGTGATCGACCTCGCCGTGCCGTACTCGACCGACGTCGACCAGGTGCAGGACGTCATGCTCAACACGGCCAACGAGCTCGCCGCCATCCCGAAGTGGAAGCGCGCGATCATCGACCAGCCCGAGGTCTGGGGCATCCAGTCGATCGCCGAGGAGCACATCGTCATCCGCATCGTCGCCAAGACCCGCTCCGCCGATCGGGACAACGTCGACCGCGAGCTGCGCGCCCGTCTCAAGAAGGCCCTCGACGAGATGGGCATCCAGCTGCCGTCCCTCGCGAGCGTCGTGCTCACGGGGTTCGACGGCGCCGCCTCCGTCCAGGGCTCGCGGCCCCCGCGCACGGTCCCCACCCCGCACATCCCGAGAGGCAAGCGCCGATGACCGACCTCCCCACCCCCTCGCCCCTGCCCTCCTCCGGTCGACCACCGGCCGGGCAGCCGGTCACGCTGCGGGTCGGGGCCGGTGGCGACGCCGCCCAGGGCAACTTCTGGGAGCAGATCGGCGGTCGCCCCACCTTCGAGCGACTCGTGCGTCGCTTCTACGAGGGAGTGCGCACCGACGACCTGCTCTGGCCGATGTATCCCGAGGCCGATCTGGAAGGTGCGATCCAACGCCTGACGGGGTTCCTCGAGCAGTACTGGGGCGGGCCCACGACGTACAGCCAGGAGCGGGGTCACCCACGCCTCCGCATGCGGCACATGCCGTTCGCCGTCACCCCGGCGGCCCGCGATCGATGGCTGGCGCACATGCGTGTCGCCGTCGACGAACTCGAGCTGTCGCCCCTCGACGACGCGATGCTCTGGGGCTATCTCGACCGCGCCGCCCAGGCCATGGTCAACACCGCCGGCTGACGCGCCGGCCCCTCAGCGCCGACCTCTCAGCGCCGGCCCCTTAGCGGGAGAGCGACAGACCGGCGCCGCGGCGCCGGACCAGGACATGCCCACGACTCGTGGTCAGGCGCGTCCAGGTGCCGGTCTCGAAGATCGACACCGGTTCGCCATCGGCGAGGAATCCGAGGCTCAGGGCCGCGAACGCGGCACCGGCCGGCACGTGTTCGGCTCCCTCGACGGGGCGCCCCCAGACCTCGGACCGCACCCGGTGCACGATCTGCTCGCCGATGCCCGTCGGCACCGCGGCGGCCACCTCGGCGATGCCGGCGTCCGCGGTCGACCTCAACTGCGCCTCCGTCGCCCCGGTCAGCGGCGACCACCCACCGCGCGGGGGCGAGATGGCCGCCCAGGTCACGGTGTTCACCTCGACGGGCAGCGTCGCCGTCACGGCGGCCGTCGGGTCGACGACCTCGTTCTGGAGGCGCGTGAGGCGATCCCGCAGCGACCGGATCGGCACGACGGCGTCGAAGTCGGGCCGGTCGGTGAGCTCGAACGTGCGGAGCCCCAGGACGGTCGGGCTGGAGTCCATCAACCCCATCGGGTAGAGCACGGCCGTGTAGACGGCCAGCACGCCCGACCCGGCGATGAGCCGGACGGAGCCGTCCTCGACTCGGGCGGCGCGACCGAGGTAGGTGTTGAGGTCGCTGAGCGACAGGGAGTCTGGGAGCGTGAATGTACGGGTCATCGGCACCCTAAACTACATCGGGTGACCGACGCCGACCGACCCGATCCGCTCACCAGCCTGCTGACCACCCTCGACCTGTCCCCCGCGGGCATCGTCGGCGGGCAGGACGTCTTCACCGGCACCAGCCAGTGGGACCCGATGGGGCGCGTCTTCGGCGGTCAGGTCATGGCGCAGTCCCTCGTGGCCGCCCAGCGTTCGATCGGCGCCTCGCGCACGGTCCACTCGCTGCACGCCTACTTCTTGCGCCCCGGCGATCTGACGATCCCGATCACGTTCACCGTCGACCGCATCCACGACGGGAGGTCGTTCGCGACACGACGCACCCAGGCCTCGCAGGACGGCGTGCCGATCCTGTCGATGATCGCGTCCTTCCAGACACCGGACGACGGCCTCGACCACCAGATCGACATGCCCGCCGACCTGCCCGAGCCCGACGACGTCGCGAGCGACACGTCGTACCTCGAGGGCGTCGACCACCCGATCGCGCGCTCGTGGGCCCGCGACCGGCCGTTCGACATGCGCCACGTGCCGTCGCCCGTCTTCTTCTCGGTCGAGGGCCAGCAGGTGGCGCATCAGGCCGTCTGGATGAGAGCGACGGGCACCCTGCCGGACGACCTCGACATCCACCGTGCCGCGCTGCTCTACGCGAGCGACTACACCATCCTCGAGTCCGTCTACCGTCGACACGGCGTGCCGATGGTCACCCCTGGGCTGAAGGCGGCGAGCCTCGACCACGCCATGTGGTGGCACCGCGACGGCCGCGTCGACGAGTGGCTGCTCTACGTGCAGGAGTCACCGAACGCGATCGGCGGACGCGGCCTCGCTCTGGGTCGCATCTACGACCGCTCGGGACGCCTCCTGGCGAGCATCGCCCAGGAGGGCATGATCCGCGTCCCGCGCGGCTGACGGGTCGCGGTCGGCTGACGGGTCGCGGTCGGCTGACGCTCGCTCGTCGGCGGTGCCGGACTCAGTGCCGACGGAAGGTCAGCGGCTCCTCGACGAACGGCGTCCAGGCGGCCCGCTCGACGTCGGAGATCCGACGTGGCCGGTCGGTGTCGGCATCGACCAAGACGATGGTGGTCGATGCCCGGGTGAAGAGCTGCGCCGGAGCAACGCCGACCGGAGACCACACCTCGTAGCAGACCTCGAGGCTCGCACCGCCGAGTCGGCCGATCCAGAGCTGGATGTCGAGCGGCGAGCGGAGATACGGGATCGGCAGCAGGTATTCGAGCTCCTGCCGCGCGATGAGGGTCATCGTCTGCGAGTCGGTGCGGCCATCGAGCACCGCCGTCGCCATCGCCTCTGCGGACGGGTCGTCGCGCGACCAGAACGCGTCGATGCGCGCCTCCTCGAGGAGGCGCAGCATCGCCGCGTTGTTCACGTGCCCGTATGCGTCGAGATCGCTCCAGCGGAGCCTCGTGGGAACGTGCAGTCGTGTCATGGTCAGTCGCGCGTCAACTTGCGGTACGTCGCCGAGCTGGGCTTGGCCGCGTCGGCGCCGAGACGCTCGATCTTGTTCTCCTCGTACGCCTCGAAGTTGCCCTCGAACCAGTACCAGTTGGGGGTGCCGTCCTCGTTGAGCCCCTCCCACGCCAGGATGTGCGTGGCGATCCGGTCGAGGAACCACCGATCGTGGGTGATGACCACGGCGCAACCGGGGAACTCGAGCAGTGCGTTCTCGAGGCTGCCGAGGGTCTCGACGTCGAGGTCGTTGGTCGGCTCGTCGAGCAGCAGCAGGTTTCCGCCCTGCTTGAGGGTCAGCGCCAGGTTGAGACGGTTGCGCTCACCGCCGGAGAGCACACCGGCCTTCTTCTGCTGGTCGGGGCCCTTGAAGCCGAACTGCGAGACATAGGCCCGCGACGGGATCTCGGTCTTGCCGACCTGGATGTAGTCGAGCCCCTCGGACACGACCTCCCAGAGGTTCTTGTTCGGGTCGATGCCACCGCGGCTCTGGTCGACGTACGAGATGTCGACCGTCTCGCCGACCTTGAGGTCTCCGCCGTCGAGCGGCTCGAGACCGACGATCGTCTTGAACAGCGTCGTCTTGCCGACGCCGTTCGGGCCGATGACGCCGACGATGCCGTTGCGCGGCAGGGTGAAGCTGAGGTCGTCGATGAGCACACGCTCGCCGAACTGCTTGTGCAGCTTCTTGGCGTCGATCACCTGCGAACCGAGGCGCGGGCCGACCGGGATCACGATCTCCTCAAAGTCGAGGACCCTCGTGCGCTCCGCCTCGTTCGCCATCTCCTCGTAGCGGGCCAGGCGGGCCTTCGACTTCGCCTGACGCCCCTTGGCGTTGCTCCGCACCCACTCGAGCTCGGACGCGAGACGCTTGGCCAGCTTCGCGTCCTTCTTGCCCTGGACCTGCAGGCGTTCGCCCTTCTTCTGCAGATAGGTCGAGTAGTTGCCCTCGTACGGATAGAGGCGGCCGCGGTCGACCTCGGCGATCCACTCGGCCACGTGGTCGAGGAAGTACCGGTCGTGGGTCACGGCGAGCACGGCGCCGGGGTACTTGCTGAGGTGCTGCTCGAGCCAGAGCACGCTCTCGGCGTCGAGGTGGTTGGTGGGCTCGTCGAGGAGCAGCAGGTCGGGCTTCTGCAACAGCAGCTTGCAGAGCGCCACGCGGCGCTTCTCTCCACCGGAGAGGTTCGCCACGGGTGCGTCGCCGGGCGGCGTGCGCAGCGCGGACATGGCCTGCTCGAGCTGCGAGTCGAGATCCCACGCGTCGGCCGCGTCGATCTCTTCCTGGAGCTGACCCATCTCGGCCAGCAGCGCGTCGAAATCGGCATCGGGCTCGGCCATCGCGGCCGACACCTCGTTGAAGCGGTCGAGTTTGCCCTTGATGGGGCCGACGCCCTCCTGGACGTTCTCGAGAACGGTCTTGGTCTCGTCGAGCTCGGGCTCCTGCATCAGGATGCCGACCGTGTATCCGGGGCTCAGCTTCGCCTCGCCGTTGCTCGGCGTGTCGAGGCCGGCCATGATCTTCAGGATCGTCGACTTACCGGCACCGTTGGGACCGACGACGCCGATCTTGGCACCCGGGATGAACGACATGGTCACGTCGTCGAGGATCAGCTTGTCGCCGACCGCCTTGCGGGCACGGACCATCGAGTAAATGTATTCGGCCATGATTTCCAGTCTAGTTCGGGTGAGGCAGTGAGCGCGGGGCGGTGACCGCTAGACGGGTCACCAGTCGATGGTGCGGGTCGTGCCGATGAGGCATGCACCGTTGCCGAGCACGGGGGTCGTCTGACTCGTGTACCCGGAGTTCTGCGCCTGCCCGATCAGGCAGTCCGAGCCCCAGAGCACCGAGAACTCGACCGAGTCGACGTCGCGACCGATGGAGGTCTTGTCTGCTGTGACCTGCATCTTCGACTTGTCGAAGCCCGCGGCCACGAGGTTGTCGACGATCGCCTGACCACCCGGCATCGGCGTCGCCCCGAGGAGCGCCCGGTTGGCGGTGTCGAAGAAGGCGAATGCCTCGGCCGTGGTCGACTCGGGTGTCAGCGTCGAGCTGGTCGGAGTCGGGGTCGTGACCGACGGCGTCGGCTCGGGCCGGTCGGACGAGGTACAGCCGGCGACGGCCAGCGCGGCGGTCAGGACGATCACGATCGCCCCTGCCGGGCGGCGGCGTCGCATCGATCGCGAGCTGGACACGGGTCCCCCTTCTGCACGCGACCCGAGGAGGCACGGCGAGTGCGATTCTACGGGGGTCGAGTCGGCAGGCCGCTCGGAGCCGGACCACCGACTCTCGGGGCGGGCGCTCAGAACGGACGCGGCGCCTCCTCGTCGTCCCAGGTCGAGGACCCGGGGGCCGGGTCGGCGAACGCCGTCTGGGCGACGGCTCCGCCGACCTCACCGGACGCGGGAGCCGGGGCGTCGGGCGCGGACTCGTCGGACACGGTGTCGGACGACTGCTCATCGGCTCCGGAGTGCGCGGACTCGTCCTCCGGCGTGCCCGACTCGTCGTCCGAGCTCGTCGGTGCAGCGGCGGTGATGCGCGTGGAGCGTGTGGTGCACCAGTGCAGGTCGTGACCGATGGCGTCGGCGTCGACTTCCACCGTCGTGCCGCTGCGCTCCTCGTTCTCCCACGCTCGGATGCGGAGACGACCGGTCACCACGACGCGATCGCCCTTGGCCAGCGACGCGGCCGCGTTCTCGGCGAGACCACGGAAGGCCGTGACGGTGTACCAGTTCGTGTCGGTGTCGACCCACGCGTTCTTCGACCGATCGAAGCGGCGCTGAGCGGACGCGAGCCGAAAGCTCGTGATACTCAGCCCCGCCCCGGTCTTCAGGGCGCGAGGGATGGTGGCGACGATTCCGGTGAGGGCGATGAGGTCTGTCATGCCGTGAGTCTCGCCAGCCGTGGACGGCGCCGCGACGAGCACCAGGCCTACCTGTGGACACGGCACCGCACGCGGCGGCCGGTGCAGGAGCGACGCGCCCGCCACCGCGCGGATCGGCGCCCGGCGAACCAGTCCACGGACAATCAGTGCTCGGAGAACTCCGGGTAGTCCGCACCGGGCCCGAGCGATGCGAACAGGGCGCTCTTGGCGACCGCGAGGGTCGGGTACTCACCGCTGAACTCGTCGCGCGATGCCAGACGGACGGCGAAGCCCTCCGTCGTGCGGTTGATCGAGCCCACGACGCCGGCCGGCCCCGTGGCCACCCAGGTCTGCCCCGTCAAGGTCTTGTGATCGGTCAGCGTCTTCGTCTCGGAGACGGCATTCTGGTCGCTCATCGTCGAGCACCTCATTCTCTTGTTCGTCGAGACGACACCCGATGCGTCGACTCGTGACACCGTGCCTACGACGCGAGGACGTAGGGCGCGTACGACTTGCGGACCTTGTTCACCTTCGGCAGGGCGACGGCCATGCAATAGCCCTGGCCGGGATTCTTGGCGAAGAAGTCCTGGTGGTAGGACTCGGCGTCGTACCAGGTCGAGAGCGGCTCGACCGTCGTCACGACACCGCCGTCCCAGAGCTCGGAGGCGCGGCCCCGCGCCTCCTCGAAGAGATTCTTCTGGGCATCGTCGGCGTAGAACATCGACGAGCGGTATTGCGTGCCGACATCCGCACCCTGACGGTTCAGCTGACGGGGGTCGTGCAGCGTGAAGAACACATCGAGGATGACGTCCGACGGGATGACCTCGGGGTCGAAGACGACCTTGACCGCCTCGGCGTGGCCGGTCAGCCCGGAGCACACGTCGTCGTAGGTCGGGTCGGGCATGCGACCGCCCGTGTAGCCCGAGACGACGTCCTGGACGCCCTGCAGGGTGCGATAGACGGCATCGAGGCACCAGAAGCAGCCGCCCGCGAGAACGAATGTGGTCATGGCCGCAGGCTACTCCCGGCCCTAGTGTGGGGTCATGAGATCACCCTTCACGCCCTACGTCGCCGACGACGAACGGTACTCCCGGCTCGACTACGTCCGAACCGGCCGCAGCGGACTCAAGCTGCCCCGTATCTCCCTCGGACTCTGGAACAACTTCGGATTCGACCGCCCCCTCGAGACCCAGCGCGACATCGTGCTCCGGGCCTTCGACCGGGGTGTCACCCACTTCGACCTGGCGAACAACTACGGCCCCCCTCCCGGCTCGGCCGAGTCGCAGTTCGGCCGGATCATGGCCGCGAACCTGCGTCCGTACCGCGACGAGCTGATCATCTCGACCAAGGCCGGTTACGACATGCACCCCGGGCCGTACGGCGACTTCGGTTCGCGCAAGTACCTGCTGTCGTCGCTCGACGCCAGCCTCGGGCGCCTCGGTCTCGACTACGTCGACATCTTCTACTCGCACCGCCCCGACCCGGAGACCCCGATCGAGGAGACGATGGGCGCGCTGGCCACCGCCGTGCGGCAGGGCAAGGCGCTCTACGCCGGCATCTCGAACTACGACCCCGAACAGACCCGCGCAGCCATCACGGCCCTCGAGGCCGAGGGGGTTCCGCTGCTCATCCACCAGCCCCGCTACAACATGTTCGACCGCGCCCCCGAGGACGGCCTCTTCGACACCCTCCTCGAGCACGGCGTCGGCTCCATCGTGTTCTCCCCTCTCGCGGGCGGCCTCCTCACGGGGCGGTACCTCTCGGGATCGGCCCCTCAGGGCTCGCGGGCGGCCGAGGGCCGCTGGTTCACGGAGGACGCGCTCAGCGAGACGTATCTCTCCCGGGTCCGCAGCCTGAACGAGATCGCGGAGGCGCGGGGTCAGTCGCTCGCGCAGCTGTCGCTCGCGTGGGTGCTCCGTCAGCCCGCGGTCACGAGCGCCCTGATCGGCGCGTCGAGTGTGTCGCAGCTGGACGACAGTCTGGATGCCTTGCACGGTGCGGCTCTGACCGACGACGAGCTCGCCGCGATCGAACCCTTCGCCGTCGACGGCACCGGGAGCTGACACCCCGCTCCTCGAGGGACTCCGCCCAGGTCTGGGGTCGTCCCGCCGATGTCGGTGGTCGATCGTATGTTCGAACCGTTCTCGACAGCCATCGGCCGGATGACCCCAGGAGCACACCATGATCTCGACGTCCCCCACCCGCCAGACTCCGTCCCACCCCGTCACCCCGTCCCACCCCGTCGCGTCTCCGCGCCTGGTGCCGCCGACCGCGGCGTCTCCGGCCTTCGCCGTCGCGACGTCGACGCCCGCTCCGCTCGAGACCCAGCGCGGTGGGCTCCGGCTCGTCCAGCTGCACGACGGCCTCGCTCGCGTGACGAGGGCGAACGGCGAGGTCGCCGGGTACCTCGAGCGGGTCGTCGATCCCCTCGGTGATCGCTACCGGGCGAAGAGGTTCCTCCCGCGCCAGCGCCGGTTCGTCGAGATCGGCGAGTTCTGGTCGCGCGACGACGCCATCGACTGCTTCCGCTTCGCGTGATAGGCCTGTCGCTCCCCGACGTCTCTCGACGGTCGAGGTAATGTGCGCCCCATGCAGTGGTGGAACAGTTTCGTTGAGTGGGTCTCGTCCGACCAGGGGTGGCGCATCATCTCGAGCGCCATCATCCCGTTCGTCGCCATCGTGGTGGCGGGCGTCATCGCCGCGTCGATCGGCCGTGCGGCGACCAAGCGAGTCATCTCGCACGCCGAAGACGAGGCGAAGGCCGCCGCCGTGGCCGGTCTCATCACGGCGGCCCGCAAGGCGGCCATCTGGTCGTCCCTGGGCACCGAGGAGCGCGCCTACGCCGACCACCTCGCGCAGGAGGCCGAGGTGCGGCTCCGTCTGCTCCCGGCCGCCGGCGCCGGGTCGGCCGCCAGCTGGGCGGAGCACGAGCTCGCCGACATCAAGCGCAACTCCGTGACGTTCAGCTTCCAGGCCGAGCAGTCCCTCGCCGACTTCCGCGACCGACTCGTCGAATGGCAGAACCGCCCTTCCAAGGCGAAGAAGCTCTTCCGGTACGACCTCGAACGCTGGAAATACGAGGAGGCCGACGTCGACAAGGGCCTCGATGCCCGACAGAAGGCCTGGGATGCCGATCGCGCCGCCGGCAAGACCACGGCCGCGACGGCCACTCCCGCTCCGTCCTCCGCGACGGCATCCTCCCCGGCACCGTCGTCACCCTTCGACCGACCGACCAGCCCGGCGGCTGCACCGGCCGAGCCGCGAACGGTGGTGCCCGCGACGACTCCGGCTCGTGTCGACTCCCCCGCATCGTCCTCCAGCGACCCCGACTCGACGTCACGAGACGATCGCTATCGCGCCTCGCTGAACGCGACCGAGGCGATGCCTCGCGTGACGCCGGCCTCGGCATCGCCCGCGGCCAGCCCGACTCCCGCTCCCGCTCCCGCGTCGGCGCCGAGCGCAGCCGATGTCGACGACGACGCGGACGAGGCTCGCTACGGCGATCCGGTCAGCGCCCAGCAGGTGCGGCGGCGGACGAGTCCCGACCCGACCGACGAGCACTGACCCGCAGACGACAGAGGCCCGCATCACCGTGGTGATGCGGGCCTCTGTCGTGCGATCCGAGTCCGTCAGGTGGTGCCCTCGGCAGGAATCGAACCTGCGACCAAGAGATTAGAAGGCTCCTGCTCTATCCGCTGAGCTACGAGGGCGTCCACCTCACGATACCGGGTCACGCTCAGGACGTCAGATCGTAGAGGGTCACGCCGTCGACGGTCGTCTTCGTGAACGAGGCCTCGACCCAGGCGGCGATCTCACTCGACGCAGAGCTCCCTCCGTGCGACGCCCCCACCGTGCCACCGATGAAGTAGTGGATCTTGCCGTCGGCGACGAGCTGCTTGAACTGCGCCAGGGTCGGGGACGGGTCGCTCCCGTTGAAACCACCGATGGGCATCACCGGGTCACCGGTGGCCAGCTGATAGCCCGAGGCCGAGTTCGACCCGACGGCGGCGGCGATCCAGGTGTAGTCCGACGCGTTCTGGGCGAGATACGAGGCGAGCTGCTTGCTGACCGTGGCGGCCTCGAGGAGCCCACCCGCGCCTCCTCGTCCGGTCTGCGTGCCACCGACCGGTGCTCCGGCGCCGGGCGCGGCACCCTGGGCCGTACCCGCGCCCGTGCCCGTACCCGTGCCCTGGCCGGTGCCGAACGCGGGCGGGGTCCCGCCTCGCCCTGCTCCGAAACCGAAGCCGCGTCCGCCTGCCGCTCCGCCGCCACGGCCCCCGAAGCCACCACCCTGGACGGCGGGGCCGGCGCTCGGCAGCGATCCGCTGTGCGCGGTCGCGATCGTGTCGATCGAGAAAGCGGTCGGGCCGAGCAGCGAGGCCGCCAGCAGGACGGCGACGGTCGCGGAGGCGAGACGACGCCCGCGACGGGGCACGAGGACGAGTGCCGCGCCGATCACCGACAGCACGAGGACGACGATGCGGATCCACGGCTGCCACGACTCCGCCCGAGAGAGGAGCGCGAAGCCCCACCCGCCGGTCACGAGCACGGCCACCGCCAGGACGATCCGCACCCACAGGCGGTCGCGACGTCGCCACAGGACGTCGGCGCCCGCTCCGATCACCACGGCGATGGCGGGTGCCAAGGCGACGGTGTAGTAGGGGTGGAAGATGCCCGACATGAAGCTGAAGACGAGTCCGGTCAGGACGAGCCAACCGCCGAAGAGGAGCAGGGTCGCCCGACGCGCGTCCGTCCGGTGCCGGCGCCCGATCAGTACCAGTGCCGCGACGCCGACGATCAGCGCCGCGGGGACGAGCCACATGACCTGCCCGCCGAACTGCTCACCGAAGAGACGCGTCAGCCCCGTGCTGCCCCACATGCCTCCGGTCGCGGCGCCGCCACGGCCTCCCGTCACACTGCCGGTCTCCTCGCCCGTGAGCCGACCGAAGCCGTTGTAGCCGAAGGTCAGCTCGAGGAAGCTGTTGTTCTGCGAGCCGCCGACGTAGGGCCGCATGCTCGCCGGGACGAGCTCGACGATCGCGACCCACCACCCGGCCGAGACGATCACGGCGGCGAGCGCGGCGAGCAGATGGAGCAGTCGCTTCCGCAGGATGACGGGTGCCGCGACGAGGTAGACGCCCGCGAGCACGGGCAGGACGACGAAGGCCTGCAACTGCTTGGTCAGGAACCCGAAGCCGATCGCCACCCCGGCCCAGATCACCCACCGGATCTTCCCGGTCTCGATGCCACGCAGCGTCAGCGCACCGGCCGCCGTGAGCAGCAACACGAGCAGGGCGTCGGGATTGTTGAAGCGGAACATGAGCACGGCGACCGGCGTCAGGGCCAGCACGGCCCCCGCGGTCAGGGCGGCGACCGCCGAGAAGCGACGGCGCACGACGCCGTAGACGAGACCGACGGTCGCAACGCCCATCAGAGCCTGGGGCAGCAGGATGCTGAACGAGGACAGACCGAACAACCGCACCGACAACGCCATCAGCCACAGGCTGGCGGGCGGCTTGTCGACGGTGATGGAGTTGGCGGCGTCGGACGATCCGAAGAGGAACGCCTCCCAGTTGGTCGACCCGGCCTGGACGGCTGCCGAGTAGAACGAGTTCGCCCATCCGTTCGCCGAGAGGTTGATCAGGTAGAGCGCCGCCGTCGCGACGAGCAGCCCCACGAAGGCCGGGTGCTCCCAGGTCGCCACTCCCTCGCGACCGCGGATGAGGAGCCGCGCCCCGCGTCTCAGGGTCGACGCCATCGACGAGGGGCTCTGCCGCTGGCCGCGTGCACCGGAGGTGCGTCCGGGTGCCCCGCCGATACCGCGGAGCGAACCGCTCTGGCCGCTCATCGTGCGTCCACCTCTCGCAGCTCGGTGTTCGGCGTTCGAACGCCGGCCTCACTCGGCGTCGGGCCCTCGTGAGGTGCCGAGGCGACCCTCGGCGGTGCCGCCGGATCGGGGCTCGCCTGCCTCCGGAACACCCAGAGCCGCAACAGGACGAAGCGGAGGACGGTGGCGACGAGGTTCGCGACGGTCAGCACGACGAGTTCGACCTGGACGCCGGCCTGCGGCAGCGCGGTGTGCAGGCCGACGAGCGACCCCGCGGTGATGAGCCAGGCGAGCCCGAAGACGAGCAGCCCCTGGGCGTGATGGCGCGCGGCGCCGCTCCGCCCCCGGACACCGAACGTGAGCCGACGATTGGCGGCGGTGTTGAGGACCGCCGTGATCAGCAGGGCGAGGAAGTTCGCCAGCTGGGCGACGAGCACGCCCTGCAGGACGAGGTAGAACAGCGCGTAGGCCGCCGTCGAGGCGAGGCCGATCACGCCGAACCGGAGCACCTGGGCGACGAACGTGGGCCGGGTGTCGACCGCGAAGGGGCGCCGGCCGATCTCGTCGTAGACCGCTCTCACCGGGATCGTCCCCCGCATGAGCCCCGCCCCGACGCGGACGAGACCACGGAGGTCGGTCATCGCGGTCGCCACGATGTCGACCGAGCTGTCGGGATCGTCGATCCAGTCGACCGGCACCTCGTGGATGCGCAGCCCCGACCGCTCGGCCACGATGAGCAGCTCGGTGTCGAAGAACCAGCCGTCGTCCTCGACGAGCGGCAGGAGTCGCGCCGCCACGTCCCGCCGGATCGCCTTGAAGCCGCACTGGGCGTCGCTGAAACCGACGCCCATGACCCGTCGGAGCAGCACGTTGTAGCTCCGCGAGATGAACTCCCGCTTGACGCCGCGCGCGACGCGCGACGAGCGGGTCAGGCGCGTCCCGATGGCGAGATCCGAGTGCCCGGAGAGCAGCGGGGCGACCAGGGGTTCGAGGGCGGCGAGGTCGGTCGAGAGGTCTTCGTCGAGATACGCGAGCACGAGAGCCGGCGACGCCGACCAGACCTGCTTGACGGCGCGCCCGCGTCCCTTCTCGGGCACGTGGACGACGACCACGTCGGTCAGGGTCGCGGCGAGCCGGTCGGCGATCGCGCCGGTCCCGTCGGTGCTCGCGTTGTCGGCGATCGTGATGCGCCAGGTCTCGTGGGCATGAGCGGAGAGATGGGCGTGGAGGCGCTCGACGCTCGCGCGGAGCGTCGCCTGCTCGTTGTAGACGGGCACGACGACATCGAGCTCGAGAGGGTGTGGGTTCTGGGCCATGACCCGAGAGTGATCGCACGGCCTTGCAGGATCGTCGGCTCCGTCGAAGAAGTAGCCACGGTTCGGCTATGAGTCGGCCCTGACGCCGGCTCCGACCCCTCAGACGGCCAGTGCGAGAGCCCCGAGGAGCTGGTCGAGACGCGGCACCCCGTCGGCTCGGAAGACCTCGTCGCCCGCCGCCGACAGCACCACGATGGTCGGCGTACTGCTGATGCCGCGCGACTCGGCGCGGCCGGCCTCGGCGACGACGTCCGCCTCGTGGACCCCGAGAGCCGGCACGAGGCGCGCAGCCTCGGTCACGACACCGCGGGCCGCGTGGCAGGGTCCGCAGAACGCGGACGTGTACAGCTCGAGCTTCATGTCGACAGCAACGAGGAGGCGCGGGTCGGCATTCCCCGCGCCTCCTCGTCATCACCTGGTCGCGTCGCGACCGCGGCGTCAGTTGTCGCGGTCGTCGTTGCGATCCTCGGGGTCGTCGACGGGGTCGCTGTCCTTCTGGTCGACCGTGTAGTGCACCTGCAGCTGTTCGCCGACCATGTGCGCAGTCGTCGCCGTGTAGGCGATGCCGGTCTCGAGGCCGTCGATGAGCACGTAGTCGACGATCTCGTCGTCGTAGGAGCCGTCGGTGCTGATGCGCGTGTCCGTCCGTCCGTCGCTCGGACCGCCTTCGAAGAAGACGACGTACTCGGAACCCTCGGCCACGGTGGGCTTGCTGTCTGTCATGGGGACTGTCTATCAGGCCCCTGGTGTCGGAGTCCCAGCTAATCGGCGAGCGCGCCCGAGGAAGAATAGACAAGCTATATAACCTGGTTATACACTTGCCGTCATGACTTCACAGCCTCTCGAGATCCTGGAACGCCTCGTGACGTCGACCAGCCGCCTGACGCGTATCGCCGCGCAGGCCACCGGCCGAAACACGTCACCGGCGGTCTGGCGCACCCTCGGCATCCTCAGCACCGACGGCTCGCTCCGCATCGGGGAGCTCGCCAAGGCGAGCCGGGTCAGCCAGCCGAGCATGACCAAACTGCTGCACGGCCTCGTCGAAGACGAATACGTCTACCGCATCGCCGACACCGACGACTCCCGCGCCTGGCTCATCGCCCTCAGCGACAAGGGCGCCGAGGCGCTCGCCGAGTGGAAGCACACGCTCGCGACCTCGCTCGGCCACCTCTTCGACGACCTCGACGAGAGCGAATGGGCCGTGCTCGACCAGGCGACGCAGCTGCTCGCGGCGCGCGTCCAGACGGAGGTGTCGGTCGCGTGACCACCGCCTCCTCGTCCGCCTCTCCCACCGCCGCCCACCACGAGCCCAGGCCGAACCTGCTGAAGCAGCCGCGGGCCGTCTGGGCCATCGCCTTCGCGTGCGTCGTCGCCTTCATGGGCATCGGGCTCGTCGACCCGATCCTGCCGACCATCGCCGCCGATCTGCACGCGACCGCGACCCAGTCCGAGTACCTGTTCACCAGTTACCTGCTCGTGACCGGCGTCGCCATGTTCTTCACGAGCTGGGTCTCGAGCCGACTCGGGCCGAAGAAGACGCTCATGATCGGCCTCGCGCTGATCGTCGTCTTCGCCCTGCTCGCCGCCACGAGCGGGTCCGTGCAAGAGGTCATCGGGTTCCGGGCCGGGTGGGGGCTCGGCAACGCCCTCTTCATCTCGACCGCCCTGGCGACGATCGTCGGCGCGGCCAGCGGCGGATCGTCGTCCGCGATCATCCTGTACGAGGCCGCTCTCGGTATCGGCATCGCCGTCGGCCCCCTGCTCGGCGGCCTTCTCGGCAGCGTGAGTTGGCGCGGCCCGTTCTTCGGCGTCGTCGTGCTGATGGCCATCGCGTTCGTCGCCATCGCGGTCTTCTTGCGCGGCGAGACGGCCAAGCCGACGCCCACCACGCTCAGCGCGCCGTTCCGGGCCCTCGGGCGCCCCGCGCTCGCGACGCTCGCCGCGATCGCACTGTTCTACAACATCGGCTTCTTCGTCCTGCTCGCGTACACGCCGTACCCGCTCGGCTTCGGGGCGCTCGGTATCGGGCTGACCTTCTTCGGCTGGGGCGTCGGGCTCGCCGTCACGTCGGTGTGGGTCGCTCCCCTGCTCACCGCGCGGTTGCGCCGGACGACCGTGCTCAAGATCGCCCTGCCCCTGCTCGCGGTCGACCTCGTCGTCGCCGGCATCGTGATCGAGAGCCAGATCGGCCTCGTCCTCTGCGTCATCGTCGGCGGCCTCGCGCTCGGCGTGCTCAACACCGTCCTCACCGAATGCGTGATGGAGGCGACCGATCTGCCCCGGTCCGTCGCGTCGTCCGCCTACTCGGCGGTGCGCTTCATCGGCGGGGCCGTCGCTCCCCCGGCGGCCACGACCATCGCTGCGGTCGTCACCCCCGCCGCCGGCTACTGGTTCGCGGCGACCAGCGTCGCCATCGCCTTCGTCGTCGCGCTCGTCTTCGGTCGCACGCTGCGGCACGTCGACGACGGGCCCGAGACCGAGCTGGTCGAGGCCCAGGCCATCGGGGTGGGCGAGGCGTCCTGACCGACCGGCGCCGCGCCTCCTCGATCGTCGCCACGATCAGGAGGCGCGGCGCGCGTCCGATGCGCGCCTCGCCGCGTACGCGGCCCGGCCGAACGGCCCGGACTAGACTCGCCCCATGGCTACGACGAACGACCGCCTCGTGTGGATCGACTGCGAGATGACCGGACTCGACGTCGACGTCGACGAGCTCGTCGAAGTCGCCGTCGTCATCACCGACTTCGACCTCGCCCCCGTGCACCCCGGCTTCACCATCGTGATCAAGCCCGACCAGAGCGCACTCGACCACATGAACGAGTTCGTCACGAACATGCACACCAGCTCGGGTCTGCTCGAGGAGATCCCGAACGGCGTGAGCCTCGGCGAGGCCGAGTTCGAGGTGCTCGAGTACATCGAGAAGTACGTCCCGACCTCGGGCCAGGCACCGCTCGCCGGCAACACCATCGGCACCGACCGGGCCTTCCTCGCGAAGTACATGCCCCGTGTCGACAACCACCTGCACTACCGCAGCGTCGACGTGTCCAGCATCAAAGAGCTTGCCCGCCGGTGGTTCCCCCGCGTGTACTTCAACGCCCCGCAGAAGAACGGCGGGCACCGCGCCCTCGCCGACATCCTCGAGTCGATCCGCGAGCTCGCCTACTACCGCCGCGCCGGCTTCGTCGCCGAGCCCGGGCCGACCACGGAGGACGTCCAGGCGATCTCGAAGGCCGTCGTGGACGAATGGGCCTCGAAGTTGTAATACACTCTTCTAGTCGCACTGCTTCGGCAGGCACATGGTGGGTATAGCTCAGCTGGTAGAGCGCCTGGTTGTGGTCTAGGAGGCCGCGGGTTCAAGCCCCGTTACTCACCCGAGAAAAGCAAAACCCCTGCCCTCCAATGGGCAGGGGTTTTTGCTTTTCTCTCCGTGCTTTTTGGTCTTCGACGCGTTCCGCGTCCAAGACGTCGTGGGGGGCCGGGTTCAGAGGTCGGGTTGCGTGCCCTCCAATGGGCAGGGGGTTTTGCTTTTCTCTCCGTGCTTTTTGGTCTTCGACGCGTTCCGCGTCCAAGACGTCGTGGGGGGCCGGGTTCAGAGACCGGCTTACGTGCCCTCCAATGGGCAGGGGTTTTTGCTTTTCTCTCCGTGCTTTTTGATCTTCGACGCGGTCCGCGTCCAAGACGTCGTGGGGGGCCGGGTTCAGAGACCGGCTTACGTGCCCTCCAATGGGCAGGGGTTTTGCTTTTCTCTCCGTGCCTTTTGATCTTCGACGCGTTCCGCGTCCAAGACGTCGTGGGGGGCCGGGTTCAGAGACCGGGTTGCGTGCCCTCCAATGGGCAGGGGTTTTGCTTTTCTCTCCGTGCCTTTTGGTCTTCGACGCGGTCCGCGTCCAAGACGTCGTGGGGGGCCGGGTTCAGAGGTCGGGTTGCGTGCCCTCCAATAAGCGGGGGGACACCCCAGGGCGTGTATGGGAGGGTGGTCTGCGTGACAGGCGATGACGACGACACCGGCCCTGCTGCGGGGATCGACCCGGCGAGCGTGAGCGCCGAGCGGTTCGACGAGCTGGTCGTCGACGAGCTCGACCGCCTGCCCGACGACATGGTCGACGGCCTCGACAACATCGTCTTCGTCACCGAAGACCGCCCCGAAGACGGCAGCCTCGACCTGCTCGGCCTCTACGACGGCGTCGCCCTGACCGAGCGCGGCACCTACGGCTTCGGCGAGCTGCCCGACCGCATCATCCTGTATCGCGAGCCGCACCTGGCCGCCGTCGACACCCTCGACGAGCTCCGCGACGAGATCCACGTCACCCTCGTCCACGAGATCGCGCACTTCTACGGCATCGACGACGCCCACCTGCACGAGCTCGGCTGGGCCTGACACCGCCGCGCCGGCACCGACGCGACCTACCCCCGAACGTCGGGCGTGACCGTGTGCCCGACGTCGACGACCAGGTCCGCGAGCGAACGCGGCGCCTCCTGCTCGATGTGCCGCGCCTCCTGATCGGCCCACACCTGCCACCACGGCTCGTAGGCCGCACCGTCGCGTCCCAGCGCCCGGGCACGCCGCGTGTCCGTGTCGAGATCGAGCCAGATCGACAGATCGGCACGAACCGAGGAGGCGCGGGTCAGCGACCCGGCGCCCTCCACGATCACCGAGGCGGCCGGGTCGAGCTCCGACCACTCCGCCTCGCGATCGAGCGCCCAGTCCCAGCGGCGCCACCCGGGTCGCACCTCGTCGAGGATCGTCGACTCGACGACCCGCGACGCGGCCTCGAGGCCGTGCCACCCCGGGTAGACGTCATCGAGATGGACGAGTTGCACCGGGCCGAGCCGCTCGACGGGCCAGGTGCGTTCGAGTGCCGCGCCGAGCGTCGTCTTGCCCGACCCGGATCGTCCGTCGATCAGCACGACGAGACGTGGAGCGGCTCCGCGCGTCGCACCGCGCAGGCCCTCCAGGCGCGCGACGAGCTCCGCCGCCAGCTCAGGCAAGGACGAACTCCCACGTCCCGGCGAGCACGGCGGCCGTGACCGCCGCGGCCGCGATGACCACGCCCAGCGCGACGAGGGTCACGTCGCGCGCTCCGAACGTCGAAGGCCGGGCCCACGTGCGGGGCGCGTCCGACCCGAACCCCTTGGCCTCCATCGCGGTGGCGAGCTTGCTGCCCCGACGCACCGAGAGCACCAGCAGGGCGAACGCCTGTTGGCCGAAACGCCTCAGGGCACCGATCGGCCCTCCCGCGTCGGCCACGCCCCGGGCTCGGCGGGCGAGCGCGAGCTGCCGCCAGTCGTCCATGAACAGACCCACCAGACGCAGCCCCGCGAGCCCACCGAGCACGAACCGCGACGGCAGCCGCAGCACCTGCGACAATCCGTCGGCGAGATCGGTCGGGTCCGTCGTCGCGAACAGGACGATGCCGGGGATGCCGACCGCGAGGATGCGGAGACCGATCGCGCCGGCCAGCGACAACGAGCCCTCGGTGACCGAGACGAACCCGAGATGCAGCAGCACGGCACCGTCGTCGCGCCCGTAGAGCGCCGTCGCGACGACCGAGGCGGGGGCCGCGACCCAGAGCGGCGCCGTCCGGGTGACGAGCTGCCGCAGGCTCAGCCCGGCCCAGGGCAGCAGCAGCGCCTCGAGCACGAGTGCCGTCCCGGCCGAGACCCAGTCGATCGACAGCAGCAGCACGACCCCGAGCACCAGTGCGGCCAGCAGCTTCGCGACCGGGTTGACGCGACCCACGACCCCGGGGGCCCGGATCGCCGACAGCACACTCATCGCACCCCCTCGGGACGCGGCGTGCGGGGGCGGGCGTACGGGGTCAGGTCGAGCACCCGGTCGGCGAGCGCCGCGACGAAGTCGGCGTCATGGGTGACGGCGACGACGGCGCGACCGTCGTCGAGCAGGCCGCCGAGCATGGCGACGAGCTCGCGCCAGGTGCGGGCGTCCTGCCCGAACGTCGGCTCGTCCAGCACGATCACGTCGGGGCGAGACGCCAGCACGGTCGCGACCGACAATCGACGCTTCTCGCCTCCCGACAGCGTGAACGGGTTGGCCCCCGCCAGATGCGCCAGACGGAGTCGCTCGAGCAGGGCGTCGACGCGCTCGTCGGCCTCACTCGAGGGGATGCCCAGGGCGGCCGGGCCGACCATCAGCTCGCGGCGCACGGTCGCGGTCAGGAACTGGTGCTCCGGGTCCTGGAAGACGGTGCCGATGCGGGTCAGCAGGTTCTTCGGACGCCAGCGGATCGGCGACGGTCCGACCCCGCGGGCCAGCGTCGGGGTGGCGACGAGCGCCCCCGCGACGGGCTCGATCAGGCCGGCGAGCGTGAGGGCGAGCGTCGACTTGCCCGCGCCGTTCGCTCCGGTCACGGCGAGCGCCGTGCCAGCGACGACCTCGAGCGCGACACCCGATGCGACGGCCGGACCCTTCGCTCCCCGTCGGCCGACGGCGAGCTCGGACGCGAGGAGCAGCGGCTCGCCGGGGCGCCCCACTCGACGAGACTCCGGAGGCACGGCGCCGGGAACCCACACCCCCGCCTCCTCGAGGCGGTCGCGTTCGGCCCCGAGCACGACGTCCGGCCGTCCGTCGGCCAGCACTCCCCCACCGGCGGCCACCACGACGACGCGATCGACGACGGGCAGCCACACCGAGACCCGGTGCTCGACCACGACGAGGGTGGCGTCCGTCTCGGCGAGGACGCGGTCGACGGCGTCGCGCACCTCGACGACGCCGTCGGGGTCGAGGTTGGCGGTCGGCTCGTCCAGCAGCAGGAGTCCAGGGCGCATCGCCAGCGCCCCGGCCAGGGCGAGCCGCTGCTTCTGCCCGCCGCTGAGCTCGGACGTCGACGCGTCGAGCGGCAGATCGAGCCGCACGGCGTCGAGGGCGTGGCCGACGCGTCGCCAGATCTCGTCGCGCGGCACCCCGAGGTTCTCGCAGCCGAAGGCGACGTCGTCGCCGACCCGCGCGAGCACGACCTGCGAGTCGGGGTCCTGCAGCACGAGTCCGACACGACCGCGCTGAGACTCGGGCGGGGTGCCGTCCACGAGCAACTCGCCGGTCGCGTCGCCCTCGTCGTCGCCGCCGAGCACACCCGCGAGACCGGCGAGCAGCGTCGACTTGCCCGCTCCCGAGGCGCCGAGCAGCAGTACCTTCTCGCCCGGCTCGATGCGCAGGTCGAGGGCCGAGACGGCGGGGCGGAGACGTCCGGCGTGCCGCCAGCCCCAGCCCCGCGCGTCGACGCGGGCGCCGCGCGGCGGGGTCAGACCCGCGCCTCGGCCGACCGGCCCGCGGCGAAGCGGCTGAGCGCGCCGGTCCGCGCGAGCCCGCGGGTCGCGAGCCACGAGAGCAGCCCGGCCAGGACGATGCCCGAGACGACGGAGCTCACCGCGTAGACGGCCTTGAACTCGACGGAGTTGGCCGCGATGGACGAGAACGACGTGTCGAGCAGGGCCACCGCGACACCGGCGCCGGCACCGGCCAGCAGGGCGACGTGCAGCCGCCACGACGAGTAGAGGAACAGCGCGAAGACGATCTCGGCACCGAGCCCCTCGAGGACCCCCCAGAGCAGGGTCGAGAAGCCCCACTGGGTACCGATCAGCATCGAGACGACGGCGGCGAGCACCTCGGTGTACAAGGCGGCGCCGGGTTTGCGGATGACGAGACCTCCGAGCACGCCGGCGAACAGCCAGCCGCCCGACAGCAGCCCCGACAGACCGGGGGTGAACGTCAGGGCACCGCTGAGCGGCGTCCACGCGAGCCCCCAGGCCCAGAAGACGACACCGCAGGCGACACCGATGACGCTGGCGACGACGATGTCGACGACGCGCCACCGACGCGACGGCTTCTTCGAGACGGACGTCGTCGACGCCTCGTTCGCGGACACGGAAACAGACATGTTCTCTCCTCCCTGCGCTGGCATGATCCAGATCAGGTTCGACGGTCGAAGCGTGGATCGCTTCCTCTCAGCCCGGCTCACCGGACTCCCGTGTGTGTGCCGCCGAGTATAGCCGTCGGCGTGGCGGCCCGGGTCCGTGGTTCTTCTCTAGGCTGAGCGGAGTCCCTACCCGGAGGTTCGATTGCACACCTGGCCAGGCAACCCCTACCCCCTCGGCGCCACCTACGACGGCAGCGGCACGAACTTCGCGATCTTCAGCGAGGCGGCCTCCCGTGTCGAGCTCTGTCTCTTCGACGAGCACGGTGCCGAGACCCGCGTCGATCTCACCGAGGTCGACGCCTACGTGTGGCACGCGTACCTGCCGACCGTGCAGCCCGGTCAGCGGTACGGCTACCGCGTGCACGGCGAGTACGACCCCGAGAACGGCACCCGCGCCAACCCGAACAAGCTGCTGCTCGACCCGTACGCCAAGGCGACCTGCGGCGACATCGACTGGGACGAAGCGCTGTTCGCCTACAACTTCGGCGACCCCGACTCGAAGAACGACAAGGACAGTGGCCCGCACATGATGCTGGGCGTCGTCATCAACCCGTTCTTCGACTGGCAGGGCGACCGACCGCCCAAGTACAGCTATGACGAGACCGTGATCTACGAGGCCCACGTCAAGGGCCTGACCGAGACGCACCCCGACATCCCCGAGGAGCAGCGCGGCACGTACGCCGGCGTCGCGCATCCGGCGATCATCGACCACCTCAAGAAGCTCGGCATCACGACGCTCGAGCTGATGCCGGTGCACCAGTTCGTGCAGGACAACACGCTGCTCGAGAAGGGCCTCAGCAACTACTGGGGCTACAACACCATCGGCTTCTTCGCCCCGCAGGCGGCCTACTCGTCGACCGGCGACCTGGGCCAGCAGGTGCAGGAGTTCAAGAACATGGTGCGGGTGCTGCACGAGGCGGGCATCGAGGTCATCATCGACGTCGTCTACAACCACACCGCCGAGGGCAACCACCTCGGGCCGACCCTGTCGTTCAAGGGCATCGACAACGCGGCCTACTACCGGCTGATGGACGACGACAAGCAGTTCTACATGGACTACACGGGAACCGGCAACAGCCTGAACGTCCGCCATCCGCACTCGCTGCAGCTGATCATGGACAGCCTGCGCTACTGGGTCACCGAGATGCACGTCGACGGGTTCCGCTTCGACCTCGCCGCGTCGCTGGCCCGCGAGTTCTACGAGGTCGACCGCCTGTCGACGTTCTTCGAGCTCGTGCAACAAGACCCGATCGTCTCGCAGGTGAAGCTCATCGCCGAGCCGTGGGACGTCGGCCCGGGCGGATACCAGGTGGGCAACTTCCCGCCTCAATGGACCGAATGGAACGGCAAGTACCGCGACACCGTGCGCGACTTCTGGCGCGGCGAGCCCGCGACGCTCGGCGAGTTCGCGAGCCGCATCACGGGCTCGGCCGACCTCTACGAACGCGACGGCCGCCGCCCGGTGGCGAGCATCAACTTCGTCACGGCACACGACGGCTTCACGATGCGCGACCTGGTCAGCTACAACGACAAGCACAACGACGCCAACGGCGAGGGCAACAACGACGGCGAAAGCCACAACCGGTCGTGGAACTCGGGTGTCGAGGGCGAGACGAGCGACGTCGAGATCCGCGCCCTGCGCCAGCAGCGCCAGCGCAACTTCCTGGCGACGCTGTTGCTCAGCCAGGGTGTGCCGATGCTGCTGCACGGCGACGAGCTCGGACGTACCCAGCGCGGCAACAACAACACGTACGCGCAGGACAGCGACATCAGCTGGGTCGACTGGGACAACGCCGACCGCGAGCTCATCGAGTTCACCGCCGAGGTGATCAAGCTGCGGCACGACCACCCGACCTTCCGTCGACAGCGATACTTCAACGGTCGACCCGTCACCCGCGGCGAGGGCGAACCCCTGCCCGACATCGTCTGGCTCACCCCGGAGGGCGACGCCATGCAGCCCGACGAGTGGAACACCTCGTACGCCAAGGCCATCGGCATGTTCCTGAACGGCAACGGCATCCGCGGCCGCGACGCCCGCGGCGGCCGGATCAGCGACGTCAACTTCGTGCTCTACTTCAACGCCAGCGAGCAGACCGTCACCTTCACCCTGCCGCCCGACGAGTACGCCGAGGGCTGGGAGGTCGTCGTCGACAGCACGGTCGAGGCACCGCCCCCGCCGCCCCAGCACGCCCCGCGAACCCCGGCCGCGACCCGCGCCTCCACGACGCCGCAGCCCCCCAGCCTCCCCGAACGCCCCACGGCGCTCGGGGCGGGAGACAGCCTGCCCGTGGCGGGCCGCTCTCTCGTCGTCCTCCGAGCCACGGCAGAGGACTCCGAGTGAACATCAGCCGCCACCCCCGTTCGACGTACCGCTTGCAGATCCGGTCGTCCTTCGACCTGAACGAGGCCGCGCGACTCGTGCCCTACCTCCGCGACCTCGGCGTCGACTGGGTCTACCTCTCGCCGGTGCTCGCTGCCGAGCCGGGCAGCGACCACGGCTACGACGTCGTCGACCACTCGCGCGTCGACCCCGACCGCGGCGGCGCCGACGGTCTCGCGGCCCTGTCGCGGGCCGCCCACGACGCCGGGCTCGGCGTCCTGGTCGACATCGTCCCGAACCACGTGGGCGTCGCGACGCCGAAGGCCTCACTCTGGTGGTGGGATCTGCTCCGTCTCGGCCGCGCGTCGCGCTACGCCGAGGCGTTCGACGTGGACTGGGAGGCGGGGGCCGGGCGCGTCCTCGTGCCCGTGCTCGGCGAGGCTCCTGCCGCCGACGGAACCATCGAAGGCCTCACGCTGGTGGGCGACGAGCTGCACTACTACGACACCGCCTACCCGATCGCCCCCGGCACCCGCGGCGACGAGCCGGCCGACGCCGCGGGCGCGGCCGCCGTGCACAGCCGTCAGAACTACGAGCTCGTGCACTGGACCCGGGCCGACAGCGATCTCAACTATCGCCGGTTCTTCGCGGTCAACACGCTCGCCGGCATCCGTGTCGAAGACGAGCGGGTCTTCGACGAGTCGCACGCCGAGATCGGCCGTTGGTTCGACGAGGGGCTCGCCGACGGCCTGCGGGTCGACCACCCGGACGGCCTCGCCGACCCCAAGGGCTATCTCGACCGCCTCGCGACGCTCACCGGCGGGGCACACGTGCTCGTCGAGAAGATCCTCGAGGGCGACGAGGCCCTGCCCGAGGACTGGGCCACCGACGGCACCACGGGCTATGACGCGCTCGCCGACCTCGACCGGCTGTTCGTCGACCCTGCGGGCGCCGCGACCTTGGGCTCGCTCGACGCCCGGTTGCGCGACGAGGCCGACGCCTTCTCGTGGGAGGCGATGATCCTCAGCACGAAGCGCGGTATCGCCGACGGCATCCTGGGGAGCGAGATCAATCGCCTGGCGCGCCTCCTGACGGCCCCGGGCGACGACGTCGACCCGCAGGTCGTCGACGCGCTGGCCGAGCTCGCCGCCGCCTTCCCCGTCTATCGCAGCTACCTGCCGCTCGGGGCGGCCGATCTCGTCGACGCGACTCGCGTCGCGATCGATCAGCGCCCCGACCTCGCCGACACGATCGAGAGCGTGGCGAGCACGCTCGGCGATCCGGCCCACCCGGCCGCCGTGCGGTTCCAGCAGACGAGCGGCATGGTGATGGCGAAGGGCGTCGAGGACACGGCGTTCTACCGATACAGCCGCCTGGCGACGCTCACCGAGGTCGGTGCCGACCCGAGCGAGTTCGCGATCACACCCGCCGAGTTCCACGCCCGGATGACGCGCCGCCTCGCCGACCGGCCGTTCGGCATGACGACCCTGTCGACCCACGACACGAAGCGCAGTGCCGACGTCCGTGCCCGGGTGTCGGTCCTGGCCGAGATCGCCGACGAATGGGTCGCCGCCCTCGACCGCCTGCGCGAGCTCGCGCCGCTCGGCGACGGACCGTTCGAGAACATCCTGTGGCAGAGCATCGTCGGCTCCTGGCCGGCGTCACGGGAGCGCCTGCACGCGTATGCCGAGAAGGCGTCGCGCGAGGCCGGCACGTCCACGACCTGGACGGCGCCCGACGAGGCCTTCGAGACGAAGATGCACGCCCTGGTCGACGCCTGCTTCGACGACGCGACCGTCCGCACCGAGGTCGCGCGCGTCGTCGACATCGTGCGTCGCCCCGGCTGGAGCAACGCCCTCGGCGAGGCCCTGCTGCAGATCACCGGACCGGGCGCGCCCGACGTGTACCAGGGCGGTGAGCTGTGGGATCTCTCCCTCGTCGACCCCGACAACCGCCGGCCCGTCGACTTCGACCGCCGCCGGCAGATCCTGGCCGACATCGACGCGGGTGCCCTGCCCGCGATCGACGACGAGGGCGGCGCCAAGCTGCTCGTGACGCGTCGGGCGCTGGCGCTCCGCCGCGATCACCCCGAGCTGTTCACCCGCTACGGCGCGCTGCCCGTGTTCGGCGAACAGGCCGGCTCGGCCGTCGCCGTCGATCGTGGTGGCGCCGTCGTCGTCGCGACGCGACTCCCCGTCGCCCTCGAGCAGGCGGGCGGCTGGGACGCCGGCGCGACGCCGACGGTGCTGCACGTCTCCGGAGGCGCCCGTCGCGACATCCTGACCGGTCGACGCTTCGAGGGCCCCGAGATCCGTCTCGCCGAGCTGCTCGCCACGTATCCCGTCGCCCTGCTCGTGCCCGACGGCACGACCGACGCCTCCCCCACCACCTCCACTCCCGAGGAGAACCGATGACCGTTCGCCTGTACGACGTCTGGGCCCCGCTGGCCTCCCGGGTGCGGCTGCACCTCGACGGGGACCTGCTGCCGATGACCGCCGACGACGGAGGCTGGTGGCGTGCGCCCGCCGGCCTCGACACGGCGAGCGGGCACCGCTACGGCTTCGTCCTCGACGACGGCGAGATCCCGCTGCCCGACCCCCGATCGATCCGTCAGCCCGACGGCGTGCACGGTCTGAGCGAGACGTACGACCCGACGACGTTCGCGTGGACGGACGATGCCTGGACCGGGCGCCGCCTGGGCGGCAGCGTCCTGTACGAGCTGCACATCGGCACGTTCACACCCGAAGGCACCCTCGACTCCGCCATCGCGCGGCTCCCCCACCTCGTGTCGCTCGGCGTGGACTTCGTTGAGATCCTGCCGGTCAACGGTGTCAACGGCCGCTGGAACTGGGGCTACGACGGCGTCGACTGGTTCACGGTCACCGACAACTACGGCGGGCCCGAGGCGTACCAGCGGTTCGTCGACGCGGCCCACGCGGCCGGCCTCGGCGTGATCCAGGACGTCGTCTACAACCACCTGGGCCCCTCGGGCAACTATCTGCCGAACTTCGGCCCGTATCTGTCGGGCAAGCACGCCAACACGTGGGGCGACAACGTCAACCTCGACGACGACGGATCGACCGAGGTGCGCGAGTTCATCCTCGACAACACGGCCCTCTGGCTCGATTCGTACCACGTCGACGCGCTCCGGCTCGACGCCGTGCACGCCCTGGTCGACGACAGCCCCGTGCACCTGCTGCGCGAGATGGCCGAACGGACGGAAGCGCTCAGCACGCACCTGCGTCGCCCATTGACCCTGATCGCCGAGAGCGACCTCAACGACCCGCGACTCATCACTCCCCGGGACGGCGGCGGCTACGGCCCCGAGCACCGCCCCGGCTACGGTCTCGACGCGCAGTGGTCGGACGACTTCCACCATGCCGTCCACGTCGCCCTGACCGGTGAGACGACCGGGTACTACGCCGACTTCGAACCGCTCGACGCCCTGGCCAAGGTGCTCACGAAGGGGTTCTTCCACGACGGCACGTATTCGTCGTTCCGCGAGCGCGAGCACGGCCACCCGATCGATACGCGCAACATGCCCGGCTGGCGCCTGGTCGTGGCGAACCAGAACCACGACCAGATCGGTAACCGGGCCATCGGCGATCGCCTCGCGGCGACCCTCGACGACGGCCGGCTCGTCATCGCCGCGGCGTTGACGCTGACGTCGCCCTTCACACCCATGCTGTTCATGGGCGAGGAATGGGCCGCATCGACCCCCTGGCAGTTCTTCACGTCGCACCCCGAGCACGATCTCGGCGAGGCGACGGCGAAGGGCCGGATCGCCGAATTCGCGAAGATGGGCTGGGACGAGTCCGTCGTGCCCGACCCGCAGGACCCCGAGACGTTCGAGAGGTCGCACCTCGACTGGTCCGAACTCGAGTCGGGGCGTCACGCTCGGGTGCTCGACGCCTACCGCCGACTCGCGCAGCTGCGCCGGTCGGAGCCGGGTCTCACCGATCCGAGCCTCGACGCGACCGGCGTGCGCTTCGACGCCGACGCACGGTGGCTCGTGCTCACTCGGGGCGACCTGCAGGTGGCCGTGAACTTCTCGGACGCGACGGTCACGCTCGACGTGACCGCCGCCTCCGTCGTCTTCACGAGTGACGAGGGCGTGACACTCGACGGCGGGCTGACCCTGCCACCGGCGTCGGTCGTCATCGTCCGCTGACCTCGGCGCCGCGGCGCGACCGCCCGATCAGCCGATCGGGCGGTCGAACCGTGCGCCCTCGGGCTTCGGCCCCATCAGCGAGAAGACGAAGAGCACGAGACTGCCCAGGTAGGGCACGAAGTTGATCAGGAGCCACCAGCCAGGCTGATCGATGTCGTGCAGTCGGCGGACGGTCAGGGCGAGGCTCGGGACGATGACGCCCAGCCAGACGACCAACCCGATGATGGCGAACGGATAGAAGCCGACACCGGGCTGGGACTCGCCGTAGGCATCGGTCGTCGAGCCCGCGAGACCGCCGAGCAAGGCGCCGAACGAGAGGACGATGCCCACGATGGCGAGGGCCAGGGCCGTCCACCAGTACTCGCTGCGGCTGGCACGACCCGAGAACGTCGCGTACTTCTGGAAGAACCGCTTGACCGCGGCGACCGGCGGCGCGCTGTAGTACGGAGCCCAGAGCGGCGGCTCTCCACCGGGGCCGACGGGCTGCTGGCCGTACGGGGCCGGCTGCTGGCCGTAGGGCTGCTGGCCGTAGGGCTGCTGGCCTCCGGAGGCCGGCGGCGAGTACGGCGACTGCCCGTAGGGCTGTTGCTGCGACGGGTCGTTGGTCATGGTCCCCCCAAGAGAGCTCGCAGCTCCCGGTGAGCCGCGCGAGACGCCAGTTTAACGCGTGAGGGGGTCACGCGAGAAAGGCCCGTCACGCGCGTGTTCACGCGATGACGGGCCCCCGGACGACCGCGACTACGCGCGGCTGCGGATGTACTTCATCAGCCACCAGATGGCACCGATGAGCAGCAGCGCGATGCCGATGTAGAGCAAGAACATGGCTGCCTTGACGGCCACACCCAAGATGAGCAGGATGACGCCGACGACGATAAGAGCGATGATGAGTCCCATGCGGGGGACGCTACGCTCCCCCGGGCTCGAGCGCCCGATACCGGCGTCCGACTGCGCACGGGGTCACGAGCGCACGACGTCAGGAGTGCAGCGGCCGGTTCGACGCGGCGCGCACCGGCGAGACCCGGTGTGACGACGCCCGGACGCTCGGCAGCCGGCGGTGCCGCACGACCAGCTCGACGAGCGCACGGCCCCGGCGTCGCAGCCCCCACCGCGTCACCTTCGCGAGCGACTCGGTCACGATCGAGCCGCTCATCTTGGAGCTGCCGTGCACGCGCTCGGTGAACGTGATCGGCGTCTCCACGACCCGCAGGCCGGCCTGCAGCGCACGCCACAGCAGGTCGACCTGGAAGCAGTACCCACGCGACTCGACCTGCTCAAGATCGATGCGAGCCAGTGCCGAGGACCGGAAGGCACGGTACCCGCCCGTCGTGTCGGCCACCGTGATCCCGAGGGCGCCGCGCGTGTACCAGCTGCCGCCGCGGCTCAGCAGGATGCGGTGCAGCGGCCAGTTCTCGACACGGCCGCCGGGCACCCAGCGCGAGCCGAGAACGAGGTCGTTGTCGCCGAGCAGGGCGATCATCTCGGGCAGGTACTCCGGGTGGTGCGAACCGTCGGCGTCCATCTCGATCAGGGCCGCGTAACCGCGCTCGAGCCCCCAGGCGAAACCCGCGAGGTACGCCGCACCGAGCCCCGCCTTCTCGTGCCGGTGCATCACCGACACGCGGTCGTCGCGCGCCGCGTAGGCGTCGGCCAGCTCACCGGTGCCGTCGGGCGAGCCGTCGTCGACGACGAGCACGTCGACCGATGCGCCGGAGGCGAGGACGCGCCCGACGATCCAGTCGAGGTTGTCCTTCTCGTTGTAGGTCGGGATGATGACGAGGTTCTCGTTCACGATGCTGTTCCTCTCCCCTGCGGGTCGGGTCGGGTCGGGTGTCGGTGGGGCTGCTCGGGGCTGTGCTGCGGTCGCTCAGACGACCAGGTCGGCGAAGACGATCAGGTTGTCGTCGTAGTGGCCGGTGGACGTGTCGAAGTGACCGTCGCACGTGATCAGTCGCAGCGACGGGGTCGGGCTCGACCCGTACACGTCGCTGGTCGGGAACTGCTTCTTCGGCGCCCGCTCGCTGCCGCTGACCGTGAAGGTCTCCACGGCACCGGTCGAGAGGGTCACCTGGATCTCGGCACCGGGTGCCAGGTCGCCCAACCGGGCGAACACGGCCGGGCCGCTCGTCGAGTCGATGTGTCCGGCGATGACGGCCGGGCCGACCCCTCCGGGCACGACACCGCCGGCGAACCAGCCGGCCGACATCCACTCCTTGGGCGGGTCGAGCTCGCCCTGCGGGCCGATGCCGAGGTCTTCGAGTCCGGAGTCGACGCCGATCGACGGGATCTGCACCCGCACGGGCGTCGAACCGGCCGGAGGCTCGGTGTACGACGGCGCCGCCGGGTCCTGGAATCCACTGGTCGCGTTCGGTGCCGCCGCCGACGTGGACGACGGGCCCCGTGCCTCCTCGGCGGGTGACGTGCTGCCGTTCGGCTGTGCCGCGACCGCTCCGAGGGTGACGCCGCCACCGATGAGGACGACCACGGCGACGCCGATGGCGATCGCGGCACGCCGGTGCGACCGGATGAGCTCCGCGGCGCTCACGAGCTGACCGCCAACGGCGAGCAGGCGTCGAGGGCGTTGCCGTCCAGTTGCAGGGCGGCGAGCGCCGACCAGGCCGACCCGTAGTACGTCGGGGTCGACTGGGCCAGCCGGTCGGCCTGGAGCAGGTCGGCCTTGGCCTCGTCGCGCGAGCCGGCCGCGGCTTCGGCAGCGGCTCGGGCCGCGTAGGCCAGAGGGCTCTTGTCCGTGCCGGTGGCCTGGCCGCCGAGATCGAGCTGCATGGGGGGCTCCTCGTAGCGCTGGAGGGTCGGGGCCATCCGGGCCGCGAGTGCGACGTCGGCGGGGTCGCACGACTCGGCGTAGCGGAGACCGAGGCGAGCGGCGTCGTAGCTGTACTGCACGGTGCCCGACGTGCCGTCGGCACTCGGCAGCGGGTTGACCGCACCCGACTGCTCGACCTGGGCCCAGTCGCTCGGCAGGGCCGTGTCGGTGAGGATCGTCGTGGTGACCGCGCGCGAGCCCGTGACGAGCTCCGACCAGCGGGGGTCGCCCGTCGCCTTCGCCAACATCTCGAACGACGCGGGCGACGCGTACGACGGGTTGTAGGTCCACGGGGCCGAGGTCTTGGCCCAGGGGCCGGGCAAGAGGATGAGCCCGACGTCGGTCTGCGCCGTCATCGTGTCGAGCACGTCCGCGCCGAGCGTGGTGCCCGCCTCGGTGTATGCCGTGTCGTCGAACTTCTGACCGGCGAGCACGAGCGCCCGGGCGGCGTCCACGTCGGCGTCGCTCGCCGGCATGTCGTCGACGACCGCGCCCTTGTCCCAGCGCCAGGCGAGCAGACCGTCGTCGCGCACGAGGTTGTCCTTGGTCCACGACCAGATCTGCTCGAACGACTTCTCGTCGCCGAGCGCCACGGCGACGAGCATGCCGTAGGCCTGTCCCTCGCTGACGGTGTCGCCGCCCTGGTCGCGACGGACCACCCGGCCCTGGTCGACCCAGTCGCGCAGGAAGGCCTGCCCGATCTCGTCGGGGCTGCGGGCCGGGTCGGCCGACGCCGTCACCCCGGGGTCCGTGCTGCCGGGCTGACCGTTCTTCGCCGCGGTCGGCGTGTCGTCGCCGACGCCCACGATGAGGGAGGCGAGACCGGCGGTCACGGCGAGCGCCGCGACCACCACTACGGCCAACAGCAGTTTCGTCTTCGTCGTCATGGTCGTGCTCCATCTCCTGGTCGGAACGAGGTGTCCCTGATCGGGACGTCGTGCGGGCTCGCCGGCTCGCGCCTCAGCGGGTCAGGCCGAGGAGGCCGAGGAGAGGACCCCAGAAGCCGCTCGGGGTCGCGGTCTGCGCCTCCTGGTCGGCACCGGGGTGCTCGGCGAGGTAGCCGCCACCGGTCTGCACGCCGCCGACGGGCGTCGCGGCCGTGGCCGCGCTGTCGACGACCGGGACGACCGTCAGGCCGCCCGTGGAGTTGTCGAGCACGAACAGCGTCGTGATGCTGCCGGCCGCGAGGTTGACGTCGGCGGTGCCGTTGACGGACGTGCCGGTGAGCTTCAACGACCACGGGCCGGCGGCGACCGAGGCGTAGCCCGAGGCGCTGCCGAACGCGGCCTTCTCGGCGATCGTCGTGCCCGTGGTGGTCGCCACGGTGACGGTCTTCGAGACGTTCGCGGCCTGCACGAGACGGATTTTCGCCTGGCCGTCCGCGGGCGCGGTGAGATCGTCGTTGAAGACCTGGGTCTTGATCGACTTGGCGGGGCCGTAGGCCACGACCGTGATCGGCTCGCCCGACTTCACGGTGACGTTGGTGCTGATCACCGGGACGGCGCTCGCTCCGGCGCCGTTCGACGTCATCGAGACGACGTAGGTGCCGGCGGGGAGTGCCTGGTACGGGCTGACCTGGCCGTAGGTCACGTCGTCGAGGTCCATGACGACCTGGCCGCCCGACACGGAGGTCAGGGTCACGTCGACCGACTTGGTGTCGGGCGAGAGGTGCCCGACGCGGACCCAGCCGTCACCGTCGGCGGCGTGCACCGGGGAGGCCCCGACGAGCGAGGCGGCGAGGGCGGTGAAGAGCGCGATGACCAGCCCGAGGAGGACGAGGCCGCGCGGACGACGGGTGGTCGTCGATGCGGTGGAGGTGGCGGGTGCCATGAGGTGGTTCCTTTCCGGTCGGGTGCCGACTCGGCTGAGGCGGCTCGGTGAGGAGGTGCGCTGTGATGCGGCGAGGGAGGTGCGGTGAGGGTTGCGACGCGAGGCCGCGGTCGATCGGGTCACCCGATCACACCGGCCGGCGCGATCGCGGAGAACGTGACGAGCAGGCCGTCGGCGGTCTTCTCGACATGCTGGGGGGCGTAGGCGCCGTCGAGGCCGGTGAGGTACGCCCGGGCCAGGTCGAGGTCGACACCCGACGAGTTCGCGATCAGCACCTGGCGGTAGGGCTGCTCGGCCTCGCCCGGCAGGGCCTGCAGGTCGCCGACCGTGACGGGGCCGTTGACCATGAGCTGGGCCAGCACGATCACGGCGCGGGAGTCGAGACGGCCGTCGCGCAGGGCGCTCCGGACCTGGTCCGACGCACGGAGCGACGGGTTCTCGGCCAGCTCGGCCCCGACCTGCGAGCGAGCACTCGCGGCCGCCTGGGCCTGCTCGTCGGCGGCGGCGGTGCCCTGCGGGTCGATCTTGCGGACGTCGACCTGCTGGTCGCCGGTGCCGAAGCTGGCCACCACCGTCGAGTTGGTCAGCGCCTGCGAGATCTCGGGCGCGCTCGGACCCGACGTGCGGACGGACTCGGTCGTGACGATGTAGTCGGAGTCGCGCCACCCGTTGGGCGACTGCGCCTCCACGGCGCCGTCGGTGTCGAGCTTGTAGAACCAGATGACGTTGTCGCGGTCGAAGCCGTCGTTGACGAGGTCGACCCACATCGCGTCGTCCACGAGGAGGCGCGAGTCACGGGGCACGTTGGTCGCGATCCATCCCTCGGCCGACCTCATGGGCTGGTCGAGGTCGGACTGCGTGAAGCCTCGCAGCTGCACCGCCCAGAGCGGCACGATCGCCACGACGCCGGCCAGGGCCAGAGCGATCCACGCGGTCGAGCCGACCCGCGAGGCCACGGAGGCCGTGCCTCCGGCCCGTCGGCCCCGCCAGGCCTTCACGGCGCTGTCGGAGACCGCGGCGACGAGGAGGGCCGCGAACGGGATCAGCATGATCACGTACGGCACCGGCAGGTAGCCGTTCGGGCGGAACATGATGGCGACCGAGAACACCACGAGCGCGGCGATCGGACGCACCCGCTTCTGGAAGAGCCCGATCACCGCGGCGAGGACGCCGAGGGTGATCAGCACGGGATCGAGCAGCCACCACTGCGACACGGCCTGGAAGAACAGGCTGCCCGTGTCGAAGACGGACCCGCTGCCCTCGCGGCTGCCGAGCTGGTAGGTGATGCCCTCGAGGAGGCTCACCCGACCGGCGCCGGGCAGGAGCTCGCCCTTGACCGCGGCCAGGGCCACGTAGCTGAAGCCGATCAGCACGAGCAGCGCGGATGCGACCGACAGCGTGTAGCGACGAGTCGAGTGGTCGGCGTTCCGCCACATCGTCCAGGCGAGGAAGGGCAGGGCCAACAGGTACGTCTCTTTCGAGAGCACCGCGATGCCGAAGCTGACGGCCGACGCCGCGAAACCGGCGAGCTGGTACCGGCGACTCAAGGCGAGCAGGAAGGCGGCGAGGAGCCACGGGGTCGCCACGTTGTCGAGGTACACCGTGCGGTGGAACTGCACGGCGAGGGGCGAGACGGCGAACACGAGGGCAGCGGCAGCGGCGGCGGGTCGGCTGAGGCCGATGCGGCGGGCCAGGAGCCAGAGCAGGACGACGGCGACCAGCGTGAAGAAGAGCATGGCCTCGCGGGCTGCGATCACGGCGACGTCGTAGCGCGAGAACGCCCCGGTGAGACCGGTGTACGCCGAGATCTGGAGCCAGCCGACCGGGGGGTGGTCGTACCAATACGTGTAGTGCGCGAGCGAGCCGAGGTTCTGCACGGCCCAGGCTTGCGCCGTGTACGTGCCCTCGTCGTCGATGCGCTGCGGCGAACCGGCCATGTTGACCGCCTGGATGACGGCGCCGATCGCCATCACCGGCAGCAGCCAGACCAGGTTGGCGCCGTGGGCGCGCAGCCAGGACCGAGCCGCCGGGGCCGAGCGCGTCGTCGAGGCGGGCCGCGTGGCCACGGTGGGCGGGGCAGGACGGTGGGTGGTGGTCGTCATCGCTTGCCTCCCGTCATCGCGAGGACGGACTCGGGCTGACCGACGGTGACCGTCGACGTCGAGACGGGCTCGGCGACGGCGTCACGGTGCGCACCGGTGTGCTCGGTCTTCTCCCACGCGTTGAGGTTGCGCAGCTGGCGGTAGACGGCTCGCACCGCGGCGAGCGCGAGGAAGATCTGGTACGGGATGAGACCCAGGACGAGTCGTACGTAGTCGCGCACCCGGACCTTCTGGCCGTACGTGCGGCCGAACTCGGCCAGACCCGTGAACTCCACGGCCAGCAGCACCAGGGTCGGCGCGACCGGGATGAACGAGATGAGCGCGACGGCGGTCGGCACCTTGATCGTGAAGATGAGCAGCACGGAGATCGGGATGAGCAGACCGGTGGCCGCCTGGATGAACGGCATGGTGAGCAGGTAGCGGGCGAAGAACCGCTGGCGCATCGTCGGCAGCTTCTTCCACTCGCCCTTGCCGTAGACCTGCATGAAGCCCTGGTTCCACCGGGTGCGCTGCTTGAGCAGCGACATGAAGGTTCCCGGCGTCTCCTCGCGGGTGACGACCTCCGGGCTGTACGCGACGACGACGTTGGCACCGGCGCTCGAGAGTCGGACGCCGAGCTCGCAGTCCTCCGCGAGGCAGGCCGCGTCCCACCCCTCGGACCAGTCCAGCCAGGCCTTGCGGACGAAGACGGTGTTCCCGCCGAGCGGGATGAACTTCGACTTCGCGTGGAAGTGAAGACGCGAGCGGAACCAGAAGTAGTACTCGAGCACGTTGCGGAGGCTCCACCAGCTGGTCTGGAAGTTCATCAGCTGCACGCCGCCCTGGACGACATCGGCATCGGTCTCGGTGAAGCGCGAGTCGACGAGGCTCAGGAGGCGCGGGTGCACCTCGTCCTCGGCGTCGAACACGCCGACGATCTCGCCGCGAGCGCTCTGCAGCGCGAGGTTGAGCGCCTTGGGCTTGTTCTTCGGCACGCTGGAGTCGACGATCACACGGATGATGTCGGGGTTGCGCGCGGCGGCCTCGCGGGCGACGCGCTCCGTGCCCGGGTCGTCGTGACCGACGATCGCGATGATCTCGAAGTCGGGGTGGTCCTGCAGGGCGAGTCGGTCGAGGGTCTGGCCCATGACCTCCTCCTCGTGGCGTCCGGGGACGAGCAGCGTGAAGGAGTGACCGGCGGGCAGCGGGTTCGAGCTGAACTGGCTGCCCTCGAGGTTGTCGCGGGACCGCCACGCGTGCAGCATCCACCAGAGCGTGGACACGGCCACGAGGGTGAGCAGCAGCGACACGACGATGAGTGCCGAGTAGCCGACCCACTCGAAGGGGGTCCAGTCGGGCAGGCGGAGACCGGAGAAGTCGACACCACTCGTGGTGGACTCCCCGCGGTTCGGCAGCAGCGTGCCCGGGGACGCCGGGGCTTGGGGCGTGAGCAGCGGGCCGGGCTCGCCGGCAGCGAGCACGGAGATCGGATTCTGCGTCGGGTCAGTCGACACGGGAGGCACTCTCCTGGTAAGTCGTCGGGTTGTCGGGCTGGAGGGGCGCTCGTCGGGGAACAGCGCCCCGGGCTCGGGTGACCCTCAAAGGGGGGTGGCGAGTCGGGTGTTGTAACCGCTTCGGGGGACACGGTGGGATCGGTTTGGTCGGGTCGGTCGTTTCCAGCTTTTTGCCAGGCTCTCGACACACGCCGTTAACGCCGCCGTTGACCGGCACGGGCCCACGGCACGTCCACCCCGGCGTACGGTGGCCCCATGGAATTCAGATACCTCGGCAACAGCGGCCTCAAGATCTCCGAGATCACCTACGGCAACTGGCTCACCCACGCGTCCCAGGTCGAGAACGACGTCGCGACGCAGTGCGTCCGTGCCGCCCTCGACAACGGCATCAGCACCTTCGACACGGCGGACGCCTACGCGAACACGGCGGCCGAGCAGGTCCTGGGCGATGCACTCAAGGGCGAGCGTCGCGAATCCCTCGAGATCTTCACGAAGGTCTACTGGCCGACCGGCCCGCGCGGCCACAACGACGTCGGGCTGAGCCGGAAGCACATCCTCGAGTCCATCGACGGGTCGCTCACGCGACTCGGCACGGACTACGTCGACCTGTACCAGGCGCACCGCTTCGACTCCGAGACACCGCTGGAAGAGACGATGCAGGCGTTCGCCGACGTCGTCCGCGCCGGCAAGGCCCTCTACATCGGCGTCAGCGAGTGGTCGGCCGAGCAGATCCGCGCGGGCCACGAGCTCGCCGTCAAGCTCGGAGTGCAGCTCATCTCGAACCAGCCGCAGTACTCGATGCTGTGGCGCGTCATCGAGAGCGAGGTCGTCCCCACCAGCAAGCAGTACGGCCTCGGCCAGATCGTCTGGTCGCCCATCGCCCAGGGTGTCCTCACCGGCAAGTACAAGCCGGGCGCCGAGCTCCCCGCCGGCAGCCGCGCGACCGACGAGAAGGGAGGCGCGAACACGATCAAGCGCTTCCTCACGGACGAGGTGCTCACCGGCGTCGCGGGGCTCGAGCCCATCGCCGCCGACCTCGGCCTGTCGATGGCACAGCTCGCCGTGGCCTGGGTGCTGCAGAACGACAACGTGTCGTCGGCCATAATCGGCGCGTCGAAGCCCGAACAGGTCGCCGACAACGTGAAGGCGGCGGGCGTGCGCCTGCCCGCCGAGGTCATGACGAAGATCGACCAGACCCTCGCCGGCCTCTACGAGACGGACCCCGAGAAGACCGTCTCGCCCGAGTCGCGCCCGGCCTGATCACGACCGCCCGATCCGGGCGATCTCGACGGGAATGGATTCCTCGTCGATGCACTTGCATATACTCGTCATCGCACTTCGGTGACATGACACCGACTTAGCCCCCTTCCTTCTACGTTTGGAGAAACCATGAGCATCACCGCAGAGAAGATCCCCGCCGGCACCTGGACCCTCGACCCCACGCACTCCGAGGTCGCCTTCAGCGTCCGTCACCTCGCCATCAGCAAGGTCAAGGGCACGTTCGAGAAGTTCGACGCGTCGCTCGTCACCGCCGAGGACCACACGGCCAGCAAGGTCACCGCGTCGATCGACGTGGCCTCGGTCAACACGAACCAGAAGGACCGCGACGGTCACCTGCAGACCGGCGACTTCTTCCTCGCCGAGGAGCACCCCCAGATGACGTTCGTCTCGAACTCCATCGAGGAGAAGGGCGACGACGCGTTCCTCGTGCACGGCGACCTCACCCTTCGCGGCGTCACGAAGCAGGTCACCCTGAAGAGCGAGTTCGGTGGTCTCGTCGTCGACGGCTACGGCCAGACGAAGCTCGGCTTCTCGGCCACGACCAAGATCGACCGCACCGAGTTCGGTGTCACCTGGAACGCCGCCCTCGAGGCCGGCGGCTTCACGCTCGGCAACGACATCACCGTGACGCTCGAGATCCAGTTCGTGCTGGCCCAGTAATCCCCTCTCGGGCGCTGACCGCGCCCTCACGACGACAGGCCGTGGCGATCGTTCGCCGCGGCCTGTCGTCGTTCCCGGCGTCAGACGCGCGGGGCGAGCACCCGCCGCAGCACCGCCCGCTCCCCCAGCGTCCACACGGCGCTCGTCACGAGGTACAGAGCCGCCGCCAGCGGGGCGATCGCGGCGAACAGCACGCTGATGAACGGCAGCCAGCGCGTCAGGACGGCCATGCCCGGTACGGCGGCGGTCGCGGCCTCCGTCGACGCGGCCCCGGCCGCCCGGACACCGGCACGCCGGGTCAGCTCGACCACCACCGCCAGCACGGCCAGCAACACGACGAACGGCAGCAGCGCCGGGACGCCGGCCCCCGCGGCGACGAACAGGTTCGAGCCGAGCGCGACGCCGGCGAAGGTCTGCGTCAGCAAGACGTTGGCGTGACCCGCGATCGACGCGTGGACGAACAGCGAATACACGGCGGACACGACCGGAGCCTGCGCCAGCAGGGGCAGACAGCCCGCCAGCGGCGACACCTTCTCCGACGTGTACAACTCGAGCATCGCCTTGTTGAGCTTCTCCTTGTCGGTGATGCGACGGCGCAGGTCGGCGATCTTGGGGGCGAGTCGGCGACGCGCGAACTCGGCCCGGACCTGCGAGACCCCGACGGGCACGAGCACGAGCCGCACGAGGACGGTCAGCAGCACGACGGCGAGCGCCGCGGCACTCGCGCCGGCGAGGGGTTCGACGGCCGAGCCGAGGGCCGAGACGAACCGGGAGAGGCCGTCGAGCACGACGGCGAAGGGCGGGAAGAGGGACAGATCCATGACGTGGTCCTCACGACGAGAAGGGAGAAGAGGGGTCTTCTGGCCGTCGAGGTCCGTGCCGGCGCCCGAGGGGCGCGGGTGGTTCAGACGGCCGTGACGACTCGTCCCGGGGCGCGCGAGCGCACGTGGCCGTCCGCGTCGGGGTCGCGGTTCCAGACGAGGAGGCGCGTGTCGGCTCTCTCTCGCAGCGGCACGCTCGGTTGCGTCCCGGCCAGACCGCACAACGTCAGGACGACGCGGAGGACACCCACGGCGACGAGCGCCGTCGCGGCACCGAGCAGACCGACCAGCACGAGGGCCGAGACGGGGCCGCCGCCGCCGAGCAGGACGACCTCGATCGACGCGAGGAGTCGCATCAGCAGGTCGAGGGCGGCGGTCACGCATCGACTCTAACCCGGCGCGGGCTACGCTGCCGGGAACACCCCGGCCGACTCCGCTGTTCTCCCTCGAGTCGAGCCGGCGATGCACCGGCTCCGCATCGACCGTGGCGACACGCTCTCGATTCGTACGCACCGCCTCCGGAAGGACTCTCCATGACCGTCGACTGGATCACCCTGCAGCAGCGAGCCCACGACGAGTTCGCGAGTCGCGTGGCCGCGGTCGACGACTGGGACGCCCCGACGCCCGACACCGACTGGACGGTGCGCGACCTCGTCCGGCACGTCACGCGCGAGCAGCAGTGGGTGCCCGTGCTCCTCGAGGGCGGCCACCCGTCCGAGTCCGACACGGTGGTCGAGCCGCTCGGCGACGACCTGGTCGCCGAATGGCGCCGGTGGTCGACGGCCGCGACCGAGGCCTGGCGGGCGGCCGACCCCGACGCCGACGTCACGCTCAGCACCGAGGTCGTCGCCGTGAAGGAGTACCTGGCCGAGCAGGTCAGCGACGTGACCATCCACACCTGGGACCTCAGCCGCGCCATCGGCGCCGACGAGGAGCTCGACGACGACCTCGTCGAGGCCGTGTGGGGGGTCTTCGAACCGCAGAAGGACGCACTCGAGGCGTCGGGGCTGTTCGCGTCGCCCGTGCCCGTCGGCGACGACGCCCCGCTGCGCATCCGTCTGCTCGCGCTGACGGGACGCGACGCGCGCTGACCCCGGGCGGTCGCCGAGGGCGAGCGTCCAGGGAACCCGCCGCGCCGGATGGTTTGCTGATCGCATGAGCGCCCGATCCGATCGGCCGTGGCTGCACAGCTACGCGCCCGCCGTCCCCGCCGACATCCAGCCCGTCACGGGCACCCTGGTCGACCTCGTCGACGACGCCGTCGCCGACTACCGGCACCACGTGGCACTCGAGTTCTTCGGTCGCGAGACCACCTACCGTCAGCTCGGCGACCAGGTGTCGCGGGTCGCCGAAGGGCTCCGGAGGCTCGGTGTCGGTCGCGGGGACCGCGTCGCGCTGCTGCTGCCGAACAGTCCGCAGCACGTGGTGGCGTTCTACGCCGTGCTGCGTCTCGGCGCGGTCGTCGTCGAGCACAACCCGCTCTACACCGATCGCGAGCTCCGGCACCTGTTCGAGGATCACGGCGCCAAGGTCGCCATCGCCTGGGACAAGCTGACCGACCGGCTGAACGACCTGCCGTCCGACATCGCCTTCCGCGCCGTCGTCTCGGTCGACATCACCCGCGCCATGCCGCTCGGCACCCGGGTCGCACTGAAGCTGCCGATCCCCGCGGCCCGCAAGTCCCGCCAGGCGCTCACGTCCTCCAGCCGCGCGGCGACGACGTGGGAGGACCTGGTCTCGTCCCCGCGCCTCCGACGTCGTCACGATCGACCGGGGCTCGACGACATCGCGCTGCTGCAGTACACGAGCGGGACGACGGGCGCGCCCAAGGGCGCGATCCTCACGCATCGCAACCTGCGCAGCAATCAGACGCAGGGCCGCGCCTGGGTGCCCGGCCTCCGCGACGGCGCGGAGACGGTCTACGGTGTCCTGCCGTTCTTCCACGCCTATGGACTCACGCTCTGCCTCACCTTCGCCATCAGCCTCGGCGCCCGCCTGGTGCTCTTCCCGAAGTTCGACGTCGACCTCGTGCTCAAGGCGGCGAAGAAACACCCGCCGACCTTCCTGCCCGCGGTGCCGCCCATCTACCAGCGGCTCGCCGACGCGGCCGAGGAACGCGGCGTCGACCTGTCGGCCGCCCGCTTCTCGATCTCGGGTGCGATGAACCTGCCCGTCTCGGTCACGACGTCGTGGGAGCGGGTCAGCCGCGGCATCCTCGTCGAGGGCTACGGCCTGACCGAGACCTCGCCCGTGTCCCTCGGCAACCCGATGGGCCCGACCCGCAGGCCGGGCACGGTCGGTGTGCCGTTCCCGTCGACCGAGGCGCGCGTCGTCGACCGCGACGATCCCACGGTCGCCGTGGCCCCCGGCGCGGCCGGTGAGCTGCTGCTGCGCGGGCCGCAGGTGTTCCGGGGCTACTGGAACCGACCCGACGAGACGGCCGCGGCCTTCGTCGACGGCGACTGGTTCCGCACCGGCGACATCGTCAGCATGAGCGACGACGGCTTCGTCACGATCGTCGATCGCATCAAGGAGCTCATCGTGACCGGCGGCTTCAACGTCGCGCCGTCCGAGGTCGAGGAGGCGATCGTCGGCTACGACGGTGTCGCCGAGGCCGCCGTCGTGGGCATCCCCCGCCCGGGCGGCGGCGAGGACGTCGTCGCCGCGGTCGTCCTGTCGGCCGGCACGGAGCTCGACGAGGATGCGATCCGCGAGTGGTGCCGCGAGCGCCTGGCGGCCTACAAGGTGCCGAGACGTGTCGTCGTGCTCGACGAGCTGCCCAAGTCGCTGATCGGCAAGGTGCTCCGCCGCCACGTGCGCGAGGCGCTCATCGCGGCCGACTGAGTCCGGTCGAAATGGACCGGGCGATACCGGTCAGAGTCCACGCCACCGGTCGATCGGCCACGTGATCACGAAGGCCCGGCCGACGACGTGGTCGATCGGCACGAAGCCCGCGTAGGGGCCCGTCTGGTGCGCCCGGGAGTCGCCCGAGTGGTTGCGGTTGTCACCCATCACCCAGAGGGCGCCGTCGGGCACCGTGACGTCGAAGTCCGTCAAGGAGGCGCGGGCCTGCCCCGCAGGCAGCAACAGGTAGGGCTCGTCGAGCGGTGTGCCGTTCACGAGCAGATGCCCATCGGCGTCGCAGCAGCTGACGTGGTCGCCGGGGAGGCCGATGACCCGCTTCACGAGGTCCTGCTCGCCCTGGCCGCCGTAGCCGAGCCAGCCACCCGGGTCGTCGAACACCACGATGTCGCCGCGCTTCAGATCCGCGAAGCGCGGCACGAGCTCGTTGACGACGATTCGGTCGCCGATCTGCAGCGTGTCCTCCATCGACGCTGACGGGATGTAGAACGACCGCACGAGGAAGCTGCGGACGCCCCACGACACGAGCAGCGCGACGAGCACGACGACGACCAGGTCGCGGAGCAAGCGCCACGGGCCGCCGCGTCGTGGACGCAGGCCGGAGCGCCGCCCCCGCGGTCGTCGCAGCTCGATGTCCCCCGTCGTCCCCACTGCCTCGTCCGTCACGCGCTCATCCTGCCAGACCGCACGGGAAGAACTGCCTTGTTCTTAATATGTTCCGTGTGTAGTTTCGTCTATCACACACACATGGAGGGGGTTCTCGTGATCAGGAACCGAATCATCACCACTGCAGCTGCACTCAGCCTCGTCATCGGCGGCGCTGTCGTCGTCGACACGGCGACGGCACCGAATGCCGAGGCGGCGTGCACGTCGAACATCACCATCTGGAAGGGCAAGAATGCGTCCTGCTCCAAGAGCGCTCGGCACTGGGACGCAATCAAGAACACGACGCCCCGATACGGCAAGTGGGTGACTCGTGGCCACTACTCCAGCCAGACGGCTTGCTGGGCGAACGTGGTCTCGTATGGGATGACGGTCGCGTGACCGGCCGCCGGGGCGTGCCCGTCTTCGTAGCGGCGGTGCTGCTAGTGACGAGCGGGTGCGCCTCCGGTGCCCCTGACCCCATTCCGAGCGTCAATGGATTTACAGGCCCCTATGGGGTCGAATTCCAAGAGGCCTACAAAGGTGCGCCCAGCGACGAAGAACGCCATGTTCTTGAAGACGGCATCGTGACGACGCAGGAATACGACGCCGCCCGGCAGGCTGTTCAAGCATGCATGGCCGACGCCGGCATGTACGTCACGTACGACGACGATGGGGGCTTCGCGGCGGGTCGCAGAGACGAGAAGTATCCCGACGGGTCGTTCGAGCAGATCAATGCGCAGGTCGAGCGATGTGAAGCCGCCCACGACCGATCGATCCGTTTTCTCTACGAACTCGTCCGCCGCAACCCCGAACGCCTCGACGATCGCAAGATCGAATACGACTGTCTCGTAGAGCACGACCTGATCGCCGACGACTACACCAAGGAGAAGTTCGACGCGGACTTCGACGAGGGGGTGTCGCCACCCGACCCGACCGGGCTCGTCCGGCAGTGCCACCTCGACCCGCTCGGGCTGATCGCGGGGACGGAGTGACGGCGGGTCGGCGGCGCTCCCTCGCCGCCCTCGGCTCGGTGATCGCCCTCGGCTGCGGCGGCCTGGGGGTAGCCGGGGGCCTCATCGGAGCACCCCGCCCCGCCGCACCGACGCTGGCGACCGCCGAGCCCCTCGTCTCGGCTCCCGTGACGACCAGGTCGTTCGACGACCGTCGCATCGTCGAGGTCTCCCTCGTCCGGGGAGCCGAGCCCATCCTCTCCACCCCGGTCGGCGGCGTCGTGACCCGGTCGCACTGCCTCATGGGCGGCCAACTGGTCTCGGGAGACCCCGTCCTGTCGGTGGACGGTCAGCCGATCGTGGGGCTCGCCACCTCGGTCCCCCTGTGGCGCGACCTGGAACGCGGCGACCGCGGGGACGACGTGTCGGCCCTGCAGGCGGAGCTGACCCGCCTCGGGCATCGCACGCCCGTCGACGGTCGAGTCGGCCCGTCCACGCTGGCGGCGGTCGGCGCTCTGCTCCGACAGCCGGGAACGCGCCCCACTCCTCTCGAGGCGATTTCCCGCGCCTCGTTCGTCTGGCTCCCGTCCGCGACGGCGTCCGTGACCTCGTGCCGCGTCTCGGTCGGAGCGACCGTCCAGAGTGGGGACGCCGTCGCCACGACACCCGCCGCTCTCGTGGACGCCGGTCTCTCGCGCCTGCCGAACGCCCCGGTCGACGGGGCTCGCAGCCTGACCGTGGGCGCCGTCACGGTGCCCCTCGACACGGATGGGCACGTGCGCGACCCCGAGTCGCTGGCGGCGCTCGCGACGACCGACGAGGTGATCGTCGCCATCACGTCGGACACCACCGACTCGGGCACGGGCACCTCCGTCACGGGCTCCTACGCCCTCACCACACCGCTCGACGTCTCCGTCGTGCCACCGCCCGCCCTGGTGACCGATACCGAAGGGCGGACGTGCGTCGTCCGCGACGGCGGTCCCGTGCCCGTGCGTCTCATCGGTTCGGAACTCGGGCAGTCCTTCGTCATCCCCGACGATGCCTCTCGTCTCGACAGGGTCGACGTGGGCTCCGTCGTGGAGCACGCCTCGTGCCGGTGATCCTGTCCGCCGTCGGGCACGGCTTCACCGACCGCCCGTTGTTCTCGGGCGTCGACGCTCGCCTCGATCCGGGGCGGGTGTACTCGTTGTCGGGCCCGAGCGGATCGGGCAAGTCCACCCTGCTCGGCATCATCGCGGGTTGGACGGCACCGCGCGAGGGCTCGGTCGAGCATATCGACGTGACCGGCATCGGCTGGGTCTTCCAGAACCCGTACGGTGTGAGCCGACGCACGGCGCTCGACCACGTGGCGCTGCCCTTCCTGGCTCGCGGAGACCGGCGTCTCGACGCCGAGGCCCGGGCCGACGACCTGCTCGTCCAGTTCGGGCTCGGGCACACCCGCGACCGCGCGTTCTCGGCGCTGTCCGGGGGCGAGGCCCAACGGCTGATGTTGGCTCGCGGCATCGCGGCGGAGCCCGACCTGCTCCTCGTCGACGAGCCGACGGCCCAGCTCGACGTCCACGCCGCGACGACGGTCAACTCCGTCCTGGGCGAGCTCGCCCGACAAGGGACCATCGTCGTCGTCGCCACACACGATCCGCGCACCCGAGATGCCTGCACGGATCATCTCGATCTGGGACGGACGACGTGACGACACGACGCGTTCCCCGGATGCGGCCGGCCTCCGTCCTCGGCGAGGCCTGGCGCGACCTGGCCACCGGGACGTCTCACGCCTTCCTGTTCACCTTGGTGTTCGCCCTGCTCGTCGGCAGCCTTGCCCTTGTGGCGTCGGCAGATGTCGCGCGCGAGGTCCGTGCCGCCCGTGACTACCAGGCGTCGGGCGCCTCGATCCAGACCCTGACGTACGACGGCCGCGTCGACGGCGCCGCGTGCGAGGCCCTGGCCTCGCTTCACGGCGTCCGCGCCGCCGGAGCGATACGAGCATCAGCCGACGACGTGGTCGATCTCGCCCTACCGAGCAGCCCCCTGTCGACGTTCGACGTCACCGAGTCGTTCCGCGACCTCCTCTCGATAACGGCGCAGGAAGCGACCCCGGGCGTGCTGCTCGCCGACTCCCTGGCCGACGATCTCGATGCCCACCCCGGGTCGCGTCTGACCACGACCGCTGGAGTGGCTCCCATCGCGGCGACCTTCTCGTTTCCCGATGACGGTCGGAGGGGCGACCTCGGCTCCGCCCTGCTGGTGCCGCAGTCCGCCGTCACCACGCTGCCCTACGACCAGTGCTGGGTCGACGTCTGGCCGCAGAACGACGAGGTGCTGCGCCTCCTCCGCACCACGGTGACGTCGATGGACGGGCAGGACACCCCGGTCGTCCTCCCCCTGAACAGCCGTCTCGGGAGCACGTTCGTCGCCCGCGGCGACGACATCCTGACAATCGGACGGGCGGCAGCGGTGGGCGGCTCGTTCGTCGGGTTCTCGCTCGGCTACCTCGCCGTCCGGCTCCGTCGGCTCGAGCTCGCCGCCGCCCGGCACGTCGGGGTCCCCCTGGGTGCCCAGGCATTCGGGCAGCTGGCGCAGGCGAGCACCTGGACGGTGGTCGGCGCCCTCGTCGCCGTCCTGCCCGTCGTCTGGTCGGGCGTCGACGTCGGACCGCCCGACGCCGCGGCAATCGCGGTACCCGGCATCGCGGTCGTGGTGTCCGCCGGCGTCACCGTCCTCGCGGGCGTCGCCCTTGGCCTGGTGACGACGCGCGAGCGCCACCTGTTCCGCTACTTCAAGGAACGCTGACGACCAGCGCTCAGCCGGCCTCAGGTGGCCAACCGAGGCGCTCGAGCCGCTCGAGCGCGTACTCCTCGGCGACGGGCCGGTCTCCGAGCACGGTGCCGATCGAGCCGAGCATGAGCCCGGCCGGCCTCGCCGTCGGCAGCTCGAGCGGCCCGACGTGCGGCGCACGCAGACCGAGCAACTCACGGAACCGCGGCTGCAGCGTGCCCACCGCACCGTTGAACAGCACGGGGTACCCGGCGCGCAGCACGGGGAAGAGCGGCGGGCGCTTGATGAATCGCACGACGTCGCGGGTGCGGTCCGTGCATTCGAGGATGCCGCGGCGATCGAAGTCCATCAGCTGCGCCTGCATCTCGGCGACGGACCGCGGCGGGTTCGGCACGCCCATCAGCTCGCCCGCGACGGCCCACTCCCGGACGTAGGCGTCCGGCCCGCCCGGCACGGGTGCCTTGCCCCACTGCAGATAGGCGGCCAGGAACGAGTCGGCGAAGGCCATGTGCACCCAGCTCAGCAGCTCGGGGTCGTTCGCCGCGTAGTCGTGACGCACGCCGTGTCGGTCGTCGTAGCTGCCGACGACCTTCGTGTGCAGCCGCGAGACCCAGGCGGACGCGTGCTCGGCCGCCTCGCGACTGCCGTACGAGACGGTGTAGATCCAGCGGATGGTGCCGGCGAGCCGCCCGAGAGGGTCCTCGCGGAACCGCGAGTGGTCGTGCACACCGGCGAGGGCGCCGGGGTGCAGCGCCTGCACGAGCAGGGCGCGCACACCGGCCCCGATGGTCGACATGGCGCCGTGCACGGCCCAGACCGCCGAACCCGGCACGAAATAGCCCTCGTCGGAGCCCTTCTCGAGGTCGCTCACCCACTCGGGTGTGCCCGTGTACTGCCCGTTGAACGTGTACTGCAGCCGGGCGCGGAGCGGTTCGGTGAGAGCGGGCATGCAGACATGATGCGCCGCGCCTCCTGGGTGTCGGCCACGCACCGTCGGTGCGGCCGACGAGCCCGGTGCGGACGAGCCCAGGAGGCGCGGCGTGCGATCAGAGGGAGGGCGTCAGTTCCCGTGCGCCTCGATCGACACCGGCTGCCACTCGTTCCACGTGGCGAGACGCGACTCGTAGTCCTTCGTGGCGATGCCGAGCGGGGCCTTGCCGAAGAAGATGCGCAGCGGCGGTTCGTCGGCGTCGACGACCTTGAGGATCGCGGCACGCGTCGCGGTCGGGTCGCCCGGGTCGGCCGCGGACGGACGCTTGGACGCCGCCTCGCGGACCTCGGCGTACGCCTCGTTCTCGTCACTGCGCGAGGCGGAGGGGCCCGACCAGTCGGTCGAGAATCCGCCGGGCTCGACGAGCGTGACGTGGATGCCGAAGCCCGCGACCTCCTGGGCCAGCGACTGGCTGATGCCCTCGAGCGCCCACTTCGACGCGTGGTAGATGCCCACGGTCGGGAACGCGCTGATGCCGCCGATGCTCGACACCTGGATGATGTGACCCGAACCCTGCTTGCGCAGGATGGGCAGGGCGGCCTGCGTCACCCAGAGGGCGCCGAACAGGTTCGTCTCGAGTTGGGCGCGGGCCTCGTCTTCGGTGATCTCTTCGACCATGCCGAAGTGGCCGTAGCCGGCGTTGTTGACGACGACGTCGAGGCGGCCGAAGTGGGCGGCTGCCTTCTCGACGGCCGCGACGTCGGCGGCGCGATCCGTCACGTCGAGCTGGATGGGCAGGAAGCGGTCGCCGTACGTGTCGCTCAGAGCGGTGATGTCGTCGAGGTTGCGGGCCGTGCCCGCGACGCTGTCGCCGCGTTCCAGGGCCGCCTCGGCCCACTCGCGGCCGAAGCCCTTCGATGCACCGGTGATGAACCAGGTCTTGCTCACGGATCAGTCCTTTCGGTCGGGATGTCCCCCGACCCATCCAACTCCGTTCCACCTAGAGTGGCTGGGTGACCATCGACACCGCTCGTCCCTGGCTGAACTCCTACGCCGAGGGGGTGCCGCATGACATCGACCCCGTCCAGGGCTCGCTTCTCGACCTCGTCGAGGGTTCGGCCGCCCGCTATCCCAAGGCCGTCGCCCTCGAGTTCTTCGGTGCCACGACCACCTACTCCGAGCTGACCGACCAGATCTCCCGCGCCGCCGAGGGCCTCCGCAAGCTCGGCGTGAAGCACGGCGACACGGTCGCGATCGTGATGCCGAACAGCCCGCAGCACGTGGTCGCCTTCTACGCGGTGCTGCGCCTCGGCGCCATCGTCGTCGAGCACAACCCGCTCTACACGCCTCGCGAGCTGCGCCACCAGTTCGAGGACCACGGCGCGAAGGTCGTCGTCGCCTGGGACAAGGTCGTCGACACGCTCCAGGCGTTCCCGGCCGATGTCGCCGTCGACTCGATCGTGTCGGTCGACGTCACCCGCGGCATGCCGCTCGCCACGCGACTCGCCCTCCGCCTGCCCGTCAAGAAGGCGCGCGACTCGCGCAAGCGCCTCACGACGAGCGTGCGGGGCACGACGCCCTGGGAGTCCATCGTCGGCTCGAGCCGTCTCAAGTCGAAGCACCCGCGCCCGGAGACGGGCGACCTGGCCGTCATCCAGTACACGAGCGGTACGACGGGCACGCCCAAGGGCGCGCAGCTCACGCACGCGAACCTGTTGGCGAACGCCGCGCAGTCGCGTGCCTGGGTGCCCACCATCGAGCGCGGCAAGTGCACGGTCTACGCCGTGCTGCCGATGTTCCATGCCTACGGTCTGACGCTCTGCCTCACCTTCGCGATGAGCATGGGCGCCCGTCTGGTGCTCTTCCCGGCGTTCGACCCTGAGCTCGTGCTCAAGGTCATGAAGAAGCGTCCGCCGACCTTCCTGCCTGCCGTGCCCCCGATCTACACGCGCCTGCGCAAGGCCGCGGACGACGCCGGCGTCTCCCTGCGCGGCGTCGAGGTCGCCATCTCGGGTGCCATGCCCCTCTCCGCCGAGGTCGTCGAGCCGTGGGAGGCCGAGAGCGGCGGCTGGCTCGTCGAGGGCTACGGCCTGTCCGAGTGCTCGCCCGTGCTGATGGCCAACCCCGTCGGACCCACGCGCCGCGCCGGCACCGTCGGCCTGCCCCTGCCGAGTACGGAGGTGCGGGTCGTCGACTCCGAGAACCCGACCGTCGACGTCGAGCCCGGTGAGAGCGGCGAACTGATCGTGCGCGGCCCCCAGGTCTTCAGCGGCTACTACCGCAAGCCCGCCGAGTCGGCCGAGGTCTTCGTGGAGGGCGACTGGTTCCGCACCGGTGACATCGTGACCCTGGACGACGACGGCTTCGTGCGTGTCGTCGACCGCATCAAGGAGCTCATCATCACCGGGGGCTTCAACGTCTCGCCCTCCGAGGTCGAAGAGGTGCTGCTGCGTTTCGACGGTGTCGTCGACGCCGCCGTCGTGGGGCTCTCGAGCCCCGGCGGCGAGCAGGTCGCCGCGGCCATCGTCGTCAAGCCGGGCGTCACGGTCGACGTCGCCGAGCTCCGCACGTTCGCCCGCTCACATCTCACGCCGTACAAGGTGCCGCGTCGGATCGTGATCGTCGACGAGCTCCCCAAGTCGCTCATCGGCAAGGTCCTGCGCCGCAAGGTGCGCGACCAGCTGAGCGACTGACCTCCTAAACGTCTGAAAGGCACTCCTCATGACCGATTCCACCGTTTCCGCCGCCGATGTGGCGCGTCTGATCGATCACACCCTCCTCAAGCCGGAGGCCACCCCGGCCGACGTCGACGCCCTGATCGCGGAGGCCGTCGACCTCGGCACCTACTCCGTGTGCGTGTCGCCCTCGATGCTGCCCATGACGATCCCCACCGGCGCCGACCTGAAGGTCGCCGTCGTCGCCGGGTTCCCCAGCGGCAAGCACACCTCCGCCGTGAAGGCCGCCGAGGCGAAGGAGGCGGTGGCCCAGGGCGCAGACGAGGTCGACATGGTCATCGACATCGGCGCCGCGAAAGCCGGCCTGTTCGACACGGTCGAGGCCGACATCCGGGCCGTGCGGGACGCGATCCCGAAGCCGGTCGTGTTGAAGGTCATCATCGAGTCCGCCGCGTTGACCGACGACGAGATCGTCGCCGTGTCCCAGGCCGCGGTCGACGCCGACGCCGACTTCGTGAAGACCTCGACCGGGTTCCACCCCGCGGGTGGCGCCACCGAGCACGCCGTCGCCCTGATGGCGAAGACCGTCGCCGGCAAGCTCGGAGTCAAGGCCTCCGGCGGGGTCCGCACCCTGGACGACGCCCGCCGCATGATCGCGGCCGGTGCGACCCGGCTCGGTGTCTCGGGGTCCCGCGCCCTCCTCGGCGACGACACCCGCACCTCCACGGGGTCCAGCTCGTACTGACGCCGCTAGCTCGGCTGCACCGTGTCGCGGAGGCGCCCCTCGGCCAGCCACGCCAGGCGCTGCAGGGCCTCGTCGTTGCGGAACCGCAACGGCAGGTCGAGCAGCGCTGACGGGAGGACGCTGCCGGGGCCCGACACGGCCTCTTCGGTCATCCGGACGAGGCAGCCGCCCAGGCGGTTCTGCACCTCGAGTGTGATGCGTGCCTCTCCGAGCGGCCAGCCCCGCGCCTGGAAGACGGCCCGCTCGTCGGGCTGCCACTCGAGCAGCGTCGTCGTGTCGTCGATGACGAGCGGCCAGCTGCCGAACGAGTGCGCGATGGTGGCGCCGACCGACGGCCAGGTCAGGTCGACGTCGCGGATGCGCGAGGCACCGACCACCCAGCTGGGGAACAGCCAGCCGTCGGCCAACACCGCGAACACGTCGGACGGGGCGGCCTCGACGAACCTCTGATTCGTGCTCATGGGGTGATCTTCCTCTTCTCGGTGTCAGGGAGCGAGCGAAGGCAGGCGATCGATGCCGAACTCGTGCCGCAGCGCGCTGCGGGCGGCATAGGCACCGCCGAGCCCATGCACGGACGGCCCCGGGGGCGTCGACGACGAGCACAGGTAGACACCGCGCGCGGGTGTCCGCCACGGCTCAATCGAGAGCGTCGGGCGGACGATCAGCTGTTTCACGCTGGGCGCCCCGGACGCGATGTCTCCGCCGACGTAGTTCGGGTCGTAGTTCTCGAGGTCCTTCGCGGTGCGCGAGCTCGTCGCGAGGATGACGTCGCGGAACCCGGGCGCGAACCGCTCGATGCCTCGGATGACGGTCTCGGTCTGATCGACGTCGGAGTCGCGCGGCACGTGCGTGTAGGCCCACAGCGCCTGCTGCTCCCCCGGTGCCCTCGTCGGATCGACGACCCCCGGCTGCGAGACGAGCACGTACGGGTGTCGGGCGTGGCGCCCGGCGGCCACGTCCGCCTCGCCCGCCGCGATCTCGGCCCGCGTGCCGCCCAGGTGGAGTGTGGCGGCGCGGCGGGCCTCCTCGTTCGCCCAGGGCACGGGACCCGAGAGCGCGAAGTCGACCTTGGAGGCGGCGTTGCCGTAGCGGAATCGGGCCAGCGACCGCAGGTAGCCGCCCGGGAGGCGGTCGCCGGCCAGAGCGGCGAGACCTCGGGTGCTGACGTCGAGCACGGTGGCGCGAGCCGCCGGCAACGAGTCGAGCGTCGTCACGTCGACACCGGTGTGGATGACACCGCCGTGCGCCCGGACGTCGTCGGCCATCGCATCGACGATCGCCTGCGAGCCCCCGGTCGGCACGGGCCAGCCGCGGGCGTGCGCGTGCATCGCGAGGACGAGCCCGGCGGCGGAGGTCGACGGGCTCGGCATCGGGCGGATGGCATGCGCCATCACCCCGGCCAGCATCGCCGGGGCCTCGTCCTCGGTGAACCGCGCATTCCACCACGGCAACCCCTGGTCGAGCATGGCCAGACCGAAGCGGGCCATGGCGACGGGGTGCCGCGGCCACTGCAGCAGCTGGCTGCCGGTGAACTCGGCCACCTCGTCGGCCGCGTCGACCAGACCGGCGAGGAGGCGCCTCCAGGCAGGACCGTCGACGCCGAGACCGTCGACGGTCCGGTCGAGATCGCGGTAGGCGATACCGGCTCGTCCGCCGTCGAGAGGATGCGCGTACGAGACGTCGGGCACGGTCAGACCGATGCGCTCGGTCAGGCCGAAGCGCCGGAAGAAGCCGGAGGCGAGCGCCATCGGATGCACGGCCGAGCAGACGTCGTGTCGGAACCCGGGCAGCGTCAACTCGGCCGTACGCGCCCCGCCCCCGATCGTGTCGGAGCGCTCGAACACCTCGACGGCGAGCCCGGCGCGGGCGAGCACCACGGCCGCGGCGAGCCCGTTCGGGCCCGCCCCCACGACGACCGCGTCCGTCACGACGTGAGGCCTCGTCTGCGTCGACGGCCCGCTCCGGCCACGATCGACCCCGCGACGGCGGCGAGCGCGCCGACGGCGATGCCGACGCTGGCCGAGCGGTTGCGCGTGTACCAGATCTGCGGGCTGGTGCTCCGGGCGCGATCGCTGAAGATGCCGCGTGCGCCGTGATCGCCAGCCGTGGGCTCGTAGAGGTTGTCGGGCAGCATCGGCTCGGTCTTGTCGGGAGCCTGCTGACCCGAGTAGCCCGTCTTCGCCAGGTAGCCGTCGAGCCAGTTGGCGACGAAGCGGTTGCCGAGGACCGTCATGACCGTCGGCTCGCCGAGCCACGTGCGTCGACGCGGCTTGTCGGCCACGTCGGCGATGGCACGCGCGCCGACCTCCGGCTCGAAGATGGGAGGCACGGGCTGGGGGTGAGAGGGCAGGCGCGAGCGCACCCAGTTGAACTGGATCGTGTTGAGCGCCGGCATGTCGACGGTCGAGATGCGCACGGCGCTCTTGTTGTGGATCAGCTCGGTGGTCACGGACTCGGTGAAGCCCTGCACCGCGTGCTTCGAGGCGCAGTACGCCGCCTGCAACGGGATGCCGCGGTGGGCGAGAGCCGAGCCGACCTGGATGACATGACCCGAGTCACGGGGCACCATGCGCGACAGCGCCGCCCGGGTGCCGTTGACGAAGCCGAAGTAGTTGACGGCGGTGGCCCGCTCGAAGTCGGCCGGGTCGGTCTCGAGGAACTCGCCGAAGACGCCGACCATCGCGTCGTTCACCCAGAGGTCGATCGGACCCCATTCGCTCTCGACGCGGTCGGCCGCCCGCTCGACCTGCTCGCGGTCGGCCACGTCGGTGGGGATGGGCAGGGCACGTCGACCACGGTCGACGACGTCGAGGGCTGCGGCGGTGAGACCGTCCTCGCCGCGCGCCAGGATCGCGACGTCCCAGCCTCGGTCGGCCAGCTCCCGGACGGTCGCCCGTCCGAGTCCGGCCGTGCCTCCGGTGACGACGGCGATTCGATTAGTGCTCATGCAAGGCCTCGGTTCTGTGACGGAAAGCGCGGAGCGGTCCACGGTAGACCGCTCACGCGCCCGACCGCTCAGATGTCGAAGTCGCCGAAGCCGCCGCCGAAGTCGGCGCCACCCATGTCACCGCCACCGAAGAAACCACCGTCGCCCCCGGCATCCGCCGTGTCGGTGCCCGTCGTGTCGGCGCCCGCCCCGGCGTCCGCCGCACCGGCGTCACTCTGGTCGGCCGCGCCCGCGTCACTCTGGTCGGCCGCGCCCGCGTCGCCCTGGTCTGCGCCACCGCCGGCGAGGTCGGCACCGGCATCGGGCAGGAAGGCGTTCATCAGGGTCGAGCCGATGACGTAGCCGGCGACCGTGCCGAGCAGCGAGCCGCCGATGATCGAGCCGATCCCGGGGCCCTGGCGACCGGCGGCTCCGCCGGTCTGCGGGGCACCGAGCGTGCGCTCGAGGGTGCCCGGCTGACGCAGCTCCGACCGGGTGGCCGCCTGCGCGAGCGACGCCGCGTCGTCACCTCGAGGGCGCTCGCTCGCCGGCGACTCGGCGCTCAACTGGTCGAAGACGAGGCGCCGCTGCTCGGCGGTCAACGTGCCGAACGCCTCGGCGTGCACCTGCTCGATGGTCTCCGGCGGGGCCGTGCGGAGCAGGTAGCGATACCGCTCGACGGCGATCTCGTCATCGGTGCGGGGTCGCTGTGCCGGGGCGCCCTGACCCGAGCCGGACGGCTGGTGACCGGCGGCCTGTCCGTACGGCGGCTGCGCGCCGACCTGACCAGACGGCGGCTGCGCGCCGGTGCCCGGTGCGTTCTGATGGTCGCGGCCCAGAAGTCTGTCGAGAAGTCCCATGCGCCGAATCTACGGGCGGTGTGGGCCGGCGTCCTGGGCGGTCGGTGCGGATTCGCCCGGAACATCCCGTCCGGTCGCTCGGCGAGCCTGCTGCGAGCGACGCACCCGGCGCAGCACGAGCCAGACGACGATGCCCGCGATCGCCGCGTAGACGACGTAGTCGAGGTAGGCGGAGTACTGGTCGATGAGTTCGTACTGCGTGCCGAGCGCGGCGCCGAGACCGATCAGCAGACCGTTCCAGAGGCCGCTGCCCGCGACCGTGAAGACCGTGAACGTGCCGAGGTGCATGCGCTCGGCACCGGCCGGCAGGGAGATGAGACTGCGCACCCCGGGGATGAGTCGTCCGAAGAAGACCGCCGCCCGACCGTGCCGGTGGAACCACGCCGCCGCCTTGTCGAAGTCGTCCCGGTCGACGAGCGGCAGGCGCGAGAGCCAGCGGATGCTGCGTTCCAACCCCAGCCACGCACCGAGGCCGTACAGCACGAGACCGCCGAGGTAGGCGCCGAGGGTGCTCACGACGATGAGGAGCGCGAGGCTCATCTCGCCCCGATTCGAGAGAAACCCGGCCAGCGGCAGCACGATCTCGCTGGGGATGGGCGGGAACACGGTCTCGACGAACGTCAGCAGCCCGACGCCCCATTCGCCGAGCGCATTGATCACGCGCGCGGCGATGCCGACGAGACCGTCGAGGTCGTCGACACCGTCCGAGGACGAGGAGGCGGTGGTCGCCACGGCCGCGGAGGGGCGCGAGGCGAAGAGGGGAAGGGGGGCGGCGATGGTCGTCATTGGTCCCTGCGTCGGTTCGGGGCACCACGGCGTGATCGGGTGCGGCTCGGATCGGCTTCGGTGAGTATGCCGGGGCACACTGGAAGGACGCCCCGAGGGACGCCCGACACGCTAGTTTTGAGGTCAGCATCCGCCGAGGAGGCGGGTGTCCGACGGCATCACGAGTCAGGACTCCCATGGGATCGTTGATCTACGGCACCGCCAGCATCGAGGTCGAGTTCGAGGACCGCACCCTCGAGCACCTCCAGATCGTCATCGCGACGAAACTCCGTCGGCGCGAGTCGTTCTTCTTCTCCTGGCGAGACTCCCAGCGCGTCGGCGACGGCCGCAGCAGCATCTGGCTCGACCCCGCCATCCCGCTCTACTTCAAGTACTCGGGCGGCCGCGTCCCGTCGATCAACCGCGACTGGCTGAGCGAGTTGACCACGTCCGCCAACAGCTCGTCGGGCCTCGTGCTCACCGACGAGCCCGCCCTCGACAACAGCGTCAAGCGCAACTCCTGATCACCGGCTCCAGATTCGCGGGCTGCGGCGTCACCGGCTCCGGCGTCACCGACCCGCGCCGCGCCTCCGACGGGTGACGAGGGCGCCGACGAGGCGGCTTCCGAGGAGGAAGACGCCGAGCACGATCGTGGCGACGATCACGAAGCTGACCTGCACGCCCTGACCGCTCACCACCCTCAGCAGCATGCCGAGCACGACCGTCGACACCCAGACGACGGCGCCCGAGGCGAGCGCGGTCGCCCGCCAGCGGACCCCGAGCACGGTCGCCCACCCGACGACTAGACCGACGGCGAACGGCCACAGGGTCGTCAGCACCCCGATCAGCGCGTTCGACTCGTCGTGCGACCGACGGCCGATCAGCACGAAGACGACGACGAGCAGCAGGTCGACCACGAACCAGGCGTTCGTCGGCAGGCGGCGGACCCCGGAGGGGCGGGTGGAGTCGGTCATGGCGGTCCTTTCGAGGCGGGCACGCTCGTCGCCTCCGGCTCGGGAGGGATGCCGAGCGCGAGGGGTCAGCGGGAGCGGGGCAGTTCGAGCGACCGGGACAGCTCGGCGAGCAGGATCTCGACCTGCGGTTCGACCAGACGGGTCACGGCGTCGCCGATGCGAGGGCGATGGGCGACCAGCGCGAGGCAGAGGGCCGTCCCGACCGCCCGCGCGTGATCGTCGGCCAGGCTGATCTCGCGTGCGAGGGCGGCCTTGGCCTCGTCCGTCAACGCCGGTTCGGGCGGCGTCTCGAGTTCGAACGGCTGCTCGGGCGCGGCAGCGTCCACCGGATCGGGGCCGGCAGCGGTGCCCTCGAGCTCGCTGAGCGTGAAGAGGAACGGCTGCCCCGGCTCGGGCTCCGGGTCGACGTCGAGGCCCTGGAACTCGGGGTCGAGACCCGCGTGCGGATCGTAACCGCCGGCCCCCTCGCTCTCGGCGCGTCGCAGTTCGCGCGCGATCTGTGGCAGGTTCTTCGCCGTGTAGTCGTCGACCTCGTCGTCCACGATGGCCTGCAGTCGGGCGAGCAGCGCATGCTGCACCCCGTGCGGCACCTCGTGGTCGAAACCTGCGGCCTGGGCCACCGGCGACCCCAGGCAGAGTCGGCAGACCCGGGTGCGGGCGCGAGACGAACCGACCCGCCAGCGCGGCAGCCACCGCAGCCAGGCGTCGACGGCGGAGCGGACGCGCCCCTCGATCGAATCGGCCATGAGACGAATCTAGGGCCGACGCCTCCGAAGTGCCCGACACGCCCGGGCGATTCGTCGCCCTGACGCGGCGAACAGGCCGGTCGTGCCGGGCCTGTCCGGCAGTGCCGATCAGGCGGCGGGGGCCTCAGCCCGTCGTGACGAAGTCGATCAGCTCTTCGACCCGGCCGAGCATCGCCGGCTCGAGGTCGGCGAACGTCCGGACGCGCGACAGGATGCGCTGCCAGGCGCGGGCGATGTCGGCCTGGTCGTCGTGCGGCCAGCCGAGGGCCTCGCAGATGCCGTGCTTCCACTCGATCGACCGGGGGATCTGCGGCCATGCCTCCAGCCCCAGGCGCGCGGGCTTCACCGACTGCCAGACGTCGACGTACGGGTGGCCGACGACCAGAACGTGTCGGCCGAGCGGACTCGCCGCGATGGCCTGCGCGATGCGGCTCTCCTTCGAACCGGCCACGAGGTGGTCGACGAGAACGCCCACACGCCGATCGGGCCCCGGTCGGAACTCCTTCAGCACGTCCGCGAGATGGTCCACCCCCTCGAGGTACTCGACGACGACGCCCTCGACGCGGAGGTCGTGACCCCAGACCTTCTCGACGAGCTCGGCGTCGTGCCGCCCTTCGACGAAGATGCGGCTCTGACGCGCGACCCGCGCCGGCGCGTTCGCGACGGCGAACGACCCGGAGGCACTGCGCGCGCGACCGGTCGGCGCCTGCCGCGGCGCCCGGAGCGCCACGGGCTTGCCATCGATGGCGAACGAGCCGCCGAGCGGGAACACCCGCGTGCGGCCCTTCCAGTCCTCCAACTCGACCGTGCCCGCCTCGAGACGGACGATCGCGCCGGTGAAACCGCTCGTCGTCTCTTCGACAACCAGGTCGCGGACGGCGTCCGTCGGGGTCGGTGCGGGCTTTGTCGACTTCTTCCAGTCGCCGGCGAGCACGTCGTGCCCGTAGCGGTCGTCATCCACGAGGTGATCCTCCGTCTCGGGGGCGGGGCTGATAGGGGCGGGCGGGGGGCTTCGCCCCCGGCTTCGACGTCGCGGTCGTCCGCGACGGCGTCCGGGCCACGGGCGTCGGCCGCACCGCCGAGGAGGCACGGGTCGACACCGGCGTCGCGGCCTGAGCCGCACCCGCCCTCGGGGCCACGGCCCGCGACGACCCGGCCCGCACCGACTCGCTGCGCATCGATTCCGTCGCTCCCGGCGGGGTGAAGCCCACCGTGAACACCCAGATCACTCCGACGAGGATCGCGAGCACGAACAGCACCGATAGGGCGGCCGGGGGCCACCAGACCGCGAGCGCCCCGGATTGCGAGACCATCCCGAGCACGAAGAGCGCTGCGACGAACCACTGCGCCCCGCCCACGCCGACGGCGAGATACGTGGCGTAGCGCCGCCGCATACCGCGGCGATGGGCCGGGGTCTTCCAGTACCGGGCGTGCGGGACGAGCACATGGCGCGCAGGTGTCCAAGCCAGTGCCGCCGCCGAGACGAGGTAGCCGCCGACGAGCAGCACGACGACGATCAGCCCGAGCAGCGTGACGTCGTCACGGCTCGCGGCCAGAGCGGAGCCGCCCGTCTCCTCGAGATGGACCAGGACGACGTGACCGGGCAGCACCCGGGACGCGACGGCCAGGGTCACGAGAGCCGCCGCCGTGCCGATTCCCATCGGCACGGCGGGTCGGACGACGTCTCTGATCGTCATCGGCTGCGCACCGCCCTCGAGAGGTCGATCAGGCCTGTGCCCGCTCGAGGACGAGCTCGCGGACGCGAGCCGCGTCGGCCTGGCCCTTCATCGCCTTCATGACGGCGCCGATCACGGCACCGGCGGCCTGGACCTTGCCGTCGCGGATCTTCTCGAGCACATCGGGCTGCTGCGCGAGAGCCGCATCGATGGCCTCGATCAGGGCACCATCGTCGGACACGACCTTGAGGCCGCGGGACTCGACGACCTGCGCGGGTGTGCCCTCGCCGGCCACGACGCCCTCGAGCACCTGGCGCGCGAGACGATCGGTCAGGTCGCCGTTCTCGACCAGGGCGATCAGTTCGCTGACGTGCTGCGGCGACGCGAGGCTCGACGGCTCGACGTCCGAGGCGTTCGCGAGACGGGCGATCTCGCCCGTCCACCACTTGCGGGCCGCCTGTGGCGACGCGCCTGCCTTCGTCGTCTCGACGATCTCGGTGAGCAGACCGGCGTTGACGACGTCCTGGAACTCCAGGTCGGCGAAGCCCCATTCGGCCTTCAGGCGACGACGGAGCGCCACGGGAGCCTCGGGCAGGGCCCGGCGCAGCTCGTCGACCAGCTCGCGCGACGGCACGACGGGCAGCAGGTCGGGTTCGGGGAAGTACCGGTAGTCGTCGGCGTCGCTCTTCGGGCGACCGGCCGAGGTGCGACCCGTGTCCTCGTGCCAGTGCCGGGTCTCCTGCGTGATCGTGCCGCCACCGGCGAGGATCGCCGCCTGGCGCTGGATCTCGTAGCGCACCGCGCGCTCGACCGACCGGAACGAGTTCACGTTCTTGGTCTCGGTGCGGGTGCCGAGCTTCTCCTGGCCGTGCGGGCGGAGCGACACGTTGGCGTCGCACCGCAGGTTGCCGCGCTCCATCCGGGCCTCGCTGACGCCGAGCGCACGCACGATGTCGCGGATCGTCGAGACGTAGGCCGCGCCGAGCTCGGGCCCGAGGGCGCCCGCGCCGATGATGGGCTTCGTCACGATCTCGACGAGCGGGATACCCGCGCGGTTGTAGTCGACGAGCGAGTACTCGGCGCCCTGGATACGCCCGGTCGAGCCCCCGACATGGGTCAGCTTGCCCGCGTCCTCCTCCATGTGGGCGCGCTCGATCGGGACGAGGAACACGGTGCCGTCGGGCAGTTCGACCTCGACCTCGCCCTCGAACGCGATCGGCTCGTCGAACTGGCTGACCTGGTAGTTCTTGGGGTTGTCGGGGTAGAAGTAGTTCTTCCGAGCGAACCGCGAGCTCTCGGCGATCGAGCAGCCGAGCGCGAGCCCGAGGCTGATCGAGTACTTCACGGCCTGCTCGTTGACGACGGGCAGCGACCCGGGCAGACCGAGGTCGACCGGGGTGACGTTCGTGTTCGGGGCGCCGCCGAAGAAGTTCGGGGCGTCGGAGAACATCTTGGTCTTGGTGGCGAGTTCGACGTGGACCTCGAAGCCGAGCACGACCTCGAAACGCTCGAGGGCCTCGTCGTAGTCCATCAGGTCTGCGCGGGCCATCAGATGACTCCCTCGGTCGCGGCGGTCTGTTCGGTGGTGCTGAGGTCGGGGGCGCGCGAGATGAGGGTGTGACCCCAGCTCTGCTCGAGCAGCTGCTCGACCGCGGCACCGTAGGTGTAGAGGCGGGCGTCGGCGCGGGCCGGGGCCATCAACTGCAGCCCCGTCGGCAGGCCGTCTTCGGCGGCGAGCCCCATCGGGACCGAGATACCCGGGATGCCGGCGAGGTTGGCCGGAATGGTGGTGAGGTCGTTGAGGTACATCGACAGCGGGTCGTCGAGCTTCTCGCCGAAGCGGAAGGCCGTGGTCGGCGCGGACGGCGAGACGAGGACGTCGACCTGGTCGAACGCCTTCGCGAAGTCGCGCTGCACGAGCGTGCGCACCTTTTGCGCGCTGCCGTAGTACGCGTCGTAGTACCCCGCGCTGAGCGCGTATGTGCCGAGGATGATGCGTCGCTTCACCTCGGGGCCGAAACCGGCCTCGCGGGTCGCGGCCATCACGTCTTCGACCGTTCCGCCACCCTCGGGCTGCACGCGCAGACCGAAGCGGACGGAGTCGAACTTGGCCAGGTTGCTCGACGCCTCGGCCGGCAGGATGAGGTAGTAGGCGCTGATCGCGTACTCGAAGCTCGGCGCGTCGATCTCGACGATCTCGGCACCAGCGTTAGCCATCAGTTCGAGGGCCTCGGCGAACCGCGCCTTGACGCCGGCCTGGAACCCCTCGCCGTTGAGCTCGCGCACGACACCGACGCGGACGCCCTGCAGGGCTCCCCCGGCGAGCCCGGAGCGAGCCGCCTCGGCGAACGAGGGCCACTCGTCGCGCAGCGAGGTCGAGTCGCGAGGGTCGTGCCCCTTGATGACGTCGTGCAGCAGCGCGGAGTCGAGCACGGTGCGGCTGACGGGGCCGACCTGGTCGAGCGAGCTCGCGAGTGCGATGGCTCCGTAGCGGCTGACGCCGCCGTACGTCGGCTTGACGCCGACCGTGCCGGTGACGGCGCCGGGCTGACGGATCGAGCCGCCCGTGTCGCTGCCGAGGGCGAGGGGCGCCTCGAACGCGGCGACAGCTGCGGCCGAGCCGCCGCCCGAGCCGCCGGGGATGCGGTCGAGGTCCCACGGGTTGTGGGTCGGGCCGTAGGCCGAGAACTCGGTGGACGAGCCCATGGCGAACTCGTCCATGTTCGTCTTGCCGAGCAGCACGAGGTCGGCGGCGCGGAGGCGCGAGACGACGGTGGCGTCGTACGGCGGCACCCAGCCCTCGAGGATCTTGCTGCCCGACGTCGACGGCATGTCGAGCGTGCAGAGCACGTCTTTCACGGCGATGGGCACACCGGCCAGCGCCCCGAGGGATTCGCCGGAGGCGCGGCGTCGGTCGATCGCGGCCGCCGCGTCGAGGGCGGTGTCGCTGATGTACAGGAAGGCGTGGACGTCGCCGTCGACGGCCTCGATGCGATCGAGGTGAGCCTTGGCGACCTCGACGGCGGACACGTCGCCCGCGGCGAGCTTGTCGCCGAGTTCGGCCGCCGTGAGACGGATGAGTGCTGCGTCTGTCATGGCTACTGCTCTTCTCCCAGGATCGCGCTGACCTTGAATCGCGACCCGTCGTGGTCGGGGGCGCCCGAGAGCGCCTGCTCGGCCGTCAGCGTCTCGCCGACGACGTCGGGACGGAACACGTTCTCGAGCGGGATCGGGTGGCTGGTCGCGGGGACGTCGGCCGTCGCGACCTCGGACACCTTGGCGACGTTGTCCACGATGGCGCCGAGCTCGCCGGTCATCTTGTCGATCTCGTCGGGGGTGAGGGCGATACGGGCGAGACCTGCGAGGTGCTCCACCTGCTCGCGCGTGATTTCAGACATGCGGCTCCGTCACGTGTTCGGCTGGGGTGTCGCTCGATTCTACGGGGCCGCACCGACACGGGAGGCCCGGCGTGCGACGATCCACAGCCCGAGGGCGGCCGCGAAGAACATCGAGGCGAGCAGCACCCATCCAGGGCTACCCAACCCGATGGCCGTCTGGGTGACGACGACGGGGGCGAGCATCGCCCCGATCGCGGCGCCGGTTCCGTAGACGCCCTGGTACGCACCCGCCCGCTCGGGGTCGGCGAGCTCGAAGCCGAGACCCCAGCCACCGGCGGCGAGATACACCTCGGCCAACGAGTGGGAGGCGGCGGCCGCGAGCAGTACGACGACGGCGATGACGGGCTGGCCGATCGCGGCGGCGGCCCAGAGGGCACAGGCGACCACCATCAAGGCGCCGCCGACGAGACTCGCCCGACCCGCGCCTCCGACGTCGCGAGTCCCCCGCGACAACGGGATCTGCAGGGCGATCACGATCGCCGTGTTCATCAACAGCAGCACCGACACGATCGCCGTCGGCGCCGCCGTGTGCTGCGAGACCCACACGGGCACACCGACTTCGAAGAGCCCGAACTGCATCGTCGTCACCGCGCCGAGGACGGTGATCGCGAGGTAGCGGCGATCGCGCAGCGGAGACCGCCCCGGAGCCCTCTCGCCGACGACGCGCGGCGCCGTGGCGGGGTCGACGTAGGGCAGTCGGACGAGCCAGACGAGGCTCGCCAGATAGGTGACACCGCCGACGACGAGGGCGCCCCGATAGAACGACTCGTCGTCGATGACGAGCGCGACACCCGCGACGGCCGTGCCGAGTCCGATGCCGATGTTCGTGACGACGCGCATGCTCGCCCGGGCTCCGACACGCTTCGGCCCCTCGAAGGCCCGCGCCAGCAGCGCCGATCGGGCCGAGGAGGCGGCGTTCTGACTGCCCACCACGATGCAGGCCACGACGACGTACCAGACGAGGCCGCCGACGAACGCGTAACCGACGAGCCCCGCACCCATCACCGCCGTGCCGACGATCATGAGCCGCTTGGCACCGAACGCGTCGGCCAGGTAGCCGCCGGCGAACGAGGCCACGACGCCCACGGCCCCGGCCGCCGTCAGCCCGGCCCCCACGGACAGCGCCGACAGCCCGACGACCCGGGTGAAGAAGATCACCGAGAGCGTGAAGAACATGCCGCGGCCGACGGTGCTGACGAGCGTCGCCACGAGCAACCCGCGGAGGACAGGGTCGCCGCCGCGGAGACGGTGCACGGTTCGGGTCATCAGCGAGGTCGTCGTCACGGACCGACTCTGCCGGGATCGCCGCGCCGGTACCAGAGATGTAGCGTGGGGCTTCATGGTGCTGCGCTACGTCCTCGACGGGACCGACCTCTCGTACGTGCGGTTCGGCATCAGCCCGCTGACCGAGATGACGCTCAGCCTGCGCTCGTTCGACGACCCGGGCCGGTTCCCCTTCCATCTGCCCTGGTTGCGGCACGTCGACTCCGTGCGCGGCCTCCTCGACGACGACGCCCTGCGCGCCTGCGTCGACGGGCGCCTCTGGACGCTCGACTTCCTCACCCCGTCGCCCGCATCGCCCCTCGTCGACATCGCCGACGAGCTCGCCGCCGTCGCGCGGCTCGACCCGACGGTCGTCGCGCGCGATATCGCGGCACTGCACGGCGGCACGCCGCCCCCGGCGCTGGCCGGCGACCCGCGTGCCGCCCGAGACCGGGTCGTCGAGGCGCTCTCCACCTACTGGCGTCTGTGCTTCGAGCCGTTCTGGCCGCTCATGCGGGCCCGGCTCGAGGCCGACATCGTCTTCCGTGCCCGGGAGATCTCGAACGCGGGCCTGGCCGGCATGTTCGCGGGTCTCAGCGAGAAGGTGCGCCTGCGAGGCTCCGTCGTGTCGATCCGGCTCGCCGCGGCGTCACCCGAACGCCGGGTCGAGACCCGAGGGTCGGGCCTGACCCTCGTCCCGTCGTTCTTCACCCGGGGAGGCTCGGTCCCGATCGAGGACGACGCGCCTCCCACGATCATGTATCCGTGCCGCGGCGTCGGGGCCCTGTGGCAGCGCGCGGCACCCGTCGCGCCGCGCGCGCTGTCGACCGTCTTCGGAGAAGCCCGCACGCGCCTCCTGCTCGCCCTCGACGAGCCGTCCTCGACGACGGCACTCGCCCTCTCGATCGGCGTGACGGCATCGGCCGTGGGCCAGCACCTGCGCGCCCTCCGCGCCGCGGGGCTGCTGACGTCGCACCGGGTCGGACGCAGCGTGCTCTACTCGCGCACGGACGTCGCCGAGGCGCTGGTCGCGCAGACGGCGCTCACCCCGGCCGGGTGAGGCTCAGTCGGCCAGGTAAAGGTCTTGCGGCCGGACGAGGGCGAGGCTCGGCGCCTCCGGCCCGTGGTCACCCGGGGTGCGCTGGTCGTCGTCAACGAGGTCGCCCCGCCCGAGGCCGATGAGGGCGAGGTTCTTCATCGACTCCGTGCCGGGTCTGAAGTAGTCGTTGTGCCCCAGGGCGGCGCCCAGGGCCTGCCCGGTCAGGGTGTCGCGGCCTCCCCCGGTGTGCAGCAGGACGGCTCCGAAGGCTGCGGAACCCGGGTCGACGCCGAAGAAGCCGCTGCCCGCGACCGGGTCGAAGCTGCCGGCGGCCGCGTAGACGTCGTGCCCGCGCACCGAGAGATCGGCCGCGTCGGCGGTGATGGAGCCGGGCGACCCCAGCAGCACGAGGGAGTCGACGGTGATGCGACCGGAGGAGAGAGCGATGGTGGCCGTCGTCGACCCGTACGAATGCGCCATCACGGTGACCCGGGCCGGGTGGGTCGCCCGGACCGCGTCGAGCCCGAGCACCGCGTGCTCGAGCCGCACGGCCCCCCGGTGCGCGAGATCGAGGGTGAAGAAGTTCATCAGGTCGGGTGTCCGGTAGCCCATCCACGCCACCGTCGCCGTCGTGGCGAGACGGCTGCCGCGATCGACCGACAGGCCGACGACGAACCGCTGCTGTTCGTCGTACAGCGAACCCGCCGTACTCGTCCAGTCGACCATCTGGCCCGTCACCGCGAAGAGCATGCCCGGAACGAGCACGTTGACGTCGTCCGCGGTGTCGAGATCGCCCACGCTGATGGCTGCCCGCCCCGGCATCACGGTGTCGAGCGCCACGAGATGCCGCGCGGCGTCCCCCGTCGTCCGATCGCCGAGTGCCGCCTGCACCTGGTCGAGCATGGCGAGTCGACTGGTGTCGTCACCCTGCGCCCCGTCGCGCCCCGTCGCGATCCGGTCGCGGAGGTCGTCGGTCGCCGTCGCGAGGAAGATCCGGTTGGCGCCGTCGCGGACCGCATACGGCACACCCTCGATGTTGCCGATGACGCCCGGCAGATCGGTGACGAGCTCGACCCGACGGAGCTCGTCCAGGGAGGCCCACCACGACGCGGCGTCGGCCGCATCACCCTCGTCGGTGAGGGCGTCGCAGAGCGCGGACGCGTCGTCGCCGTCCGCATCGAGCGATCCGGCGAAGGCCTCGACACGATCGGAGGAGGCGCGGGCCAGCTGGTCGAGGCACGACTCGGCCGAGAAGGCGGCCGAGTCCCAGTGCCGGCAATCGCCGAGGTCCGTGACCCGGTTCGGGCTCGACTCCGCGCGGGGAGACTCCGTCGTGGCCGGGGCGCGGACGGCGGCGGCGGTCACGACCGACGACTCCGCCGGGGATGTGACGGACGTGAAAACCGGCTCTGCGGGTACGGCTGGGGCCCCGGCCACTCCCAGGAGGTGGACCGAGGCAGAAAGCACGGCGGCGGCGAGGAACAGCACGTCGGGTTAGTCCCCTCGTACGCACCTGTACCCCGAGCGCCCTACAGCCGGGGACGGTACGTGCTCACATAGTAAGAGGCACGACCCCGTGCAGGCCAGGAAACTCAGGACTCCCGCGGTTCGGTACCCCCCACACTGGGGTCATCCAACGCTTGCGGACCCTCGGTGACGAGCAGTGCGAATTCGGCTGCATCGATGATCCGTACCCCGAGTTGCTCGGCCTTCGTGAGTTTCGAGCCCGCACCGGGACCGGCGGCGACGTAGTCGGTCTTCTTGCTGACGCTGTTGCCGGCCTTGCCGCCCGCCGCGAGGATCGCCTGTTGGGCGCCCTCGCGGGTGAACCCCTCGAGGCTGCCGGTCGCGACCACGGTGAGCCCCGCGAGGACTCCCCCGGCGGCCTCGGCGGCACCCGGCCCCGGATGCCCGGGTGTCGTGAACTGCACGCCGGCGGCCGTCCAGCGGTCGATGATCTCGACGTGCCAGTCGACGTCGAACCAGGCGAGCAGCGCGTCGGCGATGATGCCTCCCACGCCGTCGACGGCGGCGAGGTCGTCGCGGGACGCCGAGCGGATCGCGTCGAGCGAGCCGAAGTGGTTCGCGAGAGCCCGGGCGGCGACCGGCCCGACGTGCCGGATGCTGAGGCCGACGAGGATGCGCCAGAGCGGGCTCGTCTTCGCCTTGTCGAGGTTCGAGATGACCTCGAGGGCCGTCTTCGACGGCACACTCGCGACGTCTCCCGAGAACTCGGTCGCCTCGGGGTCGAGGTCGCCGTCGCGTTTCGCGCGACGGCGCTGGAACGGCGACACCTCTTTCGGCGCTCCGTCGTCGGTGAGCTTCGGCATACCCGTCTCGGAGTCGCGCACGATCACGCGGATCGGGAAGAGATCGGCCACCGTGAGGTCGAACAGACCCGCCTCGGTCGCGAGCGGCGGCTGCTCGGGGTAGACGGGCTGCGTCAGCGCGGCGGCGGCGACCTCGCCGAGACCCTCGACGTCGAGCGAGCCTCGCGACGCGATGTGCTCGACCCGGCCGCGGACCTGGGCGGGGCAGCTCTTGGCGTTCGGGCACCGGAGGTCGATGTCGCCCTCTTTGGCGGGTGCGAGCTCGGTGCCGCACTCGGGGCAGTTCGTCGGCATGACGAACTCGCGCTCGCTGCCGTCGCGGAGCTCGACGACGGGCCCGAGCACCTCGGGGATGACGTCGCCCGCCTTCCGCAGAACGACGGTGTCGCCGATCAGGACGCCCTTGGCCTTGACGACCTGTTGGTTGTGCAGGGTCGCCTGACGCACCTCGCTGCCGGCGACCTCGACCTTCTCCATGACGGCGAACGGTGTCGCGCGGCCGGTGCGGCCCACGCTCACCACGATGTCGAGCAGCGTGGTGTTGACCTCTTCGGGCGGGTACTTGAACGCGGTCGCCCAACGCGGGGCCCGACTCGTGGCGCCGAGCTCTTCGTGCAGCCCGAGGTCGTCGACCTTGATGACGATGCCGTCGATCTGGTGCTCGACACTCGCGCGACGTTCCCCGTACCGGGTGATGAACGCCTGCACGTCGTCGATCGCGTCGAAGACCTCGAAGTGCGTCGAGATCGGCAACCCCCAGGAGCCGAGCAGACCGTAGATCTCGGACTGCGACCGGACGTCGGTGTCACGCTCGAGCTCGCGGACGGGCCATGCTCCGATGCCGTGCACGAGCATGCGGAGACGCTTCAGGCGCGCGACCATCAGCGCCTTCTTCTCCGGGCTCTTGCCCTCTTCTTTCTGCCGGAGCGAGCCGGCCGCCGCGTTGCGCGGGTTGGCGAACACGCGCTCGACCGCCTCGCGCTGCTGGGCGTTCAACGCGTCGAATTCGGCGACGGGGAAGAAGATCTCGCCGCGGACCTCGACGATCGGCGGGTGACCGGTGCCCGAGAGGCGCTCGGGGATGGTACCCATCGTGAGGACGTTGCCGGTCACGTCCTCGCCGACGACACCGTCGCCGCGCGTCGCCGCCGTGACGAGCAGACCGTTCTCGTACCGCAGGTTGATGGCCAGGCCGTCGATCTTCAGCTCGGTCAAGAACCGGACCCGCTCGGACCCCGCGTCGCGCTGCACCTTGCCCGCCCACTCGGCGAGCTCCTCCGCGCTGAAGACGTTGTCGAGACTGAGCATGCGCTCGGCGTGCTCGACCGGGGCGAACTGCGTCGTCTCGGCACGACCGCCGACCGTCTGGGTGGGGCTGTCGGGCTTCTGCAGCTCGGGGTGCTGCCGCTCGAGGGCGTCGAGGCGGTGGACCATCGCGTCGTAGTCGCCGTCGGACACGGTCGAGGCGTTGCCCTCGTAGTACTGATCGCGCAGCTCGAGGATGCGCGACGTGAGCGCCTCGGCCTCGTCTCGTGCCGAGCTCAGCTCGGCCGGGACGGCACTGTCGGTCATGTCGCTGCCTACGCGGGGGTGGAGACCGCCGCGGCCGGCACCGGGACGGCGCTGATCGTGCGGTCGATGGTGCACTGGCCGAGGACGCGTGTGCCGACGTAGACGACGGCGGTCTGCCCGGGGGCGACGCCGTTCAACGGCTCGTGGGGTGTGATCACGAGTTCAGTCTTACCCTCGACCACCGACACCCGCGCGATGGCCGGGACGGGGTCGGCGTGCGCACGGATCTGCACGTCGCACTCGAACGGGGTCGCGGGGTCGGCCGGTGCGAGACCGGCCCACGTGAACGAGGAGCCCGCGATCTGGGCGATGTCGAGCGCCTCCTTCGGGCCGACCACGACCGTGTTGTCGACCGGGCGCACCTCGAGTACGAAGCGGGGCTTGCCGTCGTCGGCGGGGAACCCGATGTTGAGCCCCTTGCGCTGGCCGACGGTGAACGCGTGGGCGCCCTCGTGCGAGCCGATCACCGACCCGGAGCGGTCGAGGATCTCGCCCGTCTCGGCGCCGACCCGCTCGGCGAGCCAGCCGCGGGTGTCGCCATCGGGGATGAAGCAGATGTCGTGGCTGTCGGGCTTCGACGCGACGCTGAAGCCGCGCTCCGCCGCCTCGGCACGGACCTCGGCCTTGGACGGCGTCGCCCCGAGCGGGAACATGGAGTGCGCCAGCTGCTCGGCCGTCAGCACGCCGAGCACGTAGCTCTGGTCCTTTGCCCACGCGGAGGCGCGGTGCAACTCTTTGTTGCCCTGGTCGTCGGTGACGATGGTCGCGTAGTGCCCCGTGCACACGGCGTCGAAGCCGAGCGCCAGCGCCTTCTCGAGCAGCGCGGCGAACTTGATGCGCTCGTTGCAGCGCATACAGGGGTTCGGGGTGCGGCCGGCGGTGTACTCGGCGACGAAGTCGTCGACCACGTCGAGTTTGAAGCGCTCGGAGAAGTCCCAGACGTAGTAGGGGATGCCGATCATGTTCGCGGCGCGCTGCGCGTCCATGCTGTCCTCGATGGTGCAGCAGCCCCGGCTGCCGGTGCGCAGCGTGCCGGGCATGCGGCTCAGTGCCAGATGGACGCCCACCACGTCGTGACCCGCTTCGACGGCGCGAGCCGCCGCAACCGCCGAGTCGACACCACCGCTCATCGCCGCCAGAACCTTCATCCCTCCAGTGTAGGCGCGGCCCGGCGTAGGCTCATCGAGCCATGACCTCGACCGCTCCCGCCTTCAGCCTGCGGTCCGTCGCCCTGGCCGCCTTCCTCCCCGCCACTTTGTTCGCCCTCGGCGAGGGGGCGATCATCCCGATCATCCCGGTCGTCGCCACGTCGTTGGGGGCCTCGCTCCCCTTCGCCGGTTTCGTCGCCGCGCTCATCCTCGTCGGCGAACTCATCGGAGACATCCCGAGCGGCTGGCTGGTGTCCCGCATCGGCGAGCGCACGGCGATGATCTCGGCGGCGTTGTTCAGCATCGCCGGCCTCATCACCTGCGTCCTCGCGCCGAACCCGATCGTCCTGTCGGTCGGCGTCTTCGCGATCGGCCTCTCGACGGCCGTGTTCGCGCTCGCGCGACATGCCTTCATGACCAGCTACGTGCCTCCGGAGATCCGGGCGCGTGCCCTGTCGAGCCTCGGCGGCGTGTTCCGTCTCGGCTACTTCGTGGGGCCGCTGTTGTCGGCCGGTCTCATCCACCTCACCGGATCGGTGCAGTCGGCGTTCTGGTTGCACGTCGCCGGCTGCCTCGGCGCCGCCATCACGCTGCTCCTCGTGCGCGACCCGTCGGCCGCCGTCGCCAGCGCCGGCACCGACGCCCAACCCGGAACCGCCGCCGAACCCGTCGGGACCGAGGGGGCCACGCTGGTCGCCGCCGAGGCGCACGGCTTGTTCCACACGCTGTGGTCGTACCGCGGCGTGCTGGTCAAGCTCGGCAGCGGCGCCGCCCTGATCGGGGCGATGCGGGCCGGGCGCCAGGTCATGCTGCCGCTCTGGGCCGTGAGCATCGGGCTCGGCGCGTCCGAGACCGCGCTCGTGATCGGCCTGGCCGGCGCGATCGACTTCGCGTTGTTCTACACGAGCGGTCAGATCATGGACCGGTTCGGCCGCCTGTGGAGCGCCCTGCCCTGCATGATCGGTCTCGGCCTCTCGTACCTGGCGCTCTCTCTGACCCACGATCTCGATGCCCGGGTGGGCTGGTTCGTCGGGGTGGCGATGGTCATGTCCCTGGCCAACGGCGTGGGCAGCGGCATCCTCATGACGCTCGGCGCCGACCTGGCCGAACCATCGAACCCCGCGCCCTTCCTCGGCGCGTGGCGCTTCACGGGAGACGCGGGCAGCGCGGCGGCCCCGCTGTTGATCTCGGCGGTCAGCGCCCTCGCCTCGATCGCCCTCGCGAGTGGCGTCATGGGCGTGCTGGGGCTGATCGGCGCGGGCATCCTGCTCCGCTACGTGCCGCGCTATGCACCGCACACGCGACGTCCACGTCGAGGCCGGGAGCCCGTGGCTCCGTCTCGTGCGGGAGAAGGGACTTGAACCCTCACGCTCGAAAGCACAGGAACCTAAATCCTGCGTGTCTGCCAATTTCACCACTCCCGCGGCAGAGACGAGTGTAACCAGCCGCTCCCTGCCGTGCCGCTATCGGCAGATGCACGGGTCGGCGCAGGGTTCGGGTCGATTACTCTGAGACCCATCACCTGTCAGCGGGCCGAAAGGCCCCTGGACGACGTCGGCACCCGCGCCGAGTGACCGACGACCGGAGAACGACATGCTGCCCCTGGCCACCATCTCTTGGCTGGACCCCCAGTTCCTCCTCGGGGCGTTCGGCCCCTGGGCCGTGCTCGGCGTCTGCCTGCTCGTCTTCGCCGAGACCGGGCTGCTCGTCGGCTTTCTCTTCCCCGGCGACACCCTGTTGATCATCACGGGCATCCTCGCCGCGACGAACCCGGGTGCGCTCGGGTTGCCCATCTGGCTGATCGCGATCCTGATCGGCATCGCGGCCTTCGCCGGGGGCGAGGTCGGCTATCTGATCGGCCACAAGGTGGGGCCTCGTATCTTCGAGCGCAAGGAGAGCGGGCTGTTCAGCGTCGCCAACGTGAAGCGCACCAACGCGTTCTTCGAGCGCTTCGGGCCGATGGCCGTGATCATCGCCCGGTTCGTGCCGGTCGTGCGCACCTTCGCGCCGATCATGGCCGGTGTCGGTCACATGAGCTACCGCCGCTACTCGCTGTTCAACGCGATCGGCGCGTTCGTCTGGGGCGCCGGAGTCACGCTCGCCGGGTTCGGCATCGGCCACATCCCGCCGGTCGCGCGCTTCGTCAGCAGCTACATCGACCTCATCCTGCTCGGCGCCGTGCTCGCCACCGTCATCCCGATCGTGATCCACTACCTGCACGGCGTGCACCAGGCCAAGAAGGCCGAGCAGACCGACACGACGACCGCGCCGACACAGCTCTAGCGCGGTCAGCGCCCGAGCGCCGCCACCCGCGGTGCGATCGCGCGGAAGGCCCGCGAGCGGTGGCTGACCGCGTTCTTCTCGTCGGGCGACAGCTCGGCCGAGCTGCGGGAGCCGCCCTCGGGACGGAAGACCGGGTCGTAACCGTGCCCGCCCGTGCCGACCCGCGCCTCCAGGATGTCGCCCTGCCACTCGCCGTACTCGACGAACTCGGCGTCTTCGGCGGCCTCGGGCGGCCCGTCGGGGCCCACGGCGCCCACGGGCGGGGGGACGACGAGCGCGGCGGCGCAGGAGAAGTGCGCCCGACGGTCGGTCACGCCCTCGAGGTTCTTCAGGAGCAGATCGATGTTGTCGTCGTCGTCGCGGGTGCCTGCGTAGCGGGCCGAATGGATGCCCGGTGCACCGCCGAGGGCATCCACCGAGATACCGCTGTCGTCGGCGAGGGCGGGGAGCCCGGTGTAGGCCGCGGCCGCGCGTGCCTTGATCAGCGCGTTGGCGGCGAACGAGTCGCCGTCCTCGACCGGCTCGGGGCCGTCGTAGGCCACGAGCTCGACGTCGGGTGCCGTCTCGGCCAGAATTCTCCGCAGCTCGGCGATCTTGCCCTGGTTGTGCGTGGCGATGACGACGCGCACCGCGACCCCGTCGGTCATCGTCCGAGGACCTCGCGCTGGATCGCCGACAGGTCGACGGCACCGCCGAGGGCGAGGTCGAGCAGGGAGTCGAGCTCGGCGCGGTCGAACGGCGCCCCCTCGGCCGTGCCCTGCACCTCGACGAACGACCCGCTGCCCGTGACGACGACGTTCATGTCGGTCTCGGCACGGACGTCCTCGACGTAGGCGAGGTCGAGCATCGGCACACCGTCGATGATGCCGACCGACACGGCCGAGACGCTGTCGCGCAGAGGCGTCGCCTTCTGGCCGATGAACTTCTTCTCGCGGCCCCATTCGATCGCCTCGGCGAGCGCGACGTAGGCGCCCGTGATGGCGGCGGTACGCGTGCCTCCGTCGGCCTGCAGCACGTCGCAGTCGAGCACGATCGTGTTCTCGCCGAGGGCCTTGGTGTCGACGACCGCCCGGAGGCTGCGACCGATGAGGCGGGAGATCTCGTGCGTTCGGCCGCCGATCTTGCCCTTGACGCTCTCGCGGTCCATACGCGAGTTGGTCGAACGGGGCAGCATCGAGTACTCGGCCGTGACCCAGCCCTTGCCCTTGCCGGTCAGCCAGCGGGGCACGCCGTTCGTGAACGATGCGGTGCAGAGCACCTTGGTGTTGCCGAACGAGACGAGCGCGCTGCCCTCGGCCTGGGTGCTCCAGCCCTTCTCGATGGTGACGGTGCGGAGCTGGTCGGCGGTGCGGCCGTCGGCGCGCGGGGTGGTCGTGGTGTCGGTCATGGCGTGTCCTCTGGTGTCGGAGTGGGAGGCGGTGGTCGCTACGCGCGGGGCGTGGCGTGACGGATCGGGAGTTCGATGGTGCCGGTCTCGAGGTGGCTGACGCGCGAGACCTCGGGCCCCAGGAATCGCTTGGCCAAGCGGAGGAAGGAGTCCTGGTCTTCGCTCGTCGCCTCGAAGTCGTAGGTCGGGGCCGAGGAGGCGGTGCGCTGGAGGCCGTGACTGACCAGGGTCCGGTAGACGTCGTTGGCCGTCTCCTCGGCGCTCGAGACGAGACGGACGTCGTCACCCATGACGTACTGGATCGCGGCCGAGAGGAGCGGGTAGTGCGTGCAGCCGAGCACGAGGGTGTCGACGCGGGCCTCGCGGAGCGGCGCCAGATAATCCTCGGCGATCTGGCGCAGCTCGGGGCTGCTCGTGTCGCCGGCCTCGACGAACTCGACGAAGCGCGGGCAGGCCTGCGTGATCAGCTCGAGGTCGGAGGCGGCGGCGAAGGCGTCTTCGTAGGCCCGCGAGTTGACCGTGCCCTCCGTGCCGATCACGCCGACGCGCCGGGTCCGTGTCTGCTTCACGGCCGCGCGGACGGCGGGCTGGATGACCTCGACGACCGGGATGCCGCTGCCGAGCGTGTATCGCTCGCGCGCATCGCGGAGGACGGCGGCCGAAGCCGTGTTGCAGGCGATCACGAGCAGCTTGACCCCCTGGGCGACGAGGTCGTCCATCACGGCCAGCGCGTACTCGCGCACCTGTGCGATGGGCTTCGGCCCGTAGGGCGAGTGGGCGGTGTCACCGACGTACAGGATCGACTCGCGAGGCAGCTGGTCGATGATGGCCCGCGACACCGTGAGCCCCCCGACCCCGCTGTCGAAGACTCCGATGGGTGCGTCCGTCACGGTGCGCCAGTCTACCGGGCACGCCTAGGGTGGACCCGTGACCAGCGCACTCCTGACCGACCGCTACGAGATCACCATGGTCGAAGCGGCCCTGAGATCCGGCACCGCCCACCGCGACAGCGTGTTCGAGGTCTTCGCCCGACGCCTGCCCGAGGGACGCCGCTACGGTGTCGTCGCCGGCACGGGCCGGTTCTTGCAGCAGCTCGCCGACTTCCGCTTCGGCGAGGCCGAGTTGGCCTGGTTGCGCGACAACCGCATCGTCGACGGCACCACCGTCGACTGGCTCGCCGACTACCGCTTCTCGGGGTCCATCTGGGGCTACCGCGAGGGCGAGGTGTACCTGCCCAACTCGCCACTGCTCGTCATCGAGGCGTCCTTCGCGGAGGCCGTGCTGCTCGAGACGCTCGCGCTCAGCGTCTTCAACTACGATTCGGCCGTGGCCAGTGCCGCGGCCCGCATGGTGTCGGCCGCCGACGGTCGCCCGCTGGCCGAGATGGGCTCGCGTCGGACGGGTGAACGGAGTGCGGTCGCGGCCGCGCGCGCCGCGTACATCGCGGGCTTCGGAGCCACGAGCAACCTGGAAGCAGGGCGCACCTGGGGCATCCCGACCATGGGGACCGCAGCCCACGCGTTCACCCTGTTGCACGACAGCGAGGAGCAGGCCTTCCGGGCGCAGGTCGACACCCTGGGGCCGGGCACGACGCTGTTGATCGACACGTACGACATCCCGACCGCCGTCGAGACGGCCGTCCGGGTCGCCGGGACAGGCCTCGGCGCCGTGCGTATCGACAGCGGCGACCTGCCGTCGCTCGTCGGTCAGGTACGGCGCCAGCTCGACTCGCTCGGCGCCACCGGCACCCGGATCACGGTGACGAACGACCTCGACGAGTTCACGATCGCGGCCCTCCGCGCGGCACCGGTGGACAGTTTCGGTGTCGGGACCTCGGTCGTCTCGGGCTCGGGTCACCCCGCCGCCGGCATGGTGTTCAAGCTCGTCGCCCGTCGGGGCGACGACGGCGGCTGGGTGTCGGTGGCCAAGAAGTCGGCCGAGAAGGCGACGGTGGGCGGCCGCAAGCACGCCGTGCGCGTGCTCGACGGCGGCATCGCGACGACGGAGCTGATCCGCGTGGGTTCGACCGAGACCCGGGCGGGCGAGAGGCCCTTGCTCGTCCCCCTCGTCACGGACGGCGAGATCGACCCCTCCTACCTGGGGGCCGAGGGCACGAAACGTGCCCGCGATCACCGCCAGGAGGCAATGTCAGAACTACCGGCCGATGCCTTCCGACTCGGCCGCGGCGATCCGGTCGTGCCGACCGTCTACGCGTGAGAGAGGCGTCACCTGACGAACGTCGACGCCCGGGCAGCGGGCTACTCGCCCTTCATCTTTTCGTAGATCTCTTTGCAGGTCGGGCAGACCGGGAACTTCTCGGGGTCGCGACCCGGCGTCCACTTCTTGCCACACAGAGCCTTCACGGGCTTACCGCTCAAGGCGGACTCCATGATCTTGTCCTTCTTCACGTAGTGCGAGAAGCGCTCGTGATCTCCCGGGTCGATGTTCTCCTCGTTGAGGAGCTTCTCGAGCTCGCGGTCCATGACGTCGAGGCCGCCGCCCGTCTCCGTGTTGGTCATGACGTCCATGGTACGTCGCCCTGGACCGGCTCCGGCCGCGCGGCCGAGCGTCAGCTGCGCAGGGTGAACGCGAGCAGCTCGGGCGCCCGGCGTGAGAACACCCGCGCACCGATGGCGACACCCGCGACGAGCACCACGAGGCCGACGCCGACACCCGACAGCAACGACCACAGGGCGCCCGTCGAGTCGTCGAAGAACAACCCGCGGATACCGAACCACAACGCCGGCACGGTCGCCAGCAGCGCGCCGCCGATCATGACCGACTGCGCCCACCCGGCCGAGGCGCCGTTGGACTGCGGCTGCTGGAACGGATCGTCATGGGGCTTGACCGTGGCATAGGGCAGAGCCGCCGACATCACGCTCGACAGACCGAGACCGGAGAGCAGCAGACCGGCCGAGACGCCGATCTCCACCGGCAGGGCGTCAGGGTCGCCGTGCAGCCAGGTGGCGACGAACGCTCCGGCGACCACGAGAGGAACGCCGACGAGCAGAGGAGGCGCGAGTCGGCCGACGCGGTCGGCCAGACCGGACGTGTTGGACGCGACGTGCATCCACAGGGCGGTGCTGTCGTAGGCGACGTCGTTGTGCGGCAAGAACCCGAGGATCAGGCACATGATCGGCAGCGGCGCGAGGGCCAGCCAGTGCCAGCTGACCCCGGCGATGCCGAGCGGCACCACGAGCAGCGGCAGGAACGGGATGATGACCAGCGACATTCGGTAGCGCGCGTCGCGGATCCAGTACGTGAGGCTCCGCCCCGCGACGGCACCCGCCGGCGACGCCCGCACGAACTCGAACCAGCCGAGGTCGTCGTGCTCGTCCAGCACGGCGGGCTGCGGCTGGTCGATGAACGCGCGCGAGACGAGCGCCCGCCAGACGAACCAGAGCACGACCAGGGTGGCCGCGGCGATGATCAGATCGGCCACGACCCGGCCCGTCTCCCCCGCGGCGACGTGGCCCGGCAGGGCGAGAGCGGCCCCGAGCGGCGTCCATGCCAGGGAGTCGGCGATCACACCGGTGCCACGGGCCCCCGCGATCGTGACACGGACGAGGTCGATGACGAGGGGGATCGCGAGCAGCACCACGACCACGACGCCCACGAGCAGGAACTCGCGGGACCGCTTCGAGGTGAGGACGACCGAGTTGACGGTGGAGGCGACGAGCGAGAGGAGGAGCGCGGTGAGCCCCGCGAGGATGGCCGAGACGACCGCGATGGCGGCGACTCCCCCGCCGCCGTTCCAGGCGCGCACGTACCCCGTCGACAGCACGAGCAGGGCGAGGGCCGGGAGGCCGATCACCGAGCCCAGGGCGAGCCCCACGGCGGCGTGCGACTCGCGCACGCCGAGCAGGGCCAGACGTCGCGGGTCGCTCCAGGCCGGGCGGACGGTGGCGAACGGCACGACGAGGTAGCCGACGAGCAGCAGCGATCCGCCCCCGACCAGCAGGGCACGCACGTCGGAGAGCGGTGCGGTGCGCAGGCTGCTCACGATGCCGGCGACCGCGAGCGACGCGACCAGGACGAGCAGGAGCGCGATGACCGCGGTGAAGAGTCGTTTGGGCCCGAAGCGAACCGTGTTGACGAGTGTCTGCAGTCTCAGTCGGAGAAGCTCTGCAACCATTCCATGCCCTCCGTGACCGCTCGGCCACCGGCCAGCTCGATGAATCGCTGTTCGAGCGACCGCCCCGCACGCACCTGATCGACGGTGCCGCTCGCCAGGACGTGGCCGTCGACGATGACTGCGACGCTGTCGCAGATGCGCTCGATCAGATCCATGCTGTGACTCGACAGCAGCACCGTTCCGCCACCGTTGACGTACCGCTGCAGCACCTCGGTGACCGTCGCGGCCGACACGGGGTCGACCGATTCGAACGGCTCGTCGAGGACGAGGACACGCGGCGAGTGGATGATGGCGGCGGCCAGGGCGATCTTCTTGGTCATACCGACCGAGTAGTCGCTCACCAGGCGGTCGAGCGCGTCGTGCAGGCCGAAGGCCGTGGCCAGGTCGGCCGAGCGCTTGCGAGCCGTCGCGCCGTCGAGACCTCGCAGCGTCGCCGAGTAGTAGAGCAGCTGTGCACCCGTGAGCCGGTCGAACAGGCGCAGCCGATCGGGCAGGACGCCGAGCGCGCGCTTCGCCGCGGCGGGGTTCTGCCAGACGTCCTCGCCGAGGACCGTCACGGAACCGGCATCGGGCCGCAGGAGCCCGGTGGCGATGGACAGGGTGGTCGTCTTGCCGGCGCCGTTCGGCCCGACGATGCCGTACAGGCTGCCCGCACGCACCTCGAGGTCGACACCCTCGACGGCGACGGTGCTGCCGTAGCGCTTCATCAACCCCGTGATCGACACCACGACGGGGCGGTCGGCCGACGGTGCCTGCTTGGCGACGAGGGCCGTGCCGGCCGCCGGGGCGACGGACTGGTCGTCGACCTCGGGCTCGGTCTCGACCGCCTCGGTCTCGAGCTCGACGTCGGGCTCGGTCTCAGTCTGAGTCTCGGGCTCCGCGTCGGTCTCGACGTCGTCCTCGACGTCGTCCTCGACGTCGTCCTCGACGTCAGGCTCGCCCTGGGCGTCGGATTCCGCCGGAACCTCGGGGTCCTCTTTCGATACCTGCTCGGCGTCGTCGCGCTCGTCGGCGGGCTCGCCCGTCGGCTCGTCCTCGCGCGGCTCGGTGACCACCTGGTCGTCCGACCCGGACGCGTCGGACTGAGCCACCGCCTCCTCGGCGTCCTCGGCTGCCTCGACGGCGCTCTGCGCTGCCGCCTCCGCCTCGCGAGCCGCAGCCTCGGCACGGGCCCTGGCATTCGCGGCGCGCGTCGCCGCGGCCTTCTTCGCGGCAGCGGACCGCTCGGCCGCCGTACGGGTGGACGGTCTGCGCCCGGCACCACCCCGGCTGGGCCGGGAGGCAGGGCGCGCCGAGGACCCCGTCCGCGATGCACCCGCCTCGTCTGTCGGAGCGGTCGTCGACGGCACCGAGTCGGTACCCTCCGGCTCGTCGTCCACGTCGTCCCCCTGAACGTCATTCTGATCGTGTGGGACCTCGGTCGCGTGATCGGGGTACGCCCTACCCTCGTCTTCGTCGCCAACCTGACCCATCGGTCAACCGTACCAATGGCTCAGGCGGTCTCGGCACCGGACGTCGATCTCTCAGGGAGATGTTTCTCTATCACGAAACGGACACGACCTTCGACGATTCCGTACCCCGAACGGGAGCCTCGGGGTAGAGTCGAGGCTGCACAACGATGTGTCCAGATCGAGGCTCCGCGGTGAACACCGCTCGAATTCGAGACGGAGACGCGCCAGAGACGGCGCGATCCGACCGACGGGGCGCCCCCAAGACCCTCTGACCCTGCTCACGCGGCCGGTCGGCCTGGGTCGCCCTGTGAGGAGACAAAACGTGAGCACCCAGATCGTCATCCTGGCCGCCGGACTCGGCAGCCGCCTCGGTCGTTCGCTGCCCAAGGCCCTGACCGAGCTCAGCGACGGCCGCACCATCATGCGCCAGCAGTTCGACAACATCGAAGAGGCATTCGGCAGCGACGTCCGCGTCACCGTCGTCGTGGGGTACAAGTTCGAGCACATCGTCGAGGCCTTCCCCTCCGCGTCGTTCGTCTACAACGAGCAGTACGACCAGACCAACACGTCGAAGAGCCTGCTCCGCGCACTCCGTGCCACCGGCAACAGCGGGGTGCTGTGGATGAACGGCGACGTGGTCTTCGACCCCGAGGCGCTGAAGCGTGCCGCTCGACTCGTCCGCGACGACCAGTCCTTCGTCACCGTCAACACCAGCAAGGTGTCCGACGAAGAGGTCAAGTACACGACCGACGCCGAGGGCTACATCGACGAGCTGTCGAAGCAGGTCAAGCACGGTCTCGGCGAGGCCGTCGGCATCAACTTCGTGTCGAAGGGCGACAAGGCCGTCCTGATGCGCCAACTCGGCAAGGTCGACAACCAGGACTACTTCGAGCGCGGCATCGAACTGGCGATCGACCAGAACGGGCTACGCTTTGAGCCCGTGGACATCTCCGACCTCTACGCGGTCGAAGTCGATTTCGCAGAAGACCTGGAGCGCGCGAACCTGTTCGTCTGAGTCGCTCCGCGCCGACGCGGTCGGGTGTCCTGACTCGTAAAGGACATCCGTGAGCCTCGTCATGACCGATCGACCCCGTCGCACGGGGTTCGCTCGCTATCGGCAGATCTTGTGGCTCCTGACGAGTCGCGACCTGAAGGTCCGGTACTCGACGTCGGCGCTGGGATACATCTGGTCGATTCTCGATCCGCTGGTGATGGCCGGGATCTACTTCTTCGTCTTCCAGGTGGTCTTCAAACGCTCCGTCGGCGAAGACCCCTACATCGTCTTCCTCCTCAGCGGGCTGTTGCCCTGGATGTGGTTCAACGGCGCCGTCTCGGACAGCACGCGGGCCTTCCTGCGGGAGGCCAAACTCGTCCGCTCCACCAAGATCCCCCGCACGATCTGGGTCAACCGCCTGGTCGCATCGAAGGGCATCGAGTTCCTCTTCAGCCTGCCCGTCCTGGCGCTGTTCGTCATCGTCATGCACGGGCATCTGCAGTGGCAGGTGGTGTTCTTCCCGCTCGCCATCGTGTTGCAGGCCGTTCTCGTGACGGGTGTCTGTCTGATCGTCGCGCCGCTCGTCGTGTTCTTCCGCGACCTGGAGCGGGCCACCAAACTGGCCCTGCGGTTCCTGTTCTACGCGTCGCCCATCATCTACGGCACGACCAACCTGCCCGAGGGCTTCCGGCTGGCTGCGGCCTTCAACCCGCTCAGCGGCATCTTCGGGCTCTACCGTTCCGCGTTCTTCCCCGAGCAGTTCGATCTGACCGAGGTGCTGATCGGCGCCGGCATGTGCGTGCTGCTGCTCGGCGTCGGTCTCGCCGTCTTCCGTGCGTGCGAACGAGCCGTCCTGAAGGAGATCTGATGAGCACCTCGTCAGCCGAGACGGCCGCCGCGGTCGAGTCGGACCGCGAGCCGGTCATCCGAGTCGAGGGCGTCGGCATCCAGTTCCGACGCAATCGACGCGCCAGCAGGTCGTTCAAGGACCTCTTCGCGGGCAGCAGCCGCCGCTCGCGCCCGAGCGAGTTCTGGGCACTCCGCGACGTGTCGTTCGACGTACACCGAGGCGAGGCCATCGGGGTCGTCGGCCGCAACGGCCAAGGCAAGTCGACCCTCCTGAAGCTCGTCGCGGAGGTCATCCTGCCCGACGAGGGCACGCTCACCGTGTCGGGTGGCGTCGCCCCGCTCATCGAGATCACCGGGGGCTTCGTGGGCGACCTGTCGGTGCGCGACAACGTCTACCTGACCGCCGGCCTGCACGGCATGTCGCGCCGCGAGATCGACGAGCGCTTCGACGAGATCATCGACTTCGCCGAGATCGCCGCCTTCGTCGACACTCCCTACAAGCACCTGTCGAGCGGCATGAAGGTGCGTATCGCGTTCGCGGTCATCTCGCGCCTCGACGAGCCCATCATCCTGGTGGACGAGGTCCTCGCCGTGGGTGACAAGTCGTTCCGCGAGAAGTGCTACCAACGCATCGACGAGATGCTCGCCGACGGACGCACGCTGTTCCTGGTCTCGCACAACGAACGCGATCTGAAGCGTTTCTGCTCTCGTGGTCTCTACCTGAGCAAGGGGGCGCTCGTCTTCGACGGCCCCCTGGACGAGGCACTCGAGAGGTACAACTCCGATCATCCTCCCCGCCCCGCGGCGTAGGGTCGATCAATGCCCGACACGAACGCACCCGTGCAGTACACCGACTCCGCCTGGTTGCGACGTCTCGACTCCCTGCTCACCGCTCAACGTCCCGTCGTCGTGCGGCACGTGCGGCACCTGCGACGTCGCCACCCCCACGCGGGCCCCGACAAGCTCATCCGCATCCTCGAGCGGGAGTACCTGGCCGCCGTCACGACAGGTGGCGCCGCGGTCGGTGCCAGCGCGGTCCTCCCCGGCATCGGGTGGGGCATCTCCTTGGCCCTGTCCGGGGTCGAGACCGCCGGATTCCTGGAGACGAGCGCCCTCTTCGCCCAGTCCGTGACCGAGGTGCACGGGATCGCCATCACCGACCCCGATCGGGCGCGTGCGCTCGTCATGACCATGATGCTCGGTGCCCCCGGGACGGTGCTGGTCCGCCAGTTCGCCGGCGAGGCGCTCGGCACCGGACCGGCCCGGACGGCGTTCTGGGGCGATCTCGTGACGCAGAAGCTCCCGAAGGCTGCCATGTCGGGTCTCACGGACACCATCCGTCGGCAGTTCGTCCGCCGCTTCGCCGCGTCGCAGGGGGCCTCGATCGTCGGGCGGGCTCTCCCCTTCGGCGTCGGTGCGGTCATCGGCGGCGCGGGCAACCACGCCCTCGGTCGCAAGGTCGTCCAGAGCGCCCGCTCGGCGTTCGGGGCACCTCCGGTCTCGTTCGTCGACGAGACCGTGGTCGTGATGCCGGGCGACTCCCGCTCCTGACCGCGGTGGGCGGTCTCGTCGCGAGATGAGTCCTCCACCGATTCGTTCGTCCACAGGCGAATCGGATGCCCTGTCGGGCGGTGGGCCTACCGTCGGGACATGACCACGACGACGGCTTATGCGATTCCGTTCGAGATCGACCGCAGCCGGGCACCCCGGCTGTACCGACTCGTCAACACGAGCGACGAATCCGTGCACGCGCTTCGGGTGACGCTGCTGGGCAGCGGGCTGCTCGTGCCCGTCGCGACGAGTCGGCTCGCACCGGGCGAGTCGGTCACCGTCAGCATCGTCGGCGTCGAGCTGAGCCGCAACGGCATCGCCGTCGTCCGGTGGTTCCGCCCGTCGCGAGAGGAGTACCTCTGGCGCTTCAGCTTCTGACTCAGCTGCTGCGTCGGGCTCGACGCTCTTTCACATAGTCCGCCGCGGTGAAGGCCTCCAGCACGGGAGGCAGGTCATCCGACGACATACCCGTCACGAGCACGGCCGGGTCTATTCCGAGGACGACCGCGAGCCGGACGATGGTGTGCAGCACGGGGTTGCCGACGCCGCGCTCGATCTTGCCGTAGTTCGAGACGTTCATGCCCGCCAGGTGGGCGACCTCGTCTTGGCTCAGCCCCAGCCGAAGGCGCTCTCGCCTGACGCGTTCTCCGAACACACGTGCAGCGACAGACGACGGTTCAGGCATACCTCATGAATACGCGGCCCGGTGAAAGAACTCCAGATTTCAGAACATCTACGCATAGAGAACGGGTGCATAAATGCAATGACGCGCCAGGCGACGGTCAGAGATCGGTCTCGTCGTCGGGCACGACCGTGGCCCCACGCGAGGCGTCCGCCTCGTGCTCGGACCCGGCGGAGGCAGGCGCGGCGGTGAGCGGGTCCGCCGCGGCGAACTCGTCCCGCCGGGTGACGAGGCGAGCCACCGCCTCCTCGAACCGACGCGTCGCCGCCCCGGGTGACGTGTCGCCGAAGTGACGGTGAACCCAGTGGTCGAGACGTGCCCGCGCCTCCGGGTCCGCTCGCACCCGGTCGACGACATCGACGATGCGCCCCGCGTCGGCGGCTGTGAGCCACTCCGCCGACCCGAGGTAACCGGACTCGTCGACGTCGGCGTCGGGTGACACGGGCCGGGTGACGATCAGCGGCAGGCCCGTGGCGAGACGGTCGTAGACCATCGCCGAGACATCCGAGACGGCGACGTCGGCGGCCGCGAGCTGCCAGCCGAGCGAGGGGCCCTGGTCATAGACGTGCTGCGCCGACGGGTCGGCCGCGTTGGCCCGTTCGACGGCCGCCACGATCTGCTCGTGCGCCCGACGGTAGTCGGGGTCGACGACACCGCTGCGTGGATGCGGGCGGTAGATGAGGCGGTGGCGGCCCGTGGCGAGAACGGCCTGGACGAGGGCCGAGCCATGGGTCGCGATCGACCCGTAGGCCGCCGAGGCACGGTCGCCCTCCCACGTCGGGGCGTACAACACGACGATGCGATCGTCGGGAGCGTACGGCGTGGTGCCGGCGAAGTGGTCGGCCTGCGGCCGCCCGATCGGGATGGCCCGGGTCTCGAGGTCGTAGTCCCAGAGTTTGGACCGGAGCCGGGCGAGAGCGGCGTCCCCCGCGACGAACGAGTAGTCGTACGCCTTGAACTGGTTCGTGGTCATGTACATCTTGTCGCTCTCGCCGTGATTGACGAAGACGTGCCACATGCGCCCGTAGCGCATCATCTGGAAGTTCTTGGCGTTCTGGTTGACGTAGAGCGTCAGGGCGAGCGGCTGCGACTCGACGAACTCCTCGAGGTCGACGACCCGACGGGCGTAGACCACCGGGACGGGCGATTCCTCGAGCAGCGCCAGCATCGTCTCGGGCGATCGGGCGATGATGGCGACGGGGTAGGTCTCGTTCAGGGCGGCCAGCGGCTCGAGCCACTGCCGGATCTGATACATGTTGACCGCACCGTCCGCGAAGTAGACCGCGACTCGCACCTCGCCGTCACGCGGGGCGCGTCGGTCGACCCCGAGACGGTCCAGCCGTCGACGACTGCGTCGTGAGTTGAGGGCCCGGAGGCCCATGCCCCAGGCCAGGGACAGATCTCGCTTGAGCGGCATGTGTCGCCCTTCCGTGTTCTCGAACCCGAAAAGCCTAGAGGACAGGAACCCGGCCCGCCCTGGACATCCGCAGGACGGTCGACCACCCCATCGGCTGCCGCCCTCCGGGGGACGTGAGCCACCCCTCGCGCCAGCCTGCGAACCACGGCCTCAGACGGTCGGGGTGCCGTGCCCAGCGGAGCATCTGCACCAGCGTCCACGACGCGACGTAGACGGGGACGAGCGGCCAGGGGAGGTTCCGTTTCGCCAGCCAGACCCGGTTGCGGGCGTTGAGGCGGTAGTACTGGCTGTGCCGTGTCGGGTCGATCGCCGGATGATGCGCGACGAGATCGCCGGCGTACTGGACGCGTCTGGCCTGGGCCCAGACACGCCAGGCCAGCTCGATGCCCTCGTGCGCATAGAAATAGGGCTCGCCCCACCCCTCGCAGCGGTCGAAGACGTCCCGGGGCAGCAGTGTCGCACCCTCCCAGACGGAGAACACGTCGCTCGAGTCGGCGGCGTCGCCCTTGCGCAGACGCGGTACCCAGCGTCGGGGGGACGTGCGTCCGGAGGGGTCGACGACCCGGGGCTGCAGAAGGCCGATGTCGGGCTGCCGACGGAGCAGGGCGATCGCATCGGCCAGGAAGGTCGGCGACGGGAGGGAGGCGTCGTCGTCGAGGAAGAACACGTACTCGCCCGACACGACCTCGGCACCCCGGTTGCGCCCCGCCGGTATGCCCACGTTGTCCGGCAACGCCAAAGCGCGGACCCCGTTCGGCAACCCGGACGGCTCGACCCCGTTGCCGACGCAGACGATGTCGAGCGTCACGCCGGTCTGTGCCAGGAGCGACGCGAGCCCGACGGCCAGGTCGTCGGGGCGGCGTCCCTGCGTGAGACTGACCACCCCCACCCTGGGCAGCCCGGCGGTCGGCGCGGGCGCGGCGGGCGACGCGGTCAGGAGCGCACCCGCTTGGACGCCATGATCGCCACGAAGTGACCGGCGAGCGCCAGCACCGACAGCGGCAGGAGGAGCGACACGAGCACACGGTCGGCGATCGGCTCCCCCACGACGAGGCCGATCAGCGCCACGACGAATGCCAGCATGGTGAGCTCCACCGAGTGGTACAGCCGGTGGAAGGGCACGAAGCGCGCGGCGCGACGGAGACGGGCGAGCAGACGCCCGCTGGGGTCGGTCACCGCGCCGCGCTTGTCCTCCAGCTTGGCGAGACCCGCGTTGGCCCGTGCGACGTGCACCATGTCGTTCAGCGCCTTGTTGAGCACGATCACGAGTGCCAGGGCGAGCCCGAGGGTCGTCCAGAGATAGTCGGCCGGCGCGTCGAAGGGCCACCCGGCCGCCCGGATGCCGAGTGCGATCGGGATGAGCGCCTCGGTCGTGTAGTGCCCCACCTTGTCGAGGAAGACACCGGCAGGAGAGCTCGTCCCGCGCCAACGCGCGACCTCGCCGTCGCAGCAGTCGACGAGCATCTGCAGCTGCCCCAGGACGAGGGCGAGGAGGGCGCCGGTGATGCCCGGGACGAGCAGCGCGAGAGCCGTCGACCAACCCACCAGGATCATCAGACCGGTGACGCCGTTCGCCGAGACGCTCGTCTTGAGCAGCAGCCAGGTGAGATAGGGCGACAGGCGGCGGAGGTACAGGGACGCCGTCCAGTGTTCGGCGTTCGCGCGGCTCCGCACCTCGAAGGGCTGGGCCACCCGGCGGAGTTCGGCGATCGACGTGGGGCGGGCGGGAAGCGCGCTCATCGGTGGGTCTACCTTCCCGTGTGTTCGGTGATGTTCTTGGTCAGCATCGAGAAGCCGAACACGAAGCCGACCCCCCAGCCGAAGTGGATGGTAGGCAACACTACGAGAAACCAGGCGCGGGTGCGGAGGCCGTCGCCGCGCGGCACGGCGATCGCGGCGGTCACGACGAACACCGCGTAGACCGCCGGCACGACGAAGCCGAGCAGCAGCCAGGCGACCGGCGACCCGACGGCGGCGCCGACCACCCCGACGAGACCGAGGACGGCGCCCAGCAGGACGCCCACGACCATCGCCGGAGGGATCAGATAGCGCAGCGTGCTCGCCTTCGGGAACCTGCGGGACAGTTCGCCCCGCCACAACCCGGTCGCGACGAACTGGCGCGCCAGCTTTCGGAGGCTCGGGCGGGGTCGGTAGATGACCACCAGGTCGGGCGTGAACCAGACCAGGCCCCCGCTCAACCGGAGTCGACGGTTCAGCTCCCAGTCCTGTCCGCGCTTGACGCCCTCGTCGAAGAGACCGACCTCGAGCAGGCGGCGACGCAGGAACACGCCGAGGTAGGCGGTCTCGGTGGGGCCCTCCGCGCCTCCGACGTGATGGGGCGTCCCGCCGAGGCCGACGCGACTGCCGTACGCCCGGGCCACGGCCTTCTCGAACGGCGTCCGCCCCTCGGCGCGCATGATGCCTCCGACGTTGTCGGCGCCACTGCGACGTAAGGCGTCGACGGCCAGTCGCGTGTAGTCGCGCGGGAGGACGGAGTGCGCGTCGACCCGCACCGTGATGGGATGCGAGGAGGCACGGATCGCGACATTGAGACCTGCCGGCGTCGAGCCCACCGGATTCGGGATACTGCGGATGCGGGGGTCGACGCGCGACATCTCGGCGACCACCTCGTTCGTGCGATCGACACTCGGGCCGAGCGCGAGGATGACCTCGAACGGGCCCTCGTAGTCCTGCGCGATGAGGCTCTCGACCGCCGACCGGATGTCGCGCTCTTCGTTGAGCACGGGCATGACGTACGAGACACCGGGATGGACCACGTCGAACGGTGGTGTCTCGGCAACTGCCATGGGGTGCGGCCTCGGAGCTGTGGTGGCGCCCGGAGGCGCGAGCGGGCGGCGGAGTCGGGCCGCCGGATGTCCGGTCGAGCCTATCAAGACGAAGGGTCGAGCCGGAGGCTGCTGCCTCCGGCTCGACCCGTGTGGACCGACCCGGTCAGTTCGGCAGCGTGCCGAGCGTGACCGTCGCGGTCGCCGCCTTCCCGTCCCGGACGTAGGACAGCTTCGCCTCCGCGCCACCGGCGAGATAGCGCACCTGCGCCGTCAGGTCGGTCTTGTTCGAGATCGGGACCCCGTTGAACTCGGTGACGACGTCACCGGCTCGCAGACCGGCCGCCTGGGCGGGACCGCCCGAGCTGATCTCCTTGATGAGGGCGCCGACCTGCGTCGCCTTGGTGTCCTCGGTCGCGTCGCCGACGCTGGCCCCGAGCAGACCGTGGCTGGCCTTCCCGTTCGCCTGGATCTCTTTGGCGACGCGCTGGACGAGGTTCGACGGGATGGAGAAGCCGACGCCGATGCTGCCCTGCGAGTCGCCCGAGCTGGCGATGGCGACGTTGAGGCCGATCAGTTTGCCGTCGGAGTCGAGCAGCGCACCGCCCGAGTTGCCGGGGTTGATGGACGCGTCGGTCTGGATGACGGGCAGCGAGATGACCGAGCTGGCCTGGTTCTGCGCGTTGCCGTCACCGTTGTTGAACGAGAAGGGCCCCTGGCCGTTGTTGTCGTTCTGGTTGCCCTGGTCCGACCCGTCGCTCGGTGCGGCGGACGACTGCACCGTGATGCTGCGGTTCAGCGTCGAGACGATGCCGTCCGTGACCGTGTTCGAGAGTCCGAGCGGAGCACCGATCGCGACCGCCGTGTCACCCACGTTGAGCTTCGACGAGTCGGCGAACTGGATGGGTGTCAGGCCCGTCTTGTCGACCTTCAGGACGGCGAGGTCGACCGTGGGGTCGAGACCGACGACCTTCGCGGGCACGATCGAGCCGTCGCTCATGGTCACCGTGATGGTGCCGCTGGCGCTCGCGCCGTCGAGGGTGACGACATGGGTGTTGGTGACGATGTAGCCGTCGTCGCTCAGGATGACACCCGAGCCGGTCCCACCCGAGGTACCGGCCGAGACGTTGACCGTGACGACCGACTTCGTCGCCTTCGCGGCCACCGCCGTGATGACGGTGGCGTCGTTGTAGTCGTTGACCGTGAGGTCGCGCGACGGGCCGGCGGCCGTCGACCCCTGTGAGGAGCCGCCGCCGAGGGCCGCGTACGCGCCGCCACCGGCGACGCCACCGATGATCGCGCCGACCGCGAGGGCCCCGATGACCACGCCGAGACCCGAGCGCTTCTTGGCGGGCGTCGTCGTGGGGGCGCTCCAGCTCGACCCGGCGTACGCGGTCGAGGAGTCGAAGGCGTACGGGGGCTCGCCGTTGGCGTGCGGAGCCGTGTTCGTCTGCTCGCCGTAAGGTGCCTGCTGCCCATAGGCGCTCTGCTGGCCGTAGGGGGCCTGCTGTCCGTACGGAACCTGCGGCTGCCCGTACGGCGTCGCCGGGCGATAGGAGTCTTGTGCCTGTCCGTACGGTTGCTGTCCGTACGGCTGCTGGCTGTAGCCGGGCTGCTGACCGTACGGCGCCTGGTGGCCGTAGGAGGCCGTGGGAGCCGTGTGCGACGACGGAGCGGGCTGTGAGGCCTGGGGCTGCGAGCCGTTCGGCTGCTGCCATGACGAACCGGCGCCAGAGGGGTTCGCCTGACCCGCTGCTGGGGGCAACGGAGCGGTGGGCTGTTCGTCCGCGAGTGGTCGGGGCGTGCTGCCGGGAAGGGCGGGAGCACCGTACGACACCTCGTCACGCGGGGACGACGGGCCCGCAGCGCGATCCGCCGGCGTCTCCGCGTCACGCGCCTCGGCTGCGCGAGCCTCGTCGGCGCGAGCCTCGTCGGCGCGATCCTCGGCTGCGCGGGTCTCGGCTGCGCGGGTCTCGTCGGCGCGGTCGTCCGCGCCGTCGGCGCCTCGGGGGTTCTCGTTCATCGAAGGGTGCTCCTTTCAAGCCCGTTCAGCCTGGCCCGTCAACCTGGCAGGACCATTTGGCGAACCTGTGAGCGCGCTCCGCCCATCTTATGTCCGACCTGAACGGTCGCCCGATGACCTCGGGCGCTGCGCGACGTCGACGACGGGAGGCGCGACGTCGACGCGCGGGCGGGCTACGGTGGGTCTCCATGACGACCCCCGCCCCCTGGGAGCGCGCCGCGCGCGGTGCCATGCTGCTCGATTCCCACGGGCGGCTCGCCCCCACGATCTTCGCAGAGATGTCCGCGCTGGCCGTAGACACCGGGGCGATCAACCTCGGGCAGGGATTCCCCGACGAGGACGGCCCGGCCGATGTCCTCGAGACGGCGCGCGAGTCGATCAGCCGAGGCCTCAACCAGTACCCGCCCGGCCGTGGCATGCCGGTCCTCCTCGAGGCCGTCGCCGCCCATCAGAAGCGGTTCTACGACATCGACCTCGATCCCGCGCGACAGGTCCTCGTGACGGCGGGCGCGACCGAGGCCCTGGCCGCCACCCTGCTCGCGTTGGTCGACGACGGCGACGAGGTGATCACACTCGAGCCCTTCTACGACGCCTATGGCGCCCTCATCGGCCTCGCCCGCGGCCGACATGTGACCGTGCCTCTGCGCGGGGCGGAGTTGCAGCCCGACCCCGACGAGCTGCGCGCCGCGTTCTCCGATCGCACCCGGGTCGTCGTCGTCAACGATCCGCACAACCCGACCGGCAGCGTCCTCGACGACGCGACCCGGCGCCTCCTCGTCGATCTCGCCGTGGAGTTCGATGCCACGCTCGTCACCGACGAGGTCTACGAGCACATCGTGTTCGACGGCGAGACACATGTGCCGCTCGCGACGCTGCCCGGCGCCGCCGAGCGGACGATCACCGTCTCGAGCGGCGGCAAGACCTTCAACACGACCGGGTGGAAGATCGGCTGGCTGTCGGGCCCGGCCGACCTCGTCGACCGGATCGTCGCCGTCAAACAGTTCTTGACCTACGTCAACGGCTCGCCGTTCCAACCCGCGATCGCCGTGGGCCTCGGGCTGCCCGACTCGTACTTCGCCGGCCTCGCGGCCGATCTGCAGCACAAGCGCGACGTGCTCTCGGCCGGGTTGCACGGCGCCGGCTTCGGCGTCTCGCGGCCGCAGGGCTCGTACTTCGTCGTGGCCGACGCGGCCCCTCTCGGAGTGGACGACGCGGCTGCGTTCTGCCGTCGGCTGCCCGATCTCGCCGGTGTGGTGGGCGTACCCCTCAGCGCGTTCTGCCACGCCGATCTGGCCGCCGAGTACTCGTCTCTCGTCCGCTTCGCGTTCTGCAAGCGCGTCGACGTGCTCGAGCGCGCCTCCTCCCAGCTGGCCGACCTCCGCCTCTGACGAGCGCACTGTCGGCACGGCGCAGGCGGTCAGTCGGTGCGGGCCACCACCGAGTACCGCCGCAGCGTGAGCGCCGGGTTGATCTCCCGGACCGCCCGCAGCCGCTCCCGCGTCAGATGGGCGACGGCGACGCCCTCGCTCTCGTCGCCGATGGTCACGAGCTCGACCCCCATCGGGTCGACGATCATGCTGTTGCCGACTCCGACCGGGGGCGCGTGGTCGGCCGCCGCGACGAACACGGTGTTCTCGAGCGCCCGGGCCGTCACGAGCGTCCGCCAGTGGTGCTCCTTGAGCGGCCCCCTCACCCATTCGGCCGGGACGAGCACGATCTCGGCCCCGGCGTCGACGAGGAGGCGCGACACCTCGGGGAACCTCACGTCATAACACGTCTGCAGCCCGAACACGAAGCCCTCGTGGGTGAACGTCGACGCGCCACCGGCCGTACCGGGAACGATCCATTCCGACTCGCGACCGCCGAACGCGTCGTAGAGGTGCTGCTTGTCGTAGGTCGCGACGAGACCGCGACCGGGAGCGACCGCCACGAGTGTGTTCGAGAACCGCGCGGGATCGTCGGTCCGCCGGACGAGACCCGCCACGAGCGCGATGCCGAACCGATCCGCGAGCTCGCCGAGTCGCCGCACGAACGGGCCGTCGACGGGCTCGGCCGCGTCGAGGTAGGCCTCACCGAGCGTCGCCTCGAAGAACGACGCGTACTCGGGGAAGACGACGAGCCGCGCCCCGCGTGAGACAGCCGATGCTGCCAGTCGCTCGATGGTCGCGAGATTCGCCGCGGAGTCGGCACCGGGGGCGAATTGGGCGACGGCGACGGCCACGCTCTGCTGCTCGGTCATGGACCAACCCTAGGAGGTGCGGGTGACGGCGGCTACGCCCGTCCCGTCACCCGTCCGGCGAGATGGGCCGCGGCGTCCTCGAGCCATCGCCCCGGTCGACGCCGAGCCTCGTCGGCCGACCCCGCGAGGTCGGTCAGCGAGACCACGTCGTCGAATCCGTCCGTCGGCGCCTCGACGGAACCGGCGACCAGCAGGAGGCGCGCGCCGGCCGCCCGCGCCAGCGAGGCCACGAGATGGGGCGCCTTGCCGCCGGCCGTCTGCTCGTCGTAGCGCCCCTCCCCCACGATCACGACGTCCGCCCGGGCGACCTGGCCCGGCAGGCCGATGGCCTCCGAGACGGCGAGGGCGCCTGGCGCGAGGTCGGCACCCCAGGCCAGCAGACCGAAGCCCGTCCCGCCGGCCGCGCCCGCCCCGGGCGCCCGGGGGTCGACGTCCAGGAGTTCCGCCCATCTCGCGAGCGCCGAGTCGAGTGCCAGCACGTCGTCCGGGCCCGCGCCCTTCTGAGGCCCGAACACGGCCGCCGCCCCGCCCGCTCCCAGGAGGGGGTTGGTGACGTCCGTCAGCACGGTCACACCCCCGGCCGGCAACGGACGGAGACCGCTCATGTCGAGCCGCGCGATCGCCGAGAGCCCGTGGCTGCCCGCGACGACCTCGTCGCCGAGGGAGTCGAGGGCGCGAAGGCCGAGCTCCGTGAGGACTCCCAGCCCACCGTCGGTCGACGCGCTGCCCCCGATCCCGACGAGCAGGCGCCTCGCGCCCGCGTCCAGCGCGTCGACGATCATGCGCCCGAGACCCCGCGTGTGGGCGTCGTACGGAGCAGGGTGCGACAACAGAGTCAGTCCACTCGCCGAGGCGAGTTCCAGGACGGCCGTGTCATCGGGCAACATCAGCCAGTCCGCGTCGACGGGATGGCCGTCGGGCCCGGGCGCGACGACCCGATGTCTGACAGCCGCCGGGACCGCGCGGGCGAACGCTTCGACTGTGCCCTCCCCGCCGTCCGCGACGGGCAACTCGACGACGTCGTCGTCGGGGCGCGACCGGAGCCAACCGCGACCGAGGGCACTCGCGACCTCGACGGCGGAGGCGCTCCCCTTGAACGAGTCGGGTGCGATGACGACACGGAGGCGCGACATGCTCACCACCCTGGCATGCACCTGGTCGCGGCAGCGGGGTTAACGCAAAAATCCCCCGAGATCGTGATGATCTCGGGGGATCTTTCGTGACGCTTGGTTGCGGGGGCAGGATTTGAACCTACGACCTCTGGGTTATGAGCCCAGCGAGCTACCGAACTGCTCCACCCCGCGGCACAAGAAATGACTCTAGCACGGGGTGGGGGCGCCGGCAAATCGGCGCCCCCACGGGTCACTTGCCCGAGGCTGCCACGGCTGCTTCGAGAGCCGACTGCAGGCGCGCATCGGCCTGAGCCGCCGCCACGAGGTCGTTCTTCGCATAGGCCGCCGCACGGTCGGTCAGGGCCTGCTGCGCATCGGCGAGAGCCGAGTCCAGGGCCGTGTTGCTGCCGGTCGAGCCGCTGCCCGCACCGCTGTCGGAGCCCGTCCCGCTACCGGTGCCGGTATCCGTGCCGCTTCCGGTGCCGGAGGTGTCGCCGGTTCCCGTGCTGGGCACGCCGTTGTCTCCGGCTTCGGCGCCCGAGTTACCGCCGAACAGACTGTCGAGCGCCGCGTTCAGGGTGTCCTCGAATGCGATCTTGTCGCCGAAGGACACCAGGATCTTCTGCAGGACCGGGTACGACGTGTCGCTGTTCGACTTGACATAGATCGGCTGGACGTAGAGCAGACCGCCGCCGACGGGCAGGGTCAGCAGGTTGCCTCGCACGACACTCGTGTCGCCGCGCTGGAGCAGGGCGAGCTGGTTCGCGACCGCCGTGTCGGTGTTGAAGTTGTTCTGCACCTGGCCCGGCCCGGGGACCGTGTCCGTCTTCGGCAACGTCAGCAGGGTGAGCTTGCCGTAGTCGGGCGAGATCGTGCCCGGCGTACTGCCCGCGTCGGCGTTCGCCGCGAGATAGCCGGTCAACACGTTTCGGGCGTTCTCCCCCGTCTGCTGGGGGATGTACGTCGAGTAGATCGAGAACGCGGGGTCTTGATCGGGCAGCTGCAGCGTCAGATAGTACGGCGGTTGCAGTGCTCTATTGGCCGCCGAGCTCGTCGGCTCGTTCGGTGTCACCCAGGCGTCATCGGCCGAGTAGAACGAGTCGGCGTTCGTGACGTGGTACGTGCCCAGGATGGCGCGTTGCACCTTGAACATGTCCTGCGGGTAGCGCACGTGCTGCATGAGCTCGCTCGACATGTCGGACAGGGGCGAGAGCGACGACGGGAAGATCTTCTGCCAGGTCTTCAGGATGGGGTCGCTCGTGTCCCACGCATAGAGCTTGACCGAGCCGTCGTAGGCGTCGACCGTCGCCTTCACCGAGTTGCGGATGTAGTTGATGTTGTTCGTCGCGTACGTCGGCTTCGGCGTGTACGTGTCGGCGATCGCGTCCGACAGCGCCTGGGGCTTCGAGTAGGGGTACGCATTCGTCGTCGTGTAGCCGTCGACGATCCACTTGACCCGCCCGTCGACCACGGCCGGATACGGCGCGCTGTCGAGCGTCAGGTACGGCGCCACCTTCTGGATGCGCTGGACGGGGTCACGGTCGTAGAGGATCTGCGAGTTCGTGTTGACGGCGTCCGACAGGAAGATCTGCTCCGACTGGAACTTGATCGCGTAGATGAGGCGCTTGAAGGCGTTGTCGAGCTTCGGCCCGCCGTTACCCTCGAACGTCGTCGTCTGGTTGCTGCCGTTGTCGTTGTCACCCGACGGGTAGTCGAGCTCGACGTCCTTGCCGCCGTTGCCACCCACGATGGAGTAGGTGGGCGACTCCTGGCCGAAGTAGATGCGCGGCTCGTACTGCTTGTCGTTGCCGAGCGCGCCGGTGACCGGGATGCCCGACTCGAGGAACACGGGCTGGCCGTCGGCCGAACGCTGGTTGCCGTAGGCGGCCACGACACCGTAGCCGTGCGTGTAGACGAACGCCGTGTTGTAGGGGGTCGCCGAGCCGCCGAGCTGGTCGGTGTTCAACTCGCGGACCGCGATGACCGTGTCCTGTGTGGTGCCGTTGATCGTGTACCGGTCGACCGCGAGCTGCTGCGGGAAGCTGTAGTACTGGCGGTACTGCTGCAGCTGCGCGAACGCGTCGGTGACGAGCGCCGGGTCGATGATGCGGATGTTCGCGGTGGTGACGGCGTCACCGGCGAGCGCACCCGCCTCGGCATCCGACTTGGCGTCGTACGGCTGCTCGGACACGTTCGCGACGCCGTAGGCCTCGCGGGTCGCCTGGATGTTCCGCTCGATGTACGTGGTCTCGACCGTGCGCTCGCTCGGGTCGACCTGGAATCGCTGCACGACCCAGGGGTAGACGCCGCCCACGATGATGCTGGCGACGATGAGGAGCGCCGTTCCGACGACGGGGAGGCGCCAGCGACCGATGATGGCCGTGACGATGAAGAGCAGGGCGACGATGGCGGCGGCCAGGGCGAGGATCTGCTTTCCCGGGATGCCGGCGAAGACGTCGGTGTAGGTGGCACCGGTGATCAGCTTGTTCGTGCCGTCGGACAGGGTGGCGTACTGGTCGAGCCAGAGGCTGAGACCCTGCAGGGCGATGTAGACACCGGCGGTGATCGCGAGCTGGATGCGGGCCACGCGGGAGATGCGCACCTCGCGCCCGGTGAAGCGGAGGGCTCCGTAGAGGTAGCTGGTGGCGACCGCGGCGAGGCCGGCGATCAGCACGACGGCGGAGGCGAAGGCCACGACCCCCTGGTACATCGGCAACTCGAAGACGTAGAAGCCGATGTCGAGCCCGAACTGGGCGTCCTTCTCGCCGAAGGGCGTGCGGTTCAGCCACTCGAGCGCCATCTGCCAGCGCGTCGACGTCGCGATGCCCGCGAACAGGCCGAGCACGATCGGCACGCCGAATACGACGGCCCGGCGCAGCGGCTCGATGACCTGCTGGTAGCGGTCGAGCTGCGAGTTCAGCTTCGCGTACACCGGCCTGAACCGGAACGCGATGTCGATGCTCACGAAGACCGGGATCGCCATCGCGAAGAAACCGATCAGGAACATCACCGCCCCCGCGACCCACTGGGTCGTCAGCACGTTCGCGAACCCGAGCTGCTGGTACCAGAGGTAGTCGGTCAGCAGCGACGAGAAGATGAAGAACGCGATGATGAGCGCTGCGAGCACCGCCACCGTGACGAGGATGGGCAATCGGGGCGAACGTCGTGCTGGTCGCGACGATGCGGATGACGTCAAGAGGGGGCTCCTGGCAGTTCGTGGATGAGAGCGCCCATCCTACGTGCCGGACCTGATCGTCTCAGGGTTCCGTTACCAGCTTCGCGGCAGCTGTGGAGGGTCGATCAACCAGCCGTGCATCGCGGCAGCGACGACGTGTCTCCCTTGTCGGCGATGGTCGTGAGAGTGGTCACGGCCTGGTCGAGGGTGTCGACCGAATAGACGTCCAGCCCGTCCGGGATGTGCCCGACGACGTCGCCGCAGTTCGCCGCCGGAGCCAGGAACACCTGCGCGCCGGCCTCGCGCGCCCCGTACAGCTTCTGGCGGATGCCGCCGATCGGTCCGACCGAACCCGACGCGGTGATCGTGCCGGTCCCTGCGACCTTCTTGCCGCCGTTGAGCTCGCCGGGGGTCGTCTTGTCGATGATGCCCAGGGCGAACATCATGCCGGCGCTCGGGCCACCCACCTTGTCGAGCTTGAGCGTGACGTCGAAGGGGAAGGTGTAGTCGACGCTGACGCCGACGCCGAGCAACGGCTGACCGCCGACGAGCTGCGGCGTGACCTGCTCGGTGACCTGCGCACCGGCGCGCTCGACCACGATGGTGGCCGCCTTGTCGGTGCCGTTCTTCGCCACGAGGGCGCGCAGGCTGTCCACGTCGCCGTTCGTCTCGAGGCTCGTCCCGTTGACGGACACGAGGCGGTCGCCGTCCTCGAGGACTCCGGCCGCCGGGCCCTCCGTGCCGATCTGGCTCACCGTCATGGTGCTCGGCACCGAGTATCCCTCGTGGATCATCGCCGCGGCGATGGCCGACTTCTGCGAGTTCTGCATGTCGACGGCGTTCTGCTCGTCGACCTGCTCGTTGGTGACACCGCTCGGGTAGATGGCCTCGACCGGGACGACGGCGCGACTCGGGTCGAACCACGCCTGGACGATCTCGAGCCAGGTCGGACGCGTCTGCTCGTTGCCCAGGACGCTGACCGTGAGCAGGTCGAGCGTGCCGGCCGTGTCGTAGGTCTCGTGACCCGACACCGAGATCAGCGGCTCCTTCTGCCCCTGGTACTCCGCCTGCCCGAGCGTGTCGAAGACGGGCCCCGGCTGCTCGATCAGATAGGGCGAGGGCAGCAGGGTCACAACGACGAACGCGACGGCGGCGACGATCAGTGCCACCCATCCGACGACGGGCCCGCGTCGACGCCGGGGGCTGTCGGACGAAGGAGGCGCGGTGAACGACAAGCGTGGTCCTTTCGGTGTTCGCCACGGGCTTAGCTGCGCACCCGGGGCAAGGGCCGAATCCCAGGCTGTTCCTGCGGCCACCCGATAGCGTAGTTCGTATGTCTGATGATTCGCAGCGGGAGCCCGAGGACGAGTTCCGCGACATGCTGCGCCAGTTCCTGTCCGGCAATTCCGAGATCGACCCGTCCAAGCTCGCGGGGGCGGCCGGGCTGCCCGACGACCCCGCCTTCGTGGCCCGACTCATGAGCCAGTTGCAGAACGCGGTGAACCGCAGCGGCGACGGAATCGACTGGAGCGTCGCCCTCGAACAGGCCACCCAGGTCGGGTCGCAGACCGCCATCGCGTCCGGCCCCGCCGACACGGCGTCGCTCGACCAGGCCTTCCACGTCGCCGCCCTCTGGTTGGACGAGGTCACCTTCGTCGCCGAGTTGACGGTCGCGCCGCGGCTCCTGACGCGGGCCGAATGGGCTCGGCTCAGCATGCCCGTCTGGACCCAGCTCGCCGAGCCCGTCGCCACCTCCATCGCCGACTCGCTGACGTCGGTGCTGCAGGAGCAGGCTCCCGAAGAGATGCAGGGCCTCCTCGCCGGTGCGAGCCAGGTCATGCGCAGCGTCGGCGGCACGCTCTTCGCGATGCAGCTCGGGCAGGTCGTCGGTCAGCTCTCGGCCGAGGTCGTGTCCGGCGGCGATGTCGGCATCCCCCTCCTCGACGACCAACAGGCCGCCCTCATCCCGCAGAACGTCGCGTCGTTCGGCGAGGGCCTCGACATCGACCGCGACCAGATCCAGCTCTATCTGGCCGTTCGCGAGCTGGCCCACGCCCGCCTCTTCCGGCACGCGCGCTGGCTGCGCCTCCACCTCATCTCGTCGATCCGAGAGTTCGCCCAGGGCATCCGCATCGACACGAGCCGCCTCGAAGAGCTGGCCGTCGACTTCGACCCGTCGAACGCCGAAGAGCTCCAGGAGGCCATGCGGAGCGGTGCGCTGATCCCGCCGAAGTCACCCGAGCAGCTCGCCGCCCTCGCGCGACTCGAGACGACGCTCGCCTTGATCGAGGGTTGGGTCGACGTCGTCACGGCGCAGGCGACCGAACGGCTGCCGAAGTCCGGCGCCATCGCCGAGACCGTCCGTCGGCGTCGCGCCGCCGGCGGGCCGGCGGAGTCCGCCTTCAGCACGCTGGTCGGGCTCGAACTGCGACCCCGTCGTCTCCGCGAGGCCGCGGCGATGTGGCAGGCCGTCTCCGACAGTGTGGGCGCCGAGGTCCGCGACTCCCTGTGGTCGCACCCCGACATCGTCCCCACGAGTGCCGACATCGACGACCCCAAGGCGCTCATCGCGCGACTGACGTCGACGGAGCCCGCGTTCGACGACGTCGACCAAGCCATCGAAGACCTGCTGAACGACACGACCGACGATCGGCCGATCGAAGGCGACGACGGCAGCGCGAGCGAGCCGAAGACCGACTGAACCGCCGGCGGGCGGTCGGTGGGCGACCACGAATCGCTCACCATCCGTCCCGACGACCGGCACCTGTGGACAACCCCTCGCCGGGGTCGTGGGTGCGGCACACTCGGCGCGTGACCCTTCGACTGGACCCGCGCCTCCCCGTCCTCTGGCGAGACCCGACGACGCTGCAGATCGGCGCCGAACGCCCCGCCGTCGTGCTCCGCGACGTCACCACTGACGACGAGCTGGTCGTCAGTGCACTCATCGCCGGGCACGGGCGCAGCGGGCTGCCGCCGCTCGTCGCGCGGCTCGACCGCCCGTCGCACGAGGTGGCCGCCCTGATCGACGTCCTCGCTCCGGCGCTCGTGCCGCCGCCCCCGGCGGGCTCGACCACGACCCCGCCCCGGGTCGACGTCGCCGGGCACGGCTCCATCGCCGACGACCTCGGGGCGATACTGGCGTCGGCCGGCGCCGTGGTCCGCCGGGTGTCGGAGGCGGACGACCCACGGTTACACCCGGTCGACCTGGGGGTGGTCGTCGCCTCGCACGTCGTCGACCCGGTCGTGACCGGAGCGTGGCTGCGCTCCGACGTCCCGCACCTCCTCGTGGTCCTCGGCGACCGGAGTCTGCGTGTCGGCCCCGTCGTCGTTCCTGGTGAGACCGCGTGCGCCCGGTGCCTCGACCTGCAGCGCACCGATGCCGACGCCGCCTGGCCCGCCCTCGCCGCCCAGTTGCTGCGGGCGCCGACCGTCGAACCGGGGCTCCTCCTCGCCCGAGACGTGGCGACCACCGCCGCGATGCGGGTGCTGGCCCAGCTCGGCCTGGCCGATCGCCCGGAACGCCCCGAGGTCGTCACCCGCATCGATCGGGCGACCACGGCCCTCAGTCGCGGCTGGAGCCGACTGCACCCGGCGTGCGGCTGCGCAGTTCTTCCAGGAACCGACTCGGTCGACGTTCGCCGCCCCTCCCCTGCCCGGCTCGCGCCCACGACAGACGGAGCCGCTCTCGTGCCCGCGTGATGCCGACGTAGAGCAGTCGGCGTTCCTCGTCGACCGCCTCGGGTGTCTGGGCGTAGCTGATCGGGACGAGCCCCTCGCTGAGGCCGACGAGATAGACGCTGCGCCACTCGAGTCCCTTCGCCGAGTGCAGGGTGGCGAGGGTCACGGCCGCCATGGTCGGCTCGTGCTGACCGGCCTGACGGGTGAACAGCTCGTCGACGAACGCCCGGAGTGTCGTCCCCGGTGGGGACGCCTCGGCGAGTCCCATCAATGCGTTGAGGCTCTCCCAGCGGTCCCTGATCGCACCGCGCTGCTCGGGGGCCTCCTGCGACCAGCCGAGCGAGCGGAGCACGTCGCTGACCGTCTTGAAGAGGGGTTCGTCGACGATGCTGACGGACGCGCCCTTCAACATCATCAGCGCCTCCTTCACCTCGCGCAGGTCGAAGAAGCGCGCCGAGCCGTGGATGCGCGTGGTGACCCCGACGTCGGCGAGCGCCCGTTCGATCAGGGCCGCCTGGACGTTGACGCGGTACAGGACGGCGATGTCCTCCGGCTTGACCCCGGACCGGATCTCGTCCGCGATCGTCTGCGCGATGCCGCGGGCCTCGCCGGCGTCGGTCGGGTATTCGACGACGGGTGGCACCGGGCCGCTGCTCTCGACGGCGGGGTGGAGGTGCAGGGCCCCCGGTCGCCCCCGCATGAGCTGGTTCGCCGTGTCGACGATCTGCCGAGACGAGCGGTAGTTCTGCTCGAGCCGCACGACGGTCGCGTCGTCGTAGCGCGATCCGAAGCCGAGCAGGTAGTCGGCGGAGGCGCCCGCGAAGGAGTAGATGGTCTGGCTGGCGTCGCCGACCACGCACAGGTCGTTGCGATCGCCCAGCCAGAGCTCGAGGAGGTCGTGCTGCAGCGGCGAGACGTCCTGGAACTCGTCGACCACGAAGAACCGGTACTGCTCGCGGACCTGCTGGGCGACCCGCGGTTCGAGCTCGAGCATGCCCACCGTGGCGAGTAGAACGTCTTCGAAGTCGATCTGCCGACGCGAGTCCTTGATGTCCTCGTACGCGCGGTGCAGGTCGAGCGCCTGCTCCGCAGTGATGTTCTGCGGGAGCGCGCGGCGGGGCAGCTCGGCGGCGTACTGCTCGACGGTGAGCCGCGAGACCTTGCGCCACTCGATCTCCGCCGACAGGTCGCGCAGGGACGCGGTGTCGATCCGCAGGCGCAACGACTCGGCCGCGTGGGCGAGCAGCTTCGCCTTGCTGTCGAGGAGGCGCGGCATCTGACCGCCCATCGTCTGCGGCCAGAAGTACGAGAGTTGGGACAGGGCGCTGGCGTGGAAGGTCCGCGCCGAGACTCCTCCGGCACCCAGGGCGCGCAGCCGCCCTCTCAACTCGGCCGCGGCCCGCGACGTGAAGGTGAGGGCCATGACACGACTCGGGGCGTAGACGCCCGTGGCGACGCCGTAGGCGATGCGATGCGTGATCGCCCGCGTCTTCCCGGTGCCGGCTCCGGCCAGCAGGCAGACGGGGCCGAGCAGGCGTTGCGCGGCCAGTCTCTGCTGCTCGTCGAGGCCCGCGATGAGATCGGCGGCGTCTGTCACTGGTCGAGTGGGGCGCCGAACCAGTCCTCGATGATGGCGCGTGCGATCGAGGTGCGGCCGGGCAGGATCACGTCATCGAGGCTGGCGGCCAGCTCGTCACGGCTGAACCACCGCAGGTCGAGGATCTCGGCGCCGTCCGGCTCGAGCGTGCCCGGGTCGTCGACGTCGACGGTGGCCCGGAACCCGAGCATCAGGCTCGCGGGGAACGGCCACGGCTGCGAGCCGAGGTAGACCGGGTCGACGACCTTGATGCCCGACTCCTCGAAGATCTCGCGCTGCACGGCCTGCTCCAGCGACTCCCCCGGTTCGACGAAGCCGGCCAGCAGCGAATAGCGATTGTTCTCCCACAGGGCGTTCGAGCCGAGCAGCAGGCGGTCGTCGGCGTCGACCACGCCGACGATGATCGCGGGGTCGGTCCGCGGGAACACCTCGTGCCCGTCGTCGGCGTCACGGCGCACCCACCCGGCCTTGTCGGTGACGAGGGGACGCCCCGTCCGCGGCGAGAAGCGGTGCGAGTCGTGCCAGTTCGCGACGGCGATCGCCTCGACGGCGAGGCCGGCATCGCGATCGCTGAGGGTGGTGCCGAACATGCGGAGACTGCCCCAGGCGTCGTCCGAGGGCTCCAGTGCCGTCGCCTGCTCGTCGTCGAGGAGGGCCGCGACGATCGGCGTCCCGACCGGCTCCGCCGCGTCGGCGGCCTGGGAGCGGCCGAGGTAGACGTGGTCCCGTGCCGCCGGGACGGCAGAGGCAGGCAGCAGCGCGAGCCGGTCGGAGCCCGCCATCAGGGTGCGACCGCGCCAGAGCGGGAGGACCCGCGTCGACGGGTCGGCGAGCAGCTCGGGCACGACGTCGACGCGATCACGGGTGAGGTAGTCACGGTCGACCGCCTGGCGGGACAGAGGCAGACGCGAGGAGAGCGGCGAGGGCATGGACGACCAATCATCGCGAGTTGACAGCGTGGCGCGCGGCGGTGCACCAGGCGCAGCGGCCTACCCTGAAGGCATGGCCAGATCTCATCTCACTCTAGCCGCGTTGGCCACGGCCGCCGTTGCCGACCTCGACGTCTCCGCCGTCGCTCCGCACGGCTCGAAGGACGGCGATTACGACTCCGCCCTGCTCAACGGCCGGCAGGGCGAGCACTGGATCATCCGCGTCCCCCGCACGCAGCGGGCCGAGGCCCAGCAGTCGGCCGACCTCGTCGCCCTCCGCAGCCTGAGCGCAGGCGTCCGCGGCCGGCTCAGCTTCGACGTCCCGACCTACCGGGGGCAGGCCCCGATCGGCCGCACACGCGGCATCGTCTACGACTTCGTGGCCGGAGACCGCCTCCAGGTCTCCTCGCTCACGGTGGGCTCGGGCATGCCCGCCGCCGTCGGCAAGGCCGTGGCGGCTATCCACTCCCTGCCCACCAGCTTCGTCACCGACGCGGGTCTCGCCAGTCGCACCCCGTTCGAGGCGATGCGGTCGTCGGCGACGCTCGTCGACCGCGCGGCGTCCACGCGCCTCCTGCCCGCGGCCCTGCTCGACCGGTGGGAGGCGGCGATCCAGGACACGGTTCTCTGGCAGTTCCAGCCCACCGTCATCAACGGCACCCTCGAGGCCTCGAGTGTGCTCGTCTCCGACGGCCGCATCGTCGGTGTGCTCGGCTGGCACGAGTTGCAGGTCGGCGACCCGGCCCGCGACCTCGCCTGGACACTCGGTGCCCCGACGCCGGCCGCGGCGGATGCGGTGTTCGAGACCTACAACACGACACGCGGCACCAGCGACCATCAGTTGAAGCACCGCGCGACGCTCTACCGCGAGCTCGATCTCGCCAAGTGGCTGCTGCACGGCACCAGCACGAAGAGCACCGAGATCGTGGACGACGCCGTCGAGATGATGACGAAGCTCGTCGACAGCCTGCACACCGACCGCCCCGGGGCGATCGGCGCAGGCCAGACCGGCGCCCTCGACGAGCACGGTGTCGAAGAGCTGCTCAGCTCGACCGAGCGTCACCACGCCTGATCCGACCCGCCGTCAGACGCCCGACTCCACCGACTCCCACAGCGTCACGAGGTCGGAGCGATCGGGCAGCCCGATCGGCTCGATGACCGTGTCGTCGGCGACGAAGTAGAACGCCGCGTCGATCAACGACGCCTCGATACCTCGATAGGCCGCGTATGCCTCACGGTACAGGGCGAGCTGGAGTTGCCGGAGTGCCAGGTCGTCGTCGTCGACGGGCGACGCACCCGTCTTCCAGTCGACGACCTGGAAGCGGCCGTCTCGCTCGAAGACCGCATCGATCTTGCAGATGACCGTCCGGGTGCCGAGCGGGAGGTGGATCTCGAGCTCGACGTCGACCGGGTCGAGGATGGCCCATTCGGACCGCTCGAAGGTCGCCCGGAACTCGGCCAGGCGTCGAGCGTCGTCGGGGTCGACGACACCGCGATGGTCGCCACCTCGGTCGTCGTCGAGATCGATCTCGCTCGACGACGCGTCGATGGTCTCGCCGCGACCGGTCGGCCGGAAGCGCTCCTCGAGCCAATCGTGGAAGAGGGTGCCCAGTCGCGTCGCGCGGTAGGGCCGCTCGGGCAGCGGGCGCCGGAGGGCCGAGGCGACCGCGCCGGGGTCGTGGACGAAGTCCTTGAACCGGGAGGCCGGGATGCGTTGGGGCAGGTCGATGGAGGCACTGCGGTCGCGCACGGCATCCCGCTCGAGCAGCAGGAGCTCGATGTCGTGCGCACGCGTGCCCGGTGACGGCCTGCGGCGGCGCTCGTCGTCCGTCCGGTCGGCCGCGCGCCGGCGAGCCCGTTCGACCAGGATCGCGGCCTGCTCGACGGCGTCGCGACGTCGACCGAGCGGGTCGAGCGGCCACGACAGCTCGCGCGTCTGATCGGCCAGGGGATTCTCCGGCGCCTCGGGCTCGCTCGGCAACGCCTCGGGCGGCAGCAACCCGGCGTCGACGAAGTCGACGAGGTAGCGGCTGGCGGGACGAGGCTTCACGGCGGAGGCCCAGAACGAGCCGCTGACGAGCAGGGCATCTCGCGCCCTCGTGACGGCGACGTAGGCGAGTCGGCGCTCTTCCGCCTGGTGCCGTCGCCGCAACTCGTCCTTGAACCCGGCGAGCTTCTGGTCGAATTCACGCTGGTCGTCGACCGAGCGCCACGGCAGGACCGGGAGCTCGGCGGAGTCGCCCCTGAACTCGTACGGCAGCTCGCCGAACCCGAGCCAGCCGGCCCCCTCGCGGGATGTCCCGGGCAACTCGCCCTCGACCAGGCGCGGAACGCAGACGACGTCCCATTCGAGCCCCTTGGAGCCGTGGATGGTGAGCAGCTGGACCGTCCCCGCCTCGCTCGCCTCGGACCGCGGCCCCATGTCGTCGCGCCGCTCGGCGGCCGCGAGCCAGCCGAGGAACCCGCCGAGTCCGGCGTTCTCGTCGGTGGCGACATAGCCGGCCAACTCGTCGGCGAAGGCCTGCAGGTACGGGCCGCCGTGCGGCGCCCCGGTGGCGGCGGCGACCTCGACGTCGAGCAGCATCTCCTGTTGCACGAGCGTCACGAGGTCGACGAGGTCGAGACCGACCCGGCCGCGGAGGAAGGCGAGCTGCCCGCCGAGCCGACGGAGGCGCTGCACGCCGTCGGCGCTGAACGCGGCCAGCTGTCGATGCGACTCCGGGGCCGTCGTGACGAAGTCGAGCGCGTCCACGAGCGACCCGTGCTCGCCCACGGCGACGGAGGCGCGGAACGAGGCGGCGACATCGGCGTCGAGTCGCTGCTGGGCGTGGTCGTGCGAGAACAGCCACGACGACACGCCGCGCAGGGCCGCGATGTCGGCGAGCCCGATCCGATGCCGGGCGCCCGCCATGAGGCGGATCAACTCGGAGCCGGCCGACGGATCGTGCAGCACGCGGAGGCAGGAGACCAGATCAACGACCTCGGGTCGTTGCAGGAGCCCCCCGACGCCCAGCACGTGATAGGGCACCTGGTGCCGCTGGAGCGCCTCGACGAACTGCGGGATCGTCTTCTTGGATCTGAAGAGCAGGGCGGCGGACCTGCTGCTGCCGTCGGGGCGACGGATGGCCAGGGCCTCCCTGAACCACTGCGCCACCCGGTCCGCCTCGTCGGGCAGGGTCTCGGCCCAGATCGCCTCGACCGACCCGGCCGGTGCCGCCGGTCGCGGACGCAGGGTGCTCACCGACGTGTCCGAGGCGCTCAGCTCGGCGACGACCGCGTTCGCCGCGTCGAGGATGCTGCTCGCGTTCCGCCAGCTCGTCGACAGGCTGTAGTGCGCGCCGGGGCGGGCGCCGAAGTCGACCGGGAACCGCCCGAGGTTCGCGGCACTCGCGCCGCGGAACCCGTAGATCGACTGGTGCGGGTCGCCGACGGCCATGACGCCCGTCTCGGCGAAGAGGGCGGCGAGCAACCTCGTCTGGACGACGCTCGTGTCCTGGTATTCGTCGAGCAGGACGACGCGGTATCGGTCTCGGAGTTCGGCGACCACGTCGGGAGCCGTCGCGCAGACGTCGAGCGCGAGCGCGACCTGGTCGGAGAACTCGACGAATCCCCGCCGGGTCTTCTCGGTCGAGAACGCGACCGCCAGGTCGAGCAGCGGCGGCAGGGCCGAGACGTGCCCGATCGCGTCCAGCACGCTCTTGTAGGGCGACCCCTTGGGCGACGGGAGCCCGCTCAGGTCGAGGAACCTCTCGGCGAGCTCAGCCACGTCGGCGGCGTCGGCCACGTTCTCACTCAGCGCGTGGCTGAGGCGGATGACCGCCTCGGTGAGCGAGTCGACCGACCGCTCGAGCCCCGGCATGCGGTCGTCCCGGCTGGCGACGACGAGCGAGCGGGCGAGCTGCCATGCCGACGCGTCGCTCAGCACCTGCGATTCGCTCTCGCGTCCGACGCGCAGCGCGTTGTCACGGAAGATCCCGTTCGCGAATGCGTTGTACGTGCTCACCGTCGGCGCGTCGAACACGTCGACCGACTCGGGCAGGAGCCCCTTCCCGACGAGCTCCGCGACCCGCGCCTCGATCCGCTCGCCGAGTTCTCCGGCGGCCTTGCGCGTGAAGGTCAGCCCGAGCACCTGCGAGACGGTCACGTGGCCGTTGGCGAGCAGCCAGACGACCCGATTGGCCATCGTCTCGGTCTTGCCGCTGCCGGCGCCGGCGACCACGAGGGCGGGCTCGAGCGGTGCCTCGATCACGGCCTGCTGCTCGGGTGTCGGCTCGGGTCGCCCGAGAGCCCGGGCGATGTCCACGGACGACAGCACGGGCCGCGAGCCGTGGTCGTCGAGCGACGAGGAGGCACGGGTCACGTCGCTCACCGGCTGACCTCCCCCACGACGTGGATGCGACACGAGCCACCCGTGCGTCCCTCGCAGTGCTCGTCGAGTCGCGCCACGAACGCGTGCCCGGCCATTCCCGTGGCCGCCTGTCGCACCCGCTCGCGGAACGCCTCCAACCCGTCGGCGTCGAGGGCCGCCTGATGCACCTCGCGATAGGGCTTGCCCCGGACGCCGTGCGACACGAAGAGCAGCGCGGCCCCACCCGAGGTCGCGCCGTCCGGCGCCGCCTCGACGACCCCGGAGGCGAAGGCCAGTTGATAGCTCGCCAGCTGCGGATGGCGCTGGGCCTTGTCGCCCGTCGGTGCCGTGCGTCCGGTCTTGAGGTCGACGATGACGACCGAGCCGTCGCCGCGCTGCTCGACCCGGTCGATCGACCCCCGGAGGCGTGCCTGACCGACATCGAGCGTGAACTCCGACTCCGCACCCAGTAACCGCCCGCCGGCGGCCACGACGTCGCGGAGGTAGGCCGCGAGACTCTCCGTCATGACGCGCGCTCGGCGCTGCTCGGCCTCGGCGATCCACGGGGACTCGAACTCGAGTTCGTGCCACCGCTCGTCGACCGCCCGCCAGAGGGACTCGACGTCGATGTCGGTCGCGTGCTCCATCACGTCGTGCAGGAGGGTGCCCAACCCCATCGCGGCGCTCGGCGCGGAGCCGCCGAACCGTTCGACGAACCAGTGCAGCGGGCATTCCTCGAACGTGCCGATCTGCGAGGGCGAGACCCCCACGCGCGCCTCGTCGTCCGTGAGGTCGACCAGGTCGACCGAGGTCGTCGCACTCTGCAGCCCGTACCAGTCGGCCGGCGCGGCACCGGCGACGCCCTCGTCGGCGAGGCGGGCGAGGGACTCCGCGGCGTCCGTGGCCGCCGCCGGCGTCGCCGCCGTGACGAGTTGATGGCGCAGGTGCCCGACGAGCCCGCGGAGAGACAGGGGATGACCGCCGCGGGCGGTCGGTGCGTCGGGGGGCATGAGACGGAAGAAGGGGCTCGGCGCCTCGTCGTCGTTCGCCGTGCAGGAGACGATCACCTGCCGGGTGGCCCGGGAGACGGTCAAGGCGAACATGCGGAGCTCGTCGGAGAGCACGGCGGCCCGGGCGTCGACGGCCGCCGGCGCCTCGCCGAGCACCCCGTCGGCCGCCCGCACGAGATCGTCGGGGCCGAGCAGGGCCCCCCGGAGGCGGAGATTCGGCCAGACACCGTCCTGCACGCGGGCGGCCACGACGACATCGACCTCGAGCCCGACGGCGCCGGCGGGTGTGCACACCAGCACCGCTCCGGCGGTCGCCTGGGGAGACAACGTGTCTTCGGGCACCTCGGCCCCGAGCAGCGCGTCGAGGAACCCGCTCGCCGGCGCCTCGGGGGTGCGCTCGACGAAGCGTTTGGCCGAGGTGAAGAGGGCGACGACACCGTCCAGGTGACGGTCCGCCTCGGCGGCGACGATGCCGTGACCGCCCGACCGCGCCGACCAGTCGGAGGCCAGGCCGCTCCGGTCCCACAAGCCCCAGAAGACCTCCTCGATGCTCGACCCGTCGGCGGCCGCCCGCCGCGCGGCGTCGAGGCTGACGGCGAACCGGCCCGCCCTCGCGGCGAACCGCGAGTCGATCGTGACGAGACGACCGGGGCCGTCGAGCGCCTCGACGAGCAGGTCGTCGGCGGAACGATGCCCGCCGGACGCCAGCTCGTCGGCCCGCAGGGCGAGTCGGAGTCGTCGGAGGGACAATGCGTCGAACCCCGCCAGGGGGCCGAGGAGCAGCTCGGTGGCGACGTCGACCGTGAGCGGCTCGCGGCCGACCGCCACGGAGGCGGCGAGCAGCAGGTGCCGCGCCCCGTACTCGTCCCGGAGCGCCCGCCCCGCCACGGAGGTGCGGGTCGGGACATCGGCCAGCTGGAGCCCCCGGGCGACCGAGGCGACCTGCCCGCCGCTTCGGACGACCACGAGCATGCGACCCCATGGCACCTGCCGTAGGAGGTGGTGCTCGCGCAGCACGCGCGCGACCGATGCGATCTCGTGCGCGGGGCTGTCGGCACGGACGACGAGGATGGGCTCGTCGGCGTCACCGGCCACATCGGCGACATCGGCGCGGGCATCGGAGCCCTGACCGGAGCGAGCCGCGGGGCCCGCGTCACGCCCCGCGACCGCGGCGTGCTGCCGCCCGGCCGCCGCCGTGCCGATGCGCCCCGTGACGGACGAGACGAGGCCCCGCAGGTCGGCCGTGTGCCGGTGCGCCGTCGAGAGGTAGAGCGTGCGGGTCGACGGGACGCCGAGCCGGACGCCGAGCCGGCCGAGCAGGTCGGGGGCACCGCCTCGGAAGGCCGTGGTCGAGACATCGGGGTCGCCGAAGGCCATCACGGTCACGCCGCGACGGGCCAGCGCCCGCAGCAGGGCGACGGTCGACTCGGTCGCGTCGTGTGCGTCGTCGACGAGCACCACCCGCAGGCCCTCGACGAGCGGGGCCGTCTCGCCCCGATCGAGCGCGGCCACGGCGTAGTCGACGAGCTCGCTCGAGTCGAGATGGGACCCGGCGTAGGCCGCCCGGACGTCGTGGTACTCGTCGGCGAAATCGGCGACCGACGACCATTCGGGCCGACCCGACGTCGCGGCGAGACGTCGGAGGTCGGACGACGACAGCCGATGCTCGGTCGCCCGCATCAAGACCTCGCGCAGCTCGGTGCGGAACCCGCGGAGCGCCCGGACCCGCGGCCCGAGGTGCTCGGGCCAGACCGGGCCGCCGCCGTCGAGCTCGTGCCCCTCGAGCAGCGTGCGGACGAGCAGGTCTTGGTCGCCGCCCGTGAACAGGGTCGGCGGTTGCTCGCCGGCCAGGCCGGCGGCATGGCCCACGATGTCGAACGCGAGGGACGACACCGTGCGGGCCAGCGGCCCCGGTGTCGGGACACCCACGGCGGCGGACAGGTGATCGCGGAGGCGCGTGGCCGTCGAGCGGGTCGGCGTCAGCGCCATGACGGCGGCAGGCCCCCAGCCCCGCGTCACCACCCGGTCGGCGACGAACTCGATCAGCGTGCTCGTCTTGCCGGTGCCCGGGGCACCGATGACCGCGGCCGAGATCTCGTCGGGCAGGTCGAGGACCGCCTGCTGGGACGCGTCGAGGACGAGTCGGGGCACGGCGCCGGCGCGCTCACCACCCCGTCGCTGCTCGCCCGTCACGGGGCGGAAGACCGTCGTCGCCATGACCGCAACGCTATCGACCGCCACCGACAACGCCGTCCGTCGGGCGGGTCGGGGCCGGCGGCTTCTGCCGACAGTGAACGCGGCGCCGCCAGCGGGCGACGTCGGTTATCTTGAGGTCGTGGACATTCGTATCGGCATCGCCAACAGCCCCCGTGAGATCAGCTTCGAGACGTCGCAGACCGCTGCCGACGTGGAGAAGACCGTCGCCGACGCCCTCGACGGCGGCAAGAGCTACATCACCCTCGCCGACAGCAAGGGCAAGACCTACCTCGTCCCCGTCGCCTCGCTGTCCTACGTCGAGGTCGGCACGGAGGAGAACCGCCGGGTCGGATTCGTCAGCTGAGCATGGAGCTGCTCTTCGTCGTCCTCGGCGGCACGATCATCGGCTTCATCGCCCACTTCGCCCTGCCCGCGGCCGACACGCGCGGCGTGCTGCTCGCCCCCGCATTCGGTGCGGCCGTCTCGGGCATCGTGTGGGAGGTCCTCTTCTGGCTCGGCTGGAAGGCCGACGGCGGGTGGATCTGGGTGTTCAGCCTCGTCATCCCGGCCGTCGTGGCCGTCGTGGTCTGCACCGTGTCGGCCCGTCGCCGACGTGCGGCCGACAGCACCGCCTTCGCGCGCCTCCTGAAGGCCAGCGGCGTCCAAGCCTGATCGGACGGCCGCGGCCTGCTCCGGTGACCGCCGGGCGGGCGGTCAGGCCGTGAGGCCGAGGGCGTCCATGCGTCGCGTGTGCGCCGCGATCAACTCGGTGAACACCGGCTCGAGTCGTTCGTCGTCGGCCGACTCGTGGGACGCCGAGATGGCGGCCCGCGCGACGAGCAGGGTGTCCCCCACCAGGCGGCGCCCCCAGAGGGCGAGACGCGAGGCGAGACGCGGGTCGTCCTCGATCGACCGGGTGAGCTTGGCGACGATCGCCGGCTCGTCGTGGTCCCGGTCGAGGATCGCGACCACGCGATCGCGGTCGTCGTGGGAGAGCCCGGAGGCGAGCCGGGAGAAGACGTCGTTCAAGAGGCCCGCGGCCACGTAGGTCGCGAGCAGGGCCTCGTACCAGTCGCGGCCCGCGATGCGGTCGCCGAACTCGTCGATCGCGGTGATGTGCGGCTCCATCGCGGCCGCGGGGTCGTCCCCATGACGTTCGATCTCGTGGACGAGACCCCGGTGTCGTTCGAGCGTCGACGTCGCGACCCGGCCCGTCAGCGCCTTCGCGCGCGTGTCGGGCGCCGAGGCCGCAGCGGACCCGAGCGTCTCGAACAGGGCGAGCTGCAGATAGGCGGCGTGCCCGAGGAAGACATCCCGATCGGGGGTGAACTGGTCGAGCTCGACGCGGTTGACGCGCAGACCCCGAGCGGCGGGACGCGGCCACTGGAGGGACGCGACACCGCGTTTCGAACCTCGGCCGAGCCATGACACCACGCCGCCAGCTTAGGGGGTCGCGAGGGTCAGTCGACGGCGACCGGCTAAACTGTCGGCGATCCCCCTATATGAGACAGGGCAACAACTTGACATTCAACGACCTTTCGATCGACCAGGACATGGTCGACGCACTGGCGGCCAAGGGGATCGTCGAACCCTTCCCGATCCAGACCCAGACCATTCCTCTCGCCCTCGCGGGCCAGGACATCATCGGTCAGGCCAAGACGGGAACAGGCAAGACGTTCGGCTTCGGCCTCCCCATCATCCAGCGAATCGGCCTCGACCCGGCGCCCGGCGTCAAGGTGCTCGTCGTCGTCCCCACGCGTGAACTCTGCGTCCAGGTGGCCGAAGACCTCGAGGTCGCCACCTCCAACCGCGCGACCAAGATCGTCTCGATCTACGGCGGCAAGGCCTACGAGGGCCAGGTCGAGCAGCTGAAGGCCGGCGCCCAGATCGTCGTCGGCACCCCCGGTCGCCTCCTCGACCTGGCCGGCCAGCGCCTCCTGAACCTCAAAGAGGTGCAAGAGGTGGTGCTCGACGAGGCCGACAAGATGCTCGACCTCGGGTTCCTCAGCGACATCGAGAAGATCTTCCAGCAGGTCCCGGCGACGCGCCACACGATGTTGTTCTCGGCGACCATGCCCGGCCCGATCGTCGCCCTCGCGCGTCGCTTCATGTCGAAGCCGATCCACATCCGTGCGACCGACCCCGACGAGGGCCTCACGCAGGCGAACATCAAGCACGTCGTCTACCGGGCGCACTCGCTCGACAAGGACGAGGTCATCGCACGTATCCTCCAGTCGGAGGGGCGTGGCAAGACGGTCATCTTCACGCGCACCAAGCGCGCGGCCGCGAAGCTCGTCGAAGAGCTGAACGACCGCGGCTTCAACGCGGCGGCCGTGCACGGAGACCTCAATCAGGAGCAGCGCGAGCGCGCCATGGCGGCGTTCAAGGCCGGCAAGAAGGACATCCTGATCGCCACGGACGTCGCCGCACGAGGCATCGACGTGAACGACGTCACGCACGTGATCAACCACACCGTGCCCGACGACCACGACACCTACCTGCACCGCGCCGGCCGGACGGGCCGCGCGGGCAAGACCGGTATCGCGGTCACGTTCGTCGACTGGGACGACCTGCACAAGTGGGCGCTCATCAACCGGGCGCTCGACATGGGCCAGCCGGAGCCGGTCGAGACCTACTCGTCGAGCCCGCACCTGTACACGGATCTCGACATCCCCGCCGGCACGAAGGGCCGCCTGCGCAAGGCACCCATCGCGGCACCCGAGGGTGGCGCGGCCACGGCCCGCGAGCGCACGCCCGGCAGCCGCAGCCGGTCGCGCAGTCGCACCCGCACCGACGGCGCGAACCCCGGACGCGGCAGCGAGACGCCGACGAACGGCCCGTCCGAGGCGACTGCCGACGCGTCGGCCGACTCCGGCTCGGACGCGTCCGGTGCACCGCGCCGACGCAGCCGCAACCGTCGCCGCAAGCCCGCGGGCGAGCAGCAGTCCCGCCCCGCCGGCGAGTAGCAGCCCGCACCATCCGCCGCCCCCGACGCGTCGGTCCCGCCCCCGGGCGAGACCGCGTCTCGGGGGCGTCGTCCGTCACGGCAGCATGCCGATGCCGATGCCGACCGGTCAGCCCTGGATGGGTTCCGAGCCGGTCGCGGCCGCGACGATGCGATCGAGCTGACGCGGGTCGGTCGTGTTCTCGCCGAGCCGGTTCGGCTTGCCGTCGCCGTGGTAGTCGCTCGACCCGGTCACGATCAGGTCGTACCGGTCGGCCAGCTCGCGCAGGCGCTGCCGCCCGGCCTCGGTGTTCTCGCGGTGGGCGATCTCGACTCCGAGCAGCCCGGCGTCGACGAGCCGGGCGAAGCTTTCGACCGAGACGTTGGGCTCCCGTCCGCGCGTCGCGGGGTGAGCGATCACGGGGACTCCTCCGGCCTCGCGGATGAGCCGGATGCCCTCGAGCGGGCTCGGCGCCTCGTGGGGCTCGTAGTACCCCGATCGCCAGTGCAGGATGCCCGCGAACGCCGCACTGCGGTCCGCCGCGAAGCCCTTCGCGACCAGGGCGTCGGCGATGTGCGGCCGACCGAGGGTGGCACCGTCGCTCGCCTGGGCCAGGACGTCGTCCCAGACGATGTCGTAGTCGGCGCCGATCCGGGCGACGATGCGCTCGGCCCGGTGCAGCCGACCGTCGCGCAAGCGGGCCGTCTCGGCGACGAGGGCGCTGTCGGTCGGGTCGAACAGGTAGCCGAGCATGTGCACGCTGTTTAGTCCGAGGCGGGTGCTGAGTTCCATGCCGGGCACCAGGGTCATGCCCGTGCCGGCGACCGAGGCCCGTGCCTCGGCCCAGCCCGCCGTCGTGTCGTGGTCGGTGAGTGCCACCGTGCCGAGACCTGCCCGCGCGGCCGACGCGATCAGTGCCGCCGGGGTCTCGGTGCCGTCCGAGACGCTGCTGTGCGTGTGCAGGTCGATCGGAGGGTGGGCCACGCCCCTATCGTAGGCCGACCGTCCCGTAGCTGCCGTCCCGTCCCCTAAGCTCACAGGGCCATGATCCGTCGTCTCGTCGCCCTCGTGCTGATCCTCGCCCTCGCCGCCGGTCTGTTCGTTGCGCTTTGGCCGCAGGCGCTCGACCTGCAGCGTCAGTACCCGGTGACGCAGCTCGTGTCGTTCCGGGCGATCGCCGGCGGTGTCGCGCTGATCGCGATGGTCGTCGTGATCGTGCTGGGACTCGTCGTGCGCCCGCTCCGATCGATCACCGCCTCCTTCGCCGTCCTGCTGCTGGTCTTCGCCGCGGTGTCGGGTGGCATCCAGGGCGCCCGCGGTCTCGGCAGCACCGACTTCACGACCCGGACACCCACCGACGTCACCGTGCTCTCCTGGAACACGCTCGGCGGGGCGCCCGGCCCCGAGGCCATCGCGGCCCTCGCGCTCGAGGTCGGTGCCGACATCGTCAGCCTGCCCGAGACACGTCAGGAGACCGGCGTCGCCGTCGCCGAGGCGATGCGCGTCGGCGGCCGCCCCATGTGGGTGCACACGCTCGCGTACGACCAGGTCTCGAGCGCCCGGTCGACGACCCTGCTGATCAGCCCGAACCTCGGCGACTACGCGGTCGCCCTCGGCGACGACGGCACCACCGACAAGCGGACGACGGCCGTGCTGCCCTCGGTGGTCGCGACCCCCGTCAGCGGAGAGGGCCCGACCATCGTGGCGGCCCACCCGGTCGCCCCCGTCACGGACCACATGGACACCTGGCGCTCCGGCCTCGACTACCTCGCGGGCGTGTGCTCGTCGGGCAACGTGATCATGGCCGGCGACTTCAACTCCACGCTCGACCACATGGCGGGCCTCGGCAAGCGCGGCGGCGCACTCGGCGTCTGCCGCGACGCCGCCACCGCGACGGCCAACGGCGCCGTCGGCACGTGGCCCACCGATCTGCCGCCGCTGCTGTCGACGCCCATCGACCACGTCATGGCGTCACGACAGTGGATGCCGACCGGGTTCCGGGTCGTCACCGACCACGACGACGCGGGCAGCGATCACCGACCGATCGTCGCGCAGCTCAGTCGCACCGGCGCCTGACGTCTCCCCGGCGGCACCGACGCCTCCCCACCCGCGCCGCCGCGCTGTCTCTTCCCAGGGCAACCGACCTCGTGCCCCACGAGGAGGCGCGGCGCGAGACAATAGGTCGCATGGCAGATTCCGAGGCACCGCGCGCGACCGCGAACCGCTCAACCACACCAGGCTCCGACACCTTCAAGGACTACATCTCGTCCGAGTGGGCCGATCGACCCGACACCCTCCCCGCACCCCGCGAGCAGTCGGCCTTCGCCGCCGACCGTCGCGCCCGGCTGTCGGCCCTGCACACGGGGCGACGCCTCGTCGTCCCGGCCGGCCAGTCAAAGGTCCGATCGAACGACTGCGACTATCCCTTCCGCGCGCACTCGGCGTTCTCGCATCTGACCGGCTGGGGCTCCGACACCGTCCCCGGCTCCGTGCTCGTGCTCGAGCCGACCGCCGACGGCCACGAGGCCACGCTCTACCTGCGCGCCAGCGCCGGTCGTGACTCGGACGAGTTCTACGCCAACTCCGAGATCGGCGAGTTCTGGATCGGCCCGCGGCCGTCCCTCGCCCAGGTCGCGGCCGACCTCGGCGTCGCCACGCGCGACCTGGCCGAGTTCGAGGCCGTCGCCGCGACGTTCGACGCCGACACCCTGCTCGTCCGCGAGGCCGACCCCGAGCTGACCCGCCGCGCCGACGCGACCGGCACCGCGGTCGGCACGGCCGACGGCGTCGACGTCCTGGCGCGCGATCTCTCCGAGCTGCGTCTCGTCAAGGACCCCTACGAGGTGTCGCAGATGCGCCTCGCCGTCGCCACGACGAAGAGGGGCTTCGACGACGTCATCGCCGACTTCGACGACATCGTCGCCCACCCGCGCGGCGAGCGGCTCGTCGAGGGCACGTTCAACCGACGGGCCCGGGCGGACGGCAACACGGTCGGCTACGACACCATCGCCGCATCGGGCGACCACGCGTGTGTCCTGCACTGGACCCGCAACGACGGCGTCGTGGCCTCGGGCGATCTCATCCTGATCGACGCGGGCATCGAGCTCGAAAGCCTCTACACGGCCGACATCACGCGCACGCTGCCGGTGTCCGGTCGCTTCACCGAGGTGCAGCGCCTCGTCTACGACGCCGTCCTCGAGGCGGCCGACGCCGCGTTCGCGATCGTCAAGCCGGGCATCCGGTTCCGCGAGATCCACGCGACGGCCATGCGCGTCATCGCCGAGCGGACCGCCGAGTGGGGGTTCCTGCCCGTGTCGGCGGAAGAGTCGCTCGAGCCCGACCACCAGTACCACCGCCGGTACATGGTGCACGGCACCAGCCACCACCTCGGCATCGACGTGCACGACTGTGCCGCCGCTCGACGCGACCTCTACCTCGACGGCGTGCTCGAGCCGGGCATGGTGTTCACCATCGAGCCGGGGCTGTACTTCCAGCCGGACGACCTCACCGTCCCGGCCGAGTTCCGCGGCATCGGCGTCCGCATCGAGGACGACATCCTCGTGACGGGCGACGGGGCCGAGAACCTGTCGGTGGGTATCCCGCGGACGGCCTCAGACGTCGAGGCCTGGGTCGCCCGCGGGTAGCCCGTCCGTCAGTCGTCGAGCGGCTGATCGGGCCCCGAGTCGTCCGACTCGGGTGCCCGGTCCCCGCGTCGACGGGAGCTGACCACGATCACGACGACGCCGGCCACGGCCAGCACCACGATCGCGACCGCGATGCCCACCACGAGACCGAGGTTTGTCGACCCCGCGTCGGTTGACTCCGGTGCCGTCGTCGCCAGAGTCGTCATCTGCGGTTCGGACGTCTCCGCGGGTGACGTCGCCCCCGCCTCCGGGGTCGTCGCGGTGTCGCTCGGGGCCGCCGACGACTCGCCCGGGTCGCACGCCGGTCTCGACGGCGACCCCACTGCCTCCGGCGCACCGGCGGACGGCGCGTAGCTGAACGGGATCGCGTCCGACACCGTGTGCCCGTCGGCCGAGACGACCTGGTAGGTCATCGTGTACGACCCCGCCGCACCGAGGGCGACGCCGGTCGAGATGGTCGGGCCGTCGAGCACGCCGCAGCCGTCCTCGAAGTGGCGACCGGCCGCGTCGGTCACCTCGAGCACGTTCGCCGTACCGGTTCCGGAGAGGTCGAGGATGACGTCGTTGAACGTGACCGAGACCGTCGACGGCGGGCTCGTCACGGTCGACGAGGCCCCCGGCGTGCTCGCGATCACGTAGTCGTGCGCCGAGGCCACCGACGCCGGGCCGAGGGCAGCCAAGCCGACGAGCCCGAGGGCACCGACGGAGACACCGAGACGGGTGGCGAGGGTGGACCGCATCGAGGAGGCTTCCCTCATCGCTTGGCGCCCGTCACGCCCGCCGCCGAACCCCGCGGTCGCCGCGTCAGCGCCAGCACGGCGACGACGAGGGCGATCGCGCCCAGGGCGAGACCCGCGATTCCCAGGCCGAGGCCGACCGTGGCCGTCTGCGACGAGTCCGACGCACTGGCGGACCCGTGATCGCCCGCGGACGCGGCGCTCACGGCCGTGCCGTGGTGGCCGCCCGAGGGTGCCTGGTCGTTGACATAGAGCGTCGGGGCGGGGAACTCGGGTTCGTCACCGGACGCGGGCGTGGCCTCGGCCCAGTCGACGACCTTGCCGTCGGAGTAGTACTGGTGCGTCGGCAGCACGATCGAGCCGGTGTCGGGCACCGCGCCCGCCGAGACCACGAACTGCTGGAACTGCCCGGGGGCGATCTGCACACCGGGGTCGGCCGTCCAGGTCACACTGGTCGGCGCCTCCGTGACGGTCGTGCCCGAGATCTCGACCGGTTTCGGCAGCGTCGAGGTGGTGACCTCGGTCGTCCACCCCACGAGCGGCTGGTACGACACCGACGTGAACGGGGTGTCCGTGGGGAGGTCCACCACGAGCTTCACCGTGCCGGCCGTGGCCGACTCGGTGGGCACCTTGAACGTGAGGGTGGCGTACGAACCGGCCTCGACCTGCTCGGGGTTCACCCGGACATGGGCGGAGGCGGCGAGCGGCACGGCGAGGGCGAGGACGGCAGCGGCGCCGAGGGTGATGCCGGCGCGCGCCGACAGGGTACGGATGGTCATGATGCTTCTTTCGTCTGGATACGTCTGAGACCGCCGGGGAACCGGCGGGAATGCGGGGTCAGACGAGACGAGGTGGACCGCGGTGCGGCCGGGCCGTCAAGAAGCGGAAGACGTGCGCGTCGACCCGGCGGACGACGACGGGGCGGGCACGTCGACCGTCGTCGCCGGGGCGGACGACGGCGAGCAGGAGGCGCGCGACGGTCAGGCGCCCACCCGCGAGTCGGGCGAGTGCCTGGAGCGCGACATCGCCCCGGTGCAGGGCGGCGATCGTCAGCACGGCCGCGACGGCATGCGCGATGGTCATCGCCGCGGTCGGCATGTCCATCACCGTGGTCGCGGTGCCGTCGGCCGTCACGACGAGCGCCTCGTGGTGCCCGCCGGTCGCGCCGACGCCGCCCGTCGACGCACCGAGCGAGAAGAGCAGGTGGAACACCACCTGGCTCAGGGCGACCGAGACGGCGAGGCGGACGATCGAGAGTCGCCGACCGGACAGGGCGATGCAGAGCGGCACCGCGAAGGCCAACGACAGCACGACACCGAGGTCCCCCGGGTCCATGCCGCCTCCGCAGACGTGCGAGACGCTCGCGACGATGACGGAGGCCACGGCGACGAACCAGCCACGGGCGAAGCGCGCCCAGCGTGTGGTCATCGGTGTGCTCTCGTTCGTCTTCGTGGTCTCGCGAGGTGTGCGAGATCATGCTGCCGTGTCCACGATACCGAGGTTCGACGCGCGCCTCGTGCCGGTCCCGCGCCTGCCTCGCCGTGGGGCCCTGCCGCGCGGGTCAGCTGCGGGGTGCCTCGGGCCGCGACAGGATCTCGTTGGCCCGGTAGGCCAGTTGCGGGTCGACGAGCACCTGGTAGTTCGTGGCGAGCACCTGGTGGGTCGAGGTGAAGTCGCGACGACGGCGCGAGATCGCGAAGCTCGCGATGCCGTAGAGCATGCCGAAGCCGGCACCGATGAGGGCCGCGGCGACGGCCGACGTGGCCGAGCCACCGGTCGGCGACAGGAACACCAGGACGATGCCGAAGAAGATGCCGAGCCAGAGACCGGTCACGGCGCCGGCCAGCGCGGCGCGCCCGTAGGTGAGGCGCCCGGTGACCCGCTCGACGGTCTTGAGGTCGTTGCCGATGATCGCGATCTGCTTGATCGGGAACTCGGCGTGCGACAGACGCTCGACGACCCGCTGCGCCTCGGGATAGGTCTCGTAGGTTCCCAGGACGTCCCCTCGGGGAAGGGTCGGGAACATCTGACCTCGGCGCCCCAGAGGGCTCTGGTTCGTCATGTGTTCATTAAACACGGGGAGCCGTGCCGCACCGGCTAAATTGGTGTCGTGAGCGCCACCAGAGTCTTCGTAGCCCGATTGGCCGGGTGCTCCGTCTTCGACCCCGCCGGTGACCGCATCGGCAAATGCCGCGACGTGCTCGTCGTGTACCGCCGGGACGCACCGCCCCACGTGGTCGGCCTGATCGTCGAGGTACCCGGCAAACGGCGCGTGTTCGTGAGCATCGGTCGGGTCACGAGCATCGGCTCGGGTCAGATCATCACCAACGGCGTCATCACACTGCGACGGTTCCAGCAGCGGGGAGGCGAGACACGCGTCATCGCCGAGATGCTCGGCCGTCGCGTGTCGCTGCGCTCGGACGAATCGTCGGCCACCGTCGAGGACGTCGCGATCGACGAGATCGCCGAAGGCGACTGGCAGGTCGGGCAACTGTTCCTGCGCAAGCCCAAGACGAGCCCGTCCCCGTTCGGCAAGGGTCCGACGATCTTCGCGGCCTGGTCGGACGTCCGCGAGCAGAACGAGCCGGGCGAGGCGCAGAGCGCCGAGCACCTCATCGCCGCCTACTCCGACCTGTTGCCGGCCGACCTCGCCAACACCCTCCTCGACCTCACGCAGGAGCGCCGGCTGGAGGTCGCCGAAGACCTGCCCGACGATCGACTCGCCGACGTGCTCGAAGAGATGCCCGAGGACGAGCAGGTCGAGATCCTGAACCAGCTCGAGGACGAACGCGCCGCGGGCGTGCTCGACCAGATGCAACCCGACGACGCGGCCGACCTCATCGCCCAGCTCTCCGACGAGCGCGGTGAGGCCCTGCTCGAGCTGATGGAGCCCGACGAGGCCGACGACGTCCGCATGCTGCTGAGCTACGACGCCGACACCGCCGGCGGCCTGATGACCACGGAGCCCGTGATCGTCTCGGCCGACGCGACGGTGGCCGAGGGCCTCGCCCTGATCCGACGTCACGAGCTCGCCCCCGCGCTCGGTGCCGCCGTCTGTGTGGTGCTGCCGCCGTACGAGCCCCCGACCGGGAGATTCCTCGGCATGGTGCACTTCCAGCGGATGCTGCGCTACCCGCCGAACGAGCGACTCGGCACGCTGCTCGACCAGCAGCTCGAGCCGGTGAGAGCCGACGCGACGGCTCTCGAGGTCACCCGCATCATGGCGACGTACAACCTCGTCTCGGTGCCCGTCGTCGACGCCGCCCATCGCCTTGTCGGGGTGGTGACCATCGACGACGTCCTCGACCATGTGCTGCCCGACGACTGGCGCAGCCAAGACCCCGACCAGCCCCTCACCCGATTGCGCTCCCGCGCCCGACGAGTACCGCTGAACAGCGCCGGAAGGAGGCCACCGCATGGCACGCGATAACCGCACCGCCGTCCGGCTCGACTCGCCGAAGGGCCTGCGCGCTCGCGTGCTGCCGGGTCGCAACCGCGTGAGCAGCGACCGCTTCGGTCGCGCCACCGAGGCGATCGCCCGCGGCATGGGCACGCCGTACTTCTTGATCGGTCTCACGCTGTTCTGCGTCGTCTGGATGCTGTTCAACACCCTGGCCCCCGACAACCTGCGCTTCGACAGCGCCGCCATCGGGTTCACCGCGCTCACGCTCATCCTCTCGCTGCAGGCGTCCTACGCGGCCCCGCTGATCCTGCTCGCGCAGAACCGTCAGGACGACCGCGACCGGGTCCAGTTCGAACAGGACCGTCAGCGCGCCGAGCGCAACCTCGCCGACACCGAGTACCTCGCCCGCGAGGTGGTCGCGCTCCGCATCGCGATCAGGGACATGGCGAGCAAGGACTTCATCCGCGCCGAGCTGCGCTCCCTCCTGGAGGAGCTCGACCGCCGCGACGAGGAGCCCACCGCCGACGGCACCCCCGCCGTCCCGCGCTCCGAGCGTCCTCGTCCGGGGCGGTCGCGTGACTGACACCGCCCTCGTCGACGCCGTCCGGACGGCCCTCACCCGCGTCCTCGATCCGGAGATCCGGAAGCCCATCACCGAGCTCGACATGGTCGGCGACGTCGACGTGACCGAGACGGGCGACGCCCGGGTCGGCGTCAAGCTCACGATCGTCGGTTGCCCCGCCGCGGACACGATCGAGCGCGACGTCCGCGAGGCCACCGCGTCCGTGCCCGGCGTGACCGGTGTCGTCGTCGACGTGACCGTCATGACCAAGGACGAGCGCGCCTCCCTGACCGAGAAGCTCCGGGCCGGACGCGCCCGTCGCGGTATGCAGTTCGGCCCCGACTCGCTCACGCGCGTCTACGCCGTCACGAGCGGCAAGGGCGGCGTGGGCAAGTCCACGCTGACGGCGAACCTCGCCGTCGCCCTGGCCGCCCGAGGGCTCGCCGTCGGCATCGTCGACGCCGACGTCTACGGTTTCAGCATCCCGGGTCTCCTCGGCCTCGTCGGCCCGGACGGCGCCGCCGTGAAACCCACCCAGGTCGACGACATGATCCTCCCGCCCGTCGCGCACGGGGTGAAGGTGATCTCGATCGGCATGTTCGTCGACGACGCATCGGTGGCCGTGGCCTGGCGGGGTCCGATGCTGCATCGCACCATCCAGCAGTTCTTGACGGACGTCTACTTCGGCGACCTCGACGTGCTCCTGCTCGATCTGCCCCCGGGCACCGGGGACGTCGCGATCTCGGTGGGCCAGCTGCTCCCCCACGCCGAGGTCATCGTGGTGACGACCCCGCAGCCCGCCGCCGCCGACGTGGCGGAGCGCAGCGGCGTCGTCGCCCGGCAGACAGGCCAGAAGATCGTGGGAGTGGTCGAGAACATGTCGGGGCTCACCCAGCCCGACGGCACGGTTCTCGAGCTGTTCGGCTCGGGAGGCGGCGCCGAGACGGCGCGTCGCCTGTCGAACGGCCAGGAGGCGCCGGTCGAGTTGATCGCGACGATACCGCTCAGCGTCGACCTGCGTCAGGGCGGCGACGACGGCGCGCCCGTCGTGCTCGCACGACCCGACGACCCGGCCTCGCGCGAGATCGTGCGCCTCGCGGAGCGGCTGGCCGTCCGTGAACGCGGCCTCGCCGGCCGCAAGCTCGGCTTCAGCGTCTCCTGACGGCGGCAGCGCCGGCGGCAGCGCCAGGGGACCAGGCCGAGGCCGAGGAGCAGACCCCGACGACGGCCCGCCAGCTACCCTCCGACAACGACGAAGGGCGCCCCGCGAAGCGGAGCGCCCTCAAGACGCGTTGGCCCGCGTCCGATCGAATCGGCAGAGGGCCAACGGGGGCCGCAACCCAGCACGGGTGCGGCCGCCGCTCGGTCGAGCCGCTCAGGAGGGAGACGGCGACGGAGCGGCAGATCGGCGAGCCGGCATGCGCTCTACGAGAGCGGCGCCGACTCGCGGGGAATCAGGACCAGCGGTGGTACGTCTTGGTCGGGATGGCGTGGAAGCCATCGCGCGCGACGCTGACGATCGACCCGATGATGCCGACGACGGCTGCGAGGGCGAGGACGATGATGCCGGTGAGCATGAGTTGTTTCTCTTTCTGGCGCGGTTTGTCGCGCGGTTCTTCGTGACTGACATCTCAATGATGCGCCGTGAAAAGGCTAAGCACAATCGCATGCTTCTTGACTAATGCTGTAGTTTTGCTACATGGATGTGAAGCGTCTCGAGCTGCTCCGCGAACTGGCCGAACGCGGCAGCATCACGGCCGTCGCGAAGGCCACCCACCGAACGCCATCGGCCGTCTCGCAACAGCTCAAGGTCCTCGAGAAGGAGGCCGGCGTCGCCCTCACCGAACGCATCGGTCGGGGCATCGTGTTGACGGGCTCGGGCCGCGTGTTGGCCCAGACGGCCACCGACGTCGCCGTCGCGCTCGAGCGCGCCCAGGCCGTCTGGGACGACTTCGTCGCGACCCCCCAGGGCGAGGTCACGCTCGCCACCTTCCCCACCGGCGGCCAGATGCTGCTGCCCGGGCTGCTCCGCACCGTCGCCGAGACGCCCGGACTCACGGTGGTCGCCACGGACCACGACCCGTCCACGTTCGCGTTCGCCGACCTGGCTGCCGATCACGACGTCGTCATCGCCCACTCCCCCGACGGACGCGCGTGGCGCGGTCGCGGGCTGATCACCGTGCCGCTGTTGACCGAGCCCCTCGACGTGGCACTGCCGGCCGATCATCGCCTGGCAGGTCGCGCCTCCTTGTCGGCCGTCGACCTCGCCGACGAGAACTGGATCGGCGTGCCGGTCGACTTCCCGTTCGAGCGGGTCTACCGAGACATCGAGCGCATCACGGGCAGCCCGGCGCGGATCACGCAGCGCTTCAGCGACACGAAGGTCACGGAGTCGCTGGTCGGCTCCGGCCTCGGCATCGCGATCCTGCCGCGATTCACGGCCGTGGGTGCCCGCGACGACATGGTGCTGCTGCCTCTCGAGGACGTGCGCGCGGTGCGCTACGTCTCGGTGCTGATGCGACGCGACCGGGCCGAGCGCCCGTCGGTGCGACGCGTGGTCGACGCGCTCCGGGCCGAGGCGACCCGTGTGGCCGCCGTGCACGGCCGGGTCTGACCGCTCGGGGCGCGAGGGCAGCACCGGGGTCAGGTGACCTGGGGGTCAGGTGGCCTCGGAGTCGTACGGCGCGACCTCGCCGACGGCCAGGGGCACGATCGTGGGGCGTTCGTGCTGCGGCAGCCCGACCGAGACGGCCGCCGCGGTCGCCGCGCTCATGCCCGTCGAGGAACTGCCGGGGGGCGCGTCGAGCAAGGCGTCGCGGATGATGCGCCGCGGGTCGTACTGACGGGGATCGAGTTTCTGCCACTCGACATCGTCGAACTCGGGGCCCATCTCGTCGCGCATGCGGTCTTTGGCGGTGTCGGCCATGCCCCTCAGCGTGCGCACCAGCTGAGCCAGCTTGGAGGCGTAGCCGGGCAGGCGGTCGGGCCCGAGCAGGAACACCGCGAGGACACCCACGATGAGCAGCTTGTCGAACGTCAGACCGAACAGGGACACGGGTAGAGACTAACCGGTGCTGCCGACAGCCAGCCCCTAGAGTTGACCCTCGAGGAGTGAGTGTGTCGCACATAGAGTCAAGTTGGAAGTTCGCCGAAGAGCTCGTCACCGAGAGCGACGCGATCGCCGAGGCTCGGCAGCACTCGCTGGAGGTCGGGGTCGACGCCGTGTCCCCGGCCGTCGGAGCGCAGCTCGCCGTGCTCACGGCCGCGTCGAGCGCCAAGAGCATCATCGAGATCGGGACGGGTGTCGGCGTCAGCGGGCTCTGGCTGCTGACCGGGGCGCCCGAGGCCACGCTCACGACGATCGACAAGGAGATCGATCACCAGCAGCTCGCCCGCGATGCGTATCTGCGGGCCGGCGTCCCGGTGAACCGGGTCCGTCTCATCGCCGGCCGCGCCTCCGACGTGCTGCCCCGCATGAACGAGAACTCGTACGACGTCGTCTTCATCGACGCGGACGCCGCCTCGGTGATCGAGTACGTCGAGCACGGTCTGCGTCTCGCCCGCCCGGGCGGTGTCGTCCTCGTCGCCCACGCACTCTGGAACGGCCGGGTCGCGAACCCCGCCGCCCGCGACGCCACGACCACCGGCTACCGGACGCTGTTGACCGAGGTGTCGACCTCTCCCGCCGTCATCAGCTCGATGTCGACGGCCGGCGACGGCCTGCTCTCGCTCGTCAAGCGCTGAGCCGCACGCACGACCGGGTCGAGCGCTGAGCCGCACGCTCGACGCGAGAAGCCCCCACCCTGTCATCAGGGTGGGGGCTTCTCGCGTTGACCGGAGGCGGCTGACTAGGCGTTCACGACGCCGGCGAGAGCGTCGTGAAGCTCTTTGGCTTCGTCGTCGTTGACCGACACCACGAGGCGGCCTCCACCTTCGAGCGGTACACGCACGATGATGAGACGGCCCTCCTTCACGGCCTCCATAGGCCCGTCACCGGTCCTCGGCTTCATGGCTGCCATCAGATAGTCCCCTTTCGCAAAGATGCAGTCCTATTATCCGGGTTTTCGGGGCAACGGCCTAAACCGGACGCCCATCATCACCCGGAGGGTCATCACCGGAGGCGGATCACGGCGGTGTCCAGTCGTATCCGTTCACCCACCAGCAGTAGTACAGCCAGACCCACTGACCGACGATGCAGAGCCCGACGAGCACCGCGCGGTAGACCCTCGACCGTGGGACGGCGAGGATGCCCAGCACCGGGAAGAGGGGCATGAGGAGGCGCCAGGTGCTGGACTGAGGGAAGAACACGGCCAGCAGGTACAGGGCATACGCGACGCTCCAGAGCCGCAGGTCGACGCCGACCCGTCGACCGATGGGCGAGAGCAGCAGAGCCGCGAACAGCACGACGGCCAGCAGGAGCAGGACGACACCGGCCCCGCCCGGCAACCACCAGTTGGCCCCCTGCACCCAGGGGGTGAACGGGATCAGCGGGCCGTAGCCGATGTAGGCCGACCGCCATGCCAGCTCGGTCTCGGCGTACGCGTTCGGCACACCCGTCACCAGGCCGGCGATGACCGGCCAGGCGACACCCAGCAGCGCCGTCGCCACGGCTGTGACCGCGACGGCGATCATCTCCCGCACCGGGAAGGGGTCCCGGCCTCGCGTCGCGAGGCGATGGATCGCGTGCAGACCGATCGCGAGCGCCAGGGCGAGTGCGCCGGGGCGGGTGACCGACAGCACCGTCACGAGCGGCAGCATCCAGAGATAGCGGCGTTGCACGAGCAGGAGGAGGCACGCGCACAGCAGACAGAGGAACATCGCCTCCGCGTAGGCCACCTGGAGCAGCGGCGACAGCGGCGCGACGCAGAGCAGCAGCACGGCGAACATCGCCGTCCCGGACGGCAGCAGGAGCGACATCAGGCGGTAGAACAGCAGCGCCGTCACGGCGGCGAACAGCACGGAGACGACGACGGCGAGGGTCGCGAACGGTGCCCCGGTGAGCTCCATCAACCCGCGCACGAGCATGGGGTACGCCGGCATGAACGCCCAGGCGTTCTCGGCGGCGTGCCCGTCGACCGTCAGCGGGATCGACGAGGGATACCCGACGACGGCGATGATGTAGTACCAGTGGCCGTCCCAGATGGACGCAAAGCTCGCGTAGTCGGGTTGGGCCATCGTCCAGGCGTTTCGGCCCTGCATCGACGCGTAGATCAGCAGCATGACGGTGCTGACGGCCCTCGAGAGGACGAACACCGCCAGGACCCGGAGCCACCACGGCGTCAGGCGCCAGCGGACGATCACGCCGACCGGGAGCGACGGCCGCCGTCGAGGCTCTCTCGGCGACCGGTCGGAGGCCGGCCCGACCGGCTTGGTCGTCAGGCCGTCAGCCACGCCCGCAGTCCACGCTCGTTGTCGAGGATCTGCTGGACGGGGACGCGCTCGTCGTCGTGGTGCGCGAGCATCGGGTCGCCCGGGCCGAAGTTGACCGCCGGGATGCCGAGGGCGGAGAACCGCGCCACGTCCGTCCAGCCGTACTTCGGCTTGGGTGCTCCGCCGACCGCCGCGACGAACTGCTGCGCCAGCGGGGCGTCGAGACCGGGGCGCGCGCCGGCCGCCAGGTCGACGATCGTGACGTCGAAGTCGGCGAACAGCTCGGTCACGTGGGCCACGGCCTCGTCGGCGCTGCGGCTCGGGGCGAAGCGGTAGTTGACGTGCACCATGCACTCGTCGGGGATGACGTTGCCCGCGATGCCCCCGGTGATGCCGACGGCGTTCAGCCCCTCGCGGTACACGAGCCCGTCGACCTCGACCTCGCGGGCCTCGTAGGCCGCGAGGACGTCGAGGATCGGCGCGGCACGGTGGATCGCGTTGTCGCCCACCCACGAGCGGGCACTGTGCGAACGTCGACCGAACGTGCGGATCTCGGCACGCAGGTTGCCGTTGCAGCCACCCTCGACGGACCCGTCGCTCGGTTCACCCAGGATGGCGAAGTCGCCCTGCAACAGGTCCGGGTACAGACGGACGACACGGCCGAGGCCGTTCAGCGCGTCGGAGACCTCTTCGTGGTCGTACCAGACCCAGGTCACGTCGACGACCGGGTCGCTGAGCTCGACCGCGAGCTTCAGGTGGACGGCGCTGCCGGCCTTCATGTCGACCGTGCCCCGCCCCCAGAGGTACTCGACGCCCCCGTCGGTCTCGAACCGCGTCGGCAGGTTGTCGTTCAGCGGGACGGTGTCGATGTGCCCGGCGATGACGACCCGCTTGTCGCGACCGAGCTCGGTCTTCGCCACGATGGTGTCGCCGTCGCGGAACAGCCGGAGGTGCGGTGCCGTCTCGAGGGTCGCCCAGATCGCGTCCGCGAGGGTCGTCTCGTCGCCCGAGACCGATTCGATGTCGCACAGTTGGCGCGTCACGTCGACAGAGGACACGGACAGGTCGAGAGCCGGCATGCGGCCAGCTTATCCGGGCCGTCCCCACCAGTAGCCTGGACGGCATGAGCTCGACTGACCCCGACACGACGACACGCGCCGCCGCGGCGCCCACCCACGCCTACGGATACGGACTCGCCACCGTCACGGCCGACGGCACGACGCTGGACAGCTGGTTCCCCCAGCCCGTGCTCGGGCGCCTGCCCGCCGATCGAGACCCCGCACTGGTGCCCGCCGAGATCGAGGACGCCGCCGGGCCCGATGCCCGCCGCGGTGTCGACCTCGTCCCGACGACGGTCGAGATCGAGTTGGCCGCTGCCCCGGCGTCGACGCCCGACGCCTACCTGCGCCTGCACCTGCTCAGCCACCTGCTCGTCCGCCCCAACACGATCAACCTCGACGGCATCTTCGCGCACCTGCCGATCGTCGTCTGGACGAATGCCGGCCCCGTGCACCCGGAGGACTTCCGGCGTCTGCGGCCCAGCCTGCAGCGTGCGGGCATCGCCACGACCGGCATCGACAAGTTCCCGCGCCTCCTCGACTACGTCTCGCCGGACCGCGTCCGCATCGCCGATGCGTCGCGGGTGCGGCTCGGCGCACACCTCGCACCGGGTACGACCGTCATGCACGAGGGCTTCGTGAACTTCAACGCCGGCACACTCGGTACCTCGATGGTCGAGGGCCGGATCTCGCAGGGTGTCGTGGTCGGCGACGGGTCGGACATCGGAGGCGGCGCCTCCATCATGGGGACGCTCTCGGGCGGCGGCACGGAGCGCGTCGCGATCGGCGAACGCGCCCTGCTCGGCGCCAACGCGGGGATCGGCATCAGCATCGGCGACGACAGCGTCGTCGAGGCGGGTCTCTACGTCACCGCGGGCACGAAGGTGGTCGTGGTCGGCGGGGCCCCGACGCCGGACGGCCGACCGCAGACGGTGAAGGCCGTCGAGCTGTCGGGCGTGCCCGGGCTGTTGTTCCGCCGCAACTCGCTGACCGGCGCCGTGGAGGTCCTGCCGCGCACGGGGCGCGGCATCGAGCTCAACGCGCAGCTGCACGCGTAGGCGCGACGCCGAACGGCCTCCCTCCCCCAGCGGGGACGGAGGCCGTTCGACATCGCCGACGCGACTCAGCGCTGAGGCAGGTCGCGCTTGGTCGAGCCCAGGTACAACTGCTGTGGGCGGCCGATCTTCGTCGACGGGTCGGAGTTCATCTCTCGCCAGTGCGCGATCCAGCCGGGCAGGCGCCCGATGGCGAACAGCACCGTGAACATGCGGGGCGGGAATCCCATCGCCTTGTAGATGACGCCCGTGTAGAAGTCGACGTTCGGGTAGAGCTTGCGTTCGACGAAGTAGTCGTCGGCGAGGGCGATGTCCTCGAGTTCCATGGCGATGTCGAGCAGGTCGTCCTGGACGCCGAGGGCCGCGAGCACCTCCGTGGCGCTCTCTTTGACGAGGCGGGCGCGCGGGTCGAAGTTCTTGTAGACCCGGTGGCCGAAGCCCATGAGCTTGACGCCCTCTTCTTTGTTCTTCACCCGCTCGACGAAGCGCTCGACACCCTGGCCGGACTCCTTGATCTCGGCGAGCATCTTGAGCACGGCCTCGTTGGCGCCGCCGTGCAGCGGTCCGTAGAGGGCGCTGATACCGGCCGAGATCGACGAGAACATGTTCGCCTGCGTCGAGCCGACGAGACGGACGGTCGACGTCGACGCGTTCTGCTCGTGGTCCTCGTGCAGGATGAGCAGCCGCTCGAGCGCCTTCGACAGCACGGGGTTGACCTCGTACGGCTCGGCCATCGTGCCGAAGTTCAACTTCAAGAAGTTGTCGACGAAGCTGAGCGAGTTGTCGGGGTAGAGGAACGCCTGCCCGAGGCTCTTCTTGTGCGCGTAGGCCGCGATCACCGGCAGCTTCGCCAGCAGCCTGATGGTCTGCAACTCGACCTGCTCGGGGTCGGTCACGCTCATGCTGCCCTCGTAGAAGGTGCCGAGTGCCCCGACGGCGCTGGACAGCACCGACATGGGGTGGGCCGAGTGCGGCAGCGCGTCGAAGAACCGACGCAGGTCTTCGTGCAGCAGCGTGTGGCGCCGGATGCGGGCGTCGAAGCTCTCGAGCTCGGCGGCGGTGGGCAGTTCGCCGTAGATCAGCAGCCAGGCCGTCTCGAGGTACGTCGACCCCTCGGCGAGCTGTTCGATCGGGTAGCCCCTGTAGCGGAGGATGCCTTGGTCACCGTCGATGTAGGTGATCGTGGATCGGGCGTTCGAGGTGTTCACGAACCCGTTGTCGAGGGTCGTGTACCCCGTCTGCTTGGTGAACGTCGAGATGTCGATCGACGACGCACCCTCGGTGCTCGGCACGATCGGGAACTCGGCGCTCCCCCCAGGGAACTGCAGCGTGGCCTTCTGGGCGTCGTTGGCAGTATCAGTCACGTGACCACACTACCCGGCGGGCCGTGGTGCTCGCGGGGAGGCTACCGAGCGAGCCGGTCGGCCGCCGCGTCGATGCGCTCGTCGGTGGTCGTCAACGCCACCCGGACGTGCTGGCGACCGGCGACGCCGTAGAACGCCCCCGGTGCGGCGAGGATGCCGCGGTCGGCCAGCCAGGAAATCGTCGCCCAGGAGTCCTCGCCGCGCGTCGCCCAGAGGTACAGGCCGGCCTCGCTGTGGTCGATGCGGAATCCGGCACCCACGAGGGCCGCGGCCAACCGGTCGCGCCGCGCCCGATAGCGGGCCTTCTGCTCGGCCACATGGGCCTCGTCGGCGAGGGCGACGGTCATCGCCTGCTGGACGGGCGCGGGCGGCATCAAGCCCGCGTGCTTGCGCACGGCGAGCAGGGCCGCGATGACCTCGGGGTCGCCGGCGACGAAGCCCGCCCGATAGCCGGCGAGGTTCGACTGCTTGCTCAGGGAGTAGACGGACAGGACACCCGTGAGGTCGCCGCCGACCACCCGGGAGTCGAGGATGCAGGGCGTGGGTCGGTCGGACCACTCGCCGTCCCAGCCGAGCTCGGCGTAGCACTCGTCCCCCGCGATGACCGCGCCCAGCTCGCGAGCCCGCTCGACGGCGGCGCGGAGCCGCTCGATCGACAGGACCGAGCCGTCGGGATTGCCCGGGCTGTTCAGCCAGATCAGCCGCGTGCCCTCCGGCCATTCCGTCGGGTCGTCGGAGGCGAAGGCCGTCGCGCCGACCAGGGCGGCCCCGAGTTCGTACGTCGGGTACGCCGCCTGCGGGTAGACGATCGTGTCGCCCGGCCCGAGGCCGAGCCACAGGGCGAGCCCCGCGATCAGTTCTTTCGAGCCGATCGTCGGCAGGACGGCCGCGTCGGTCAGCCCGCTCACGCCACGGCGCCGGGCGTACCACTCGACGATCGCTGCCCGAAGCGCGGGCGTCCCGGCCACCTGGGGGTACGCATGGGCGTCCGTCGCGTCACGCAGGGCCTCGCGGACGACGGCCGGCGTCGGGTCGACGGGTGAGCCCACCGAGAGGTCGACGATGCCGCCGGGGTGCGCCCGAGCCGTCGCAGCCGCGGGCGCCAAGGCGTCCCAGGGGAAGTCGGGCAGGTCGAGCGCCACCGGGGTTACGCCTCGGCGCCGGCGCCCTGAGGGGGCAGCGCCGCGATGACGGGGTGGTCCTTCGCGATCACGCCGACCTTCGCCGCGCCCCCGGGGGAGCCGATCTCGTCGAAGAACTCGACGTTCGCCTTGTAGTAGTCGGCCCACTTGTCGGGCAGGTCGTCTTCGTAGTAGATGGCCTCGACGGGGCAGACGGGCTCGCACGCACCGCAGTCGACGCATTCGTCGGGGTGGATGTAGAGCGAGCGTTCGCCCTCGTAGATGCAGTCGACGGGGCATTCGTCGATGCAGGCACGATCTTTGACATCCACACAGGGCAGGGCGATCACGTACGTCACGTCTGGGGGGTTCCCTTCACATCGGGCAGGCTTCTCATCTTATCTCCGTGCTGCTGGGCTCTCGGCCAGCCGATCACCAGGAGCGCGATCGCGACGGGCCCGAACGTCCAGGCGTAGCCGAGCACGTTCGCGGGGACGAGCGCCGAGCCCCCCGCGCCGGGCAGGGCCAGCACGCCGACGGCCGCGAGCAGACCGACGGCGGCGGTGATGCAGACGAGCCGCGAGCCGAGCACGAGTCGCAACCCGAGCAGCAGGGCGAGCGTCATCAGCAGCGACAGGGCGAGGCCGGACCAGACGGGGACCCCACCGACGGTCACGGTGCCCTGGTGGCTCACGGTGCCGACGGCACCCGCCACCAGACCGGCCGCGAGGGCGATGCCGTAGACGATCGCCCGACTGCCGGTCGTCATGGTGGACATCTCGTCCGCCAGGGCCACGCGCTCGGATTCGGGCTCGGGAACGAGGCGGAACGACTCCGACAGGGCCATCGGCTCGACGGCCCCGTGCGGGTAGCGGAGGCCGGGTCGGTTGTCGGCGAGGTCGACGACGTCGAGCTGGGTGCGGTACTCGCGGAGGGCGGCGAGCTTCTGCGGCGCGACCCGGCGCACGTCGAACGTGGTCACGGTCGGGTCGGCGGCCAGTGCCTCGGCCTCGGAGCCCGTCGCCTGCTCGGCGCCGGAGACGATGGCGAAGAACGGGATGCCGGCGAGTCGAGCGACCTTCAGGGCGGCGCGGTTGGCACGGACGTGGTCGGGATGACCGTAGCCGCCGTCGTCGTCATAGCTGACGATGGCGGACGGATGCACCGACTCGACGACCGCCGACAGGTCGGACACGATCTCGCCGAACTCCGCCGCGCAGAACGCGGACGCGTGCAGGTCGTCGGTCGGGCCGGCGACGCCCTCGCGCCGCCATTGCATGCCACTGTCGCGATAGGCCCGGGACGGCAGACCGGCCGTGCGCGCCTCCGGATCGCCCAGGAAACGGTGGTCGCGCACGCCGAGATCGCGCATCGCCGCGGCGATCTCGAGCTCGCGGTGGACGGCGAGCGCCGCGGGGTCGTCGCGCAGGCGGGCGAGGTCGTCGGCGATGACCTCGCCGAGCTCGCCGCGGGTACAGGTGACGACGGTGACGTCGGCCCCGTCGGACACGAGGGAGGCGATGGTGCCGCCGGTCGTGATCGTCTCGTCGTCGGGGTGGGCGTGCACGAAGAGGACGCGACTGGTACGCGAGCCGACCGAGGAGGTGCCGAAATAACTCATCACTGGACAGGATAAGCCGCTCGACACTATGGTCGGTCTGGCTTAGGCGCACCTTAGATAGGTAAGCCTAACCAAACAAGACCGTCTGGTCTCGTTCGAACCACCCCCTCCCGAAAGTCCTCCTGCATGCTCGCCAACTACCTCATCGGACTCCGCGAAGGCCTCGAGGCCGCTCTCGTCGTCGGAATCCTGATCGCCTATCTCGTCAAGGTCGGCCGACGCGACGTCCTCCCCCGTCTCTGGGTCGGAGTCGTCGCCGCCGTCGTCGTGTCCCTCGGCATCGGCGCGCTGCTCACGTTCGGCGCCTACGGGCTGACCTTCCAGGCGCAGGAGACGATCGGCGGGCTGCTGTCGATCATCGCCGTGGGCTTCGTCACCTGGATGGTGTTCTGGATGGCGCGGACGGCTCGCGGCCTCCGCGGTGAGCTCGAGAGCGGTCTGGCGAAGGCCCTCACCGGCGGCGCCTGGGCCGTGGTGGCCTTGGGGTTCCTGTCCGTGGGCCGCGAGGGCATCGAGACGGCGCTCTTCCTGTGGGCGACCGTCCAGTCGACGGGAGGCGGGGCCACGCCGATGCTCGGCGCGCTGCTCGGCGTCGTCACCGCGATCGTCATCGAGATCGCCATCTACCGCGGTGTCGTGCGCATCGACCTGGGGCGGTTCTTCGCCGTCACCGGCTGGGCCCTGATCGTCGTGGCCGCGGGCGTCCTCGCCTACGGCGTCGGCGACCTGCAGGAGGCGGCGGTGCTGCCGGGCGGATCGGCTCTCGCCTTCGACGTGGGCGCCGCCATCCCGCCCACGAGCTGGTACGGCGTGCTCCTGCAGGGGCTCGTGAACTTCACTCCCACGCCGACCTGGGCCCAGGTCGTCGTCTGGCTCGCCTACATCGCCGTGGTGATCCCCCTCTTCCTCCGCGCGACCCGACGCCGCCGCCCGGCGCCGTCCCTCGCCCCCGCCCCCACCACCGCCCGCACCACCGCAGGAGTCCACGAATGATCACCCGCCCCCTCTCCCTTCTCGGAGTCGCCGCCATCGCGACCCTCGCCCTGTCGGGCTGTGTCGCCAACAACCCCGGAGGCGGGGGGAACGCGACGACCATCGACGTCGTCGGCAACGGCGACAGCTGCGACGTGTCGACGACCACCGCGCCGAGCGGACCGGTGACCTTCACCATGACGAACAAGGGCTCCGACGTCTCGGAGTTCGAGCTGCTCGCCGAGGACGGGCTGCGCATCATCAGCGAGAAGGAGAACATCGGACCGGGCACGAGCGCCTCGATGACGGTGTCGGTGCCGGCCGGGAAGTACTACACGGCGTGTGTCCCCGGGCTGGTCGGCCAGGGTGTCCGGGCCTCGTTCACCGTGACCGACTCGGGCAAGGCCGTCACGCCGACCGGCAGCGAGAAGCAGCAGATCGACGCCGCCGCGACGGCCTACGTGGGCTACGTGAAGGACCAGGTCGGCCAGCTCGTCACGGGCACGGCGGCCTTCTTGCAGGCCTACACGTCGGGGGACGACGCGACGGCCCGATCGCTCTACCCCGGCACCCGCGCGTACTACGAGCGGATCGAGCCCGTCGCCGAGTCGTTCGGCGACCTCGACCCGAAGATCGACTTCCGGGAGGCCGACGTCGAGCAGGGCACGCCCTGGACGGGTTGGCACCGCATCGAGAAGGACCTCTGGCAGCCGAGCGCGGCCGACAACGGCGGTGTCGCCTACACCCCGCTGACGAGCGCCGAGCGCGCGACACTGGCCGAGCAACTGACGACCGACACCGCCAGCCTGCACGACAAGGTGACGGCGTCCGACTTCACCGTCGGCATCGACACCATCTCGAACGGCGCCGTCGGCCTGCTCGACGAGGTGGCCACGGGCAAGATCACGGGCGAGGAGGAGATCTGGTCGCACACGGACCTGTACGACTTCCAGGGCAACCTGGAGGGGGCACGCGTCGCCTACGAGGGTGTGCGGGACATCGTGAAGACGAAGGACGCGAAGCTCGTCGACCAGATCGACGGCAAGCTGACGTCGCTCGAGAACCTGCTCGCGACCTACGGCAGCCTCGACACCGGGTTCCCCGCGTACACGTCGCTGACGGACACCGACAAGCGCAAGCTGTCCGACGCCGTCAACGCCCTCAGCGAGCCCCTCAGCAAGCTCACCACGGCCCTGGTGGCGTGAGGGTGACCGATCGGACACCCGAGACGGACGACGACCCCGCCGGCAGCCCGGCCGAGCCCGCCACGGGCTCGGCCGGGCTGTCCCGGCGCGGTCTGCTGGGTCTCGTCGGCGCGGGGGTGGGCACCGGCGTGCTCGGCTTCGGAGTCGGCATCGGCACCGACCGAGCCCTGGCCGGGGCGGCCACGGGAACGTCGGGCGCCCGCACCACGTACCCGTTCTTCGGAGCGCACCAGTCGGGCATCGTCACGGCGGCTCAGGACCGTCTGCACTTCGCGGCGTTCGACGTCGCCGACGGCACGACTCGGGACGACCTGATCGGGCTGCTGCAGGACTGGAGCGTCGCGGCGGCTCGGATGACGGCCGGTGAGGACGTGGGCGAGACGGGAGCCGTCGGCGGCCCCCTCGCCGCGCCTCCGGACGACACGGGCGAAGCCCTGGGGCTGCCGGCGTCGGGGCTGACCGTCACGATCGGATTCGGGCCGACCCTGTTCGAGACGGCCGACGGCACGGACCGCTTCGGGATCGCCGGGCGCCGACCCGCCGCCCTGATCGATCTGCCGCACTTCTCGGGCGACCAGCTCGTCGAGGCGCAATCGGGGGGCGATCTGTGCATCCAGGCCTGCAGCGACGACCCGCAGATCGCCGTGCACGCCATCCGCAACCTGTCGCGCATCGCGTTCGGGCGCGCGTCGCTGCGCTGGTCGCAGCTCGGCTTCGGACGCACCTCGTCGACGACCCGCGGTCAGACGACCCCGCGCAACCTCTTCGGGTTCAAGGACGGCACGGCCAACCTGAAGGCCGAGGACACGGACGCCGTGGAGACCGGTGTCTGGGCCGGTCCGGACGACGGAGCGGCGTGGATGCAGGGCGGCTCGTACCTGGTGGCCCGGAAGATCCGCATGACGATCGAGACCTGGGACCACTCGTCGCTCGGCGAGCAGCAGCGCGTGATCGGCCGCGACAAGGGCGAGGGCGCACCGCTCTCGGGAGGCACCGAGTTCACGGCTCCCGACTTCGCCGCACCCGCGTCGACCGGGTCGGGCACCGCGATCGCGACGAACTCGCACGTCGCGCTGGCCCACCCCGACCAGAACGACGGCGCGACCCTGCTCCGCCGTGGCTACAACTTCGTCGACGGCAACGACGATCTCGGCCGCTTGAACGCCGGGCTCTTCTTCATCTGCTTCCAGCGAGACCCGCGGCGCCAGTTCGTGCCGATCCAGCAGCGGCTGGCCCGCAACGACGCGATGAACGAGTACGTCAAGCACGTCGGCTCGGCCGTCTTCGCCGTGCCTCCCGGGGCGCGACAGGGCGGCTACGTCGGCGAGACGCTCTTCGGGTAGGCCCGGTGCCGGCGCCCCACGCGTCGGTCAGACGGGCGTGACGACGTACGTGGCGATCACGGCGCCGTCGGACGCCTGCGTCGAGAACGTGAGGACCACCCGGTAGGTCGCCCCGGTGAACGTGCCGAACGCGCTGTCGGCGTCGCTGTCGACCCCGGCCGCCGTGTAGCCGGCACCCTCGAGCGCGGCCTGGGCGTCGGCGAAGCGGTCGGCCCCCGACACGGTCAGCTGGGCGACCCAACCCGACCCGTTCGGCCCGGCGCCGCCCCCACGGACGGTGCCGTCGACGAGGGGCACGTCGGCCGACGGGAAGCCCTCGGGCAACGAACCGTCGGTCGTGATGCCGGCCCCGCCGAGCGCGTCGCCGACCGCGTCGTCGACGGCCTGCTTCGCCGTACTGGTCAGCCCGTCGACCGCTCCCGAGACGATGTTGTCGACGGGCGAGCCCTCGGAGCACGCGGCGAGACCGCCGACGAGGCCGACGGCCAGGGTGAGGGAGGCGATGGCACGGGTCAGGACGGAACGAGGCTCGGGCATGCCCCCAGGATACGGAACGGCCCCGCACTCGCCGGGAGTGCGGGGCCGTTCTCGGAGGCTTCGCCCGGGAGATTCCCGGACGGCGACACCGTGGGCTAGGCGTTGGCCTTCTTGAGACGGGCGGTGCTGCGCTGACGAGCCGACGCGTCGAGCTCGACCTTGCGGATGCGGATCGCCTCGGGGGTGACCTCGACGCACTCGTCGTCACCGGCGAACTCGAGCGACTCCTCGAGCGACAGCACGCGCGAGGGCGTCATCGACTCGAAGTTGTCGGCCGTCGACTGACGCATGTTGGTCAGCTTCTTCTCTTTGGTGATGTTGACGTCCATGTCGTCGGCGCGCGAGTTCTCGCCCACGACCATGCCCTCGTAGACCTCTTCGGTCGGCTGCACGAAGAACGTCATGCGCTCCTGCAGGTTGATGATCGCGAAGGGGGTGACGACACCCGAACGGTCGGCGACGATCGAACCGTTGGTGCGGGTCGAGATCTCGCCCGCCCAGGGGCCGTAGCCGTGCGAGATGCCGTTGGCGATACCGGTGCCGCGCGTGTCGGTGAGGAACTGCGTGCGGAAGCCGATCAGGCCGCGCGACGGGACGATGAACTCCATGCGCACCCAGCCCGAGCCGTGGTTCGCCATGTTCTCCATGCGGCCCTTGCGGGCGGCCATCAGCTGCGTGATCGCACCGAGGTACTCGTCGGGCACGTCGATGGTCATGTGCTCGAAGGGCTCCTGCAGTTTGCCGTCGACGCGACGCGTCACGACCTGCGGCTTGCCGACGGTGAGCTCGAAGCCCTCGCGACGCATCTGCTCGACGAGGATCGCCAGGGCGAGCTCGCCACGACCCTGGACCTCCCACGCGTCGGGGCGTCCGATGTCGACGACCTTGAGGCTGACGTTACCGATCAGCTCGCGGTCGAGGCGGTCCTTCACCATGCGGGCGGTGAGCTTGTGACCCTTGACCTTGCCGATGAGCGGCGACGTGTTCGTGCCGATCGTCATCGAGATGGCCGGGTCGTCGACCGTGATGGTCGGCAGCGGGCGGACGTCTTCGGGGTCGGAGAGCGTCTCGCCGATGGTGATCGTGTCGAAGCCGGCGACGGCGACGATGTCACCGGGGCCCGCGCTCTCGGCCGGGTAGCGGTCGAGCGCCTTCGTGATCAGCAGCTCGGTGATGCGGGCGTTCGCGACGGAGCCGTCCTGCTTGACCCAGGCGACGGTCTGGCCCTTCTTCAGCGTGCCGTGGAAGACGCGGAGGAGCGCGAGACGACCGAGGAACGGCGACGCGTCGAGGTTGGTGACGTGCGCCTGCAGCGGGTGCTCGTCGTCGTAGGTCGGAGCCGGGACGTGCGTGAGGATCGCGTCGAACAGCGGCTCGAGGTCGTCGTTGTCGGGGAGCGAGCCGTCGGCCGGCTTGTTGACCGACGCGGCGCCCGCGCGGCCCGAGGCGTAGACGACGGGAACGTTGAGGATCGCGTCGAGGTCGAGGTCGTCGACCTCTTCGCTCAGGTCGCTCGCGAGACCGAGCAGCAGGTCTTGCGACTCGGCCACGACGTCGTCGATGCGCGCGTCGGGACGGTCGGTCTTGTTGACCAGGAGGATGACGGGGAGCTTGGCGGCCAGCGCCTTGCGCAGCACGAAGCGGGTCTGCGGCAGCGGGCCCTCGGACGCATCGACGAGCAGCACGACGCCGTCGACCATGGACAGGCCGCGCTCGACCTCGCCGCCGAAGTCGGCGTGGCCGGGGGTGTCGATCACGTTGATGGTGATCGGGCCGTCGGTCGCGTGAGCACCGTTGTAGAGCACCGCGGTGTTCTTCGCGAGGATCGTGATGCCCTTCTCGCGCTCGAGCTCGTTCGAGTCCATCATGCGGTCTTCGGTGTCGAAGTGCGCGTCGAAGGAGTTGGTCTGCTTGAGCATGGCGTCGACGAGTGTCGTCTTGCCGTGGTCGACGTGGGCCACGATCGCCACGTTGCGCAGGTCGCTGCGGATGGCAGTCGCCATGGATGTATTCCTTACAGAAAAGAGGAGGGGGAAGTGCTCGGGACGAAACCCGGCACGGACAGTCTACGGCACGTGGTAAAGGGGCCCTTCCGCCCGGCGCGAACGCCGGTGCGGAGAGGGCCCCTCGACCGTGAGGAGGCGCGGTGCGATCAGCGTCCGAACGCGAAGTTCGCGCCGGGGATCGCCTCGAGCAGCTCACGGGTGTACTGCTCGCGCGGGTTCGCGAAGACCTCGTCGGTCGTCGACGCCTCGACGACGCGGCCCTTCTGCATGACGCAGACGTTGTCGGCGACCAGTCGCACGACCGCGAGGTCGTGCGTGATGAACAGGTACGTCAGCCCCAGCTCGGCCTGCAGGTCGGTCAGCAGATCGAGGATCTGCCCCTGCACCAGCACGTCGAGGGCCGAGACGGCCTCGTCGAGCACGATCACGTCCGGTTTCAACGCGAGAGCACGGGCCACGGCGATCCGCTGCCGCTGACCGCCCGAGAGCTCGTTCGGGTAGCGGTTGATCGTCGAGACGGGCAGCGACACCTGGTCGAGCAACTCGCGGACCCGGGCCTGCCGGCTCGCGCGGTCGCCGATGCCGTGCGTGACGAGGGGCTCGGCGATCGTGTTGCCGACGCTGTACATCGGGTCGAGCGACCCGTACGGGTCCTGGAAGACCGGCTGGACACGACGACGGAAGTCGAACAGGTCCTTGCCCTTGAGGGCGCCGATGCTCTGGCCGTCGATCTGCACGGTGCCCGAGGTGATCGCCTCGAGCTGCAGGACGAGTTTCGCCACGGTGGACTTGCCCGAACCGGACTCGCCCACGAGGGCCATGGTCGTGCCGCGGGGGATCGAGAACGACACGTCGTCCACGGCGCGCAGCTCGGTCGTACGGAAGCCCTGCTGACGGATGCGGTACACCTTGGACAGGTTCTCGACCTTGATGTAGTCCGCCGCCGTGGCCGCGTGCGCCTCGCGCTCGCGGGCCCGCGACAGCATCTCCGCGTCGTCCGACCCCTCGGCCGACACCGTGACCCCATGGGTCACGTCGGGCGAGAGCGTCGACTGGATGCGACGGCTCGCGAGGCTCGGCGCCGCGGCGACGAGTCGCTGCGTGTACGGGTGCTGCGGGTTGGCCAGGATCTCCTGAGAGGGCCCGGACTCGACCACGCGGCCCTTGTACATGACGACGAGCTTCTCGGCCCGCTCGGCCGCGAGACCGAGGTCGTGCGTGATGAACAGCACGGACGTCCCGTAGTCGCGCGTGAGCGTCTGCAGGTGGTCGAGGATGCGGCGCTGCACGGTCACGTCGAGGGCCGAGGTCGGCTCGTCGGCGATCAGCAGCTTCGGCCGGGCCGACAGGCCGATGCCGATCAGCACGCGCTGACGCATACCGCCCGAGAACTGGTGCGGGAACTGCTTCAGGCGGTCGCCCGCGTCGGACAGCCCGGCCTCCTGCAGCACCTCGATGGCCCGCTCGCGGACCTCCTTCTTGCCGCTGGCGATGCCGTTGGCCCGGATGGCCTCCTCGACCTGGAACCCGATGGACCACACGGGGTTGAGGTTCGACATCGGGTCCTGAGGGACATAGCCGATGTCGCGACCGCGGATCGCCTGCATCTCGGACGCGCTGGCCTTCGTGAGGTCGCGCCCCTCGAACAGGATCTCGCCGCCGGTGACCGTGCCGGTGCCGGGCAGCAGGTCGATGATCGACGTCGCCGTCGTCGACTTGCCGGAGCCCGACTCGCCCACGATGGCGAGGCTCTCGCCCTGGTTCATCGTGAAGTCGACGCCGCGCACGGCCTGGACGTAGCCGGCCTGCGTCTTGAAGCCGATCTGCAGGTTCTTGATCTGCAGCAGCGGGACGGACGAGGAGGCGGTGCTCGCCGCCTCGGGACGGGTGGAGGTGGACGTCATCGACGGGCCCTCGCCTTCGGGTCGAGGGCGTCGCGCACGACGTCGCCCATCATCAGGAACGACAGCACGGTGATCGACAGCGCGGCCGCGGGCCAGAACAGGGTCATCGGGGCGGTGCGGATCGAGACACGCGCCTGGTCGATGTCGTTGCCCCAACTCATCGTGCCGCTGGGCAGACCGATGCCGAGGAAGGACAGCGTCGCCTCGGCGACGATGAACGTGCCGAGTGAGACCGTCGCGACCACGATCACGGGCGTGATCGCGTTCGGGATGACGTGACGCAGCAGGATGCGGAAGCGCGAGACACCGAGTGCCATCGATGCCATCACGTAGTCGCTGCTCTTCGCACCGAGCACCGACCCGCGCATGATGCGCGCGATCTGCGGCCAGGCGAACAGCGAGAGCACGAGGGCCACCGTCAGCGGAGTGCGGCTCGGCAGCACCGACATCAGCACGATCGCGCCGAGCACGGTCGGGATCGCGAAGAAGATGTCACCGATACGCGAGACGACCGCGTCGAGCCAACCGCCGTAGAAGCCGGCCAGCGAGCCGATGACGACGCCGATCAGCGTGACGAGGACGGTCGCGAGCAGACCCACGGTCAGCGACGCGCGCGTCCCGAAGATGATGCGGGCGTAGACGTCGGCACCCTGGCGCGTGAAACCGAGCAGGTGCCCTGCCTCGGGCCCCTGGTTGCTCTTGGTCAACTCGTTCGCCGTGGGCGAGGTCGGCGAGAACAGGCCGGGGAACAGCGCGACGAGCAGGACGAGCAGGATGAGCACGGCCGAGATCCAGAACATGGGCCGGGACTTCATGGAGTCCCAGGCGTCGTTCCAACTCGAGCGGGGCTTCTCGGATTCGTCGACGGCGTCGACGGCCTTGATCGGCGTCTCTTCGAGATCGGCGACGTAGTGGTCGGGCGACAGACCCGACGGAGCGTTACTTGGCATAGCGGATCCTCGGGTCGAGAACGGCGTACAGCAGGTCGACGAGCAGGTTCGCCAGCATGAAGATGATCACCATGACGGCGACGAACGAGACCACGGTCGGCCCCTCACCCAGCTGGATGGCCCGGTAGACCGTGCCACCGACTCCCTGGATGTTGAAGATGCCCTCGGTGACGATCGCACCGACCATCAGCGAGCCGACGTCGACGCCGAGATACGTGATGACCGGGACGAGCGAGTTGCGCAGGATGTGCACACCCACGACGCGGCGTCGCGTCAGGCCCTTCGCGGTCGCGGTGCGGACGAAGTCGGCACTCATGTTCTCGGAGACGGAGGCACGGGTCAGACGCACGATGTAGGCGAACGACACGGATGCGAGCACGATGGCCGGCAGGATCAGCTCACTCCACTTGGCCTGCGAGCTCACCGTCGTGCGGAACAGGCCGAGGTTGATGGCGAACACGTACTGCAGGATGAAGCCGACCACGAACGTGGGCACCGAGATGAGCAGCAGGCTCACGACGAGGGCGCTCGTGTCGAAGATCTTGCCCTTGCGGAGACCCGCGACGAGACCGACGACGATGCCGGCGACCGCTTCGAACAGCAACGCGAGCATCGCGAGCCGGAAGGTGATCGGGAACGCACGAGCGAGCTCGTCGAGGATCGGGCGACCCGCGAACGTCGTGCCCAGGTCACCCGTGAACAGACCGCCGATGTAGAGCAGGTACTGCACGATGAACGGCTGGTCGAGGTGGTACTGGGCGCGGATCTGGTCGATCACGGACTGCGCCGGTGGGTGGTCTCCGAAGAGCGCGGCCACGGGATCGCCGGGCAGCGCGAAGACCATGAAGTAGATGAGGAACGTCGCCCCGAAGAAGACGGGGATCAGTTGGAGGAGGCGGCGACCGGTGTACCAGAGCATCAGTCCTCCTCGGTTGTCTGCGGGAGCATTGTGTCGCAATCGTCAGGGGAACGTCGGACGCCCACCGAGGGGCTCGGAGCAGATGATCTCTGCTCCGAGCCCCTCGTGAGCGCTATGCGAGGCTACGCCTCGCGAGCGGATGCTAGTTCTTGGTGACCTCGTAGTAGAGGGGCACCGAGTTCCAACCGAACTGCACGTTGTTGACCGTGTCGGCCCACACACCCGTGACGTTCGAGTACCACAGCGGGACGACGGGCATGTCCTTGAGCAGGACTTCCTGTGCCTGCTGGAACTTCTTGTTGGCGTCGTCCACCGACGTGGCCTGGCCACCCTCCTTCAGCAGGGAGTCGAACTCCTTGCTGGTGTAGTCGCCGTAGTTCGAGCCGGCACCGGTCTGGTACAGCGGTGCGAGGAAGTTGTACAGCGACGGGTAGTCGGCCTGCCACCCGGAGCGGAATGCACCGGTCATCACGCGGTTGTTCTCGTCGTTCAGCAGCGACTTGAAGTCGGGGTACGACTTGCCCTCGGCCTTGATGCCCAGCGTGTTCGAGATGCTGTTCGTCGCCGCGTCGACCCAGGCCTGGTGGCCACCGTCGGCGTTGTAGGCGAGGCTGAAGACGGTGTCACCGTAGGGGCTGATGGCGTCGGCCTGGTCCCACAGCTTCTTGGCCTCGGACTTGTTGTAGTCGAGGACGTCGTTGCCCGAGAGCTTCTCGGTGTAGCCGTCGAGCACGGGCGAGGTGAAGTCCTTCGCCGGAGTGCGCGTGCCCTGGAAGATCACCTTGGTGATGTCTTCGCGGTTGATGGCCATCGAGATCGCCTGGCGGCGCAGCTTGCCCTCTTCGGACGTGCCGTCGAAGTGAGGCAGGTACTGCGGGATGGTGAACGACTGGAAGATCGCCGCGGCCTGGTTGACGTTGCGGTCGGGGAAGTCCGACGTGTACGTCTGGTAGTTGGCGTCCGGGACGGCGTCGTCGATGTCGAGGTTGCCGGCCTGGGCGTCCGCGTAGGCGGCGTCCTGGGTCGTGTAGAACTTGATCGTCAGGCCGCCGTTCTTCGGCGTGCGGTACCCCTTGTAGTCGGGGTTCGTGACGAGCTTGATGTCCTGGTTGTGGGTCCAGGCGCTCTTGCCGTCGAGCTTGTACGGGCCGTTGCCGACGGGGTTCTCACCGAAGGCGGCGGTGTCGCCGTAGAAGGATTCGGGCAGCGGCACGAAGGCCGAGTAGCCGAGACGCAGGGGCCAGTCGGCCTCGGGGGCGGACAGCTTGACCTGGAACTCGGTGTCGCTGACGACCTTGAGGTTGAGGTCGCTGTCGGCGTCGGCGCTGTAGCCGTCGATGTCGTCGAAGAAGTAGGACGCGCTCTGGGCGTTGCTGAGCTTCGCTGCCCAGTCCCAGGCCTTGGTGAACGACTCGGCGGTCACGTCGGTGCCGTCGGTGAACTTCCAGCCCGACTTGATCTTGACGTCCCAGGTCTCGTTGTCGTCCGACTTGATGCTGTCGGCGACGTCGTTCTGGATGGCGCCCTTGGCGTCGTACGTGACCAGACCCGCGAAGATCGAGTCGATGATCTTGCCGCCGCCGACCTCGGTGGTGTTCGAGGGGATCAGCGGGAACTGGGGCTCGCTGCCGTTCGTCGTGATGATGGCGGACGAGTTGCCGGATGTGCTGTCATCCGACGACCCTCCACTGGCGCAACCGGTCAGGACGAGTGCTGCCGTCCCGAACACGGCGACGGCCGAAAGGCCCATGCGCGTCTTCTTCAATGTTCCTCCTGATGCAGAAATGACGCAGCACTCAGCTTCGAGGGCCGTGCCGCGTTGGATGCAAGTACCCTAAGCACCCCCCTGGAGGTTCACCAAACCTCAGGGACAACGGTTACAAGACGGAAACCAACTTGGTGGATTTTTGCGTGGGTGTGCGGTTTGTTGCGCGGAGCTTCTGATCTATGCATGAATCCGCTGCCAGATTTCGGACAGCTGGCAGGTATTATCCGCATTCTCGATTTCGTCGACACGTGATGGTCAATAGGATCAGCGCGTGACCGAGAGAGACATCGCCGCCCTCACCCCCACGCGGCTGCGCGTCGAGATCCTGCTCGTCCTCGGGTTGTCGCTCGGCGCCTCCGCCGTGTATTCGGTCGTGTCGATCGTCAACCGGATCACGCGGGAACAGTCACTCTCCCAGCAGACGGCGACCCTCAACAACTCGCTCAGCGACCGCGCCGTCTTCGACCTGATCTATCAGGTGCTCGCCGTCTTCTTCGACCTCGTGCCGGTGGCACTCGTGGCGTTCCTGTTGTGGCAGCGGAGTCGACCCCACCTGGGACGTCTCGGCGTCGACTTCTCCCGGGCCGGCCGTGACAGTCTCGGCGGAGTCGGACTCGCCCTGGCGATCGGCATCCCCGGGCTCGGCCTCTACCTGGTCGGCAAGGCGCTCGACCTCACGGTCACGGTGGTGCCGACGAATCTGGCCGAGCACTGGTGGACCGTTCCCGTCCTCCTGCTCTCGGCCCTGAGATCGGGCGTCACGGAGGAGGTCATCGTCGTGGCCTATCTCTTCGCGCGCCTGCGCGACCTGGGCTGGAAGACGTGGCCGATCATCCTGAGCGCCGCCCTCCTGCGGGGTACCTACCACCTCTATCAGGGCTTCGGCGCGTTCATCGGGAACGCCGTGATGGGCGTCGTCTTCGGCTGGCTCTACGTGCGCTTCGGTCGCGTCCTGCCCCTCGTCATCGCGCATGTGCTGATCGACGCGGCCGTGTTCGTGGGCTACCCGTGGGCGGCCTCGACGTTCCCGGCGCTGTTCGGAGCACCGGGAGCGTGAGGCGACTCGCCCACCCCCGCAGCAGCGCCTCCTGATCTCACGGCAAAGTGGGGGTTGACACCCGTTCGGGGGGCGCGCCTAATGGAGGGCACGGCGGAGTCACTCGCCGCAGACGAACGGATCGACCGGGCCCTGGGGCCTCGGTCGATCCGGGACAGACCGTCCTCCCGGGTGCCATTCGGGACGGACGCCGTTACGCGAGTGCCTTCCGCACCACTCGGCGTCCGGCATCCGGGAGGACCACCTCCGCCGGCGGGCGACCGCCGGCCCGCGTCAGGCGAACGCCTCCACCGGAGGGCACGCGCAGAACAGGTTGCGATCGCCCCACGCCTGGTCGATCCGACGGACCGGCGGCCAGTACTTGCCTCGCACGAGGGACCGGACCGGATAGACGGCCTCGTCGCGGGTGTAGTCGGCCGACCACTCCCCCGAGATGACCGACTGCGCCGTGTGCGGCGCCCCGCGGAGCGGGCTCGAGTCGGCCGTCCACCGACCGGCCGCGACCTGGTCCGCCTCGGCCTTGATCGCGATCATGGCATCGACGAAGCGGTCGATCTCGGCCAGGTCCTCGCTCTCGGTCGGCTCGACCATCAGCGTGCCCGCGACGGGGAACGACATGGTCGGGGCGTGGAACCCGTAGTCGATGAGCCGCTTGGCGACGTCGTCGACCGTCACCCCGGTCGCCTCCCGCAGCGGGCGGAGATCGAGGATGCACTCGTGCGCGACCAGACCGTTGTCGCCCGCGTAGAGCACGGGATAGTGGTCGCGCAGTCGCGCCGCGACGTAGTTGGCCGCGAGAACCGCGGCGCCGGTCGCCTGGGTCAGCCCCTCCGTGCCCATCATGCGGACGTAGGCCCAGCTGATCGGCAGGATGCTCGGCGAACCGTAGGGGGCGCTCGACACCGGGACGCCGGCGTGTGCCAGACGCCCGGTGTCGGTCGAGCGCTCGGCACCGGTACGACGATCGGCCTGCTGGGCCAGAGGGTGGCCGGGCAGGTACGGCGCGAGGTGCGCCTTGGCCGCGACCGGGCCGACACCGGGGCCGCCACCGCCGTGCGGGATGCAGAACGTCTTGTGCAGGTTGAGGTGCGACACGTCGCCGCCGAAGTCGCCGAACCGGGCGAAGCCGAGCAGCGCGTTGAGGTTGGCGCCGTCGACGTAGACCTGGCCGCCGGCGTCGTGCACCGCATCGGTGATCTCGCGGATGTCGTGCTCGTAGACGCCGTGCGTCGACGGGTAGGTGATCATGAGCGCCGCGAGCTCGCCCGCGTTCTTCTCGATCTGCGCGCGCAGGTCGTCGAGGTCGACGTTGCCCCGTTCGTCGCACGCGACGACGACGACGCGCATGCCCGCCAGGACGGCGCTGGCCGCGTTCGTACCGTGCGCGCTCTGCGGGATGAGGCAGACCGTCCGTGCCGCGTCGCCGTTCGCGAGGTGGAACCCGCGGATGGCGAGGAGCCCGGCGAGCTCGCCCTGACTGCCCGCGTTGGGCTGCAGCGACACCGTGTCGTAGCCGGTCACCTCGGCGAGCCAGCCCTCGAGCTGACCGATCATGTCGAGGTAGCCCTCGACGTCGGAGGCCGGGGCGAACGGGTGCACGTCGGCGAACTCCGGCCACGTCACGGCGGCCATCTCGGTGGCCGCGTTGAGCTTCATCGTGCAGCTGCCGAGCGGGATCATGCCGCGGTCGAGCGCGTAGTCCTTGTCGGACAGGTGCTTCAGGTACCGCATCATGCTCGTCTCGCTGCGGTGCGTGCGGAAGACGGGATGCGTCAGGTAGTCGGACGTGCGGTGCAGGGCGGTCGGCAGACCCGTCGCGGCACCGTCCGCCGCCGTGTCCGCCCCGCCGAGCGCGTCGAGGCCGAGCACCTCGGCGACGGCGCGCACGTCGTCGATCGTGGTGGTCTCGTCGAACGACAGCCGGATGCAGTCCTCGTCGACGGCGTGCACGAGGTACCCGCGCTCGTGGGCGCGTGCGACCAGATCGGCCGCGCGACCCGGGGCGAAGATCTGCAGGGTGTCGAAGAACGTGTCGTTCTCGAGCTCGTAGTCGCTGTCGACGACGGCCGCCGCGAGGGTCGCGGCGTGCCCGTGGACGCGCTTCGCGATGTGACGGAGACCCCAGGGCCCGTGATACACGGCGTACATCGACGCCATCACGGCGAGCAGTACCTGCGCGGTGCAGATGTTGGACGTGGCCTTCTCGCGCCGGATGTGCTGCTCGCGCGTCTGCAGGCTGAGTCGGTAGGCCGGCTGGCCCGCCGCGTCCTGCGAGACACCGACGAGGCGGCCGGGCAGCTGGCGTTCGAGCCCGGTGCGCACGGCCATGAAGCCGGCGTGCGGACCGCCGAAGCCCATCGGCACGCCGAAGCGCTGGCTGGTGCCGACGGCGACGTCGGCGCCGAGCTCGCCGGGAGGCGTCAGCAGCGTCATCGCGAGGAGGTCGGCCGCGGCGACGGCGATGCCGCCCCTGGCGTGGACCGCGTCGAACACCGGTGCCGGGTTCCAGACGACGCCCGATGCGGACGGGTACTGCACGAAGACGCCGAACGCCTCGGGCAGCTCGGCAGGGTCGATCGACGACAGCTCGAGCTCGACCAGCTCGATGCCGACAGCCGCAGCCCGACCGGCGAGGAGCGCCTTCGTCTGCGGGAACGCGTCGGCGTCGACGACGAAGCGGTCGCTCGACGCCTTGGACGCACGCCGGGCCAGGAGCATGCCCTCGACGACCGCCGTGCCCTCGTCGAGCATGGAGGCGTTCGCGGTCGTGAGACCGGTCAGCTCGGACACCATGGTCTGGAAGTTGATCAGCGCCTCGAGCCGGCCCTGCGAGATCTCGGGCTGGTACGGCGTGTACGCCGTGTACCAGCTCGGGTTCTCGAGGACGTTGCGCTGGATCACGGCCGGGGTCACCGTGTCGTAGTAGCCGAGACCGAGCAGGCTGCGCGACGCGCGGTTGCGGTCGGCCAGCACGCGCAACTCGGCCAGCGCCTCGCGCTCGCCGATCGCGGCGGGCAGCACGCTCGACTCGACGGGGCCGGCCTGGATGCTGTCGGGGACGGCGGCGCGCACGAGAGCGTCGACCGAGTCGTAGCCGACGGCGGCCAGCATGGCCGCCTGCTCGACGGGAGGAGTACCGATGTGACGGTCGGAGAACCCCGTGGCGGCCTGGGTGTCCCAGCCGTCGAAGACGCCGCTCATTCGGCGGTCAGCGCGACGTACTCGTCACGGCTGAGGAGGCCGGCGGGCGTGCCCTCGGACAGGTCGATCTTGATCAGCCAGCCCTCGCCGAACGGGTCGCTGTTGACGAGGTCGGGGCTGTCGACGACGGCCTGGTTGACCTCGAGCACCGTGCCGAGGGCCGGCGCGTACAGTTCGCCGACCGACTTCGTCGACTCGATCTCGCCGACGACCTTGCCGGCCTGGACCTCGGCGCCCTCGGTGGGCAGGTCGACGTAGACGACGTCGCCGAGCTTGTCGGCGGCGTAGTCGGTGATGCCGACGGTCGCCGTCGACCCGTCGATGAGCAGCCACTCGTGCTCGGACGTGTAGTGCAGGGTGCTGAGGTCGGTCATGCCGATCCTTTCGACTGGGAGGTTCTCTCGACTTCGGATGATCTCGGGGAGGTGCGGGTACGGCCGGGGCCGCGGGCTCAGGAGCGCTTGTAGAAGGGCAGCGAGACGACGGCCGCGGGGATGGCGGTGCCGCGGACGTCGACGGCGAGGCCGGGGCCGCGCTCGACGACGTCGGGATCGACGAACGCCATGGCGACGGGGTGACCGAGCGTCGGCGACAGGGCACCGCTCGTGACCGTGCCGACGACGGTGCCGTCGTCGGTGACGACCGGGTAGCCCGCTCGGGCCGCGCGACGCCCCTCGAGTGTCAGCCCGACGAGCACGCGGGCGTCGGGGGCGGGATCGACGCCACCGCGGCCGACGAACGGCTTGGAGGTGTCGACCACGCGGCCGAGACCGGCCTGCGCGGGCCGCACGTCGAGGCCGAGCTCGTGACCGTAGAGCGGCATGCCCGCCTCGAGCCGGAGGGTGTCGCGGCTGGCGAGCCCGGCGGGAACGAGCCCCCGCGGGCCCCCGGCCTCGACCAGGGCCGACCAGAGGTCGGCGGCGACGGCCGGGTCGACGTAGAGCTCGAAGCCGTCCTCGCCGGTGTACCCGGTGCGGGCCAGGAGCACGGGCGAGTCGTCGAACGTCGCGCGCAGCACGCGGTAGTAGCGCAGGGTCGAGAGCGGCTCGTCGGGTTGCAGGCGGTCGCGCGTGACGAGCTCGTCGAGGATGCCCTCGGACTCGGGCCCCTGGATGGCGATCAGGGCGGTGTCGTCACTCTCGTCGTCGACCGTGACGTCGAAGTCGCCGATACGGGCGCCGAGTGCGGAGAAGGCCGCCTCGCGGTTGGACGCGTTCGCGACGACGAGGTAGTCGTGCTCGTCGAGTCGGTAGACGACGAGGTCGTCGACGATGCCGCCCTCGGCCGAGAGCAGGAGGGAGTACTTCGCGCGGCCGATGGCGATCGACGACAGGGTGCCCGCGAGCGCGTTGTCGAGGAACGCACCGGCGTCGGGGCCGACGACCGCGATCTCGGCCATGTGCGACAGGTCGAACAGGCCGGCCGCGGATCGGACGGCGTGGTGCTCGGCGAGGTCGGAGCTGTACCGCACCGGCATCTGCCAGCCGGCGAAGTCGGTGAAGCTGGCCCCCGCGGCGACATGGACGTCGTGCAGCGGGCTGAACCGCTCGTCGGTCGCGGGCTCGGCCGCGTCGAGATCGACGGAGACGTCGGCGGGAGTCTGGCCTTCGGAACGGGTCGGGTCGCCTGCGGCGGTCTGATCTGACATGCGGTCTACTCCGGGACGGGCCGGCTGCGAGTCGCTCACGGCCGGGGCGATGTCGTGCAGCGCCTGCACGACGGGGGCGTCGACGATCGACGGCTTGGCCGGCGATCGCGGACTCCCCCTCTGTCATGGGCCTGAGAGTTTCGCCGGCGGTCTGTCGACCGACCGGGTTTCACCGTGGGCGTTTCGGCGCGACCCGGTCTCTCGACCGGACCCGTGCCTCCTGCTTTTCAGAGTGGCCAGTTCGTCGCGGTACGCATACCTGAGAGATTGGCGGGGAGGCTTGCTCCTTCGGTGCCCGGCTTCGGCCGTGCGATGCACGGTCGACCGGGGCTCTCCCGCGACGTGTTGTGGCCCGATGTTCGATTGTGGCGTCAGCCTAGCGCGGACGTGTGTCAGCGAGGTTTCGTCGGGCGGGATTCGTCCCTTCAGGATGCATCGCCTACGCTCGGGGCGTCCAGCGGAGGGAGCCAGATCACGATGACCGTGCCGAGACGACGCCCCATCGCCGCCGCCCTCGCCGTGGCCGTCCTCGCCTCGCTCGGGCTCGCGGGCTGCGGCGCGATCGCCGACGCCACGACCTCGACGCCGCCCACCCGCGCGTCGTCCGGCGAACCCACGGCACCGGCCACCGGCCCCGACAGAGACGAGAGCGACGAACCCGTCATCACGTCGACGGCGGGATCGGACGCGACCGGGCGGGCCTGGACGACGTGCGTCGATCAGCTGATCTCTGTCTACAACATCAAGATGCTGCCGTCGACGTACTCGGAGCCCGCCGTCCAGCTCAGCGGCGACACGGCGGCCGTCACCGTGGACTTCGGCGATCAGCCGTCGACGGTGCGCACGCGATGCTTCGTGAGCGGGCTGTCGGGGACGCCGACCGTCGCGTCGTTCCAGGGGCCGCACGACGACGAGCTGCAGACCGAGCTCGCCGATTGGTGGGCCATGCCCGCCGACCCGGTCCGCTACAGCTTCCGGTGCGGGACGACGCCGACAGGCCCCGAGACCGGCGCCGAGACGACGTTCGAGACGCTGGCTGAGGTCTGGGCCTCGCGGACGGCGTTCACCCACTGCTTCGCGGTGAAGCACGGCACGACCTGGTCGGCGGACCAGGAGAAGGCGGCCCGCACGGCAGCGGCCGTCATGCCCAAGGGGCTCGACCAACTCGACTCGCTGTACGCGCAGTGCGCGCTCCGCGACAACGAACACGCGGCACGCGCCTCGTTGGCCGACGACGAGAAGGCGGCCGTGCGGGGCTTCCTCACGCTGTGCCCCGACCACCCCGAGGCGGAGAGACTCCGGGCGCTCTCGGCACGCTGAACGGTCGCCCGCACGACGACGCCCCGCCCGGCTCGGAGCCGGACGGGGCGTGAGGGTCAGCGGGTGACGGTCACATGGTCTCGGGGTCGGGCGAGCCGGCCGCCTGGTGCGCGGCGACGAGGTTGCGGACGTCGTCGGCGAGTTGGGCGACGCCCTCGGGCAGCATCTCGAAGCCCTCGCTGTTGCCCGGGTTCACGACGAGACCCGTCTGCGCCGGGATCGCCTGGACGAGCTCGGCCGCGGGCAGGATCGCCGAGTACTGGGCGACGCCCTTGACCTGCTCGCCGATCATGTCGGCGTGCGTGAAGGCGGCGAGCATCGGCGTGCCCTCGCGGTCGAACAGGACGGGCTGGAGGTCGTTCAAGGACTCCTGCGCGTCGGTGGCCGTGGGCACGACGACCTGGGCGTTGACGAACTCGGCGAGCACGGCGTTCATGTCGCCCTCACCCGCCTGGCCTCGGCTGATGGCCTGCTCGAGGGCGGTCGGTTCGCGGTTCTCTGTAGCGGTCATCGCACCACCCTGCCCGCGAAACCTCCGTATCGGCTCCGTACCCCGGGGCGTGTCGGCACGACGGGCCCTCCGGTACTGTGAGCCTCTCGACCCCCGAGGAGCTCCCGTGACGACGAAGGCCGTGTCCCTGTTCGCCCCCGCCGTCGCGCTCGCGATGCTGCTCGGCGGGTGCGCCACCACCGAGCCGGGTACGACGACGTCCTCGACGCCGGGCGCCGTCGCCACGACGCCCACCGGCACGGCACCGACCGGGCAGGCACCGACGTCGGCGCTGCCGACCACGACACCGCCCGCCCCCGCGACGGCCGAGGCGCACGAGGCGCCTCCCGCCTGGGACGCCTGCGTGTCCGCCATCCGCCAGCAGTACCCCGACCTCCCCACCCTCGACGACGTCTGGGCCTACGAGGACGACGACGTCCGCGACTCCGACACGGGCGCCGTGGTGGAGGTGCGGCTCGGCCACCTGGACGACGGTCGCGTCGCGAGCGCGTTCGTGTGTCAGATCTCGGGGACGCCCGAGGCACCGGTGGTGGACAGCGTGTCTCCCGTCGACATCTGACGCTCGCGCGTCGAGACCCACCCCTCAGAGCGAGGCCCGGCCGACCACCGCGGTCGCGTCGAGGTCGTCGTCGCGGACGACGTGTGCGGCGAGACCGGCCGACTCGATTAGCGCGCGCGTCGACGGTGCCTGGCGCTCACTCGTCTCGATGAGCAGCCGCCCTCCCGGTCGCAGCCAGCTGGCGGCCGCCCCGGCGACCCTGCCCTGCAGGTCGAGGCCGTCCGCGCCACCGTCCAGGGCACCTCGCGGCTCGTGGTCGCGCGCCTCGGGCGGCATCGTGGCGATGTCCTCCGTCGGCACGTAGGGCGCATTGGCCACGAGCACGTCGACCCGACCGCGTAGCGCGCTCGGGAGCCCGCCGTAGAGATCGCCGCCGACGACGCGATCGCCGGGCAGCCCCGGGTCGACGGCGCTGAGGTTGGCCCGGGCCACGGCGACCGCTCGGGGATCGATGTCCGACGCCCACACCTCGAGCCCGGGCTCGAGGACGAGCAGCGACACGGCGACGGCCGCGACCCCGCAGCACAGCTCGACGACGACGGCCCCGGGATGGAGCAACGCGGCGGCCTCGCGGACGAGCAGCTCCGTGCGGCGACGCGGGACGAAGACACCCGGCGCGACGGCGAGCCGACGGCCCGCGAAGCGGACCCAGCCGACCACCTGCTCGAGGGGCTCGCCCGTCTCGCGGCGAGCGACGAGCGCCTCGCGGGCCGGGGCGGAGAGGTGCCGGCGCCGCGCCTCCTCGTCGATCACGGCGGCCTCGTCCTCGGCGAAGACGCACCCGGCCGCTCGCAACCGCGCGACGAGGGCGGGATCGGCGACGGGCATGCTCGGAAGGTTAACCCCGGGAGGCGACCATGACGCGGCGCCGCGACCCGGGCGCCGGGACCCGGTGTCGGGGGCAGCGCGTAGGCTGACACGACTTGATGGCCTTGAAGGAGATCATGAAGCCGTTGACTGAGACCGACATCCGTGAGTCGTTCGTGAACGCCATGCCCGGCGACCTCGACCGCCTGCCCATCCCGGGGCTGCACGAGATGATCTGGACCGACCGCGAATTCTTGGGCTGGCGCGACCCGCAGGCCCATCTGCGCGGCTACATCGTGCACTGGATGGACGACCGGCCCGTGGGGCTCGTCGTGCGCTCGTCGGGTGCCTCGTTGCGCCCCGGCATCGCCGCCATGTGCTCGATGTGCCACTCGCCGCAACCGGCGACGCAGGTGCGCCTGTTCACCGCCCCGCGCGCCGGCGAGGCGGGGCTCAACGGCAACACGCTCGGCACCTACATGTGCGAAGACCTGGCGTGCTCGTTGTTGATCCGCGTGGCTCCCCCGCACCTCAACCCGCCGGAGCAGATCGCCCGTCGGGCCGCGGGGCTGACCGAGCGCATGCAGGGCTTCACGACCACGGTCATGGAGACGGCGTAGCCGAGCGGCGGCGACGCAGCAGCGCGATCGGCGTCTGCACGAACAAGACCAACAGCGACGAGATGCCGACGCCCGGCACCGTCGCGGCGATCAGCAGGGCTAGCGCCATCACGGCCGTCGGCTCCCACCGACCCGGCAGCAGTCGTCGCCGGGGACGGTCACGAGCCTCGTCCGTCAGCAGACCGTCATGCCGCGCGGACGACTCGACGATGGCCAGGGCGATCATCGACACGAGCATGGTGCCGATGTAGAGCACCGACGCGAGCCGGTCGTCGCTCTGGTCGACCTGGACGAGCAGCACGGTCGGCAGGGGCAGGAAGACGATGCTCGAGAGCCAGACGAAGTTGAACCAGACCACGACGCGCGAGTAGTCCGTGACGGACTCGAAGAGGCGGTGGTGCTGCCGCCAGAACGCGGCGATGACGACGAAGCTGAGGGCGGCGGCGGCCAGCGGGCCGGCGTTCGCGTGGAGGAACTCGGCGACGCTCTCGGCCTCGACGTCTCGGGCCGAATCGACCAGGGGAAGGATGATGAGGGTGATCGCGATGGCCGCGACGGCGTCGCTGAAGTTGACGAGCCTGTCGAGGCCGCGTTCGCTGTGCATGGTCCATTGACCCGCACCTCGGCGACGGGTGTCAACGTCGGGGCGACCCGAGGCACCGCACAGACGGAGGCGCTAGCGTCGGCGACGCCGTCCACCGTCACACGAGAGAGAGTCACGATGTCCGTCGTCAAGATCAATGCCATTCACGTCCCCGAGGGGCACGGAGCCGAGCTCGAGAAACGCTTCGCCGCCCGCAAGCACTCCGTCGACGGTGCCCCCGGCTTCGAGGGTTTCCAGCTATTGCGCCCGGTCAAGGGCGACGAACGCTACTTCGTCGTCACCACATGGGACACCGAGGAGAGCTTCCAGCGCTGGGCGGCCGACGGAGCCAAGGCCGCGCACGGGCAGGGCTCCGGCCACGGCGCCCACGCCTCGGACGCGCCCGTCGACGGCACGGCTGCACCGGCCGAGGCGCCGGCCGCGCCGAAGCCCGTCGCGACGGGTGCCGACCTGCTCGAGTTCGAGGTCGTGGAGCTCTAGAACCCTCGCGCGACGAGGAGGCGCGGGTCGGCGACCGCAGGCCGGCCCGCGCTGGCCGGCGCCTCGTCACCCGCCCCGGATCGCCCGTGTTACGAGCCTGTAAAAGTCTCTCCGGGTCGCCCCGAACCGTCGGGGACGCCGGTCTCGAGGTGGTTGACTCGTCGCGTGTTCGAGATCGCCGACCGACTGCTCGCACGGCTCGACGCCGGCGAGGCCGTGACCGTGGCCACCGCCGTCTCGGCGGTCGGCAGCGCCCCGCGCACGGTCGGAACCTCGATGGCGGTGCTGTCGGACGGCAGCGTCGTCGGCAGCATCTCCGGCGGCTGCGTCGAGGGGGCCGTCTACGAGACCTGCCTCGCCGTCGCCGAGTCGGGTGTGCCCGATCTGCAGACGTTCGGCTTCACCGACGAGGACGCCTTCGAGGTCGGCCTCAGCTGCGGCGGGCGCATCGAGGTGCTGACGACCCGGGTCGAGCCCGGTGATCGGGTGCTGCTCCAGGCCCTTCGTGACGCGTCCTCGGGGCGGGCGGCGCGCCTCCTCACGGTCGTCGGCGGACCCCGGTCGGGCCGGCGCGTGACGAACCGGGACGACTGCGCGGACGAGCGCGTCTTCACCGAGCGATCGGACCCGCCGCCCCGCCTGATCATCGTCGGAGCGGTCGAGTACGCCGTCGCGCTCTGCAACGCGGCGTCGACGGTCGGCTACCGCGTGACGGTCTGCGACGCCCGGCCCGTCTTCACGACGCCCGAGCGGTTCCCCGCCGCCGAGCAGGTCGTGGTGGAGTGGCCGCCGCACTACCTCGCCCGCACCGAGGTCGACGAACGGACGGTGGTGGCCGTGCTGTCGCACGACGACCGCTTCGACGCGGACCTGATCGAGGTCGCCCTCCGGCTCGATCTCGCCTACGTCGGCGCGATGGGCTCGCGATCGACCCACGAGCGCCGTGTCACCGAACTGCGGATGCGCGGGGTCGCGGGGCTCGACCGTCTGCACTCCCCCATCGGGCTCGACCTCGGCGCCTCGACACCGGAGGAGACGGCGGTCTCGATCGTCGCCGAGATCCTGGCCGCGCGCTCGGGTGCGACGACCGAACCGCTGCGGCACACGACCGGCGCGATCCACCGCCCGTCGAGCGTCGTCGCCGCCCGCCCCTAGTCGCGAGAAACCCCGGTGCGGACGATGAACCCCGTTCATCGGGGTTCATCGTCCGCACCGGGGTTCGAGGCGGGGGGGGCGTCAGCCGAGGCGGGCGGCCAGGTCTTTGTCGGTCGGCTCCACGAGGTGCGACCCGTCGGGGAACACGACGACCGGGATCTGCGTGCGACCGCTGATCGCATAGGCACGATCGGCGCCGTCGGCGACCGCCTCGACGTCGACGTAGTCGTACTCGACGCCTTCGCGGTCGAGCAGCGCCTTCGAGCGGCGGCAGTCGCGGCACCAGTCGGCGCCGAACATGAGGATGCGGTCGGGAGCAGCGTCAGTGGCCATCGGACCAGAGTACGCCGCCCCCGATGGGCACGACCCGAGTCAGTACGAGCTGGACCCCGTGGAGGCGCGGGTGTCGTCGCCGAGGAGGGCGCGGGACCCCGAGACACCGAGCCGGGTCGCACCGGCCGCGATCATGCGGCGGGCGTCGTCCAGGGTGCGGACCCCGCCGGAGGCCTTGACTCCGAGCTTGCCGGCGACGGTCTTCGCCATCAGGGCGACGGCGTGCTCGGTGGCGCCACCCGCGGGGTGGAACCCGGTCGAGGTCTTCACGAAGTCGGCGTCGGCGTCGACCGCGGCCTGGGACACGGCGACGATCTCGTCGTCGGTCAACGCGGCGGACTCGATGATGACCTTCAACACGACCGGCTTCGGGATCGCGTCCCGCACGGCCCGGATGTCGGCCTCGACCGTGTCGAACAGGCCGGCTTTCGCGGCGCCGATGTCGATGACCATGTCGACCTCGTCTGCGCCCTGGGCCACCGCCTCCTTCGCCTCGGCGGCCTTCACGGCGGAGGTGTGCTTGCCGCTGGGGAACCCGGCGACGACGGCGACCTTCAGGTCGGCGCCGGTGGGGATCGTCACGGGCAGCATCGACGGCGACACGCACACGGAGTAGGTGCCGAGGTCGACGGCCTCCGCGATCAGGGCGTCGACGTCGGCCGGGGTGGCCTCCGGCTTGAGGAGGGTGTGATCGATCAGACGCGCCACATCGGCGGCGGAAACGATGGAATCGGTCATGAGGAGTGCCTTTCAGACGTTCAGGCGCGCTTGCTGCGCTGGTCGAGGATGTGGTTCATGATGAGCGCGGCGACGAGGATCACGCCGGTGACGACCATCTGGAAGAACGAGCTGAGCCCCATCAGGTTGAAGAGGTTGCGGAGCACCGACAGCAGCAGCACCGCGATGAACGTGCCCATCACGCCGCCCTTGCCGCCGAACAGGCTCGTGCCGCCGAGGACGACCGCCGCGATGGCGTCGAGTTCGAGGCCCTGGGAGGCGGTGGGCTGACCGATCGTGAGGCGCGCCGTGAGCAGGACGCCGGCGAAGGCCGCGAGGGCACCCGAGACCACGTAGACGCTCGTGAGGATCAGGTTGACCGGCAGACCGGACAGGCGGGCGGCGTCCTTGTTGCTGCCGACGGCGTAGATGTACTCGCCGTAGGTGGTGCGCTTGAGCACGAGCCCGACGACGACCGCCACGATCACGAAGATGACGCCGACGACGGGGATGCCGGCGATGGTGCCCGCGCCGAGGAACTGCAGTCCGATCGGGATCGGGGCCGTGGTGGGCGTGCCGTTCGTCGTCAGGTAGGTGAGACCGCGGACGCTCTGCAGCGCGGCGAGCGTGACCATGAACGCGGGCAGGCGGAGGTAGGCGCTGAGCCCGCCGACGACCGTGCCGCTGAGCACGCCGGTGAGGATCGCGAGCAGCATGGCGAGCGGCCACGGCACGCCGAAGCCGATCAGCAGGGCCACCACCATGCCCGAGAGCGCCGCGACGCTGCCGACCGAGAGGTCGATGCCCGCGGTCAGGATGACGACGGTCATGCCGATGGCGACGATACCGGTGAGGCTCGACTGCTGCAGCAGGTTGGCGAGGTTCTGCTGGCTCAGGAACTGCGGCGAGATGATCGACGCGACGATGAACAGCGCGACGAAGATGAACAGCAGGTTGAAGCGCACGATGATGTTCTGCCGACGGGCGCGCGTCGTCGCGGCGGTGACGGGGGTGAAGGTCGGGTTCGGGCCCGGGGTCTTCCGGTCGAGGAGGTTAGTCATTGGAGTCGATGCTTCCTGTGACGACGGCACGGGCGATCTGCGCCGAGGGAGTGGTTCGGGGTGAGTAGTTCGCGACGTTCCGGCCCTCGTGGAGGACCCAGATGCTGTCGCAGTTGTCGGTGAGCTCGGAGAGCTCGCTGGAGGCCATCAGGACACCGACGCCGCTGTCGGCGAGAGCCCTGACCTGGGCGAACAGGTCGGCCTTCGCGCCGACGTCGAGACCGCGGGTCGGCTCGTCGAGCAGCAGCAGGTCGATACCGCGGGCCATCCACTTGGCGAGGACGACCTTCTGCTGGTTGCCGCCCGAGAGCTGGCCGACGGCCTGGTCGACGCTGGCGAACTTCACGCCGAGGTCGGCGAGAGGGGCCCGCGAGGTCCGCCGGGCCGACGACGCCGGGTTGAGGCCGAACGGCTTGAGCGCGGCGAGCCCGGCGTTGCGGAGGATCGACAGCTCGAGCAGCAGGCCCTGGCTCTTGCGGTCCTCCGGCACGAGGCCGATGCCGGCCTTGACCGCTCGACGCGGCGTCATCGACGAGTAGACCTCGCCGCCGTACGTCATGTCGAGGGAAGCGGGGTTGTCGCCGAACACGGCGGCGAGCAGCGTCGACCGGCCCGCGCCGCCGAGGCCGGCCAGGCCGACGATCTCGCCGGGCCGGACGGTCACGCCCTGGATGTCGAGCACGCCGGGGAGGTGCGCGCGACGGATCTCGAGCAGCTCGCCGTGCCCGGCGAACTCGCGACGGTCGACCGACGCCTCGGCGAGCTCACGCCCGATCATGGCGTCGACCAGCTCCTTCTTCGACACGTCGGCCACGGAGAACACGCCGACGGTCTTGCCGTCCCGCATCACGGTGGCGCGATCGCCGATGGCCTTGACCTCGTCGAGGCGGTGCGAGATGTAGACGATCGACTTGCCCTCGGCGACGAGCTCGCGCATCACGTCGAAGACCGCCTCGAGGGCGTGCTCGGTGAGGGTGGCGGACGGCTCGTCCATGACGATGATCCGCGCCTCCGACGTCAACGCCTTCGCGATGGCCGTCAGCTGCTGGTCGGACACCGACAGGGTGCGGACGACGTCGGTCGGCGAGAAGGTCGCGCCGACTCGCGTGATCGCCGCCGCCGCGAGCTCGTTGCGGCGACGGGCCGAGACGAGGGGCCCGCGGCGGGGAGCGTGCCCGAGGAAGAGATTCTGGGCGACCGTCATGTCGGGCACCAGGTCGAGCTCCTGGTAGATCGTGTTGATGCCGGCGCGGACGCCGTCGAGCGGGCTCGAGAGCACGACGACCTCGCCGTCCAGGCTGATCGTGCCGGCGTCGGGGGTGTACGAGCCGGAGAGGATCTTCATCATCGTGCTCTTGCCCGCGCCGTTCTCGCCGAGCAGGCAGTGCACCTCGCCGCGCGCCACCTCGAGGGTCGCGCCGTCGCAGGCCCTCGTGCCGGGGAAGCTCTTCTCGATGCCCTCCATGCGTAGGGCCGGGATGTCGGACGGCGGTCGGGGCACGGCGGTCGGGCCGGTCAGCACGGCCGATGGGGTCTTCGTCGACGCCATGTCAGTCCTCCAGGACGTGTCGGGCGGCCTCTTCGTCGGTGATCAGCACCGAGCAGAGGCCGCTGGTGAGTGCGGCGGTGATGATGCGGGCCTTGTCCGCGCCCGCGGCGACCGCGATGGCCCGACGTGCGGCCCGCAGGTCGTCGAGGGTCAGGCCGACGGTGCGCGCCTCGATGTCGGTGTCGGCCACGGAGCCGTCGGCCGTGATGTAGTGCGCGACGACGTCTCCGCAGGCGCCGTCGGCCTGCAGCCGGTCCAGTTCGGCCACGGTGACCGCGCCCGACTGCACGAGCACGGAGCTCGGCCCGATCGCGCCGAGGGAGAACAGCAGGGCGTCCGCCTGGCGACCCTTCTCGAGGACCTCCGTGACGAAGCCCTCCCGGTACAGCGCCTCCTTCGTCCCGACGTGCTCGACGATGGCGGGCACCGGCAGCAGCGTGGCGCGACCGTCTCCACTGTGCGCGATACTCATCGCGACGTTGGCCGCCGTGGTCGGCTTGACCGAGCGGCTGACGCCGCCGTTGATCTGGATCACGTCGATGCCGCGGGTCCAGCCGGCCGGCAGCACCGCCGCGATCTGCTGCAGCGTGTTGCCCCACGAGACGCCGAGCGACGTGATGCTCGACGCGTTGGCGCGCAGGTAGTCGGCGGCGGCCGTGCCGACGTGGCCGTGACCGGGATCGGGGTTCTCGGGGGTCGGCACGACGACGCATTCGCGGAGCCCGAACCGGGCCCGCATGGCGATCTCGAGCTCGGTGCGCCGCGCCTGCGGGTGCACGACGGCGATCTGCACGATGCCGGCGGCACGCGCCTCGTCGAGCAGTCGGCCGATCTTCCAGCGGGTGAGGTGGAGCTCGCGGCCGATGTCCTCCTGCGTGCGGTTCTGCTCGTAGTAGCGCTGCGCCACCTTGAGGAGGAGCGCGCTGCGGTCGCGGTCGAGGTCGGCAGCGCCGTCCTGGCCGCTTTCGGTCTCGTCACGGGCGAGTGTCATGCGGGGACCCCTTCGTCCTTGCGCCGGGCGAGCCGGTCGACGGTGCGGTGCATCAGCGGCGTCAGCGCCGCGGTGAGCTCCTGGTAGTCGGCGAACGTGTCGCGGTAGACCTCGGTGTGCGTCGCGCTCGGGGTCAGGGTGCGGGTCGTCGGGGCGAAGACGCGTGCCCCCTCGTCGAGGTCGCGCACCAGGCCGGTGCCGGTCGCGGCGATGACGGCGCAGGCGCGCAGCGTCAGGTTGTCGCCGGTCACGATCTCGGCCTCGCGGCCGAGCACGTCGACGGTGACCTGCTGCCAGAGCGGGTTGCGCTCGATGCCGCCCGAGAACACCAGGCGGTCGCAGCGGACACCGGCCCGGGCGAACGAGTCGACGACGCTCCTGGTGCCGCAGGCGACGGCCTCGATCGCGGCGCGGTACAGCTCTTCGCGCGTCGTGCCGAGCGTCAGCCCGACGACGGCGCCGCGGAGGCGGGCGTCGCGATGCGGGGTGCGGTTGCCCATGAAGAAGTCGAGCGCCCGGAGGCCGTGCGCCGCCGGGTCGACGGCGGCGGCACCGGCGATCAGCTCGCCCAGACCGTCGCGGGGCACGCCCATGATGCCCTCGCCCGCCCACTTCAGGACGGAGCCGCTCGTGACCTGGCCGCCCTCGACCAGCCACTTCGACGTCCGCAGCGCCTGCGGGTACGGGCCCCACACCTCCGTGCTCGTCGTCGGCTCGTCGACCTCGGCGATGATCGCCGACGACGTGCCCGAGACGAGGGAGACCAGTCCGTCGCACTCGGCCCCGCAGGCGAGCAGCGAGACGTGGGCGTCGATGCCTCCGACGGCCACGACCGCGTCGGGCGAGATGCCGATCTCGGCGGCGACGGCGCCCGCGACGGTGCCGGCCGGGGAGCCCACGGGCAGGATCTCGTCGGGCAGCTTGCCGACGAGGTCGCCCATGCCGAGGGCCTCGTACAGCTCGGTCGGGTAGCGGCGGGCGATGGAGTCGTAGTTGTACTTGCAGACGGCGTTCATCTGCGAGCCCACCCAGCGACCCGTCAGACGGAACGTCACGTAGTCGACGGCCTCGACGATGCGGTCGGCACGGTCGTAGGTGGCCCGGTCGTTCTCCTTCAGCCACATCGCCTTCGGCAGCAGCCACTCGGCCGCGTCCGAGCCGCCCGACCAGGCGAGCACGGGGTGGTCGGCGGCGAAGCCGGCCGTGCGCTCGGCCTGGTCGGAGGCTCGCGAGTCCATCCAGAGGATGGCCGGCCGGAGCGGACGCCCGGCCCGGTCGACGACGGCCACGGTGGAGGCGGTGGTCGCCGACGCGAGGGCGACGACCGGCCCGGCGGCGCGGCACGCCTCGGTCGCGAGCAGCGCCCGCGCGGACGTCACGAACGCCGACCACCACTCGTCCGGGTCCTGCTCGGCCCACCCCGGGCGCGGGAAGGAGGTGCGATACGGGGTGTGCACCGAGCCGAGGGAGGTGCCGTCGTCGGTGAACGCCCCGACCCGGGCCCCTTCGGTGCCGAGGTCGATGCTGAGCAGGACGCCCATCGTCACGCCTCGTTCGGCATGAAGATCACCTTGGAGGTGAACTCCGACCGGTCGCCGAGCGTCACCATCATGTCGGGCAGCGCCGACAGCGGCAGCTCGTGCGTGATCATGAACTCCCACTTCAAGGTGCCGTCGGCGAGCTTGGCCGCGGCCACCCGCCACTCGTCGCCGGGGAACGGCGCCGAGAACGAGTTCCACGAGCCGTGCAGCGTGGCCTCCTGGCGCATGAAGCGGTTGAACGTCTCCTTGTCGAGCGTCACCGGAGCGTGCGGGATGCCGATGAAGACGGCGTGCCCCTGCGGACCCGTCAGGTGAGCCGCCATGTCGGCGGTCACGGGGACGCCGGCCGACTCGAGCACGATGTCGAACCCGCGACCGGCCAGGGCCTTCGCCTCGTCGAACGTCTGCACGGCGTGCGTTGCGCCGGCCTCGAGCGCCATCTGCGACTTCTGCTCGCTCAGGTCGATCGCCACGATCTGCCCGGCACCGTGGATCTTCGCCCACTGCACCGCGAACAGGCCGATGGGTCCCGCTCCCACGACGAGGACGCGGTGACCGGCGCGGAGGCCCGTCTTCCAGAGACCGTGCAGCGCGATGGCGGCCGGGTCGAGCATGGCCGCGGCCCGGGGGTCGATGCCCTCGGGCATGACGAGCAGGTTGCCGACCGGGGCGACGACGTACTGCGCGTAGGCGCCGTTCGAGCGGCTGCCGAAGTAGTCGTAGTTCTCGCAGAGACCGAACTCGCCCTTGAGGCAGTAGTCGCAGTGGTAACACGGGATCAGCGGCGGCACCGAGACCAGCGTGCCGATCTCGAAGCCCGTGACACCCTCGCCGAGCTCCTCGATCCAGCCCGAGAACTCGTGCCCGCAGATGATCGGCAGGATGTACCCGCCGTTGCGCAGCATGCGCGGGATGTCGGAGCCGCACACGCCACAGGCGGCGACCTTCAGCAGGACCTCACCCGGGCCGGGTGTCGGGACGGTGACGTCCTCGACCCGGATGTCACCGGCCGCGTGCAGGACGGCGGCGGTCATCGTGGTCGTATCGGTGGTGGTGGACGGGGTGACGGTGGTCATCGTCTGCTCTCTTCGTGAGTCGGCGCGCGTGTGGCGGCGGGGGTGCGTTATTTGGCGGCTTGGGCGAACGTGGAGGACCCGACCAACGACGGGGCGTTCGCCTTCGTGACGAGGCCGGTGCCGGCGTCGACGAACGTCGGGACGCTCTTGCCGCGCGCCACGTCGATCGCGGTCGTCACGGCCGAGATGCCCTCGGTGCCGGGGTCGTTGGAGGCGGTGGCCACGAACTGGTCGCCGGTCGCGATCGCCTTGACCGCGTCCATCAGACCGTCGACGCCGAAGACCTTGACGTCGTCGCGACCGTTCTCGGTGAGCACCTGGAGGGCGCCCATCGCCATGTCGTCGTTCTCGGCATAGACGGCCTTGACGTCGGGGTTCGCCTGCAGCAGGTCCTGCATGGCGGTGACGGCCTCGGCGCGCACGTAGTTGGCGTACGGGCCGTCGACGATCGTGATGCTCTTCTGGGCCGAGGTGGCCGACACGAAGCCGTCGTAGCGGTCCTTCGCGACCGTTCCGCCGGCGTCGCCCTGGATGACGATGATCTTGCCACCGGCGTCGCCGAGCGTCTTCACGGCCTCCTCGCCGACGAGCTTGCCCATCGCCTTGTTGTCGCGACCGACGAACGACTCGGCGCCGGAGTCGATGGGGCGGTCGACCGTGACGACCTTGATGCCCGCGGCCTTCGCGGCGGCGAGCGCGGGGGCGATGCCCTTGGGGTCGACGGGGTTGATCACGAGCACGTCGATGCCGCGCGTGATGAGGTCCTGCACGTCGTCGTTCTGCTTCGTCACGTCGCCGTTGGCGTCGGCGAAGAACAGCTCGTTGCCGTCCTTCTTGGCCTCGGCCTTCGCGGCGTCGCTGAGCGACACGTAGAACGGGCTCTGCTGCGTGGCCTGGCTGAAACCGATGGTGACGGGATCGCCCTCGGCGACGGCCGCGGCCGTCGCTCCGCCCTGACCGGGCACGGAGCAGCCGGACAGGGCGACGACCGCCGCGACCGTGATCGCGACGACGGGGATGGTCTTCGAGAACTTCATCGTTCCTCCTGAGCTGGGGGCCCACCGTTGGGCCTCATCAGAAGGTAGGTGCGCCTCGCACCGCGGTCAACGGATGCGCAGAAGTTTGCTCACATGAGCAGGAGGGGGGTGGCGCCGACGTCAGACGGCGCCCACGGTGACGGAGCCGGCCCGTGCCTCCTCGGGGCTCGCGGCGTCGAAGAGGAGCCGCCGGTTGGCGACCTTGTCGGTGAAGAAGCGGTCGTGGCTGACGACGACGACGGCCCCCGGGAAGTGCGTGAGCGCACGCTCCATCACCTGGGTGCTGGCGAGATCGAGGTGGTTCGTCGGCTCGTCGAGCAGCAGCACCGATGCCCCCGACAGCAGGCACTGCGCCATCGCGACACGGGCGCGCTGACCACCCGAGAGGGTGCCGATCCGCTTCTGCAGGTCGGCCTCCGAGAACTGGAACATGGCGAGGAACCGCCCGACCGACTTGCGCGTCGCGGTGAACGCGAGGCTGTCGGGGAGGGCGTTCACGGCGTGCGTGACGGTGTCGGAGTCGTCGAGCTCGTCGAGCATGCGGTTGTACGAGACGACCCGCGCCCCCGATGCCCAGTCGACCGACCCGGCGTCGGCCTTCTCCTCCCCCGTGAGCACGCGGAGCAGCGTGCTCTTGCCACTGCCGTTCGCGCCGATCACGACGAGACGCTGGCCACGGCGCACCTCGAAGGTGAGGTCGTCGAACAGCACGCGGTCGCCGTAGCCCTTGGCGAGCCCCTCGACGCGGCAGAGCACGTCCTTGATGTGCAGACCGCCGTAGATCTCGGTGATGATCTGGTCGACCGGTCGCGGCGCGCGGTTCTTCTTGATCTTCGAGAGCTCCTTGCCGAGACCGCGACCCCCGGCCGCCTTGGCTGCCTTCGCGGCCTCGCGCCGGTCGGCGATGCCCTCCGCCTCGAACGCGAGCAACTCGGACTCGTGCACGAACTGCTGCTCGAGGGTCTTCAGACGGAACTGCTTCTGCACGACGTACTCGGCGAAGTCGCCCGGGTACTCGTGCAGGTGGTAGTTCTCGACCTCGACGATCGACGTCACGACGGAGTCCAGGAACCGGCGGTCGTGCGACACGATCACGGCCGCGCCGCGGAAGTCGCGGAACCAGGTCTCGAGCCACTCCACGCCGGCCACGTCCAAGAAGTTCGTCGGCTCGTCGAGCAGCAGGACGTCCGGGTCCTCGAGCAGGATCTTCGCGAGCGCCGCGCGGTTCCGCCAGCCGCCCGACAGGTCGTCGATGGCCGCGTCGCGGTGCGCCTCGGTGAAGCCGAGGGTGGTCAGCGCCGTCTCGATCTTGCGCGGGTAGTCCCAGCCGTCGAGGCGCTCCATCTCGGCGAACAGCTCGGACTGCCGGGCGATCAGCCGGTCGAGCGCGTCGCCGCCGTCGGGGTCGACCGCGACCACGGCGATGTCGGCGTCGATGGTCTGCAGCTCGGCCTCGATGCGGTGCACCCCGTCGAAGAGCCCGTCGAGCACCTCGCGGATCGTCTGCGTGCCGTCGAGCTCGGAGAACTGCGAGAAGTAGCCGATGCGCGTGCCGGGCTCGACGGTCACGGTGCCCGTGTCGGGCTGCACCTGGTCGAGCATCAGCTTCAGCAGCGTCGTCTTGCCCGAGCCGTTGCGACCGACCACGCCGATCCGCTGCTTCGACTCCAACCGCAGGAAGGCCTCGCGCAGCACGGGCGCGTTCTCGAAGCGGACGGAGACGTCGTTCAGACGGATGAGACTCATGCCGCCATCCTCCCAGGGCGGCACCCGGTGCCGACTCCGGGAACACGCTCAGGCACCCGCGTGTTGACTCGGACATCGCCACGAGACACGGAGGGCACGATGACCACGAACGACAGCACCACTACTCCCCGCACCGAGACCGCCATCCTCGCCGGAGGATGCTTCTGGGGCGCGCAGCAGCTGCTGCGTCGCCGACCGGGGATCATCTCGAGCCGCGTCGGCTACTCGGGCGGCGAGGTCGAGAACGCGACGTACCGCAACCACCGCGGTCACGCCGAGGCCGTCGAGGTCGTGTTCGACCCGACCGTCACGTCGTACCGCGACCTGCTCGAGTTCTTCTTCCAGATCCACGACCCGTCGACGAAGGACCGCCAGGGCAACGACGTCGGCGACAGCTACCGTTCGGCGATCTTCTACACGTCCGACGAGCAGCGCGACGTCGCCCTCGACACCATCGCCGACGTCGACGCGTCGGGCCTGTGGCCCGGCAAGGTCGTCACCGAGGTGACGCCGGCCGGCGCGTTCTGGCAGGCGGAGGAAGAGCACCAGGACTACCTCGAGAAGGACCCGTTCGGCTACACCTGCCACTTCGTCCGCCCGAACTGGAAGCTGCCGAAGCGCGAGGAGTCGCTCGCGTAGCGAGCCTCCCCCGCGACGACCCGAAGGAGGCGCGGTGCCGGTTTCGACCGACACCGCGCCTCCTCGTGTGTCACCCATCGAGACGACTCGTCCGGCGCCTGTTCGTCGGAATCGGCGGCCCGACGGGTCACCTCGTCGCGGCGCGTAGCATCGAACGGCGACTCGACGTCGAGAGCCGCGAGAGAGGCGATCCATGACCACGACCACTCCGCCGGACCTCGTTGCCGGCCTGGCCGAGCTGCTGCCACCCGAGCAGGTGCTCCGCGAGATCGACGACCTCGAGCACTACAGCCATGACGACGCCGAGTGGGCCGACTACGTCCGGCCGCTGGCCGTCGTGCGGGCGCGGAGCACCGACGACGTCTCGGCCACCGTCCGCTGGGCCGCCGAGAACGGCGTGCGGGTGGTCCCCCGGGGCGCCGGCACGGGCCTCTCGGGCGGCGCGAACGCCGTCGAGAACTGCATCGTGCTCTCGCTCGAGCTGATGGACGAGGTGACCGAGGTCAACGCCGCCGAGCGCTACGCCGTGACGCAGCCGGGCGTGATCAACGACGCCCTGCGCGCCCACGTCGCCCGGTACGGCCTCTGGTACCCGCCCGACCCGGCCAGCTCGGCGATCTCGACCATCGGTGGCAACGTCGCCACGAACGCGGGCGGCATCTGCTGCGTGAAGTACGGCGTGACCCGCGACTACGTGCTGGGCCTCACGGTCGTGCTGGCCGACGGCGAGGTCGTCGAGCTCGGCCGGAGGACGGCCAAGGGCGTCGCCGGGTACGACCTCACCGCTCTGATGGTCGGCTCGGAGGGGACGCTCGGCATCGTCACGTCGGTCACCGTGAAGGTGCTGCCCTTGACCGGCCGCGACGAACGCGCCGTCATCGGGTACTTCCCGTCGCTCGAGGCCGCGGGCGATGCCGTCGCGGGCATCTCGGCCGCCGGCATCGTGCCCGCCGCCCTCGAGCTGATCGACCACACCTGCCTCGTCGCAGTCGACGAGTGGCAGGGACTCGGCCTACCCGACGACGTCAACGCCCTGCTGCTGGCCCGCATCGACGAGCGCGGCGCGGCCGGCGACGAACTGGCCGATCGGGTCGCCGAGATCGTCACCGGGTCCGGGGGCAGCCAGGTCGAGCGCGCGACGGACCCCGCCGAGATCGACCGCCTGTTCACCGCCCGGCGCCTGGCCTACCCGGCGCTGGAACGGCGCGGCCCCGTCCTCACCGAGGACGTCTGCGTGCCCCGCTCGGCCGTGCCCGAGATGCTCCGGCGCATCCAGGCGACGGCGGCGGCGAACGACGTCGTGATCGCCAACATCGCCCATGCCGGCGACGGCAACCTGCACCCGCTGATCATCGCGCCCGAGGGCGACGACGACGCGAAAGGCCGGGCCAAGCTCGCCTTCGACCGGATCGTCGCCGACTGCCTCGACCTCGGCGGCACGGTCACCGGCGAGCACGGCGTGGGGCTGCTCAAGCTACCCGGCCTCCGCGACGAGCTGGGCGATCGCGTGCTGCGGATGCACCGCTCGGTGAAGGACGCCCTCGACCCCGCGGGCACCCTCAACCCCGGCAAGGCGTTCTGATGTCGGAACGCGGCTGGGCCTCCCGCCACACCCGCAACCTGCGCATCGTCGTGATGTTCGCCGCACTCGTCGTCGTGGCGACCGCGGTCGGCGCCGCCGGGTACTGGCGCTACGCGGCCACCGCCGGCTGGGCGGCCGCCTGCCTCGTCTACGTCGTGTGGGTCTGGGCGATCGTGGGTCGGATGGACGCGGCCACGACGAGGACGCACGCGAATCGCGAGGACCCGAAGCGCCTCCTCAGGGACGTCCTGCTCGTCGTCGCGAGCATCGCGAGCCTGTTCTCGCTCGTCTACGTGCTGGTGCAGGCGAAGAGTGCGCCCGGCGCCGAGCAGGAGGTCGTCGCAGGTCTCGCCGTCACGAGCGTCGTGCTGTCGTGGGTGCTCGTGCACACGCTGTTCACGCTGCGCTACGGGCAGCTGTACTACAGCCGGGCCCACGGCGGTATCGACTTCAATCAGGACGACGACCCGCAGTACACGGACTTCGCCTACCTGGCGTTCACGGTCGGCATGACGTACCAGGTGTCGGACACGTCGGTCTCGGACGGCCGCATCCGCGCGACGATGCTGCGGCACGCGCTGCTGTCGTACCTGTTCGGGTCGGTCATCATCGCGAGCTTCGTGAACTTCATCGTGAGCCTCGCCGGCTGACGCCGGGCGGTCACGCACCCGTCGTCGGGCGGTGTCGTGTCGCCTTCGCGGCATCGTGTCGTGTTCGGACACGACACGATGCCGCGAACGGCACAGGACGCACCCCGGGCGGCAGGCAGCGCTGCCGGACGGGCAGGCCGGGCTAGCGGAGGCGCGCGGCGAGGTACGGCGCCGTGCGGCTCGTGGTCGACGCGGCGACCTCGGCGGGGGTGCCCTGCGCCATGACGCGGCCTCCGTCGTCGCCGCCGTTCGGCCCCAGGTCGATGACGTGGTCGGCGGCCGCGATGACGTCGAGCGAGTGCTCGACGACCACGACCGTGTTGCCGGCGTCGACCAGCCGTTCGAGCTGCGCCGTCAGCAGCTCGACGTCGGCCGGATGCAGCCCGGTTGTCGGCTCGTCCAGCAGATAGAGCGTGTGCCCCGTGCGGGCCCGCTGCAGCTCGGTCGCCAGCTTGATGCGCTGGGCCTCGCCGCCCGACAGCTCCGGGGCGGGCTGCCCCAGTCGCAGATAGCCGAGGCCCACCTGACGCAGGGTCTCCAGAGCGCGGGAGGCGGCGGGCACGTCCCGCAGGAACGCGGCGGCCTCGTCGACGGTCATGCCGAGCACGTCGGCGATGCTCGCGCCGTCGTAGCGCACCTCGAGGGTCTCGGCGGTGTATCGCGCGCCGTGGCATTCCGGGCACGGCGCCCACGTGCTCGGCAGGAAGAGCAGCTCGACGGACACGGAGCCCTCGCCCTGGCAGACCTCGCACCGGCCGCCGACGACGTTGAACGAGAAGCGACCGGCCGACCACCCGCGCGCCCGCGCCTCGTCCGTGGCGGCGAACGCGGCACGCACGGCGTCGAAGAGGCCCGTGTACGTGGCCAGGTTCGACCTCGGCGTTCGGCCGATGGCCTTCTGGTCGACCTGCACGATGCGGTCGACGGTGTCGTGCGCGCCGGCGTGCTCGCGCACCGCCCGGTCGACGAGGGTCGATTTGCCCGACCCCGAGACACCCGTCACGGCCGTCAGCACGCCGAGCGGCACGTCGACGTCGAGACCACGGAGGTTGTGGGCGGTCACGTCGCGGAGCTCGAGCCACGCGGTCGGGACACGCGGGGCGCGCTCGGTGACCCGCGCCTCCTCGTCCGTCCCGGGTCGGGCGAGGAACCGCCGGGTGACGGACGCCTCGACGTCGGCCAGGCCGGCGACCGGGCCGCTGTAGAGCACGTCCCCGCCGCCCGAGCCGGCGCCGGGCCCGACGTCGACGATCCAGTCGGCGCGACGCACGATGTCCATGTCGTGCTCGACGACGAACACGCTGTTGCCGCCGGCCCGGAGTCCGTCGAGCACGTCGAGCAGGGGTTCGACATCGGCCGGGTGCAGGCCGGCGCTCGGCTCGTCGAGCACGTAGACGACACCGAACAGGCCCGAGCGCAGCTGCGTCGCGATCCGCAGCCGTTGCATCTCGCCGGGCGACAGGGTCGGCGTCGCACGGTCGAGGCTGAGATAGCCGAGCCCCAGACCGGTGAGCACCTCGACCCGTCCGAGCACGTCTCGCGAGATGCCGACGGCGACCTCGGAGCGCTCCCCCGACGAGGCCGAGCGCGTCGCGGCACCGGCGTCCGCGATCGACGCGATCGGGCGGAGCACCTCGGCGAGCGCGGCGAGCGGCAGACCGTTGAGATCGGCGATGGTGTGGCCGCCGACCGTGACGGCGAGGGCGGCGCGGGTCAGCCCGCTGCCGTGGCAGAGCGAGCAGCGACCCGACTCGACGAAGCGCAGCACCTTGGTGCGCTGCGTCTCGCTCTGCGAGTCGGCGAGCGTGTGCAGCACGAACTGCCGGGCGCTCCAGAACCGCCCCTTGTAGGGCTTGGCGACACGGTCGCGCTGCGGATGCACCTCGACGACGGGCTGCTCCTCGGTGAACAACAGCCAGTCGCGGTCGGCCCGGTCGAGCTCACGCCACGGGGTGTCGATGTCGTAGCCGAGCACGGCCGTCACGTCGCGCAGGTTCTTCCCCTGCCAGGCACCCGGCCACGCGGTGATGGCGCCGTCGCGGATGCTCAGCGAGTCGTCGTGCACGGCCGAGGCCTCGGTGACCTCGTGGGCGACGCCGAGTCCGTGACAACGTGGGCAGGCGCCGGCGACCGTGTTCGGCGAGAACGAGTCGGACTCGAGCCGCGCCGCGCCCTCGGGGTAGCGACCGGCCCGCGAGTACAGCATGCGCACCGAGTTCGAGAGGGTCGTCAGCGTGCCGACCGTCGACCGGGAGCTCGGGGCGCCGCGCCGCTGCTGCAACGCCACGGCCGGCGGCAGACCGGTGATCGAGTCGACGTGCGGTGTCGAGCCCTGCGCGATGAGCCGGCGGGCGTACGGCGCGACGGACTCCAAGAACCTGCGCTGCGCCTCCGCGAAGATCGTGCCGAAGGCGAGCGACGACTTGCCGGACCCCGAGACACCGGTGAACGCGACGAGCCGGTCGCGCGGCACGTCGAGGTCGACGCCCCGCAGGTTGTTCTCGCGGGCGCCCCGCACCCGCACGAAGCCGTCCCGCGACGCGTGCTCGAGGACGGCGAGGGGCAGGGCGTCGAGCGGGGCGTCGTCCGCGGCGAGCGGGGCGTCGGCGGACGCAGCGGCGGCGGGAGGGGCGGCGTCAGCGCTCGCGGCGACATCAGGGGTTCGGGGCATTCGGGCGAGTGTAGGCGCTCCGTCAGTCGGCGGGCGGGTACGGGTACTCGGCCGACCGCCCCTGGAAGGTCAGGATCGCCTCGTTGCGGATGCGCCCGTCCTCGATCTCGATCGCCCGGCGGACGGTGTCCGACCCGGCCCACGACGTCGGCCCCTCCATCACCGTGCGGAGGAACGGCATCAGCGCCTCGCTGATCTCCCACGAGGTGCTGTTCCAGAGCAGCGACGGGCTGTGGTCGACGGCGTAGTAGTTCGTCGTCTCGCCCACCGTGAACATCGGCTCGGCGAAGGTCGTCGCACGGGCCCAGTCGAAGCCCATGCCCTCGTCGACCGACACGTCCACGATCAGGCTGCCCGGGCGGAACGCCCCGAGGTCGTCGGTCGTCAGATAGGTCAGGGGCGCGTTCGGGTCCTGCAGGGTGCAGTTGACGACGATGTCGTTCGCGGCCAGGAACGGCGCGAGCTCGACGGGACCGTCGGTCGTGTTGACCGTGCTCGCGTACGGCGACTCCGGGTCGTGCTCGAACTGCACGATGTCGACGGACGGGATGGGCGAACTCACGGCCGCCGTCTCGCGGTTCGTCAGCACCCGCACGTCGTGCACCCCATGCGCGTTGAGCGCCGTGACGGCCCCGCGCGCGGTCGCGCCGAAGCCGATCACGACAGCCGTGAGGCGCCGACCGTAGTCGCCGGTCGACCCGCACAGCTGCAGGGCGTGCAGCACCGAGCAGTACCCGGCGAGCTCGTTGTTCTTGTGGAAGACGTGCAGGCCGAAGCCGCCGTCCGACTGCCAGTGGTTCATGGCCTCCCAGGCGATCAGCGTGAGCCCCTTGTCGACGGCGAGCTGGGTGATCTCGCGGTCCTGCACGCAGTGCGGCCAGCCCCAGAGCACCTGGCCGTCGCGCAGCTCGGCGAGGTCGGACGCCTGCGGCTTCGGCAGCAGCACGACGTCGGCGCGCGCGATGACCTCGTCGCGGTGGGCCAGCGCGCCGACCAGCGGCTCGATCTCGTCGTCGGGCACGCCGAAGCGAAGTCCGTAGCCGCGCTCGAGGATCATCGCCGCGCGCAGATCGGCATCGATCCGCTCGAGGTGGGCGGGGTGGATCGGGACGCGGCGCTCGTCGGCCTTGCGCGAGGTCGCCAGCACGCCGAGGCGCAACAGTGCGGGCGTGGAATCCGTTTCGGTCATGCTCGACCTTAGATGAGTGGGCCTCGGGGCCGGACGGGCGTGGTCTGCCGACCCGCGCCTCCTGCGGTGTCGCGGGCGGGCTCGGGCCGCCGCGTCGTGTCGCGTCCGCGTCATCGTGTCGCGAACGATCACGACACGACGCCGCGAACCGCACACGACGCACACCGCGGGCACCGAACGGGCTGCCGTAGCATCGATGCGGCGCGTCCCCCGCGCCGGACGACCCGACGACGAGGAGGCACGGCGTGGCAGAGCGCGTCACCATCGTCGAGGTCGCGGCTCGCGCCGGCGTCGCGATCAGCTCGGTGAGCAGCGCCCTGAACGACCGTCCCGGCGTCTCGGAGCAGACCCGGGCCCGCATCAAGCAGGCCGCGAGCGACCTCGGCTTCGTGCCGAGCGTCCGGGGCCGCAGCCTCAGCGCCAAGCGTGCCTTCACCGTCGGACTCGTCGTGCACCGCGACCCGTTCGTCCTCGAGTCCGACCCGTTCTTCGGCAGCTTCATCGGCGGTCTCGAGTCGGTGCTCGACCCGCGCGGCTACGCGCTCATCCTGCAGATCGGCTCGGCCGCCGACGAGACCCTCGACCGCTACCGCCGACTCGCCGCCGGCCGTCGCGTCGACGGCGTCGTGTTGAACGAGCTCACCGTCGACGACCCGCGGGTGCCCCTCGTGCGCGAACTCGACCTGCCGGCCATCGCCGTGAACCCGGCGGCCGGGTTCCCGCTGCCGGCCGTGCGCCAGGACGACTCCGCCGGCATCGGCGAACTGGTCGAGCACCTCGTCGCGCTCGGTCACCGCCGCTTCGCCCACGTCGCGGGACCCGGGCATTTCATCCACGCCCAGCACCGCAGCGAGGCCTGGCGACGAGCGCTGGTGGCGGCCGGACACGACCCGGGTGTCGTGGTCGACGCGGACTTCACGTACGACGCCGGTGCGCGCGCCGCGCGGCAGCTGTTCGAGACGGGGGCATCGTCGGACCGCCCGACGGCCGTCTTCTGCGCGAACGACCTCGCCGCCATCGGCTTCATGGCCGAGGCCGACCGCCTGGGTCTCCGGGTGCCCGACGACGTCAGCGTCGCGGGGTTCGACGGCATCGAGCTCGGGTCGTACGTGCGACCGGGGCTGACGACGATGTCGACCGCTCCACGGCTGATCGGGGCGGAGGCGGCCCGCCTGCTGCTGCTCGCCATCGACGGCGGCCCCGTGGCCGACGCCACGATCGAGCCCGCGCGGCTGCTCGTGCGGGCGTCGACCGGCCCCGCGCCGCGCTGACGACCGCCGCATCCCCGAGAACCCCGTTCGAACGGGGTTCATCTTCCGCAACGGGGTTCTTCGCGCCGCCGAGCCCGCCGCGGCGGCGCACGGACGGCGGCGCAGGGGTTCCGCCGCGCCCGACGACGTGCTACATTCTCGATCTACCGAAACGTTTCGGTTCGCCGCAGGAGCCCTGCGCACGAGATCGCACACGACGAAGTGGGTGCCCCGATGACAAGCGCCGCCAGCACGCCCGAGACCCTCGACGGCGACCACGACGCCGCCGACCGCGCCTCGCAGCCGTATCTCGTCCCGCTCACCCGCGCGCGCCTCCAGCAGGTCTACGACGAGGCGATGGCGCACCGCAACGCGCAGACCGGCGCCCTCTCCCAGCTGACCTTCTCGAGCCCCGAGGCGTACGGCGCCGACCGGCCGGACTGGGCCGTCGGCCCGTTCGTGGCCGACGAGTCGCTCACCTTCACGCTCGACCGCCAGTGGCCCGACCCCGACGGACTCGGCTGGACGAGTGCGTCGCTCTACAACCCCAGCCTGATCGTGCACGACGGCACGCTGCACCTCTTCTACCGCGCCTCGCCCCGCAAGGAGAGCCTCGGCAGCCGACTCGGTCACGCGACGCTCGACCTCGTCGACCCCACGGCCCGGTGGGTCGACGACGATGCCAACCCGATCATCCGCCCCACGCTCGACGACGAGCTGCTCGGCACCGAGGACCCGAAGGTCTACCGCGCCGAGGGCCGCTGGTGGTTGTTCTACAACGGGATCTTCCCGATCACCGAGGAGGCGCGGGCCGCGTACCCGAGCACGGGTTACCCCGTCGAGGCGGTCGGCTGCGACCTTCTGCTCGCCGTCAGCGACGACCTCGTGTCCTGGCAGAAGCTGGGGCCGATCGCCGAGCACGCCCAGACGCGGCTCTGGGCGAAGGGCGCGGTCATCCCTCGCGACGAGCACGGCGCGGCCGTCCGGCTCGGCGGCATCGACGGCGAGTCGGGCGACTACCTCCTGTTCGTGAGCGAGGGCTTCGACGGCGTGCTGCACGTCGGCCGCTCGACCGACATGCGGCACTGGTCGTTCGAGCCCGCGCCCTACCTCGACCTGTCGACCATCGGCGGTCACCTGCACGAGGTCGCCGCCGCCATCGTCACCGGAGACGGGCGGCTCGTGCTCGACGTCTTCCACGACGACGCCGACGGGCGCTTCGCCGCGAGCCAGGCGCTCTACACGGTCGACCGACCGCTCGACCAGCGCGCGCTCACGACCGGCGGCTCCCTCAGCTGGGGCGGCCTGCAACGCATCGGCGGCCGCTGGACCTTCGCCCAGGGCTGGGACTCCCCCGCCGACCGGCGCGACCTCTACGTCTACCGCGAGGTGCCGGCCGACCCGGCCCGCGCCTCCTCGATCTGACCCACCCACACCCGACACCACCGCCACACCCCGCACCACCCACACACCCCGCACCACCCACACCAAGGAGAACACCGTGCAACGACGCACACGCTTCACGAGACGCGCAACAGCCATCGGCGCAGCCGTCCTGGTCGCCGGCCTCGGCCTGACGGCCTGCTCCAGCGGCGGAGGCGCGTCCTCGGGCGCCCTGACCGCCAAGGGCCCCATCACCATCTGGTACTCGAACAACGAGCAGGAGGTCACCTGGGGCAAGGCCATGGTCGCCGCCTGGAACAAGGATCACCCGGACGAGCAGGTCAAGGGTCAGGAGATCCCCGCCGGCAAGTCGAGCGAAGAGGTGATCGGCGCCGCCATCACCGCCGGCAACGCCCCCTGCCTCGTCTACAACACGGCGCCGAGCGCGGTCGGGCAGTTCCAGAAGCAGGGCGGCCTGGTCGACCTGTCGAGCTTCCCCGACGGCGCGAGCTACATCGAGAAGCGCAGCGGCGACATCGCCACGCAGTACCAGGACGCCGACGGCAAGTACTACCAGCTGCCCTGGAAGTCGAACCCGGTCATGATCTTCTACAACAAGGACCTGTTCGCCAAGGCCGGCCTCGACGCGGAGAACCCGAAGCTGTCGACCTACGCCGACTTCCTCGCGACGTCGAAGACGCTCGTCGACGCCGGCGTCTCGAAATACGCCATCCACCCCGCCCCGACCAGCGAGTTCTTCCAGTCGCAGTTCGACTTCATGCCGCTCTACGCGGCCGAGACGGGTGGCAAGGGTCTCGTCGACGACGGCAAGGCGACGTTCGCCGACACCGCCGGCGACGACGTCGCCTCGTTCTGGCGCAGCCTCTACGACCAGAAGCTCGCCGGCCAGGAGCAGTACCAGGGCGACTCCTTCGCCGACGGCGAGGCCGCCATGTCGATCGTCGGCCCGTGGGCCGTCTCGGTCTACAAGGACGTCAACTGGGGAGCCGTGCCCGTCCCGACCAAGGACGGCACCAGCGCCGACAAGACGTACACGTTCAGCGACGCGAAGAACATCGGCATGTACACGGCCTGTAAGAACCAGGGCACGGCGTGGGACTTCCTGAAGTTCTCGACCAGCTCCGACCAGGACCGCGCCCTGCTCGAGACGACCGGCCAGATGCCGATCCGCACCGACCTGGCGACGACCTACGCCGACTACTTCACGGCGAACCCGTCGTACAAGCTCTTCGGCGACCAGGCCGCCCGCACGGTCGAGGTGCCGCCGGGGCCGAACACGGTGGCCGAGTTGCAGGCGTTCCGCGACGCCTGGTCGAGCAGCGTGATCTTCGGCAAGGGCGACGTGAAATCCTCGCTGAAGGACGCCGCCGCCAAGGTCGACGAGCTCGCCGCCCAGGGCTGATCGTGTCCACGGTGCACGAGGCCGCGGCAGCCTCGCCGGCCGCCGGGCGATCCGAGGAGGCGCGCACCGCCTCCTCGGGTCGCCCCGGCTCCGGCCGCCCGGGCCGCGCCCGCGGGCGTGGCGGGCTGCTCGGCAAGAACCCGCTGGGGCTGCTGTTCAGCGCCCCCTACCTCCTCTTCGTCCTGGCGGTCTTCGCCTACCCGCTCGTCTACGCGGTGTACATCGCGTTCCACGACTACTTCTTCACCGCCCCCGGGGCGGTCGTCGATCGACCGTTCGTCGGTCTGCAGAACTTCGTGACGGCGTTCACCGACCCGGCCGTGATCCGGTCGTTCGGCAATGTCGGGGTCTTCCTCGTGATCAACGTGCCGCTCACGGTCGTGCTGAGCATGGTGCTCGCGACGGCGCTCGACCGCGTCGTGCACGTCAGGGGGTTCCTGCGGGTGGCGTTCTACGTGCCGTACCTCACGGCGAGCGTCGCCGTCGTGGCGGTCTGGCTGTTCCTGTTCAACGGCAGCGGACTCGTCAACCAGGTGCTGGGCCCGCTCGCCCCGACCCCGTCGTGGCTGATCAACTCGGCCTGGGCCATGCCGTCCATCGCCCTGTTCGTCACGTGGAAGCAGCTCGGGTTCTACATCCTGCTGTACCTCGCCGCGTTGCAGAACGTGCCGAAGGAGCTCTACGAGGCCGCGTCCAGCGACGGCGCCGGGCCGATCCGGTCGTTCTTCACCGTCACCGTGCCGGGGGTCCGCCCGGCGACCGTGCTCGTGCTGCTCGTGTCGACCGTGACCGGCGCGAACCTGTTCACCGAGCCCTACCTGCTCACCGGAGGCGGCGGGCCGAACGGCGCGTCCACCTCGCCCGTGCTGCTGATGTACCAGAAGGGCATCGAGCAGGGGAACCCCGACCAGGCCGCCGCCATCGGCATCGTGCTCGTCATCCTCGTCCTGATCATCGCGCTGCTGCAGAACCGGTTCGCCGGCGGAAAGGACGACTGACATGTCCACCCTCGACGAGACCACGGCACCCGCCCCCTCGCCCGCCCCCGCGCGCCGGTCACTGCGGGTGACGAAGCGTCCTCCGCTGACCCGGGCCCAGACCGTCCTCCGCGGCGTCGTGCTCGCGATCGGAGCCCTCGCGTTCCTCTTCCCGTTCTATTACATGCTGATCGGCTCGCTGCAGACGAAGCCCGACCCGACCGTCGCCGGGGCGTTCCCGCACCCGTCGAACCTCACGTTCGAGAACTACACCGCGATCAACAGCCGCATCGGCCTGCTCACCGGGCTGCTGAACTCGAGCATCTTCACGATCGGTGTGCTCGCGTGCACCATCGTGTTCGGCGTGCTCGTCGGCTACGCGCTGGCGGTGCTGCAGTGGCGCGGTCGTGGGGTGACGTTCGCGCTCGCGCTGCTCGTGCAGGTCGTGCCGTTCCAGCTGCTGATCATCCCGCTGTACGTGCTCATCGCGCGCAACTACGGGCTGAGCGACAGCTACCTCGGCATGATCCTGCCGTTCGCGATCAACTCGACGGCGGTGATCATCTTCCGGCAGTACTTCCTGCAGTTGCCGAGGGAGCTGTTCGAAGCTGCGCGCATCGACGGCACGGGCGAGTTCCGACTGCTCTGGAACATCGCCCTGCCGCTCGTCCGGCCCGCCCTCGTGACGGCCCTGCTGCTGACCTTCATCGGCCCGTGGAACGAGTTCCTCTGGCCGTTCCTGATCACGAAGGAGGCGACCATGCAGCCGCTCGCCGTGTCGCTCGCCAACTACATCAGCAACGTGGCGGCGACCGCGGCCAACCCGTTCGGCGCGACGCTCGCGGGCGCCGTCGTGCTCGCCGCGCCCGTCGTGCTGCTGTTCATCGTGTTTCAGCGCTACTTCGTCTCGACCGATCTCGGCTCGAGCGTCAAGGGCTGAGCCGCGTGCCGCGTCCTCCCGTCCTTCCCGACTCGAGGAGGCGCGGTGCCGGTCACGACCGCCCCGCGCCTCCTCGACTCCCCCGTCTCGTCTCTCTCGAAAGGCCGCACCATGGCTGACTTCCCTTACCGACTGACCCGCCTGGGCGTCGTGATGACGCCCGACCCCGACGAGCCGCACGAGGCCGAGGGCGTGCTGAACCCCGGCTCGGGTCGCGGCCCGGACGGCGAGCTGTACCTGCTGCCGCGTCTCGTCGCGAGCGGCAACGTCTCGCGCGTCGGGTTGGCGCGCGTGCTCGTCGACGGCGGCGTGCCGGTCGGCGTCGCCCGCGAGGGCGTCGTGCTCGCGCCGGACCGCGGCTGGGAACGCGGCGCGACCCACGCCGGCGTCGAGGACCCGCGGGTGACGCGCGTCGACGAGCTCGGCCTGCACGTCATGACGTACGTGGCCTACGGCCCGCTCGGCCCGCGCACGGCGGTCGCCGTGAGCGAGGACCTGCGCGACTGGCGCCGGCTCGGCCCCGTCACGTTCGACTACGTCGACGAGCTCGACACGGACCTCGGGCTGTTCCACAACAAGGACACGGTGTTCTTCCCGACGCCGGTCACCGCGCCGGACGGGGTGCGCAGCTTCGCCGTCCTGCACCGCCCGATGTGGCACATCGGCGCCACGGTGCCGGGCGAGGGCAGTCCGCTGCCGGCGGGCGTCACCGACGGGCGCAACTCGATCTGGATCAGCTACGTGCCCGTCGCCGCCGTGGCCGCCGACCTCCGAGCCCTCGCCCGGTGGGGCCAGCACCGGTTCGTGGCGGGCCCGGAGTTCCCGTTCGAGGAGCTGAAGATCGGCGGCGGCCCGCCGCCCCGACGCGTGCCCGAGGGATGGCTGCTGCTGCACCACGGCGTCACGGGTGAGATCGACGACGCCTTCGCCCAGCAGCAGAACGTCAACTACGCGGCGGGCGGGATCATCCTCGACGCCGACGACCCGTCGCGGGTCGTCCAGCGCTCGGAGGTGCCGCTGCTCGAGGCCGAGACCGACGACGAGCGGGACGGAATCGTGCCGAACGTCGTCTTCCCGACCGCCATCGAGGAGGTCGACGGCGTCCCGTACGTCTTCTACGGCATGGCCGACTCGAAGATCGGCGTCGCGCGGCTCGACCGCGTCTGACGGCTCCACACCCTGCACTCCCCCACCCCACGAGAAGGAGGCGGTCGACGATGATCGCACGCACGACACGATGGACGGGCGCGGCGTTGGCCGCGTCCCTGGCGACCGCGCTGGTGGTGACGGGGGCGCTGCCGGCGTCCGCCGCGCCTCCGGCGTCCGGCTCGGCCGACTCGGCACCGGCCGGCTCGACACCGGACGCCGCCGCGACCGCCGCCCCGGCACGGCTGACGAACCTGGCGCACCTCGACTTCCTGCTCGACCAGGCGACACCGGCGCCGGTCGACGGGCACACGACGTACCGCCTCGACTCCGATCGCTCGATCACGATGCCGTGGACGTACGCCGACGCCCGCCCCGGCGGGACGTTCGCGCGGGTGGGCGGCGGGCCGCTCGACCCCGCCACGGGGTATTGGGGTCAGGGCGCCTACAACAGCGACGACGTGTCCCGGGCCGCGGTGGTCTACCTGCGCGACTGGAAGCAGACCGGCTCCGAGCAGAGTCGGCAGAAGGCGTACGAGCTGCTGCGCGCGACCGCGTACTTCCAGACCACGACCGGTCCCGACGCGGGCAACGTCGTGCTCTGGATGCAGCCCGACGGCACGTTCAACCGCAGCCCCGTGCCGGTGGAACTGCCCGACCCGTCCGACAGCGGCAACAGCTACTGGCTGGCGCGCAGCATCTGGGCGTTCGGCGAGGGCTATGCGGCGTTCGCGGCCGACGACCCCGACTTCGCCTCGTTCCTGCAGCAGCGGCTGCAGCTCGGTGTCTCCGCCCTGCAGCGCGAGTCGCTGGCCCGGTACGGGCAGGACGAGATCGCGGACGGCGTCCGCGTGCCCGCCTGGCTGATCGTCGACGGAGCGGACGCGTCGTCGGAGGCCGTCCTCGGACTCACGGCGTACTCGACGCTGGTCCCGTCGGACGCCGCTGCCCGTACCGCGCTGACTCAGCTCGCCGAGGGGGTCGCGCGGATGTCGTCGGGCGACTCGCAGACCTGGCCCTACGGCGCCGTGCTGCCGTGGACGAAGTCGCGCTCGATGTGGCACTCCTGGTCGTCGCAGATGCCGGTCGCCCTGGCCCGCGCCTCCACCCTGCTCGGCCGATCTGACCTGCTGAAGCCGGCCGTGGCCGACCAGGTGTCGTTCACGACGACCCTGCTGACGGCGAGCGGGCCCGACAACGCGTGGTACCCGACACCCGTCGATCAGACCCAGATCGCGTACGGAGCGGACTCGAGGCTGCAATCGGCCCTCGCGGTGTCCGAGGCGTCGAAGGCACCGGGGCTTCGGCGCATCGCGGCCGTGGCCGCCAGCTGGTACTTCGGCACGAACCGGTCGGGCACTCCCGTCTACGACCGCGCGACCGGGGTGACGTACGACGGCGTCCAGGCCGACGGCACGGTCAACCGCAACAGCGGCGCCGAGAGCACGATCCACGGCCTGCTGTCGATGATCGCCCTCGACGGAGCGCCGGACGTGTCGGCGCTGGCGCAGGCGTCGACGACGGTGGCGTCGCGGGACGGCCTCACCGTCGTCGAGGCGGAGACGGCGGCGGCGACCACGGGCACGGTCGTCACGCCCGACTCGGCGTGGACGGGCGAGTCGCAATACAGCGGCGGGTCGGCCCTCCGGCTCGAGCCCGGGCAGAGCGCGACGATCGCCGTGCCGGCCGGGTCCGGTCTGCGCCACGTCGAGCCCGTGCTGCTCGCGGCCGAGGGCGCGACGTCGACGTCGACGTGGAAGGCGGGGCGACTCCCGCTCGGCACGCTGACGACGCGGGCCGGCGCACAGGGCGTGACCGCCGCCTCCGGGGCGTTGCTGCCTCAGACCCTGCCGATCCCGATCGGGCCCGGCGCGACGTCGGTGACCGTGACCGCGGGGTCGGCCACGACCGTCGTCGACGCGCTGATCGTGCGGCCGGTGACGCAGCGGCTGTCGCTCACCGGCACGGCCGCGGACGGGCGCGCGACCGCGTTCGACCTGCTGTCGTCGACGTCGCGGTTGCCGCTGCCGACGACGGTCGGGGCGAGCGGGGCGCGCTCGACAGTGGAGTCGTACGACTCGTCCGGGCGGCTCGTCTGGCGGCACACGGTCTCGGGCCGGTCGCTGACCGTCGTGCCGGCCGGAGGGTTCGTCGTGGTGACGCGCTGACGCGCTGACGCGCTGAGCACGGAGGCGACGCGGCGCTCGGGCCGGCCAGGTGGGCGGCCCGGGCGCCGTGTCGCGTTCGTGGCGTCGTGGCCGCGAGCCCGCTGGCCATGGCGCCCGTGCTGATCGCGTTCATCGTGCTGCAGCGCCGCGTGATCGACGGCCTGGCGTTCTCCGGCCTGAAGTAGCCGCGGTCTGCGTCGGCGTCGGCGCCGCCGTCGGCGCTCGCGCGGTGTCGTGTCGCGTTCGCGTCATCCTGTCGCGTCCGAACGCGACACGACGCCGCGAACCCCACACGACACTGCGGTTCGCGCCGCGGCGAGCCTCAGTTGTTGAAGCGGAACTCCACGACGTCGCCGTCCTGCATCGTGTAGTCCTTGCCCTCGATGCGGGCCTTGCCGGCCGAGCGGGCCTCGGCGATGGAGCCGGTCGAGACGAGGTCGTCGAACGAGATGACCTCGGCCTTGATGAAGCCCTTCTCGAAGTCGGTGTGGATGACACCGGCGGCCTGCGGGGCCTTCCAGCCCTGGCCGATGGTCCAGGCGCGCGTCTCCTTCGGGCCGGCCGTCAGGTAGGTCTGCAGCCCGAGCGTGTCGAACCCGATGCGGGCGAGCTGGTCCAGGCCCGACTCTTCCTGGCCCGTCGAGGCGAGCAGCTCGGCCGCGTCCTCGGGGTCGAGGTCGATCAGCTCCGACTCGATCTTCGCGTCCAAGAAGATGGCCTCGGCCGGCGCGACGAGCGCCGACAGACGCGCCTTGGCGTCGTCGTCCGTGAGGATCGACTCGTCGACGTTGAAGACGTAGATGAAGGGCTTCGCGGTGAGCAGACCCAGCTCGCGGATCGGCTCGAGGTCGATGTCGGTAGCCGAGAGGGCCTCGCCTCGCTGCAGCGCCTCCTTGGCTTTCAGGGCCGTCTCGTGCGTGATGGGCTCGACGCGCTTGAGGCGGAGCTCCTTCTCGTAGCGGACGATCGCCTTCTCGACGGTCTCGAGGTCGGCGAGGATCAGCTCGGTGTTGATCGTGCCGAGGTCGTTCTCGGGGTTGACCTCGCCGTCGACGTGCACCACGTCGGGGTCGACGAAGCCGCGCACGACCTCGGCGATCGCGTCGGCCTCGCGGATGTTCGCCAGGAACTTGTTGCCGAGCCCCTCGCCCTCGCTCGCGCCCTTCACGATGCCGGCGATGTCGACGAACGACACGGGCGCGGGCAGGATCTTCTCGCTGCCGAAGATGTCGGCCAACACCCGGAGGCGCGGGTCGGGCAGGTTGACGACGCCCACGTTGGGCTCGATGGTCGCGAACGGATAGTTCGCCGCCAGCACCTGGTTCTTGGTCAGGGCGTTGAACAGGGTGGACTTGCCGACATTGGGCAGACCGACGATCGCGATAGTGAGAGCCACGGGAGTCCATCGTACCGGCCCGGTGCCGACGCACTGTCGGGGGCGCGTGCGACCATGAGGTAATGCCCATCGACTTCACTGCGATCGACTTCGAGACCGCGAACTCGCACAGCGCGTCGGCCTGCTCGGTCGGTCTCGTCAAGGTCCGTGACGGTGTCGTCGTCGACAAGGTCGGCTGGTTGATCCGGCCGCCGCTCGGCTACGACGAGTTCAACGAGTGGAACACGCGCATCCACGGCATCGTCGCGTCCGACGTCGTCGACGCCTTCGGCTGGGCCGAGCAGTTCGAGCTGCTCGTCGACTTCGTCGGCGACGACATGTTCGTCGCGCACAACGCCGGGTTCGACATGGGCGTGATCAGGGCGGCCTGCGCGGCCACCGGGCTCGTGCCTCCGGCGTCTCGATATCTCTGCAGTCTGCAGGTCGCGCGCAAGACGTACACGCTCGACTCCTACCGGTTGCCCGTCGCGGCGATGGCGGCGGGCTTCGAGGGTTTCTCGCATCACGACGCGCTGGCCGACGCCGAGGCCTGCGCCGCGATCGTCAGACACGCTGCCCAGCGACACGGCGTCGACGACCTCGACGCCCTGGCACTCGCCGCGAAGGTCAAGCTGAACGTGTTGAAGCCGGCTGCGGCCGCGGCTGCCGATTCGCCGACGGCCACCGTGCGGGCCGACGGCCGCTCGATGATCTTCGGCTAGCCGAGCCCGCTTCCCCGGTCGTGCCGCTGCAGACGATGTCAGGGGTCGCGGTGTCAGAGGTCGCGGTGTCAGAGGTCGCTGGGACACTTCGAGCATGCCGCCCCTCACTGCCCTGCTCCTCGGAATCCTGATCGGACTCGTCATCGGCGTCGTCGTCGGCGGCCTGCTCGCCCGCACCCGCGCCGCCGAGACCTCCGCCCGTCTCGGAGCCGAGCTCGCCGCAGCCCGGGCCACCACCGAGGCCGCCGTCGAGCGCCTCGGCGCCCAGGACGCCCAGTACCGCCGTCAGATCGCTCAACAGGAAGACCGCCTGGCCGAGTTCCAAGACCGACTCCGCGACGTCCGCATCGCCGAGGCCGAACGCGTTCGCACCGACGGGCAGGTCCTCGTGGCGCTCAGCCCCGTCGCCGAGAGCCTGCACGAGATGCAACGGAAGGTCACCGAGCTCGAGTCGCAGCGAGCCCAGCAATACGGCGCGCTGAACGAGCAGCTGCGCGCGGCTGCCGACTCCGAAGAACGCCTGCGCAGCACAGCCGAGAGCCTCGCCTCCGCGCTCAAGTCCAACAGCACCCGCGGCGTCTGGGGCGAGACCCAGCTCCGCAACGTCGTGCAGGCGGCCGGCCTGCTCGAGCGGGTCGACTTCGACGTGCAGGCGAGCATCACGAGCGACGCGGGGCAGGGCCGCCCCGACATGGTGATCCATCTGCCGGGCGGTAAGAACATCGCCGTCGACGCGAAGGTGCCGTTCTCGTCGTACCTCGAGGCGAGCGGCATCGCGGTCACGGCGACCGGTGACGAGGGCGCCCGTCGGGCCCAACTGATCGCCCAGCACGTCAAGGCGCTCCGTGGGCACATCGATGCCCTCGCCGGCAAGACCTACTGGGCCGGGCTCGAGTCGTCCCCCGAGCTCGTCATCGCCTTCATCCCGAGTGAATCACTCGTCTCGTCGGCGCTCGAGGCCGACCCGTCGATCATGGACTACGCGTTCCAGAAGCGGGTGGCCTTGGCCTCCCCCGTCACGCTCTGGTCGGTGCTCAAGACGATCGCCTTCAGCTGGCAACAGGACGTCGTCACGAAGGAGGCGCAGGCACTCTTCGATCTCAGCCGCGAGTTGTACGGGCGGCTCTCGACGATGGCCACCCACGTCGACAAGCTCGGCCGGTCCCTGCGCGGCTCCGTCGCCGACTACAACCGGTTCGTCGGCTCCCTCGAACGAACGGTGCTCCCGTCTGCCCGGCGGCTGAGCATGCTCGACGAGTCGAAGACGCTGCCGTCCCCCTCCCCGATCGAGGACCTGCCGCGCGATCTCACCGCCCCCGAGCTCACGACCGCCCTCGACAGCGAGAACGCCTGACCGCGCGATGCGGGCAGGCGTCCTGCAGACCGGTTGGTGAGAGGCTCAGGCCTCTTCGCCGTACCACTTCGAGACGAGGTGGTCGGCCTCGACGCGGCGGATCGTGCCCGAGTGCGACCGCAGCACGATGCTCGACGTGCGGATCATGCCCTGGCGGCGCGTGACCCCCGCGACGAGAGCACCGTCGGTGACACCGGTCGCGACGAAGTAGGCGTTGTCGCCCTTGACGAGGTCGTCCTGGTCGAGCACGCGGCTGAGGTCGTGTCCTGCGTCGAGGGCCTTCTGGCGCTCGGCGTCGTCCTTCGGGGCCAGGCGACCGAGCAGCAGACCACCGAGTGCCTTCACGGCACAGGCGGTGATGATGCCCTCGGGGGTGCCGCCGACGCCGACGCACATGTCGATGCGCGAGTCGGGGCGGGCGGCGTTGATGCCGCCGGCGACGTCACCGTCGAGCAGCAGACGGGTCGACGCTCCCACCGCGCGGATCTGGGCGACCAGGTCGGCGTGACGAGGACGGTCGAGCACGGCGATCTGCATGTCCTCGACGGCGAGGCCCTTCGCTGCGGCGAGCGCCGTGATGTTGTCGGCGATCGGTCGGTCGAGGTCGATGACGCCGATGCCCTCGGGGCCGGTGACGATCTTGTCCATGTAGAAGACGGCGCTCGGGTCGTACATGCTGCCGCGGTCCGAGACGGCGATGACCGAGAGCGCGTTCATGCGCCCGGCAGCCGTGAGGCTCGTGCCATCGATCGGGTCGACGGCGATGTCGCAGGCGGGCCCGAAGCCGTTGCCGACGTGCTCGCCGTTGAACAGCATGGGGGCTTCGTCCTTCTCGCCCTCGCCGATGACGACGACGCCGTCGAACGCGACCGTGCCCAAGAACTTGCGCATGGCGTCGACGGCGGCCTTGTCGGCGGCGTTCTTGTCTCCCTTGCCGATGAACGGCGCCGAACGGATCGCTGCCGCCTCCGTCGCTCGGACCAACTCCATCCCGAGGTTTCGATCGGGGTGCGTGTACAGGTTTCCAGAAGCTGATTCGGCCATGGGGACGACCTTACCCGGGCCTGCCGGCCCGCCGGCCCGTCCTCACGCCGCGATGCCCACCCCCGCTCTGGTCGTGACGATAACTCATACCCATACCGGATGGCTGACAAACCCGCCAGTGTGAGATATGTTTCATTGCACGTGCCTTACAGCAGTCAGAAAGGTGACTATGATTTCCGTCCCTCCCTCACGCGCAGTGCTCGCGGCGGCGACCGCGATGCTCCTCGTCCTCTGCGCGAGCGCCAGCCCGGCCCTGGCCGACAGCGGCCCGACAGACCGTCTCCGCATGACCACCCAGATCACCTCGGACGGCATCGGTCGGTTCAGCCCCGACGATCGACCCGGCGGCGACTCCGGGCCCGCGAACGGTATCGTCCGCACCGATGACGCCGTCGTCTACGGCGTCATCATCGGGACGGCCGACGGCACCGCCTCGGGTGGCACGCTGACGGCCACGGCACCCGCCGGTCTGGTCTGGTCGCAGCTCCCCGCTGACTGCGGCCCCGGCTCGACCGTCTCGGGGTCGACACTCACCTGCGCCATCGGCGACGTCTCGGTCGGCGCCCGGTCGATCAGCCTCGCCGGGACAGTCGCGCGCACGGCGGCACACGGGACGAGACTCGCACCATCCCTGTCCCTCGTGGCCGACGGGCAGACCGCGGTCGTCGTCCAGGCGCCGCCGGTGACGGTGTCCGCCGCTCCCCGTTTCGACCTCTCGATGAACAGGACCGTCACCTCCTTCACGCCCATGACAGGCCCCGACGGCACGACGCCTGGCTTCCGTATCGTCTACCCCCTGCAGCTGCACTGGGACTCCCTCGTCGACGGGGGCGGCCTCCTCGGCTACGAGCAGCTCCAGGACGGCATCACGTTCGTGGACGACGTGTCGAAGATGTACGGGACCAGTGCCAGCCCGGCGGTCCTGTTCCCGGTCGGTGACGCTCCCCCCTGTGGGGTCAACACGGGTCAGATCGGAGGCGCCCCGGGCGGACGCGGTGGCGGCGAGTCCAACGTCGTCGACTCGGGCACCATCACCTGCACTCAGGCGGGCCCCGGTGAGCCCGTCTCCGTCTCCATCACGGGCACCGACACCTCCCTGTCGTCTATTCCGACCAAGAGCGTGACCGGCGGCCAGATCGCGGGTGGCGTGGTCCCTTACGTCGTCTCGGGCTACGTGAGCCTCTGGGTTCCCCGTCCGCCCCTCGGCGTCTCCATCACCACCACGAACACGTACCGTGACCTGCAGGTGACCTCGCTCAGCGGGCAGGCGAACTTCGCCGGAGCCGGCGAGCCGCTGGAGAACAACTCGGCCGATCGCAACATCATCGCCGCGGCCGGTATCAGCGGCTCGATGCGTTACCTCGGCTGGAACCCCGACACCCAGACCTCGTTCACGCAGTCCGGCAAGTACGACGAGCCCTACGTGACACCGGCACAGGCCCTGCTCAGCAGCGCGACCCTGAACAACCGGGGCCTCAACACCTGGCAGGGCACCATCGTCTGCTCGGTCTTCGACAACACGGTGCAGACCCTGCGCGAGAACAGGCCCGGAATCTGGGCGGCGTCGAACCGATCGGGCATCACGGGTCGCCCGCAGTTCGCGGCATTCGACGCATCGGACCCGCAGACGGCACGCGACGCGACCTGCGAGGACTCCGACATGCAATGGCACTCCGACCCGAATGACGTGCCGGGTGGCCCCGAGGCCGTCGGCGCCGTCCGCTGGAGCTTCGACCACGTCGGCAACAACGCGATCACGTTCAACACGCACCTCGCCGTGAAGCCGCGGCTCGCGAACCACGTGATCGTCCGTGCCTTCACGAGCGTCAAGCGCTCGGCCACCAGCGCGTGGACCCACGACTTCAACGAGGCGACCGGTGCGAACGGCCCGTGGGCGGACTTCCTCTCCACCACGAGCAACATGGCCCGTCTGCGCAGCGCCATCGTCGACCCGGGCCACACGGCCGGTGACACACCGGACGAGACCTCCTACATCTCGGTCGGTGGCCCCCTGACCTACGCCCTGTACCCGACCCTGACGAACGCCTCCCGAGACCGCACCCCCGAGGCCATCGTGATCACGGACACCCTGCCGAACGGGGCGGAGTACGTGTCGGGAAGCGCCACCATCGACCCTGTCGTCGACGAGGTGACGGTCGACGGGGTGAGTCGACAGCGGCTGACCTGGTCCCTCGACCCGGTCACCGTCAACGACGCCGTGGAGCCACTGACCTTCACGGTCTCGTTAACGAAGGCCCGGGTAGGAACCGACGCTGTCAACGAGGCCACCATCGCCTCGCTTCGCGATGTCTCGTCGGAAGACAAGCGGACGACCCTGAGGTCGGTGCACGTGCTGGCCGAGAGCGGCTACGAGCTCAACGAGACGACGGACAGACCCGTGAACATCGTCGGGGACGAGGTCGACTTCGAGCTCACGTACCTCAACGTCGGCTCGCTGCCCATCGCGTCGTCGACCCTCATCTCGGTGCTGCCCCACGACGGGGACTCACGGGGCACAACGACCGCGGCGCGCCCTGTCCTGAGCCGGCCGGTCCCAGCCGAGAGCGGTGAGACGGTCCGCTACTCCTCGGTGTCCCCTGATTCCCTCTCACAGGATCCGCTCCATGCGTCGAATGGTGCCGATGGCTCCACCACGTGGTGCACCGCGAGCCAGTTCGGCTCGAAGGGGTGCCCGAAGGCGCTCTCGAACGTGACGGGTGTGCGTATCGACCGGTCGACGCCTGTCGCGGGTGGAGCCACCGTCTCACACGACCTCACGCTGACGAGCGCGACGGCGACCCGGGCGGACGACCTCTGGTTCTCGACCTTCAGCCTCGCCGTCGCCGGGGTCGGCTGGTCGACCATGTCTCCGGCAGCCGGCACGCGCGTGGTCGCGGGCTCGATCTCGGGCCTCACCTGGACGGATGCCGATGCCGACGGCACCCAGGGCGACGACGAGGAGGCGCGGACCGGTGCGCCCGTCCGGCTCACGGGCACGGACGACCGCGGCGCGGCCGTGGACTCGACCACCACGACCGACGAGACGGGTGGTTATGTGTTCCCGACCCTTCGGCCCGGCGACTACGACGTCGACTTCGGAACCGTCCCGGGCGGATGGACCATCCAGCACGCCGGCGACGACACCGCTGCCGACTCCGACGTCGGTTCCGATGGCATCGCCTCGGTCCAGCTCGCCACGACGACCGAGCGTGCGTCAGTCATCGGCGTGACCGAGGCCGAGCACATCGACGCCGGAGCACTTCCGGCCCCTGTGGTGGAGCCGCCGGTCGTGGAGCCGCCGGTCGCCGACCCGCCCGTCGCCGACCCGCCGGTCGTCGGTAGCGGCAGCGACGCCCACGCGTCAACGCCTCTTCCGGCCCGACTCGCCTTCACCGGGGCGACCGTGACCGCACTGCTCCTGCTCGTCCTCGCCCTGGGGGCGACCGGTCTCGGCTTCATCGCCTCGAACCGACGGCGAGCCGCCTCCCTCGACACGGTAGGCCTACGCCCCGAGTCGAGCAGCAACGAGGACGACTGAGAGACCGGGCGGGTCGGCTCGCGACGGCGCGTCGACCCGCCCACCCATCGGACCCCCTCAAGAACGGCCCTACTAGGCTGAGTGTGTCAGCCCGCACGCAGTTATCGAAGGAGATGCCATGCCCGTCGCCACCCCCGAGCAGTACGCCGAGATGCTCGACAAGGCCAAGACGAAGGGGTTCGCCTACCCTGCCATCAACGTGTCGTCGTCGCAGACCATCAACGCCGTCTTGCAGGGGCTGACGGAGGCGGGCAGCGACGGCATCATCCAGGTCACGACCGGTGGCGCAGACTACTTCGCCGGCCAGACGGTCAAGAACCGCGCCGCCGGCGCGATCGCCTTCGCGAAGTTCGCCACCGAGGTCGCCAAAAACTACCCCGTCACCGTGGCGCTGCACACCGACCACTGCCCGAAGGACGCCCTCGACGGGTTCGTCCTGCCGCTCATCGCCGCGTCCGAAGAAGAGGTGCGCGCCGGTCGCAACCCCCTCTTCCAGTCGCACATGTGGGACGGCTCGGCCGTACCCCTCGACGAGAACATCGAGATCGCACAGCAGATGCTGAAGCGCACGAAGGCGATCAACGCCATCCTCGAGGTCGAGATCGGCGTCGTCGGCGGCGAAGAGGACGGCGTCAGCCACGAGGGCTCGAACGAGGCGCTGTACACGACCGTCGGCGACGTCACGAAGGCCGTCGAAGCCCTCGGCCTCGGCGAGAACGGTCGCTACATCGCCGCCCTCACCTTCGGCAACGTCCACGGCGTCTACAAACCGGGCAACGTCAAGCTGCGCCCCGAGCTGCTCGGCGAGATCCAGGCCGGCATCCAGCAGCGTTTCGGCACGGGCGAGAAGCCGCTTGAGCTCGTCTTCCACGGCGGCTCGGGCTCGACCAGCGCCGAGATCGCCGAGGCCGTGTCGAACGGCGTCGTCAAGATGAACATCGACACCGACACGCAGTACGCCTTCAGCCGCTCGATCGCAGACACCGTCCTCAAGAACTACGACGGCTTCATCAAGGTCGACGGCGAGGTCGGCAACAAGAAGCAGTACGACCCCCGCGCCTGGGGCAAGGTCGCCGAGACCGCCATGGCGGCCCGAGTGGTCGAGGCCACCAAGCAGCTCGGCTCCTACGGCCAGTCCGCGAGCTGACCGGCACCGCGCCTCCTCGGCTCTCCGCCCTTCGGGGCGACCAGCCGTCGCACGACGAACGCCCCGGGAGGATTCCCGGGGCGTTCTCGTGTGCGCGAAAAACTCAGCCCTGCGTGCCGAGGATCGATGAGGTGAATGCCGGGTCGCCCAGCATGATGGCCCCGACGGTGATGCCCTGGACGATCGCGAAGAGCACACCGGCGGTCAGCGGCACCCAGAACGTGATGCGCGCCGTCCGGAGTCGACGGATACTCCACCAGGCGGTCAGCGCGAACAAGACGACGGCGAACACGGCGAAGAACGCGCCGGCGGCCTGGAGCGCGGACTGGTTCGAGAAGTCGTCCGTCGGATAGCCGAGCTGGCGGAGGCGCTGCAACAGGGAGGAGGCGTACGACGGCGCGAGGAACAACGACGAGATCGTGTTGTACGCGGCGAAGCCGAGCAGGACGAGCGAGACGATGCGATCGACGCGTCGCCCCGTCGAGAGCACCGGCACGCCGTTCGGCCCGACGGGCGCACCCGGCACCGGCGACTTCTGGTCGGCACCCTGGTACGGCTGGTACTGCGTCGGGTAGCCGCCGGGCGAGGGGGCCGGGGCCTCTTCGGCCGGGGGTTCGACGGGTGCGGCGGGATTGACCCAGCCCTCCGGCGCATATTCGCCGTAGCGGGGCTTCGGGCGATCGTCGGTCATCGGGTGCGACCGCCGAGACCTCGTGCGTCGACCTGGCCGCTGCTGTCCTTGCGGAGCTCTTTCGGCAGGGAGAACATCAGGTCCTCCTCTGCCGTGACGACCTCGGCGATCTCGCCGTAGCCGGCGTCGGCCAGGTCGTCGAGCACCTCTTGCACCAGCACCTCGGGGACCGAGGCACCCGAGGTCACACCGACCGTGCCGACGCCGTCGAGCCAGGACTGCTGGATCTCGCTGGAGTAGTCGACCCGATATGCGGCCTTGGCCCCGTGCTCGAGGGCGACCTCGACGAGGCGGACGCTGTTCGAGCTGTTCGCCGAGCCGACGACGATCACGAGGTCGCTGTCGCGGGCCACCTTCTTGATGGCCACCTGTCGGTTCTGCGTGGCATAGCAGATGTCGTCGCTCGGGGGGTTCTGGATGGACGGGAAGCGCTCGCGCAGACGGCGCACGGTCTCCATCGTCTCGTCCACGCTCAGCGTGGTCTGCGAGAGCCAGACGAGGTTGTCGGGGTCATCGACGACGAGCTGGTCGACCTCGTCGGGGTTCTGCACGAGCGTCGTGGTCTCGGGGGCGTGGCCCATCGTGCCCTCGACCTCTTCATGACCGGCGTGGCCGATCAGGATGATGTGGCGGTCTTGGCCGCTGAACCGCACGGCCTCGCGGTGCACCTTGGTGACGAGGGGGCAGGTGGCGTCGATGGCCTGCAACTCACGGTCGGCGGCACCCTGCACGACGGCCGGCGAGACGCCGTGCGCGCTGAAGACGACGTGCGAACCGGTGGGGATCTCGTCCACCTCGTCGACGAAGATCGCACCCTTGTTCTCGAGGGTGGCGACGACGTGGACGTTGTGCACGATCTGCTTGCGCACGTAGACGGGGGCGCCGTAGTGCTCCAGCGCCTTCTCGACCGCGATCACGGCCCGGTCGACTCCTGCACAGTAGCCGCGAGGTGCCGCGAGCAGCACTCTCTTGGGGCCGCTGACGGGGTTATCCTTTAGCCTGTTTCGTACCGCTGGAACACGCGGTGTCGGAAGGTCGATGGCGATCGCGCCGTTAGTGATGTGGCTCACCCCCTGATTGTAGAGGCGACGTCTGGTCGCGCTCTGAAAGGCGTCGACCCTCACGACGAATCCGGCTCCCATCCGGTGCGACAGCGAACAGGAGACGCATGACCATCGTCACCCCGCCTCCCACGGCCGACGCTCCCTGGCCGGTCGGGCTGCTCTCCAGCAAGATCCGCGACTGGATCGAGAGACTGGGCACCGCCTGGGTCGAGGGCGAGATCACGCAGTGGAACGTCTCGGGCGGCAACGTCTACGGCAAGCTCCGTGACCTCGAGCAGGACGCCACCGTCTCGTTCTCGGTGTGGTCGAGCGTGCGCTCGCGCGTGCCCGCCGACCTGAAGCAGGGCGACCGGGTGATCGCCGCCGTCAAGCCCAACTACTGGGTCAAGGGCGGCACCCTCACCATGCAGGTGTTCGAGATGCGCCACGTCGGGCTGGGGGATCTGCTCGAGCGGCTCGAGCGCCTGCGCCGGCAGCTCGCGTCGGAGGGGTTGTTCGAGACCTCGCGCAAGCGCCCGCTGCCGTTCCTGCCCGGCCGCATCGGCCTCGTGACCGGTAAAGACAGCGACGCCGAGAAAGACGTGTTGCGCAATGCGCAGCTGCGCTGGCCTTCGGTGGCGTTCACCGTCGTGCACGCGGCGGTGCAGGGCGACCGGATGCCGACCGAGGTCACGGCGGCCGTGCAGCAGCTCGATGCCGACCCCGAGGTCGACGTGATCATCGTCGCGCGCGGCGGAGGCGACTTCCAGAACCTGCTCGGCTTCAGCGACGAGCGCCTGATCCGCGCCGTGGCCGCCTGCACGACCCCCGTCGTGAGTGCGATCGGGCACGAGGCCGATCGCCCTCTGCTCGACGACGTCGCCGATCTACGGGCCTCCACGCCGACCGATGCGGCGAAACGGGTCGTCCCCGACGTGACCGAGGAGCTCTCGCGGGTGCAGCAGGCGAGGGCGCGGATCGGCATGCGGCTGACCTCCATCGTCTCGACCGAGATCGACCGACTCGGTCAGATCCGGAGCCGGCCCGTGCTGGCCGCACCCCAGACCCTCGTCGACACCCGTGCCGACGAGCTGCTGCGGGTCATGGCTCGAGGCGACGAGTTGATGCATCGCGTCCTCGAGCGTGCCGGCACCCGGGTCGGCGAGCTGACCTCGCAGCTGCGCGCCCTCTCGCCGCAGAGCACTCTTCGACGCGGGTACGCGATCGTGCAACTGCCCGGCGGAGACGTGCTGCGAGCGCCGGGCGACGCGCCCGCCGAGACGCCGCTCGTCCTGACCGTCGATGGAGGCACGGTGACGGCCGTCAGCACCGGTCACTCCCCCACAGGCGCCTCCGCCGGCATCTCGCACGCGTCGTCCGATGACGACGCACCCGCACCGCTCCCCGCTCGTTAGGATTTCTCCCGTGGCAACTCCCCCCTCCCCCTCGACCGCCGGCGGCGGCACCGACGCGGCACCCGTGCTCGGCCCCGACGTGTCGACGCTCAGCTACGAGCAGGCCCGCGACGAGCTCGTCTCGGTCGTGAACGAGCTCGAGCAGGGTGCGTCGACGCTCGAGCGGTCGCTCGCATTGTGGGAGCGAGGCGAGGCTCTCGCCGGTCGGTGCGAGGAGTGGCTGCTCGGCGCCCGTGAGCGCCTCGAGGCTGCTCGTCGTCAGGCGCCGAGCGAATGAGCGACGTGCAGACCGGCGGTGCCGGCGGGGACCCGGGAGCCGGCCGCGGCCGCTCGAAGCCTCCTCGCATCGTCGCGGAACTCGGTCGACCCGAGACGCCCGCCGAGACCGCGGCCCGCAAGGCCGAGAACTCGCGCAAGCACCGGGCCAACCAGACCGCCATGAACCTGACGCTGTCGCTGGTCGCGTCTCTCGGCATCGTTCTCTTCCTCGTGTTGGTGGTGGTCCGCCCCAATGACGTGACCCGTCCCGCGATCGACTACGTCCACGTGGCGTCCAATGCCGAGGCCAGCGTGAGCGCACCACTCGCGGCCCCGGTGTTGCCCACGGGGTGGTCGGCCAATGCGGCCGAGGTCCGCAGTTCGCCCGCCGACAAGGTGCCGACCTGGTACGTCGGCCTCATCACTCCGTCCGACCAGTTCATCGCGATCGACCAGGGCATCGATGCCAACCCGACGTGGGTCAGCAACCAGGTGCAGAACACCGCCGCCACGTCGACGCGGGACATCGCGGGCCTGACCTGGGACGTCTACGACCGACGCGACGACGACAAGCCCGGCAACTACGCCTATTCACTGGCCACCACGATCGGCCGCAGCTCGATCGTGCTGTACGGCACCGCCGATGACACCGAATTCGATGCCGTCGCCACAGCCGTGGCCGCCCAACTCGACGGAGGCAGCTAGCTCCATGACCGCGACCACGACCCGACGTGACGACCCCAAGACCCCCGGCGGCGCCTGGGCCCGGATGACCGATGGCAACGAGCGCTTCGTCGACGCGCGTCCGCTGCACCCCCACCAAGACAGCGACCGACGGGCACTCCTCGCCGGCGGCCAGGAGCCCGTGGCGGCCCTCTTCGGCTGCGCCGACTCCCGTCTCGCCGCGGAGATCATCTTCGATGCGGGCCTCGGCGACCTCTTCGTCGTGCGTAACGCCGGTCAGGTCGTGGGCGACACCGTGCTGGCCTCGCTCGAGTACGCGGTGTCCGTGCTGCACGTGCCCCTCATCGTGGTCCTCGGCCATGACAGCTGCGGCGCCGTGGCCACGGCGATCGACACGATCGAGACCGCTGCGGCTCCCGGGTCTGTCTATCTCGACGGCCTCGTCGAGATGATCATGCCGTCGGTGCGACGAGCGAAGATCGAGCTCGCCCCGGGTCACAACCTCGATGCGCACGAGGTCGGTCGCCTGCACATCGAGGCGTCCGTGCGGGGGCTCGTCGAGAAGTCCGCTCTCATCTCCAACGCCGTGGCGGACGGTAGGTTGGCAGTCGTCGGCGCGAACTACGATCTCGCCAACGGCCGGGTCGAGCCCTCCGTCGTCGTCGGCACACTCTGAACCACACCGACTCTGAATCACACCGACTCGAACCACACCGACTCAGAACCCCCGCGGGCCACGAGCCCGGCGAACAACGCCCTCAGGGCCAACGGAAGGACCACAACGTCGTGACCACCACCGAGTACCGCATCGAGCACGACACCATGGGCGAGGTGCGGGTACCCGTCGATGCCCTGTACCGCGCACAGACCCAGCGCGCCGTCGAGAACTTCCCGATCTCGGGCGCCGGCCTCGAGCCCGCGCAGATCGTGGCCTTGGCACGCATCAAGCGTGCGGCCGCCATCGTCAACGGCCAGATGGGTATCGTTCCGCAGCCCGTCGCCGACGCCATCGTCGCGGCAGCCGATCAGATCATCGGCGGGCAGCACCACGACCAGTTCCCCGTCGACGTCTATCAGACCGGCAGCGGCACCTCGTCGAACATGAACATGAACGAGGTCCTCGCGACCCTGGCCGGGACGGTCGACGGCACGGCCGTGCACCCGAACGACCACGTGAACGCCTCGCAGTCGTCCAACGACGTCTTCCCGACGTCGGTCCACCTCGCCGTCACGGGTGCCCTGATCGAGCAGCTCGTGCCGTCGCTCGAGCACCTCGCCATCGCGCTCGAGGCGAAGGCCACGCTCTGGGCCGGCGTGGTCAAGGCCGGCCGCACCCACCTCATGGACGCGACCCCCGTCACGCTGGGCCAGGAGTTCAGCGGATACGCCCGCCAGATCCGCCTCGCCATCGAGCGCGTCCAGGGCACGCTCCCCCACGTCGCCGAGGTTCCCCTCGGTGGCACCGCGACCGGCACCGGCATCAACACCCCGCCCGGGTTCCCCCAGCGTGTCATCGCCGTCCTCGCCGACGACAGCGGCCTGCCCGTCACCGAGGCCCTCGACCACTTCGAGGCGCAGGGCGCCCGCGACGGCCTCGTCGAGGCCTCGGGTGCGCTCCGCGTGCTCGCCGTCAGCCTGACGAAGATCAACAACGACCTCCGCTGGATGGGCTCCGGCCCGAACGCCGGCCTGGGCGAACTGCACATCCCCGACCTGCAGCCCGGGTCGTCGATCATGCCCGGCAAGGTCAACCCCGTCATCCCCGAGGCCGTCCTGATGGTCTCGGCGCGGGTCATCGGCAACGACGCGACGATCGCGTGGGCTGGTGCCTCCGGTGCCTTCGAGCTCAACGTCGCCATCCCGGTGATGGGTACCGCGCTGCTGGAGTCGATCCGCCTGCTCTCGAACGCCACCCGCGTCCTGGCCGACAAGACCGTCGACGGTCTCGAGGCGAACGTCGAGCACGCGCGGGCCCTCGCCGAGTCGTCGCCGTCGATCGTCACGCCCTTGAACCGTGTGATCGGATACGAGGCGGCCGCGAAGGTCGCCAAGCACGCCGTCGCGCAGAAGATCACCGTGCGCGAGGCCGTGATCGACCTCGGGTTCGTCGAACGAGGCGAGGTCACCGAGCAGCAGCTCGACTCCGCGCTCGACGTGCTCAGCATGACGCACCCCGGCTGAGCACCCCGGCCACGGTGATCCAGTAGCCCGCCAGCAGGCAGGGCCCGAAGGCGATCGAGGGCTTCTCGCCCCGACCGTCACGGGCCTTGCCATGGCTCCGCCGGGCACGGACCGCCTCCACAACGAGTGTGCCGGTGGCCACCAAGCCGCCGGCCGCCGTCGCCAGCACGGCGGCCGCGACGACGGCGGAGGAGCTCACCGTGGCCAACGACGCGGCGAGTACCGACGCGAGTTTGGCGTCCCCCATGCCGACCAGTCCGACCCAGGCCGCGCCTCCTAACAGGAGGCCTGCTGCCCCGAGCGTCGCCATCGACGTGAGTGCACCACCGAGGTCGTCTCGCACGAGAGCCGTCAGCCACCCGAGGGGCAGCCCCGCGGCGGCCAGTGCCACCGCCCGGTTCGGGAGTCGCCGCTCGCGGAGATCGACGACGATCAGCACGGGACTCACGACGAGCACGGCGCTCGCCATCACCACGAGCGGGACGAACGGCGCGAGGCAGACGATGAACGCCTCGCTCACCATGCGCGTGCCTCGAGACGCCACCGGCGGGCTCCGCGACGTCGTCGAGGACGCGGGATGTCCTGCGAGCGCCGCGCCGCGCCTCCGGACGCTCGAGCACCCCGGGACGGCCTCGCGCCTCCTGACGGCCGCGGGCCTTCCGGGGACCCGGAGCCGCTTTGCAGGCCTGTCTCCGCGCGCCGCTCGGGCCGATGCTGCATCAGGCTCGCCTCGTGGACGGCGGCCTCGACGAGCTCCCACCGGCGCCGGATCATGTCGTACGACGGACGGAGGACCGGGCGCCCGTCCGCGATGACGAGGAGGTCCTTGAGCCGGTCGGCTTCGAAGGACTGCTCGTGAAAGCGTCGTCCGTCAGGCTCGACCGCGACGTCGTCGACCACGAGGTCGATGGCATGTCCGCGGGTGCCGACCGGTACCTGCGTCTGCACGTGCCGCCCCGACTCCACGAAGCGGACGCGCGGGATGGTCTCGATGACGCTCTGACTGCCCGGGTCCGCCCACTCGACGATGCCCCGCAGGTCGGCTGGCGCTGCGGCGAACCAGCGACGCAGGTCGGCGATGCTCGCGAGGCCGGCCGCGAGGGCCCAGTCGAGAAAGGCGACCGCCTGTTCTCGCGACGACTCCCTCGCGGCCTGGACCAGCGCCTCCCCCAGGGGAACCGCCCAGAGCGAGCCGGCCACGATGCCCGGGTCGTCGAGGGCGGCGGGGCCGATCGTGTCGGTCCAGACGACGTGGAACCCTCGGCGCGGCCGGAGTCGTGCGGCGTGGGGTGGAACGGCGACGGTCAGGCCGTACGCGTCCCAGATCCAGGCGCCATACCGGGCGAGGAGCGCGGCGCCCGTGAGCCGGCCGCCGACCCGCACCGCCTCGGAGGCGAGGTCGTCGGCGGCGAAGGTCGTGTACCAGCCGCGGCGGGCGCGCCTCACGTGGCCGCTGCGCACGGCTCTCGTCAGCTGGTAGCCGGTGAAGCCCGCGGCGAGCAGGTCGCGGCGCCGCAGCACGCCGCCCGCAGCCTCCAAAACCTCTCTGATCGTGTCCATGCACCGAGCGTGCCCTGCCCCGCGGCTCCGCCCTCCGCCGCTTCCCCTCTCTCGGGGACAACCACCGGCCCCCGGCACCTGTGGAGGACCCCCAGCCCCGCCCCTGCCGGCCCACCCTCCCGCTTTTTACTCGATTCAGGCGAATTGCACGCCACGCGACCGGTTCACGCCATCCCCTCCACATCACCTGAATTGGGAACCTCCTCGCCCCCGCCCGCCGCAGGGCCGCCGCCACATGACGTGATTCAGGCAAAACGCTCGTGAATCAGGGCTAAGCCGTGATCTCGTCCAGATCGCCTGAATCGCGAGAACCCGGTGCGGGCGAGGGCGCGGCGACGACGACAACCGCCGCGATGTCACTCTTCAGGAGATCTGGCACCCATCGGGCCCTCGGGCCGTCAGAGCGCCACATCACCTGAATCACGTGACAAGACCGCACGGCGGGGCAGGGCGGGACACGAGGAGGCGCGGTGTGCGTGAATCAGGCGATCTGGCTCTAGAGAGGGGTGGGTAGCTGCTCTCGTGCAGAACGCCTGAATTGCGAAGACGTCGAGGGGAGGAAGGGGCAAGGCAAGGGCGGGAGGCGCGAGAAGCGAGAAGCGGGCGGCGGGCGGCGCAGGCGGCGAGCGCAGGCAGAGGCGGGCGCGGGCGGCGGGCGGCGGGCGCAGGGCAGCGGGCGCAGGCAGAGGCTGCGGCGCGCGGGGCGCGGGGCGCCGCAGCCTCTGCGGGGGCTAGACGAGCTCGTTCGACTCGAGGAGCTCGGTGACGAGGGCCGCGATGGCCGAGCGCTCCGAGCGGGTGAGGGTCACGTGCCCGAACAGCGGGTGGCCCTTCAGGGTCTCGATGACCGAGGCGACGCCGTCGTGCCGGCCCACGCGCAGGTTGTCGCGCTGGGCGACGTCGTGCGTCAGGACGACCCGCGAGTTCTGCCCGATGCGGCTGAGCACGGTGAGCAGCACGTTGCGCTCGAGCGACTGCGCCTCGTCGACGATCACGAACGCGTCGTGCAGCGATCGACCGCGGATGTGCGTCAGGGGCAGCACCTCGAGCAGCCTCCGTTCGACGATCTCGTCGAGCACGTTCTGCGAGACGAGCGCCCCGAGCGTGTCGAAGACGGCCTGGCCCCAGGGGTTCATCTTCTCGCCGGCGTCGCCGGGTAGGTAGCCGAGGTCTTGGCCACCGACGGCGTACAGCGGCCGGAACACCATGATCTTCTTGTGCTGCTGCTTCTCGAGCACGGCCTCGAGGCCCGCGCACAGTGCCAGCGCCGACTTGCCGGTACCGGCACTGCCGCCGAGCGAGACGATGCCCACCTCGGGGTCGAGCAGCAGGTCGATCGCGAGCCGCTGCTCGGCCGACCGCCCGTGCAGCCCGAAGACGTCGCGGTCGCCGCGCACGAGGCGCGCCTCACCGCGAGAGACCACCCGGCCGAGCGCCGAGCCGCGGTCGGAGTGCAGCACCAGCCCCGTGTTGACGGGCAGATCGGCGATCGCCCGGGAGCTGATCGTCTCGCGGTCGTAGAGGGAGGCCATCTGCTCGCTCGACAGTTCGAGGTCGGCCAGCCCCGTGTAACCGCTGTCGACGACCTGCTCGGCGCGGTACTCCTCGGCCGCCAGCCCGATCGACGCGGCCTTGACGCGCAGTGGGAGGTCTTTCGAGACGACCGTGACGGCGAGCCCGTCGTTCGCGAGGTTCGAGGCGACCGCCAGGATGCGCGAGTCGTTGTCGTTCAGCTGCAGCCCCGACGGCAGGACCGACATGTTCGAGTGGTTCAGCTCGACGCGGAGCGACCCACCGTCGCCGACCTCGACCGGGAAGTCGAGGCGGTCGTGCTTGACCCGCAGATCGTCGAGCAGACGCAGGGCCTGCCGGGCGAAATACCCCAGCTCGGGGTCATGGCGTTTGCCCTCGAGCTCGCTGATCACGACGACGGGCAGCACCACGTCGTGTTCGGCGAAGCGGAAGATCGCCTGCGGGTCGGACAACAGCACGGACGTGTCGAGGACGTACGTACGTTGGGCGACCGACGGTCGCGCCTCCGTCGCCTCGGTGGTGCCGTCGTCGGTTCGGGGGATGCTGAGTGCGGACACGACCACTCCATCTCCGAGCGTGAACACGCTCGGTACCTTCGGCGAAGACGGCCGCGGAGCAGTTGCGAGGCGAACTTTCGTGGCCGTCTCGATCGGGTTCCTTACCCGATGTCAGAAACCTACGACGCGCCTCCGACATTCGCGAGTCCGGACGCGCCGTGTCGTGTGACGAACACGTGAACAACACTCAGGCGCTCCTCGAAGGTCGCCGAGCGCGTCGCGCCACGGAGCGCGCCGCTGAGCGCGCCCACGGCGCCGACACCCCGAGGAGGCGCGGGTCGACTCAATAGAGGATCGTGCTGCCGAACGACGTGAGGGCCGAGCGCAGCATCTCGAACGACTCCTCGCCGGTGGTGACGTGAACGCTCACCCGGACGGTGCCCGAGCGCACCGTGGCGGTGACGCCGTGGTTCATCAGCGCCGCGGTCAACGTCGTCATCTGGTCGGGCGCCGGCTCGAGGACGACCAGGCCGGCGCGCTCCGACTCGTCACGGGACGACGCGACGGGGACGGCGAACTCATCCGCGATGTCGATCACACGGGAGGCCCGCTCGGCGACCGCGGCCGAGATCGCCGGGACGCCGACCTCGGCGAGGGCCTCGAGGGCCGTCGCGAAACGACCCTGCGCGATCGGATCGGGGTTGCTCACCTGGAACCCGGCGGCGCCGAGCTTCGGGTCGCCGACGGTGTCGTACGATCCGCCCAGCTCGACCTCGGTGCCGGCGACCCCGCTGAACACCGGCGTGAGGGCGGTGAGGGCCCGGTCGCTCAGAGCCATGAAGCCCGTGCCCCACCCGGCGCGTGCCCACTTCTGCCCGCCCGACACGACGACGTCGGCCATCGCGTAGGGGGCGTCGACGACACCGAAGCCCTGGATGGCGTCCACGATCAGGAGGCGGTCGCCGATCACCTGACGGATGCCCTCGATATCGGCGAGATAGCCGGTGCGGTAGTCGACGAGGCTGACCGCGACGGCGTCGGTCGACGAAGTCAGGTGCTCGCGGACGAGGGCGGGCGTGACCGCACCGTATTCGGGGCGCAACCAGACCGGCTCGAGGACGCGCAGCGACTGGGCGGCCCGGGTGACGGCGATCGGCAGGGCCGGGTACTCACGGTTCGAGAGGACGAGCTGGCCCGTCAGCCCGAACGCGGTGTGCAGCAGACCCATGGACGTGCTGGGCTCGAAGACGACGTTCTCGGTCGAGAAGCCGGTCACGGCCGAGACGGCCCGCTTGACGCGACCCTCCTGTTCGGCGAGCACGGACTCCGACCCGAACCGCGCCCGGCCCTGGATGTCGGTCAGTGCGCGCTGCTCCTCGGCGACCGCGGTCGAGATCGGACCCCAGGTCGCGAAGTCGAAGTAGCCGGGGTCGTCGGTGAAGCCGGCGGCGTACTCGGCGAGCGTCATGGCGGTAGGGGGCGTCACGGCGGGCTCCTCGGGGGTCGGGACGGATCAACCGTACCGACAACGCGCCTCCGGCGGTCTCGCTGAGCGCCAGAGAGCGCAGGGCGCCAGAGAGCGCAGAGCGCCAGAGAGCGCGGCCCGGCTCAGCCGCCGAAGCGCCGGTGCCGCACCGCGTAGTCGCGGACGGCGCGGAGGAAGTCGACCTCGCGGAGGTCGGGATAGAACGCCTCGACGAAGTAGAACTCGCTGTGCGCGCTCTGCCAGAGCATGAAGTCGCTGAGGCGCTGCTCCCCCGAGGTGCGGATGACGAGGTCGGGGTCGGGTTGTCCGCCCGTATAGAGGTGCTCGGCGATGAGCTCGGGCGTGAGCACCTCGGCGAGGGCCTCGAGCGTGCCGCCCTTGGCGTCGTGGTCGCGCACGATGCTCCGCATGGCGTCGGCGATCTCACGACGACCGCCGTAGCCGACGGCGAGGTTGACGTGCAGGCCACCGTGACCGGTGGTTCGAGCCTCGGCCTCGGACAGCGCGTTCTGCAGGGACTCGGGCAGGCTGTCGACGGCGCCCACGTGCTGCACGCGCCAGTCGCCGTGACGGGACAGTTCGTCGGCGACTCCACCGATGATGTCGAACAGCTCGGTGAGCTCTTCGGTGTGACGGTTGCCGAGGTTGTCGGCCGACAGCAGATAGAGCGTAACGACCTTGATGCCGAGGTCGTCACACCAGGTCAGGAACTCGCTGATCTTGGCCGCGCCGGCGCGATGCCCGTGCGCCGCGGTCTCGAGCATGCGTTCCTTGGCCCAGCGCCGGTTGCCGTCGACGATCATGGCGACGTGGTGTGGCAGGGCGGCGCCGTCGAGACTCCGGCGGATGCGGTTCTGGTACAGGCCGTACAGCACACCCCGGGCGAAGGGGGAACGGCGGCGGCTTCTCACAGGGCTACGGTAGCCCACCCGCCGACCGTGGATTCCCAGCGGACACCCCCGCAGGCTGCCTTATTCTCGGCAGATGAGCACCTCTGCGACCCGTGGCGTCGAGACCGAGCCGGGCGCGGACATCCCGCACCTGCCCCTCCTCGACGATGCCCTCGCGTACGCCTCGATCGAGCGCAAGCCGACGTGGCGCGGGTGGATCCACGCCGCGACCTTCCCGCTCGCGATCGCCTCGGGCATCGTGCTCGTCTGCCTGGCCCAGGGGGCCGCGGCGAAATGGGCCTGCGCCGTCTTCCTGACGACGTCGGTGCTGCTCTTCGGCATCTCGGCCACGTACCACCGGTTCCCGTGGAGCCCGAACGCGAAGCGGTTCCTGAAGCGCCTCGACCACTCGAACATCTTCTTGCTCATCGCCGGCACGTACACCCCGCTCGCCGTCGTGGCGCTGCCCGAGTCCAAAGGCACGCTGCTGCTCGTGCTGGTGTGGACGGGAGCCTTGTTCGGCATCGCGTTCCGGGTGTTCTGGCTGGGGGCGCCCCGCTGGCTCTATACGCCGCTCTACGTCTTGTTGGGCGTCGGCGCGTTGCTGTTCGTCGGCGACCTGTTCGCGGCGAACCTCGCGATGATGGTCCTCGTGCTGGTCGGCGGCGGCCTCTATATCGTCGGCGCCGTCTTCTACGCGACGAAGTGGCCGAACCTCGCGCCGGGCCACTTCGGGTTCCACGAGCTGTTCCACTCGTTGACCGTCGCGGCGTACGTCTGCCACATGACGGGGATCATGATCGTCGTCGTCAACCCGCCGATCGCTTAGGACGCCGCGACGACCGGCGCTCCGGGAGACGCCGCCTAGCGGTCGTCGCCGGGCAGGCGTCCGTCGGCCGACGGACGCTCCTCGTGGTCCAGATCCGCCGCCGCCGCCTCGGCCTCGGCTGTCTCGGCGTCGAGCCGCTCGCGGATCTCCCCGCGGTAGCGCGTCCGGCGCACCCGCCGCGTCATGTCGACCGCGATCAGCACGGTCGCGATCGCGACGAAGGCGATGGCGACGAAGCCCCAGACCCCGGGGGTCACCGACACGTCGGGCACCGTCGACGGAGGCAGCGTCGGATCGGGTGTCGTCGCCGCGAGGAGGCGCGTGCCGGTCAGCAGGGCCGCGTCACCGAGAGCGCTCATCGCGTCTCACCCCCGGCGCCGGCCGCGGAGGGCTCGTCGTCGACGATCCCCGCGAACAGGTCCGTCTCGGGAGTCGGCGAGTCGACGTGCGACTCGACGAGCTGGAAGTCCTCCGTCGGCCAGGCAGCCGCCTGGAGCTCGTTCGGCCAGAAGAAGAAGAAACTGTCGAGCGGCACCTGGCTGGCGTGGGCCCGCAGCGCATCGTCGCGGGCCGGGAAGAAGTCGGAGACCGCCACGTGCGTCGTCGCCAGGTCGGGCCGAGAGCCCATCCACTCGAGCATCTCGCCGAGCCGCTCGGCCAGCGGCGACTCGGGGTCGTGCTCTTCGACGTAGGCGAGCATGGCCCGGATGCGCGCCGCGTTGAGGATGCGGTCGTAGTAGACCTTGTCGATCTGCCACGGCTCGCCGGTCTCGGGGTAGCGGCTCGGGTCGGCGGCGGCCCGGTACGCCTCCATCGACACCTCGTGCGTGCGGATGTGGTCGGGGTGCGGGTACCCGCCGTTCTCGTCGTACGTGACGAGCACGTGCGGCTTGAACCGGCGGATGATCGCCACGAGGGGCTCGGCGCTCGTCTCGAGCGGGATCGTCGCGAACCCGTTGAGCGCGACGGGCTCGCCTTCGGCCGGCAGACCCGAGTCGGCGTAGCCGAGCCAGAGGTGATCGACACCCATCGCCTTCTGCGCGGCGGCCATCTCGTGCACCCGCAGACCGGCGATGTCCCGCTCGGCGTGCGCGCGGGCCTCGAGCTTGTCGTTCAGGATCGAGCCCTGCTCACCGCCCGTGCAGCTGACGACGAGGACGTCGGCGCCGCGATCGCGGTAGTAGGCATACGTCGCCGCACCCTTGCTGGATTCGTCGTCGGGGTGGGCGTGGACCGCCAGCAGGCGCAGGGTCACTCGTTCCTCGCAATTCTCGCGGGTAGGCGTTGCTACCCTGGCCTCAAGGATAATCGGACGGAGATCGCGTGAGGTCCACGTCGGCTGACAGCAGCTGGCCCGGGGCGCCCGCCACGGGCTCACCGAGCGAACCCGAGGGCGCAACCGGGCCCGACGACGGGCGCAATCCCGACGACCCGGTCGACCGTCCCGTCGCAGCACCTCCCTCGTCGCCCCGACTCGACGCCCGCTACGGTCGCTCGCCGAATCGTCGTCGACGCCGCGGTGTCATCGCGATCGTGACCGCCGCCTCCTTCGTCGTCGTGTTCGCGGCGTGGGTCGTCTTCGCCGCCTTCGACGGGACGGGCTCCAAGCTCGAGACCTCCGACCTGGGCTATGTCGTGACCGATGCCCGCGACATCGACGTGCGCTACAGCGTGAGCGTGGAGCCGGGCACGGCGGTGTCGTGCGCCGTCCAGGCCCAGAACACCACCTTCGCGATCGTCGGCTGGAAGGTCGTCCATCTGCCCGCCGCGACCCAGCGGAGCACGACGTACACGACGTCCTTGAAGACGAGCGAACGTGCCGTCACGGGCTTGATCTACCGGTGCTGGCTTCCGTAGACTGCTCGGATTCGCTATCGAGACCGGCCAGTCGGCCGGTCTCCTTTTTTCGGTTGGCGACCCTCGGCGGGCTCCACGGCCGGTGCCGCCCGGCATCGGGCAGTCGCCGGACGGGTTCGCCTCACGAAGGAGACACCATGAGCAACGACAACGCGACCACCTGGCTCACGACGGACGCCCGCGACCGCCTCCAGGCCGAGCTCGACACGCTGAGCGGCGAAGGCCGCCGCGAGATCGCGAGCCGCATCGAGGCAGCTCGTGAAGAGGGCGACCTGAAGGAGAACGGCGGCTACCACGCCGCCAAGGACGAGCAGGGAAAGATGGAGGCGCGCATCCGCACGCTGACCAACCTGCTGAAGCACGCCACGGTGGGCGAGTCGACCGCCGCCGACGGCATCGTCGGGCCGGGTACCGTCGTCACCGCCGTGATCGCCGGCGACCCGTCGACCTTCCTGCTCGGCAACCGCGAGATCATCGCCGCCGACAGCGACATGTCGGTCTACAGCGAGACGAGCCCGCTCGGCCAGGCCATCAACGGCCTCAAGGTCGGCACGAAGACGAGCTACACGGCGCCGAACGGCAAGGAGATCGCGGTCGAGGTCACCGCGGTCGAGACCTACACGCCGTAACGGCTCCGCCCGACGCCCCGCGTCGCACGCGGAAAGGGACGAGACACCCCCGGGCCCGGGGGTGTCTCGTCCCTTTCCGCGTGTAGAGCGGCCGGCCGGCGGCCTAGAAGTCGACGTTGGGCGTGAAGCCCGCGTCGCGCAGCCGCTGCAGCACGTCCTCGACGTGATCGGGTCCGCGCGTCTCGACGCTCAACTCGAGTTCGACCTCGCTGATCTGCAGCCCGCGACCGTGCCGGGTGTGCAGCACCTCGACGACGTTCGCGTTCGCGTCGGACAGGATCTCGCTGACCCGGGTCAGCTGACCCGGGCGGTCGGGCAGCATCACGCGCAGCTTCAGGTAGCGCTCGGCGGCGACGAGGCCCCGGCTGATGATGCGCTCCATCATGAGCGGGTCGATGTTGCCACCGCTCAAGACGATCACCGTGGTGCCGAGGTCACGCACCTGCTCCGTGAGCACGGCCGCCACCCCGACGGCGCCCGCCGCCTCGACGACGAGCTTCGCGCGCTCGAGCATGACGAGCATCGCGCGCGCCGTGTCGTCGTCGCCGACCGTGACGACCTCGTCGACGGTCTTCTTGACGATCTCGAAGTTGAGGATCCCGGGGCGCGCGACGGCGATGCCGTCGGCGATCGTCGGCTGCGCGTCGACGCCCGTCAGCTCGCCCCGCGTCAACGACAGCGCATAGGGGGCGGCGTTCGCGGCCTGCACCCCGATGACACGGACGCGACGGCCGGTCACCTCGGCCATCTGCGCGAGGGCGCTCGCCACGCCGGAGATCAGCCCACCACCGCCGATCGGGACGATGACGGTGTCGACGTCGGGGACCTGCTCGAGGATCTCGAGGCCGAGCGTGCCCTGACCCGCGACGACGTCGGCGTGGTCGAACGGCGGGATGAACACCGCGCCGGTGCTGGCCGAGAACTCCCCCGCGGCGAGCAGCGCCTGCTCGACGTTGTGGCCGCTGAGCACGACGTCCGCGCCGTAGTGCCGCGTCGCCTGCAGCTTGGGCAAGGCGACGCCGACGGGCATGAAGATGGTGGCCTTGATGCCGAGCTCGCGAGCGGCCAGGGCGACACCCTGGGCGTGGTTGCCGGCGGACGCCGCGACGACGCCGCGCGCCTTCTCGTCGTCCGAGAGCTGTGTCAGTCGGTTGTACGCGCCACGGATCTTGTACGAGCCGGTCCGCTGCAGGTTCTCGCACTTGAGGTAGACGGGAGAGCCCAGCACGTCGGCCAAGAACTGCGAGCTCTCCATCGGGGTGACGCGGGCGACCTTCGCGACCCGCCCCCGCGCCTCCTCGATCTCGCGGAGGGTGGGCCCTGCCAGGGTGAGGTCAGACATCGGTCACGAGTCCCTTCGAGCGGACATCGCTCTGGATCGGTCGGTCGGTGGTCTTCCAGCGGCCGCTGGCGACGTAGGAGATCATCACGTTCAGAACGGCCACGACGGGCACGGCGAACAGGGCGCCGGGGATGCCCGCCAGCAACGACCCCGCGGCGACGGCGAAGACGACGGCCAGCGGGTGCACCTTGACGGCGCTGCCCATGACGAACGGCTGCAGCAGGTGCCCCTCGAGCTGCTGCACGAGGATGACGACGGCGAGCATCAGGAGGGCGACGACCCACCCGTTGTAGACGAGCGCGATGACGACGGCGATCGTGCCGGTCGCGACGGCTCCCACGACGGGCACGAACGACCCGAGGAAGACGGCGATGGCGATCGGGGCGACGAGCGGCAGCCCGAGCAGCAGGGCACCGAGCCCGATGCCCACCGCGTCCACGAACGCGACGAAGATCTGCACCTTGACGAAGTTCGTCAACGTGGTCCACCCGGCACGGCCCGCACCGTCGATGGCGGCACGCGCCGTGCGCGGGAAGATGCGCACGACCCAGCGCCAGATCTCGGCGCCGCCGATCAGGAGGAAGATCGTGGCGAAGAGACAGAGCAGCAGACCGGCCCCGACGTGCCCGACCGTGGTGCCGACCGAGAGCGCCCCGCGTAGCAGCGGCTGGGAGTCGGTCTGCAGCGCGGTCACGGCATCGGACACGTAGTCGTTCAGCTGCCGCTCGGTGAGGTGCAGCGGCGACGCGAGCAGGAAGTCCTTGAACTGCTCGTACGACGCGACCGAGCGATCGCGCAGCGACGGCCACCCGTCGACGAGCTGCAGCACGACCAGATAGACGAGCCCCGACACGACGACGAGCAGGCCGACCAGGCTGACGACGACGGCCGCCCACTTGGGCCAGCGGTGCCGCTGCAGCCAGTTCGAGAACGGGACGAGCAGGGCGGACACCAACAGGGCGACCATGAACGGGATGACGATGATGCGCAGCTGGATGACCAGCCAGACGAAGAGTCCGATCACACCGGCGATGACGAGCAGGCGCCAGGACCACGCGCCGGCGATGACCATGCCGCGCGGGAGGGACGGATCGGCCTGTCCGCGTGCCGAGGCCGGAGCGTCGTCGATCGTGTGCTCGGCCGCTCCGCGCGGGGCCCTGGTGCGCCGGATCATCCGCCCAGTGTAGGGGTCGCGGCGCCGTGTTACATGAGGCATGCCTCCATCGGCATACGCCCGGGTCAGACGCCGATCCACGCGGCGAGACCCGGACAGCCGATGTCAGCACGAGGGCCCACCGGGGCTCCCGCCGATCAACCTCTCGGGACGACGGCGAGGGGCTGGGGGGCGAACGCGAGACGCACGGTCTCGCCCTCGCGCCTCCGGTCGTCCGCGCGGTGCTCGACGACGATCGTGGCTCCGGAGGCGGTGGTCACCGTGGTCCGCGAGACCGGCCCCAGGAACGACACGCTCGTGACCGTGCCTTCCCAGCCCTGTTCGGCGAGGCGCAGGTTCTCGGGGCGGATGAGCGCCCACACCGGACCGTCGGCGGGCGAGCCGACGGCGGGCAGCTCGCAGCCCGGCAGCCGCACGAGACCGTCGACGACATCGGCCACGATGCGGTTGCTCGACCCGACGAACTCGGCCACGAACGGCGTGGCCGGTGTGGCGTAGAGCGACTCCGGTGTCCCGATCTGCTCGATGACGCCCGCCCGCATGACGGCCACGCGGTCGGCGACGGCGAGCGCCTCCTCCTGGTCGTGGGTCACGAACAGGGTCGTGATGGACAACTCCTTCTGGATACGTCGGATCTCGTCGCGCAACTGCACGCGGACCTTCGCGTCGAGGGCGCTCAACGGCTCGTCGAGCAGCAGCACCCGGGGGCTCGTGACGAGCGCCCGGGCGAGCGCGACACGCTGCTGCTGACCCCCCGAGAGCTGGTGGGCGTAGCGGTCGCCGAGGGCACCGAGGCCGACCAGCTCGAGCATCTCGGCGGCCCGGGACGCCCGCTCGGCCGAGCCGACGCGGCGCATCCGGAGGCCGAACTCGACGTTCTGGCGCACCGTCAGATGGGGGAAGAGCGAATACGACTGGAACACCATGCCGATGTCGCGGCGATGCGTCGGCACACCGACGACGTCGCGACCGTCGATGGCGATGCTGCCGCTCGTGGTGGTCTCGAGTCCGGCCAGGCTGCGCAGCGCGGTCGTCTTGCCGCACCCCGACGGTCCGAGCACGGCGACGAGCTCGCCCGGGTGCAGCTCCAGGTCGACGCCCGCGAGGGCGCGGCTGCCGCCCGGGTACTCCTTGACGACGCCTTCGAAGCGGACGGAGGCGCCGGTCGTCTGCCGAGAGCGAGTGACGGTGGTCTGGTCGGTGACGGTCATGGGAGGGCCTTTCGAGCGGAGGTCGGGCCGGTCAGGCCGGACGGGCCGAGCGGGGACGACGAGGAGCCGGGCGTGCGCGGCCGGCGGACGCGGGTGACCGGGCGCACCGTCCCGATGCGACCGACACGCCCGATCACGACCAGCAGGACGAACGCGAAGGTCAGGGCCATCAGGGCGAAGGCGACGGCGGCGTAGGGATCGCTGCGCGAGACCTGGACGAGGGCGGTCTGCAGGGTGACGCGGTTGAGCAGCGACGCGATGGTGAACTCGCCGAGGACGACGGCCACGGTGATGAAGCCGGCGGCGAGCAGCCCGCGACGGAGGCTCGGCACGATGATGCCGACCATGATGCGGGGCCAGCCCGCGCCGAGCGTGCGCGCCGCCTCGGTGAGGGTCTTGAGGTCGGTCGCCGCGAGATCGGACTGGATCGCCCGGTAGGCGTACGGCAGCACGGTGATGCCGTACGCGAAGGCGAGGGTCCAGACGCCCCCTCCGCCCATCCGCACGATGACCCCGTAGACGGGTGCGAGACCGACGACGAGCACGATCGCCGGAACCGTGATCGGGATGATGCAGAGGAACTCGAGCGGCCGGACGAGACGCGGATAGCGCAGCGATACCAGCACCATGGCCGGCACGAGCAGGAGCAGCACGAGGACGGCCGAGACCACGGCGAGGACGAGGGAGTTGCCGACGCCCTGGACGAGGACACGGTAGGTGCGCGCGTGGGCCGGGTCGACCAGGGCGGTCCAGTGGCCGAGGTCGTAGCCCACGCCCGTCGGGCTGCGGAGGGTGAAGGCGACCATGGCCGCGATCGGGATCGCGAACGCGAGACCGACCACGATCAACACGAGGCGGCGGAGGGCGACGCTCATCGCTGCCACCTCTCGGTCCGACGCTGGAGGCGCGAATAGACGATCATGACGGCCGCCATCACGACGATCATGCCGAGGGCCAGGGCTCCCGCGACGTTCGCGCGGCCCAGCACCGTCTCGCTGACGAGGGCGGCCCGGATCTGCAGCGGCACGATCTGGGCGCCCTGGCTGATCAGCGCCGCCGCCGTGGCGTACGACGAGAACGCGTTGGCGAACAGCAGCAGCAGACTGCCGGTGAAGGCGGGCGCGAGCACGGGGACGACGACCTTCGTCAGGTGCTGCCACCAGGTGCCTCCGAGTGTCGCCACCGCCTCCTGCCATTGCGGCTTCAGCCCGGACACGGCCGGCATGAACGTGATGACCATCAGCGGAACCTGGAAGTACACGTACGGCAGCACGAGACCCCGGACGGTGTAGAGCTGCGCGCCGTCGATGTCGATGCCGAACGACTGGATGAGCAGTTGCGTGACGACGCCCTGCAGGCCGATCGTCGCGATGAACGCGAAGGCGAGCATCACGCCGCCGAACTGCGCGAGCACGCTCGCGGCGGAGTCGATCATGCCGCGGACGGCACCGTCGGGACGCAGAGCGGTGAGGCCCCAGCAGACGGCCGCGCCGACGAGGGCGCCGATCACGGCGCTGACGGCCGACACCCCGAACGAGCTCACGAAGGTGCCGAGGATCGCCGGCTCCCCCAGCACGGCGATGTTGTCGAGGGTCGGGACACCCGTGGCGTCGAAGAAACCCGTGGCCAGTGCGATGCCGCACGGCACCGCCAGGAAGAGCAGCACGTAGAGCGCGAACGGTGTCAGCCCCCACCACGCCGCCGGGCGACGCCGGGCCGGTGAGGGCCCGACGTCGCCGCGGACGGATGCGGTGGTCGTGCTGTCCGCCGGAGCGGTGTCGACCACGGTCATGGGGCTCAGCCGATCGCGGTGGCCCAGGTGGCGGCGAGCGTCTTCGACGCGGCCTCCGTCTGCGCGCTGGTGAACTGGACGACGTCGGAGGGCTGGGCCCCGACCTTGTCGAGGGCGTCCTTGTCGACGGTGCCGGCCTTGCTCATCGCGTCCATGCGGACGGGGTAGGCACCGGCCTGCAGGTACAGGTTCTGCGCGGTGTCGCTCATGATGAACTCCTGCCACAGACGTGCGGCGGCGGGGTGCGGGGCGTCGACGTTGATGGCCTGGTTGTAGTAGCTGGCCAGTGCCGTGCCGGGCAGCACGACCGTCTTCCAGTCGCGGCCGCTCGCGGTGTCGGCGGCGGCCAGGTTGTTGTAGCTCCAGTCGAAGACGACGGGGGTCTCGCCGCTGGCGATCGTGGCGGGCGTCGGGTCGACCGGCAGCAGGTTGCCCGCGTCGCTCATCTTGCCGAAGAAGTCGACGCCGGCCGTGATGTCGTCGGCGCTGCCGCCCGACTGCAGGGCGGCCCACTGGACGGCCGCGGCGGCCGCACCGGCCTGGGTCGGGTCGCCGTTGATGGCGACCTTGCCCTTGTAGCCCGAGCCGAGCAGGTCGTCGAGGCTCTTCGGCGCCGAGACGGCGCTGGCGTCGTAGCCGATCGACATGAGCCCGGTGTAGTCGTAGACCCACTTGCCGTCGGCGTCCTTGCGCTCGTCGGGGATGTCGTCCCAGGTCGTCACCTTGTAGGGCGCGAAGTAGTCGAGGCTGTCGAGCGTGACGGCCGAGCCGAGGTCGAAGACGTCGGGGGCGGTGTCCTGACCCTTGAGGTTCTTCGCGGCGGCGATCTCGTCGGCGCTCGACACGTCGGGGTCGGCCGAGTTGACCGTGATGCCGTACTTGTCCTCGAAGGCCGAGATGATCTTGCCGTAGTTGGCCCAGGTCTCGGGCAGCGCGATGACGTTCAACGAGCCCTCGGCCTTGGCAGCGCTGACGAGGCCGTCCATCCCGCCGAACGCGTCGGCGCTCGTCGCGGTCGCGGCGTCGACGCCGCCCGCGGCGCTCGAGCCGGAGTCGCCGGAGCAGGCGGTGAGGCCGAGAGCGACGACGGCGAGGGCGGCCGCCGGTGCGACGAATCGCTTCGCGAGGGAACGGGTCATGATCACGGGAATTCCTCCGGGTGGGTCGGGCTGTGAGGGCGGCACGGGGGTGCTGAAGGGAAGCTAGAAGGCGTGGGCGTCCGGGTGGCGGTCGGCAGATGAATTGCTCGTGAACCGCAGGAGGCGCGTCACTGTCGGCGGCGCTGGCTAGGGTCGACCCCGTGGCCGCTCCCGAACGTCTCTCCCCTGCCCTCGCCCGACGTGTCGCCCTCGCCGCCCAGGGCTTCGGCCGCCCGACGGCGACCGTGGGCACCCGCCAGCTGAACGGCCTGATCGACCGTCTCGGTCTCGTGCAGATCGACTCCGTCAACGTCTTCGAACGCAGCCACTACCTGCCGTTCTTCGCCCGACTCGGCCCGTACGACAAGACTCTGCTCGACCGCCTGACGATGACGCCCCGGTCGCGCTACATCGAGTACTGGGCGCACGAGGCCGCCTTCGTGCCCGTGTCGACATGGCCTCTGCTGCGCTGGCGGATGGACGACTACCGGGCGAAGTGGCTCGGCGACGACTCGTCGTGGCTCGCGCAGAACGCCTCGATGGCTCGGTGGCTGCTCGACGAGCTGCGCGACAAGGGCCCGCTGCCGGCCTCACTGATCGAGCACGACGCCAACGTCCGCACCGGCCCCTGGTGGGGCTGGGGCGACGTCAAGCGGGGGCTCGAGAGCCTGTTCCGGGTGGGCGACGTCGTCAGTGCCGGCCGGCGCCGCTTCGAGCGCGTCTACGCGCTGCCCGAGCAGGTCCTCCCCGCGTCCGTCCTCGACGAGACGGTCGATCGCGCCGAGGCGCACCGCCGCCTGGTGGCCCACGCCGCCTCGGCCCACGGCGTCGGCACGACGTCCGACCTCGCCGACTACTTCCGGCTCAAGACCGCCGATGTCCTGCCGGCCCTCCACGACCTGCACGACGAGGGGGTCCTGCAGCCCGTGTCCGTCGACGGCTGGACCCGACCCGCGTGGCTGCACCGCGACGCGCGGCTGCCCCGCCGCCTCGACGCCGACGCCCTGCTGTCACCGTTCGACCCGGTCGTCTGGGAGCGCCCGCGGGCCGAACGACTCTTCGGGTTCCACTACCGCATCGAGATCTACACGCCCCAGCCGAAGCGCGTGCACGGGTACTACGTGCTGCCGGTGCTGCAGGGCGACAGCCTGGTGGCGCGCGTCGATCTGAAGAGCGACCGGCAGGCGGGAGTGCTGCGTGTGCAGGCCGCCTGGCGCGAACGCGACCTGCCCGTCGATGTCGAGAGGCTGGCGGCGTTGCTGCACCGCGCCTCCTCGTGGCAGGGTCTCGACGGTGTCGAGGTCATGCCGCGCGGCGACCTCGCCGATGCCCTGGCCGCGGCCGTGTAGGCGCGCCCGCGGCGTCGGCGCCCGCCGGAGCAGGGCGGCCTAGAACGACGCGGCGTTCTCGCGCAGTCGCTTGATGCGGTCCTCGAGGGGCGGGTGCGTGCTGAACAGGCGGTCCATCGCGCCTGGTTTCATCGGGTCGCTGATCCAGAGGTGCGACATCGACGAGTTCTGCTGGCGCATCGGTCGGCCGTAGGCCCCGAGCTTCTCGAGTGCTCGGGCCAGCCCCTCGGGGTACCGCGTCGTCAGAGCACCGGTCGCATCGGCGAGGTACTCGCGCTGACGCGACACCGCGGCCTGCACACCGGCAGCGGCGAGCGGCGCGATGATCATGGCGGCGAGCCCGGCGATCAGCAGGACGGGGTTGCCGCCCCCACCGCCGTTGTTGTTGCTGTTGTTGCGGTTGCCACCCGACAGGGCACTGAAGAACGACATGCGGAGCAGGATGTCGGCCAGGAACCCGACGGCGACGACGAGCCCGAACACCATCATCGAGACCCGGATGTCGTAGTTCTTGACGTGACCCATCTCGTGGGCCATGACGCCCTGCAGTTCGCTGTCGTCCATGATCTCGAGCAGCCCCGTCGTGGCCGCGACGATCGCGTGGTCGGGGTCGCGTCCGGTCGCGAACGCGTTCGGCGACGGGTCGACGACCACGTAGACCTTCGGCATCGGCATGCCCATCGTGATCGACAGGTTCTCGACGGTCTTGTAGAGGCGCGGCGCGGTCTGGGCGTCGACCTGCTGGGCCCCGCTCATGGCGACGGCCTGACCACTCGCCGCGAAGTACTGGAAGAGCGCGTAGAGCACCGCCACGACGAGCACGACGAAGCCGATCGAGAAATTGTTCCAGAGCAGCCCGGCACCGAACCCGAGGGCGCCGACGATCACGATGAAGATCGCGATGATCAGGACGGTGTTGCGCTTGTTACGCGCTATCGCGGAATACATGAGGAGGCTCGCTCAGGAAGGCGGGACGGCGTCGCGTCGGGCGTCGTCAGAACTGCACGCGCGGCGGCTCCGCGATCGCCGACGGCTCGGCGACCTCGAAGAAGTCGCGCTCGGTGAAGCCCAGGCGGCGGGCGAACAGCGTGTTGGGGAACACGCGCGTCTTCGTGTTGAACTCGCGGACGCCGCCGTTGTAGAAACGACGCGAGGCCTGGATCTTGTCCTCGGTGTCGACGAGCTCGGACTGCAGCTGCAGGAAGTTCTGGCTCGCCTGCAACTGCGGGTACGCCTCGGCCACCGCGAAGATGCTCTTGAGGGCCGTCTGCATGTGGTTCTCGGCCGCGGAGGCCTGCGCGGGTGTCTGGGCGCTGATCGTCTCGGCGCGGGCCTGCGTGACGTTCTGGAACACGCTCGCCTCGTGGGTGGCGTAGCCCTTCACCGATTCGATGATGTTCGGGATCAGGTCGGCTCGACGCTTCAGCTGGACGGTGATGTCGCTCCACGCCTCGTCGACGCGCATCTTCAGCGTCACGAGCGAGTTGTACGTCGCCCAGAGGTAGATCCCGATGATGACGGCCAGCAGGACGATGATGCCGACGGCGACCAGGATGCCGATAGTGGCCGGGTTCATGCGGGGTTCTCCTCGGGGTACGTCACGCGGGTTGCACGGCGCTGTGCCCCGGGACGGGACATCGATCGGGTCGCCGCAGCGCGTCATTCACTATAAATGGGCCTTGCGATGGCTTCACGTCGACTGGGCGTTCTCGGAGCGAACTCACGCCTGGATCGTGGCCCCGTGCCTCAATATGAGTAATCCCCCGTGAGGTTGATTGACTTGTCGCCCGGCACCGTGCTGAATGGGTGGTAGTGCCCGCGACTCCGATCTCACTCCGCTCCCGTGCTGCGACCGCCGCCGGGCCGTCGTCGACCGTGATTTCGAGGCGAACCGCGCGACGCGTCCGGTCCTCCGGCCGATGGATCGCGCCCACGCTGCTCGCCGCACTGGCCCTGTCCGTCCTCAGCCCGGCCGCCGTCTTCGCGTCGCCGACCCCCGACCCGACGTTCAGCGCGCCGAGCCCGACGCCGCCGGCAGCCGTCGCCCCGACGATCGACGACGTCGGCAACCGCTCGACGAACAGCGTCACCGTGACCGGCACCGGCACGCCCGGGGCGGCGCTCCGCATCCTGGACCCGTCCGTCCCGTCGGCGTCCCTCTGCACGACGACGGTGGCCGCGTCGGACTCCGCCTCGGCCCCCTGGTCGTGCCGGGTGACCCTGCCGAACGGCGCGGGCCTCCGGCTCACCGTCCGCGACACCACGAACGCCACCGACGATGCCACGACGGGGTCGTTCTCGGTGCTCGGCGCGCCGACCGTCACCGGGGGTCTGCTCGTCGGTGCCAAGGCGAGCGGCACCGGCTACCCCGGCGCCACCGTCTCCGTGTCGGCGACGGGCGGCGCGACCACGACGGCGACCGTGGGCTCCGGAGGCGCATGGGAAGCCATCCTGCCGGCAGGCGCGTTCCCGTCCGGCACGTACGCGCTGCAGGCGACGCAGTCGTCCGCGGCCATCCCCGCCGTCCCGACCTCGTCGGCCTCGTCGCCCGTCTCGGCGACCGTCGACCGCGACGCGCCGAGCGCGCCCACCGTGACGTCGCCCGGAGCCGGGTCGACGATCTCGGCGCAGCCCGTCACGTTCCGAGGCCAGGGTGAGGACGGCGCGATCGTCACGGTCTACGTGGACAGCAGCCCGGTCTGTCAGAGCCGCGTCGTCTCGGGTGCCTGGCAGTGCACCTCGACCGGATCGAGCCTGCCCGATGGTGCACGAGACATCCAGGCCGCCCAGGTGGACGCCGCCGGCAACTACGGGCCGCCGTCGACCGCCCTCCGCGTGACCGTCCGCAACGCACCGGCCGACAGCGCCCCCGCGGCGTCCGCGCCCTCCACGCCGACGCCCACGCCGTCGAAGTCCGCCTCGCCCTCCCCGACACCGGCCCCGACCGACGGCGCCGTGCCTCCGCCCTCCGCGGCCGGGACACCCCCGGGGCAGTCGGGCACCGCGCCCGGCGTGCCGGGTCGTGGAGGCGGAGGCAGCGGCCCCTCGGGTGCCGCCGGCTCCGGCACCTGGGCGACCGCCACCTCCTTCGGTCGTGACCTGCCGACCCTCGCCCAGACGATCGGCACCCCCGCCTGGCCCGCCGCCATCGCGCTCGGTGTGCTCTTCCTCGTCCTGATCGCAGCCCCCTCCCGGCTCGCCTCCGCCGCCGCTCGCGGGCGCTGGCATCCCCTCCGAGCACGCCTGACCGGCCGCAACCGATCGGTCGAGGTGCCCACCGGTTTCAACACCGGCACGATCAGCCCGTGGGTCGCCGTGGGCGTGACGATCGCCGCCGGCGCCGCCATCACCGCGCTGGCCGCCGGAGTCGACGACGAGGTGCAGTACGCCCGGATGGCCGCCGGGATCGTGCTCGGGCTCCTCGTCGTCAACGGTGTCTGCCTGGTGCTGCCCGCCGCCGTCCTGGCCCGGAGGCGGGGCCTCCCGCTGCGGCTCCGGGTCTCGCCCGGGCTGGTGCTCGCGGCCGTCGCCGCAGCCGGCGCGACGCGGCTCCTGGGTCTCGACCCACCCCTCCTCGTCGGTGTCCTGGTGGCGGCGGGCCTCTCGACCGTCGGACTCGGGCGCGATGCCGTCGAACCCACGCCGCGCGATCGCGGCACGGTCGCCCTCGCGCAGCTCGGTCTGCTGACGGTGCTGCCCTTCGCCGCGTGGATGCTGCACGGCGTCGTCGGACTCGACGGCGGCTTCTGGTCGCAGCTCGGCCGCGAGACCATGGCGACGATCTGCCTGGCCGGTCTGGGGTCGCTCGTGCTGTTGCTCCTGCCCCTCGGCGCTCTACCGGGCAGGGCTCTGTGGGCGATGTCGCGACCCGCGTATCTCGTGACGGCCCTCGCCGGCGTGACGGCCGCCTCCATCGTGTTCGTCGGCAACCCGGTGAGCGGGTTCCCGATCGGGCCGCTCGTGGTCGTCGCCGCCTCGTGCGCCGCCATCGCCGTCGCGGCGTGGCTCTGGGTGCGCTTCGTGGAGCCGACACGCGCCGACTTCTGACGCGCCCGCTTCTGACCCGCCGGATTCGGGGCCCCCGGCTTGGGGGCCGCCCGGCCCGCGAGTGCCCCCGCAGGGATTCGAACCCTGACTGAAGCGATTTTAAGTCGCCTGCCTCTGCCGATTGGGCTACGGGGGCGTGCCGTCCCAGCCTACGAGACGGGAGGCGCGGGGAGACGACGACGCCCGCCCCGGCGGACCGGGACGGGCGTCGTGCAGCGGGGTGTGCCTACTCGGAGGCCGTGACCTTCGCGGGCTCGCCCTTGACGGCCTCGCCCTTCGCGTCGGTCGGGTTCGCGTAGGCGGGGCCGGCCGCGTCGGCCGGCGCACCGACCTCGGGCGTCGCCGCGGGGGCCTCGGCGGCGGGCTTCGGACGCGACGCGAACTCCTCGAACGCCGCACGCGGACGCTCGCGGTTGTCGAGCGAGGCGATGTCGCGACCCAGCCAGAAGTTGTTCCACCAGCCGCCGACGACGCGGAACTTGCGCTCGAACGAAGGCATCGCCATGCCGTGGTAGCCACGGTGCGCGGCCCAGGCCGGGAAGCCCTTCATCGCGAACTTGCCGCTCTGGAACACACCGATGCCGATGCCCAGACCGGCGACCGCGCCCAGGTTGTCGTGACGGTAGTCTTTCGTGCCCTCGCCGCGCAGGTCGGCGACGAGGTTCTTGGCGAGCTGCTTGCCCATGCGGACGGCGTGCTGGGCGTTCGGCACACAGAAGCCGCCGACACCCTTGCCCGTGAGGTCGGGGGTCGCCGCGACGTCACCGCAGGCCCAGGCGCCCTCGACCACGACGCCCTCGTCGACGATGCGCAGGTCGGGCTGCACCGTGATGCGGCCGCGCTGCTCGAGCGGGAAGTCCGTGCTACGGACCATCGGGTTGGCCATGACGCCGGCCGTCCAGACGATCAGGTCGGACTCGAACGACTCGCCGGTCGAGAGCTCGATCAGACCGCCGACGGCGGACTGCAGCTGCGTGTCGAGGTGCACCGTCGCGGCGCGCTCGGCCAGGTTCTTGAGCACCCAGTGGCTCGTCTCGAGCGACACCTCGGGCATGATGCGGCCCATCGCCTCGACGAGGTGGAAGTGCGTGTCGTCGATGGTGAGCTGGGGGTAGTACTTGAGCAGGTCGCTGGCGAAGCTGCGCAGCTCGGCGAAGACCTCGATGCCGGCGAAGCCACCGCCGACGACGACGACGGTCAGCAGACGGTCGCGCTCGGGGCCCGCGGGCAGGTTGGCGGCCTTCTGGAAGTTCGTGAGGAGCTTGTCTCGGATCGCCGCGGCCTCTTCGATGGTCTTGAGGCCGATGGCCTCGTCGGCCACACCGGGGATGGGGAACGTGCGCGAGACGGCACCCGCGGTCATGACGATCTGGTCGTACTCCATCGTCCAGGCGTCGCCCACCTCGGGCGTGATGGTGGCCGTCTTGGAGGCGTGGTCGACCTTGGTGACCTTCGCCGTGACGACGTTCGTCTTCTTCAGGTGGCGACGCAGCGAGACGATCGCGTGGCGGGGCTCGATGGAGCCGGAGGCGACCTCGGGAAGGAACGGCTGGTACGTCATGTAGGGCAGCGGGTCGACGATCGTGACCTCGGCCTCCCCCGCGCGCAACCACTTCTCGAGCTTCCAGGCGGTGTAGAAACCGGCGTAGCCGCCGCCGACGATCAGGATTTTGGGCACGGCGAATGATCTCCTTGTGGTGGGGGTGTCGCTGAGAGTTTACTCCTCGTCGCGTGTCCTCTTGAACTGCCGGTACGCGCCCCACAGCACGGCCAGCAAGGCGGCGCCGAAGAACGTGAACACGATCACGGGGATGCCCGTGGACCGCATCGTCTCGACCGTCGGCAGGAGCGCCTGGAGCGAGGGCCGCGGCGCGGTGATGTCGGTGGGCGTGGCGTCGGGCTCGACGGGCACGGTCGACGCCGACGACGACGGCGGCGGGGTGACATCGGCGCGGCGGTGCAGACGCACCCAGTCGGCCAGGTCCCCCATCGGGTTCGTCGTGACGGAGGCCACCGGCGCGGTCACCGCCGCCGACGCGTCGACCAGCCCGTGGCCGTAGAGCGGATCGGGGTCGGACGTGCCCTTCGGCTTCGCCGTGGACACCACGCGGTTGATCACGTCGTCGGCGTCGAGCTCGGGGTGGGCGCTGCGCACCAGGGCGACGATGCCCGCGACCAGGGGTGTCGCCCCGCTCGTGCCGCTCCACTTGTAGTGGACGTTGCCGGGCCCCGCACCCACCAGGTCCTCGCTCGGGGCGGCGACGCCGATGGTGATGCCCTGACTCGAGGCGTCGAAGCTCGCGGCGCCCGAACGATCGACGCCGGCCACGGTGAGCACGCCCGGCATGGTCGCGGGTGCGCCGACCTCCGTCGTGCCGCTGCCCCGGTTGCCGGCGGCGGCGACGATCACGACGTCGTGCTTCATCGCGTAGAGGAAGGCGTCGTCCCAACTGGTCGGCCAGTCGAGCGTGTTGCGGGTGAGCGACATGTTGATCACCGACGCCCCGTTGTCGACCGACCACCGGACGGCGTCGGCGATCTGGGTGTCGGAGTCCTTGGCGCCGGCGCCGAAGCCGACCGACACGGACAGCACCTTCGCCTCGGGCGCGACCCCGATCACGCCGTCGCCCTGACCCGTCCCACGACCGGCCAGCATCGAGGCCACGAGAGACCCGTGGGTGGGGTCGTCGCCGACCGGCTTCTGACCGTTCGGCGCCCCCTGACCCGACATGTCCGTGCCGCCGACGACGGCGTCCTTCAACTCGGTGATCGAGGAGTCGACCCCGGTGTCGATCACGGCGACGGTCACCCCGGCACCGCGCGACGTGTTCCAGGCCTGCCGCACCCCGTAGTCGTCGAGCCAGTACTCCGCGTCGCGGATCGAGTCGGCGGACGCCATCGACGCGGGCACCACGACCGAGGCCGTCACCATCACGACGACCGCCGCCACGGCGCGCAGCCCCCGCGCGCCGCGCCTCCCCCCGGAGCGTCGCACGACGGTCAGCTCGACCCGAAGGAGGCGCGGGTCGAGTCGTCGTCGACCGTCGCCTCGGCGAGGTAGTCGGGGCAACGGCAGACGTCCGGGCTCCAGGCCGCGCGCTCGAGAGCGAGATCCCCGATCGGGTTGACACCCGGACCGGCGGCGAGGGCGTGCCCGGCCAGCGCGTGCAGGCACTTGACCCGCTCGGGCATGCCTCCGGCCGTGACGTGCGCGACCTCGGGGACGTGCTCGATGCCCTCGCGGTCGGCGAGATAGGCCTCGTGCGCCAGCCCGTAGCGATGCCGCAGGTCGGGGTCGGAGGCCAACAGGTCGGTGAACTCGACCATGACGCCGGTCGCCTCGAGCGTCGAGATGGCCGCCGTGGCCCCCGGGTGGCACAGGTAGTACAGCGTCGGGAACGGCGTGCCGTCGGAGAGCCGCGGCTTCGTGGCGACGACGGTGGGGTTGCCGCAGACACAGCGCGCCGGGATGCCGATGACATCGCGCGCGGGGCGTCCGAGCTGAGCGGTGACGATACGGATGTCGTCGTCGGTGACCGGTTCGAAGGGCGGTGTCGTCACGGGGTCCCCCCGGTCGGGGCGGTGCCGGCCGGGACCTGGCTGCCGCTGATGTCGGGTGCCACCAGCTCGGTGGCGGAGGCGTCGCTCAGACCGGAGTCGAAGACGGACGACGTCATGGCGGCCACCCAGTCGACCTGGGGCGTCTGGATCGTGTCGCTGATCGCCGCGCCGGTGCCGGCCTTCTTGACGGATTTGTCGTCACCCATCACGAGGTAGCTGTACTCGCCCGGGTAGACGTACAGCAGGCGGTCGCGGGCCTGGGCCTCGATGTAGGCCGGGTCGGACCATCGCGCGACGTCGCCCTGGAGGCTCTCGACGTTCTTCTTCTGGTCGACCACGTCCTGCTGCAGCGCCGCGATCTGCTGCTGCTGCTGGATGAGCGTCTTGAGCGACGGCGCGAGGATCACGACGAACAGGATGAGGATCACGAGCATCAGCAGGCTGAAGCCCGAGAAGCGGATGCTGCGCAGCCAGCCGCCGGCGGGGGTCTCCATGGCCGGGAGCGTGACCGGCACACGCCGGTTCTTGGTCTCACGAGGCATGCTCCGAGAGTACGCGACGAGATCGGGCGCACGGTGACGGAACGCCGTGAGGCCCGCCCCGGGGAACCGGGACGGGCCTCACGAGCGGCGGGCGGCAGTCGCCCGGCGCGTCACTCGCTATGCGGCGGAGTGGGTCACGCCTGGAAGCGCGGGAACGCCGAGTAACCGGCGTAGACCGCGGCGTCGCCGAGCTCCTCCTCGATGCGGAGCAGCTGGTTGTACTTCGCGACGCGCTCGCTGCGAGCCGGGGCACCGGTCTTGATCTGACCGGCGTCGGTCGCGACCGCGAGATCGGCGATGGTCGTGTCCTCGGTCTCGCCCGAACGGTGCGACAGCACGGTCGTGTAGCCGCTGCGCTGAGCCAGCGCGACGGCGTCGAGCGACTCGGTGAGCGTGCCGATCTGGTTGACCTTCACCAGGATCGAGTTCGCCGCACCGGCCTTGATGCCCTGCGCGAGACGCGTCGGGTTCGTGACGAACAGGTCGTCGCCGACGATCTGGGTCTTCGAGCCGATCTCGTTCGTGAGGTGGGCCCAACCCTCCCAGTCGTCCTCGTCCAGCGGGTCCTCGATGGAGACCAGCGGGTACGCGGCGACGAGGTCGGCGTAGTACGACGACATCTCGGCGGCGCTGCGCTTCTGCCCCTCGAAGGTGTACGAACCGTCGGTGAAGAACTCGCTCGATGCGACGTCGAGACCGAGCGCGATGTCCTTGCCGGGCGTGAAGCCGGCCTTGGTGATCGCCTCGACGAGCAGGTCGAGCGCGGCGCGGTTGCTGTCGAGGTTCGGCGCGAAGCCACCCTCGTCGCCGAGGCCGGTGGACAGGCCCTTCGCGTTGAGCTCGCTCTTCAGCGCGTGGTACGTCTCGGCACCCCAGCGGAGGGCCTCGGCGAACGACGAGGCACCGATCGGCAGGATCATGAACTCCTGGATGTCGACGTTGCTGTCGGCGTGCGAGCCACCGTTGATGACGTTCATCATCGGGACGGGCAGCGTGTGCGCGTTCGGGCCGCCCAGGTAACGGAAGAGCGGCAGGTCGGCCGAGTCGGCGGCGGCACGGGCCACGGCCAGCGAGACGCCCAGGATGGCGTTGGCGCCGAGACGCTTCTTGTTGTCGGTGCCGTCGAGCTCGATCATCGCGGCGTCGATCAGGCGCTGGTCGGTGGCGTCGAGACCCTCGACCTCGGGGCCGATCTCGTCGATCACGGCGGCGACGGCCTTGAGCACGCCCTTGCCGAGGTAGCGGCTCTTGTCGCCGTCACGCAGTTCGTAGGCCTCGAAGGCCCCGGTCGATGCGCCCGAGGGGACTGCCGCGCGCGACACCGTCCCGTCGTCGAGCAAGACCTCGACCTCGACCGTCGGGTTGCCCCGGGAGTCGAGGATTTCGCGGGCGCCTACGGCGTCGATTGCTGCCACGGAGAACTCCTTAGTAGTCGTTGTGTTCGCAGGACACGCGGTCCCCGGCAATCCTAGCCAGCCGAGGAGGCGCGGGTCAGGTCAGGGGCTTGAACTCGAGCTCGTCGACGCGCTCGCCACCGCGGACCGCCGCGAACCGGCTGAAGCCGGCCTGCGCGAGCGTCGCGAGCTGGTTGTTCGTGTTCTTGGCGCGGCGTTCGAGACGCACCCGCGCCTCCCCCGTGTCGAGGAGCGCCCTCTGCAGGGACAGCAACTCGACCGGCGGCACGCTCTTGTCGTAGAGCAGGACGACGGCGTCGTCGCCGTCGTCGACGGCGTCGAGCAGGTCGACGATGCGCTCGAAGCCGAGCGAGAAGCCGGCGGCCGGCACGTCCGTGCCGAGGAACCGGCCGATCATGCCGTCGTAGCGACCGCCGCCGCCGAGCGAATACGGCAGATCGGGGTGCGCGATCTCGAAGATCGTGCCGGTGTAGTAGCCCATGCCGCGCACCAGGGTGGGGTCGAACTCGAGTCGCGCGTCGGGCAGCGCGTCTCGGAGCGCGACCAGGTCGGCGAAGGCCTCGGCGTCGAGCCAGGCGGCGGCGGTCGAGCCGTCGGCTCCCCCGACGGCCCAGGTCGCGTCGGACAACTCGGTCAGGGTCGAGGTCAGCTCTGCGGCGTCGACGCTCATCTCGGGGAGCAACCCGAGTTCGGCGAGCTCGGCGGCAACGCCGTCGACACCGATCTTGTCCAGCTTGTCGAGGGTGATCAGGGCTCGATCGGTGTGCGACGCCGGCACACCCCAGTAGGCCAGCAGACCGATCAGGATTCGCCGGTCGTTGATGCGGATCGTCGTGCCTTCGAGCCCGAGAGCCCCGAGGACGGCCGTCGTCGCCGAGATGAGCTCGATCTCGGCCAGACGCCCGGGCTCTCCGAGGATGTCGATGTCGCACTGGACGAACTGCCGGTAGCGACCCTTCTGCGGCCGCTCGGCCCGCCAGACCGGCGCGATCTGGATCGATCGGAAGACGGTCGGCAGCTCGGCCCGGTGACTCGCGTAGAACCGGGCGAGCGGCACGGTGAGGTCGAAGCGCAGACCGAGGTCGGCCAGCTCGAGCGGAGTCGCGGCCGCGCGCAGGTCGTCGGTGACGAGACCGCGCTTGAGGACGGCGAAGACCTGCTTCTCGTTGTCGCCACCGAGACCCGAGTGCAGCCGAGCCGAGTCCTCGACGACCGGCGTCTCGATCTCGTCGAAGCCGAACGCCCGATAGGTGTCGCGGATGGTCGCGAGCAGACGCTCGCGACGGCGCTTGTCGGCGGGCAGGAAGTCTCGCATCCCGCGCGGCGGGTTCACGGGTGACGGCATGGCTCCATCATTCCAGAGGACGGCAGAACGCCTTCGCCATCGATTGCGCGCATGTGACATGTCATGTACGCTCGACGCAACGGCCGGCGCGAATCGGGTTGCGTGTCCGGCTGTCTGAAATGACCCTCCCTTCCCTGCGGTGAGGGTCACGACCAGGTTGAGGCGCGCTGCGCCTCAACCTGGTCGCTCCGTGCTTGTTGGCGCGGCGTCCCCGCCGCCGCGCGGGACTGCCCTGAGGCGTGCTACGCCTCAGGCCAGTCGCTCCGTGTTTGTCGGCGCGGCGTCCCCGCCGCCGCGCGACGATGCGCCAGGGCGCGCTGCGCTAGACCTGGGCGACGAAGGAGTCGGCGAGGCGCTTGAAGGCGGCCGTGACCCGGCGGTGGTCGTCCGTGACGATCGAGTCGAACTGCAGACCGTAGACGGCATCGGCGAAGAGGCGCCCCTCGACCTTCGCGTCGGCCGTGGCGACGCCGTGGGCCGTCAGCCAACCCGTGGCGACGTCGTGCCATCGCGTCACGGCCGCTCGGGCCACGCCCGCGTCGTCACCGGCCACCGTCTCGAGCAGAGCGGCCTCGAACTCGAGTCGCTGCAGGTCGCGGCCACGCTCGCTGCTGACCTCGGACCAGAGCTTGCCGAGGTGCTTCGCGAACGCCTCCGGCTCGAGGTCGCGGGTGTCGGCGCCGAGCAACGCGTCGTTGCGCGCGACGATCGCCTGGACGACCTCGCCGATCAGCTGGGCGCGATTGCCGAAGTGATAGACGAACACATAGGTGCTGACCCCGAGCGCCTCGGCCAGCGTGCGGAAGGACACGGTCGCCAGCGACCGACCGCGCAGATGCTCGAGGATCTGACCGAGGAGTTCCGGCTTGCGCGTCGGATCAGGTCTACGAGGCATGGCGCTCCTTGGTCATGGCGGGTCAGGCAACCGCCCTGCGCGGAACCGACGAGCTGTACGCACCATAACAGATGTGAGCCAACGCGTCACCAGAGATGTTGACGAGTCGTCGGTAACGCCGAATCGGCACTCGAGGGCATTCGCATGTAATTACTTGACATTTTACACTACCAAGAGTTACATTTTATACGCGCGGCCAGATGCCTCGACTAGTCTGATCCCTCGCCGACGAGCACGGCCTCGCCGCCACCCGACGACGCCTGCGGCTCCCCCCTGCCGCACCTGCATCCCGGGTGGCCAGGCGGTACGAGTCGATTCGGGTCGGCTCGTCCCGCGGGCGTCCCTCCGGTCGGGTCGGAGGGGCGCCCTCCTCCCCCGCCGACAGGCGTGCACCCTCAGGTCGCGGAGTCCGCCTCGGCGGAACGCAGCGACTCCTCGCGTTCCCGCACGGCGGCACGGAGGGCGCGCTCGGCGTCCACCCCGGATCGTCCCGCCTCGTCGACGAGCGCGAGCAGCGACCGCCCCCACGCGAGCTCACCGGAGGCCGGCGGCAGCTCGCCGTCGGCCTCGATACCCGCGGCGGCGCCTCGCGACTCGATCTTCTGTGCCCGGGCGAGAGCCGGCAGGCCGAGCGGCACCCCGTCGAACGCGCTCCGGCGGTCGGCCTTCTCGCGGGCCTTCGCCGCCGACCAGACGCGCACGATGTCGTCCACGCCGTCCACGACGTCGTCTCCGAACACGTGCGGATGCCGACGCACGGTCTTGGCGGTCACGTCGCGGATCACGTCCGCGACGTCGAACCTCTCGCCGCCGGCCACCGGAGCCGAGGAGGCGCGGGTGGCGAGGGCCGCATGCAAGACCACCTGATAGAGCACGTCGCCGAGCTCCTCCCGCATGTCCGTCGAGGTGCCGGTCTCGATCGCCTCCACCAGCTCGGCGGTCTCCTCCACGAGATACGTGACGAGCGACGCGTGCGTCTGCGCGCGATTCCACTCGCAACCGCCCTCGTCGGCGAGCAGTGCCTCCACCACCGCGACGAGGGCGTCCAGCTCGGTGCCTGCGCGGGGATCGTCGCTCACTCGTGCCTCCTGAGGTGGGACGGGTCGGCCTCACGGACCGACCCGCCGGGGATCAGCCTGCGGCCGGAGTGCCGGCCTCGGCCGCGGGGCGGGCCGTCTCGGCACCGTACAGGGCCTTCATCAGCTGCTCCACCCAGCCGATCAGCTCGGCATCGGGCAGGGCCTCGCCGTGCCGACGCGGCATCGGGACGCTGATCGAGTTGGTCTGCGCGAAGTAGCGGGCACCCTGGTACACGCGCTGCAGGCGGACCTGGGCACTGTCGGGCAATGCGACACCGGCCACGCGCAGGTTGCTGCCCATGACGACGACCTCGCTGAGGCCCGCCTTCTGGGCCGCGCGCCGCAGTCGCGACACCTCGATCAGAGCGAGGACCGACTGCGGCGGTTCGCCGTAGCGGTCGGTCAGCTCGTCGAGCACGGACGAGATCTGGTCGTCGGTCGACGTGGGCGAGCTCGCGGTCGACAGCTTCTGATACGCCTCGAGGCGCAGGCGCTCGCTCTCGACGTACTCCTCGGGGATGTGCGCGTCGACCGGGAGCTCGAGGCGGAGCTCGGTCTGCCCCTCGGCGACGTCGCCCCGGAACGCGCCCACGGCCTCGCCGATCATGCGCAGATAAAGGTCGAACCCGACGCCCGCGATGTGCCCCGACTGCTCGCCGCCGAGAAGGTTGCCGGCGCCACGGATCTCGAGGTCTTTGAGCGCGACCTGCATACCGGCTCCGAGCTCGTTGTTGGCCGCGATCGTCTCGAGACGGTCTTGGGCCGTCTCGGACAGCGGCCGTTCGGCGTCGTAGAGGAAGTACGCGTAGCCGCGCTCGCGCCCGCGACCCACCCGGCCGCGGAGCTGGTGCAGCTGGCTCAAGCCGTACTTGTCGGCCCGGTCGATGATGAGCGTGTTCGCGTTCGCGATGTCGAGACCGGTCTCGATGATCGTCGTGGAGACGAGCACGTCGAACTTGCGCTCCCAGAAGTCGACCATGACCTGCTCGAGCGTCGACTCGGCCATCTGCCCGTGCGCGACGGCGACCCGCGCCTCCGGGACGAGCTCGGCCAGGTGGGCCGCGACCCGGTTGATGCTCGACACGCGGTTGTGCACGAAGAACACCTGGCCCTCGCGCAGCATCTCGCGGCGGATGGCCGCGGCGATCTGCCGATCGCTCTCGGGCCCCACGAACGTGAGGATGGGGTGCCGGTCCTCCGGCGGGGTCGCCAGCGTCGACATCTCGCGGATGCCGGTCACCGCCATCTCGAGCGACCGCGGGATCGGCGTCGCACTCATCGCGAGGATGTCGACGTTCGTCTTGAGCTTCTTCAGCGCGTCCTTGTGCTCGACGCCGAAGCGTTGCTCCTCGTCGATGATGACGAGGCCGATGTCTTTATACGCGATGCCCTCGCCGAGCAGACGGTGGGTGCCGATCACCATGTCGACGGTGCCGTCGCCGAGACCCTTGATGGTCTCCTTCGACTCCTTCGCCGATTGGAATCGGCTCAGACTGCGGAGGTGCACGGGGAACCCGGCGAAGCGCTCCTGGAAGGTCTCGAGGTGCTGCTTCACGAGCAACGTCGTCGGGACGAGCATGACGACCTGCTTGCCGTCCTGGATGGCCTTGAACGCGGCACGCACGGCCACCTCGGTCTTGCCGTAGCCGACGTCGCCCGAGAGCAGGCGGTCCATCGGGATCGGGCGCTCCATGTCGGCCTTGATCTCGTCGATGGTCGTCAGCTGATCGGGCGTCTCGGCGAACGGGAACGCCTCCTCGAGCTCGCGCTGCCACGGGGTGTCGGGCGGGAACGCGTGCCCCTTCGAGGCCATGCGAGCCGAGTAGAGCTTCACGAGCTCGACCGCGATGTCGCGGACGGCACGACGGGCCTTGCTCTTGGCCGAGGCCCAGTCGCTGCCACCCATCTTGCTGAGCGAGGGTGCCTCGCCGCCGACGTAGCGGCTGAGCAGGTCGAGCTGATCGGTGGGGACGTAGAGCTTGTCGCCCGGATAGCCGCGCTTCGAGGGGGCGTACTCGAGCACCAGGTACTCGCGGTTGTTCTTGACGGCGTTCTTGCCACCGGTCGACACCTCGCGGCTCGTGAGCTCCAAGAACTTGCCGATGCCGTGCGTCTGATGCACGACGACGTCGCCCGGCTTGAGCTGCAACGGGTCGACGACGTTCTTGCGACGGCTGGCGAGCTTCTTGACCTGGCGTGACTCGTAGCCCGCGGCCCGCCCGTAGAAGTCGGCCTCGCCGAGCACGGCGACCTTCGTCTCGCCGAGCTCGAAACCGGCCTCGACGCCGCCGGCGACCAGGTGCACGACACCGGCCTCGAGTGTCTCGGGCAGGGCGCTCTCGACGCGGGCCGCGACCCCCTGCTCGGCCAGGACGTCGGCGGCGCGTTCGACGAGCCCCGCGCCCCGAGCCGTCACGACGACCGACCAGCCGTCGCGGACACGACCGACGACGTGCTCGATCGCGCCCTCGGCGTGGCCGCTGAAACTCGGCACGGGCGCCGCATCGAGCCGGACGTAGTCGCCCGCCTCGTCCACGCGCTGCTCGTCGGTCAGCACCTCGCCGGAGTCGAAGCCGCTGAACGTGAACCACGAGCGGTCGCCGGCCCGTTCGCGCAGATCGCGCAGGGCGAGGAAGTCACCGGCGTCGAGATCGATGGGTGCCTCGGCACCGGCGGTCGCCGCGTTCCAGGCCGCCGACAGGAACTCGCGGTTCGTCTCGGCGAGACTCTGGGCACGCGACGTGACGCGCTCGGGCGACAGCACCGCGATGGAGGCGCCGGCCGGCAGATAGTGCGTGATCGGCACGAGACGGTTGACCAGGGCGGGGGCCAGGGACTCCATGCCCTCGACCGGGATGCCCTGACCGATCTTCTCCAGCATCTGCGCCAGGCTGGGGAACTCGTGCTGCATCTCGCGGGCGCGCTGGCGGACGGGCTCGGTGAGCAGCATCTCTCGGCTCGGGGGCAGCTCGACGCCGGTGACCTCGCCGTCGATGCTGCGCTGGTCGGCCACCGAGAAGCGGCGGATCTGGTCGACCTCGTCGCCGAAGAAGTCGACGCGGACCGGGTGCTCCGCGGTCGGCGGGAAGACGTCGAGGATGCCGCCTCGGACGGCGAACTCGCCGCGCCGCGTGACCATGTCGACCCGCGCATAGGCCAGGTCGACGAGCCGGGTCGCGAGGGCCGACAGTTCGTGGCCACGACCACCGACGGTCAGCTCGACCGGGTCGAGGTCGGCGAGGTTGTCGGAGACGGGCTGCAGGGCGGCACGGACACCGGCGACCACGACGATCGGTCGCGTGTCGACCGGGGATGCCTCGGCCTCCGCGGACCACGCCTTGAGTCGGCGCAGCGCATGGATGCGCTTGCCGACCGTCTCGGCGCTCGGGCTGAGCCGCTCGTGCGGCAGGGTCTCCCACGCCGGGAACTCGATGATCTCGGCCTCGGGCAGGTAGCTCGCCAGCGAGACGCGCACGGCCTCGGACTCACGCCCGGTCGCCGTGACGACGAGCGACGCCTGCGGGCCCTCGCGCCGGGCCAGCAGGCCGGCGAGCAGGGGAACGCGCAGACCGTCGACGACCGAGAAGTCGGTGCTGCGATCAGCCCTCTCGAGGGCAGCAGAGAACGTGGAGGCGCGCGAAAGCGCCGGAATCAAGCCCGCGAGTATCACCCGATAAGGCTACTCGGCAGCACCGACAACGCGGCCGGGGTTCGCTCGCAGCGCGACGCGCGGTGTTCGCCGACCCGCGCCTCCTCGGGTACGTCGTCAGGCGATCGGACCCTCGCGCGTGTCAGGACGCGGTGTGGAACTTGAGCTGGGCCGCGGTGATGCCGTCGGCGGCGATCATCTCGACCGCGTCCGCGGCGTCGGCCAGCAGGACGGGGAGGTTCTGACGCTCGTCGGACGAGAAGTCGCGCAGCACGAAGTCGGCCGCCGGCTGACGACCCGGAGGCCGGCCGATGCCGACGCGCACGCGGGTGAAGTCGTTCGACCCGGTGGCCGCGATGATGTCGCGCAGACCGTTGTGACCGCCGTGCCCGCCACCCTGCTTGATCTTGAGGGTGTCGAACGGGATGTCGAGCTCGTCGTGCACGACGACGAGCCGCGACACGTCGAGGTCGTAGAAGCGCAGCAGCTGCGCGACGGGGCCGCCCGAGACGTTCATGAACGTGTCGGGCTTGGCCAGCACGAGTCGAGGGCCGCCGGGGGCGCTACGCCCCTCGGCGACACTCGAGTTCGTGCGGTGGTTCTTGAAGCCCGCCGACAGACGGTGCGCCAGTTCGGCGAGCACCATCTGACCGACGTTGTGCCTGTTGCCGGCGTAGCCGGGCCCGGGGTTGCCGAGCCCGACCACGAGCCACTGATCGTCCAGGGGGTTCTCCTCGAGGGGATTCCGGCCGGTGAGGCTGTCGAGAGCCGGAGGGCTCTACTCGGAGCGCTCTTCGTCTTCGATCGAGGGCACGTCGCCCTCGGCGGCCTCGTCGTCGGCCTCGTCGGCCTCGGGCTCGAGCTGCGGCAGGGCGATGTTGAGGACGAGCGTCTCGGGGTCGGTGACCAGCGCGGCGCCCTTGGGCAGCGTGAGCTGGCTGGCGAGCACCTGGGCGCCCTCTTCGAGGCCCTCGATGGAGACGACGACGTTCTGCGGGATGTGCGTCGCCTCGACCTCGAGCTCGACCGTGGTCAGCTCGAGGATGTTCATGGTGCCGGGAGCCGAGTCGCCCTCGACGTGCACGGGCACCTCGACGCTGACCTTCTCGCCCGCACGGACGACGATGAGGTCGATGTGCTCGATGACCTGCTTCACCGGGTCGCGCTGCACGTCCTTGACGAGGGCGAGCTGCTTGGTGCCCTCGATGTCGAGCTCGAGGACCGCGTTCGCACGACGCACGATCAGCATGGTCTCGTGACCGGGCAGCGTGACGTGCTGCGGGTCGGTGCCGTGGCCGTAGATGACCGCGGGGATCTGGTTCTTGGCGCGGATCTTGCGCGCTGCACCCTTGCCGAAGCTGGTGCGGAGCTCAACGCTCAGTTTGTTGTCGTCAGACATGTTCTTCTCCTTGGAGTGGTGTCGGTTTCAACTCGAACGCATATCGCGTGAGGAGGGACCCCGCAGCCTCAGAAAGACCGAGCGCCTGCCCACCGCGTCGATAACGGATGCAGACGCATCCCTCGCCGAAGTTCAGCTGCTCACGGTACACGACGCCCGGGCGTGTCGACAAACTCCCATGGCTCCCCGACAGGGCCGATCGCTAGTCTCGGAGCGTTCCCTGACCGAAGGAGGCACCGTGGCCGAACACGGCAGCACCACCGAAGAAGATCGCGACGCACAGGCCAACATCGGCGTCGTCGGGTTGGCCGTCATGGGCTCCAACCTGGCGCGCAACCTGGCCAGCCGCGAGGGCAATACCGTCGCCGTCTACAACCGCTCACCCGAGCGCACCGACACGCTCATCGACGAGCACGGCGACATGGGATTCATCCCGTCCAAGACGATCGAGGAGTTCGCGGCGTCGCTGTCGAAGCCGCGCACCGCGATCATCATGGTCCAGGCCGGCAAGGGCACCGACGCCGTCATCTCGCAGCTCGCCGACCTCTTCGACGAGGGCGACATCATCGTCGACGGCGGCAACGCGAACTTCCACGACACGATCCGTCGCGAGAAGGATCTGCGCGAGCGCGGCCTGAACTTCGTCGGCGCCGGCATCTCGGGCGGCGAGGAGGGCGCGTTGAAGGGCCCGTCGATCATGCCCGGCGGCTCGAAGGAGGCGTACGAGACGCTCGGCCCGATCCTGGCGAGCATCGCCGCGGTCGCCGAGGGCGAACCCTGCGTCACCCACGTCGGCACCGACGGCGCCGGCCACTTCGTCAAGATGATCCACAACGGCATCGAGTACGCCGACATGCAGCTCATCGCCGAGTCGTACGACCTGCTGCGTCGCGTGGGCGGACACGAGCCCGCCGCCATCGCCGAGGTCTTCGACGAATGGAACAAGGGGGCGCTCGAGTCGTACCTCATCGAGATCACGGCCGAGGTGCTGCGCCAGGTCGACGCGAAGACGGGCAAGCCCATCGTCGACGTCATCGTGGACGAGGCCGGGTCGAAGGGCACCGGCGTCTGGACGGTGCAGAACTCGGTGGGCCTCGGCGTCCCGGTCGGCGGCATCGCCGAGGCCGTGTTCGCCCGCGCCGTGTCGTCGAAGCCCGCCCAGCGCGAGGCGGTCCAGAAGACGCTGAAGGGCCCCCCCGAGATCCAGGAGGCGGGCGACGGCTTCGAGGACGACGTCCAGAAGGCGCTCTACGCGTCGAAGGTCGTCGCCTACGCGCAGGGCTTCGACGCGATCATCGCCGGTGCCGCGGAGTACGGCTGGGAGATCGACAAGGGCGCGATCGCCAAGATCTGGCGCGGGGGCTGCATCATCCGCGCGCAGTTCCTGAACCGGATCGTCGACGCCTACGAGAACGACTCCTCCATCGCGACCCTGCTCGAGGACGACTACTTCGCGTCGGCCGTCCGCGAGGGCGAGGACGCGTGGCGGCGGATCGTCGCCAAGGCCGCCCTCTCGGGCATCCCGGTGCCCGGGTTCGCGTCCGCCCTCAGCTACTACGACTCGTTGGCGTCCACGCGCCTCCCGGCGTCGTTGATCCAGGGGCAGCGCGACTTCTTCGGCGCGCACACCTACAAGCGGGTCGACGAGGACGGCGTGTTCCACACGCTGTGGTCGGGCGACCGCACCGAGATCGAGACGGAGCCCTCGACCCACTGACACGGGTCTCGAACGCCGACCCGCGCCTCCTCGTCGCCACGTGACGGCCGAGGAGGCGCGGGTCGTGTCGTCCTATCAGCCCGCGTCGTCGCCGTGGCCGGGTCGCGCGCCCGGCGCGAGAGCCGGGTCGAGACGCGCCAACACGAACGGGTCGACGCAGCCGCGGGCATAGCCCTGGATGCGACGGTCGATGTCACGCTGCAACAGGAAGGCTCCGATGCGCTCGGCCAGCGGAGCGAGCCAGCGCGGCCGACACGTGAAGTTGTAGCGCCAGATGGCGAGTGTGCTGCCCGGGTCGCCGTCGACGGCCTTGAAGCGCCAGCCCCCGCCCATGCGCTCGAAGAACCACGAGCCCTTCGTCATCGTGAAGCCGACGTTCGACGGCGGGGCGAACGAGACGTACTCGCTCTCCATCGCGAGACCGAAGCGCTGCACGGTGTAGGTGCGCACCCCCTTGCCGGGCCGGGTCGCACCGCCGACGAAGTGCTGACGACGGATGAACGGGTCCCAGCGAAGACGGGCCTCACCCGTGGTCTGCGAGACGGCGAAGGCGGTTGGCGCATCGACCGGGACGATCACGCGGGATTCGACGACGGGCATGGGGTCAGCCTGAGGGCTGCCGCTACGCTGCGCCGTCGAACATCGACGTGACCGACCCGTTGTCGAAGACCTCGTGGATGGCGCGCGCGATGAGGGGGGCGATCGGGAGGATCGTCAGCTTCTCGAACTTCTGGTGCTCGCTCAGCGGGAGGGTGTCGGTGACGACGACCGAGTCGATGAACGGGCTGTTGAGGATCTCGGGCGCCGGGTCGCTGAAGACCGCGTGCGTCGCCGCGACGACGACACCGATCGCGCCGTTGGCCTTGAGCGCCTCGGCCGCCTTGACGATGGTGCGACCCGTGTCGATGAGGTCGTCGACCAGCAGGCAGACGCGGCCCGAGACGTCGCCGACGATCTCGTGCACCGTGACCTGGTTCGGCACGAGCGGGTCGCGGCGCTTGTGGATGATGGCGAGGGGGGCGTCGAGCTTCTCGCTCCAGATGTCGGCGACGCGGACGCGGCCCATGTCGGGCGAGACCACGGTCAGCGTCGTGTTGTCGAGCTTCGCGCGGAAGTGCTCGAGCAGCACGGGCATCGCGAACAGGTGGTCGACGGGGCCGTCGAAGAAGCCCTGGATCTGCGGGGCGTGCAGGTCGACGCTCATGATGCGGTGCGCGCCCGCCGCCTTGAACAGGTCGGCGATGAGACGGGCCGAGATCGGCTCGCGGCCGCGACCCTTCTTGTCTTGGCGGGCATAGGGGTAGAAGGGCGCGACGACGGTGATGCGCTTGGCCGAGGCGCGCTTCAGGGCGTCGACCATGATCAGCTGCTCCATCAACCATTCGTTGATGGGGGCCGAGTGCGACTGGATGACGAACGCATCGGCGCCGCGCACGCTCTCGTCGAAGCGGGCGTACAACTCGCCGTTCGCGAAGGTGCGCGCGTCGGTCGGCACCAGATCGGAGCCCAGCTCGGCCGCGATCTGTTTCGCCAGCTCGGGGTGCGCACGCCCCGAGATCAGAACGAGTCGGTTCTCGCCGGTGATCTTGATTCCGGACACGTCACTCGCTCTCCGGCCCGCGGGCCACTCCGACGTCAAGGGGATCAGTCGGTCGTCTCGTCGCCAGCCGCCTGATCGGCGCGTGCAGCGGCCTGGGCCGCCGCCGTGCCGGGTCGGTTCGCTTCGACCCAGCCGCTGGCATTGCGCTGCGGAGCGATGCTCAAGGCGAGGGCACCGGCCGGTACGTCTTTCCGTACGACCGTTCCCGCGCCCGAGTACGCTCCGTCACCGATTCTAACGGGGGCGACGAACACGTTGTGCGACCCGGTTCTGACGTTCGACCCGACCTCGGTACGGTGCTTGTTCACCCCGTCGTAGTTGGCCGTGATCGTGCCCGCGCCGATGTTGCTGTCCGTGCCGACCTCGGTGTCGCCGATGTAGCTGAGGTGCGGCACCTTGCTACCGTCGCCGATCACCGCGTTCTTCGTCTCGACGAACGTGCCGATCTTGCCGCCGGCGCCGAGCTTCGTGCCGGGGCGGAGATACGACCACGGCCCGACCGTGGCACCCGCGCCGATCACGGCGAGCGTCGCGTCCGTGCGCTTGACGGTCGCGCCCTCGCCGACCTCGGTGTCGACCAGCGTCGTGTCGGGGCCGACGACCGCGCCCGTGGCGACGAAGGTCGCACCCTTGAGCTGCGTGCCCGGCAGCAGCTCGACGTCGGGGCTGAGGGTGACGTCGCGGTCGATCCAGGTGGTGAGCGGGTCGACGATCGAGACACCCTCGCGCTGCCAGTGCTCGACGATGCGCGCGTTCAACAGACGCGCCGCCGCAGCCAGCTGCACCCGGTCGTTGATGCCCTCGAGGCGCCAGGTCTCGGCGACGGCACGGGCGGCCACCAGCTCGCCGGCGGCGGTGAGCAAGCCGACCATGTCCGTGACGTACTTCTCGTTCTGGGCGTTGGCTGCGCCGATGCGCGGCAGGTGGGTGCGCAGGGCTGCCACGGTGAAGACGTAGGTGCCCGAGTTGATCTCGGCGACGGCGAGTTCGTCGGGTGTCGCATCCTTGTGCTCGACGATGCGGTCGACATCGCCGGAGGCGCGGCGCACGACCCGTCCGTAGCCGGCCGGAGACGGGACCACGGCCGACAGCAGCGTGGCCGACGCCTGCTCGGTGCGGTGCTGCTCGAGCAACGACGCGAGCGTCTCGTGGTCGAGGAACGGCACGTCGGCGCTCACGACGACCACGTCCCCGTCGAACTCGGCCGGGAGCGCCTCGACGGCCTGCTCGACGGCCCGACCCGTGCCGGGGATGTCGTCCTGGTCGACGAGAACCGCGTGCGGCGACGCCTCGAGCACACTGGCCGCGACGCGGTCGCGCTCGTGACGGACGACCACGACGAGGTGGTCGGGGCTCAGGGCGCCCGCGGTCTCGAGCACGTGATGCACGAGTGGCAGACCGGCGAGGCGGTGCAGCACCTTCGGCGTCGAGGACTTCATGCGGGTGCCTTGGCCGGCGGCCAGGACGACGACGGCGAGGGGGCGGACGGGCATCGGTGCTCCTTGCGTGCAGGCGTGCTTCGTGCGGTGGTGCTGGCTTCGTGTGCGGCGGGCTGTGCGTGCCGGGACGGCTCCGCCTCCAGGACTCGAACCTAGACCTAACAGCTCCAAAGGCTGTCGTGCTGCCATTACACCAAGGCGGACCGCGCGTTCGCGCGCCCACAAGTCTGCCAGACGAAGCCCCCGCCCCGTTCGCCGCCCGCCGCGCTGGCCGCGCCTCCCTACCTTTGCTGCCTGCCCTCTCCTACCCGCGCTGCTTTTCTCTTGATTCAGGCGATCTGGACGCGTTCGCGCTCGGCGCGGCTGTTCGGTGCAGAACACCTGAGTTGCGGATGAGAGCCCGCCCCTGTGGACGCGGGCCGACCGTCGACGCGCCCCGCGCCTCCTCGGCTCCGCGTTTTTTCTTGATTCAGGGGATTTGCACGGGACGGCGCTTGCGCTGGCCATCTCGTCCAGATTCCCTGAATCACGAGATTGAAAGGGCTCGCTGCGGGACAAGACGTGGGTCTTGCGTGCTTCAGGGGATGTGGACGTGCGGGGGCTCGGGGCGGCGATCCGGTGCAGATCGCCTGAGTTGCGGGAGGAGCGGGTGGGGGTGCGCGCGATTCAGGGGATGTGGACGTGCGGGGGCGGGGAGGGCGCCGCGGGTGCAGAACACCTGAATCAAGAGAAAAGCAGGGCCAGGGCAGGGCGCGGGCAGGGGCGGGGGTTGCGGAGGAGGCGCGGCGGCGGCTTCATAATGGGCGGATGCCTGGAGAAGACGAGGTCGACCGCATCGTCGACGCCTGGGGCCGGGAACGCCCCGACCTCGACTTCGCGCCGATGCACGTCCTGTCGCGGGTGGGCCGCCTCGCCAAGCACCTCGACCGCGCCCGCCGCGCCGCGTTCACCGCGAGCGACCTCGAGTCGTGGGAGTTCGACGTGCTGTCGGCCCTCCGCCGCGCCGGCGCCCCGTATCAGCTCAGCCCGAAGGCGCTGCTGCCCCAGACACTCGTCTCGAGCGGCACCATGACCAACCGCATCGACCGCCTCGTGACGCGCGGCCTCGTCGAGCGCCGCACCGATCCGCACGACGGCCGCGGAATCCTCGTCACGATGACCGCCGAGGGCCGCCGCAGCGTCGACGCCGCCATCGAGCACCTCATCGAGGCCGAGAGACACCTGCTGGCCGACCTCGGCGACGACGACCGGAGGCAGTTGTCACGTCTGCTCCGGACGCTCAGCATCACGCTGGGCGACTAGCCGAGCAGCTCGCTGAGCTCGAGCCACCGCACCTCGAGCTCGCCCGTCTTGTGGTCGAGCGCGGTCAGCTTCGCCTGCAGCACGGCGAGGCCGTCGAAGTCGGACTGGTCGAACGTGGCGAACTGCGCCAGGAGCGCCTCGCGCTCCCCCGCCGCCTTCGCGAGCTTGCGATCGATCGAGCCGAGCTCCTTCTGGGCGTTCCGCAGTTCGGCGCCCGAGAGCCCCGAACCCGAGGCGGCCGCTCCTTGGGAGGCCGTGGGGCGATCCGTCGCCCCTCCCTGGGTGGCGGTGGCCTGCCGCCGCAGTTCGAGGTACTGGTCGACGCCGCCGGGCAGGTGCCGGAACCGCCCGTCGAGCACGGCGTACTGCTGGTCGGTGACCCGCTCGAGCAGGTACCGGTCGTGCGACACGACGAGCAGGGTGCCGGGCCAGGAGTCGAGCAGGTCCTCCATCGCGGCGAGCATGTCGGTGTCGAGGTCGTTGGTGGGCTCGTCGAGGATGAGCACGTTCGGCTCGTCGAGCAGGATGAGCAAGAACTGCAGCCGACGCTTCTGCCCACCGGACAGGTCTTTGATCGGGGTCTGCAACTGCGCGCTCGTGAGGCCGAGCCGCTCGAGGAGCTGCCCGGGCGTCATCTCCTTGCCGCCCGTCACGTACGACGTGCGCTGCCGACCGATGACGTCGCTGACCCGCTCGTGCGCGACCTCGTGCAGGTCGGCGAGCTGTTGGTCGAGTACGGCGAACTTGACGGTCTTGCCCTGCTTGACCCGCCCCTCCGTCGCGGCGACGGCACCCGTGACGACCTTGAGCAGGGTCGACTTGCCGGCGCCGTTGACACCGAGCACGCCGGTGCGCTCACCGGGTGCGATGCGCCACTCGACGCCCTCGAGCACCCGCTTGTCGCCGAACGAGACGCCGACCTCGACGAGGTCCACGACGTCCTTGCCGAGTCGCGCCGTCGCCATCTGCGACAGTTCGACCTTGTCGCGGACGGGCGGCTCGTTCTCGATCAGCTCGTTGGCCGCGTCGATGCGGAACTTCGGCTTCGACGTACGGGCCGGCGCGCCCCGACGCAGCCAGGCCAGCTCTTTGCGCATCAGGTTCTGCCGCTTCGACTCGGACGCGGCGGCCATCCGGTCGCGCTCGACGCGCTGCAGCACGTACGCCGCGTAGCCGCCCTCGAAGGGCTCGACGATGCCGTCGTGCACCTCCCACGTGTCGGTCGAGACCTCGTCCAGGAACCACCGGTCGTGGGTCACGACGACGAGGGCCCCCGACGACGCGGCCCAACGCCGCTTCAGGTGCTCGGCCAGCCACGCGACGCCTTCGACGTCGAGGTGGTTGGTGGGCTCGTCGAGGAACAGCACGTCCCAGTCACCGACGAGGAGGGTCGCGAGGGCCACGCGGCGACGCTGGCCTCCTGAGAGATCGCCGAGCCGCGCCTCCCACGGGATGTCGGTCGCGAGACCCGAGATGACGTCGCGGATGCGCGCGTCCCCGGCCCACTCGTGCTCGTCGCGCTCGCCGACGATCGTGCTGCCGACCGTCGCGTCGGGCGGGAGCACGTCGCGCTGGTCGAGCATGCCGATGGTGAGCCCGCGTCGCGTGGTGACGCGACCGGAGTCGGGCTCGAGCTGCCCGGCGAGCACGCGCATCAGCGTGGACTTGCCGTCGCCGTTGCGGCCGACGACGCCGATACGCGAGCCCTCGTCGATGCCGAGCGTCACCCCGTCGAGCACGGTTCGGGTCGGGAATTCGAGCCGGAGGGATTCTGCTCCGAGTAGATGGGCCACCCGACAAGGGTAGTCGGGGGCGTCCTGGGCGGACGACGAGGCCGGCGGTCAGCCCAGCGAGGCCACCCACTGCTCGCTGCCGTCGGTGAACTCCTGGCGCTTCCAGATCGGGACGCGCGCCTTGACCTCGTCGACCAACGCCGCGCAGGCCGCGAAGGCCTCGGCCCGGTGCGCGGACGACACGGCGCAGGCCAGCGCCACGTCGCCGATCTCGAGGTCGCCGACCCGGTGCTCGACGGCGATCCGCACGGCCGGGTGCGCCGCTGCCACGGCCAGGGCCGTCTCGCGCATCACGTCGCCGGCCGAGGGGTGCGACTCGTAGTGCAGCGCCGTCACGCCGCGCCCCTCGTCGTGGTCGCGGACCACGCCCTCGAACGTCACGACCGCGCCGGAGGCACGACTCGCGACGAGCGCCGAGCACTCCGTCACCGAGAGGGGCGCGTCACCCACGCGGGCCCGCAGCACCCGGTCGTCGTCAGTCATGGCCGCCTCCGTGCAGTTGGTCGATCACGTGGTCGAGCAGTTCGTCGAGCACGGCGAGCCCGTCGGACACCCCACCGGTGGAGCCGGGGAGGTTGACGACGAGGGTGCGGCCCGCGATGCCGACCAGGCCCCTCGAGAGGGCGGCCAGCGGGGTCTGGGCCAGCCCGCGCCTCCTGAGTTCCTCTTCGACGCCGGGGAGCCGGCGATCGAGCAGCGGCGACGTGACCTCGGGGGTGGCGTCGGTCGGCGAGACGCCGGTGCCGCCCGTCGTCACGACGACGTCGGGGCCGTCGGCGAGCGCGCTCCGCAGCGCGACGGCCACGGGTTCACCGTCGGCGACGACGACAGGCCCGGTGACGGCCCAGAGGCGTTCCTCGAACCAGGCGACGAGGCGCGGGCCGGTGGTGTCGGCGGCGAGCCCCGCGGCGGCACGGGTGGATGCGACGATGACGACGGCGCTCGGCACGGGCAGTGTGGTCATCGCGACCAGTCGCCCGACTTGCCGCCGGTCTTCTCGAGCACGGCGATCTCGCCGATCGTCGCCCGGTTGTCGACGGCCTTGATCATGTCGTAGAGCGTGAGCGCTGCGACCGAGGCGGCCGTGAGCGCCTCCATCTCGACACCGGTGACGCCGCGGGTCGAAACGGTCGTCCGCACGACGACGCGGGTGTCGTCCACCTCGAAGTCGACGGTCACCGAGCCGATCGGCAGCGGATGGCAGAGCGGGATGAGCGTGGACGTCTGCTTGGCGGCCATGATGCCGGCGATCCGGGCGGTGCTCAGCGCCTCGCCCTTGGGCAGCCGGCCGTCGACGATCTGCTCGACGACGTCGCGACGCGTCTCGAGGACGGCCTGCGCGCGCGCGACGCGGGTCGTCTCGGTCTTGCCGGTGACGTCGACCATGTGGGCGCTGCCGTCGGCCCGCACGTGCGACAGCCCCGACGCGGCGGGCGTCGTGCGGCTGCCGGCCGGCGTGGTGCTGGCGGGCACGATGCGGGGTTCGGGTCGCTGCTCAGTCATGGAGCGCCCACACTACGACCTCGTCGCCCTCCTCGACCCGGCCGACCCCGACGGGCACGTGCACGAGCAGCGTCGCGGCGGCGTGGGACGTCAGCAGGTGCGACCCGGGCCCGCCGATCAGCCGCACCCGGCCGTCGGCGTCGAGCTCGCCCCGCCGCAGCTGGTGCTTGCCGACGGGCGAGTCGGCGGCCTCGGCCATCGCGGCGACGGAACGCCGTCGAGGCAGGCCGGCTCCGGTCGCGGCCTGCAGCGCCGGTCGCAGGAACGCCTCGAACGACACCAGCGTGCTGACCGGGTTCCCGGGGAAGCACACGATCGGCAGCTCTCGACCGGCGACCGTCACGGTGCCCCAGCCCTGGGGCCCGCCCGGCTGCATCGCGACGGAGCCGAACACGACCCCGGCGCCCTCGAACGCGTCGCGCACCACCTCGTACGCCCCGGCGCTCACTCCCCCGGTGGTCACGACGAGGTCGACGTCGTCGGCGTGCCGGGCGACGACCGCCTGCAGGACGGCGGCGTCGTCGGACACCCGCTCGACGACGACGTCGACGCCGACCTCGAGCAGGGACGCCGTGAGCGTGATGCCGTTCGCGTCGTGGATGCGTCCCTCGGCGAGCGCGGTGCCGGGTGCCGACAGCTCCTCCCCCGTCGAGACGACGAGGAGGCGCGGGCGACGCACGACGTCGACCCGCGTCAGCCCCGCCGAGGCGAGCACGCCCCAGCGCGCCGGGGTCAGCGTCGTCCCCGCCTCGAAGAGGACCGTGCCGGCCGGCACGTCGCTGCCCGCGGCCCGGACGAACGTGCCGGGTGCCACGGGGCCGGGCAGCTCGACGTGGGCCTCGGCGCCCTCGGCCGGGAACACGTCGGGTTCGGCCCGCTCGATCGGGACGACGGCGTCGGCACCGGGCGGCATGGGCGCACCGGTCATGATCGGGGCGGCCTGGCCCGGCTGGAGGCGCGGTGCGGCACGACCGGCAGGGATGCGGTCCGCGACGACGAGGCGGGTGCCCCCGGCCTGCAGCTCGGCCGACGCGACGGCGTAGCCGTCCATCTGCGAGTTCGCGAACGGAGGCAGATCGAGGGGCGCGACGACGGCGGAGGCGAGGCGGCGATCGCGGTACGCGGCCGGGTCGGCGGCCATCCGGGCCGGATCGACGACGAGGCTCTCGACCGGCCGTGCCGCCAACGCCGGCCCGACCAGCGCGCGGATCTGGTGCTCGTGGTCGTCGATCGTGCGCACGCGGTACTCCTCGGGGCCGAACCCCAGTGGGGCGTCGTCGGTAGCGTATCGGGCATGACCGACAGCGCCACCGCCTCCTCGTCCCCCGCCTCCTCCCCCTCCGCGTCCGGTCTGCCGACCGTCGACGTCGCCGTCATCGGCGGGTCGGGGCTGTACTCGCTGTTCGCGCCCGGCACGGCGACGAGCCACATCGTCGACACGCCCTACGGCCCGACGTCGAGCGAGGTGACGATCGGCGAGCTCGGCGGTCGCCGTGTCGCGTTCCTGACGCGGCACGGCAAGGGGCACAGCACGCCGCCGCACCGCATCGACTTCCGTGCGAACGTCTGGGCGCTCGCCTCGCTCGGGGCCAAGGCCGTGCTGTCGTCGTCGGCCGTCGGCGGTGTCAGCCCGGAGTACCCGCCGGGGACGATGGTCGTGACCGACCAGTTCATCGACCGCACCTGGGGCCGCCCCGACACGTTCTACGACGTCGAGGGCTCGGTGCAGCACCTCGTGGCGGCCGACCCGTTCGACCCGGTGCTGCGCGCGGCGGCCGTCACGGCCCTGGAGGCGCAGGGCGAGCCGTTCGCCCCGACCGGCACCTGCGTGATCATCCAGGGGCCGCGTTTCTCGACCCGGGCCGAGTCGCTCTGGTTCCGAGCCGCCGGTGCCCACACCATCAACATGACGATGTATCCCGAGGTCCCGCTGACCCTCGAGCTCGGCATGGGCGCGGTCAACATCTCGTTCGTGACCGACAGCGACGCCGGCGTCTCACCGGAGGAGGCGGCCGCAGCCGGTGCCGCCGACGAGGACGCCGTCAGCCACCAGCTCGTGATGGAGCGGCTCGCCGCGGCCCAGCCGCGCATCGTCGCCGCCATCGAGTCGATCATCGCCGCGCTGCCGGACGACTACGAGCCGCGCGAGCTGATCCCCGCGAGCGCGGTCGCCGAGGTCCTGGCCCGTCCCGTCTCGGGCGCCGTGCAGGGCGGCCGCGGGGCCTCGTCGTGACGACGCCGCCCGACACCACCGGCTCGCCGCTCGGGCTGCTGCTCGTGACGGGTGGCGCCGGGTTCATCGGCTCCGAGATCGTCGCGCAGGCCCTCGACGCGGGCTGGTCGGTGCGGGTGCTCGACTCGCTGCGCGCGGACGTGCACGGGTCCGCCGCTGCCTCCACGCGGCCGGATCTCGACCCGCGGGTGGACTTCGTACTCGGCGACGTCCGCGACGCGGCGACCGTGGACGCGGCCCTCGACGGCGTGACGGCCGTCTGCCACCAGGCCGCCAAGGTCGGTCTCGGCGTCGACTTCCAGGACGCACCCGACTACGTCGACAGCAACGACGTCGGCACGGCCGTGCTGCTCGCCGCGCTCGATCGCGCCGGCGTGGACCGGGTGGTCGTCGCCTCCTCCATGGTGGTCTACGGCGAGGGCAGCTACCGCGGGCCGCACGGCACGGTCCGACCCGCCGCGCGGCGCATCGCCGACCTCGATGCGGGCGTCTTCGACCCGCGCGACGAGCACGGCGACCTGCTCGAGCCGCAGCTGATCGGCGAGGACGAACCGCTCGACCCGCGCAACGTCTACGCGCTGTCGAAGCTGGCACAGGAGCACCTCGTGTCGTCCTGGGCACGCAGCACGGGCGGCCGCGCCGCCGCGCTGCGGTACCACAACGTCTACGGCCCGGGTATGCCGCAGAACACCCCGTACGCCGGGGTCGCCTCGCTGTTCCGATCGGCGCTCGAACGGGGCGAGGCTCCGCGCGTCTACGAGGACGGGGCCCAGCGCCGCGACTTCGTGCACGTCTCCGACATCGCGTCGGCGAACCTGGCCGCCCTGGCCTGGACGGGCGAGCAGAGCCCCGACACGGTGCGGGCGTTCAACGTCGGCAGCGGCGCCGTGCACACCATCGGCGAGATGGCGGAGGCGCTGGCCCGGCACGCCGACGGGCCGACGCCCGTCGTCACCGGCCAGTACCGCGCGGGAGACGTGCGTCACATCACGGCGTCGTCGGAGCGGCTGCAGAGCGAGCTCGGCTGGCGCCCGCGGGTCGCCTTCGACGACGGGATGCGGGAGTTCGCGAGCGCGCCCCTGCGGGCGCCGGCCGGCGACTGAGCCCGGGGTGGACAGGTCGTTTCGCCGACACCCGTAACCTTCGAGGCCTGTCACCCGTACTGTCGAGTGATGACTTCACCCCGCATCGACGTGGTGCTGCCGTGCCTGAACGAAGAGGCCGCGCTGCCCTGGGTGCTCGACCGACTGCCCGAGGGGTACCACGCGATCGTGGTCGACAACGGATCGACCGACGCCTCGGCGGCCGTCGCCCGTGACCATGGCGCCACCGTCGTGACGGAGTCGCGACGCGGCTTCGGTGCGGCGGCTCACGCCGGGCTGCTCGCGGCGACCGCCCCGTACGTCGCGTTCTGCGATGCCGACGCGTCGATGGACCCGCGCGATCTCCCCGCGCTCGCGGCTCCGGTGCTCGCCGGCTCGGCCGAGCTCGTTCTCGGCCGTCGGCGGCCGACGACGCGCGGGGCCTGGCCCCTGCACGCCCGTCTCGCCAACCGGGCGCTGTCGATCCTCATGCGCCGCGCCTCCGGGGTCGATCTGCACGACCTCGGCCCGATGCGCGTCGCCGACCGCGAGGCCCTGCTCGGTCTCGACCTGCGCGACCGTCGCAGCGGCTACCCGCTCGAGATGGTGCTGCGCGCCTCCGAGGCCGGCTGGCGGGTCGTCGAACTCGATGCCCCCTATTCGCCCCGGGTCGGTCGCAGCAAGGTCACGGGCACGATCCGCGGCACATGGATCGCCATCAGCGACATGAGCCGTCTGCTGCGCGAGGTCCGCGGCCGTGCCGTCGTCGCCGGCGAGGTCTCGTCGTGACCACGATCGTCGTCATCGCCAAGGAGACGATCCCGGGCAAGGTCAAGACCCGGCTGCACCCGCCGTTGACCCTCGAGCAGGCCGCCGACGTGGCGGCCGCCGCGATCGCCGACACGCTCGCCGTTGCTATGAATCTGCCTGCAACCCGCCGAGTGCTGCTGTTCGACGGCAACCGAACACCCCCCGGCTCCGAACCGTTCGATGTGATCAGACAAGTGCAGGGCTCCCTCGACGAACGACTCGCCGCACTCTTCGACGAGGTCGACGGCCCCACCGTCCTGATCGGCATGGATACGCCGCAGGTCACGGTCGAGCACCTCGCTCCCGTCTTCGAGTCGTGGACCGACGACGTCGACGCCTGGTTCGGCCCGGCGAACGACGGCGGCTTCTGGGCCCTCGGTCTCGCCCGCCCGACCGGCGACCTGCTGCGCGGCGTCCCCATGTCGCGCGACGACACCGGGGCCCGCCAACTCGAGCGCCTGGCCGGGGCCGGCCTCAGCGTCCGTCTCCTGCCCGAGCTCGTCGACGTCGACACCATCGACGACGCGCGCCTCGCCGCGGCGGCCGCTCCCCACAGCCTGTTCGCCGCGGCCCTCGGCCGGGTCGACATCTCGATGACGGAGGGTCCCCGATGAGCCTCGTCGAGTCCGAGCACACCTTCGGCTCCGGAGGCGCGGAGCCGTACGCCCGCGCCCTCCGCCGCGAGGGGCGCCTGCACCTCGTGCGCGACGGCGACGACGACGCGCGGCAGGGTGGCTCGGTCGTCTCGATCGACACCCACGCCGGGAGTGGGCGCACGACGCACGCGCCGGACGCCTTCGACGTCGCACGCTGGAGCGCCGACGCCGACGCCGCCGACGTGACCGCGCTGACCTTCGACGGCCTGCTCGACCGGCCCCTCCCGGTGCTCGACATCGGCTGCGGACCGGCCCGCATGGTGCGCGCCGCCCTCGACCTCGGGGCACATGCCCTCGGTATCGACGTCTCGTCGACCGCGGTCGACATGGCCGCCGCCGCGGGCCTCCCCGTGGTCCTCGCGTCCGTCTTCGAGGACGTGCCGCGGGCCGGCACCTGGGGCATCGCCCTGTTGCTCGACGGCAACATCGGCATCGGCGGCGATCCCGCGGCCCTCCTGACCCGCTCGGCCGCCGTCATCTCGCCCGTCGGCTCCGTCGTCGTCGAGACGGCGGTCGACTCGACCAGTGACGAGCGGTACGACGCCCGTGTCGTCGACGAGCAGGGTCGAGCCAGCGGTTCGTTCCCGTGGGCCGAGATCGGGCAGGACGCCCTCGTCGGCTACGCGGCCGAGGCCGGGCTCGAGATCGCCCAGACCTGGGTGGCCGACGGCCGCACGTTCTGCCGCCTGACCCACACCGTCTGAGCCAGCCGGGTCAGTCTGAGCCAGCCGGGTCAGTCTGAGCCAGCCGGGTCAGTCTGAGCCAGCCGGGTCAGTCGGTTGCGGGAGTCGCGGCGTCCGCGGCCTCGCGTCGACGGACGACGACGAGGTAGAGCGCGACCGCGGCGGCCGCCAGCACGGCGACCACGAGCCACAGCACGCCGAGTCGCGCGGCGTAGTCGAACGGCAGCACGGTGTCGTTCTTCGGGCCCTTCGCCTTCGCGATGATCTCGGGGACGACCACGATGCTGAACACGGCGCCCACGACCACGGCGACCTGCACGATGGCGATCACGACCGGGCGGATGCGACGGCCCGTGCGCCGGACGAGCAGGGACACGGCGACGACGACGGGCCCGATGATGCCGTCGTGCACGATGACCGACCCGATCAACCAGACGAGCAGGCCGCCGTACCGGTTCGGGTTGACGGTGTCGGTCAGCACGTAACCGCCGAGCACGATCAGGAGGACGCCCACGACGAGCAAGACGATGCGGGCCACCCGGACCCCGCGCGACGGCGTGAGCGCGACGGTCGACATCAGATCACCTCGATCGTGCTGAGCCACTTGGTCTGCAGGACACCGGGACGCCCCGGGGCGATCATGCGCGCCGGGTACCCGTGGTCGATGCTCAGCGGCTTGCCGTTGAGCTCCAGGGCGACCAGGGTCACCGGGTCGGAGGCGTATTCGGGGCCCATCAGTGTCACCCGGTAGCCGCCCTTCTGTTCGAGACTCGTGATGCGCAGGGACCGGTCGGACGGCGCGTCGACGAGGGAGAGCAGATCGACCAGTCGCACGCCGCGCCACTGCCCCGTCTGACTCCAGCCCTCGACGCAGGCGATCGGCAGGCTCTCGTCGCGGAGGGTCATCCCCCTGAGGTCGTCGAGCGACAGGGTCCGGCTGCGGTCGCCGTGGGCGACGGTGAGCTGCCAGGCCGGGTCCATGGCGGACTCGAGCACCTTCGCGGCCGAGGCCGTGCGGTTGATCGGCAGGTCGTTGGGGCCGATGCCCTTGAGGCGCGGGCCGAAGGCGTTGAGCGGCGACAGCGGGGCGAACGACTGGCCGGCGGTGAGAGCCACGACACCGCCCGTGGCGACGCCGACCCCGGCGAAGAAGCCCCGGCGCGAGACACGCTGCGAGCGGGCCGGTCGATCCGTGTCGTGGGCCGTGTCGATCCAGTGCGTGATCCGCCCGACGAGACCGCGCGGCTCGGCCGGCTTCTCCGTGGCCGAGCGTGTGGCGGCCGCGCGGCGGGCCGCCAGCTCGCGGGTCGCCTCGAACTCGGCCCGAGCGGGGTCGAGCTCGCCGCGGGGCTCGATGAACCGGCCCTCGGCGTCGTAGCTCGTCTTCGCGCTCCAGTACCGGGTGATCAAGGGCAGCTTGACCGCGATGTGGATCGCGAGCGACCCGATGATGACGAACGACAGGGCGAAGTGCACCTGTTTGAACGGGAACGGCCACGGGTAGTACTGGTACGTGTTCAGGAGGCCCGTGACGATCTGCAGGATGGACGCGGACACGAAGAGGGCGATGGACGCGCGTTCGAGCACGTCCACGGGGTGTTTGATCGGCGGGTACTGGAAGAGCTGCGGGAACACGGCGTGCAGTTTCGCGAGCAGCAACGGGAAACAGGCGATACCCGCCGTGATGTGGATGCCCTGCGAGAGCTGGTAGAGCCAGACGGGCCGCGTGGGGAACGTCATCCACGCCGCCGGCTCTTGCAGGAAGTGACTGTAGAGGCCCGTCCCCAGACAGATCAGGAAGGCGGCGCCGAGGAGGCGACCGAGCACGGTCGCCGTCCGCGCGTTTCGCACGGGCGAAGACGCCGCGAGCCGGAGGCCGTACAGGAGTCTTCGCATGCGTGCATCATTCCGTGTCCTGCCGACATCGGCGCGGCTCCCAGGCGGGAGTCGGGCAGAGTGGTGTCGTGCGCAAGGTATTCGTGACGGTGGGTGCTGCCGGATTGGTGGTGGCCGCTCTGGCGAGCGCGGTGGGCTGGGGCGTCGTCCAGCTGCCGTTCCTCGACAAGGACGCCCGCACCTCCTTCGTCACCTGGTCGGCGATCTGCTGGGCATTGTTCGCCCTCGCCGTCCTCCTGCTCCGCTTCGTGCCGACACGGGCCGTCGCGGCGCTGGTGCTGATCGGCTCGACGGCCATCGGCGGGGCGGCCCTGCTGGGCCCGCCGAACACGAGCACCGACCCCGCCCGCTACGCCTGGGACGGCATCGTGCAGACGCAGGGTGTGTCGCCCTACGAGTACACGCCGGACGCGGGTCAGCTCCGTGACCTCCGCCCCGACTGGATCTTCCCTCCCGCGGCCGACTTCACCCGCGACGACGGCACCATCGGCCAGCGCTGCAGCCAGCCCGACCGGCAGATCCACCGCGCCTACGACAGCCAGACGGGCGACGTCGTCTGCACGGCGATCAACCGCCCCGACGTGCCGACCATCTACCCCCCGACGGCCGAGTTGTACTTCTGGGCCGTCCGGGCCGTCGTCGGCCCCGACGCCCAGTTCTTCCCGCTGCAGCTGCTCGGCGGGGTGCTCGTCGTCGGCTCGACGCTCGCCCTGCTGACAGCCCTGCGGCGTCGCGGCCTCGACCCCCGCTGGGCGGCGCTCTGGGGGTGGTGCCCGCTCGTCTTCGCCGAGGGGGTCACCAACTCGCACGTCGACCTCCTCGGGGCCGTGTTCGTGCTCGCGGCCTCGCTGCTCGTCTCGACCGGGCGGGGCTGGCGGGGCGGTATCGCGATCGGAGCGGCCATCGCGACGAAGCTGATCCCCGTCATCGCCGCCCCCGCCCTCCTCCGGCACAAGCCGCACCGCGTCATCGTCGGGGCCATCGTCACGTTCGCCGTGCTCTACGTGCCCTACGTGATCTCGACGGGCATCGCCGTGCTCGGCTACCTGCCCGGGTACCTCACCGAGGAGGGCTACGAGGACGGCAGCCGGTTCGTCTTCGTGTCGGCGTTCATGCCCGATGCGCTGACGACACCGGTGGTCGTGCTCGTCGTCGGCGTGACCGCGCTGCTGGTCTGGCTCAAGACCGACCCGTCGAACCCGTGGCTCGGTCAGCTCGTCATGATCGGCGTCACGTTGACGGCCGTCAGCCCGCGCTACCCCTGGTACGCCCTGCTGCTGATCCCGTTCGTCGCGATGACCGGTCGCGCCGAATGGCTGGCCATCCCCCTCGCGCTGCTCGTCCGCCAACTCGAGCCGACCATGATGCTGCAGCGCTCGTCCCTGGCGACGGCGCTGCTCGTCATCATCGTCGTGTCGTTGTGGCGGGCCGGGCCCGGCTTCGCCGATCGCCTGCTCGACGGCTTCGACGACGATCGACGGCGCGTGCGGCGATTGTTCCGCCGCACGACCGCATCAGCGGAGATATCGACCGCACGGTGACGCGCGCACGGCTAGGCTGTCTCCGTGACCGAGACCCTCTATCGCGTGAGCGAGGCCGCTGCCCTGATCGGCGTCTCCGACGACACCATCCGCCGCTGGGCCGATGCGGGCCGACTCGACCTCGTCGCCGGGCCCGGCGGACGCCTGGCCGTGCCGGGGCGTCGCCTCGCCGAGCTCGCGCGCGAGCATGCGACCCAGCCCGTGCCTCCGGAGGGCGAGGGGCGCGTCTCGCAGCGCAACCGCCTGGCGGGCATCGTGACGGCGATCACCCGCGACGGCGTCATGGCGCAGGTCGACGTGCAGGCGGGGCCGTTCCGGATCGTCTCGTTGATCAGCCGCGAAGCCGCCGACGAGCTCGGCCTCGAGGTGGGCAGCTCGGTCGTCGCGAGCGCCAAAGCCACCAACGTCGGAATCGATCTCGGCTCGCTGGGCCACACGGAGGACACGAAATGATCCACGCCCGCACCCGCTCGCGCCGCGTCGGCCTGGTCGCGGCGATCGCCGCCACCGCGCTGATCGCCCTCACCGCGTGCTCGAGCTCGAGCTCGGGCGACGCCACCGACACCGGCACCGGTGCCCCCGAGTCGAGCGGGCCCGCCCTGACCGGTCAGATCACCGTGCTCGCCGCCGCGTCGCTCACCGACACGTTCGACGAGCTGAAGACACGGTTCGAGGCGGAGAACCCCCAGGCGACGGTCACGCTCAGCTACGGCGGCAGCTCCGCGCTGGCGCAGCAGATCACCTCGGGAGCTCCCGTCGACCTCTTCTTCAGCGCGAGCGCCGCGACGATGAAGACGGTCACCGACGCCGGTCTCGCCGCGGGCGAGCCCGACACGTTCGCGCACAACGCCCTCGAGATCGCCGTGCCCGCCTCGAACCCGGCCGAGGTCGAGAAGCTCGCCGACCTGTCGTCGAGCGACGTCAAGGTCGCGCTGTGCGCCGAGGAGGTCCCGTGCGGCGCGCTCGCGAAGACCGTCCTGGCCGCCGAGGGCGTCACCGTCACCCCGGTCTCGCTCGAGCCCGACGTGAAGAGCGCGCTGACGAAGGTCGAGCTCGGCGAGGTCGACGCGGCCCTCGTCTACAAGACCGATGTCACCGCGGCCGGCTCGAAGGTGAAGGGCATCGCGGTCGGCGACGCCTCGACGCCCACCACGGCCTACCTCGCCGCTCAGCTGAAGGACGCGCCGAACGCCGAGGTCGCCGCGGCGTTCCTGGCGTTCGTGCTCTCGGACACGGGCAAGACGACCCTGAAGAATGCCGGCTTCGACGTCGACTGAGCATCGCGCGGGTCGACTCCCGCCGCTCGTGCTCGTGCCGGCCCTGCTCGGGCTGGCCCTGCTCGTGCTGCCCGCGGTGGCCCTGCTGGTCCGCGCTCCGTGGGCGACGCTCGGCCCGCGCCTCGCCAGCGACACCGTCGTCGAGGCCCTACGCGTCTCGGTCACCAGCGCCGTGATCGCGACGGCGCTCAGTCTCGTGCTGGGCGTGCCGCTCGCGTGGCTGCTGACCGTCAGCGATCGCTGGCCGGCCGTGCTCCGCCGTCTGCTGCGCGCCTCCGTCACGGTGCCGCTCGTGCTGCCGCCCGTCGTCGGCGGCATCGCCCTGCTGTACCTGCTCGGACGCAACGGGCTGCTGGGCCGGCCGCTCGACGCCCTGGTCGGCGTCACCATCCCGTTCACGCTGGGCGCCGTCGTGATCGCCCAGACGTTCGTCGCCATGCCGTTCCTCGTCTTAGCCGTCGAAGGGGCCCTCCGCGGCGTCGACCACGGTCTCGACCAGGCGGCCGCGAGTCTCGGCGCGTCTCGCTGGTACACCTTCCGACGGGTCACGGTGCCGCTCGTCGCGCCCGGGGTGACGGCCGGAGCGGTGCTCTGCTTCGCCCGCGCACTCGGCGAGTTCGGCGCGACGATCACGTTCGCCGGCACCTTCCCCGGACGCACCCAGACCCTGCCGACGAGCGTGTACCTGGCGCAGCAGAACGACCCCGAGACCGCCATCGCCATCTCGCTGCTGCTGCTCGGCGTCGGCGTCACCGTGCTCCTGCTGCTGCGCGACCGCTGGCTGACGACGGGGGCGAGGTGAGCCGTTCGCGGGCGGCGGGGCCCTCCGCTGCCCGGGGTGCGGGGGAACGTGCGCCGTCCGCGGGAGGGCTGCACGTAGATCTGGCCGTGACGCGACCGGCGTTCGAGGTCTCGGCGTCGTTCGCCGTGCCTCCGGGGCGGGTGCTCTGTCTGATCGGCCCCAACGGAGCCGGCAAGTCGACGCTGCTCTCGGCACTCGCCGGGCTCGTCCGGCCCGCCCGGGCACGCGTCGATCTCGACGGCCGCACACTCGACGACATGGGCGCCGAACCGCCACGGCACGTGCCGGTGCCCGAGCGACGGATCGGCACCGTCTTCCAGGGGTATCGGCTGTTCCCGCACCTCAGCGCCGTCGAGAACGTCGCGTTCGGTCTGCGGGCCCGGGGGCGACCCCGTCAGGAGGCGCGGGCCGCGGCCCACAGGGAGCTCGCGCGAGTGGGCCTCGCCGAGTTCGCCGACCGCCGACCGGGAGAGCTGTCGGGCGGGCAGGCGCAACGCGTGGCCGTCGCCCGGGCCCTCGCGTCGGAACCGCGCCTGCTGCTGCTCGACGAACCGCTCGCGGCGCTCGATGCGGAGTCGCGCGGGCAGGTCCGTGCGGCGCTCGGCTCGGTGCTGCGCGAGTTCGGCGGGGCGACGGTGCTCGTGACACACGACCCCGTGGACGCGGTCGCCCTGGCCGACGACCTGATCGTGCTCGAGCGGGGCGCCGTCGTCCAGACCGGCGCACCGACCGAGGTGCTGCTCGACCCGTTCACGTCGTACGCGGCGAGCCTGACGGGGGCGGCGTTCTGGGTGCCCGAGGAGACGGGTGACGGGGCTGGCGGGGCGGGCTCGGCTGGCTTGTCTGGCTCGGCTGGCTTGTCTGGCTCGGCTGGCTCGGCTGGCTTGTCTGGCTTGCCTGGCTCGGCTGGCTCGGCTGGCTCGGCCGGCTCGGCCGGCTTGCCTGGTGGGGCCGGCGGGGCGGTCGCCCGGATCGCGGACGGGCTCGTGGTGCGCTCGTCCTCGCCGCGGGCCGCGACCGGGCCGTCGCGCGTCGTCGTCCCGATCGATGCGGTCACGTTCGCCCCGGCGCAGGCGGAGGGCGCGATCGCCGTCCGGGTCGTCCGGGTCGAGCAGCGGCTGTCGCGCCTCGCGGTCACGGTCGCCACCGAGCGCGGTGGTCGGGAGGTGACGGTCGAGGCACCCCTGGCGTCCGTCGGCGGCCAGGGGCTCGAGCCGGGTCGCCCCGCGCACATCGTCATCGACCCCGATCGGGTCGTCATCCGCTGACCGAGCGGTGTGAGAACGGGTGCCGACGTCGGTGGCATCGCTTAGCCTTGCCAGATGACGGTTTCGCTCGGATTGCCCGCGATGCCCGGCCGCGCGCCCGGTGCGACCGTCGACACCGCGCTGCCACCCCGGCCCGCCGAGGCGACCGGGCTGCTCGACCGCTTCGGGCGTGTCGCCACCGACCTGCGGGTCTCCCTGACCGACAAGTGCAATCTGCGCTGCACGTACTGCATGCCGGCCGAGGGGCTGCCCGCGCTGCCCCGCGATCAGGCCCTGTCGGCGGACGAGATCGTGCGCGTCGTCGGCATCGCCGTGCGCGACCTCGGTGTGCGTCAGGTGCGTTTCACCGGCGGCGAGCCGTTGCTCCGCCGCGACCTGGTCGAGATCATCTCGCGGGTCGCCGCGCTCGAGCCGCGCCCCGAGGTCTCGCTGACCACGAACGCGATCGGCCTCGCCGAGCGAGCCCGGTCGTTGGCCGACGCCGGCCTCGACCGGGTCAACGTGTCGCTCGACTCGCTGCACGCCGCGACGTTCATGCAGGTCACGCGGCGGCCCTTCCTCGACCGCGTGCTGGCCGGCGTCGACGCGGCCGCCGCCGCCGGGCTCACCCCGGTCAAGATCAACGCGGTGCTGCTGCCCGGCGTCAACGACCACGAGGCACCCGAGCTGCTCGCCTGGGCGTTGCAGAACGGCCACGAGCTGCGTTTCATCGAACAGATGCCCCTCGACGCCGATCGCAGCTGGGACCGCGCCTCCTTCATCACGGCCCGCGACGTCCGCGGTCTGCTCGCCGACCGCTTCGACCTCACGACGGCCGTTGAGCCGCGCGACGGGGCGCCTGCCGAGTTGTTCGACGTCCACCCGCGCCACGCCGCCGACGCCCATCTCGCGGGTCGCGTCGGCATCATCGCGTCGGTCACCGAGCCGTTCTGCGACGACTGCCGTCGCACACGCTTGACGGCCGAGGGCAGCGTGCGCAGCTGCCTGTTCTCGCACACCGAGACCGGTCTCCGCGACGCTCTGCGCGACGGGGCGAGCGACGACGACCTCGCCGAGCTCTGGCGCGGTGCGATGTGGGCGAAGCCGGCCGGGCACGGCCTCGCCGACCCCGACTTCGTCCAGCCCGACCGCACCATGAGCGCCATCGGAGGCTGAGCGTGACGATCCAGAGCACCCCGGGCAGCACGGTCGCGACGTCGGAACTGCGCGACGGCACCTCGACGACGGTGACGCTGCGCTTCTTCGCGGCGGCCCGCGCGGCGACCGGCCTCGACGAGCAGGTCGTGACCGTCGAGGGCCTGCCGCGGGTCGGGGCCTTCCTCGCCTCCGTGCGCCCGGTCGAGGGGATGTCGGCGGCGGAGTTCCGCGAGCTGCTGCTGCGCTGCTCGTTCCTCGTCGACGGGCTGACGACGCGCGACCGCGAGCTGCTCGTCGCCGACGGTGCGGTCATCGACGTGATGCCGCCGTTCGCCGGCGGCTAGGCCGCGCCGCCGCACCCACGTCGCACGGGAAAAGGGACGAGACACCGCCGGGCCCGGCAGCGTCTCGTCCCTTCCCGCATGTCTAGCCTGCCGCAGCCGCCGGGCCGCGCCCCGCGAGCGTCCAGCCGAGCATCCCGCCGTGCAGCACCCGCACGTCGTACCCCTCGGCGGCGAGCAACTCGGCGGCGGCACGCGCACGCGGGCCACGCGCGCAATAGGTGACGACCGGCACGGCCCGGTCCAGGTCGGGCCGTTGGAGGGTGCGCGTGCCGAAGCCGGGTGCCACGACGTCCCCGGCGATGTGGGCGAAGTCGTGCTCGTCGGGCTCGCGGACGTCGAGCAGCACGAAGTCCGCCCCGGGTGTTCCCGCGCCTCGGGCCGCGAGCCGGGTCGCGAGATCGTCCGCCGTCACGTCGGCGCCGATGGAGACGCCTGCGGTCTCGGCCCCGGGGGTGCTGACGTCGCGAGACGGGATCGACGCCCGGCGCCGCGCCTCCTTGTCGGGAGCACGCCGCAGGCGGCTCTCGCGCCACGATCCGGCCGCGGCGTCCACCGTGACCACCCGGCCGAGCAGGGGCTCGCCCACGCCCGTGACGAGCTTCACCACCTCGGAGGCCATGGTCGAGCCGACGAGGCCGCAGAGGGGCGACAGCACGCCGACGTCGGCGCACGACTCGTCCCAGCCCGACGCCGGCGGGCTCGGGTGCAGGTCGCGGTAGTCGACGCCCCGACCGTCGGGCGCCGCGTCCCAGAACACGCTCACCTGGCCGTCGAACCGCGAGACGCTCCCCCACACGACCGGCAGACCCCGTTCGGCCGCCGCATCGGACACGACGTAGCACGTGTCGAACGAGTCGCTGCCGTCGACGACCAGGTCGTAGTCGTCGAACAGTTCCGCCGTCGCCTCCGTCAGCCGGGTCGCGTGCACCCGCACGGTCACGTCGGGGTTCTGCGCCCGCACCCACTCGGCGGCGGCCCTCGCCTTCGGCACACCGAGCTGCGCGGGGCCGAACAGGAGCTGACGCTGTAGATTCGACTCGTCCACCGCGTCGTCGTCGACGATTCCCAGCGTTCCCACACCGGAGGCTGCGAGATATTGGATCACTGGTGCGCCGAGTCCCCCGGCTCCCACCACGACCACGCGTGCGTGCGACAACCGGCCCTGTGCCGCCAAGCCGAAGCCCGGCAGCCGGACACTCCGCGAGTAGCGGATGCTGCTCGGGTCGGGCCCTGATTCCGGTGCCGCCGGAATCGCATCAGACGACACGAGAGGGGGCAGAGACGACATGACGAACCTCCTCCAGCCCGGACGGGCGAATCCGTCCACTGTAACCGCGCCTCCTTCGCCCGCCGGCCGCGCCTCCTGGTGGGGTCGCGTCCGCACCTTCCGTCACCTCGACGCGGTCGTGATCGGCCTCGTGGCCGCCGCGGCCTCGTTCGCCTTCATGGGAGTGCCGTCGGTCTGGTACGACGAGGCGGCCACCGTCACGTCGGCGACGCGGTCGTGGGGCGAGCTCTGGCGGCTGATCCAGTCGGTCGACATCGTCCACGCGACGTACTACGCGTTCATGCACGTCTGGTTCGACGTGTTCCCCTACTCACCGATCTCGCTGCGGATGCCGAGCGTCTTCGCGACGGGCATCGCCGCCGCCCTCGTCGTCGTGCTCGGCAAGGTGCTCGTGAACCGTCGCACCGGTGTCGTCGCGGGTCTGCTGTTCTGCATGATCCCGCGGGTGACGTGGATGGGCTCCGAGGGGCGCTCGTACTCGATCTCGGCCCTGCTGGCCGTGGCCACCACGCTCGTGCTCGTCACGGCGCTGCGTCGCTCGTCACGCCGCTGGTGGGTCGCCTACGCCGTCTTCAGCGTGCTGTCGGTCGCCGTCTTCCTGTACCTCGCCCTCGTCATCATCGGCCACGGCGTGACCCTGCTGCTGCTCGCGCGCCGTGCCCAGCGCCTCGATCGAGAGACCGAAGGAGGCGCGGGCGAGTCGGTCGCCACCGCGCGTCGATCGCTCATCGCCTGGTTCGTCGGAGCCGCCGTCGCCGCCGTCGCCAGTCTGCCGATCTCGGTCGGCTCGATGCTGCAGACCGGGCAGGTCGGCTGGATCCCGAAGCCGAGCTTCGCCACGATCAACCAGGTGCTCGTGACGCAGTGGTTCTATCAGAACTCGCCCTTCGCGCTCTTCGGCTGGCTGCTCGTCGCGGCCGGCATCGTGGTCTCGGTGCTGGTGACGCGCCGCCTCGGCGCCGATCGCCCGGCGTCGCAGCCGTCCGTGTTGGCGGTGGCCCTGCCCTGGATGATCGTGCCGACCGTCGGCCTCGTGCTCGAATCGGTCGTCGCCACCCCCCTGTACTCGCCTCGCTACCTGACGTTCGGCACGCCCGCCGTCGCGCTCGTCATGGGCGCGGGCCTCGCCGCCGTGCGCTGGCGCAGCCTGATCGCCCTCGTCCTGATCGGCGGCGTCGCCCTCTCGGCGCCCGGCTACGTCGAGCAGCGCGAGCCCGAGGCGAAGGACTCGAGCGCCTGGAACCAGGTCGCCGACCTCATCGCGACCCAGCGTGCCGCAGAGCCGGAGGGCACGACGGAGGGTGTCGTCTACGGCCCGGTGCGGCGCCACCCCAAGGCGACCTCGCGCATCATCGCCGAGATGTATCCGGCGCCGTTCCAGGGCATGTCCGACTTCACCCTGCTGAAGACGGGCGCCGAGAACAACACCCTCTGGGAGACCCAGGCCTCCCTCGAGAGCACGATCTCGGCGACCGACTCGCTCGACGTCGTCTACCTGATCACGAGCAACAAGCAGGACTGGCGACCGCGTGTGACCGCGGACCTCACTGCGCGCGGGTTCCACCTCGACCACGAATGGAAGCTCACCCGCACGAACGTGCTGAAGTTCACGCGCTGACGCGCTGACGCGCTGAGGCGCTGAACGCTGAGCGCTGAGCGCTGAGCGCTGAGGCGCGTCAGTCGCCGACGATGCGCGCGCCGTGCACCGGGCCGGTCGCGCGGACGACCGACAGGCGTGCCGCGCTCAACGCGATCTGCAGTTCGAGCGCACCGTCGAGATCGGGCGCGAGGAAGGCCACGGTCGGCCCCGACCCCGACACGACCCCGGCCAGGGCGCCGTTCCGTTCGCCGAGCTCGAGCACGTCGGAGAGTCCCGGTTCGAGGTGCAGCGCCGGCGCCTGCAGGTCGTTGTGCATCGAATCGGCGAGCATGCCCGGGTCGCCGGCGCGGAGGGCCTGGAGCACTCCGGCATCGACGACCGGCTGACGGACGGGCGAGATGTCGCCGGAGTGACGCCGCCGATGCTCGTCCAGCTCGTGATACACCGTGGGCGTCGAGAGCCCGAAGTCGGCGAGGGCGAGCACCCACTGGAAACTGCCCTTGGCCAGGGCCGGGCTGAGCTCGTCGCCGCGGCCCGTGCCGATCGCCGTGCCGCCCGCGAACGCGAACGGGACGTCGGCTCCGAGCTCGGCCGACAGGTGCAGCAGGTCGTCGCGGCTGAGACCCGTGCCCCAGAGCGCGTCGCAGGCGAGCAGTGTCGCGGCCGCGTCGGCGGACCCCCCGCCCATGCCGCCCGCGACGGGGACGTTCTTCTCGATGCTGAGGGCGACGCCACCGCGGTAACCGGTGGTCGACGCGAGGAGGCGCGCGGCCCGGATCGCGAGATTGCTCCCGTCGACGGGCACCCCGCTCACGTCGATGCCGCCGCTGAACCTGACGCTGAACGTGTCGGAGGCGCGGGCCCGGACGTCTTCGTACAGCGAGACGGCCTGGTAGGCGGTCGCGAGCTCGTGGTACCCGTCGTCCTGCAGATCGCCCACGGCAAGGAACACGTTGATCTTGCCGGGCGCGCGTGTGTGGACCACGGTCGGAGCGGCCACGGAGGTCATGCCTCCAACCTAGCGCGCCCGGCTCCCCGTACCGGACGCACCTACCCTCGCACCGCCTCCTCTTCCGCCCGTCGCCCCTCCTCCCCTCCCCCCCAAACGATGTGACCCGACCGGCTGATGTTTGCGCGAAACATCGACCCGACGGGTCACATCGTTGGGGAGGGCGAAGCCCATTTCCCCTCGCCCTGTCCCTCCCCTCCCCCCGAACGATGTGACCCGACCAGCTGATGTTTGCGCGAAACATCGACCCGACGGGTCACATCGTTGGGGAGGGCGAAGCCCATTTCCCCTCGCCCTGTCCCTCTCCCTCCCCCCAAACGATGTGACCCGTCCGGTTGATGTCTGCGCGAAACATCGACCCGACGGGTCACATCGTTGGAGAGGGCGAAGCCCCTGCCTCGACGACGTGACTTGAGGGGAAGGACTCGAGGGAGGCGGGTCAGGGGAGCGCGGTGAGCAGGGCCGTGAGGGCGTCCTCGACGGGCTGCATGCGCTCCGGGAGGCGGAGACCGCTCTGCGTCAGCGTGACCGCGCAGGCGTCGCCGTGGGCCGGCAGCACGGCGAGGAGCAGCGACTCCCCCGCTCCGAGCGTCCACGTCGCCGACGGGCCCGCGGCCGCACGACTCGACGACGAGGGGTCGCCGCCCGCATACCTCGCGACCGGGCCGAGCGCACGCTCGAACAGCTCGAGCGGCCCCGCTCGTCGGCTGCGGCTCACCGTGACGCGGTACGTGCCGTCGGGCTGCTGCCCCGGCACACTCAGCCCGCGGGCCTGCTCGTAGCTGACCGTGATGCCCTGCGCCCACCAGCGGGGCACCTCGTACTCGTCCTCGAGCCGGGCCGCGATCTGGGCGTGCGACCACCGGTTCGCCCCGAGTCCGTCAAGGATCGCGAACCACTGGGAGGCGCTCCGTCCCGTCCCCGAGGCGAGACGCGCGTCACTGAGACGGCCGGCTCGGGCAGAACCCGCCGAGGGCCTGCCCCGCGACTCGCCGCTCATCGGCTCAGGACGCCGCGCTGACCCGCGCGATCGCCAGGAAGTCGTCGACCGTGAGCTGCTCGCCCCGTTCGGTCGGAGCCAGCCCGGCCTGCTCCAACGCAGCCGACGCCTCGGCCGACGAGCCGAACACCGTCGAGAGCGACTGGCGCAGCATCTTGCGGCGCTGTTGGAAGGCGGCGTCGACGAGTTCGAACGTCGCGAGGCGTTCGGCCTCGGTGCCGCGGGGCTCGCGCCGGTCGAACGCGACCAGGATGCTGTCGACGTTCGGCACCGGCCAGAAGACCTGTCGACTGACCTGCCCGGCGGTCGAGAACTCGCCGTACCAGGCGGCCTTGATGCTCGGGGCGCCGTAGATCTTCGACCCCGGTTCGGCGGCGAGCCGCAGACCGACCTCGGCCTGCACCATGACGAGCCCGCGCTCCAACGACGCGAAGTGCTCGAGGAAGTGCAGCAGCACCGGCACGCTGATGTTGTACGGCAGGTTCGCGACGAGGTGCGTGGGGCTCGACGGCAGGGCCACGACGCGCATGGCGTCGTCGACGATGACCGAGAGGTCGGCCGCCGGCTGCAGCAGCGCGACGGTCTTCGGCAACTGCTCGGCGAGCCGCTTGTCGATCTCGACGGCGGTGACGCTCGCACCGGCCTCGAGCAGGCCGAGCGTCAACGAGCCGAGGCCGGGGCCGATCTCAACGACGCTCATGCCCGCGGACACCCCCGACGCCGCGACGATGCGCCGCACGGTGTTCGCGTCGTGCACGAAGTTCTGCCCGAGCTTCTTGGTGGGCTGGATGCCGAGCATCTCGGCGAGGTCGCGGATCTCGGCGGGGCCGAGCAGGGTCGAGCGCGCCATCAGCCCTCGACCGTGACCGGCTCGGTGTCCCAGCCGCCGTAGACGAGCTCGGTGGTCGACGAGATCTGGGCCGCGAGCATCGACACGTCGGTGCCGATCGTCTCGGCCATCGACCGCAGCGTCAACGGGATCAGGTAGGGCGCGTTCGGCCGACCGCGGAACGGCGTCGGTGTCAGATAGGGCGCGTCGGTCTCGACCATGATCAGGTTGCGCGGCAGCTGCACGAGGGCGTCGCGCAGCGGCTGGGCGTTCTTGAACGTGACCGTGCCGGCGAACGACGCGTACCAGCCGTGCTCGGCGCAGATGGAAGCGAGCTCGGGGCCCCCGCTGAAGCAGTGGAAGACGACCTTCTCGGGAGGACCGACCTCGAGCAGCAGATCGACCACGTCGTCGTGCGCGTCCCGGTCGTGGATCTGCAGCGCGAGACCATGGCGCTTCGCGATCTCGATGTGCGCCCTGAACGAGTCGAGCTGGGCGGCCCGGCCGTCCTCGCCCGTGCGGAAGAAGTCGAGACCGGTCTCGCCGATGGCGCGCACGCGCGGCCGGGCGGCCAGTTCGTCGATCTCGGCGAGGGCCGCGTCGAGCAGCCCCTCGGCGGCGAGCCGCGGGGCCTCGTTGGGGTGCAGTGCGACGGCCGCGAGCACGCGGGGCTCGCGGGCGGCGATCTCGGCCGACCAGCGCGACGTCTCGAGGTCGGTGCCGACCTGCACGACCCCGCGGACACCGACCGCCGAGGCGCGGTCGAGGTGCTCGCGGTACTCGACCGGGCCGTCGCCGTCGTCGCCGACCCCGTCGGCGATCTCGAGGTGCGTGTGGTTGTCGTACACCGGGACGACGAGCGCCTCGGGGCTCGGCGGGTACGTCAGGTCGCGCTTCTGCCCACCGGACTCGGTGGAGGCGCGGTGTCGGACGTGCGCGGCATCGCCCGTCGGCGAGGAGGCGTCGGTCATACGGCCGGCTCGGGCTGCTCGACACGGGGGAAGAGCCCCGCCTCGAGCGGCACGACGTTCGGAGCGGACGACCACTCGGCCGCGCGGTCGACCGGCTGGCTCGTGAGCTCGCCCTGGCCGATGGACGCCCAGAGCGTGTGCGTGGCGACCGGGATGAACGGCGAGAGCAGCACCGTCAGGGTGCCGAGGCCGCGCAACGCGGTGCCGAGCACCGTCCCGAGACGCTCGCGCTGTGCCTCGTCTTTCGCGAGGACCCAGGGCTGCTGCTCGGTGATGTAGCCGTTGAGGGCGTCGACCAGCTCCCAGATGGAGGCGAGCGCCTCGTTGATGGCGAACCGGTCGATGGCCGCGTCGGCGGCGGCGGTGACCCGCAGCTCGATCTCGCGGATGGCGAGGTCGGCGTCGGTCTGCTCGCCGATGACCGGCACGACGCCGTCGAAGTAGCGCGTGACCATGGCCGTGATGCGCGACGCCAGGTTGCCGAAGCCGTTCGCGAGTTCGGCCTGGTAGCGGGCCGCGATGTCCTCCCAGCTGAAGTTGCCGTCCTGACCGAACGTGATGGCCCGCATGAAGTAGTAGCGGAACGCGTCCGACCCGAAGACCTCGGTGATCTGCTGCGGCGCGATGCCGGTCAGCTTCGACTTCGACATCTTCTCGCCGCCGACGAGGAGCCAGCCGTGGCCGAACACGTTCTTCGGCACGGGCAGGCCGGCGGCCATCAGCATGGCGGGCCAGATGACGGCGTGGAACCGCGCGATGTCCTTGCCGACGAGTTGCACGGCCGGCCAGCGGCGCTGGAACTCGTCGTCGTCGACGCCGTAGCCGATCGCGGTGACGTAGTTGAGCAGGGCGTCGAACCAGACGTAGACGACGTGCTTCTCGTCCCACGGCACCTTGACGCCCCAGTCGAACGACTGACGCGAGATGGACAGGTCGCGGAGACCCTGCTTGACGAACTGCACGATCTCGTTGCGCACGTTGTCGGGCTGCACGAAGTCGGGTTGCGACTCGTAGAGGTCGAGGAGGCGCTGCTCGAAGTCGCTCATCCGGAAGAAATAGTTGCTCTCTTGCAGCACCTCGACCGGGATGCTGTGGATCGCGCAGACCTGCTGGCCCTCGAACGGACCCGTGCCGTCGACCAGGTCGCTCGGCTGCTTGTACTCCTCGCAGCCGACGCAGTAGAAGCCCTCGAACTCGCCCTGGTAGATGTAGCCGTCGTCGTACAGCTTCTGCAGGAAGAGCTGCACGCCGCGCTCGTGGCGCTCGTCCGTGGTGCGGATGAAGTCGTCGTTCGCGATGTCGACGGTCTCGAGCAGCGGCTTCCAGGCACGGTCGACGAGGTCGTCGGCCCACTGCTGCGGCGTGACACCGTGGCTCGTCGCGGTGCGGAGGATCTTCTGCCCGTGCTCGTCGGTGCCGGTCAGCAGCCAGGCGTCGTCGCCCCGCTGACGGTGCCAGCGCGCGAGCACGTCGGCGGCGACCTCGGTGTAGGCGTGACCGATGTGCGGCACGTCGTTGACGTAGAAGATGGGTGTCGCGATGAAGAAGGAGTCGCCGGCGGGCATGACGACCATCTTAGAGGCGGCCTCCGACAGCGTGACACGAGCGTGGGACCCGGCCCGCGCCTCCTGAGGGTCGAGGACGACCACGAGGAGGCGCGGGTCGCGTCGCGCGGTCAGCTCGCCTGGTCGCTGCGGTCGTCCGCCCCGGCCCGCTCGCCCTCGCGCTCGCCCGGGTACTCGACGACGTCGATGCCGACGACGTACTTGCCGCGACCGTGGCGTTCCTCGAGCTCGCGGAACGCGTCGCGGATGTGGTCGAGCGGGAAGACGGCCTCGATCGGCACCATCAGCTTCGTCTCGGCGATCAGCCCGAGCAGCTCGGCCATCACCGCCTGCGACGTGGCCTGCGCCGACCCCTCGGCCTTCACCCCGTGCTTCTCGACGGCGTCGAAGTCGATGATCGTGTTGATGCGGTCGGGGGCGACGCCGAGCTCCAACGCGGTCTCGACGTTGCCGTGGCCGAAGCAGTCGAGGTACGCGTCGACCCCCTGCGGGGCCAGCTCGCGGATGCGCTCGACGAGCCCGTCGTCGTAGGTGACGGGGACGACGCCCAGATTGCGGAGGAAGTCGTGGTTGTGCTCGCTGGCCGTGCCGATCACGGTCAGGCCACCGAGCTTCGCGAGCTGGGCGGCGAGCACCCCGACACCGCCGGCCGCGGCCGCGATGACGACGGTGTCGCCCTCGGTGGCGCGCACGGCCCGGAGCGCGGCGTAGGCGGTCGGACCGGCGACGCTGATGCTGCCGGCGACCTCCCACGGGATGTTGTCGGGCTTGGCCACGAGGTGGTCGTGCGGCACGGCGACGAACTCCGCCTGCGACGACCGGGTCGCCCAGCCCACGACCTCGTCGCCGACCTTCCACTCCTCCACGCCCTCGCCGACCTCGTCGACCACACCCGAGAAATCGGTGCCCTGACCGGACGGGAACGTCGCAGGGTAGACGGAGTCCATGAGCCCCTCGCGGATCGCCGATTCACCGGGGTTCAGGCCGGCAGCCCGGACGGCGACCACGACCTCGCCGGGGGCGGCGCGGGGTTTCGGGACGTCCTCCACGGTCAACTGGTCGAGATCGCCGTACTGCTCGAAACGGACTGCTTTCATCGGGGGCTCCTGTTCGTCGTGGAGGACGGCCCGCACGGGGCCTGCTGCCATCCTGCGCTCAGCGACCTGACGTTCGCCCTACCGAGACAGGACTAGGCGCGCGCGGCGAGCGCCGCCTGGTACAGATCGCGCTTCGACAGGCCCGTGGCCTCGGCGACGTCGGCCGCGGCCTCCTTCAGCCGCGATCCGTCGCGGACGAGGGACTGCACCTGGGCCAGACCGGCGGCGAGGTCGACCACGCGCTCGGGTGCCCCGTCGACGACGATGCAGATCTCGCCGCGGGAGCCGTCGGCGGCCCAGAGCGCGAGCTCGGCGGCGGTGCCGCGCCGCACCTCCTCGTGCAGTTTGGTCAGCTCGCGGCAGACGACGACTCGTCGGTCGGCGCCGAGGGCGGTGACGACGTCGGCGAGCGAGTCGCCGAGCCGGTGCGGCGACTCGAAGAAGACCATGGTGCGGCGTTCGTCGGCGAGGGCCGTCAGCACGCGCAGCCGGTCGCCCTGCTTGCGCGGGAGGAACCCCTCGAAGCTGAAGCGGTCGGTCGGCAGGCCCGAGACGGCGAGCGCGGTGAGGACGGCGCTCGGCCCGGGGATCGACGTCACGGTCACCCCGGCGGCGGCCGCGGCCTCGACGAGCGGGAACCCGGGGTCGCTGATGGCGGGCATGCCGGCGTCGGTCAGCACGATCACGTCCGACGTGCGGGCCAGCTCGACGATCTCGCTCGCCTTCTCGCGTTCGTTGTGCTCGTGCAGGGCGATGAGGCGCGGGCGGTTCTCGACGCCGAGCGCGCGCATCAGGTGGATGGCGGTGCGCGTGTCTTCGGCGGCCACGATCTCGGCGTTGCCGAGGGCCTCGATCAGCCGCGCCGAGGCGTCGCCGAGATTGCCGATGGGGGTCGCGGCGAGAACGATCACCGGACCATTGTCCCCCGGCGAGTGGGCGACCGACGACCCCGGCCGAGAGCCAGGGCGCGACTGGCTACGATGGCCCGATGACCGACCGGGCCGAGCGCGACTTCGACACGCTGGTCGGATCGACCGCGACGGCCGCGACACCGGACGCACCCGCGACGTCCGAGACGCCCGCGTCGCATGCCGCGGGCCGCCCGCTGACCCGGCTCGACGCCTGGTGGGGCCGCGTGCTGCGCACCCCGACCAGGAGGCGCGTGTGGGCCTGGGCGGGCCCGCTCGCGGTCACCGTGTTGGCGGCCCTGCTCCGTCTCTGGCACCTCAACCACCCCGCGACGCTCGTGTTCGACGAGACGTACTACGTCAAGGACGCGTGGTCGCTGCACAACCTCGGCTACGAGGGCTCGTGGCCGACCGACTACGACGCGACGTTCGCGAAGGGCGGCGTCGACGGATTCCTGACCAACCCGTCGTTCGTCGCGCACCCCCCTCTCGGCAAATGGCTGATCGGTCTCGGCATGGCTGTGTTCGGCCCCGAGAACCCGGCCAGCTGGCGGGTCGCGACCGTGGTCGTCGGCGTCCTGGCCGTGCTGCTCGTCGCGCTGATCGGCACGTACCTGTTCAAGTCGACGATGCTCGGCACGCTCGCCGGGTTCCTGATGGCGATCGACGGGCACGCGATCGTCATGTCGCGCGTCGCCCTGCTCGACAACTTCGTCATGTTCTTCGGTCTTCTCGCGTTCGCGGCCGTCATGCTCGACCGGCGGCAGAGCGCGCGGAGACTCGACCGCTGGATCGCGCATCGCCGCGAACGGGGCCGCGATCTCGCCTGGGGCCCCGCGCTCTGGGCCCGCCCGTGGCTGGTCACCGCCGGCCTGATGTGCGGTCTCGCGACCGGCGTCAAGTGGAACGGCCTCTACTTCCTGGCGTTCTTCGCGCTGTACACGGTCGTCGTCGACGGGCTCGCCCGACGTCGCGCCGGTGTCGAGTTCTGGGCGACCGGCACGCTGCTGAAGCAGGCACCCGTGAGCTTCCTGCTCACCGTGCCCATCGCCGCCCTCGCCTACCTCGCGACGTGGACCGGCTGGTTCGTCACGAGCGGCGGCTACGACCGCCACTGGATCGAACAAGGAGGCACGCGATGGACGGGTGCGCTGGCCTGGGTCCCCGACGCGTTCCAGAACTTCTGGCACTACCAGAGCGGCGTCTACGCATTCAACGTGGGCCTGCACACGCCGCACGCCTACCAGGCCAACCCGTTCACGTGGCTGCTGATGCTGCGACCGACGAGCATGTACTACCAGGGGTCGGACCTCGGGCAGAACGGTTGCGACGTCACCCGCTGCGGCGAGGCGATCACCTCGATCGCGAACCCGCTGATCTGGTACCTGGCCGTGCTCGCCTGCGGCTACCTGCTGTACCGGCTCGTGCGGTACCGCGAGTGGCGGTACGGGCTGATCCTGCTCGGCGTGGGCGCGGGCTACCTGCCCTGGCTGGCGTATGCCGACCGCACGATCTTCCAGTTCTACACGATCTCGTTCGAGCCCTATCTGCTGCTGGCGCTCGCCGCGACGTTCGGGGTGATCCTCGGCAGACGCACCGACGACCCCGACCGTCGCCTGAGCGGGATCGGCGTCGTGACGATCCTGCTCGTCGTCAGCATCGCGGTCAGCGTGTTCTTCTATCCGCTCTGGACGGCGCAGCTCGAGAACTGGGACTTCATCCGCATCCACTACTGGATTCCGAGCTGGAAGTAACACTCCCCGGGACGCGAGATTTCTCGTCCGACCGGCACCGTGCCTCCTTGCGTATTGTTACGCGACGCGTCGCCGCGTGACGCGCGACAAGTAGCGTGGGCGCATGGCAGATCGTGAGTACGGCTTCCGCACGCGGGCGATCCACGCGGGCAACATCCCCGATGCGACGACGGGAGCGCGGGCGCTGCCGATCTATCAGACGTCGGCGTTCGTCTTCGACGACACCGACGACGCGGCGGCCCGGTTCGCCCTGCAGAAGTACGGCAACGTCTACAGCCGACTCGCCAACCCGACGACGGCCGCGTTCGAGGAGCGCGTCGCGAGCCTCGAGGGCGGACTCGGCGCCGTCGCCACGGCCAGCGGCCTGAGCGCGCAGTTCATCACGTTCGCCACGCTCGCGGGCGCGGGCGACCACATCGTCGCGAGCGCGAACCTGTACGGCGGGTCGATCACCCAGCTCGACGTCACGCTGCGCCGCTTCGGCGTCGACACGACGTTCGTGCAGTCGTCCGACCCGGCCGACTACGCGGCCGCGATCCGCCCCGAGACGAAGCTCGTGTTCGTCGAGACCGTGGCCAACCCGTCCGGCGAGATCGCCGATCTCGAGGGCCTCGCCGAGGTCGCACACGCTCACGGACTGCCCCTGATCGTCGACTCGACCATCGCGACGCCGTACCTCAACCGGCCGATCGAATGGGGCGCCGACGTCGTCGTGCACTCGGCGACGAAGTTCTTGGGCGGTCACGGCACGACACTCGGCGGCGTCGTCGTCGAGTCGGGCCGCTTCGACTGGGACACCGAGCGGTTCCCGTTGTTCGACCAGCCCGTGCCGAGCTACGGCGGCATCAACTGGTCGGGCAACTTCGGCGAGTACGCCTTCCTGACCCGGCTGCGCGCGGAGCAGCTCCGTGACATCGGCCCGTCGCTCGCGCCGCACTCGGCCTTCCTGCTCGCGCAGGGCGTCGAGACGCTGCCGTACCGGATGCGCGCGCATGTCGAGAACGCCCGCCGCGTCGCCGAGTGGCTCGACGCCGACCCCCGCATCGAGCGGGTGCGCTGGGCCGGGCTCCCCGAGCACCCGCACCACGACCGTGCCCTGAAGTACCTGCCCGAGGGGCCCGGCTCGGTGTTCACGTTCGAGCTGGCCGGGGGCCGGGCGGCCGGCAAGACGTTCATCGAGTCCGTCGAGCTCGCCAGCCATCTCGCGAACATCGGCGACGCGAAGACGCTCGTGATCCACCCCGGGTCGACCACGCACGCGCAGCTCTCCGAGCAGCAGCTCGTCGACGCCGGTGTGCTGCCCGGCTCGGTGCGCATCAGCGTCGGCATCGAGGACGCCGACGACATCATCTACGATCTCGACCAGGCGCTCGACGCCGCGGCGAAAGGCGAGTGACCACGATGAGCACGACCGCAGGCACGGACGTGGAGGCCGGCACGGTCACGACGCAGCTCAGCAACGGCCTCACGTGCGAGCTGCCGGCGAGCAGCCCGCTCGCCAAGCTGCTGAAGTCCCAGCGCACCTGGGTGGGCCCGACGGCGCGCGAGCGACAGGCCATCCTGCGCCGTGCCCGCAGCGTGGCGATCGTCGGTGCTTCGCCGAACCCGACCCGGTCGAGCTACTTCGTCGGCACCTACCTGCAGCAGTCGAGCGACCTGCGCGTCTACTTCGTCAACCCGAACGCCGACACGATCCTCGGCCAGAGGGCCTACCCCGACCTCGCGTCGCTGCCCGAGGTCCCCGACATCGTGGACGTGTTCCGCAAGGCCAGCGACATCCCGTCGGTCATCGACGACGTGCTCGCCGTCGGCGCCCCGACCGTCTGGGTGCAGCTCGGCATCTACAACGAGGAGGCGGCCCGCTACGGCGAGGAGAACGGCCTCGCCGTCGTGATGGACCGCTGCATCAAGGTCGAGCACGCCAGGTTCCACGGCGGGCTGCACCTGATGGGCTTCGACACCGGCGTCGTGTCGGCACGCAAGCTCGCCCGCTGACGCGCGGGGCGCCTGGACCGTTCACCGTTTGGGCCGTTCGGCGTTCTCATCCGTCGCCCGGCGGAATCCGTGACGCTTCATGTCGAGTCCTCTGGCCGATGACGGCGGCCGAGGTTACCGTGGCGCTATGCCTCCCGTCCTGACCGCTCCGATCGTGTCCACCCAGTGGCTCGCCGACCACATCGGCGCCGACGACCTCGTGATCGTCGACGCCACCGTGCTCGTCGACTCGCTGGGTGACGGGGCCGCCGAGCCGACTCCGCGCGGGTACGCGTCGGGCCGTGCCGTGTACGCCGAGGCCGGGCACGTCCCCGACGCCGTCTTCGCCGACCTGATCGACGACTTCAGCGACACCGATGCCGACCTGCCCTTCACCCGGCCCGACACGGAGCGGTTCGAGAACGCGGCGAGCGCGCTCGGCATCTCGAACGACACGACCGTCGTGGTCTACGACTCGGCCGGGGGCCACTGGGCGTCACGTCTCTGGTGGCTGTTCCGCTCGTTCGGGTACGACGACGTCGCCGTGCTCGACGGTGGATTCGCGACCTGGGTGGCCGAAGACCGTCCGATCCGCCGCGGGCACCGGGCCCCCAAGCCGTCGGTCTTCCTCGCCGAGGAGCGCAGCGACGCCTGGGTCGACAAGCGTTTCGTCGAACGCGTCGTGGCCGGCGACGAGGACGCGACGCTCGTCTGCGCCCTCCCCGCCCGCGAGTTCGCCGGGGCTCCGGGTCGCCGTTCGCGCCGCGGACACATCCCGGGCAGCTTCAGCGTGCCCGCGAGCGAGTTGCTCTCGGCTGACGCGCACACGTACCGGCCGGTGCGCGAACTGCGTTCGGCGTTCCCGTCCGTCTCCACCGACTCCCTGGTCGTCGTGTACTGCGGTGCCGGGGTCTCGGCCGCGTCCGACGCGCTCGCCCTGACCCTGGCGGGTCACGAACGCGTCGCGCTCTACGACGGGTCGCTGAACGAGTGGGCGGCGGACCCCGACTCCCCGCTCGTCACCCTCGACGGCGCTGCCTGACCCGCCCCTCCCCAACGATGTGTCGCGTTGGGCGCATGTTCCGGGCGAACATGCACCCGACGCGACACTTCGATCAGAGGGGGGCACCCCGTCAGAGGGGGCACCCCGTCAGAGGGGGCACCCCGTCAGAGCGAGAGCGGGAGGGCGCGGTCGAGGGCGGCGGGGTCGGTGAGCGGCAGGCGGCAGACGAAGTCGTGGCAGAGGTAGGCCGTCGGGGTTCCGCCGAGGCAGGTGCGCGCCTCGAGGAGGGAGAAGCCGGCGTCGGAGAACGCACGCGCCTCCTGCTCGTCGAGGACGACCGCGACGGTCGACGGACCGAGGAGGCGCCGGGCGCGCTCGCTCAGTGGGTCCGAGTCGGGCGCCCCGACGGGTCGCACGACGACGAGCTGCGTCGACTCGCGCGACAGGGCCGAGAGCAGCGAGAACGTGGTGCCGAACGCGAGCGGGTTGTCGAGGGCAGGCAGGGTCGCGGGGACGAGCGCTCGGGCGGCCGCGTCTCGATAGCGGGCCTCGCCCGTCAGCTGGTGCAGCAGCAGCGCCGCGGCCGCCATCGAACTGATGCCCGACGGGTAGGCCCCCTCCGACGGGTCGGCGGTGACGGCGACACCCTGTTCCGTCAGCAGCGGATCGGCTCCGCCGGGCACCGCGAACGCGAGGCCGTGCGACACCCCGCCACCGGCACCGGCACCGGCACCGGCCCCGGCGGCGAGACAGTCGTCGACCAGACCGCGGGCGGCCACGGCGTAGTCGACGCGGCCCGTCGCGGTCGCGAGGGCGAGCAGGCCTCCGGCGAGCATCCCGTAGTCCTCGAGGGTCGCGACGGCGGTCGAGACCCCGGACGCGGTCGAGGCCCGCAGCAGACGCCCGTCGGCCCGGACGTGCTCGGCCAGGAGGAGGTCTGCTGCGCCGACGGCCGCATCCACCCAGTCGGGACGCCCCTGTCGGGCGCCGGCCTCGGCGAGCGCTCCGATCGCGAGGCCGTTCCAGCCCGTCAGCACCTTGTCGTCGACCGGAGGCCGCTCGTGCCGAGCACGGCTCGCGGCATCGAGCGCGTAGTACCCGCCCTCGACCCGCCGGCCGTCGATGGTGCTCTCGCTGTCCTGCGCCGAGCCGAAGCCTCCGCGCGGTGTCCGCAGCACGGTCAGGAGGAAGTCCGCGATGCCGGTCGCCACGGACTCCGCCGAGAGCGTCCCCGGACCGACGACACCACCGGCACCGGCCGCACCGGCAGCGCCGACACCGCAGGCACCGGCCTCGAGCGCGGCCAACCGCGAGTACGCCTGCAACAACAGGGCGTTGTCGTAGAGCATCCGCTCGTAGTGCGGGTCGCCCCAGTCGCGGCGGGTCGCGTAGCGGAAGAACCCGCCCTCGACCGGGTCGCGGAGCGGCGACGCCGCCATGCGGCGGAGGGTCCGGTCGGCGAGGCCCCGAGCGGTCTCGTCCCCCGCGGCCGCCTGCCCGAGCAGCATGAGCTGCGTCGGCGCGACGGGGAACTTGGGTGCGCCGCCGAAGCCGCCGAACTGGGTGTCCTCGAACGGCGCGAGGCCGGCGACGGAGCGTGCCACCTCGGCCGGGGTCGGCGGCGGGGTCGACGCGCGCCGCGCCTCCTCGGCGGATGCGCGCAGCGCCCCGGCGACGGCTCCGGCCGTCTGGTCGACCTCGGCCCGCCGTGTCGTCCACGCCTCGAGCACGGCGTCGACCACCTGACGGAAGGACGGCCGATCTCCGACGGGCTGCGGCGGAAAATACGTGCCGGCGAAGAACATGCGACCCTCGGGCGTGACGAAGCAGGTCAGCGGCCAGCCGAGCCCTTCCGTGAACGCGGACGCGGCGGCCAGGTAGCTCGCGTCGACGTCGGGGTGCTCCTCGCGGTCGACCTTGATCGCGACGAGGCCGTCGTTCAGCACCGCGGCGATCGCCGGGTCGCTGAAGCTCTCGCGGGCCATGACGTGACACCAGTGGCAGGTCGAGTAGCCGATCGAGACCATCACGGGCACGTCCCGGCGGGCGGCCTCGGCGAACGCCTCGGCGCCCCAATCGCGCCAGTCGACGGGGTTGTCGGCGTGCGAGCGCAGGTACGGACTGATCGCGTCGGCGAGTCGGTTGGGCATCGGCCCACGTTATCCGCGGTCGGGCGCCCGCCGCTCAGCCGCCCGCCGGGACATCCCGCAGCCCTGGTCCCTCGTACTCGCTCAGCGGCCTGATCAGCGAGTTCGCCTCGCGCTGCTCGATGACGTGCGCGCTCCAGCCGAGCACGCGCGACGCGACGAACAGCGGCGTGAACACGCTCGTCTCGAAGCCGAGCAGGTGATAGGCGAGACCGGACGGGTAGTCGACGTTCGGCTTGAGGTTCTTGCGCTCGAGCACGGCGGCCTGGAGGGCGTCGTAGGTGTCGGCGAGCCGACCGACGCGACCGGCCTCCGAACCCGAGGAGGCGCGGGCCCGGTCGAGGAGGCGACCGAGCGCCGCCTCCATGGTCGGCACCCGGCTGTCGCCGTTCTTGTAGACGCGGTGCCCGAAGCCCATCAGCTTCTCGCGCCGGGCGAGGGCGTCGTCGAGCCACGGGTCGACGTTCGACGCGTCGCCCACGGTCGTCAGCAGCTCGAGCGCCGCCTCGTTCGCGCCGCCGTGCAGGGGCCCCTTGAGGGCGCCGATGGCTCCGACGATCGACGAGTGCAGGTCGGACAGCGTGGACGCGATCACCCGGGCCGTGAACGTCGACGCGTTGAACGAGTGCTCGGCGTAGAGCACCATCGACGTGTCGAAGACGTCGATCTCGAGCTCGTCGGGCTCGCGGTCGAACACCTGGTGCAGGAAGTCGGCGCTGTAGCCGAGGTCGTCCCGCGGAGGCACGGGCGGCAGATCGCGGCGCCGACGCTGGTCGTACGCGATGATCGCGGGCAGCACGCCGAACAGGCGCGCGGCGCGGTGCCGCGTCTCGTCGGCGTCGAACACGCCGGGCGACCGCTGCGGCTCCGGCATGGCCGCGCCGAGGGCACCGACCGCGGTGCGGACCACGTCCATCGGGTGCGCGCTGGTCGGGATCAGGTCGATCAGATGATGGAGGCCCGGTGCGAGAGGGCGCGCAGCCCGCACCTCCTCGTCGAACTCGGCGCGTTGCGTCGGGGTCGGCAGCTCGCCGAAGAGCAGCAGGTACGCGACGTCCTCGATGTCGCGGCCCGCGGCGAGCTGCTGCACCGGGTAGCCGCGGTAGAGCAGCGAGTTGCTGGCCGCGTCGACCTTCGAGACCGCGGTGCGGTCGACGACCACGCCGGCGAGACCCTTGTGGATCTCGGGGACGCGCGGCTCGTCGGCCGGCGCGGTGATGATGGTGTCGCTCATGTCACTCCTTCGTGATCTGCGAGACGTGGCTGAGGGTACCCCCGCGGGGCCCTACCGCTCGACCGTGAAGTCGAACACTCCCCCGTCGAATCGTGAATAGCCTTCGTAGTCGATGAGGTCGTAGAGGTCGGCCCGGTGCTGCATGCGATCGAGCAGCGCGGACTGGGTGCCGGAGGAATCGATCTCGTCGAGGCCCCTCGCCGCCTCGCCCATCGCGAGCCGCAGCAGCGTCACCGGATAGATGACGATGCGCACCCCCGCATCGTGCAGCTGATCGGCCGTGTGCAACTCGCCCTTACCGAACTCGGTCATGTTCGCGAGCACCGGCACGTCGACGGCGCGCGCGACGGCCTCGAACTCGGCGAGACCGGTCAGCGCCTCGGCGAAGATCGCATCCGCCCCCGCGTCGACGAGGGCCTTGGCCCGGTCGACGGCGACCTCGAGCCCGTCGATCGCCCGGACGTCGGTGCGCGCCATGATGAGCAGGTCGGGGTCGCGTCGACCGTCGACGGCGGCCCGGATTCGCTGCACGGCCGTGCCCTGGTCGACGACGCTCTTGCCGTCGAGGTGGCCGCAGCGCTTGGGGTTGACCTGGTCCTCGATGTGGAGCCCCGCGACCCCGGCGTCCTCGAGCGTCTGCACGGTGCGCGCGACGTTCATCGGCTCGCCGAACCCCGTGTCCGCGTCGACGAGGGTCGGCAGGTCGGTCATCCGCGCGATCTGGGCCGCGCGCCCGGCGACCTCGGTCAGTGTCGTGAGACCGATGTCGGGCAGGCCGAGATCGGCGCTGATCACCGCACCCGAGACGTAGACGCCCTCGAACCCCTTGCGCTCGATCAGACGGGCGCTGAGGGGGTTGAAGGCGCCCGGCAGCCGCAGGAGGTCGTCGCTGCCGTCGAGTCGTTCGCGGAACGCCCGACGCTTCGCCGCGGCCGTGAGGGTGGAGTAGAGCATGGCCCGCGCCTCAGAACAGACCCGCGGGCACGGCCGCGTCGCTCGCGTCGAGCAGGCCCGCCGGTGCCGTCACCGTGAGGCCGGACAGCTCGTGCGGCTGCAACCCCGGGAGGCGCTGGGCCGTGTCGAGGAACCTCTCGACCTCGGCGTCGTCGAGCACGCCGACGGCCAAGGTGCGGAACTTCTGCACGTAGTCGGCTCGCGCGAACGGCCGGGCACCCAATGGATGGGCGTCGGCGACGGCGATCTCGTCGACGAGTCGGGTGCCGTCCGCGAACTCGACCTCGAGGCGGCCGCCGAAGGCCTTCTCGGCCGGATCGGTCGAGTGGTAGCGGCGGGTCCACTCGGGGTCCTCCGCCGTCGTGATCGTGCGCCAGAGGGCGACCGTGTCGGGACGTGCCGCGCGCTCGGGGGCGTAGCTGCGCTCGTGGTGCCATTCGCCGTCCTGCAGCGCGACCGCGACGATGTACGGGATCGAGTGGTCGAGCGTCTCGCGGCTCGACGTCGGGTCGTACTTCTGCGGGTCACCCGCGCCCGAGCCGATCACGGTGTGCGTGTGGTGACTCGTGTGCAGCACGATCGAACGGACCTGCTCGGGGTCGCGCAGTCGCGGTGTCTCCCGGCCGAGGCGGCGGGCCAGGTCGATGAGAGCCTGCGCCTGGTACTCGGCGCTGTGCTCCTTCGTGTAGCTGTCGAGGATGCCGCGCTTCGACTCGCCGGGCCCGGGCAGCACGACCCGGTAGTGCGCGTCGGGGCCGTCGAGCAGCCAGGCGATCACGCCGTCCTCCCCCTCGTAGATGGGTGACGGGCTGGTCTGGCCGCGCAGCGCGCGGTCGATCGCCTCGACGGCCTGCTTGCCGGCGAAGGCCGGCGCGTAGGCCTTCCAGGTCGAGATGGCTCCCTTGCGGGACTGCCGCGTGGCCGTGGTCGTGTGCAGCGCCTGGCCGATGGCCTGGTAGACGGTCGCCGTGTCGAGGCGGAGCAGTGCGCCGATGCCGCCGGCCGCGCTCGGGCCGAGGTGTGCGACGTGGTCGATCTTGTGCGCGTGCAGGCTGATCGCCTTGGCCAGGGCGATCTGCAGCTCGTAGCCGGCCGCGATGCCGCGGATGAGCTCGTCCCCGGTCGCACCGACGTGCTGCGCCACCGCGAGGATCGGCGGGATGTTGTCGCCCGGGTGCGAGTACTCGGCGGCCAGGAAGGTGTCGTGGTAGTCGAGCTCGCGCACCGCGACGCCGTTCGCCCAAGCGGCCCACTCGGGCGTGCTGCGGCGGGCGGGGTCGAGCCCGAAGACGGTCGCACCCTCGCGACCGGTGCCGGTCTGCGGTCGCGCGACGGCTTGGGCACGCGCGGCGGCGACGGGTGCCCGCGTCAGGCTCGACAGCGCCACGGCGGCGTTGTCGATGACGCGGTTGACGATCATGTCGGCGACGTCGTCGTCGACCGGCACGGGGTCGGTCGCGGTCGCGGCGAGTCGCCAGGCCAGCTCCTGTTCGCGGGCGAACGGGGAGTCGCTGCGGTGGACGTGCACATCATCGAGCATCACCCGACCCACTCTAGACACCGGGCCTGGCCGACCCGCCTGCGACGCGACGGTCACGCGGTCGTGGGCGCCGCCTCCTGGGTGAACGTCGCGACGAGCTCGCGCTTCAAGACCTTGCCGCTCGGGCCCAGGGGCAGGGCGTCGAGCACGTGGACGACGCGGGGGTACTTGTACGCGGCGATCTCGTCCGAGACGTACGCGATCAGCTGCTCGGGGGTGACCTCGGCCCCGGCTCGCAGCACCACGGCGGCCTCGATCTCCTGCCCGTGCACCTCGTGCGGCACGCCGAACACGGCGGCCATGGTCACGTCGGGGTGGGTCGCGAGGACCTCCTCGACCTGACGCGGGTACACGTTGTAGCCGTTGCGGATGATCATGTCCTTCGTGCGGTCGACCACGCGGAGGTAGCCGTCGTCGTCCTTCGTGCCGAGGTCACCGGTGCGGAACCAGCCGTCGACGATGGCACGGGCCGTGTCCTCCGGGCGGTTGAGGTACCCGTTCATGATGTTGTGACCGCGGACGACGATCTCGCCGATCTCGCCGTGCGGCAGCAGCACGATCGCGTCGCCGACCGCCGAGTCGGCGATCTCGACGTCCACGCCCCAGACCGGTGTGCCGATCGTGCCGGGCCGCGGCGGCAGGCCCACGTGGTTGAAGGTCGCGACGGGCGACGTCTCGGTGAGACCGTAGCCTTCGTGGATCGGCGCCTGGAAGACGCTCTCGAAGCGCTCGATGATCGCGACGGGCAAGGAGGCGCCACCCGAGATCGCGTAGCGGAGCGGCGGCCGGTCGTCGGTGCGTGTCGCGGCGTCGAGCAGCGCCATGTACATCGTCGGGACGCCCATGAAGATGCCGCACTCGTTCTCGACCATGACCCGCAGGGCGGTGTCGCCGTCGAACTTCGGCACCATGACGACCGTGGCCCCGGCTCGGAGGGCCGTGTTCATGGTGCAGGTCTGGCCGAACGTGTGGAAGAGGGGCAGGGCCCCGAGCACACGGTCGCCTCGCGTCATGTCGAACGTCGTCATAAGGTTCGTGTTGACCTGCTCGATCAGCGAGTAGTGCGACCCCTCGGCCCCCTTCGGCTGCCCCGTGGTGCCGCTCGTGTAGAGGATGGTCGCCGTGCTGAACGGGTCGCGCGACCGGTAGGTAACGATGGGTTCGGCCGTCGCGGCGAGCGCCTCGAGCCGGTCGTGCCTGGCGGCCGACTCGTCGTCCGGAGCGAGCACCGTCACGACGTCGACCCCGGCGAGCTCGGCGCCCGCCGCGCCCTCGGCCAGCAGCGGAGCGGCGCAGACGAGCAGACTCGTGCCGCTGTCGTTCAGCACGTATTCGATCTCGTGCCGCTTGAGCAGCGCGTGGATCGGGACGGCGACGCCCCCCAGCGCCAGCACGGCGTAGTACACACGCGGGAAGTCGGCGACGTTGGGCACGAGCATCGCGACCTTCGTCCCCTCGCCGACGCCGCGGGCCGCGAGGGCGCCGGCGTACGCCTTCGTCTGCTGCCACAGCTCGGCGTACGTGATGCTCTGCGGGCCGACCACGATGGCGACGTCGTCCGGGAAGCGCGTGGCCGACTCGGCGAGGATGGCCGCGACGGATGCGCTGGCGTGGGTCGTCTGGCTCGTGGTGTCTGGGCTCGTCGTGGTGTCTGGGCTCGTCGTGGTGCCTTGGCTCTTGGTGGTGCTCTGGCTCATGTGGTGCTCCGTCTCCGTTGACGTGTGTGCCGCGCAGCCTCGGCGGCCGGGTTGATCGGATCATACGTCCGCATCCTCTACCTCGCCGCCGAGGTCATTCGAGATCGCCGCTTCCGTCGGCGTCGTCGGCGTATTCGCTCCGACCCACACCGCGTGCGCTCTGGTTCAGGCCGTGGTGACCCCGGGAGGCGCGGGTCGGCAGACCGTGCACCTCCGGCGGGTCGGGCGGGTCGATGTAACCGCGGCGTACGCGTGCCGCGTAGATGGTCGGTGCCTCACCGAGGCAGCGGGTGTCGGCTCCCTCGAGCCAGGCTCGATGCCAGTACGCGGTCGCGGCGTCGAGTTGCTCGAGCCATTCGTCGGTCATCATGTAGAAGCGTCGCGGGCCATCGGCGAGGTACTGCACGAACCCCGCGCGACGGAGGATGCCCAGATGCCGCGAGGTCGAGGACCAGCCCACGCCGAGCTGGTCGTAGACCATCGTCGCGAGATCGCCCGACGTGCCGGCCCCGGTCACGAGCAGCTCGACCATATAGGCCCGGACCGGGTCGGACATCACCTCGAACGGGTTCAGAGGTCGAGCCTCGGCGCGTGACGCGGGCCTGCCGTGGTCGCTGCGCGTGTCGGTGTCGGTGTCGGTGTCGGTGCGCGTGTCGCTCTCGGTGTCGGTGTCGGTGTCGGTGTCGGTGTCGGTGCGCGTGTCGCTCTCGGTGTCGGTGCGCGTGTCGCTCGGGAACATGTCTTCTCTCATCCGCTGATGTGGTTCAAACCGCAGAACCGGTTCGTGCCTGTGCGTGCGTGCTCGGGGGTGCGCGCTCGTGCTCCTGCGCTTTGAACCGCAGGAGGACGGGGGTTCGGGGGCTGCCCGCGCTGCGGTTCGAAGCGCAGGAGGGAAACTCGGGGGGGCATCGTTCTGCGGTTTGAACCACAGGAGCGAATTCGGAAAGCCATCACCTGCTGCGGCAGCCGGCGCGGCAGCAGCCCGCTGTGCGACAGCCGGCGCAGCAGCAGCTCGCTGCGCGGCAGCCGCGGCGGCAGCGGCGGCAACGGCAACGGCAGCAGCAGCAGCAGCGGCAGCGGGGCCTCACGTGTCCGCCCAGCGGGCCGCGAGTTCCATGCGGTCGGCGAGCTGGGCGGCGTAACGGCCCTCGCCGCACTCGCGCATCGCCTCGAGCATCTCGAACGCGTCCGACTCGCGGTCGCGCCAGTGCACGTCGGGCCGGAACAGGGCTCCACCGTCGGCGGTCACCCCCGCGATCGTCACGAAAGCCGCGGCCGTCAGTGCCTCGAGATGCGCGTCGAGCGCCGCCGGGCCCTCCCCGAAGACCTCGTCGAGGGCCCGGGCGAGACCGGCGTCGTCACCGCACCCACGGCGAATCATCGCGAACAGGTACATCCGTGCCGGGCTCGCCAGCACCGAGAACGGACTCTCGAGAGCCACCTCGTCAACACGGACGCTCACGACACGGCCCCCGCCGCGAGCGCCGCGACCGGCCCGTCCGACACGACCGGCTCCCCCGCGCCGCACCGCGCCTCGACGACGGCGTCGGGCACACCGAGCGTGCCCCGCGCCACCCGCGCGGCATGACGCTGCCCCGCCTCCGACAGGGCGAACGCCCGCGCCCTCGCCCGGTAGACGGGCTCGGCCCGGCGACCGTTCCAGCCGGCATCCATCGCCGCGGCCCAGTCGGACACCTGCCGCTGATCGCCTGCGGCCTTGAGTGCCCGGCAGGCGTCCAGGGCCGTGTCGACGGCCTGGCGATAGGCCTCGAAGTCGCTCCGATACCGGCCCTCGCCCGCGTCGTACGACACGAGCCCCGCCGCTATCAGGCCGACGAGGCGGTCCTCCACGACGGCGGTGTCGGCGTGCAGTCGTCGGCGCACGCCGTCGGTGAGTTCGTCGATCGCGAGCGGCCCGTCGTACAACAGGTCGAGCAGATACAGGCAGCACGAGTCGGTCAGGGTGGCCAGGATGCAGTGCGTGTCGTCGGTCATGCAGCGACTCTCGCCGACCGCCCGGCGCGACCCCGTGCCTCCTCGACCCTCTTGTGGACGGAAACGAACCCGCACCCGCTGTGGACGCGTCGAGCCCGGCTCCGCACGCGCGGCTTAAGATGAGACGCTCATGATTCCGACCATCACGTATCCCGCCGAACTCCCGGTCAGCCAGCGGCGGGACGACATCGCCGCGGCGATCCGCGACAACCAGGTCGTCATCGTCGCGGGTGCGACGGGTTCGGGCAAGACGACCCAGCTGCCCAAGATCTGCCTCGAGCTCGGTCGCACCAGGATCGGTCACACGCAGCCGCGCCGGATCGCCGCACGCACGATCAGCGAGCGCATCGCCGACGAACTCGGCGTCGAGGTCGGCGGGCTCGTCGGCTATCAGGTCCGCTTCACGGACAACGTCGGAGCCGACACGCAGATCAAGCTGATGACCGACGGCATCCTGCTCAACGAGATCCACTTCGACCGCGAGCTCGAGCGCTACGACACGATCATCATCGACGAGGCGCACGAGCGCAGCCTCACCATCGACTTCCTGCTCGGCTACCTCAAGCAGCTGCTGCCGCGCCGCCCCGACCTCAAGCTCATCATCACGAGCGCCACGATCGACCCGCAGAGCTTCTCGCGGCACTTCGACGACGCCCCCATCGTCGAGGTCTCCGGCCGCACCTACCCGGTCGAGATCCGCTACCGTCCGCTCGTCGCGGACGACGACGCCGACGGCTCGGACGACCCCGACGACGAGGCCGAGGAGGCGCGGCGCGAGTCCCCGAGGCGCCGCGCGGACGACAAGGACTACCTCCAGGGCATCAACGACGCCCTCGACGAGCTGGCCCGCGAATCGAACGGCGACGTGCTCGTGTTCTTGAGCGGCGAGAACGAGATCCGCGACGCGGAGGACGCGATCCGCGGCCGCAACCTGCCCTTCACCGAGGTGCTGCCGCTCTACGGGCGGCTCAGCGCGGCCGACCAGCACCGTGTCTTCCGTCCCAGCACCACCGCGGGCACCGCCCGGCGCATCGTGCTGGCGACCAACGTCGCCGAGACGAGCCTCACCGTGCCGGGCATCAAGTACGTCATCGACGCCGGCACCGCCCGTATCAGCCGCTACTCGACGCGCGCGAAGGTGCAGCGCCTACCCATCGAGGCGATCTCGCAGGCCAGCGCCAACCAGCGCTCCGGCCGCTCGGGCCGCACGAGCTCCGGCATCGCGATCCGGCTCTACAGCGAGCAGGACTTCGACCGCCGCCCCGAGTACACCGAGCCCGAGATCCTCCGCACGAACCTCGCGGCCGTCATCCTGCAGATGATCTCGCTCGGCCTCGGCGACATCGCGAACTTCCCGTTCCTGCAGCCACCGGACTCGCGCGGCATCAAGGACGGCCTCGACCTGCTGCGCGAGTTGGGCGCCGTGACGCAGGGCGGCAACATCACCCGCATCGGCAAGCAGCTCACGCGGCTGCCGATCGACCCGCGTCTCGCGCGCATGGTCGTCGAGTCGAAGACGCAGGGCACGACGCGCGAGGTCCTCGCGATCGTCGCGGCCCTCAGCATCCAGGACCCGCGCGAGCGACCGCTCGAGCGCCGCGCCCAGGCCGACGAGAAGCACAGCCGATTCGCCGACCCGGCGGGCGATTTCATCACGCTGCTGAACCTCTGGAACTACCTGGAGGAGAAGCAGCGCGACCTGAGCGGCAACGCGTTCAAGCGACTCTGCCGCGACGAGTTCCTGAACTACCTGCGCATCCGCGAATGGCAGGACGTCTACCGCCAGCTCACCCGCGCCTCCCGCCCGCTCGGTCTGCACGTCGGCGAGCGCAGCACGAACCCCGACGGCATCCACCGCAGCCTGCTGGCCGGTCTGCTCAGCCAGATCGGACTGCGCGACGCCCAGAAGAAGGACTACGTCGGCGCCCGTCAGCAGCGCTTCGTCGTCTTCCCCGGCAGTGCCCTCGCGAAGAAGCAGCCCGACGCGATCATGAGCGCCGAACTGGTCGAGACGAGCCGCCTCTTCGCGCGCGTCAACGGCGCTATCGACCCGGCCTGGGCCGAGCCGCTGGCGCCCGACCTCGTGAAGCGCAGCTACGGCGAGCCGCACTGGGAGAAGAAGCAGGGCGCCGTCGTCGCGCACGAACGCGTCACGCTCTACGGCGTGCCGATCGTGCCGAGGAGGCGCGTCCAGTTCAAGCGCATCGACCCCGGTTACGCCCGAGAGCTGTTCATCCGTCACGCCCTCGTCGAGGGCGACTGGGAGTCCCGCCAGTCGTTCGAACGCCAGAACCGCGAGCTGATCCGCGAGCTCGGCGAGCTGGAGGAGAGGACGAGGAGGCGCGACATCCTCGTCGACGGAGACGCCGTCTTCGAGTTCTTCCAGCGCCGCATCCCGGCCGACGTCGCGACCACGCGCGACTTCGAGGGCTGGTGGCGGAAGGCCCGGGAGACGACGCCCGACCTGCTGACGATGACGGCGGCCGACCTGCTCGGCGACGACGAGCCCGACGTCGACGAGCAGGGGTTCCCGAGCACCTGGCGGCAGGGCGACCAGACGCTCACCCTGAAGTACCGCTTCGAACCGGGCTCCGACGACGACGGCGTCACCGTGGTCGTGCCGCTGCCGCTGCTCGCCCGCCTCAGCCCGGTCGGCTTCGACTGGCAGGTGCCGGGGCTCCGCGACGAGCTCGTCACGTCGATGATCAAGTCGCTGCCGAAGCAGATCCGGAAGAACGTCGTACCGGCCGCCGACTGGGCGCGCAAGATCACCGACGAGCTGCCCGACGAACCGCCGGCCGACGTCTCCGAGTCGTTCGCGGCCACGCTCGCCGCCGTCATCAAGAAGCTGACGTACACACCCGTGACCGAGGCCGACTTCGACCTGTACCGGGTCCCGGCGCACCTCCGCGTGACCTACAGCGTGGTCGACGACCGTGGGCGCACCGTCGGCGCCGACAAGGACCTGGAGGCGCTGCAGCACCGCCTGCGCGACGACACGCGGGACAGCGTCGCCCGCGTGACACAGGGGGGCGGACGCGAGGGCCGGGGGCGTCGGGGACGCGGCGGCGCGGACGACGCGACCCGTGCCTCCTCGGCTCCGACGTCGTCGATCGAGCGCGTCGGCCTCACGAGCTGGGACTTCGACGCGCTGCCGACCGTGGTCGACACGCGGCACGGCGAGACCGTGATCCGGGCCTACCCGGCGTTGGTCGACGACGGGGACTCGGTGTCGATCCGGCTGATGGCGACGCCGGCCGACCAGGCCCGCGAGACCCCGCGGGGCGTGCGGCGGTTGCTGACCCTGGCCGTGCCGTCGCCCATCGCGTACGTGCAGCAGCACCTGACCGCGCCCGAGAAGCTGATCCTTGCGACGAGCCCGTATCAGAACACGGCCGCGCTCTTCCAGGACTGCCTCACCGCCGTCGTCGACGACGTGCTCTGGCGCGTCAAGCCCGACGGGCAGCTGTACACGAAGAAGGAGTTCGAGACCGTGCGCGACCGGGTGTCGGGCGCCGTGATGGACCAGATGTTCCAGACGGTGGCGCTCGTCGCACGCACGCTGACCGCGGCGCGCGACGCCGACAAGGCACTCAAGGGCGCGACGAACATGTCGCTGTTGAGCGCGCTCACCGACATGCGGCAGCAACGCGACCGGCTGGTCTACCCGGGGTTCGTGTCCGCGACCGGGCTGCAGCAACTGCAGCGCGTGCCCGTCTACCTCGTCGGCATCACCCGACGCACGGCGAAGCTGCTCGAGAACCCGGGGCGCGACCGCGTCTGGCTGACCGAGGTGCAGCAGGCGATCGAGCGCTACGAGGCGGCGGGCGGCACCTTCCCTCCGGCGGTCGACGCGTCGGCGCCGATCGTGCGCGCGCGCTGGATGCTCGAGGAGTTCCGCATCAGCCTGTTCGCGCAGGACCTGCGCCCGAGCGAGAGCGTGTCGCTCCAGCGCATCGTGAAGGTGCTCGCGGGCTGACGTCGCCCCGCGCTACACCCCTTTCGCGTCGCTACACCCCCTGCGCCGGGGGTGTAGCGACGCACAGGGGGTGTAGCGCCGCGGAGCGCGAGCGCCGCAGGGCGCGAGCCGCCGCACTAGCCTGAACGCATGCGCGCGACGGTGAAGGACGTGGCGGCACTCGCGGGGGTGTCGCCGAAGACCGTCTCGAACGTGATCAACGGCGTCGTGTTCGTGCGCCCCGAGACGAAGCACCGCGTCGAGAGTGCGCTCGCCGAGCTCGACTACGTGCCGAATCTCAGCGCCCGCGGGCTGCGCACGGGTCGGACCGGGTCGATCGCCCTGGCGTTCCCCGATCTGAGCACGCCGTACACCGCCGAGATGACGCACTGGTTCGTCGAGGTCGCGCACGACAGGGGCTGGTCGATCCAGCTCGAGCAGACCGGGTCACGCCCCGAGCGGGAGGGCGAGCTGCTCTCGAGGGGCAAGGAGCATCTCGTCGACGGGCTCGTGCTCAACCCGATCACGTTCGACGCCAGCGCCCTGGCGGGGTCGGCGGCCGAGTCGTTGCCGCCGGTCGTCGTCATCGGCGAGGTCGACCAGTCGATCGTCGATCAGGTGCGGGTCGACAGCGTCGCCGCGGCCCGCGACATGACCGCCCATCTGATCGCGGTCGGGCACCGCCGCATCGCCACGCTCGGCGGCTCGGCCGGCACGTTCGACACGGCGACCGCTCGGGCCCGCACACACGGGTTCGAGCTGGCCATGGCGGACGCCGGGCTGCCCGTCGACCGCGCGCTCCAGTTCTCCTGCCCCGAGTGGACCTCGGCCGAGGCCTTCGCGGTCGTGCGGAGCGCGCTGGACGGGGGCGCGCGGCCCGACGCGATCTTCTGCTTCACCGACTCCCTCGCCATCGGTGCCGTGAACGCGCTCTGGTCGGCCGGCCTCCGCGTGCCCGAGGACGTCGCGATCGCGGGGTTCGACGACGTCGTCGACGGTCGGTTCGCGGTGCCTCCCCTGACGACCGTGGGCTTCGACAAGCGCGGCTTCGTCGAGAGGACCCTCGAGCTGCTCGAGGCGCGCATCGCCGACCGGCACGGGGCCGCCGAGCTCGTGCACATCCCGCACGAGATCGTCGTGCGGGCCAGCAGCGGCCGGCGACCGTAGCCCGGCCGCAGCTCTGTCGCGGCCCCAGCGGACCCGGTCGAGACCCACGTACCGACATTTCGCGAGGCATTGCGCTTCCGTTACAACGATGGAATAGTCATCGTCGTCACACATCACAAGGGAGTGAAGATGACCGAGAACGATCCGACCACGCCGCCGAGACCGTCGGGGGTCAGCCGCCGAGGCCTCCTGCTCGGCTCGGCCGCCACCCTGGGCGGCGCGTTCGTCACCCTCGGCCTGGCGGGGTGCGCGCCGGGCGCGACCACCGCCTCCGGAGCCTCCGTCGAGCAGCTGAAGTTCTGGCACCTGCTGAGCGGCGGCGACGGTGTCAAGATGTCGACGCTCGTCGACCAGGCCAACGCGCAGAACCCCGAGCTGCACGCGACGCAGACCGTGCTCGCCTGGGGAACCCCGTACTACACGAAGCTCGCCATGGCCTCGGCCGGCGGTCGCGCCCCCGACGTCGCGATCATGCACGCGTCGCGCGTACCCGGCTACGCCCCCGGCGGCCTGCTCGACCCGTGGGACATCGACAAGCTCGCCTCCTACGGCGTGAAGCAGTCGGACTTCGCGGACGCCGTCTGGAAGAAGGGCTTCAGTGGCGGCAAGCTCTACTCGGTCGCCCTGGACTCGCACCCGTTCGTCTTGTTGTACAACACCGACATCGCCCGGAAGGCCGGCGCCCTCGACCCCGACGGCCGGCTGGTGGCGTTCTCCCGTCTCGAGTTCCGGGGCAAGAAATGGCTGTACGTCGCGACCATCGCCTCGATCATCGTGCCGCCGCAGGTGCTGATCGTGCCGTTGTTCTACCAGATGCTCGCGTTCGACATGGTCGACACGTACTGGGGCATCATCCTGCCGCAGGCGATCGCCCCGGCCATGGTCTTCGTGCTCAAGAAGTTCTTCGACCAGGTGCCGATCGAGCTCGAGGACGCCGCCCGGGTCGACGGGGCCGGTCGCATCCGCATCTTCGTCACGATCCTGCTGCCGCTCTCGCGCCCCATCCTCGGCGCGGTGTCGATCTTCGTGTTCATCGGCGCGTGGAACAACTTCCTCTGGCCCTTCATCGTCACGAACGACGCGTCACTGCTGACCCTGCCGGTCGGCCTGCAGAGCATCAAGAGCGCCTACGGCATCCAGTACGCCGAGAACATGGCCGCGGCGATCCTCGCGGCCGCGCCGCTCATCCTGGTGTTCCTGTTCTTCCAGCGGCAGATCATCAAGGGCATCTCGACGACCGGATTCGGAGGGCAATGACCCGACCCTCACCCCACGGGCGTCGCTGACCGGCGCGCCCCGCACCTCCATCGTCTCTCGCACGCCTATCCCCCACCCCGAGGAGTCCCATGTCCACCGCCCGCATCACCATCGATCGCGAGTTCACCGTCGGCCCGGTGCCGCGCCGCCTGTTCGGCTCGTTCGTCGAGCACATGGGCCGCTGCGTCTACACCGGCATCTACGAGCCCGGTCACCCCACGGCCGACGAGAACGGGTTCCGTCAGGACGTGCTCGACCTCACCAGAGAACTCGGTGCGACCGTCATCCGCTACCCCGGCGGCAACTTCGTCTCGGGTTACAACTGGGAGGACGGCGTCGGGCCGGTCGACCAGCGCCCCCGTCGCCTCGACGGCGCGTGGCACACCGTCGAGACGAACGCGTTCGGCCTGCACGAGTTCGTCGAGTGGTCGAAGCTCGCCGGCACCGAGGTGATGGAGGCGGTCAACCTCGGCACCCGCGGGGTCGACGCGGCCCGAGAGCTCGTCGAGTACGCGAACCACCCGGGCGGGACGGCGCTCAGCGACCGCCGCATCGCGAACGGCGCGACGGACCCGTTCGACATCAAACTGTGGTGCCTCGGCAACGAGCTCGACGGCCCGTGGCAGATCGGCCACAAGACGGCGACGGAGTACGGCCGCCTCGCGCAGGAGGCCGCCAAGGCCATGAAGTTCGTCGACGACTCGATCGAGCTCGTCGCCGTCGGCAGTTCGGGCCGCGGCATGCCGACGTTCGGCAGCTGGGAGCACGAGGTGCTCACCCACGCGTACGACGAGGTCGACTACGTGTCGATGCACGCCTACTACCAGGAGCACGACGGCGACGCGACGAGCTTCCTCGCCACGGCGGTCGACATGGACGCGTTCATCGAGGAGGTGGTGTCGACGATCGACGGCGTGAAGGCGGCGGGCAAGCACTCGAAGCAGGTCAACATCTCGTTCGACGAGTGGAACGTCTGGTACCAGACCGGCCTCGACACGGACGACCAGCCGCACAACGTGTCGAAGGGCTGGGTCGAGCACCCGCGCCTGATCGAGGACCAGTACAACGTCACCGACGCCGTGGTGGTCGGCACGTTCCTGAACTCGCTGCTGCGACACGGCGACCGCGTGCACATCGCCAACCAGGCCCAGCTCGTCAACGTCATCGCCCCGATCCGCAGCGAGGCGGGCGGCCCGGCCTGGCGTCAGTCGATCTTCTGGCCGTTCGCGCGCATGGCCGCGCTGGCGACGGGGCAGATCCTCCGCACGGTCGTCGCGAGCGACAAGATCGACACCTCGAAATACGGCGACGCCGATCTCGTCGACGTCAGCGCCACCTACGACGAGGAGTCGGGCCGCGTCGCGCTCTTCCTCGCGAACCGCGGCCTGGACGAGGCCGCCGACGTCGAGGTCGCCCTCCGCGGCTTCGGCGGCGGACGGGTCACCCGCGCCGAGGTGCTCACCGTGCCCGAGGGCGGCGACCGCTTCGCGTCCAACGGCGAGCACACGCAGGACACGGTCGGCCTCGTCCCACTGACCGGCGTCACCGTCGACGGCGGCAGCGCCCGCCTGACCCTCCCGGCGCTGTCCTGGGCCGTCGTCGAGCTCGAGGTCGCGAAGGCCTGACCAGGGCGAGGAGACGAGGAGGCGCGGTGTCGGTCGGACCGGCACCGCGCCTCCTGCGCGTGGCGCGTCGACGGGTCGGTGCCGGCGGTTCCGCAGACGGCTCCGCCGTCAGCCCCGGCGGCGCGAGAACAGGCGACCGAGCGCGCCGCGCGCGGAGGCCGAGACGCCGTCGGTGAAGCTGTTCGAGAACGACAGCGAGTCCGCTCCGGCGGTGTCCGCCGTCATGGTCGTGATGACGAACCGGGCGTGGTGCTCGCGGGCCTCGCGCGCGGTGGCGAAGGCGACGCCCTGCGAGGCCGCGAGGGTCGCCAGGGACGCGACCCGCGCCTCCTCGGTCATCTCGCGGTCGGCGAGGTCGTGCGCCGCGGGGTCGTCGAGACCGTCGGCGAGCCAGCGGGCGGCGCGCGCCGGCAGCGTCGCGGGCGACAGCAGGCCGAGGAGGCGTTTGGCCTCGTCGTCACGGATCTCGCGTCGGGCGGCGTCGACACCCCGAGGTGACGGCCCCGCGTCGTCGGAGGCTGGCTGATCGGCACGCGGGTCGTCGGAGGGCACCCCTCACGATAACCGCCGCTCCGCGCCCGGCGTCAGCTGAAGAGGCGCACCGGTGCCGCGGGGTCGAGCTCGGGCCTGCTGTCGGCGCCCGTGCCCACGTCGGCCTCGGCGCCCTCGCGCAGCGACCGTTCGATGCGCTCCTTCTCGGCGATGCTCGACCGGATCAGCGGCAGCCCGCGGGCGATGGCGTTGCGGATGCGCTCCTGCAGCAGGGGCGCCGTGATGCGCCGGTCGGTGAAGTCGCTCGCGTGCGCGTAGACGCCGAGCGGCAGGGTCAGCGCCTGGAAGAACCCGAACAGCGGTCGCATCGAGTGCTCGAGGATGAGCGCGTGCCGCTCGCTGCCGCCCGTCGCGGCCAGCAGCACGGGCACGTCGACGAGGGCGTACTGCTCGACGAAATCGAACAGGTGCTTGAACAGACCGGTGAAGGAGGCGCGGTAGACGGGCGAGGCGGCGATCAGCAGGTCGGCGGTCTCGATGGCACGCAGCTCGCGCTCGACGCGCTCGTCGAGCTGGTCACGCGTGAGGGCACCGGCGAACAGCGGGCCGAGCTCGCTGACCCGGATGACGTGCCGTTCGATCGGCAGGATCTCGGCGAGTTCGTCGAGGATCGCGTCGACCAGGGCGTCCGTCTTCGACGGCGAGCTGAGGGTTCCCGACACGGCGACGACGCGCAACGGAGGTGTCTGAGTCATACCGACATGCTCCCCCCGGCGGCCGTCGTCATGAAGCTGTGTGACGCCGTGAGACGTGCGACAGTGTTCTGGTGACGCATCAACGAATCGAGTCGGGCTTCGACCCGAGTAACCCGCTGGTCGCTCACGCCTCGTCGTTCGGCCAGGTCGCCGAGGTGTACGAGCGCGGGCGCCCCTCCTATCCCCGCGACGCCGTGACCTGGCTGCTGCCCGACGGCGCGCACGACGTGATCGACCTCGGCGCCGGCACCGGCAAGCTGACCCGCATGCTGCTCGACGAGGTCGACGACGTGATCGCCGTCGAGCCGAGCGAGGGCATGCGCGCCGTGCTCGAGCAGGTCGTCCCCGGCGCGCGCTCGCTCGCCGGCTCGGCCGAGTCGATCCCGCTGCCCGACGACTCGGTCGATGCCGTGCTCGTCGCCCAGGCCTGGCACTGGGTCGACCCGGCGACGGCCGTCCCCGAGGTGGCGCGGGTCCTCCGCCCCGGGGGCACGCTCGGCCTGGTCTGGAACATCCGCGACGAGAGCGTGCCCTGGCTCGCCGAGCTCAGCGCGATCCTGAATCAGCCGGCCGAACGCGACATGCAGTCCGAGAACCCGACCGTGGGCGAGCCGTTCGGACCGATCGAGCGACACGACGTCGAGTGGGTGCACGAGCTCGACCGCGAGACGTTCCTGGCGATGATCACGTCGCGCAGCTACATCATCACGCTGTCCGACAACGACCGCGCACAGGTCGTCCGCGACGTGACACGGTTGCTCGACACCCACCCCGACACCCGCGGCGTCGACCTCATCCGGCTGCCCTACGTGACCCGCTGCAGTCGGTTCCTGCTCCCCGGCTGACAGCGGGCGACCGTGTCGCCCTACGGTAGGAGCATGCACGAGGAGGCGCGGGTCGTCACGGTCGCCGAGACCTGGTTCGGCGCGTGGCGCGGTCCGTCCGCGCTGCGCCTGTCGCCCGCCGGTATCGAGGTACTCGACCCCTTCGCAGACGCCCACCTCGTCGGGCCCGGGACGCCGCACCTGCCGGGCGTCGTGCTCGCGCCGTTCACGGACTCGCACGTGCACCTCGGCCTGATCGACCCGTCGCGTCTGCCGGGCGGAGGCATCGCCCGCGTGGTGGATCTGGGCTGGGAGCCGGCCACCGCCTCCTCGTGGCTCGCCGACGCGCCCGCGGTCTGGCCGCGGGTGCGGATCGTCGGCGGACTGCTCTGTGCGCCGCGCGGGTATCCGAGCGCCTCGGGGTGGGCGCCGCCCGAGGCTGCCATCGCCGTGCGCGATGCACCCTCGGCCGTCGCCGCCGTCGACCGGATGCGCGAGGCCGGCGCGACGATGGTCAAGATCACACTGAACAGCGACGTGGGGCCGGTGTTCTCGGACGCCGTGCTCGCCGCGGTCGTCGACGCCGCCCACGATCTGCTGCTGCCCGTGGCCGCCCACGTGCAGGGGGTGGGTCAGGCCGGACGGGCGCTCGACGCCGGGGTCGACGTGCTCGCGCACACCCCGTTCTCGGAGCGGCTGCCCGACGACGACGTCGCCCGCTTCGCCCTGTCGACCTCGTGGCTGTCGACGCTCGACATCCACGGCTACGGCGCGGGCGGTCGTGCCCACCGCATCGCGATCGACAACCTGTCGCGCTTCGCGGCGGCGGGCGGCCGGGTGGTCTACGGCACCGACCTCGGCAACGGCGACCTGCCGCTCGGGGTCGACGAGCGCGAGTTGCGGGCGCTCCGCCGCGCCGGACTCGACCGCGACGCGTTGCTCACCGCCCTGGCGCCGGATGCCGAGCTCGAGGCCGCCGAACCCGGCCCGCATCTGCTCGAACGCGTCACCTGGATCGCCGACGACCTCCCCACGGACGACGACGACGCCCCCGCGTGGCTCGCGACCGCCACCGCCCTCACACCCGACCAGCTCTGGGAGAAGACGCTATGACCCCGACCGACGCCGTCCCGACCGAGCCCGCCTCCCCCGCCGTCTCGAGTGCCGACCCTGCGCTCGCCAGCGCGCCGCTCGACGCCGCCGACCCGCTCGCGGCGTTCGTCGAGCGCTTCGAGCCGGCGGGCGACGTCGTGTCGTATCTCGACGGCAACTCGCTCGGCCGACCGATGCGGGCGACACGGGCGAGGCTCGACGCGTTCGTGCGGCACGACTGGGGCACCCGGCTGATCCGCTCGTGGGACGAGCAGTGGATGGACCTGCCGACCGTCGTCGGCGACCGCATCGCCGCCGCCACGCTCGGTGCGGCCGCGGGTCAGACCGTCGTCGGCGACTCGACGACGGTGCTGCTCTACAAGGCGATCCGCTCGGCCCTCGCCGCACGACCCGATCGCCACGAGATCGTCATCGACGACGACCAGTTCCCGACCGACCGCTTCGTCGTCGAGGGGATCGCTCGTGAGCGCGGCGCCGTCATCCGCTGGCTGCACGTCGACAAGGCGCTCGGCGTCACCCCCGAGCTGCTGCGGGCGGCGGTCGGCCCCGACACCGCCGTCGTGCTGGTCAACCACGTCTCGTACCGGTCGGGCTTCGTCGTCGACGGGGCGGAGCTGACCCGCATCGCCCACGAGGCCGGCGCCCTGATCGTGCTCGACCTCTGCCACTCGGTCGGCTCCGTCCCGCTCTCGCTCGACGCCTGGCAGGTCGACCTCGCGGTCGGCTGCACGTACAAGTACCTCAACGGCGGGCCCGGAGCCCCCGCGTTCCTCTACGCCCGCGCGGCCGTGCTGCCCGAGTTGGAGCAGCCGATCCAGGGCTGGATGGGCGCGGCCGACGTCTTCGCGATGGCGGACGGCTACACCCCGGCGACGGGCATCCGGCGGTTCATCAGCGGGACTCCCCCGGTGGTCGGCATGCTCGCGATGCAGGACATGCTCGACGCCATCGACGAGGCCGGCATCGACGCGATCCGCTCCAAATCGCTCGCCCTCACCGACTACGCCTTCGCGCTGGTCGACGCCTGGCTCGTGCCCCTCGGCGTCACGGTCGCCACCCCGCGCGAGGCCTCGAGCCGGGGCAGCCACGTCACGATCACGCACCCCGACTTCGAGCAGATCGTCGCCGCGCTCTGGCGCGACGGGGTCGTGCCCGACTTCCGCAACCCCGACGCGCTGCGCATCGGGCTGTCCCCGCTGTCGACGACCTTCGAGGAGGTGCGGGTCGGCATCGCCGCGATCCGCGCGGCCCTCGCAGGCTGACCCGGCACACGCAAAGAACCTCGTTCCGGCCAAAGAACCCCGTTATATCGAGGTTCTTTGGCCAGAACGAGGTTCTGAGCGGACGGGACCTAGAAGTCCCAGTCCTCGTCTTCGGTGTTGACGGCCTTGCCGATGACGTACGACGAGCCCGACCCCGAGAAGAAGTCGTGGTTCTCGTCGGCATTGGGCGAGAGCGCCGACAGAATCGCCGGGTTCACGTCGGTGACGTCCTTCGGGAACATCGGCTCGTAGCCGAGGTTCATCAACGCCTTGTTCGCGTTGTAGTGCAGGAACTTCTTGACGTCCTCGGTCAGGCCGACGCCGTCGTAGAGGTCTTGCGTGTACTGCGTCTCGTTCTCGTAGAGCTCGAACAGCAGGTTGAACGTGTAGTCCTTGATCTCCTGCTTGCGCTCTTCGGACGCGCCCTCGAGGCCCTTCTGGAACTTGTAGCCGATGTAGTACCCGTGCACGGCCTCGTCGCGGATGATGAGGCGGATCAGGTCGGCCGTGTTCGTGAGCTTCGCCCGCGACGACCAGTACATCGGCAGGTAGAAGCCGCTGTAGAACAGGAACGACTCGAGCAGCGTCGAGGCGACCTTGCGCTTCAGCGGGTCGTCGCCCGTGTAGTAGTCGAGCACGATCTGCGCCTTCTTCTGCAGATTCGGGTTCTCGACCGACCAGCGGAAGGCGTCGTCGATCTCGGGCGTCGACGCGAGCGTCGAGAAGATCGACGAGTAGCTCTTGGCGTGCACCGACTCCATGAACGAGATGTTCGTGTAGACGGCCTCCTCGTGCGGCGTCAGCGCGTCGGGGATCAGGCTGATCGCGCCGACGGTGCCCTGGATCGTGTCGAGCAGGGTCAGACCGGTGAAGACACGCATGGTGAGCTGCTGCTCTTCGGGCGTCAGCGTGTTCCAGGACTGGACGTCGTTCGACAGCGGGATCTTCTCGGGCAGCCAGAAGTTGTTGACGAGTCGGTTCCAGACCTCGACGTCCTTCTCGTCCTGGATGCGGTTCCAGTTGATCGCGCTGACCGACTTGATCAGCGGAACCGACTTGCCGGTCGCGTGGACCGGGTCAGTGATGGTCATGACGTGCCTTTCACAGGAGGTGTTTCCGTTCAGGAGGCGCGGGTCGGGTTCTCGCCGACCCGCGCCAGGGTGGCTGCGACCGCTTCGACGAGGCGGCCGCACCCGTGCCGCGCTAGAGCATGCAGCTGACGCAGCCGTCGACCTCGGTGCCCTCGAGGGCGAGCTGACGCAGACGGATGTAGTAGATCGTCTTGATGCCCTTGCGCCATGCGTAGATCTGCGCCTTGTTGATGTCGCGGGTCGTCGCCGTGTCCTTGAAGAAGAGCGTCAGCGAGAGACCCTGGTCGACGTGCTGCGTCGCCGCGGCGTACGTGTCGATGATCTTCTCGGGGCCGATCTCGTAGGCGTCGGTGTAGTACTCCAGGTTGTCGTTCGTCATGAACGGCGCCGGGTAGTACACACGACCGAGCTTGCCCTCCTTGCGGATCTCGATCTTCGACGCGATCGGGTGGATCGACGACGTCGAGTGGTTGATGTACGAGATCGAGCCGGTCGGCGGGACGGCCTGCAGGTTCTGGTTGTACAGACCGTGTTCCATGACGCTGGCCTTGAGTGCGCGCCAGTCGTCCTGCGTCGGGATGGCCACGTTCGCCTCGGCGAACAGCGAGGCGCCCCGCGACGTGGACGGGACCCACGCCTGCTCGGTGTACTTGTCGAAGAACGTGCCCGAGGCGTACGTCGAGTCGGCGAAGCCGCCGAACGTGACCCCGCGCTCGATCGCGATCGCGTTCGACGCCCGCAGGGCGTGGAACAGCACCGTGTAGAAGTAGATGTTCGTGAAGTCGATCGCTTCGTCGCTGCCGTAGTGGACGTGCTCGCGCGCCAGGTAGCCGTGCAGGTTCATCTGCCCGAGGCCGATGGCGTGCGACGTGTCGTTGCCGACCTCGATGGAGCGCACCGACTGGATGTGGCTCATGTCGCTGACCGCGGTGAGACCGCGGATCGCCGTCTCGACGGTCTTGCCGAAGTCGGCCGAGTCCATCGACAGCGCGATGTTCATCGAGCCGAGGTTGCAGGAGATGTCCTTGCCGATCTCCTTGTAGGAGAGGTCCTCGTTGAACGTGGTCGGGGTGTTCACCTGCAGGATCTCGGAGCACAGGTTCGACATGTTGATGCGACCCTTGATCGGGTTCGCCTTGTTCACCGTGTCCTCGAACACGATGTAGGGGTAACCCGACTCGAACTGGATCTCGGCGATGGTCTGGAAGAAGTCGCGCGCCTTGATCTTCGTCTTCTTGATGCGCGAGTCGTCGACCATCTCGCGGTACTTGTCGCTGATCGCGACGTCGCCGAACGGGATGCCGTAGACCTTCTCGACGTCGTACGGCGAGAAGAGGTACATGTCCTCGTTGTTCTTGGCGAGTTCGAACGTGATGTCGGGCACGACGACACCGAGCGACAGCGTCTTGATGCGGATCTTCTCGTCGGCGTTCTCACGCTTCGTGTCGAGGAACCGCATGATGTCGGGGTGGTGGGCGCTCAGGTACACGGCGCCGGCGCCCTGACGGGCACCGAGCTGGTTCGCGTAGCTGAAGCTGTCTTCGAGCAGCTTCATGACGGGGATGATGCCCGACGACTGGTTCTCGATCTGCTTGATGGGCGCACCCGACTCGCGGATGTTCGAGAGGGAGAGGGCGACACCGCCGCCGCGCTTCGACAGCTGCAGCGACGAGTTGATGCCGCGCGAGATCGACTCCATGTTGTCTTCGATGCGCAGCAGGAAGCAGCTGACGAGCTCGCCGCGCTGCGCCTTCGCCGTGTTGAGGAAGGTGGGCGTGGCCGGCTGGAACCGACCCGCGATGATCTCCTCGACGAGGTCGATGGCGAGCTGCTCGTCGCCCTGCGCGAGACCGAGGGCCGTCATGACGACGCGGTCCTCGAAGCGCTCGAGGTAGCGCTTTCCGTCGAAGGTCTTCAGCGTGTACGACGTGTAGTACTTGAACGCGCCGAGGAACGTCTGGAACCGGAACTTCTTCGAGTAGGCCAGGTCGTTCAGCTTCTCGATGAACGAGAAGTCGTACTGGTCGAGGGTCGCACCCTCGTAGTACTCGTTCTCGACGAGGTAGTCGAGACGCTCGCGCAGGTTGTGGAAGAAGACCGTGTTCTGGTTGACGTGCTGCAGGAAGTACTGCTTGGCCGCCTCGCGGTCCTTGTCGAACTGGATCTCACCGCTCGGGCCGTAGAGGTTGAGCATCGCGTTGAGCGCGTGGTAATCCATCCCCGTGGTGCCGGCGAGCCCCTGACCCGGGGCGGCGATCACTTCGAGATCGTCGACTGCTGCGTCCAAAATTCTTCCAATCCTGTCTGTACTGCTGATACGTCGTCTGGCGTTCCGAAGACCTCGAAACGGTAGAGCAGGGGCACCTGGCACTTGGCGGCGATGATGTCGCCCGCCAGGCAGTAGCCCTCGCCGAAGTTGGTGTTGCCGGCGGCGATGACACCGCGCAGGAGGGCGCGGTTGTCTTCGTCGTTCAGGAAGCGGATCACCTGCTTCGGCACGGCGCCTCTGCCCTCGCCCCCGCCGTACGTCGGCAGGACGAGCACATAGGGGTCATAGACGTGGAGCTGAGGGTCGGAGGGGAACAGCGGGATGCGCTGCGCCTCGAGTCCGAGCTTCTGGACGAACCGGTGCGTGTTGCCCGACACGCTCGAGAAGTAGACGAGCTGAGTCATGACTGTCTCAGCCCTCTCTGTCACGCGAGGCGAGCGGCGAGACCGGCGATCTTGTCGGGGCGGAAGCCGCTCCAGTGGTCTTCGTCGGTGATCACGACGGGGGCCTGCAGGTAGCCGAGCGCCTTGACGGTCTCGAGCGCGTTCTCGTCGGCGGTGACGTCGAGCACGTCGTACTCGATGCCCTTGTTGTCGAGCGCGCGGTAGGTCGCGGTGCACTGGACGCACGAGGGCTTGGTGTAGACGGTGATGGCCATTTCTTCCCCTAGTTCTGAGGCCGGCAGCCGGTGGGAGGAGACCCTGATCGGGTCGGCTCTCGGTGCTGGGCGGTGCTGTGTGGATCAACCCGGTCGTAGTGCCCGTGGCGACAATTCGATACTACATCTTGTGGCCGACATCGGAAGGCACAACTAGATGCGGTGTTACACCCGTGTAATTATCCACAGGCTCATCCCCAGGTTGTGAACAAGTTGTCCCGTGTTCTGGCCCGGTTCTGCACATGTTTCTCCCCACCTCCGACATTCGGGACGGCTCCTCCCCAATTCGGGGGATCGGCGTGTCGTCCCCCCACGATCGGCGTGTCGGGCAACCCCTCCTCCGGTGTCGGCGCGGCTCCGTAGACTTGTCCTCTCGTGAGCACCTATTCGACCCTCTTGAAGACGCCGGGCGTGACGCGGATCATCGCGGCGCAGCTGACCGCGCGCTTCCCCTTCGGGATGCTCTCGCTGGCGTTCCTGCTCCATGTCGAACGGGTGCACCACTCCTATACCGCCGCGGGCCTCGTGCTCGCGGCCACGAGCATCGGGCAGGCCATCTCGGGCCCGCTCACCAGCCGCTGGATGGGTCGCTGGGCGATGCGGCCCGTGCTGATCCTGACCCTCGTCGTCTGCACGGCGACCGTCGTGACGTTCGCCCTGTTCGACCTGCCCGTCGTCCTCTACATGGTGCTCGGGTTCCTCACCGGGCTGAGCGTGCCCCCGATCCAGCCCGCGGTCCGCACCATCTACCCCAAGATGGTCAACTCGTCGCAGCTCACTCCCCTCTTCTCCCTCGACGCCTCGGCCCAAGAGATCATCTGGGTGGCCGGCCCGGTGATCACCACCTTCGTCGGCACCCAGATCGGTACCGAGCAGGCCATCCTGCTCGCCGCCGTCTTCCTCGTCGGCGGCGGCGTCTGGTTCATCGCCTCCCCCGAGGTCGGGCGCGTCCGAATCCCGCGCAGCAAGCGTGCATTCGGCAAGGTCCTCGCACGGCCGACCGTGCTGCTCGCCACGGTCGCCGGGTTCCTGCTGATCGGTGCCTGCTCGGCCGTCGAGGCCGGCGTCATCGCCACGTTCGGCGAGGGCAGCGCGAGCTCGGGCCTCGTGCTCGCGGTCTTCGCCGTCGGCTCGCTGGCCGGCGGCCTCGCCCTCGGCCACGTCCCGGTCGGTCCGTGGGCGCTCGCCCGGCGCATGGGCATCGTCTTCATCGGCATGACCCTGGCCATCCTCGCGAGCGGGTTCGCCGACGGCGCGGTGTTCTGGTCCCTCAACGTCACCCTGCTGATCGCGGGCATCGGCATCGCCCCGGCCCTCGCGGTGATGTTCGCGATCGTCTCGTCGAGCGTCAAGTTCAGCGATACGGCCGAGGCCTACGGCTGGGCCGGCACGGGTCAGCTGATCGGGGCCGCGATCGGGTCGGCCATCGCCGGGTTCCTGATCGACCGGGTCGGTGGTGTCGGCGGTCTCATGGTCGCTTCGGGCTTCGCGCTCGTGGGCATGATCGTGCCGATCGTCTTCGTGCGGCATCTGCCCGACCTGCGGGGCCGCGAGGCGAGCCCGCTGCCCGACACCGAACCGGTACCGATCCAACCGAGCTGACCCGCGCCTCCTCGGCGTTCACCCGGCTCGGCGATAATCGACGCATGTCCGAGAACAGAGTCCCGTCCCTCACCTTGAACGACGGCCGGAGCATCCCGCAGCTCGGCCTCGGCGTCTACAAGGTGGCCGACGACGAGGCGGAACGCGTCGTCGGCATGGCCCTCGAGGCCGGGTACCGGCACCTCGACACGGCCGCGTTCTACGGCAACGAGACGGGCGTCGGCAAGGCCTTGGCCGCCTCCGGCCTCGACCGCGACGACGTCTTCCTGACCACGAAGGTCTGGAACACCGACCACGGCTACGACGAGACCCTGCGCTCGTTCGACGAGAGCCTGGCCAAGCTCGGCACCGATGTCGTCGACCTGTATCTCATCCACTGGCCGGCGCCGCAGCAGGACAAGTACGTCGAGACCTACCGCGCGCTCGAGCGCCTGCGACAGGACGGACGGGCCCGGTCGATCGGTGTCTCGAACTTCCAGATCCACCACCTCGAGCGCCTGCTCGGCGAGACCGACATCGTGCCCGCGATCAACCAGGTCGAGCTGCACCCGTGGCTGCAGCAGAGCGAGCTCCGCACCTTCGACGCGGCACACGCCATCGTGACCGAGTCCTGGTCGCCGCTCGCCCGCGGTCGCATCCTCGACGATGACGCGCTCGCCCGCATCGCGGCCCGGCACGGGGTCACGCCGGCCCAGGTCACCATCCGCTGGCACCTGCAGTCGGGTCTCGTCGTCATCCCGAAGTCCGTCACGCCCGAGCGCATCACGTCGAACATCGACGTGTTCGGATTCGAGCTCGACGCGAGCGACCTCGCCTCGATCGCCGGCCTCGAGACGGGCGAGCGCACGGGCTCGCACCCCGACCACAACGGCTGACGCCTCGTCGATCAGCGCGCCGGAGGCACGGGTCGGGTCGGCCACGCCGGGCACGTTAGCGTGGTCTCCGCACGTCAACGCAAGGAGCACCGCATGACCATCGTCGCCGCCGCAGACGGATCCGCCCTCGGAAACCCCGGCCCCGCAGGCTGGGCCTGGTACGTCGACGACGAGCGCTGGGCGGCCGGCGGCTGGCCCCGCGCCACGAACAACCAGGGCGAGCTCACCGCCGTGCTCGAGCTGTTGCGGGCGACCGCGGACACCGACGAGCCGGTGCACATCCTCTGCGACAGCCAGTACGCGATCAAGGCCTGCACCGAGTGGCTCGCGGGCTGGAAGCGCAAGGGCTGGCGGAAGGCCGACGGCAAGCCCGTCATGAACGTCGAGATCGTCAAGGAGCTCGACGCGGCCCTCGCCGGCCGCTCGGTCACGTTCGAGTGGGTGCGCGGGCACGTCGGGCACGAGATGAACGAGGCGGCGGACGTCCGGGCGCGCGGCGCGGCCACCGCGTACCAGCGCGGCTCGGACGTGCCGACCGGGCCGGGCTGGCCCGGCGCACCCGCTGCCGCGTCGACCCCGATCGCGCCGGCACCCGCGAGCCCGCCCGCGCTGTTCTGAGGCTCCGCGTGACGCGGTAGCACCCGCGTCACGCGGAGCGGAGCAGGGCAGCGCCCGCCCGCCCGCGCTACAGCGACGGGTGCGTGCTCGACAGGCCGCCGTCGACGGTGAACTGCGCCCCCGTCGAGAAGACGGAGTCGTCCGACGCGAGGTGCAGCGCGAGCCCGGCGACCTCGTCAGGTCGGGTCAGGCGCCCCCGCGGGGACATGGCGCGGAACGCGTCGAGGATCTCGGGGTGCGCCTCGACCTGCCGCCGGAACAGCGCGGTGTCGGTCGGACCCGGGTGCAACGAGTTGATGCGGATGTCCCAGCCCTCCTGGGCCGCGTGCGCCGCCGTCGAGCGGGTGAGACCGACGAGGGCGTGCTTGCTGGCGGTGTAGGCCGCGTCATCGCCGAAGCCGAGGAAGGACGTGGCCGGCGCCAGGTTGATGATGGAGCCACCCGTGCGCTCCGGGTTGGCGCGCATCTGCTCGATGGCGAAGCGCGTGCCCAGCATGACGCCGGTGACGTTGACCGCGAAGACGCGGTTCCAGTTCTCGAGTTGCGTGTTCTCGATCGACTGGCCCGAGACGATGCCGGCGTTGTTGACCAGGACGTCGAGCCGCCCGTAGTGCTCGGCGACGCGGTCCATGAGGCGCTTCCAGTCGCCGCCGTTGGCGACGTCGTGCTGCAGGAACTCGGCACCGGTGTCGGCGGCTACCGCCGACCCGTCGACGATGTCCGTGGCGATGACGCGCGCACCCTCGTCGGCGAACCGACGGACGATCGCCTCCCCGATGCCGGATGCCGCACCCGTCACGATCGCGACCTTGCCGGACAGCCGTGTCATGGTGCCTCCTCGGGGTGGGTCACGGTGGTGACCCGGGGTGGTGTGCTCGAGCCCTGCTCAGTCGCCCGTCGGGGTCTGACGGACGCCGACAACGTTACTCCTCGACAACTGTCGCCTTCACCTGCTCGGAGACCGGGCCGACCGCGGTCACGGTGACGACCGCCTCCCCCCGTTCGTCGGACGAGGCGAGATCGACGATCGCCGAGATGCCGTAGTCGTGATCGCCATCGGGGTCGGCGAGGATCTGCCGCACCCGCCAGACGGTCGGCAGCTGTTCGATCTGCAGCAGGTGCGGCCCGCGGGCCTCCGTGTCGGTGCCGATCGAGTCGTACTCGTCGAAGTAGCGGTCGAGTGCCTCGCCCCAGCGATCGGTGTCCCAGCCGGACCCGGCGTCGAGTTGGCCGAGTGCCTCGGCGTCGTCGAGTGCCATGAGCTGCACGCGACGGAACATCTCGTTGCGGACGGCGATGCGGAACGCGCGGTCGTTCGCCGTGAACCGCCGCAGCACGGGGGGCACGATGGCGTCGTTCACCTCGACGTCGCGGGGGTTCAGCATCTCCTCCCACTCGTCGAGGAGGCTCGAGTCGACCTGGCGCACCAGCTCGCCCAGCCACTCGATCAGGTCGCTCAGCTCGTCGGTCTTCGCCTCGTCCGGCACGGTCTGCCGCAGCGCCCGGAACGCGTCGGAGAGGTAGCGCAGCACGAGACCCTCCGAGCGGGCCAGGCCGTAGAAGTTGACGTAGTCGCCGAACGTCATCGCGCGCTCGTACAGGTCGCGGACGACCGACTTCGGTCGCAGCTCGAAATCGCCGATCCATGGCTGCGACGCCTTGTACGTCTCGAAGAGCGCGGTCAGCAGCTCGTCGAGCGGCTTCGGGTGCGTCACGCTCTCGAGCAGCTCCATCCGCTGGTCGTACTCGATGCCGTCGCTCTTCATCTGCGCGACGGCCTCGCCGCGCGCCTTGAACTGCTGTTGCGACAGCACCGGACGCGGGTCGTCCAAGGTCGACTCGACGACCGAGACCATGTCGAGGGCGTACGTCGGCGACTCGACGTCGAGCACCTCGAACGTGGCGAGGGCGAACGGCGAGAGCGGCTGGTTCAGCGCGAAGTTCGGCTGCAGGTCGACCGTGAGCCGGATGGTCGGCGCGCCACCCGCCGGGTCGGGCGTCTGCTCGACGACCTCGGCCGTGCGCAGCGTGCGGTAGATCGAGATGGCCTGGCGCGCCATGTCGTACTGCCGGGCGCGCGGCTCGTGGTTGTCGAAGATGAGCTCGCGCACCTCGGTGAACGCGTCCCCACCCCGGGCGATGACGTTGAGCAGCATCGCGTGCGTGATCTGCATGTGCGACGTCAGCGGCTCGGGCACGGCGTCGATCAGCTTGCGGAAGCTGGGCTCTCCCCACGAGACGAACCCGTCGGGTGCCTTCTTGCGCACGATCTTCCGCTTCTTCTTCGGGTCGTCGCCGGCGCGCTCGATCTGCTTGAGGTTGTCGATCTCGTGCTCGGGTGCCTGCAGGGTGACCGTGCCCGAGGTGTCGTACCCGGCACGGCCCGCGCGACCGGCGATCTGGTGGAACTCCCGCGCCGTCAGCTGGCGCATCCGCGTGCCGTCGAACTTCGTCAGCGCGGTCAGGAGGACGGTGCGGATCGGCACGTTGATGCCGACGCCGAGCGTGTCGGTGCCGCAGATGACCCGCAGCAGCCCGCGCTGCGCCAGCTGCTCGACCAGGCGGCGGTACTTCGGCAGCATGCCCGCGTGGTGCACGCCGATGCCCGAGCGGATGAGCCGGTTGAGGGTCTTGCCGAACCCCGTGCTGAAGCGGAACCCGCCGATGAGCTCCGCGATCTCGTCGCGCTGCTCGCGGGTGGCGATCTTGATACTCGACAGGGCCTGCGCGCGTTCGAGCGCGGCCGCCTGCGAGAAGTGCACGACGTAGATGGGAGCCTCACCCGTCGACAGCAGCTCCTCGACCGTCTCCTGGACCGGGGTCTGCGCATAGAAGTAGTGCAGCGGCACGGGCCGCTCGACGCCGGTCACGCGGGCGACCGGCCGCCCGGTGCGTCGCGAGAGGTCGTCCGTGATCTGCGTGACGTCGCCGAGCGTCGCCGACATGAGCAGGAACTGCGCGCGTTCCAGCAGCAGCAGCGGCACCTGCCAGGCCCACCCGCGCGAGGAGTCGCCGTAGAAGTGGAACTCGTCCATCACGACCTGGTCGACGTCCGCGTCGGCGCCGTGCCGGAGGGCGAGGTTCGCGAGGATCTCGGCCGTGCAGCAGATGATCGGCGCGTCGGAGTTGACCGACGAGTCGCCCGTGATCATGCCGACGTTCTCGGGCCCGAAGAGATCGACCAGGGCGAAGAACTTCTCCGACACGAGTGCCTTGATCGGGGCCGTGTAATAGGTGCGCTTGCCTGCCGACAGGGCGACGAAGTGCGCCCCCGCCGCCACGAGCGACTTGCCGGTGCCGGTCGGCGTGCTGAGGATCACGGACGCGCCGCCGACGAGCTCCATCATGGCTTCGTCCTGCGCCGGGTAGAGCGGCAGGCCCCGACTCTCGGCCCATTCGGCGAAGGCGGTGTACGCGACGTCGGCGTCGTACGCCTCGACGCCCGGGTGCGCGGGCAGCAACGCCGCGAGAGGAGCCGAGGAGGCGCTGGTGACGGTCGACATGATGACTCCAGGATAGAGAGCCGGGCGTCGAGGGCCGTACGTTCCCCCGTGGCGACCCACAGAGGGATGCGCCCCCGTCGACGAGCCGAGGCTCGGACAGGGGCGCACCGTTCGTGCCCCCGAGGGGTGGACGTGCGGGATCGGATCAGGAGACCTCGCCAGCCGACCACCTCGATGTGGGACACGCGTGCCCCGGTAACCAGCCGGAGCGACACCAAACGTAGCGCTTGAGCGCGTCCGTGTCAGGGTGATCTTGCGGGTGATCGCCAGATTCTCGGATTCGGCGCTGCCGACGAGCCGGTCGCCCCCTCACCGGAGGCGCCTGCGAGTCAGCGAAGCGGGCCGGCCCCGCCCTGGAGGTCGTCCAATTCGTCGACCGCACCCTCGAGGGCCGCATCGTCCGCGGCGGACGTGCCATGCGCCTCCACCGTCTCGTCGCCGTCGCCGTGCACGACCTCGGGGTCGAGACGGCCGTCGACGTCGTGCTGGGCCGGGTCCTTCTGCTGTTCGCTCATGCGGCCGACGCTACCCGCCCCGACCGGGCGGGTCCGGATGGGCCCTGACCGAGTAAGAACGAGGAGGCGCGGTGTCCGTATCCCCGCGCCCCGAAGGAGAGACGATGACGTCCAGTCACGACCAGCCCACCCGTACCCGCGTCGCCGTGACCGGCGGGAGCGGCAAACTCGGCCGCGCCGTGGTCCGCGACCTCGTCGAGCACGACTACGAGGTCGTCCTCCTCGACCAGACGCCGAGTCCCGACCCCGTCGACGGTGTCACGTTCGTCCGCGTCGACCTGACCGACTACGGCCAGGTCGCCCAGGCGCTCACCCACGTCGACGACCGCTACGACTCGATCGACGCCGTGGTGCACCTCGGGGCGATCCCGGCACCCGGTCTCGTCCCGAACGCGACGCTGTTCACGAACAACGTCACGGCCAGCTACAACGTCTTCGCGGCCGCCCGCGCGGCGCACATCCGCAACGTCGTCTGGGCGTCGAGCGAGACCCTGCTCGGCATCCCGTTCGACCTCGACCCGCCGTACCTGCCGGTCGACGAGGAGTACGCGGTGCGACCCGAGTCGTCGTACTCGCTCGGCAAGGCCGTCGACGAGGAGATGGCGCGGCACTTCACCCGCTGGGACCGTCAGCTCAAGATGATCGGCCTGCGCTTCTCGAACGTCATGGACGACGGCGACTACGTCGACTTCCCCTGGGACGAGACCCCCGAGAAGAAGACGTTCAACCTCTTCTCGTACATCGACGCCCGCGACGGCGCCCAGGCCGTCCGCAAGGCGCTCGAGAGCGACCTGGTCGGCTTCGAGGCGTTCATCATCGCGGCTCGCGAGACCGTCATGAACACGCCGACCGCCGTACTGGCCGACCGTTTCTGGCCCGAGGTCGAACGACGGGCGAGCGTCGAGGGCACGGACGCGTTGCTCAGCAGCGACAAGGCCCGCGATCTGCTCGGCTTCGTGCCGGAGTACTCGTGGCGCACGTGGGGCGACCGCATGGGTCACTGACCCCGTGACGGCGGCGCGTCGTGGTCCCGTCAGCAGTAGTCGTACAGCGTGACCGGCGCGGCGATCGTGGTGATGACGTCCTTCGGGGCGTGCACCAGCGTGCCGTAGAAGCCGACCTCCCAGGTGTCCTCCATGCGGCGCAGCGGGTCGACGGCCACGTTCGTGACGTCCTTCCACGACGCGTCCACCTGCTCCGCCGGCGTCGCCGCGACGAGCGGTGCGACCGACGTACCGACGACGACCCCCGACGGACCCGACAGGGACACGGTGCGGCCGTCCGGCGTGGTGAGGCGAGCGGCGGTGATCTCCGCGCTCAACGAGCCCGGGTCGGTGCGGAGCTGGCGCGTCCCGATGTTCAGCGCGCCGCCCCAGGAGTACCGGGTCTGCGAGAGCACGCAGTGGCCACCGGTCGTGCCGTCCGGCACCGGAGTCCCCAACGCCCGCGTCAACGTCGCGACGGCGCCGTCGAGGTCCCGCGACACGAACGGCACGGACCCGACCTCCGCTCCGGCCGCGCGCAGCGAGAAGCTGGAACTGGACATCACGATCTGGTCCACGCTCGCGAGCGCGTCCGCCGGCTGCGACGGGGCGGCCGGCGGCGTGGTCGCGTCGACCGGCACCGTCGTCTCGGCGTCGCTCGGTGACGGAGTGGCCGCCGCCGCGGTGGCGGTGCCCGACGGAGCCCCCGTCGACACCGGTGCCGGCCCGGCCGCGGTGCAGCCGCCCAGCATCAGGCCCAGCGCCAGCGCGCAGGCCGTCGAGATGGTCAGTCGTGTCGATCGTGTCGTCCCCATGCCGGCACTCTACGGTCGGCCCGGAGCCGCCGACACGGTCGTCGACCGATGTCATTCGCGCCGCTCTGCGAATCATTCTCGAGAATGACGGCCCGGCACGCCGTGACCGACTCCGAGGCATCCCCTCTGCGGACGCCGCCTGCGAAGATCGTCGGATGACTCTGCACGGCACCCGCCTCACCCTCGAACCGATCACGCCGGAGTTGGCCCGCCGCATCGTCGAGAGAGACGAGCGGCCCGGCGACGCCTGGCACGTCGAGTACCCCTTCGCCGATGAGCTCGCCCCCCTGCGATCGCTCGGCGCGACCCCGGGGCCACGGGTCGACACGGTGTTCGGCCTGTTCGTGATCCGACGCCTCGCCGACGGTCTCGCCGTCGGCGGGCTCGGCTTCTTCGGTCGACCGGACGAGGAGGGGCGGGTCGAGTTCGGCTACGGACTCGTCCCGTCGGCGCGGGGTGCGGGTCTCGCGACGGAGGCGGTCACGCTCGCTCTCGAGCACGCCCGGCGACACGGGGCCCGGACCGCCGTCGCGGACACGGAGGTCGCCAACGCGGCGTCCCGGCGGGTGCTGGAGAAGAGCGGTCTGACCGAGACGGGGCGGCGCGGCTCGCTCGTGCTCTACGAACGGGACCTCAGCCTCTGAGGCCGCGCCGCGCCTCCCTCAGGAGGCCGGACCGGCGCGGAGGCCGCGGTCGACGAAGTCGATCATCCAGCTGAAGCTCGCATCGACGTCGGTCCCCAGCTGGAACCCGTCCGACGCCTCGAGCGTCGCGAACCCGTGCAGGATGCTGCGGAGCATCCGGAGCGCGTGGATGTCGTCGGCGGGGTCGAGCGCATAGCCGCGGAGCGCCGCGGCGAAGGACGCGAGGCTGCGGTCGAGGGCACGCGCGAGCGCGTCGTCCGCGTTCGCGCCTGAGTCGGCGTCGACCGGGCGCACGCCGACGGTCGCGGAGTACCGCCCGGGGTGCTCCTTCACGTACCGTCGCACCGTCTGCGCGGCCGCCTCGAGCGCGTCCCGGCCGGCCCGCCCCTGCAGCGCGTCCCGGAGTGCGTCGCCGAGCTCGGTGGCCGCGAGGACGGCCACGCGGCGGACGAGATCGGGGAGGTTCTCGACGTGCTTGTAGAGGGAGGGGGCCTTCACCCCGAGCCGCTCGGCGACGACGCTCATGCTCAGCTGCGCGAGACCGATCTCGTCCGCGAGGACGGCCGCCGCCTCGGTCACGACGGCCGCGTCGAGACCCGCCCTAGGCACGGTCGCCCCCACCGGCCGACACGAGGGTGCGGCCGAGGAAGGGCAGCAGCAACTCGATGACGCGCCCGGGTGTCTCGGCGTGCGGGTAGTGGCCCGCCTCGTCGATCACGGCGAGCTCGCCCAGGCCGTTCGGCAGGTCGTCGACGACCCGCTGGCCCTCGGCGCGGGGGTCGGCCCAGTCGGGGTCGGCGCCACCCTCGACGACGAGCACGGGGCAGCGCACGTTCGCGAGCTGCGCCCCCGCGTCGGCGGGCGTGGTCTTGGTCATGGCACGCAGCACGGCCATGCGCTCCGACTGACGCAGGGTCGTCTCGATGCGGCGACGCTCGTCGGCCCAATCGGTCGGCTTCGTCGGGATCGCGATGTCGAGATAGGCGAGCCAGCCGGACAGGCTGCCGCTCATCATGACCTTGCCCAGCTGCACCGTCCCGGCGCGGTGCCGGCGGTTGCGCAGCAGGCCCACGAGGTCGAACGACTGGGCGCGGGTGAAGGGGGCGAGCTCGACGACACCGGCGATGTCGTCGGGGGCGGTCGCGGCGGCGACGGTCGCCGCACCTCCACTGATCGACTGGCCCACGATCACTGCGGGCCCGCCGAGGTGTCGGACCACGGCCACGAGGTCGCGGGCGATGTCGGTGCGCGAGAAGCCCGCCCAGTCGGTGCTCGAGTCACCGCACCCCCGGATGTCGACGTTGGCCACCCGGTAGCCCGCTGCGACGAGCTCGGGCACGACGAACCGATAGGAGTGCCGGCTGTCGCCCATACCGTGCGCCAGCACCACGAGCGGGCCGTCTCCGGTCACGTCATAGGCGATCGTTCCGCCGTCGGTCTCGAGGTACTCCAGCATGATGACTCCTTGGCTATGGGGTGTAGCCATAAGCTATGCCTCGTAGCTAACGATGTCAAGTGCGCGCGAAGGACCTCCTCCCGCCCGGCGAGCCTCAGAGACGCAACATGCCCACCGTGACGAGCTCGCGCAGACGAGGCGCCACCTCGGCACGCAATGCGTTCTCGTCCGCGCCGAGCAGCTGGGCGAGCGCGGCGACGATCGCGCCGGCCGTCAGCTCGCCGTCGCTGGCCCCGACCAGGGCCGACAGCGCCGTGCCCGACTCGATGGTGCGGGCGAATCCCCCGCCCTGTCTCAGACTGATCACCGTCGGGTCGTCGTTGCCCGGCCAGTAGTGGCGCTCCTCGGTCACGTCGCCCGCCACCGTGCTGGTCGCGGCCAGCAGGGCGTCGTCGTCGAGCTCGCGCACGGCGGCCATCGCATCGAGCGTCGTGCCCAGATGGGCGCCGAGCCCGACGTCGTTGCTGCCCAGCGCCCCGAGCAGGCGTTCGATGCGCACGATCGGCGTCGCCGTCTCCCCTTCGGGCCGACGCAGCGTGACGTAGCCGAAGCCGACCTCGACGACACCACGGTGCTCGAAGTCGCCGAGCCACGCGTCGTACAGCCGCTCGAAGTCGTCCGTGCCCGGGCGCGTGCCCCCGTCGCGGATCCACGTCTCGGCGTACGCGGCCGGGTCCTGGATCTCGCGTTCGACCACCCAGACATCGAGCGGCACGTCGCCCTGGGCGACCCAGTCACCCACGGAGTAGGCGCCGCGCTTGCCGCCCGCCGCGCCCGCGCCGCCCGTCTCCCAGTTGCCCAGCAGCTGAGCGACGCCGCCTGCGGTCAGGTGCGCGCCGACCTGCCGGACGACGGACGCCACGAGAGCGTCGCCCTCCATGCCGCCGTCGCGGTACTCGTACTCGGGCACGCCGTCGACGCGCGGTGTGATGACGAACGGCGGATTCGAGACGACATGGTCGAACGTCTCGCCGGCCACCGGCTCGAACAGGCTGCCGAGCCGGAACTCGATGCCGTCGATCAGGTTCAGCGCGGCGTTGAAGCGGGCGAAGTCGAGGGCGCGCTCCGAGATGTCGGTCGCCACGACGTGCCGCGCATGCCGGGCGACGTGCATGGCCTGGATACCGCAGCCCGTGCCGAGGTCGAGCGCCCGCTCGACGCGCCGCGGGATCATGAGCCCGGCCAGGGTCGCGGACGCCCCGCCCACGCCGAGGACGTGGTCCTCGCGGAGCGCACCGCCGAGCGCGAGCTCGCCCAGGTCGGAGGCGATCCACCACGAGGCCTCGCCCGCATCGTCGACGAACGAGTAGGGCCGCAGGTCGACGCGGGCGTGCACCTCGGCCCCGTCGACGCCGATCAGGCCGAGCCGCCGTGCCCCCTCCACACCGAGCGTGGGCAACGCGGCGGCGACATCGTCGATCGGCTGCGGGTAACCGAGCACGAACAGCATCGCGAGCGTCGAGGAGGCGCGGTTCCGGTCGTGCGCCGCGGCGCTGCGGACGAGGGCGCGGCGGGCCGCCACCCGCTCACCACGGAACAACGCGGCGCCGGCCGTGCGTCCCCAGGCATCGGCGCTGCTCAGTCGATCGACGGTGAAGTCGGAGGCGGCGAGGTCCGCGCGCAGTCGCGTCAGTAACTCGGGGACGACGGTGACGGCAGACGAGGCGGCGGGGTTCGAAGGCACCCGTCCATCTTGAGGCATGCCGTCGTGGGGACGCGCACCGCGCCTCCCCGATGTCGCCCGTCAGGGTACCGGCTGCGAGACTCGATGTATGTGGCCGAGAATCGACGACCTGCGCACGCTCGAACTCGGCGACCCCGGCGCCCTCCGCACCCGGCTCAACGGCCTCGTCGCCGCCGGCGAGAAGACGGCGACCGCCGGCCGCCTCGCCGAGTACGAGGAGGAGGGCGAAGAACTGGAACGCGTCGGCGAACGCATGGTGCTGGTCGACGACGAGATTCGGCCGATCGGCCTGGTCGAGATCACCCGGGTCGACATCGTGGCATTCATCGACGTCACCTCCGCCTTCTCAGACGCCGAGGGCGAGGGTTTCGTCGACGTGGACGATTGGCGGCGGCAGCACCGGGCCTTCTGGAGGCGCGTCGACGGCGTCGAGGTACCGGACGACGAACTCGTCGCCTGCATCCACCTGCGCTACGTCGGCCCCTATCCGACCGAGTAGCTGCTTGAGCTGAACTCGTACTCGCCGTACGAGTGGGCGCACTCCTTGAGTCGGTGCAGGGCCTCTTCGGCCTCCTGACGCGAGTGGTACGGGCCGTGCCCGGGCTCACCGGGCAGCCGCGTCGGGTACGAGTAGTGCAGGTACCAGACCGGGACGCCGTTCTCGACCGATTCCGTGAGTCTCACTGCGAGTGCCATGGTCGGCAGCCTACGACCGACGACGGGCCGTCGCCCGCCCGCTCAGCAGACACAGAGGCGACGACCCGCCGGGTCATAGGAACCGGCGATCAGTTGGTGAAGATCGCGTCGTCGTGATCGAAGTCGGGCTGGATCTGGTACACGATCTTGCTCGCGTCGGCGACCGAGAACGCTTGACGGAAGGTCACCGTCTCACCGGCGGGGACGGCCGTCGTCGGTCCGAGCAGGTCGACGTCGGAGTCGTAGTCGTAGATCGGGCTCGCCTCGACGCCACCGGAGCTCACCGACGAGTAGACGGACGGCTTGAAGATCTTGTCGGTGCCATTCGTGATGGTGACCGTGACCACGACGTTCGACGCCTGGTCGGCGCCCGACGCGTACTCACCCGGCGTGTAGCCCTCCGGCGCGCTCACGCTCACGACGAGGCCGTCGGTGTACTCCCACTTCTCGCCGAACGCCGCGCTGTCGCTGCCGTCGGCGGCCGCACCCGATCCGTCGTCGTCTGCCGTCGCGTCGCTCGGATCGCTCGGGTCGTCGTAGGAGTAGCTCCCCGAGGACGAGCTGTCGTAGTCCGAGTCGATGGCGTTGACGGCCGCGATGCCCCAGAAGATACCGGCGATGATCGCGACGAGGAAGGCGACCCCGGACAGGATCGTTCCGATGAGCGCCAACATGCGGGTGCCACGCTTGCGGACCAGCGCGACGATGCCGAGGACGAGGCCGACCAGAGCCGCGAGACCGAAGAAGGGCACGATCCAGCCGACCAGCAGACCGACGCCGCCGAGCACGATCGAGGCGATCGCCAGGCCGTTGCCGGCGCCCTGCGGCGGGCGGCCCGGGTACATCGGGGTCCCACCGTAGGGCTGGCCGGGCTGACCGCCGTACGGCTGGCCGGGCTGACCGGCGTACGGCTGGCCGGGCTGACCGCCGAACGGCTGGCCGGGCTGCGCGCCGTACGGCTGACCGGGCTGCCCCTGCTGGCCAAACGGCTGGCCGGGCTGGCCCTGAGAGGGCTGGCTACCGTAAGGCTGGCCCTGCTGGCCGCCGTAGGGCTGCCCCTGCGGCGCGCCGTAGGACGGCGCCGAGGGGGCGGACGGAGCGGACGGCGCCGGCGGGGCCGGCGGAGGCGTCTGACCGAAGGAGGGACGGTAGGGCTCGTAGGGCTGCTGCGGAGCCGAGGCGGGCGCGGCGGGCGCCTCGGGCTGCGCTGCCGGAGCGGACGGTTCGGGGGCGGAGTAGACGGGCGGCGGCACGGGGGCCGACGACGGCTGGACCGAATCCGCGTCCCCCGACGGGTTCTTCTGATCACTCATACCTAGGAGTATGCCGTGAACGCTCCGACATTGCCGACCCTGCACCGATGTGACGGCAGCTCACCACGGCTCACACTCACCGGCCTCACGGCAGACAGACGAAAGGCCCACCGGAGTGGGCCCTGCGTCGTCTTCTCGGTGGAGCTAAGGGGATTCGAACCCCTGACCTTCTCATTGCGAACGAGACGCGCTACCAACTGCGCCATAGCCCCGAAAACGTGCTTCGCCACGATATCACCCCGCGGCCGGTCTCTCGAAATCGACCCGCGCCTCCGGGGCTCGGCGATGTGACGCCGCGACGCCAGGACCTGGGTCAGACGGCGCGGCGGCGGCGCAGGGCTTCGTCGAGTTCGAACGTCGACGGCCCGAGGTCGTCGATGATCCCCATGGACGCGAACCGGGACGGGACGGCCGGAGGCGCGGGTGCGACCGGCGCGGCCGTCACGGGCGCTGCCGGCTCGGGCACCGCGCGCACGACGGGCCGCACGGCGGCAGCCGGCTCCCGCGTCGTGTGCAGCGCCGCCTCGGCTCGAGCAGCTTCGCGGAGGGCGTCGTGCTGGGCCTGCTTGAGCGCCTGACGGCGGAGATCGTGCTGCTGCGCCGCTCGTTGCGCCGACACGAGGGCGGCCTGCTGCGCATTCTGGGCCGCACTCGCTCTCTGTCGTAGGTACAGGGGCTGCGGGACGGACACGGGAGTCCACTCGCGCGAGACCTCGACGTCGTCCTCGATGCGGACGCCTTCGCCCATCACACCCGAGAAGTCACGCAGGGGCTGGGCTTCGACCGGCGCGGCCGGGGCCGCGGCGAGACGCCGGGCGCGTGCTCGAGCGACGGCGGCGAGCTGGGCGAGCATGGCGACGGCCCCCGCGCCGAAGACGGCACCGGCGACGGCGACCATCCAGGCGGTCGCGAGGTTGATCAGGCCGAACACGACCGCGACGACGCCGGCGACGAGCACGAGGGTCGAGACGAGACGCGAGCGACGCAGACGACGGGCGGCCAGGGCCGGGTCGCGATCAGCGGCGCGCAGGACCGGACCGGCCGCGGCGAGCTCGCGGGTGATCGCCCGCTGCCGAGCGGCTTCGTGGGCGCGACGGAGGGCCTCACGGCGTGCCTGCTCGGTGCGGAGGATGCGTTGCGCATCGGCCACCGACTTCGCGTTCGCCTCGACCCGCACCTCCTCGGGGAGCTCGGCCGTCTGCGCGAGGATGCGCAGGGTCTGCTGCAGGCGGACGGCGTTGCGCTCGGTCGCGAGGTACTCCTGGCGCTTGTGCCAGGTCGGCACCAGATAGACGAGCCAGAGGACGGCGACGAGCGCGAGGACGATGCCTCCACCCCACGACTCGATGTTCATGGTGATAAAGGTAGGAGCGGCGCGCCCTCAACCCGTGGCGATCGCAAGGTGTGTCCCGGGGAATCGGCACAGAACCGGTGGGCAAAACGCGAGGTCAGGCCGATGAACCCGATCGGTCAGACCGGGAAGGTCTGGGCCGCCTCGGCGATGGCCTCGGCCGGCACGCTGCCCTGACCGGCGGGCACGCGCCCCTCGCGCCATCGACGCAGGACGCCGTCGCCGACCTCCTCGGCCACGAGCGCGAAGCAGAAGTGGTCGCGCCACGATCCGTTGATGTGGATGTAGCGGCGCCGCAGCCCCTCGTAGCGGAACCCCAACTTCTCGACGACCCGGAGGCTCGGCGCGTTCTCCGGTCGGATGCAGATCTCCATCCGGTGCAGGCCGAGCGTGAAGAAACAGTGATCGGTCGCCAGGGCCACCGCGGTCGGGGTCACGTTGTGACCCGCCGCGTCCTGGGTGACCCAATAACCGATCGTGGCGGAGCCGAGCGAGCCGTAGGTGATGCCCGAGACGTTCAGCTGGCCGACGAAGCGGCCGTCGAGCTCGACGGCGAACGGCACGCCGAGCCCCGCCCGGGCGTTCGTCTGCAGGGCACGGATGCTGCCGCGGACGTCGTGACTGGTGAACCCGTTCGGATTCGTCGCCTCCCATTGCCGTAGCCACGACCGGTTCGTCATGAGTGCCTGGTCGAGGTCGCGGGTGTCACGCAGGCGGAGGGGTCGGATACCGACCCGCCCCTCCACCAACGTGGGGATGCTGGTCACTGCTCGGTTCGCCTACTCCAGTCCGGCCGTGAACTCCTGAAGCCACGGACGCAGGTCTCCGCCGATGTCCTCGCGGTCGGCGGCGAGCTGCACGATCGCCTTGATGTAGTCGAGTTTGTCACCCGTGTCGTAGCGGCGGCCACGGAACACGACGCCGTACACGCCGCCGGTCCACTCCTCGGCGTTCGCCATCTTCATCAGGGCATCGGTGAGCTGGATCTCGCCGCCCTTGCCGGGCTCCTGCTTCTCGAGGACGTCGAAGACCTCGGGGCGGATGACGTAGCGGCCGATGATGGCCAGGTTCGAGGGCGACTCGCCCTGCGCCGGCTTCTCGACGAGGCCCGTGACCTTGACGACGTCGTCCTCGTCGGTCGCCTCGACGGTGGCGATGCCGTAGAGGTGGGTCTGCGACGGGTCGACCTCGAGCAGCGCGACGACCGTCGCGTTCTTCTCGGCCTGCACCTCGATCATGCGGGTGAGCAGCGGATCGCGGGCGTCGATGATGTCGTCACCGAGCAGGACGGCGAACGGCTCGCGCCCGACGTGCATCTTCGCGCGGAGCACGGCGTGCCCGAGGCCCAGCGGGTCGCCCTGACGCACGTAGTGCATGTCGGCGAGGTCGGTCGACTGGTTGACCTTGGCGAGCTTGTCGTGGTCGCCCTTCTTCTTCAGCGTCTCTTCCAGCTCGGAGACGTGGTCGAAGTGGTTCTCGAGAGCGTTCTTGTTTCGACCCGTGATCATGAGCACGTCGGTCAGGCCGGCCGAGACGGCCTCCTCCACGACGTACTGGATGGCCGGCTTGTCGACCACCGGCAGCATCTCCTTCGGCATTGCCTTGGTCGCAGGGAGGAACCGTGTCCCGAGCCCTGCTGCTGGAATAACTGCCTTCGAAATCGTGAAACCCATGTGGGTCAGCGTATCCACCCGGCGCGTTTCCGGGCGGTAAACAATCGTCCGTGACATCGCCGCGGTTAAGATCGATGTCATGACAGACGTGGTGGGCAACGAGAAGCGTGCCCTGCGGGCCGAACTGCGCCACCGGCGTCGCAACCTGAGCGCCACGGAGCGCGACCACGCGTCGGCCGGCATCACCCGGCACCTCATCGATCTCGCGACGGACCTCTCGGTGCGCAGCATCTCGGCGTACCTCTCGGCGAACGACGAGCCGAACACCCGCCCCTTCTTGAACTGGGCGTTCGAGCACGACATCAGCGTGCTCTTCCCCATCAGCCGCGCGGACGGCCTGCTCGACTGGGCCGTCGGCGACGGCGAGAACGAGACCCGCGGTCTCTTCGACCTGCCCGAGCCGGTCGGCGAGATCCTCAGCCCGATGGCGATCAACGACGTCGACCTCATCATCGTCCCCGCCGCACTGATCGACCACGGCGGCATGCGGATGGGCTGGGGCAAGGGCTACTTCGACAAGACGCTCGGGTCGATGGAGAAGCGACCGCCGGTTTATGCTGTGGTCTTCGACACCGAGTACGTCGAGTCGGTGCCTCGAGAACGGCACGACCAGCCCGTCGACGGTGTCGTGACCCCCTCTGGCATCCACGAGTTCTGACACTCGTCCTTCTCCGGGAGCATTCCGTGCCCACCTACTCGTACCGCTGCACCGAATGCGACAACGCGTTCGACATCCAGCAGTCCTTCTCCGACGACTCGCTCACGGTCTGCCCGGTCTGCTCGGGTCACCTGCGCAAGGTTTTCAGCGCCGTCGGCGTGACGTTCAACGGCTCGGGGTTCTACCGCACCGACTCGCGCTCGAACGGCGCGTCGAAGGGCTCCGGCTCGGGCACGGGGGGCGGGTCGGAGTCGTCCTCCGGCTCCTCCGGTACGAAATCGGACTCCGCCTCGTCCGGCTCGTCCTCGTCCGGCTCGTCCTCGTCCGGCTCCAGCGGATCGTCGTCCGGCTCCAGCGGATCGTCCGGCTCCGGCAGCTCATCCGGTTCGACCACCTCCAGCGCTTCGAAATAGACCCTTCTGTTTCCCGCCGCGCGACGGCATCCCCGATCCGTGGTTGAGTTACCTGTGAATCCGCCCCCGATCTAAGGAGCAGCCATGAAGGGTTTCAAGGAGTTCATCCTCCGCGGCAATGTCATCGACCTGGCCGTCGCAGTCGTCATCGGTGCGGCGTTCACCGCCATCGTCACCTCACTCGTCACGAACATCTTCAACCCGCTGATCGGTGCCGCCTTCAACGCGTCGATGCTGGACGAGGCGCTGGTCGTCACGATCCCCACCGTCTCGGGCGGCACGGCCGATCTGAAGTTCGGTGCCGTGATCGGGTCCGCGATCAACTTCCTGGTCATCGCGGCCGTCGTCTACTTCGTGCTGGTGCTCCCGGTGAACAACCTGCTGAAGCGCACGTTCGCGAAGCAGCAGGCCAACGACGAGGCACCCGTCGACGTCCCGCCGACCGACGTCGAGCTGCTCAGCGAGATCCGCGATCTGCTCCGCGTCACGGTCTCCCCCACTCCGGCCGAGGGCGGACACGGCAGCCACGCCGCTCCCGTCGCCGCACCCGAGGTCAACGAGGGCAACGGCCCGCTCGGCAGCCGCTGACCCCTCGCTCCACGACAGGACCCGCGCCCCGACTCGGTCGGTGCGCGGGTCTTTTCGTCTGCACGGCTGAACCTTGGCGTCGGCGCGTCAGCCCCAGTGCGGCGGTTTGTCCGCCTTGAGGCGCGCGTCGTTGTCGCTCGACGACACCCGAGGAGGCTCGGGTGCGGGAGTCGGATCGCTGCCCGGGACCGGGTCGGTCGTCACGCGCCTCCCGGCTCGACGTCTGACCACGAGAGGGTATGACGGCGACGCCTCGACGACGCCGGGGACGTCGTCGACGCGACCCGTGCCTCCTCGGGGTGTCGCATCGAGACCCGCGCCCGACGGCGAGACCCCCGCGTCGCCGCGAGGGTCTCGCCGGGACGCGGGGGTCTCGTCGCCGGTCACGGTCACTGCGGCCGGCGGTTGATGTGGTGCTGCGCCGACAGGCTCGGGATCGGGCCGGTGTCGGCCCGGTCGATGCCGAGCACCTCGGCCACGCGGGTGGCGACGGCGTCGGGATCGGTGAACAACTGGAACGCGTGCACGCGCACGTAGTGCCAGCCGAGGCGGCGGAGGATCTCGGGCCGCGACCGGAGCGACTCGCGCAGGCTCGTGCGGGAGAGCGTCGTGTCGGTCTCGATCGTGACGCAGACGCCGTCGTGCGCGGCGACCAGTCCGAGCTTGCCGCGGTGGCCGAGCGCGACCGGGATGCCCTTCGCCTCGAGCCGTCGGGCCAGGTCGACGAGCATGGGGTCGCTGTCGTCCGGCACGTGCTCGGCCGTCGTGCGGGCCTGCACCTCGCTGAGGATCTCGGACAGCGCCACGGTGCCGTGCCCCATCCGGCCGCCGTCGATGTCGCGCGGCTGGAAGCACGTCACGATCACCATCGAGCGACGGGCCCGGGTCATGCCGACCGCGAGCAGGCGCTCCCCGCCGGGCTGGCCGAGGGGGCCGAAGTCGCTCAGCACCCGGCCGTGCGGCGTCCGGCCGTAGCCGATCGAGAAGATGACGTGGTCACGGCTCTGCGCGACGCTCTGCTCGAGCGTGGCGACCATGAACGGCTCGCCGCGGTCGCCCACGACGAACTCGGTCAGGTCCTTGTGACCCGAGACCGCGGTGAGGACGGCCTGCTGCACGCGGACGGCGTGCTTCGCCGACGCGGTGATCACCATGAGCGACTCCTGCGGGCGGGTGCGCGCGTGCTCGGTGACGAGCGCGACGACGCGGTCGACCTCGGCGTCGACGCTCTCGACGGCGCCGGACTCGGGGTCGGGGACGGCCGTGCCGCCCGAGACGTAGTCGAGCGCGATGCTGCCGTGCCCGAGGAAGCTCCCTGCCCAGGGCAGCGACTCGATGCGGCCGCCGTAGAAGCGGCGGTTGACCAGCTCGGCGAGGTCCTCCCCGCCGGCGCGGTAGCTGCGGGTCAACGACAGGGTCGGCAGCAGCGTCGAGAGCTTCGCGAGCGCGCTGTCGGCGTGCGACGTGTCGAGGGTGGTCTCGTCGGCGGCCGGAGCCTGCTTGCCGGGCGTCACCGCGATGTCGAACTCGGACGGGGTCTGCGTGACCGGGTCGCCGAACGCGACGGTCTGCTTGCCCCGACGGATGGCGCCGACGTTCTCGGCGAGGGTGGTCGCCCCGGCGTCGACCAGCACGACGGTGTCGAACGGCACGGTGTCGGCGATCGTGTGCACCTCGTACGGCGACGCGATCCAGACCGGTGCGACGGCGCGCGACAGGTGCGGGGCGGCGTCGTGCAGCAGGCGTGCCGTCACGTGCTCGTGACGCAGGAGGCGCTTCAGCGCGGCGGCCTCGTCGGGCCAGTCGACGAGCCCGAGCTTCCAGTTCTCGGCCAGCTGCCACCCCAGCAGCTGGGCGCTGCCGGCAGCGTGGGCCTCGTCGACGAGACGGAAGTCGGCCTCGAGCCGGTCGAGCATTCCCGTGTTGGCACCGAGCAGGGCCCGGTCCGCCTCGAGCAGCGACTCGAGCGCCGAACGCCACCACGCGAGCTCGAGCTCGGCCGCGACCTGCTGCTCGGGCACGTGACGGTTCGCGAGGTCGGTGATCAGCGGCGTGAGCTCGAGGTCGCGCAGCGTGGTCATCAGCTCGGTGCGCTCCTGCAGGTTGTGCAGGACGTCGCTCTCGGCGGCCAGGCCCTCGAGACGCTGCTGCAGCTCGACGACGCCGATCTCGCCGAGGCGGTCGTCGCCCGACAGGCCGAGCGGCCCGTCGAGGCGTTCGAGGTCTTGCGAGACCTGCTGGTGCAGCACGTGGGTGTCGGCGATGCCCGTCGGGACCTCGGGCGGCGTGCCGGCCGAGACGTAGCGCTGCCACAGCACGCGCTGCTGCTGGATGCGCTGCAGCGCGCTGTGCAGGTCGGCGATGTGCACGCCGGGGCGCACGTACTCCTTCGCCAGCTTCTTCAGGCGACGGCGGTTGACACTCGACATGTCCGGCGCATCGCGCTTCGGCGCGGTCGCGGCCACGAGTTCGCTCACCGACCGGTCGAAGACCACGGGCAGGAACTTGTCGAGCGTGTCGCGGATCTCGGTGAGCAGACGCAGGTAGACACCGAGCTCGGAGACGCTCTCGAACGGACGCATGCGGGTGCTGCCGATGACCTCGTTCGCCCGGTCGAGCAGACGCGGCAGGTCGCGGTGGTGCAGGTTCTTGGCGAGCTGGTGCGCCGTGCCGGCCGAGACGCTCTCCGTGAAGCGAGCGCCGTACCAGGGCGAATCACCCGGGCCGTAGCGGAACTCGCCCAGGTTGGCGGCGTTGACCATGGTCTCGGCGACGCGACCCCGACCGTCGACCATCGCCTCGACGCTCCGACGGCTGAGTCGCGCCGTCGTCGCCGGCGACGCGGGCAGCAGGGCGAGACGCGACAGCTCGGTGAGGCAGTCGAGCACCGACACCCGGAGGCTCGGGTCGCGTCGTGAGAGCGCGCCCCGGTAGTCGACGAGCACCTTTCGCAGACGCACCAGCGCGTCGTCGACCTCACCCATCTGCGGGTGCTTGGCCTTCTCGTTACGACTGATCGCCCGGATGACGTCGCGCCGGAGCGTCGTGGGCGACACGGCCACCCCCGGCAGCCCGATGTCCGAGAGCCGGTCGGTGATGCCGTTCAACGTGGCGCGGCGGGCGCTGACGACGAGCACGCGCTTGTTCTGCGACACCAGGCGCCCGATGGAGTTGACGATGGTCTGCGTGCCGCCGGTGCCGGGCAGGGTCTTCACGACGACCGAGTTGCCGGCCGCGATCTGCGCGACGACGTTCTCCTGCTCGGGGTCGGCGTCGAGCAGCAGGGTGTCCGTCTCCGGGCTGCGCTCGTCCTGCGGCGTCGCCGTCACGGGGCGATAGGCCTCTTCGACCTGACGGGTCGACATGGGGTTGCCGGCCAGCGCGTCCAGCACGGGGTGCCCCAGCTCGCGGGCGTCGAACTCCATCTCGCTCGAGACCTCGGCGAACGTCGACACGACGAGCCGGGGCTGCACGGTGAACCAGTCGAGATGCGCCGTCAGCCCGCGGAGGCGGTCGATGACGGGGTTGGGCGTGAACGAGCCCTCGCGGCTGGCCAGGGCGACGAACGACTCGGCGTCGAGCGAGATGCCGAACTGGTCGTGCATCGCGTCGATCAGGGCGGGGTTGACGAACGGGCGACCGAGCAGCTTGACCTCGAAGTCGCGGCCGTGTCGGCGGATCGCGAGCGGCCGCAGCAACACCGGCGCTCTGAAGTCTTCACCGGCGAACGACCAGGCGGCGACGCCGATGGCCAGGTGCACGGCATCGATGCCACGGACGGTCGACAGCTCGAGCCCCTTGGCCGCGATCTCGCCCGCGGCGATGCGAGCGGTGCGCAGGGCCAGATCGTCGCGGATCAGGCTCGACAGCAGCGTCGTCTTGCCGGTGATGAACTGGGCCAGACCACCGGGGTGCGTCGTGCTCAACTCGATGCGCGCCCGCTGTTCGTCACCGAAGTGCAACAGGGTGGACGAGCCGCCGACGGAGGACAGCGTCTTGCGCCATGCGGACCACATCGGCTCGGCGACATTGCCGAGGCTGAGCTCGGGGTCACCGAAGCTCACGGTCTGGGGGGAGGCGGCGCCACCGGGCGCACGCGAAGGGGAGACGACGGAGTCGGTTCCGTCGTCGTCGTTGTCATGCTGTCTGTCGGCGCGCCACACACGGCCCACCTTAAGCCGTTCGACCCGGGTATTCCGGGAGGACGGCCGGATCGGCGGCCACGTCGTCGTGGCTCGACGAGTTATCCGACGCTGAACTCGTCACATGGGTACCGCATATGAACTTCCGTCATCTTAGCGACATGTCTTAGCATGATGCACTACGTTCATCACAGGGACTATTTATTAGTGATACGACCACGACCCCTGATTATGGGAGAACAGCATGCCTTTCGAACAGAAGTACAGCGACGAGACTCGTGAGCAGGCGCTGGCGCGAGTGCTCGACCGGCGTGCCGCCGAGCCGGGCAACCGCGCGATCATCCGCGAGACCGCCGAGCAGTTCGACGTCGGCGAGCAGTCGCTGCGCGGCTGGATCCGCGCCTACGAGAAGGCGAACGCGCCGACCGTGACCACGCAGGCCGCGCCTCCGGCCGCCTCGGCGTCGTCCGACACGGACGAGACCGAGGCGGAGACGCCCTCCCCCGCTCCCGCACGCCGGGGCCGCCCCGCCGGCAGCGGCTCGGCCGCGTCGGCCGACCGCGTCGCCGAGCTCGAGGCCGAGGTGTCGCGCCTGCGTCGTGACAAAGAGGCGCTCAAGAGCGCCCTCGCGGTGCTGCTGGCCGACTGATCCCGCCGCTGCCGCCGCCGCCTCGCGTCGTGTCGCGTCTGCGGCATCCTGTCGCGCTCGTACGCCACACGATGCCTCGAACGCGACACGACCCCGCGTCTTCTCGCCGCCGATCGGCTCTACCGCCGTGCGCGGCTCGCTCCTATGCTGACGACACGTCAAGGCGCGCGCGTCGATCCTGACATGTCGTGCCACCGGTGCTTCAGTTCTGGGGAGTTCGCATGGCCGGCAAGTTCATCGTCACCCGTGACCGTTCGGGCGAGTATCGCTTCGTGCTCACCGCCTCCAACGGCGAGGTCATCGCCGCGTCGGAGGGCTACAAGCAGAAGGGCTCGGCCATGAACGGCATCGACTCGGTTCGCCGCAACGCCGCCGATGCCGTCATCGAGGACCGCACCGCGGTCATGCCGCCCGGTCACGCCGACTGAGGAGGCGCGGGTCGGCGGGCTCCGCGCCTCCCGTCGTCCGCTCGGGCCGTGTCGTGTCGCGTTCGCGGCATCGTGTCGCGTTCGAACGCGACACGATGCCGCGAACGCGACACGATGCCGTCACACGACGACGGCGGGGCGGCAGCCGGCGCGGCGGCAACGGCCGCCGTCACCGCGCCGATGTCTCGATGCCGTGAGGGTTGCCGACGGTGCCGCGCCGCGCCTCCTAGGCTCTGAATCATGACGATCGCTCGCTCCCCCTACGAGGTCGCGATCGGCGGCGGACTGGAGGGGCTGCACCCGCGGTTGGCGGCGTACTTCTCGGCGATCCCGGACGGTTCGATCGGCCGGGGTCACGGCGTCTTCGACGTCGTCGGCACACCGCGCCGGTGGCTCTGGCCCGTGCTCTGGCTGCTCGGCCGACAGGGTGTCGTGTTCGCGGTGTGGCGCCACGACGTGCCGTTCACGGTCGAGAACCGCCGTGCGGTGGACGCGAGCGGCGTCGTCGCGGTCGACGCCGTACGGACGTTCCACTTCGGCTCCGGGAGTGACCGTGCGCGCCCCGGCGACGGCGGCGCCCGCGGCGTGCGACACATGATCGACGCGATCACGGCCGAACACGACGGACTCGTCGACCACCTCGGCACGAGACGGCAGTGGTCGGCCGAGCTGACCGCCGAGGTCGTCGGCGGTGAACTGCACCTGACCTCGACGCGGATGTGGCTCGCCATCGCAGGCAGGCGCGTGCCGCTCCCCCGGCCGCTCTCGCCGGTCGTCAGACTGACCGAGCGGTTCGACGACGACGCCGACCGTCAGCGCGTCCGCATCACGCTCGACCTGCCCGCCGTCGGACGGATCTACGAGTACTCGGGGTCGTTCCGCTACACCATCGAGCCCCTCGACCCGGCGAGCGCGTCGTCGCACACGCGCCCGCCCACCCCTCCACCCACCACAGGAGCAGACACATGACCGATCACGTCGTCATCGCCGGAGCCTCGGGCTTCATCGGCCAGCACCTCGCGGAGGCGTTCCGTGCCGAAGGCGCGCGGGTCAGTCTGATCGGCCGCTCCGGGCCGGACGCCCGCTGGGGTGACACGGCACGGATCACCGAGCTGCTCGACGGCGCCGACCTGCTCGTCAACATGGCGGGCAAGAGCGTGAACTGCCGCTACACACCCGAGAACCGGGCCGAGATCCTGCGCTCGCGAGTCGAGACCACACGCGAACTGGCGCGGGCCATCGCTGCATGCGCCGCGCCTCCTCGGCTCTGGGTCAACTCGTCGACGGCGACCATCTACCGGCACGCCGACGATCGCCCGCAGACGGAGTCGACGGGCGAGATCGGCACGGGGTTCTCGGTCGGCATCGCGACCGCGTGGGAGGAGGCCTTCTTCGAGGCGGACCTGCCGTCGACGCGGCGGGTCGCGCTCCGCACGGCGATCGTGCTCGGGGACGGCAGCGCGCTCGTGCCGCTGATCAGGCTGGCGCAGTTCGGTCTCGGCGGCCCGCAGATCGACGGGCGCTGGCCCCTCAGCCGGGCGCGGGTCGAGGCGGGCACGGCGCACCGATTCGGCAGCGCGGACGGGCGGCAGAGGTTCAGCTGGGTTCACATCGACGACGTCCTCGGAGCCATCCGCTTCGTGCGCGACCACGACGACATCGACGGAGTGGTCAACGTGTCGTCGCCCAACCCGAGCGACAACCGCAGCATGATGCGGACGCTGCGCTGGGTGCTCGGGCGACCGGTCGGGCTGCCGGCGTTCCGCTGGATGCTCGAGCTGGGCACCGCCGCGCTCCGCACCGAGACCGAGCTCGTGCTGAAGAGCCGCTGGGTGCTGCCGGAGCGCCTCGTCGACGCCGGGTACGAGTTCGCCCACCCGGACCTCGAGGAGGCGCTGCGAGCGATCGTCGAGGACCGTCGCCGGAGTGCCGCGAGGGTCCGGCGCGGCTGAGGGCCGGGCACGCGCGGCGGGGCGGGTGCAGGGTGGACGGGCGGCGGGGGCGGCGCCGCGCGAGAGGAGCACAGCATGCAGAACGACATCGCGCAGATCATCGGACAGGTGCCGACCGGACTGATCATCGGCGGCCAGGCGGGCCCCGCCGAAGACGGGGCCACGTTCGCCGTGGTCGACCCGGCCACCGGTGAACGGATCGCCGAGATCGCCGACGCCACGGTCGCCGACGGGATGCGCGCCGTCGACGCGGCGTCCGACGCGGCAGTGGGCTGGGCGGCGACGTCGCCCCGCGACCGCTCCGTGGTGCTCTCGACCACGTATCGCCTGATGATCGAGCGCGCCGACGACCTCGCTGCGCTGATCGTCGCCGAGAACGGCAAGATCTTCGCCGACGCGCGGGCCGAGGTGCTCTACGCGGCCGAGTTCTTCCGCTGGTACGCCGAGGAGGCGGTGCGCATCCCGGGTGCGCTGCAGACGGCTCCGGCGGGCACCAACCGCATCCTCGTGACGCACCACCCGATCGGCGTCTCGGTGCTCGTCACGCCGTGGAACTTCCCGGCCGCGATGGCCACCCGCAAGATCGGGCCGGCCCTCGCCGCCGGCTGCACCGTCGTGCTGAAGCCCGCGGCCGAGACGCCGTTGACCGCGCTGGCGATCGCCGACCTGCTGGCCGAGGCCGGTGCCCCCGCCGGGGTCGTCAACGTCGTGCCGACGCTCGCCGCCAAAGAGGTCGTGGCCGCCATGGTCGGCGACCCGCGCGTGCGCAAGCTGTCGTTCACCGGGTCGACCGCCGTCGGCGTGCAGCTGATGCAGCTCGCCGCCGAGACCGTCGTCAGCACGTCGATGGAGCTCGGTGGCAACGCCCCGTTCGTCGTCTTCGACGATGCCGACCTCGACGCGGCGATCGAGGGTGCCATGATCGCCAAGATGCGCAACGGCGGCGAGGCCTGCACGGCCGCGAACCGGTTCTACGTGCAGAGCGGTGTCGCCGCCGAGTTCTCGCGCCGTCTCGCCGCCGAGATGGGCGCGTTGCGGCTGGGCCACGGCAGCGACAGCGGGACGGGCCTCGGCCCGATGATCACGGCGAAGGCGCGCGACTCGATCCATGCGCTCGTGCGGGGCGCGGTCGACGCCGGAGCCGGCGTGGCCACCGGTGGCACGCTGCCCGTCGGCGACGGCTACTTCTACCCCGCGACGGTGCTGACCGACGTGCCGAGCGACGCCGAGATCCTCGACCACGAGGTGTTCGGCCCCGTCGCCCCGATCGTCACGTTCGACGACGAGGCCGAGGCCGTCCGGCTCGCGAACGGCAGCCCCTTCGGACTCGTCGCCTACGTCTACACCGCCGATCTGTCCCGCGGCCTCCGCGTCAGCGAGGCGATCGAGTCGGGCATGGTCGGCCTCAACCGCGGCCTCGTGTCCGACCCGGCGGCCCCGTTCGGCGGCATGAAGCAGAGCGGCATCGGTCGCGAAGGCGGCGCCGAGGGTTTGCTCGAGTACCTCGAGAGCCAGTACATCGCCGTCGACTGGTGACGGCGATGCTCCTCAGGCGCGGGTCGCCGGCAGCTCGGCGACGGCGATGTCCGTCCCGGCGGCGTCCCGCACCTCGACCTTGACGACCTCCTCGCGCAGCACGGCGGCGTTCAGCCGGCAGTCGACGATCGTGTCCGCTCCGAGGAACGTCCCGGACGAGAACTCCTGACCCGAGTCCGTCACGACGACCACCGAGAACTCGTCTCCGGCCGCGAGTCCGTCGACCGTCAGCACGGTCTCCGTCCCCCACGTGTGGGCGACGACGTCGCCGTCGACATCGACACCGGACGGCGCACCGGAGAAGTCGACGTGCTCGGTCGCGCCGAGTGTGCCCGGAGGCCCTGCGACGACGGTGTCGCGCGGCGTCGCGAGCAGCACTCCGGCGCCCAGCCCGAGCGCCACGCAGGCGGCGGCTCCGACCGCGAGCAGCCACGGACGCCGGGCACCCGGCCCGCGACCGAGGCGGGAGGGCCTCGAGGAGGCGCGGCGCGGGGATGCGACGACCCGTGCCTCCTCGAGGCCCCGACTCCCCGCCGACGCGGCACCGGCATCGGCACCAGTTCCAGGACCGACGTCGTCGGCGGCGATCGCCTCGACGCGTCGCCGCAGCTCCTCGCCGGGCTCGTCGGCATGCCACGTCGCGACGGCCCCGAGGCGATCGGTCACGTCGCCGAAGGACGCGAGCTCGGCGTCGATCGTCGGATCGACGCGACGCATCGCCTCGAGCTCGTCCGCCTCATTCGCCGACAGGTCGTCGGCCAACCAGGCGGCCATCAACTCGGCCCGGCGGTCGTCCGTCTCGTCAGTCATCTGCTCTGCCCCTCGTGTCGTTCATGTCGTCGTCCCGTCGAGGTGCGAGCGGAGGGCTCGCAGCCCGTAGAACACGCGTGTCCGCAGTGTCGCGATCGAGACCCCCGTGACCGAGGCGAGCTCGGCATACGTCGCGCCGTCGAGATGGACGGCCACGACAGCCTCGCGCTGCTCGGCGCTCAGCCGCGCCAGGCCCTCGACCATGCGGAGGCGTTCGAGCGGGTCCGCGACACCGGCGTCGACATCGCGCGCGTCGTCGTGCGGCACCGTACGGGGCACCCGCTCGCGCGCACGGAACACGTCGAGGACGACGCGACGCTCGATCGCGAACAGCCACGTGCGCACCGATCCGAGGGTGGGGTCGAACCGGTCACGGGCCCGCCACGCGCGCAAGAACGTCTCCTGCACGCAGTCCTCGGCCTGACCGCGATCGCGCAGGGCGTTGACGGCGACGGCGAACAGCTCGGAACCGTGCTCGGCGAAGGCCGCCCGCAGATCGAATCCGCGGGACGCATCGATCATGTCGCCCCGCTCCCGTGCCGTTCTCGGCCTGACGATCGTCATAGGTCCTCTCTCGAGACTAGCCGTCCCCCGATGACGGACAGGAGCGCGACAGCTCACCCGGGGGATACGCGCGCAGTCGCCGTTTCGTTCATCGCCGACTTTTTTCGACCCGGGATGAACGCGACACCCGATGTCGACGTACACCCCGTCGAGCGGCATCCACCCGGACGCCGCCACGACGAAGGAGGCAGCATGTCGACGAAGAGAACGCTCCGCACCCTGACCCTCGGCGGTGTCGCCGCGACGGCCATCACGCTGTTCGCCGCCGCACCGGCCTCCGCCGAGACGACCGTGTCCGAACCGGCGTCGTTCACGAGCGCCTTCACGGTGATGGCGACGCCCGACCAGGTCGTCAACACGAGCGGCGCCGTCACCCCGGGCGAACCGGGCGCGACGGGTCGGTTCGACTTCAGGGTCAATTCCGACCTCGACATCATCTGCTATGACATCACGCTGAACGGGGTCACCGGCGACTACCAGAGCCCCGCCAAGACCGCGACGCACATCCACGAGGCCGCGGCCGGCGCTGCGGGCCCGCCGCGCATCGCCTTCCCGAACCCCGTCGACGACGGCACCGGTACGCGCACCACGAGCGGTTGCCTGCAAGGGCCGTTCACCACGGGAGTCCTGAACGACGCGGGCGTCGACTCGGGTGACGGCTTCCGTCTCGCCCAGATCGAGGCGAACCCGGCCGGCTTCGTCGGCGACTCGCACACCGCGGCGTTCTCCGCCGGTGTGGTCCGCGGCCAACTCTCGCAGGTGCCCGTCGGCGGCGTCGCGACCGGTGGCGGCGGGGCGGCGGCCTCGACGACGAGCGACTCGGCCGCCGGGACCGCCGGTCTCGCCGTCGCGGGCGCAGCCATCGCCCTCACCCTCTCGGTGGCTGGCTACACGCTGGTCCGTCGCCTGCGCACGCACGAGTCGTGAGCTCCACGGGTCGGGGCACGACGGCCGGGTCGCCCGGAGGGCCCTGCCGTCGCCCCGCCCCGTCGCGGCCGTCGGCGGGGCGGCTCGTCCGAGCTTCCGCCGCGGCCGTCGGCGCGCTGTTGACCATGGGGCTGGTGACGTCCTGCTCGACCGCATCCGCGCCTCCGGCGGCGGGGACCGAGGAGGCACGGGTCGAGTCGACCGGCCCCGTCGCGCCGTCCGCGTCACCCACCGCACCCGCGTCCCCCGCGATCGCGGAGGGCGTCGCCCCCGCCCGCATACGCGCGCCCGCCATCGCGCTCGACGAGCCCCTCATCGACCTCGGTATCGACGAGAGGGGCGCCATGGAGGTGCCGACCGATTTCGACGACGTGGGATGGTTTTCGGGCGGCGGACGCCCGGGCGGTCGAGGCCCGACCGTCATCGCCGCCCACGTGGACTCGAGCACCGGGCCAGCGGTGTTCTTCCGGCTATCGGAGCTCGTCGTCGGCGATCGGCTCGCGGTCACCGACGTCCAGGGCGGCGAGCACGCCTACGTCGTGACGGAGGTCGAGGACGTCGCGAAGGACGCCTTCCCGACCGCTCGGGTCTTCGGAGCGCAACCGGCGGATCAGCTGCGCCTCATCACGTGCGGCGGCGTCTTCGACCGGAGCAGTGGCCACTACGAGAGCAACCGGATCGTCTTCGCGGAGCCGGCGGCCTGACGCATCGGCCCCGGCACCGCCGGCGGGTCGGCTACCGTGGCGGGATGACTGCCGTGGAGACCGTCGACCACGTCGTCGTGGGGGCCGGCCTCGTCGGCGCCGCGACCGCACGGGCCCTCGCGGCGACCGGTGCCCGCGTCGTCGTGATCGAGCGATTCGGGCGGGGTCACCACCTCGGCTCGTCGCACGGGGCGTCGCGCATCTTCCGGCGCGGCTACACGGCCGACGACTACGTCGCGCTGACCGGGCGGGCCTACGACGACTGGCGTGCCCTCGAGGCCGAGACCGGGCGCGTCCTGCTCGAGACGACCGGAGCCGTCGACCACGGCGACCCCGCCACGATCGACGCCATCCAGGCGGCGTTCGTCCGGGCCGGCATCGATCACGAGCGACTCACGCCCGACGAGGCGCAGCGACGCTGGCCCGGTCTGCGCTTCGACACGACGGTGCTGACGCACGGGCAGGCCGGCCGCCTCCGCTCGGCCGACGCGATCGAGGGCCTGCTCGACTCCGCCTCCGCGCACGGGGCCGAGCTGCGCTTCGACACCCGCCTGGTCGATCTCGACGTCTCGGGCCCGCCGGCCCGACTCGAGATCGAGAGCCGAGGAGGCGCCCGTCGCCCCCTCGAGACACCGAGCGTCGTGCTCGCGGTCGGCTCGTGGGCCCCGGCGCTGGTCGGGTCCCTCTTCGCCGCCGCCGGCGCCTCCCTGCCGCCCGTCCGCGTGACGCAGGAGCAGCCGGCCCACTTCGCCACGAGCCTCCCCGACGAGGCGTGGCCGAGCTTCGTGCACTACCCGTCCGACCCCCGACTCTCGGCGGTGGTCTCGAGCGTCTACGGACTGCTGACCCCGGGCGAAGGCGTCAAGGTCGGCACGCACGGCACCGGTGTCGAGGTCGACCCGGACCGGCGCGACTTCGAGCCCACGGCCGACGGCCTCGCCGTCCTGCGCGACTACGTGTCGACCTGGGTGCCCGGGGTCGACGTCGACACCCTCGACCCGATCAGCTGCCTCTACGACACGACACCGACCGAGGACTTCGTGCTCGACCGCGTCGGACCCGTGACCGTCGCGACCGGTTTCGCGGGGCACGGCTTCAAGTTCGGGCCGACGCTGGGGGCGCTGCTCGCCGACGTGGCGACCGGCACACCGGCTCCCGAGCGCTTCCGTCTCGCCCGCGCCTGACCCGGCGCAGAACCCCGTTGCGGTCAGGTGGCGGCAGCGGTCAGGCGGCAGCAGCCGGCGGGTCAGCCCCGCGGGCCGTCCTCGTCGCGCGCGGCCGTCACCCGGTGCCCGTCGACCTCGTCGCGCTTCGCGGCCTGCGCGTCGCCCCGGGTCTTCGCGAGACTCGCCACCGTCGCCACGGTGATCGTCAGGCCGATGAACAGCAGCGAGAACCAGATCGGGATCTCGGGCACCCACAGCACGGGCTCGCCGCCGTTGATGAACGGCACCTCGTTCACGTGCAGCGCGTGGAAGACGAGCTTGACGCCGATGAAGGCGAGGATCACGGCGAGGCCCTGCGACAGGTACACGAGACGCTCGAGCAGACCGCCGATCAAGAAGTACAGCTGCCGCAGCCCCATCAGGGCGAACGCGTTCGCGGTGAACACGATGTACGCCTCGTTCGTGAGGCCGTAGATCGCGGGGATGGAGTCGAGCGCGAAGACGAGGTCGACGAAGCCGATCGCGATCACGCAGAGCAGCAGGGGCGTGACGAACCGCTTGCCCGAGATCTTCGTCGTGAATCGGTCGCCGTCGAAGTCGTCGTGCACCGGCAGGATGCGACGCGCGACGCGCACGAACGCGTTGTCGGCGGCATTGCCGCCGTGGCTGCCCTTGATCTGCTGGTAGGCCAGCACGAACAGCAGCGCGCCGAACAGGTAGAACACCCAGGAGAAGTTCTCGATCAGCGCGGCGCCGGCGGCGATGAAGCCCGCGCGCATGATCAACGCGATGACGATGCCGATCATCAACACCTTCTGCTGATACGCCCGCGGCACGGCGAAGCCCGACATGATCAGCAGGAAGACGAACAGGTTGTCGATCGACAGCGCCTTCTCCGTCAGATAGCCCGCGAAGTACTCGCCGCCGTAGCCCCAGCCGCTGACGAACCCGATGCCCACGCCGAACAGCAGCGCCAGGCCGATGTAGAACGCCGACCAGCGGGCGGACTCGCCGATCGTCGGCTCGTGCGGTTTCCGCACATGCGTGAAGAACTCGTAGACGAAGAACGCGATGGTGACGGCGATGGTGATCAGCCAGGTGGTCAGGGTGACGTTCACGGAGACTCCGAGGTCGAAGGGCAGGGAGAGGACGAGGAGGGGCGGGTCGAGCGATATGGCGGTCGCGACATGTCACTGCGCGACGTATCGGTCCGATCGAACCGCATGACCCCGCGCCCCCGCTGAGAAGCTGCAGTCTCTGCAGCGACCGACCCGTGCCTCCTCGTCTCCCGGCGCTACGGGATGAGGCGTTCCGCCCGGTAGCGCGCGAACAGATCGGCGAACGATCGCTCGGTCTGCCGGTACGACAGGAACCCGGCGGCACGGCTCTTGCCCATGTCGGTGACGACCTCCATCTCGCGGCCGAGGTCGGCGTCGGTGTGCCACCAGGACGCCAATCGCGTGATGTCGGACTCGACGAGACCGTGCTTCTCGGCGATGCCGGCCCACGCCGACTCGTGCTCCGCCATCTGCTGCTCCAGCGGGCGGGCCTGCCCCTCGAACCCGACGACCCGGGCGGGGTCGACACCGAGGTGCCCGGCGAGTCGCGGCCACATCCAGCGCCAGCGGAAGACGTCGCCGTTGACGATGTTGAACGGCTCGTTCGCCCCGGCCGGGTCGGTGGCCGCCCAGACCATCTGCTCGGCGAGGACGCCCGAATCGGTCATGTCGGTGAGGCCGTTCCACTGCTCGGCACTGCCGGGGAAGACGAAGTCGAGACCGAGCTCGTTCACGAGCGTCGCCTGCACGGCGAGCGTCAGGCCCATGTTCATCGCGTTGCCGACGGCGTGGCCGATCACGGTGTGCGAGCGGTGCACCGACCACGTGAATCCCTGACGCTCGGCCGCGGCGAACAACTCGTCCTCCTGCGCGTAGTAGAAGTTCGGGGTGTCGAGGCGCGGCTCGTCTTCGTGGAAGGGCGTGTCGGGCATCTCGCCCGCCGCGTACGCCTCGAACGGGCCGAGGTAGTGCTTGAGTCCGGTCACGAGCGCGACGTGCTCGAGCGGGGCGTGCACGAGGGCGGCGAGCAGGTCGCGGACCATCGCGCTGTTGACCGCGATGTTCTCGGCCTCGGTGGCCTGACGCTGCCACGCGGTGAAGAAGACGTGCGTCGGGCGTTCGCCGGCCAGCGCCTCCTCGAGGCTCTCGGGGCTGCGCAGGTCGGCGGCGATGCCGCGCACACCGGGAGCCGAGGAGGCACGGCGCGAGAGGGCGAGGACGCCCCACCCCTCCGAGACGAGCCGGTCGACCAGAGCCGAGCCGGTGATGCCCGAGGCGCCGACGACGAGGGCGGTACGGGGTGCGGACGAGCGGACGGGTTCGGAGGAGCTCATCTCAGGCCCAAGCCGCCCGGGCCGTCTCGCATTCCCGACACGTGTCGACCAGACCGGACGGGCGGGTCGCGACGCCGGCGCCGACGCCGACGCCGACGCCGACGCGACCGTGCAGCGACCAGGGACTACCGTTCGACACCCGCCCCTCACAGATCGCGAGCCCGCCATGCCCTCCACAGTCCTCGTCGCCGGAGCCACCGGCGATCTCGGCGGCCGAATCGTCCGCGACCTGCTCGACCTCGATGCCCGGGTGCGGGTGCTGACCCGGCCGGGCAGTGGGACGGCCGGGCGACGGTTCGCCGAGACGCCCGGCGTGGACGTCGTCGAGGCCGCGTACTCCGACGCCTCGGCCCTCGCGAGGGCGGTCGACGGTGTCGAGACGGTCGTCTCGGCGGTCAGCGGCGTGCGTCCGGTCATCGTCGACGCGCAGAGCGCCCTGCTCGCCGCCGCCGTCCGTGCCGGTGTGCCGCGGTTCATCCCCTCCGACTACGCGGCCGACTACCGCCGGATCACGCCGGGCAGCAATCGCAACTTCGAGCTCCGCCGGGAGTTCGCCGCCGAGTTGGACGCCGCGGACATCCGGGCGACCTCGATCCTGAACGGCGCGTTCACCGACATGCTGACCGGGCAGGCACCGATGATCCTGTTCGAGCGCGGGCGGGTGCTGTTCTGGTCGTCGGCCGATCAGCGACTCGACTTCACGACCAAGGACGACACGGCCCACGTCACCGCGCGGGTGGCCCTCGACCCGGCCGCCCCGCGGGTCGTCGAGATCGCGGGCGACCGGGTGACGGCCCGGAGCGTCGCCGCGACGATGACCGAGCTGACGGGCACGCGCTTCGTGCCGCAGTGGGCGGGCACGACCGGCACGCTCGCCGCGATGAGCTCGATCGGCCGACGCCTGTCGCGGGGGCACGACGAGACCTTCCCCGCCTGGCAGGGCATGCAGTACTTCGTCAGCATGTTCAGCGGCCAGGCCGAGCTGCAGCACGTCGACAACGACCGCTACGGCCCCCACGAGTGGACGACGGTCCGCGAGGTGCTCGCCGACCACCTCGGCGTCGGCGCGGTCCGCCTGGCCTGACGGCTCGGCCGCAGGCGCAGGCGCCCGGCGCTAGCCGACGCCCTCGACCGAGAACACCTGGTCGAGGAAGACGCGCGCCGCCCCGAGCAGACCACCCGTGCCCTGGTGCTGCGTCACCTCGACGACGAGCTGCTCGGTCGCCATCGGCAGGCAGTCGGCGTAGAGCGTCGAGCGCACCCCGGCCACGAAGACGGCCGAGTCGGCGAGCACCCCGCCGAGCACGAGCCGATCGGGGTTGAAGAAGTTGACGATGGTGGCGAGCACGCCACCCGTCATCACGCCGGCACCGCGAAGGAGGCCCGTCGCGACCGGGTGGGAATCCTGCGCGAGCGCGATCATCGCCTCCACCCCCGCGACCTCGAACCCGGCGAGCTGCATCTCGCGCACGAGGGCATTGCCCGAGGCGAGTGCGTCCAGGCACCCCGTGCGCCCGCAAGAACACGGCACAGCCGTGGCTCCCGGCACCGAGACGTGGCTGATGTCCCCCGCCCAGCCGTTGCTGCCCGTGTAGAGCTGCCCGTCCGAGACGATGCCGCAGCCGATGCCCGAGCCGACCTTGACGAACACCTGGTGAGGAGGCGCGGGTTGGTCGTCCGTTCCGAACAGCTCGCCCGCGGCCATGAGGTTCGCGTCGTTGTTGACGATCACGGGGACGGCGAGCTCTCGCTGGATCACCTCGGCGACGGACACGCCGTTCCACCCCGGCATGCGCGACGGCGAGACGATGCGCGACGTCGTGGTCGAGACGGGGCCGGGCACACCGACCGAGATACCGCGGATGACGCCCGTGGCCGCCTCGGGGAGCGCCGCCACCATCTCGACGAGCTGGGCCACCGCCTCCGACAGGACGGGGCGAGGCCCGGCGGCGATGTCGATCTCGACGTGCCGCTCGGCGACCAGGATGCCGGCGAAGTCGACGAGGCCGAACGACGCCCGATCGACGCCGAGGTCGACGCAGCCGACGAGCCCCGCATCCCCCCGGATCTCGAGGGCCCGCGGGCGGCGCCCGCCCTTCGACTCGCCCTGGCCGCGCTCGACGACATGGCCCTGGCGGATCAGCTCGTCGACTCGTGACGCGACGGTCGACGGTGACAGCCCGGTCGCCTTCGCGAGTGCGGCCCGCGAGGTCGCGACGCCGGCGCGGAGGGGCGCGAGGATCTCGACGCTCTGCGGCGAGTGGCGGTGCAGGACGAGCGAGGGCCCGGGTCGTGTCGCCATGCCGTGCCTCATCTCCCGACCTTGCGGTCGCCTCGGAACTTGTTCCACTATTGCACAAAGTTAGTCGAAATATACGTGCAACAATCGTGCCCTAGGTTGAATCCGTCCTTGAAGAGGGACGGTCTCGATGATGGACGGCGATGCGGCCCCCGGCTGCATCCGACGACGAAGGCGGCAGCATGTCAGAACACACGACCGACATGATCACGATGGTCGACGTGCAGAAGCACTTCGGCGACCACCACGTGCTGAAGGACGTCAACCTGAGTGTCGCGCCGCGCGAGGTCGTCGTCGTCGTGGGCCCCTCCGGCTCCGGCAAGTCGACCCTCTGCCGCTGCCTCAACCGACTCGAGACGATCACGAGCGGCGACATCCGCATCGACGGCGTGCCCCTCCCCGAGGAGGGCCGGGCGCTCGCGGCGCTGCGCTCCGACGTCGGCATGGTCTTCCAGTCGTTCAACCTCTTCGCGCACCGCACGATCCTCGACAACGTCACGATGGCGCCCTTGACCGTGCGGCGCGAGTCGAAGCGCGACGCCCAGGCGCACGCCCTCGAGCTGCTCGACCGGGTGGGCATCGCCGACAAGGCCGACAGCCTGCCGGCGCAGCTCTCGGGCGGCCAGCAACAGCGCGCGGCCATCGCCCGGGCACTCGCGATGCGCCCCAAGGTGATGCTCTTCGACGAGCCCACCTCGGCCCTCGACCCCGAGATGGTCACCGAGGTGCTCGACGTCATGGTCTCGCTCGCCAAGGAGGGCATGACCATGGTCGTCGTGACGCACGAGATGGGGTTCGCCCGCCGAGCCGCCGACCGGGTCGTGTTCATGGACGACGGTCGCATCGTCGAGCAGAACACCCCGGCGGCCTTCTTCGACCACCCCGAGTCCGACCGCGCCCGGGCCTTCCTGTCGAAGATCCTGACCCACTGAGCCCCTGCTCCCTGACCCCCTGCACCCACAGTCCCCGTACGAACAGAAGAGAGGCACCACCTTGCGCACCTCCACGTCACACCTCCGGCGGATCGTCCCCGCCGCCCTCGCCGTCACGGCCATGCTCGGCCTCGCCGCGTGCTCGAGCGACGGCTCGGCCGTCCCCGGCTCCGACCCCAGCGCCTCCAAGGCCGCGGCCAGCCTCGACGAGGTCTACAAGAACGCCGTCGTGGCCGACGCCGCCGACATCCTGCCCGGCTCCACCATGGCCAAGATCAAGGAGCGCGGGAAGCTGATCGTCGGCGAGGCCCTCGACGCCCCGCTGCTGTCCCAGCAGGACCCGTCGAACCCCGACAACGTCGAGGGCTTCGACGCGGACCTCGCCAAACTTCTCGCGATCTACATCCTCGGCAAGCCGAGCGTCGAGATCGTCCCGCCGGCGTCCGAGACGCGTGAGGCGCTGCTGCAGAACGGCACGGTCGACGTCGTGTTCAACACGTACACGATCACCGAGGAGCGCGCGACTCAGGTCTCGTTCGCCGGCCCGTACCTCGAGTCCGGTCTCGCCGTCGCCGTGAAGTCGGACAACACCGACATCAAGGGCATCGACGACCTGGGCGGCAAGAAGGTCATCGTCGGGGCGAACACCCCCGCCGTCACCGCCGTGCCCGAGAAGCAGCCGTCGGCCAGCATCGTGTCCTTCGCCACCGACCCGCAGGCCGTGTCGGCCCTGAAGCAGGGTCGTGGCGACGCGTACGTGCAGGACTTCACGCTCCTCGCCTCCGACGCCGCCTCCGACAGCGGCATCAAGGTCGTCGGCCAGCCGTTCACCACCGAGGCCTACGGCATCGGTCTCGGTCACGACGACGCCGAGTTCAAGACGTTCGTCAACGACTGGCTCGTCAAGATCGAGAAGGACGGCACCTGGGCCAAGGTCTGGGAGGCGACCCTCGGCTCGGCCGTCGAGTCGTCGACGCCCGACGCACCGAAGATCGGGTCGGTCCCCGGCTCCTGATGCACGCGGCGCAGACGGTGGCCACCGAGCGGTGGCGACTGTCTGCGCCCCGCGGCGTTCCCGGTGACGGGAGCCGCGCCTCCTCGTGTCCCTCCCCTCCCCCGACCGATCGAAGGTAGCCATGTCCCTCTTCGTCGACAGCCTCGGGCCGTTGGCCTCCGCCCTCGGCACGACGATCGTGATGGCGCTCGTGGCCGGTGTCGCGTCGCTCGTGCTCGGCACGCTCGTGACCGCGGCCCGGATCAGCCCGATCCCCGTGCTGCGGGGGGCGGCCTTCGCCTACGTGCAGTTCTTCGTCAACGTGCCGTTGCTGGCGCTGCTCATCCTGGCCGTGTTCGCCCTGCCCGACGCGGGGGTCATCATGCCGCTCGCCCCGACCACGGTGGTGGTGCTCGCGCTCTACGAGGCCGCGTACGTGTCGGAGGCGGTGCGCAGTGGGGTCAACACGGTGGCGCACGGTCAGATCGAGGCGAGCCGGGCACTCGGGCTGACGCTCGGTCAGACCCTGCGGTTGGTCGTCATCCCGCAGTCGCTGCGAGCCGCTGTCCAGCCGATCGGCAACGTCATGATCGCGCTGACCATGAACACCGCCCTCGCGGCGGCCGTGGGCGTCGTCGAGCTCACCTCGGCGGCGAACAAGCTGAACCTCGTGCAGGCGCAGCCGATCCTCATCTTCACGGGCGCCGGACTCCTCTACATGGTGCTCGCCCTCGTCATCGGCCTCGGCGCCGGACGCATCGAGCGAAAGGTGGCGATCGTCCGATGAGCGCCCAGATCCCCGCCACCAGCACGCCCGGTGCGGACGGCCCCGCCGTCGGAGGCACCGCTGCCGCGACCACCGGTGCGGGCCCGGCCGGAGGCCCGACCGGCGGCCGACCGACCCGCACCGTCTCGCTCTACGACGAGCCCGGCCCGAAGACGCGTCGAGCGATCAGGATCTGGTCGGTCGTGGTCGTCGTCGTGCTGCTCGGACTCGTCACGGCGGGGCTGCTGCAGCTCGGCTCGAAGGGTCAGCTCGACGCCGACAAGTGGACGCCGTTCCTGTCCTGGCCGATCTGGCAGTACCTGCTGGTCGGCCTGTGGGGCACGATCCAGGCGGCCGCCCTGGTCGCCGTGCTCGGGTCGGTCCTCGGCCTGCTGCTCGCGGTCGGCCGGGTCAGCACGATCCGCCCCGTGCACTGGATCGCGACGGCGTACATCGAGATCGCCCGCACCGTCCCCGTGCTGCTGCTCATCTACCTCATGCTGTTCGGCCTGCCGCAGCTCGGCGTCAACCTGCCCGTGCTCTGGAAGCTCGTCATCCCGCTCACCGTGGCGAACTCGGCGGCGTTCGCCGAGATCATCCGCGCCGGCATCCTCGGCCTGTCGCGCGGGCAGCGCGAGGCCGCGCTCAGCCTCGGGCTCTCGTCGGCCCAGGCGACACGGCTCGTCATCCTGCCGCAGGCGCTCCGCTTCGCGACGCCGTCGCTCGTCACCCAGTTGGTCAGCCTCGTGAAGGACACGTCGCTCGGCTACATCGTCGCGTTCACCGAGCTGCTCTACCGCGGGCAGGTCCTGTCCTCGTTCAACCACCTGCTCATCCAGACGTTCTTCGTCGTCACGCTGATCTACCTCGTCTTCAACGGCGCGCTCTCGACCGTCGCGGCCCGTCTCCGGGCCCGGCCCACTGCGCGGAGCCCGCGCCGCGCCTCCACTCCCGCAACCCCCTCCACTCCCGCCACCCCCGCATCGAAGTGACCCGTTCGGTGCATGTCTCGGCGAGACATGCGCCCGACGAGTCATCTCGTTCGAATCCCTCGACCGTCGCCCCGGCGATGAAGGAGCCCATCGTGTCTTCCCCCACCCCCGCCTCCCCGGCCACCGCCTCCTCGGTCGACCTCGCCGAGCTCGCCGCCGTCGTGCGCTCCGGTATCGTCGAGAGCCGGCACCTCGGCTGGCTCGTCGCGCTCGACGCCGAAGGCGGGGTCGCCGCCGACCTCGGTCGGGGCGCCACCCAGGTGCTGCCCCGCTCGACGACGAAGCCGGTGCAGGCGCTCGCCTGCCTGCTGGCCGGAGCCGACCTCACGGGCGAGGAGCTCGCCATCGCGGCCGGCAGCCACACCGGCGAGGACGCACACGTCGAGGTCGTGCGGCGCCTCCTCGCCCGAGCCGGACTCGACGACGACGCCCTCGGCTGCCCCGTCGACTGGCCCGAGGACGAGCCCACGCGCGAGCAGCTGATCCGCGACGGCGAGACGCGATCGCGCGTGCGGATGAACTGCTCCGGCAAGCACGCCGCGATGCTGCTGGCCTGCGTCGCGGCCGGCTGGGACACGGCGAACTACCTCGATCCCGAGCACCCGCTGCAGCAACTCGTGCGCGAGACCCTCGAGCGGCTCTCGGGCACGACGGTCGAGACGACGGCCGTCGACGGCTGCGGGGCGCCCCTGTTCAGCACGACCGTCGAGGGGCTCGCTCGGACGTTCCGCGCCCTGGTGACGGCACCCGACGGCTCGCCCGAGCGACGCGTCGCCGACGCGATGCGCGAGCACCCCTTCTTCGTCGGCGGTGACCACCACGCCAACAGCGACACCATGACCCGCGTCCCGGGCCTCCTGGCGAAGGGAGGCGCGGAGGGCGTGATCGGCATGGCCGCCGACACGGGTCAGGCCGTCGCGATGAAGGTCGTCGACGGCAACCCGCGCGCCACGACGCTCATCGCCCTGCGCGTCTTGGAGGCACTCGGCGTCGACGTCTCGCAGGCGGGGTCGCTGGTCGACCTGCCGGTGCTCGGCGGCGGTCGCCGGGTGGGCGAGATCCGCCTCGGCGCCGACGTCGAGGCCTGGGCGTCGACCCGAGCGGCTGCCCGATGACCGACTCGCAGCCAGCCGCCGTCGCGACCGCCGTCGCGGTCGAGCTCTGCGTCGACGACCTCGACGGCGCGCTCGTCGCCGACCGCGAGGGCGCGGATCGCATCGAGCTCTGCGCCGATCTGCTCGAAGGAGGCACGACCCCGAGCCTGGGTATGATCCGGTCGGTGCTGGACCGGGTCGAGCGCGTCGGGGTCCAGGTCATCGTGCGGGTGCGCGGCGGCGACTTCGTCTACGACGACGACGAGATCGACGTCATGTGCCACGACCTCGAGGCGATCGCCGCCGCCGCGACCGATGCCCGCACCCGCGTCGGTGTGGTCGTCGGTGCCCTCACTCCCGAGCACACCGTCGACGAGGTCGCACTGGCTCGCTTCACCGCCGCCGCCGCCCCGCTGCCGGTCACCTTCCACAAGGCGTTCGACCAGACGCCCGACCTGCTCGCCGCCTACGACGTCCTGCATCGCCACGGCGTCGAGCGCGTGCTCACGTCGGGTGGCCCGCACCCCGCGATGGACGGCCTCGACGTGCTCGCCGAGCTCGTCCGCCGCTCGCACGCCGACCCGTCCGCTCCCGCGGTGCTGGTCGGCGGGGGTGTCCGTCCGGCGACGGTGGCGCGCCTGGTCGACGCGACCCGCGCCTCCGAGGTCCACCTGCGCGCCCAGTCGCCGTCGCCCCGCGGCGACGGCACGCTGCGCACCGACCCCGCCGTGGTGCGCGACCTGTTCGCCGCGCTCGGTGACGGACGCCGAGGAGGCCCGGTGCCGGTCACCGAGACCGCCGCGGCTGACGAGCCGGTCGCGTCCAGCCCCGCGTCGCACGACAGTTCGGCCGTGATCGCGCTCGACATCGGCGGCACCAGCTTCAAGGGGGCCGTCGTCGATGCGTCGGGTCGGACGCTCGTCTCCCGCTCGGTCGGCGTGGGCACGGACGGGGCGGACTCGATCCGCCGCATCGTCGAGCTGCTGCAGGCGCTCCGCGCGCTGGCCGATCACGCGGGTCGCACCGTGGTCGGCGTCGGCGTCGTCACACCGGGCATGGTCGATGCCGAGAAGGGCATCGTCCGCTACGCCTCGACCCTCGACTGGACCGATGTCGCCCTCGGCCCGATCCTCTCCGACGAGCTCGGCGTGCCGGTCGAGATCGGCCACGACGTGCGGTCGAGCGGACTCGCCGAGAGCCTCTTCGGGGCATCGGCCGGCGTCGCCGACTCCGTGCTCGTCGCGATCGGGACGGGGGTCGCGGCGTCGATCCTCAGCGCGGGCCATGCCGTCCGCGGTGCGGTCACGACAGCGGGCGAGCTCGGGCACATCCCCGCGGTCCCCGGCGGCGAGGTCTGCACCTGCGGCCAGGTCGGCTGCCTCGAGGTGTACCTCTCGGGAGCGGGGCTGGCGCGGCGCTACGCGGCCCAGGGCGGCGAACCGGGCCTCGACGCGGCGGCCATCGCCGCGCGTCTCGGCGCCGATCCGGTCGCCGACCGCGTCTGGGCCGACGGCGTGCGCGCCCTGGCGCTCGGGCTCACGTCGGTGACGCTGCTGATCGATCCGTCGGTGATCGTGCTCGCGGGCGGGGTGTCCCGGGCGGGCGCGGCTCTGGTCGATCCGCTGCGCGTGGCGCTCCGCGACTCGCTCGCCTGGCGCGAGGCCCCCGAGATCCGCGTGTCGGAGCTCGGCACGTCCGGCGGCCGGATCGGCGCGGCCGTCCTGGCCTTCCGGGCCGGTGGCCACGGTGACGTGGTCGACGGCTGGACCACCGCCTCCGTCCTCGCGGAGCCGGCCACCGCCTCCTGACGCCGTGTCGTGTGGCGCCGCGTCGTGTGGCGTTCGCGGCATCGTGTGCCGAACGGACACGACAGGACGCCGCGAACGCGACACGACACCGGTACAGGAAGCGGCACAGGCGCCAGCGCCGTGGCGGGCGCAGCCGCCCCGGGTCAGCCCGTGAGCTCGGCGATCAGCCGCTCGACCCGCGCCCGGATCTCGTCGCGGATGGGCCGCACCGCGTCGAGTTCCTGCCCGGCGGGGTCGTCGAGCTGCCAGTCCTCGTAGCGCTTCCCCGGGAAGACGGGGCAGGCGTCCCCACACCCCATCGTGATGACGACGTCGCTCTCGCGCACGGCATCGGTCGTGAGGATCTTCGGCCGGTTGCCCGCGATGTCGACCCCCACCTCCGTCATGGCCTCGACGGCGACCGGGTTGATCGTGTCCTTCGGCTCGCTGCCGGCCGACCGTACGTCGATGCGGTCGCCGGCCAGCGCCTCCAGGAACCCGGCGGCCATCTGCGAGCGCCCCGCGTTGTGGACGCAGACGAAGAGGACGCGGGGCCGTTCGGGCATGGGATCTCGCTTTCGGGTGGGTGCGCCCCGACACGAGGAGGCGCGGGTCGAGACTATCCATCGACTCGGCCTACGCCCCGAAATACTCCCGCACCACGTCCGAGCCGACCTTGAGGATCAACGCGCCCACCACGACGAGGAACGCCACCCGGATGAACCGGTTGCCCCGCGCGACGGCCATCCGCGACCCGAGGTAGCCGCCCGTCATGTTCGCCAGGCCCATGCCGAGCGCGAGCGCCCAGAGCACGTGCCCCTGTGGCACGAAGAACGCCAGCGCTCCGAGGTTCGTGGCGACGTTGACGATCTTCGCCTTGGCGCTCGCGAGCAGGAAGTCGTAGCCGAGCGCCGTGATCAGCGCGATGATCAGGAAGGTGCCGGTGCCCGGCCCGATCAGCCCGTCGTAGAAGCCGATCACGAGGCCGAGGCCGCCGGCGATGAGGTGGTGCCGACGGCCCTGGTGCCGCAGCGACAGGTCGTCGCCGAGCGCCGGACGGGCGACGGTCACGATGCCGACACCGATCAGCGCGACGACGATGACGGGCTTGAAGACCGACGCGGGCAGCAGACCGGCGAGATTCGCGCCTCCGAAGCTGCCGACGAACGCGATGGCGGCCATCGGCAGCGCCGTGCGCAGGTCGGGGTGCGTGCGGCGGTACCAGGTGACGGCGCTGGTCGTCGTGCCGAACAGCGACGCGAGCTTGTTCGTCGCGAGTGCCTCGACCGGCGTGATGCCGGGCACGAGCAGCAAGGCGGGCAGTTGCAGCAGACCGCCTCCGCCGACGACGGCGTCGATCCAGCCCGCGGCGAGCGCGGCGAGGAGCATCAGCAGGGCGACCGACAGGGTGATGTCTCCGAGGAGGGAGGGGAGGTCCACGGCGGCCTTTCGTCGTCGGGTCGCCCCGATCCTACGCGGCGGGCGCTCGCCCCCGAGACACCCCGGAGTCGCCGAGACACCCCTGAGTTCGTGGGTGTCTCGGCGACTTCGGGGTGTCTGGGCGCGGCGGCGCCGGCGCCGGCGCGGCTAGCGGCCGGTGACGGCGCGACGGATGCGCTCGATCGGCATCTTCGGCCGGCGGTCGGCCGTGAGCAGCCCGTTCGTCTCCTGCATCGTGTCCGTCAGCTGGGTGTAGCACGACCCCGCCAAGAACTGCGAGGCGCGGACGGCGTCGTAGAGCGCCTCGATGCGGGCGAGCCAGTCGTCGCCGTCGCTCGCGACGCTGTACCCCCAGCCGTCGTCGCGCACCGCGTCGGGCTGGTACGTGACGCCGCCGAACTCCGTCAGCATGACCGGCTGCCCCTCGTCGACGGCCGAGCCGACGAGCACGCGCCGCCCGCCGACGCCCGGCCCCGTCAGCAGGCGGGTGCGGGCCGCGTCGTCGGCGAAGGTCGCGGCGAGGATGCCCCCGTCGCCCTGGTAGTCGTGCACCGACAGGATGTCGGAGCCCGAGTGCTCCCACCCGTCGTTCGAGATCACGGGCCGCGACGGGTCGAGGGCCCGGGTCAGGTCGGCCAGCGAGCGCGAGAAGGCCTGCTGCCGGGCGTCGTGCGGCACGTGCTGGATTCCCCAGCTCTCGTTGAACGGCACCCACGTGACGACGCTCGGGTGCGAGACGTCGCGCTCCACCGCCTCCATCCATTCGGTCGTCAGTCGCTGCACGGCCCGGGGCGAGAACTCGTACGTCGCGGCGATCTCGCCCCAGACGAGCAGGCCGAGCCGATCGGCCCAGTACAGGAACCGCGGGTCCTCCACCTTCTGGTGCAGACGCACGGCGGTGAAGCCGAGCTGCTTGATCAGCTCGACCTCGTCACGCAGCGCCTCGGCGCTCGGGGCCGCGAGGTGCGACTCGGGCCAGAAGCCCTGCTCCAACACCGAGCGCACGTCGTACGGCCGGTCGTTGAGCCGGAACACCCCGCGGTCGACGCCGACCGTGCGGAGCCCCAGGTACGACGCGACGGCGTCCACGCCTCCCCCGGGTGTCGTGACGGTGACGGTCGCGTCGACGAGCCGCGGCTTCTCGGGCGACCACTGCAACTCGTCCTCGGCCTGGCCGTTCCGCTGTCGCGTGACCGGCACGACGACGTCGACGACGTCGGTCGCCGCCGACAGCGTCGTCTCGACGGTCGCGAGCGTCTCGTCGCCGTCGGCCCAGAGCAGGGACACGAGGAGGCGCGAGCCGGCCGGCGCGACGCCCCGCAGCGTCAGGCCGAGCGACACGCTCGCGGGGTCGCCGGGCAGCCAGCGCAGGTGGGCGATCGACACGTCGGGCACGGCCTCGAGCCAGACCGGCTGCCAGATGCCGGTGGTGCGGTGGTACCAGATCGCGTGGGCGTCCTCGTGCCAGTCCTGTTTGCCGCGTGGCTGCGTGAGATCGTGCGGGTCGTCCTCGGCGCGGACGACGAGCAGGTGCTCCCCGTCCCCGTCGAGCAGGTCGGTCACGTCGAACGAGAACGGCGTGTGGCCGCCCTCGTGTCCGCCGACGAACGCGCCGTCGATCCAGACGCGGGCACGGTAGTCGACCGCGCCGAAGTGCAGCAGCAGCCGCGGGGCGTCGGTCGTGCGGCCGGCCTCGGCCAGCTCGGCAGCCGAGATCGTGCGGGAGTACCAGACCACGGGGTGGAACGCGGTGTCGCCGACACCCGAGGCGGGCGACTCGGGCGGGAACGGCACGACGATCGGCACGGTCCCGTCGAACCCGGCTGCCCAGCCCGCCCGCAGGCCGACGTCGTCGTCGTCGTGGCGGAACGCCCACACCCCGGTCAGGTCGCTCCAGTCGCGGCGGACGAGCTGCGGGCGGGGGTAGCGGCCGGACTGCCGACTGGCGAGGGGCAGCGGCGGACGCACGGGCAGAGACGTGGGGGTGGTCTGTGAGGCCATGCCGATAGTTTACAGCGCTGTAAAAGCGCGTCAACGGTAACCTGCGTCCATGCACCGCGTGACCTTGCAAGACGTCGCGGACCGCGCCGGGGTCTCGATGAAGACCGTGTCGAACGTGGTCCGCGGCTATCAGCACGTGAGCCCCGAGATGCGGCGGCGGGTGCAGGAGGTGGTCGACGAGCTCGGCTACCGCCCCAACCGCACCGGTCGGACCCTCGCCACCGGGCGCTCCTGGATGCTCGGCCTCGCCTTCCCCGACCTGAGGCGCCCCTACTTCGCCGAGCTCGCCCATGTCTTCGCGCGCGTCGCCGAGGAACGCGGCTACCGCCTCCTGCTCACCGAGACGGGCGGCACGCCCGACGGCGAACGGGCCGTGCTGCACGACCGCGAGGCCGGCATGGTCGACGGCTGGGTGATGCACCCGCAGTCGATGAGCGCCGCCGAGCTCGACGGGATGCGGCGCGGGATGCCGATCGTGTTCCTCGGCGAGGACCCGCAGCCCGACGGCTCCGACCAGGTCGCCGTCGACAACGTGGCCGCCGCCGTCGAGGCCGTCGGTCATCTCGTCGCCGCCGGTCGACGCCGCATCGCGTTCTTCGGACACGAGCCGGGCGAGCCGTCGCGGACGAGCGCCCTGCGACTCGAGGGCTATCGCCGCGCACTCACCGCGGCGGGGCTGGGACTCGACCCGAGCCTCCTTCTCACCCGCGAGATCGGCGATGCGGCCGGTGCCGAGGCCGCCCTCGACTTCGCTCTGGACGCCGGCGCCCGCTTCGACGCACTGCTCTGCCGCGACGACCTCGCCGCCTTCGGTGCGCTGCGCTCGCTGCACCGCCGCGGCCTCGGCGTGCCCGGTGACGTCGCCGTCGTCGGCTGGGACGCGATCGAGCTCGGGGCGAGCACGTCGCCGAGTCTCACGTCCGTCGCGGCCGACACCCGCGACCTCGCGACCGCGGCCCTCGACCTGCTGATCGAGCGGATGGACGGCGCCACCCCCGCCGGCCGCCACGTCACGATCGGGCACCACCTCGTCGTCCGCGAGAGCGCCCCCGCCGTCGGCTGACCGTCGCTGAACCCCGTTGCGGAAGAAGAACCCGCGTGCAGCGGGGTTCCTCTTCCGCAACGGGGTTCGGGGCGCCAGGCCGACAGCCGAGGAGGCGCGCTACGGACGCCGGGACGAGAGCAGCTCGACGAGGGCCCCGCGCACCGACTCCGGCAGGGACAGCGCATGCAGCTCCGCGAGCCGCGCCGCGACCGGACGCCCGTTCGTCACGACCGCGAAGGCCTCGAGCTTGTCGGCATTCGCCATCTGGGCGGCCTGCAGCACGTCGTGCGCCGCGGCCTCGACGTCGCTGCCGATCGCGAGGCCGCCCTCGACCCGGACGACGATCTCGCGATCGGTGCCGCCCTCGACCTCGACGCTCCAGCGCCCGTCCGCGCCCTGCACCTCGACCGGCGTGCCGTCGACCGAGACCTGCCCGCCCGGTCGGCCGGACAGGAACGTGACACGCCACGAGCGCCGCCCGGGCACCACGTCCTCGTCGCCGACGACCGCACGGATGCGGAACTCCCCCGACCCGGCGTCCCACGACAGGCGGGTCCACGCGGTGGCGACCACCGCCTCCTGGTCCTCGATCAGGGTGAAGGACCCGGAGGCGCCGGGCGCGACGAGCACCTCGAGCTCGGTCGGCAGGCGGGTCGCGTCGAGCCCCGCGCTCGCGTCGAGCGGCACGATGCCTCCCGCACGCAGCAGCACGGGGATCGACTCGATCGGGCGGTGCAGGTCGACGTGGCGGTCGCCGTCGTAGACCGTGCCGGTGACGACGTCGGTCCAGACGCCCGGGGGCAGCCAGGCCCGCACCCGACCGCGGCGCGACTCGGGGTCGCGGGGCGTCGTGATCGGCGCGACGATCAGTTCGCTGCCGAACTCGTACTCGTTCGGCACCCCGTACGCCTCGCGGCGACGCGGTTCGAGGTGGTAGATCGGCCGCACGAGCGGGATGCCCTCGTCGGCGGCGCGGTGGTTCATCGTGTGCAGGTACGGGACCATCCGGTGCCGGAGCCGCAGCGCCTCCCCCATCGCCGCCTCGTGCTCGGCGGGGAAGAGCCAGGGCTCCTTGCGGATGAACGGGTTGTTCGCCGAGTGCAGCCGCATGATCGGCGAGAAGACGCCGAACTGCACCCAGCGGGTCGCGAGCTCGTCGTCGCGCACGCCGCGGGTGTGCCCGCCGATGTCGTGGCTCCACCAGCCGTAGCCGATGTTCGCCGCCGTCGCCGTGAACTCGGGTTGGAACGCGAGCGAGGCCCAGGAGACGACCGCGTCGCCCGAGAAGCCGACCGCATAGCGGTGGCTGCCCGGCCCGGCGTAGCGCGAGAACGTCATGCCGGGCGCACCGGCGCGCGCGGCGTCGAGGTGGTGGAAGTGGTTCAGCAGCCACAGCGGGTCGACGCCCGGCAGATCGGTCGTGCGGCCCTGCTGCCAGTCGATCCACCAGAAGTCGACGCCCTGCTCCTCCAGCGGGTGGTGCAGTTCGTGGAAGTACGCCTCGACGACGTCCCGCCGGGTCAGGTCGAACGGGACCGGCTCGCCCGAGGCGGGGTCGACGCCGACCGCCCGTGCCATCGCCGGGTACGCGTCCTCGAAGGCCCGGACACCATCGGCCGGGTGCAGGTTGAGTGTGGTGCGGAGCCCGCGCCGATGCAGCTCGGCCAAGAAGGCGCCCGGGTCGGGGAAGAGCTCGGGCTCCCACGAGTACCCGGTCCAGCCGGTGCCGAAGCGCTCGGGCACACTCGCGACGCGGTGCCAGTCCATGTCGATCACCGCGACCGAGAACGGCAGGCGCTCGTCGGCGAAGCGGTCCATCAGCTCGACGTACGACGCGGCGCTGTAGGGGTGATAACGGCTCCACCAGTTGCCGAGGGCCCAGCGGGGCAGCAGCATCGGCGGGCCCGACACGGCGTAGAGCGCCTGCACGGCCGCCGTGTAGTCCCGACCGTAGGCGAAGACGTACAGATCACGCGCCTCCGGTCGGCGGAGCCCGATCCAGCCCTCGTCGTCGAACAGGAACGACTCGGAGTCGTCGACGACGGCGATGCCGTCCTCGGCGATCACGCCCGACTCGAGCGCCACCCGGCCGTCGACGTCGTCGAGGGTGCGAGCCGTGCCACCGAGGTCGCGGGTCTCGTCGCCGAAGCGCCAGCGGCCGGTGTCGGCCCCGATCAGGTCGACCGCGAGGCCGTTCGACGAGAAGTCGCGGCCGTCGTAGCGCAGGCGGGCGCGGGCCGTCGTGACGACGACCCCGCCGCCCTGCCGCTCGACGGTGAACTCGACCGGGCCGAGATCCCGTCGCACGGCGAACGTCGACGCCCGGTCCTCGAACGCGTCGGCCGCGGGGGCGGCGCCGACGGCCGCGGGGGCGGCGGCCCGCTCGATACGGAAGAGCCCGTCGGCGAGCACGCCGATGCGCCAGCCGGGCCCGACCACGACGTTGTCGGTCGCGACCCGTGGGGCGGTGCCGGGGAGCGGGCGGATGACGGGAAGGGCGGGCGGACGGGCGGGCATGAGGCCTCCGGGGTCGAACGGGCAGACGGGCAGACGAGAGCGCGGGAGGCGCGGTGTCAGTTCTTCACGGCGCCCTGGGTGATACCGCTGATCACCCAGCGCTGCGCGAACAGGTAGACGACGATGGTCGGCGCCATGGCCATCAGGTACGACGCGAACGCCACGTTGTAGTTCGTGCCGAACTGGCTCTGGAAGATGTTCTGCACGACGGGCAGGGTCTGCATCGCCGGGTCGGCCGTGATGAGCGACGGCATCATGAAGTCGTTCCACGACGCCAGGAACGCGAAGATGCCGACCGTGGCGTTCATCGGCCCGAGCAGCGGCATGATGATCCGCCAGAAGATCTGGCCCGTGCTGGCACCGTCGAGCCGGGCGCTCTCCTCCAGCTCGATCGGGATCGACCGCAGGTACGCGGTGTAGAGCAGCACGCTGAACGCGAGTTGGAACATCGCGTGCAGGATGCCGACCCCGACCGGACCGTCGAGCCCGACGAGCGCGGTCAGCTGGATCTGCGGCAGCGCCACGACCGGGAACGGCAGGAACAGCGCGGCGATCAGATAGAACATCGACCAGCGGAAGAACCGCCGATCCCAGTTGCGCACGATGGCGTAGGCGGCGAGCGAGCTCAGCAGCAGAGTGAGCGAGACCGCGATGACGGCGACGGCGAGCGAGATGCCGAACGAGACGGGGAACCTCGTCAGCGTCCAGGCGTCGGCGAAGCTCTGCGGGTTGAACGGCCACGGCAGCGAGAACGCATTGCCGTCGATGCTCTGCGCGCTCGTCTTGAACGCCATCGAGACGGTCACGTACAGCGGCACGAGCACGGTCAGGGACGCGATCGCGAGCACGATCGTGCCGAGCAGGCCGGGGCGCTTCCGCCGGTGCGGCGGCTGTGCGCCCGTGCGCCGTGGTCTCGTCAGGGCGGTCACAGTCGCACCGTCCGTCCGCGCGTCACACCGAGCTGGATCACAGAGATGACCACCGTCACGATGAAGAAGATCGTGGCGTTCGCCATCTGATAGGCGTAGTCCCCGCCGGTGAATCCCGAGAAGATCGTCATCGCGACGCTGCTCGTGGCCGTACCCGGACCTCCTCCGGTCAGACCCACGATCACGTCGTAGACACCGAGATAGCCCTTCACGCCCAACACCGTGTTGATGACGATGAAACCGGTGAGCAGCGGCAGCGTGATGAGCCGGAACTGCTGCAGCCCCGTCGCTCCGTCGAGCGAGCCCGCCTCGTAGAGGTCGGACGGGATCGACGTCAGCCCCGCCGTGTAGACGAGCAGCGCCCCGGGGATGGTCTGCCAGGCCGACACGATCACGATCGACAGCCAGGCGAGGTTCGGGTCGCCGAGGATGCTGCTCTCGAGTGGGCCGAACCCGACCGCACTGGCGATCGCGGGCAGCGAGTTCGAGAACAGGTAGTTGAAGACGTACGCGACGACGATGCCCGAGATGACCAACGGGATGACGAAGATGCTCCGCAGGGCCGTCGCGAACCGGATGCGACGGGAGAGCGCCACGGCGAGCGCCAGGGCGATGGCCTGCGCGAGCACGACGGTCACGACGGCGAAACCGAGCGTGAACCCGTAGGAGGCGATGATGCGCGGGTCCGTGAACAACGTCGTGTAGTTGCGCAGCCCCAGGAACTGCCACTGCCCGTAGCCGACGTAGTCGGTGAAGCTGTAGAAGATGCCGATGAGGGCGGGGCCCACGACGAACACCGTGAACGCCAGCAGCGCCGGCACCAGGAAGACGTAGTAGACGGGGTCGAGTCGGCGCCGACCTACCTGGCGGGGCGGCCGGACGGCGGCGGACGACACCGGCGGCGGCGCGACGGGTGTCGGGGTGGTCATGAGCGCTCCTCGTCGTGCGTCGTGCCGTGCTGCATCGTGCCGTTCTGGGTCGTGTCGATCCGGCTCTCCGGGCCGATCCGTGTCGTCATACCGTCGCGTTCCGTCCCGCGAGGCGCCGCCAGTCGGCGTCGAGCTGCCGCAGCATGCTGTCGAAGTCGCCGCTGCGCGTCGCGGACTGCAGGTAGTTGCCGAGCGGGATGGACGCCGGCACGAATGTGCCGGCGCCCTGACTGAAGGACGCGCTGTCGACGTACTGCTGCAGTCCGGCCAGCCGGGGGTCCTTCTGCGGAGGCGCACCGGTCCGCGTCGAGTACGCGAGGTTGTCGGCGTTGTAGGCGTCGATGATCTCGGGCTGCATCAGGAAGTCGACCAGGTGGCGCGCCTCGTCGACGTGCTGGGACGCCGTCGGGATGAACAACCCCAGGTCGATGTTGACGCGGGCGACACGGTCGTCGGGGTTCTCGCTGACGGGCAGCACGAACGTGCCGACGGGCAGCGTCTCGTCGATGAGAGCGATCTGGCCGAGTGCCCACGGCCCCTGCAGGTACATGGCCACCTCGCCTCGGCCGAACGCGAGGTTGCCGTCGGCGTACGACCGGACGGCGTGGTCGGCGTTGAAGTACGACGAGATGACCTTGGCGCGCTCCATCGGCACGGCGAACGTCTTCTCGAAGGACACGGGCGAGTCGGGGCCGACGTCGGTGCCCTGCTCGGCGAGCCGCGCGAAGAAGTCGGCGGGGTCGACGAGGCTGCCGACGGAGTAGTCGAAGAGGCCCTGCCAGAGCGTCCAGGTGTCGCGGTCGGTCGCGTAGATCGGCGTGACCCCAGCGGCCTTGAGTGCCTCGCAGACGTCGACGAACTGCGACCAGGTCTCGGGCACGGGCAGGCCGTAGCGGTCGAAGATCGCCGTGTTGTAGATGACACCGGCGGCCGCGAGCGAATAGGGCAGCACGCTCGTGCGACCGGGGTACGTCGCGTACTGGTCGGTCAGGGTCGAGATGTCGGTCCGCACCCGGGACGCCGACGGCAGGTCGGACAGGTCGCTCAGCACGCCGCGTTCGATGTAGCGCGCCAGCTCGAGGTTGTCGTTGAAGCAGCCCACGTCGGCCGGCTGCCCGCGGACGAACTGCGGCGCGATGGCCACGGTCGAGTCGTGGACGACGGACACCCCGGGCGTCGCCTTCTCGAACCGGCGGAGGAGGTCGTCGAAGTAGGCGATGACCTCCTGCTTCTGCATGTAGAAGCGGATCGAGCCACCGCCCGCGGCCGACCCGGTCGGGGCGCAGCCGGCCAGAGCCAGCGCGGCGAGGGCGCCCGTGCCGAGGAGGAACGATCGACGGCCCACACCGACGGACGGCGGACCGCCGCGCCGGGCGGCGTGCGTGGCGGGTACCGGAGCAGAGGTCAGGGGTCGTTCAGGAGTTCGGGTCACGCGTTATCTCCCTCGATAGAGCGTGATCGATAATTTACAGCGCTGTAAAAGTCTCGTCAAGGGCTCGCGAAGTCTTGACTCCGCGATTTACAGCGCTATAAGTTCATCGCGACCGACCGTTCCGTCGGACCTCCCTGCGCGTCACAAACGATGGAGTTTGTCCATGCCCGCATTGCCCCGCTCTCGACGACTCACGGTGATCGCCGCACTCGCGGCCGCCGGTCTCGCCCTCACGCTGGTCGCCCAGGACGGCGGCCGACCGGCGAGCGCCGCTGCTCCCGGCGATCGGGTGGTGGTCTCGGGCGACGCTCGTTTCGAGGTGCTGTCGCCTACGCTGATCCGCACCGAGTACGCAGGGGACGGCGACTTCACCGACGAGGCGACGTTCAACGCCATCGGTCGTGACGGCTTCGAGCCCGTCGACTACACGTCGTCCGTCGTGGACGGCTGGCTGACCATCGACACCGGCTCGGCCGTGCTCCGCTACCGCGTGGGCTCGGGCTCGTTCGGGAGCGACAACCTCACGGTCGACCTGACCACCACGGCCGGGCAACGTGTCTCCGCGGCTCCCTGGCAACAGCCGGCCGCCGCCTCCTGCTCGGTCGGTGTCCTCTGCGAGGCGGAGGACCTCGACCTCTCCGGGCTCGGAGTGGCGACGAACCACGCGGGCTTCACGGGTCGCGGCTTCGCGGCCGGCTACGAGAAGGTCGGCGACACGCTGTCCTTCGAGGTCGACGTGGCCGAGGCGGGCGCCGCCTCCGAGCTCGTCCTGCGCTACGCCAACAGCCAGGGCGGTGACGCGCAGATCACGACCCGCACGCTGAGCGTGGCCGTCGACGGCGGGGCCGCGCGGACGATCTCGTTGCCGCCGACGGCGAACTGGGACGACTGGGCCCTCGCGCGCCTGGCCGTCGGTCTCGCAGCCGGCACGCACACGATCACCGTCAGCCGCGCCTCCGGCGACTCGGGCAGCGTCAACGTCGACAGCCTCGCCCTGGGTGCGACCGGGGCGACGTACCCGGGCGTGGCTCCGGCGACGGGCGCGGACTGCGCGTTCGGGGCCGTCTGCGAAGGCGAGTCGTCCACTCTCGCGGGGGGCGCCTCCTCGGCTTCGGATCACAACGGGCACTCCGGTGCCGGCTTCACGGCCGGCCTCGGTCGGGGCGCCAGCCAGACGACGCACGTCACCGACGTGCCGGCGGCCGGGACGTACGCCCTGCAGGTGCGCTACGCGAACGGTCAGCCGACGACCCGCGACATCGCGGTCGCCACGGCGACGGGCACGGCGAGCGCCACCCTCGACCGGACGAGCGGCTGGGACTACTGGGCCACCGCCACGGTGCCGGTGACGCTGCCCGCCGGTGACTCCGACGTGACGATCTCGTGCCCCGACGCGGCGAGCTGCGGCGTCAACGTCGACACGGTCGCCGTCGTCGACGCGGCGTCGCCCGTGCTCGCCCCGCACGCCGCTCTCGGCGGTTACCGACGCGACCTCGATACCGCCAACGGCACGGTGCCGACGAACCCGGGGCTGCTCTACCAGGACGGCTGGTCGCTGCTCGACGACACGACCTCCGACCTGCTCGACGGCGGTGTCGAGAAGCTCGTGCCGCGCGGTGACCACGGGGGCGAGGGGTACCAGGACGGCTACGTCTTCGCCTACGGCACCGACTACACGCAGGGCCTGGCCGACCTCGCGACCCTGACCGGGCCGACGAAGCTGCTGCCGCGTTGGGCGTACGGCGTCTGGTACTCCGAGTACTACGACCGCACCTCCGCCGACTTCGAGGACACGATCGTGCCGCGCTTCGCCGCCGAGGGCGTGCCACTGGACGTGCTGGCGGTCGACACCGACTACAAGGCACCCGACAAGTGGAACGGCTGGGAGGTCGACGAGTCGAGGTTCCCCGACATGGCGGGGTTCCTCGCGCGTCTCGAGGCGAAGGGCATCCACAACACGCTCAACGTGCACCCCAGCATCCAGAACGACGACCCCCGGTTCGCCGAGACGCAGGCCACGGCGAACGGCAACCTGATCGCGGACGGGTCGAAGTACCTGTTCGACTGGTCGGACCCGGCTCAGCTCGAGGCCTACTTCGATCTGCACACGGACCTCGAGTCCGAGGGCGTCGACGTCTGGTGGCTCGACTGGTGCTGCAGCGACGCCTCCCGCTACACGAAGCCGGGCGTCACCCCCGACGCGTTCATCAACCAGCAGTACGCGACGCGGGCCGACGACCGCATCGGTCGCGGCTTCGCGTTCTCCCGGGCCTACGGCGCCCTCACGGCGGGCGGCTACGGCAACCCGCAGAGCGTCCCGAACGGGCCGTGGGCCGACAAGCGCACGACGCTGCACTTCACCGGTGACACCGTCTCGAGCTGGGCGATGCTGCAGGCGCAGGTCGGCTACACGCCGGGCGAGTCCTCGTCGACCGGGCTGTCGGCCGTGAGCCACGACATCGGCGGCCACACGGGCGGCCAGACCTTCCCCGGGGCCGAGCCCGAGAGCACGAAGCTCGCCGACGACCTCTACGCCCGCTGGGTGCAGTTCGGCACGTTCCAGCCGATCGACCGCCTGCACAGCAACCACAGCGACCGGCTGCCGTGGCAGTACGGCGAGGCGGCGAACGCGTCGGCGAAGGCCTTCCTGAACCTGCGCGAGAACCTCATGCCGCTCAGCTACACGCTCGCCGAGGAGGCGACCCGCACGGGCGTGCCGGTCACCCGCCCGCTCTATCTGCAGTACCCCGAGCAGGCGCAGGCGTACTCGCTGGCCGGCAGCGAGTACCTCTACGGGTCGGACGTGCTCGTCGCCCCGGTGACGACACCCGGCACGACCGCGACGACGAGCGTGTGGTTCCCGGCCGGCAGCGACTGGACCGACTACTTCACCGGCACCACGTACGCCGGTGGCACCACCGCCGACGTCACGACGGGGCTCGACACCATGCCCGTCTTCGTCCGGGCGGGCGGTATCGTGCCGACCCGCACCTCCGACGTCGCGAACGACGCCGCCGGACCCGTCACCGATCTGACGCTGACCACGGCGACCGGTGCGGACGGCTCGTTCTCGCTGTACGAGGACGACGGGGTCAGCGCGTACCCGGCCCCGTCCGCCGTCACGCCGGTGACGTACACGGAGCGGCCCGACGGCGGCGCACTCGTCGTCGGCCCCGCGGACGGCAGCTACCCCGGAGCCGCGGAACGCCGCGCGTACACGACCGTCTTCACCGACGTCGACCGCCCGCAGAGCGTGACCGTCGACGGCGTCGCGATCGCCGCCTCCGCCTGGTCGTACGACGAGGAGGCGCGAAAGGCGACGGTCTCCGTCCCGGCCCGCCCGGTCTCGCAGGCGACGACGGTCGCCTTCTCGACGACCGCGGTCACCGTGCCCGGCGACCCGGGCGCGGGTGATCCCGGAGCCGGCACACCCGGGGCGGGCGTCCCCGGCGCCGGTGCCCCCGGCACGCCGGGCGAGGCGGCCGGCCCCGGCACGGGTGCGGGCAACGGCTCGGCCGCGGGCTCGACGTCGCCGCTCGCGTTCACGGGCTCGGCGGGGGTCGGGGTCGGCCTCGCCGCCGGTCTGCTGCTGCTGGTGCTCGGCGCGACGATGCTCGTCCGCCGGCGCCGCGCCTCCCGCGGTTAGCGCCCTTCCGCCGAGACACCACGAAGTCGCCGAGACACCCAGGAACTCCTGGGTGTCTCGGCGACTTCTGGGTGTCTGGCGCTACCCGGGCCGGGCGGCCGGGCTACTTGATCGCCGCGCGGATCTCCGCAGCGGCGGCGGCCACGTCGTCGGCACCGTAGATCGCGGCACCCGCGACGGCGACGTCGGCGCCGGCGTCCTGCACCGACCCGACGGTCGACGCCGTGACGCCGCCCGCGACGGAGAACGCCACGCCGCTGGCCGTGCCGGCCTCGAGCAGCGTCTCGAACGTGAAGCCGTCCTCGGCCTGCTCGTCGAGCCCGGCGTGCATCTCGACGAACTCGGCGCCGAGGGTGGTGACCTCCTGGGCGCGGGCGGCCTTGTCGTGCACGCCGATCAGGTCGACGACGATGCCCTTGCCGTGCGCCTTGGCGGCCTTGACGGCACCCGCGATCGTGCTGTCGCCGGCGACGCCGAGCACGGTGACGAGGTCGGCTCCGGCCTTGAATGCCTCTCCGGCCTCGAGCTCGCCCGCGTCCATCGTCTTGAGGTCGGCGAACACGATCTTGTCGGGGTGCGCCGCCTTGATCGCCGTGATGGCCCGGAAGCCCTCGGCCTTGATCAGCGGCGTGCCGAGCTCGATGATGTCGACGCTCGGGGCCGCGGCGGCGGCCAGCTCGAGGGCGGCGTCGATGGTCAGGGTGTCCATGGCGAACTGCAGCTTCATGTGGTGCTCCTTCTGGGGTGGGGTGTCGTTCGGTCGAGGGGCGCGGCGCGCTACTCGAGGTTGGAGTGGCGGGGCCACAGGTCGTCGGCGCTCTGCCCCGAGCGCTTCCACAGCGCGTGGAAGAGGGCATCGCCGAGCAGCACGACCGCCTGCTCGAACAGACCGCCCGCGTACTGCGCCGAGGCGCCGCCCGAGCGGTCGAGCTTCTCGGCGGCCGGCACGACGACGACGGCGTCGGCGAGCTCCGCCAGGGGCGACGAGGAGGCGGTGGTCACGGCGGCGACGCGGGCGCCGGCCTCGACCGCGGCCTCCGCCGCACGGACGATGCCGGTCGTCGTCCCCGACCCGCTGGCCGTCAGCAGCACATCGCCCGGGCCGATGGCCGGGGTGGTCGCATCGCCGACGACGTGCACGGTGAGGCCGAGGTGCATGAGGCGCATCGCGGTCATCTGCAGGGCGAGGCCGCTGCGGCCGGCGCCGTGCACGAAGACGCGGTCGGCGTCGGCGAGCAGGTCGGCGGCCTCCGCGAGGGCAGCACCGTCCGACGCGAGCGCGTCCACGGCCGCCGACAACTCGTCGCGGACGAGGCGCAGCGCGTCGAGGGGGGCGGTCGAGTCGGGGTCGGGTGTCATGACCTCCACTCTCGCCGCCGCGGGGGCGAACCGGGGCCACCGCATGGCAGGGCCTCGGCCACCCGTTCGGGTAGGGGTGCCGAATGGTCGGGTAGGCGCCTAGGGTGGGGCCGTGACCCTTTCAGAGACCCCGCCCGATCCGGTCGCCCCGGACTCCGTCGCACGCGGGCTCGTCTCCGATCACGCCCGCGACATGGCCGAGGTGCTCGACCGTCAGGCCGTGGTGCTGGAATCGGTGCTGGCGGCCCTGCGATCGCGACGTCTCGACGACCGCGCCGCGCGGGTCGAGGCGACCGACATCGCGGCATCGGCGCTGGTCAGCCTGCGCACCGGTTCGGACCGTCGTCAGGACGAATTGCTCGAGCCCGTGGTCAGCGCGTTCGCGCGCCTCCAGTCCGACCTGCGTCCGCTCGTGCGCTTCGGCGACCTCGACGTGCAGTTCGTCCAGCCACCGTCGACGGGTCGCGCACTGCCCGGCGACGTCGCCCACGCGGCGCGGGCCATCGTGCGGAACGCCGTGCTCACGCTCGTCGACGCCGGCGATGCGCAGCGGGTTCGCATCCAGTGGGACTGCGACGGCCTCAACCTGCTGATCGGCATCCGTGACGACGGCGCCGGCGAGCTGACCGTGCACGACGACGTGCTGCGCCCGATCGCCGAGCAGGTGACGAGTCTCGACGGCGACCTGGCCGTCTCGTCGACGACCGGTTGGGGGTCGGAGCTCTCGGTGCGCCTCCCCCTCGACCCGCCGGCCGCGGCCGAACCCTGGGATCTGATCGAGTCCCTCAGCGCCCGCGAGCGCGAGGTGCTCCGCCGTGTCGCCACCGGAGACCGCAACCACGACATCGCCCGCACCCTCGGCATCAGCGACAACACCGTCAAGTTCCACGTCTCGAACCTGCTGCGCAAGCTCGGGGCCCGCAGCCGCACCGAGCTGGCGACTCTCGCGTCCGCACCCTGACCCGGTGACGTGCGCCGCGCCTCCTGCGCGCCGTCGGGTCGTGTCGCGTTCGCGACGTCGTGTCGCGCACATTCCCCACAGGATGCCTCGGAGACGACACGACATCCGAGGAGGCACGGGTCGACTCGCGCCCCGCCCGCCGCCGGTCCCGCCCGCTACGAGAGGTAGCTGACGAGCGCCCACCGGCCCCCGAAGTCGGTGCGGAGCGCTCGGAGCAGCTCGGGCACGAGCTCCTCCGCGTCGCTCAGGACGATCGCGAGCGGGCTCACCACGATGGACGCGGTGACGTCCTGATCGCCCATGAGCGCGGTCGATCCGCACGCCCGGCAGGTGATCGACGGTTCCGGCCCCTCGAGCCAGGCGTTGAAGGCGTCCCAGAAGTCCCCGTCGTCGAATGCGGTGCCGCAGGATCGGCATTCGGACGGCCCCGTGTGGCCGCCGTAGTACCAGAGTTGGTCGTCGGGGTCGGCCGGCGTGTCGACGTAGATGATGTTCGACTCGGCGGGGTACCCGGCGACGTTGCGGCCGGTGGGCTCGCCGGTGAAACCCGGGCCGATGAGGTCGGCGGGGCGTGGCCCCGGCCGTGAGCCATGGTTGGGCGGGAACGCCTCGACCGCGGCCGGGTCGGACACGGCGAAGCGCCGCGCGTGCAGCCAGCGTCGCAGCTCCTCGGCCCGCGCCTCGGCGTCCTCCGGGGCCACGCTGAGCGCGACGATCTGTTCCCGGTCGAATGTCATGCGTCGTTCCTCCCCGCTGTCAGCGTAGACGGCGCGGCCGCACGGGCGGCGCTGAGGGGGGCTATCGCTCGAGCAACGCCTTGAGCGAGTCCAGGCCGCGGTCGAGATCGGGGCCGAGCATCTTCTCGTACGGGGACACGGCGCCCATCACGCGCGACAGCGCCGTCTTGGGGAACGACATCTGCCACGTGACGTGGGTGCCCGTCGCGGTGGGTGTCAGCGTGAACGTGGACAGGCTCGTCGACCGGAACGGCTTCAGGAACCTCACGTCGACCTCGACGACGTCGACCGTCGCCGTCGTGATCGTCATGGTGCCGGCCCCCGCCTTGCGGTTGCCCTGCCAGGCGTCGTTGCTGCCCACGCCGGAGGCCGGGCCCGAGTAGGTGCGCTGCACGTCCGGGTCGAGGCGCTCGAAGGGTGACCAGTCGACCCAGTGGTGGAAGTCGTCGAGCGCGGGGAGGACGAGCGAAGGAGGCGCGGCGATGTCCCGCTCTCGCACCAGACGAACCATGTCGGTCATGCGGCACATCCTGGCACTGCACCGGCTCCCGACGCGAGGGTCTCGCGCCCCGGTCCCCCTCCAAAGGATGCATCGCACAGGTGCGCACCTTCGGCCGATGTGACCCCGGTGGCCCCGCTCCTAGCGTGATCGGTGACCGTCCCACCCGTCTCGTCCAGAGGATCATCCACATGTCCCCCTCCCCCACGACCGCCCTCCGCACGGGGACGTCCGTGCGTCTCCACGGCGTCACCAAGACCCATCCGAACGGGCCGTCGCTGGTCCGTGCCCTCGATGGCGTCACCCTCGATCTCGCCGCGGGGTCGTTCACCGCCGTGATGGGGCCGTCCGGCTCCGGCAAGTCGACGCTGCTCAACTGCGCGGCCGGCCTCGACACACCGACCTCGGGACGCATCGCCATCGGCGACACCGAGCTCGTCGGCCTGTCACCCGATCAGCTGACGCGGTTCCGTCGCGATCGGATCGGCTTCATCTTCCAGTCCTACAACCTCGTCGACCACCTGACGGTGACCGAGAACGTCCGGCTGCCGCTGCTGCTCGGCGGCGCCCGGCCCGACCCCGCATGGGAGCGCTACCTGCTCGAGGCCGTCGGTCTGACCGGCATGGAGCGGCGTCTGCCCCGCGAGCTCTCGGGTGGCCAGGCCCAGCGCGCCGCCATCGCCCGAGCGCTGATCGCCCGCCCCGCGGTGGTCTTCGCCGACGAGCCGACCGGGGCGCTCGACTCGCGCACCGGGGCCCAGGTGCTGTCCGTGCTGCGGACGACCGCCCAGGAGCTCGGCCAGACCGTCGTACTCGTCACCCACGACGCGGCGGTGGCCGCGGCCGCGGACGAGGTGGTGTTCCTCCAGGACGGTCGGCTGGCCGGTCGTGTCCGAGGAGCGTCCGTCGACGAGATCGCGCTCCGCATCAGCGAACTGGCTCGGTGACCGGGATGCTCGCCATCGCACTCTCCGCGGTCCGCGCGTACCGCGCCTCCTTGCTCGGCAGTCTCGTCGTGACGGTCCTGGCCACGGCGCTGCTCACGGCCACCTACGCCTGGACCGGTGCCGGCATCGGCCTCTCGACCGGTGCCGCCGGTGCTGCCGGCTCGCCCGGTGACAGCACCCTGCTCGCGGTGGCGAGCTCGTTCGCCGGCACGACCGTGCTCGTCGTGATCGTCATCGTCGCGTCCGTGTTCGGGCAGGCGCTGCGGCAGCGCGCGGGCGAGTTCGCCCTGCTGCGCGTCGTCGGTGCCACGCCCACGCAGGTGCATCGGATGATCACCGCCGAGATCGTGCTCGTGACCGTGGTCGCGGCCCCGATCGGGATCGTCGCGGGGTTACTGATCGCACCGCAAATCGCCGGGTTCCTGGCGACGGCCGGCGTGCTGCCCGCCGAATACTCCCTCGCCGTGTCGCCGTTCGCACCGATCGGGGCCGTGTTGACGCTGCTCCCGACCGTGCTCGTGGCGGCCCGCCTCGTGGGGCGCGGTATCACCCGCCCCAGTGTCATCGAGTCGACCCGCTCGGCGGCCGTCGAGTCGTCGTCGCCGGGTATCGCGCGGATCGTCATCGCGGCCGTGCTCGCCGTCGGCGGGGTCGCAGCCGCACTCACCCCGCTGGTGGCGGGCGGCTCGGCCGGCACCACGGCCGCCGCGAGCTCGGCCCTGATGCTCATCGTCGCGGCGGCTCTCGCCGGTCCTCTGCTCGTCGGGGCCGCCTCTCGGCGTCTCGTGTCGGTCGTCGGTGATCGCGGCGGTGCGGCCCTCGGCCTTGCGACCCGCAACACCCGCGGCTTCTCGAAGCGGCTGACCGGTGCCGTCGTCCCGATGGCGCTGCTCGTCGCGTTGGGGCTCGCGCAGGTCGGCAGCGGCACGACCGTGTCGGAGGCGGCAGGACGGCAGCTGACATCGGCGACACACGCCGACCTGGTCGCGTCGCTCCCGCGGGCCGCCGCGGACAGCGCGGTGACCGAGACATCGGCCCTGCCCGGTGTGACGGCCGTGAGTACGACCTCGGTCGTCACGGCCAGCATCCGGACCGACGCGGACGATCCAACGGGCATCGCCGTCCTCGACGACCTGTCGTGGGAGACGACCGCACTCCGTGTCATCCCGGACCACAGCCTCCTCGTCCCCCACGTCGTCGACGGGTCGCTCTCGGCGCTGTCGGGGCGTGACGTCGTGGCGGTCAGCGACGACGTAGCCCTTCGGCCAAGGCTCGGGGGCACGGTCGACATCAGGCAGGCCGACGGCACGGTGACCTCGGCGACGATCGGCGCGATCTACGACAACGGCCTGGGACTCGGCGACTACCTGGTCGGGCCCGACTTCGCGGGCGCGACGCCGGCGACGACCGTGGAGGTGCTGGTCGCGGTCGATCCGGACGGTCAGGAGGCGGTCCGCCGGCATCTGACACAGCTCGGTGCCGAGGTGGTCACCGCCGACGAGTCGGTCCGTGCCGCCTCCGGTGGTTCGGGTCAGGAGCTGTCGCTCTGGGCCCTGGCCGTCCTGCTCGGATTCGTGGCCCTCGCCGGTGCGAACACCCTGGTGATGCTGACGGCCGGCCGCGCGAAGGAGTTCGCGCTGCTGCGTCGGACCGGTGCGACCCGTCGGCAGGTCGTCGGCATGGTGGCCATCGAGAGCGGCTTCGTGGCCGGGGCCGCGATCGTGATCGGGCTGCTCAGCGTGCTGCCGTCGCTGGCCGGGATGAGCTGGGCGATGCTCGGCACCCTCTCGCTCGCCGGAGCCGTCCCCGCGTTCGGGCTGCTCGCCGCCGTCGTCGTCGTGCTCGCGGCGACGACGATGATCCCGGCGGTCGTGCGCGCGACGCGGTAGGGGCGGGTATGTCGCTCAGGACCGCCACTCGAGGCGAATGCGGAGATGAGGATGATCGGTGCCCCTGGAGGGACTCGAACCCCCAACCCTTTCCTTAGGACGGAACTGCTCTTCCATTGAGCTACAGAGGCTGACCCGTCGAGTGTATCGAAGGGTGCCCGGGCGCGAGACCGAGCAGCGCCTACGCCGCCGCCAAGAACTCGTCCCACTCGGCCTGCGGCCGTTCCACCCCGCGCACGACCCAACCGACCCCGTGCGGTGCCTTCGGCTGGAACCGCAGCGACCAGCCCATCTCGTGCGGCGTCTTGTCGCTCTTGACGTTGTTGCAGCGCAGGCAGCACGCGACGAGGTTCTCCCACGAGTCGGCACCGCCGCGCGATCGCGGCAGCACGTGGTCGATCGTCGAGGCCGACTTGCCGCAGTAGGCGCAGTGGTGCGCGTCGCGCCGCAGCACGCCACGGCGCGAGACGGGGATCTCGCGGCTGTGCGGAATCCGCACGTAGCGCGTGAGCACGATCACCGACGGCCGGTCGTAGGAGAACGTCGCACCCATCACGGGGTGTTCGGCATCGGCCGAGACGACGGTCGCCTTCTGCGTCATGACGAGCACGAGGGCCCGCCTGAACGACACGACGGCCAGCGGCTCGAAGCCGGCGTTGAGGACAAGAGTGCGCATTGCTTCCCTTTCGAAAGACCCTGGACGGCTTCCAGGGATTCGACCTGCTCTCAGAGCACGGCGGGACGACGGGAGTGCACCAACGAAAAAAGCACCGTCACGATGGACGGTGCTCAGTCGTTGGCGGCGTGCAGGCGCACACTGCCGGTGGTGCTCGAGCGTATGAAGTCGTGCAGGAGCGCGTCCATGGTGCGGACGGCTCCCATTCGACTCATTCGACCCTCCCAGGGTCTCGCAGTGCTTCGAGGTCCCCAGGTTAACCCAGAACCGGCGAGCCGCCTAGAGGCAGCCCGCCGGTTCACACAGCGTTAATCGTTAATAGGGAGGCGCGGCGCGCGTTCAGACTCCGAAGCGCACGTAGTGCACGGCGCTCGTCCAGAGCGGGCGCACGCTCACGACGCCACCGGGCTTCGGCGCGTCGAGGATCATGCCGTTGCCGGCGTAGATGCCGTCGTGCGAGCCGTCGTTCAGCACGACGACGTCGCCGGGCACGGCCTCGGCGGCCGAGATCGGCGTGCCGAGACGCGACTGCGCACCGACCGAGTGCGGCAGCGAGATGCCGAACTGCGCGTAGACGTACATGACGAAGCCGGAGCAGTCGAAGCCGGCCGGGGTCGCTCCGCCGTAGACATACGGGGTGCCGAGGTATTTGAGGCCGGTCTGGTAGACGGCGTCGAGGCTGAAGGCCGGCTTCGCCGTCGAGCTCGACGAGTTGACGGTCTCGACGACCTGCTGTGCCGTCGGCCCCTTGTAGCTGGAGTAGGTCGAGGCGAGCGCGGCACGCTGTGCCTCGCGCTGCGAGGCGAGGGCCACGGCCTGCGCGGCGGAGGCGAGCTCGGCCTCGGACGTGGCCGTGTAGCCGTCGCGGCTGGCGTCGGCGGCGACGACCGTGTCGGCGACGTCGACGGTCTGGCCGTCGGCGCTGCGCGAGTGGCTCAGCGCGGCGGAGGCCGACGAGCCGCCGTCGGCACCCGGAGCGGTCTGGGCGAAGGCGGGCAGGGCCATCGTGCCGAAGAGACCGGCCGTCAGGGTCATCACACCGACGGTGACGAAGCCGCGCTTCTTAGATCGAGCGGCGACGGGGGCCTTGGCAGCGGCCTCGGCACGACGCAGCGACGAGCGGGTCGGCAGAGCCGACGAGTCGGGAGAAACCGAGGAGGCTGAACGAGCGGCGCGCGTGTTGTCGGGTGTGGAACCGTTAGGCGTCAAGAGGGTGGGTCTCCTGCGTCTCGACAGCCCTAGGCGACTGCCCCATCCGTTCGTTAAGATCAACGACTCACGGCAAGAGACGGGATAGGCGAGACGTCTTGCCACGGGTTCCCAAGCCGGATTCCTGGCTCGGGGACCCTGCGACTGTACCCGAGGAGGACCTCGATGTCATCCTTGAGGCGGATATTTGTAACGAATCTGTAAAGATCCCCGACGCAAGCCGCACGAGCCCCGGAGGCGCGGTGTGCGTCCCCCTTCTGGCGGACGCCGCGAGACCCGCGTTCAGTGCCGGCGGATCACGCCTCGAGGTAGATGTGCACGGCCACTTCGGTCGGCAGCTCGAGGCCCTCCTCGAAGCCCTCGACCTGGACGAACACGTATGAGTCGGCGGCCGTCACCGTGGCGACGTTGCCCGGGGTGACGCCGGCGTTCTGCAACTGCTGCAACAGCTCGGGCTCGAACTGGACGGGCTCGGCCAGACGACGGACGGGCGACGTCACACCGCCGGGGTTCGCGGCCACGGCGTCGACCAGGTTGATCACGCCGTCCAAGAACCGCCCCGCAGGCGAATCGCCGAGCTCGTCGAGACCGGGGATGGGGTTGCCGTAGGGCGACTCGGTCGGGTGGTCGAGCATCTCGAGCAGGCGACGTTCGACCTGCTCGCTCATCACGTGCTCCCAGCGACAGGCCTCGTCGTGGACATAGGCCCACTCGAGGCCGATGACGTCGGCGAGCAGACGCTCGGCGAGACGGTGCTTGCGCATGACGTGCGTGGCCTTGCTCCGGCCGTCGTGCGTGAGCTCGAGATGCCGGTCGCCCGAGACGACGACGAGACCGTCGCGCTCCATGCGGGCGATCGTCTGCGACACGGTCGGACCGGAGTGGCCGAGGCGCTCGGAGATGCGCGCCCGCAGGGGCACGATGTTCTCCTCCTCGAGGTCGAGGATCGTGCGCAGGTACATCTCTGTGGTGTCGACGAGATCGGTCAACTGGGGCCTCCCGGTGGAACGCGCGGACTGTCCCCAACCCTACCGGCTGCGCGAGGGGGCACCGTGCCGCTCACTAGGATCGATCCATGGCGGACATCTCGATTCCCACTGACCTCCTGCCCACCGACGGTCGATTCGGCTGCGGCCCGTCGAAGATCCGCGGCGAGCAGCTCGAGCACCTCGCGACCGCGGGTGCGCGCATCCTCGGCACCTCCCACCGACAGGCGCCCGTCAAAGACCTGGTCGGCCGTGTGCGCGCCGATCTCGGGCAGCTCTTCTCCCTCCCCGACGGCTACGAGGTCGTGCTCGGCAACGGCGGCTCGACCGCGTTCTGGGACGCCGCCGCGTTCGGCCTGATCGAGAAGCGCGCCGAGAACCTGTCGTTCGGCGAGTTCGGCTCGAAGTTCGCGAAGGCCTCGTCGGCCCCGTGGCTCGAGAAGCCGCACGTCCTGACCGCCGACGGAGGGTCGCGCTCCTCCGTCGAGGTCGTCGAGGGCGTCGACGTCTACGCCTGGCCGCACAACGAGACCTCCACCGGCGTGATGGCCCCGGTCACCCGCGTGCACGGCGATGCCGGTGCGCTCACGGTCGTCGACGCGACCAGCGCGGCCGGCGGTGTCGACTTCGACGCCGCCCAGGCCGACGTCTACTACTTCGCCCCGCAGAAGAACTTCGCGTCCGACGGCGGGCTGTGGTTCGCGCTCTTCTCCCCCGCCGCGATCGAGCGGGTCGAGCGCATCGCGGCGAGCGGGCGCTACATCCCCGAGTTCCTGAGCCTCAAGAACGCCGTCGACAACTCGCGGCTGAACCAGACGCTGAACACCCCTGCGCTGACCACGCTCCTCCTGCTCGAGGACCAGACGCGCTGGATGCTCGACAACGGCGGCCTCGCCTGGGCCGACGCCCGCACCCGCGAGTCGTCGTCCGCCCTCTACGACTGGGCCACCGCCTCCGAGTACGCGACGCCGTTCGTCGTCGACCCGGAGCACCGCTCGCAGGTCGTCGCGACCATCGACTTCGCCGAGTCGATCGACGCCGCCGCGATCGCCCGGGTGCTCCGCGCCAACGGCGTCGTCGACACCGAGCCCTACCGCAAGCTCGGTCGCAACCAGCTTCGCGTCGCGACGTTCACCGCGATCGAGCCCGACGACGTCCGCCAGCTCATCCGCTCCATCGACTACGTCGTCGGCGAGCTCGGCGCGTAACCGCGAACGAGAGAAGCCCCTGCCGACCAGGCAGGGGCTTCTCTCATTCGGCGATCAGAGCCGAGGAGGCGCGGGTCGGGTCAGCGACGCCGCCGCAGCGGGTCCTCGTCCTCGCCGTCCCACTCGTCGTGGCCGCTGTCGTCGTCATCGTCATCGTCATCGTCATCGTCGTCGTCCGAGTCGTCCAACGCGTCCACGTCGACGCCGTCGAGTTCGTCGTCGTCCTCGTCGTCGAGGTCGTCTTCGTCGTCATCCGACTCGTCGTCGTCGTCCGACTCGTCATCGTCGTCCGAGTCGTCGTCATCGTCCGACTCGTCGTCGTCCTCGTCGTCCGAGTCGTCGCCCTCGTGCGCCTCCGCGGCCTGCAGGTCGGCGAGACGATCGGCCCACGGCACCCAGTCGGGCGCCACGAGCGAGCTCTCGCCCGGCAGCAACTCGGCCTCGAGCACGGTGGGCTCCTCGCCCTCGACCTGCGCGACGCTGACCGTCCACAGCCAGCCGGGATACCCGGGCAGCAGGGTGGCGAAGCGGACCGAGGTGATTCCCTGACCCTCGTCGACGGTGTCGAACTCGTCGCCGATCGTCTCGGCGGGCGTGATCTCGGTGAGGGCTCGGCGCGCGAGCTCGGCGAACGGGCTAGGCATCGAGCTGATCGGCCACGTTGCGCAGCAGCAGGGCGATCTTGTGACCGTTCTGCGGGTAGCGGCCGTGACGGAAGTCGCCGCCGGCCTTGTCGAGCACCTTGACCAGGTCCTCGATGATGACCGCCATGTCGTCGGCCGAACGACGGTTCATCTTGGCGAGGCTCGGTGCGGCCTCGAGCACGCGGACCGACAGGGCCTGCGCGCCACGCTTGCCGTCGGCGATGCCGAACTCGAGCCGGGTGCCCGGCTTCACTCCCGTGCTGCCCGCAGGCAGGGCCGACGCGTGGAGGAAGACTTCTTGACCGTCATCGCTGCTGATGAAGCCGAAGCCTTTCTCGTCGTCGTAGAACTTGACCTTGCCGGTGGGCATGACTGTACCTTTCGGGGGTTGTGGGGCGACCTCAGCTTAGATCGCCGGGTCGGAGGCGCGCACGGCTATCCTGAGCACGTGGCCAAGAACAACGAGAAGATCGAACCCGCAGGGCTCCATCGTACTGAACGCGTCCTGGTCTTCATGATCGCCGCCATCGTGATCCTGTCGATCGCGGCGTTCGCGGCCACGTTAATAGGCACCGCCTCCGGCATCACGAACTTCGGCACGGGCATCTGGCCCGCTGTCGTCGTCCTCCCGCTGATCGGACTCCCGCTCGCGGTGGTCATGATCATCGTGTTCGTCGTGATGAGCGCCATCCGGCGGAGCCGCGAGACCCGGGGCACCACACGGTAGACGCAGGCCTGGGCTGCGCGACAAACGGAGGTCCCTCCCATGGCTAGTGCTCTCGATCTCGCGGGCGTGCTGCGCGCCGGCCGACCGGACGACCTCGTGAGGCGACTGTCCCATCGGGTCCTGCGCACCGCCTCCGTCCGCGACGCCTTCGACCTCGCCGACGCCCTGCTCGAGGCGTCGTCCGTGCGCGATGCCGTCTCGCGCCTCCCCCGCACCTCGTTGCTGGTCCTGCAGGCCGCCCGCGTCCCCGGCACACCGACCGAGCTGCTCTCCCGTGTCGACAGCGCCGTCGAGCTCGGCCCGGCCGACATCGCAGCCGCCGTCGACCAGCTCGTCGACCTCTATCTCGTCGTCCGCGTCGACGACGTCGTGTCGACCCTCGACGCCGTCGCCGACCGTCTCGACGAGAACGACGATCTCGACGTCGGCCGCCTGTCGTCCGAGCACCCGCCCGTCGTCCTGCAGACCGTCGCCGACATCGACCGCGACGCCGTGGACAACCGCTCGGCCGAACGCCTGTACGCCGTCGTCATCGAGGTCGGAGAGCTGCTGCGCGCCCTCGAGCAGTCGCCCGCCCGCGAGCTCGCGAAGGGCGGCCTGGCCCTGCCCGAGGCTCGACGGTTGGCGGAGGCGGCCCGCGTCGACGTCGCCGACATCGCCGACCTGCTGCGCATCGCGGTCCGCGCCGGACTCGCGGCCCCGAGCCCCGACGGCTGGACCACGACGCAGCTCGCCGCCCCGTGGCTGACCTCCTCGTGGCCCGACCGCTGGGAGTCGCTCGCGGGCTCCTGGCTGGCCTCGCTGCCGAGCGAGATCCTGGCCGTGCTGCACGAACGCGTCGACACGTCCTGGGGCGAGCCGCTCCGCGAGTTCGCGGCCTGGATGTACCCGGCGGGCGACTCGTGGATCGACGAGCGCATCGACCAGTTCGCGCACTCGGCCGAGATCCTCGGCCTGACGAGCGACGAGTCCCCCACCTCGGCCGCGGTCGCCCTGCTCCGCGAGGGCTCGGTCGCCGCCCGCTCCGTCGTGGCCGACCTCCTGCCCGACGCCATCGACAGCGTCTACCTGCAGCACGATCTGACGGTCGTGGCACCCGGCCCGCTCGCGCCGGCGATCGACGCGCGGCTCCGCACCATCGCCACCGTCGAGAGCGCGGGTCTCGCCGCCAGCTACCGAATCACCGAGGCCGGCATCCAGCACGCCCTGACCGAGGGCGAGACGAGCGAGACCCTGCGCGAGTTCCTGTCCGGGATCTCGTCCACGGGCATCCCCCAGCCGCTCGACTACCTCATCCAGCAGTCGGCCGATCGGCACGGTCGCTATCGCGTGCACGCGGTCGAGTCGCCGTCCGACGGCTTCGCGACGCGGGTGACCGCCGTGGCGGCACCGTCGCTCGAGACGTTGCAGGTCGACCAGGCGTTGAGCCCGCTGTCGTTGCGACGGCTCGACGAGCTCACCGTCGGCACCCGGGTCGACGCCGAGGCGGTGTTCTGGGCCCTGCACGACGAGCGCTACCCCGTGATCGTCGTCGACGCCGACGGCGAGCACATGACGCCGCCGACCCGTCGACGCCCGCGCCGACCCGCGCCGGTGCCGCATCGCGACCCGGTGCGCGAACTGGTCGACCGCCTCCACGTGGGCGAAGGCGACTCGGCCGAGTCGACCGATCGCGCCTGGATCGCCCGGCAGCTCGACGCCGCCGTGAAGGGGCGACTCACGGTGACCGTCACCATCTCGATGCCCGACGGCAGCACGTCGCACCTCGTGATGGAGCCGACCGGTATCGGCGGTGGGCGCATCCGAGGTCGCGACAAGAAGTCCGACGTCGAGCGCACCCTGCCGCTGTCGAGCATCGTCGCCGTGGCCAGCGGAGCCTGATACCCCGCCGGGCCGGCGTGCAGGGGGCGCGCCTAGACTCGACCCTCATGACCGGCCCCCTGATCGTCCAGAGCGATCGCACCGTCCTGCTCGAGGTCGCGCACCCGCAGGCCGAAGACGCGCGCCACGATCTCGCCGTCTTCGCCGAGCTCGAGCGGGCCCCCGAGCACGTCCACACGTACCGCATCACGCGACTCGGCCTCTGGAACGCCCGCGCCGCCGGCCACACCGCCGACGACATGCTGGCGACCCTGTCGACGTACTCGAAGTTCCCGGTGCCGCAGAGCGTCAGCGTCGACATCGCCGAGACCGTGGCCCGCTACGGGCGCATCGTGATCGAGCGCGACGGCGACCAGCTCATCCTCCGGGGCACCGACAGCTCGGTGCTACGCGAGGTGACACGGGTCAAGAAGATCGGCGAGCTGCTCGGCGTGAAGCGCTCCGACGACGTGTGGGAGCTGCTGCCGTGGGCTCGCGGCGAGGTCAAGCAGCAACTCGTCAAACTCGGCTGGCCCGCCGAGGACCACGCCGGCTACACCCCCGGCACCCCGCACGAGATCACCCTCGACGAGACCGACTGGTCGTTGCGCGACTACCAGCAGAAGGCGGTCGACAACTTCTTCGACGGCGGCTCGGGTGTCGTCGTCCTCCCCTGCGGCGCCGGCAAGACGCTGGTCGGCGCGGGGGCGATGGCGCGCGCGGGCACGACCACGCTCATCCTCGTGACGAACACGGTCTCGGCCCGGCAGTGGCGCGACGAGCTGCTCAAGCGCACGTCGCTCACCGAGGACGAGATCGGGGAGTACTCCGGCTCGGTGAAGGAGATCAAGCCTGTCACGATCGCGACGTACCAGATCCTCACCGCCCGCCGTGGCGGTGTCTACACGCACCTGTCCCTGCTCGACGCGCTCGACTGGGGGCTCGTCGTCTACGACGAGGTGCATCTGCTGCCCGCGCCCGTCTTCAAGCTGACCGCCGAGCTGCAGGCGCGCCGCCGCCTCGGTCTCACCGCGACGCTCGTGCGCGAGGACGGCCGCGAGGGCGACGTCTTCAGCCTGATCGGCCCGAAGCGGTTCGATGCGCCGTGGAAGGAGATCGAGGCCCAGGGCTACATCTCGCCGGCCTCCTGCTACGAGGTGCGCGTCGACCTCCCCCAGGAGGCACGGCTCGAGTACGCGGCCTCGCCCGACGAGGAGCGCTACCGACTCGCCGCGACCGCGCCCATCAAGCTCGACGTCGTCAAGCACCTGGTCGCCCGTCACGAGGGCGAGCAGATCCTCGTGATCGGGCAGTACCTCGACCAGCTCGACGAGCTGGCCGCCGTGCTCGACGCGCCGACGCTCACCGGCTCCACCGCGATCGACGAGCGGCAGCGGCTGTACCAGGCGTTCCGCGACGGCGAGGTGAAGGTTCTCGTCGTCTCGAAGGTGGCCAACTTCTCGGTCGACCTGCCCGAGGCGACCGTGGCCATCCAGGTGAGCGGATCGTACGGCAGCCGCCAAGAAGAGGCACAACGACTCGGACGCCTCCTCCGGCCGAAGAAGTCGGGGCTGCCCGCGTCGTTCTACACGCTGGTCAGTCGCGACACGGTCGATCAGGACTTCGCGCAGAACCGCCAGCGGTTCCTCGCCGAGCAGGGTTACAGCTACACGATCCTCGACTCGCCCGCGCTGGCGGCGTAGCCGCCGACCCGGTCGCCTCGCTGCGTACTCTGCAAGCGATCGGAAGACGTGCCTCCGGCTCACAGGCAACACCGAGGAGGCGCGCAGATACTTGAGTACATGAGTGACGGCCCCAAGATCCTGATCGTCGATGACGAGCCCAACATCCGCGACCTGCTGACCACGAGCCTCCGATTCGCCGGTTTCGCCGTGCGTGCCGTCGGCAACGGCGCCCAGGCCATCTCGGCCGTGCTCGAAGAAGAGCCCGACCTGATCATCCTCGACGTGATGCTGCCCGACATGAACGGCTTCGGCGTGACCAAGCGCCTCCGCTCGTCGGGGTACACGTCGCCGATCCTCTTCCTCACCGCGAAGGACGACACCGAGGACAAGATCACGGGCCTCACCGTCGGCGGCGACGACTACGTCACGAAGCCGTTCAGCCTCGACGAGATCGTGGCCCGCATCAAGGCCATCCTCCGTCGCACCATGAACGAGGACGAGGACGCGATCATCCGCGCCGGCGAGCTCACCATGGACCAGGACACGCACGAGGTCACGATCGGCGACACCGCCATCGAGCTCAGCCCCACCGAGTTCAAGTTGCTGCGCTACCTCATGCTCAACCCGAACCGCGTGCTGTCGAAGGCGCAGATCCTCGACCACGTCTGGGAGTACGACTTCAACGGCGACGCCGGCATCGTCGAGAGCTACATCTCGTACCTGCGTCGCAAGCTCGACCAGTTCTCGGCCGAGCCGATCATCCAGACCAAGCGTGGCTTCGGCTACATGCTGAAGGCCGCCAAGGCCTGATCCGGCCGAGCAGCCCGGGCGGCGGTACGAGCTCCGCCGTCCGTCCAGACTGGTCCGCTAGCGTTCCTCTTCATGCACTCACGCCTGTCCCAGTGGTGGAACGAGATCTCGATCCGCACCAAGATCACGGGCATCACCGTGACCCTGGTGACGCTGGGGCTGCTCGTCGCCGGCCTCGGCACCATGACGGTGTTGAGCACCTATCTCTACGGCCAGGTCGACACCGACCTCCGCAACGCAGCCGTCAGCATCTCCGAAGTGAAGCAGAACGACAACCTCTGCACGGTCACGTTCGGCAAGGTCTCGACGAGCTACGTCGCCATCCTCGACGGCGACGGTGACAAGATCTGCGACAACGGCGACGAGCTCACCGCCGGTGTGGCACCCAACCTCAGTGACTTCACCGGCGTCGGGGCCGAGGCCAGCACTCTGACCTTCAACGCCACCAACACGGCTCGCAACCAGGAGTGGCGGCTCTTCGCCTACAAGTCGCAGTTCGTGGACAAGAGCACCGGCGACACGTTCCCCGCCACCATCGTGACGGGCTCCAACCTCGCGACGACCAACGCCACCATCGGCCGCTTCAGCGGCATCTTCCTGGGCTTCGGTCTCTCGGTCGTCGTGCTCGGCGCCGCCCTGACGCGTCTGCTCGTCACGTCGACGTTCGCTCCCCTCCGCGATGTCGAAGAGACGGCTGCCCGCTTCGCCGACGGCGACTTCAGTCAGCGGCTCGACTCGACGACGCCCAACACCGAGGTCGGGCGCCTCAACAAGTCCCTCAACACGATGCTGAGTCGCATCGACACGGCCTTCGACGACCGCGCCAAGACGATCGATCAGATGCGCCGCTTCGTCGGCGATGCCAGCCACGAGTTGCGCACTCCCCTCGTCTCGCTTCGCGGCTACGCCGAGCTGTACCGGATGGGCGCACTGACGAAGGACGAGGACGTCGCCCAGGCGATGGACCGCATCGAGAAGGAGGCGATCCGCATGGGCATCCTCGTGCAGGACCTCCTGGCGCTCGCCCGCCTCGACGAGTCGAAGCCGCTCGAGCTCGGGCCGGTCGACCTCGTCTCGCTCGCGCGGGACGCCGCCCTCGACACCATGGCATCGAATCCCGACCGCGAGATCCGCGTCATCGTGCGCGAGCCCGTCCCGCTGCCCGAACTCGAGGACGAGATCGCCGCCGTCGACGAGATCGAGGCGACGGACGGCACGGGTGCCGTGCCGCCCGGAGCGACGGGGCCGATCTCGTTCGCGGGGGCGACGTTCGCGCGCCTCCGGGGCTTGCGCGCCCGGACGCGTCCCGGCGAGGGCGCGCTGCTCTCACCGAGCGACGAGACGGCACGCGGCGCGGGCGCACCGGCGATCGTCCTCGGCGAGGAGAACAAGATCCGCCAGGTCATCACGAACCTGATGGGTAATGCCATGCGGTTCACCGAGCACGACAGCCCGATCGAGCTTGCCGTGCAGTCGAACCCCGGGGCCGGGGTCGCGACGATCGACGTGATCGACCACGGCGAGGGCATCCCGCCGCAGATCCGGGAGAAGATCTTCCAGCGGTTCTGGCGTGCCGACTCGTCTCGCACGCGCGACACCGGCGGCAGCGGACTCGGGCTCGCGATCGTGTCCGGCATCGTCGCAGCGCATGGCGGGTCGGTCGACGTGTTCGACACCGTCGGCGGGGGCGCCACGTTCAGTGTGAGTCTGCCCCTCATGCCGGCCGAGGCCGTCGCCGGTTCGGCCGCGACACCGGCACCTGCTCCCGCCGCGCCCACGCTGTCGTAGCCGACACCGCGCCTCCGGCGGTTCCTGCTCGGCACGGCACACCGTGTCGCGTTCGCGACGTCGTGTCGCCCCTGTGCGCCACACGACGTCGCGAACAGGACACGACGCGGCTGGCGGCAGCAGCGGCACCACCCGCAGAAACGCCACAGGGCGGCTCCCCCGAGGGGGAACCGCCCTGTGCGCGCGTCAGGACTTAGAAGTCCATGCCACCCGTGGGGTCGCCGGCCGGGGCCGGGTTCTTCTCGGGCTTGTCGGCGACGACGGCCTCGGTCGTGAGGAACAGACCGGCGATCGACGCTGCGTTCTGCAGAGCCGAACGCGTGACCTTGGCGGGGTCGATGATGCCGGCGGCCAGCATGTCGACGTACTCGCCGGTGGCGGCGTTGAGGCCCCAACCGATGTCGAGTCCGCGGACCTTGTCGGCCACGACGCCGGGCTCCATGCCCGCGTTGAAGGCGATCTGCTTCAGCGGAGCGTCGATCGCGACACGCACGATGTTCGCGCCGGTCGCCTCGTCGCCCTCGAGGTGCAGGTTCGCCAGAGCGGTCTTGCCGGCCTGGATGAGGGCGACGCCACCACCGGCGACGATGCCCTCTTCGACGGCTGCCTTCGCGTTGCGGACTGCATCTTCGATGCGGTGCTTGCGCTCTTTCAGCTCGACCTCGGTCGCGGCACCCGCCTTGATGACGGCGACGCCACCGGCAAGCTTCGCGAGGCGCTCCTGGAGCTTCTCGCGGTCGTAGTCGCTGTCGGTCGCCTCGATCTCGCTGCGGATCTGACGGACGCGGCCGGCGATCTGCTCCTCGTCGCCCGCACCCTCGACGATGGTCGTCTCGTCCTTGGTGATGATGACCTTGCGTGCGCGACCCAGCAGGTCGAGCGTGGCGTTCTCCAGCTTGAGGCCGACCTCTTCGGCGATGACCTGACCACCGGTGAGGATGGCGATGTCCTGCAGCTGGGCCTTGCGGCGGTCGCCGAAGCCGGGAGCCTTGACGGCGACCGACTTGAAGATGCCGCGGATCTTGTTGACGACCAGCGTGGCCAGGGCCTCGCCGTCGACGTCCTCGGCGATGATCAGCAGCTGCTTGCCCGACTGGATGACCTTGTCGACGATCGGCAGCAGGTCCTTGATGTTCGAGATCTTCGAGTTGACGATGAGCACGTAGGCGTCTTCGAAGACGGCCTCCTGGCGCTCGGGGTCGGTGACGAAGTACTGCGACAGGTAGCCCTTGTCGAAGCGCATGCCCTCGGTGAGCTCGAGCTCGGTGCCGAACGTGTTCGACTCCTCGACGGTGACGACACCCTCTTTACCGACCTTGTCGATGGCCTCGGCGATGAGCGCGCCGATGGTGGGGTCGGCAGCCGAGATCGAGGCGGTCGCCGCGATCTGCTCCTTGGTCTCGATGTCCTTCGCGTCGGCCAGCAGCTGGTCGGAGACGGCCTGGGCGGCCTTCTCGATGCCGCGCTTCAGCGAGATGGGGTCGGCACCGGCGGCGACGTTGCGGAGGCCTTCGCGGACGAGGGCCTGAGCCAGCACGGTCGCGGTGGTCGTACCGTCACCGGCGACGTCGTCGGTCTTCTTCGCGACCTCTTTGACGAGCTCCGCACCGATCTTCTCGAACGGGTCGTCGAGCTCGATCTCCTTGGCGATGGACACGCCGTCGTTCGTGATGGTGGGAGCGCCCCACTTCTTCTCGAGCACGACATTGCGACCACGCGGGCCGAGCGTGACCTTCACCGCGTCGGCCAGGATGTTCAGGCCACGCTCGAGGCCACGACGGGCCTCTTCGTCAAAAGCAATGATCTTAGCCATGTGTGTTTTTCGTCCCTCCCGGACGTCGTGGGGTCGGTGGACCCCGGCAGAAGCTTTGGCACTCGCCACATGGGAGTGCCAGTGACGATTCTGGCACTCTGCCTGGGCGAGTGCAAGTGAACTCGGGGCGCCGACGACGCAGAACGGCGCCGCCCGTCATCCGAGCGGCGCCGTTCTGGCGATGACCGGTCGAACCGGTCGCGAGGAGTGCCGACTAGGCCAGTCGGACACCCTCCGCCTGCGGACCCTTGCTGCCGGTGCCGACCTCGAAGACGACCGCCTGGCCCTCTTCCAGCACCTTGTATCCGCTCATGTCGATGGCCGAGTAGTGCACGAAGACGTCCTGCCCGCCTCCCTCGACGGTGATGAAGCCGTAGCCCTTCTCAGCGTTGAACCATTTGACGGTCCCGTTAGCCATTTCCTTACTCCCTGCTGTGTCCGTGCGGCGCGTGCGTTGGTGCCAGAGCCGGGTCGTCAACGCAGTCACCTGCACACCCCGAGCGGACGCGTCATCCGTGGATCAGACGTACTCAGCGGTCGTCGGGGGCGACCAATTCCAGATAGTAGTGCGGAGACGGGCCGAAAAGTCTAGCCCTGCGCGAATCGACCCCGTGAACATGAGGATTCGGGCAGGAATTAAACAAGCCCGTAATACAAGGAGGCGCGGGTCGGGCCCGCGACACCCGTCACTCCTTGTAGTCGGCCCCGAGGACGATCGTGACCGAGGCGCCGGGGAAGGCCGTCGAGAGCTGCACATCGGTGACACCGAGCTCCTGGGCGAGACCGAGGGCCACACCCTCGTCGGCCGCCTCCGAGTAGTAGACGGTCGTCGTGGCGACCTTGCCCGAGGCGTTGCCCTCGGTGCCGATCTTCCAGCCCGTGCGCTCGAGTCGGGTCGCCGCCGTCGCCGCGAGCCCCGGCCGTGCCGTGCCGTTCAGCACCGTGATCGTGACGCTGCTGGCGACCTGCGCCGGGTCGGTCACCGGGGTGGCCGTCTGCGTGGGCGGTGCGGACGTCGTCTCCTGCGCCGGTTCGCTCGACGCGTCCGTCGTGGCGGGAGCCGCGTTGTTCGACGTCGGATTCGTGAACTGGAAGCTGTTGTTGGCCACCCCGAGATAGACGACCCCGGCACCGACGAGCAGGCCCGTGGCCAGTGCCGCCCACGCGAAACCGATCCAGCCACGACCACGCCGCGGCTCAGCGCGGTGCGCGCCGACGCGTTCCAGCCCGGAGGGGACGTCGTCGAACCTGTCGTGGGGGTATTTCGCCATGGGTGGGTCAGTCTCTCGTGGGTCGGAGGGCGCGGGTGCCCCGTCGGTCGGGTCGCACGCTCACCGCGCGACCGAGCCGAACGATCTCGCGTCGCGCGCGGCCGCACGGGCGTCGCGCAGACGCAGCAGGCGCCCGACGAGCATCGGCTCGTAGGCCAGTGCAGCGGGTCGTTCTATGAGCGAGTTGAGCAACTGCTGATAGCGGGCGACGCTGAGGCCGAGGTCACGACGGATCGCCGCCTCCTTCGCGCCCGGTGCCGCCGGTGCGTCGCGCTCGAAGTCGAGCACGCGACGGTCGCGCTCGGTCAAGTCGTCCCGCATGCCGCCACCGCCCTCTCGCCACTCGACTCCAACCGAGGGGGCCGCCCCCTCGAATGCCGTCATCCTAGGGGCGCTTCGGCGTCGGTCCCGGCAGGCCGGGCGCACGTCGTCAGCATGTGCAGACGAGTCCCGTGCGCATCGCCGAGGGCGAGGGGCTCGCCGTCGAGCGCCAGCGTCGCGAAGCGATCGGCCGCAGGGAGCCCCGCGACGCCCGGGTCGCGGACGTCGCGCAGCGAGCCGCTCCGTTCGTAGCTGATCCACCGGGCTCCGAGCCGATGCACCTCGTCGACGAACGCCTGTCGCCGCGCCCCCGGCAGGTAGACGAGGGTGCCCATCGTGACGACGACGAGCGTGGCCGACCGCGGAGCCCGGGCGGCGAGCCCGGCGAGCGCCTCGACGGCGTCGCCCTCCACGAGCACCGGAGGCTCGGTGCGGGCGACGTCGACCGCCCGCCTCAGCAGGGTGGCCCGGTCCGTGCGCTCCGGCGGCAGCAGCGTCTCGAGCCAGTCGACGGCCTCGGGGTCGCGCACGTCGACCGGGGCCAGGTCGATCCCGGCGCGCCACACGATCGCGGGCAGGACCGCGACCGAGGTCGGGGCGGTGGCTGGGGGCGGCTCTGCCGCGACAGTGGTGTCGCTCGACAGGGTGGCGGCGAGACGGACGTGCGAGGCGCGATCCCCCCACGCCGCGCCTCCGGCGTCGTAGGCGTAGCGGTCGGGGTAGAGACAGAGCCCGGCCGAGGCACCGACCTCGAGCAGGGCGACGGGCCCGTCGACACGGGCGAGGGCGAGCGACAGGGGAAGGCAGCGGCGCACGTCGTTCGTCTGGGTGAGACGTCGCCCGAGGTCGGCCACGACGTCGTCCGCATGGGCCAGCAGCCACCGGCGCCACTCGGCGTAGGGGCCGAGGGGCGCGCCCAGCCGACGGCTGACCGCAAAGACGAGGATCGGCTGCCGCCGGGCCTCGGGGGCGCGATCGACGACGCGGAGGAGCTCGTCGTCGGCGGCGACCCCGTCGGCCCACTCTGCATAGAGCGGGGACCCGTCGGCCGCGGACGCCTCGGCGAACGCGCGGAACCTCTCGGCTGTCGTCATGCCGACAGCCTAGGAAGCCCCGACGAGGGCACGACCCGGCCGCGCCGAAACCGGGAATCGATGTCGGTGGCACCGTGTTGAATGTCCCTGTACCCAACGAAAGGGATGTCTGTGTCGTACAAGGTCGAGAAGTCCGAAGAAGAGTGGCGCGACGAGCTGGGCGCCGATCAGTACGCCGTCCTGCGTGAGGCTGCGACCGAGCGCCCGTGGACGGGCGAGCTGCTCGACGAGAGCCGCGCCGGTCTCTACACCTGCGCCGCCTGCAACGCCGAGCTGTTCAAGAGCGGCACGAAATTCGACAGCGGCTGCGGCTGGCCGAGCTTCTACGAATCGGTCAACCCCGACGCCGTCGAGCTCATCGACGACAACTCGCTCGGCATGACCCGCACCGAGGTCCGCTGCGCCAACTGCGGCTCGCACCTCGGGCACGTGTTCCCCGACGGCTTCGGCACCCCCACCGGCGACCGCTACTGCATGAACTCGCTGTCGCTCAACTTCAAGGCCGAAGACTGATGTCGGTCGCCGACGCCGCCACGCGCCGGCGCTCCACGTCGAAGGTGACCGCCGAGGCGCCGTCGCACGACGAGCTCCTCGAGTTCGTCCAGGCGGCGGCCACGGTGGCCGACCACTCCGAGCTGCACCCGTGGCGGCTCCTCGAGATCCGCGGCGACGACCGTCTCGTCGTCGGTCGTGCCCTGGCCGAGGCCAGTGGTGCCGAGGGTCACGCCGCCGACAAGCTGACCGAGAAGGCGCTCCGCGCTCCCCTGATGATCGCGATCGTGCTCTCACCCGTCGAGAGTCGCAAGGTGCCCGAGTGGGAGCAGGAGTCGGTCGCCTCCGGCGTCGCCCACCTGTTGTCGCTCGTGCTCGACGACGCGGGCTGGGGTGTCATGTGGCGCACCGGACTCTGGACGCGGTCGCCGGGCGTCCAGGCCGCGCACGGGCTCCGCGACGGCGAGAAGCTCCTGGGCTGGTTGTACGTCGGCGGTCGCCGCGACGACCGCGAGGCCAAGCCGCGCACGTTGGTCGACCCGAGCCGATTCCTCTCGACCCTGTCGTGACACGCTCCCGCCGCGAGGCGGGACCTGTCGCCCTACCAGCTGCGCTTGCTGTTGCCCATGACCGTGATGGGCAACCAGAACGAGCCGGTCATCACGATGATGCCCGCGAAGAAGATGAAGGCGTTCGGCTCGTCGGCGTTGAACGACGTCGCGAACAGGAAGAAGCTGACGAACAACAGGGCGAGCGAACCGATGGCGGTCAGGATGGTGGTCATGGTGCTCCTCACGGGACGGCGGCGCGGCACGCACGAGGTGCCGACCTCCACTTCACCACTTCGACCGTGTCGAGCGCCAATCCTGGCCGGGTAAGATGATGTCGCCTTGCCGGCCTGGCGCAATTGGTAGCGCATCCGACTTGTAATCGGAAGGTTACGGGTTCAAGTCCCGTGGCCGGCTCTCTCTTTCGCCTCGCCTCGTCGCATCGCATCACTGGACTCCCCCGCCGAGGCGGGTGGTGCCTCCGCGTCGATCAGGAGTGCGCGCAGACCCCCCACGACGTGTGCTCGCAGCCCCGGGTCCAGACCGTTCACGAGCGCCGCCTCCAGCCCGAGCTGCAGGGGCAGCACATCGGCGATCGTCGCCCGACCCGTGTCGCTGGGGGCGAGCAGGTAGCCCCGGCCGTCGTCGGGGTTGTCGCGCCGCTCGACCAGACCGGCCCCCACGAGGCCCTTCGTCCGCTTCGTGATGGCGGGAGCCGACAACAGGGTGTGGTCGGCGAGCTGCGTCGGCGTCAGCGGGCGGTCGGACCGGACGAGCGCGGCGAGTACATCGAAGTCGGCCCGCGTGAGGCCGTGATGACGCAGCAGATCGTCACTGCGGCGCTGGACGATGCGGGCCAGTCGGTTCACGCGTCCGATGATCTCGATGCCCGAGACGTCGAGGCCGGGCCTGAGGGACCGCCATTGGTCGTGGATCTCGTCGATGGCGTCTCGCATGCGGAGAGCGTATCGGTCGTTCACTGGTAAAGTAGTTTCTTTCACCCGTGAAACAGTTCGACGGCGAACCGACGATCAGCCGAAGGGACTTCGTGACCACGCCACCCGCGCCCTCCGAGCGCCTCCTCCCCCACCCTCGCGAGCTCCTGCGTGTCGGGCCCCACGATCGCGCGCATCGCGCCGCCCTCCGCGTCGCACTCGCGGTGGTCGTCCCGCTCGTCGTCCTCGCGCTGATCGGTCACCTCGACTGGGCCGCCTACGCGGTGTTCGGCGCGTTCGCGGCACCGTTCGGACGCAACCTCGCGCGCTTCCAGCGGCTGGGCATGCAGGTCGAGGCGGGTCTCCTGCTCGTGGCGTGCGTCGTCCTCGGCGCCACCCTCTCGGCCCTGCACCCGCCGGTGTGGCTGCCCGTGCTCGTCATCGGCGTCGTGGCAGGCCTCGCCTCCGCGGTGTCGGACCTGCGGCGGTGGAGCCCTCCCGGGCCGCTCTTCTTCGTGTTCGGGCTCGGGGTGACGGCCTTCGTGCCGGCGACCCCCGCCTCCATCGGCATCGCCGCCGTCGTCTCCCTGGCCGGGCTCGCAACGGCTCTGACGGCCACCGTGGCCGGCGCCGCCCTTCCGCGCGGACGACGCAAGAGGGCGTCGCCCCTCGGCCGCCGATGGTCTCGCGACATGCCCCCGCTGGACGGGCGCCGCACCGCCCTCCATGCGGCCATCTGCCTCGCCGCCTCGATCGTGGCGGGCCTGATCAGCATCGCCGTCGGGCTGGACCATCCGTACTGGGCCATGGTGTCGGCCGTCGTGCCCGTGGTCGGGCGCTCGACGTCGGCTCAGCTGGTGCGCGCGGGGCATCGCCTGCTCGGCACCCTGATCGGCGTCGCCGCCGCGGCGGCCCTGCTGTCAGTCGGGCTCGACGACGTCGGGTTGATCGTCGCGTTCGGCATGCTGCAGTTCGGTGCGGAGATGGCCGTCCTCCGGCACTACGGTCTGACGCTCGTCTTCATCACGCCCATGGCGTTGGGGATGCCCGCATTGACCGGGCCGGTCGACGTCGGCTCGCTGGTGCTCGACCGCACACTCGACACGGCCCTCGGCATCGCCGTCGTCGTGATCGCCCTCCTGGCGACGCACCGACTGCGACAGGGGCCTCCGGCGCCCAGGACGACCCGCGCCTCCTGATGTCGCGGACGTCGCAGACGGCCCGGACGTCGGCGCCGACGCCGGGGAGGCTCGGGCCCGTCAGGACGCCTGGCGGGCGCGCGCCCGCCGGTCGTCGCGGCTCCACCAGACGAGATCGGCGACACCCTGGGCGATCAGCAGGAGCGCCACGAGGACGATGACGTAGTTGATCAGGGTGAACGAGACGCCCGCCGCGATGTTGGCGACCTGGACACCCAGACCGAAGACGCCGACGACGATCTCGAGCACGGGCTGCATCACGGTGCCCGTCTTCGTCAGGGTGTACCAGGGCCGGCGCAGATCGCTCATGGGTCGAGGGTACCGTTGACCCTCGGTGCGCAGCCTCCCGGGCTGGCCGAGAGAGAGGACACCCCGTGGCGAGACGGCAGGAGGTGCGGGTCGACCCCGACGTGCCCAACTGGCTCTTGACGAAGCGCGGCGGCTTCGTGCTGCCCGTGCTCACGATCCTCAGTGCGCTGATCGTGCTGTCGAGCATCGTGGCGAGCCTCGTCGTCGTCGGCGGCCGGGTGAACATCGTGGGCGGCATCGTCATCGTCGCCGCGATCGGGGCCGTGGTGTGGGCCGTGGTCGATCTCGCGTGGTGGACGAGAGGCGGCCGACGCGCGATCGTCCGGCTCCCTCGAGACCCCGACGCATGACATCCGTGATGGGCCGCGCGACCCCCGCATATGCCGGTCGCGGCATGCGACGGGTACGCCCGTGCGGCGCGTATTCAGAGACACGGCCGTAGACTGACCCGATGCCCCGCGTTCCCGACCCAGGTCACGCGCGCGCACCCGAGACAATTCGACAGGGAGTTCCGTTGAACGGAAACGCAACCACCCGGCACAGCAACGCAGCGCTGCTGTCGGTCGCGAGCACCATGGCCGATCGCGTGACGACCTCGGCCAGCATCGACGAGAAGCTCCGCCCCGTCCTGAAACGCCTGCGTCTGCCCGGTGGCCTGCTCGAGCGCGTCGCCGGCGTGTACGAGCGCCGCAACTGGGGCGCCGAGCAGAGCTTCGACTCCGCGGCGATCGATGCCGGGCGTCGTGCCCTCGCCGAGGCGGGCGTCCGCCCCGACCAGGTCGGCATGCTCATCAACACGTCCGTCACACGGCCCCACCTCGAGCCCTCCGTCGCCGTGCGTCTGCATCACGGCCTGGGGCTGCCCTCGTCGGCCATCAACTTCGACATCGCCAACGCGTGCCTCGGTTTCGTCAACGGCATGACCCTCGCGGCACAACTCATCGATGCCGGTCAGATCGACTACGCCGTGATCATCGACGGCGAGGACGCCGACGACGTCCAGGTGAACACCATCGACCGCCTGCTCACCAAGGGCTACGGGCGCGACGACTTCATGAGCGAGTTCGCCAGCCTGACGCTCGGCTCGGGCGCGGCGGCCGCCGTCCTCGGCCGCGCCGACCTGCACCCCGAGGGCCACCGCATCCTCGGCGGCGTGACCCGGGCCGCCACCGAGAACTACGACCTCTGCGTCGGCAGCGTCGACGGCATGTTCACCGACGCGAAGGCGCTGCTGAAGCGCGGCATGGAGCTCGTGGTCTCGGCCTGGAAAGAGGCCAAGCGCGACTGGAACTGGTCGTCGATGGATCGCTACATCATGCATCAGGTCAGCGACGTGCACACCGGCGCGTTCGTCAAGGCGGCCGGCATCGACCGCAAGCGCGTCCCGCTCACGTACCCGACGCTCGGCAACGTGGGTCCCGCCTCCATCCCGATCACGCTCGTCGAGGAGTCGAAGACGCTCTCGCGCGGTGACCGGGTCCTGCTGATGGGCGTGGGCTCGGGCATCAACACCGCGATGATGGAACTCGCCTGGTGAGTCGCCTGCCCCGTCAGGCCACCGTCACGGCTCCGGCGTCGCTGCCTCCCGCGGGCCTGCCGGGTCTCGACCCGCAGTGGTCGCGCCTCGTCGAGGTGCCGGCCCGGCCGGCGACCACAGCAGGAGGCGCGGGTCACCGCCCCCGCACCTGGCACGTCCTCGACAACGCGGCCGCCCTCGCCGCGGCCGGTGTCGCTCCGACCGGCACGATCCTCTGCGTGCACGGCAACCCGACCTGGTCCTACCTCTGGCGTCGCCTCGTCGAGCGGGCCACCGCGACCGCGCTGGCCGGCGGTGCCGCCTGGCGCGTCGTCGCCGTCGACCAACTCGACATGGGCTTCTCGGAGCGCACCGGTGCTCCGCGCACCCTGCCCGACCGGGTCGCCGATCTCGGCGCCCTCACCGACGAGCTCGGGCTCGACGGCCCCGTCGTCACGCTGGGACACGATTGGGGCGGCGTCGTCTCCCTGGGCTGGGCGGTCGACCACCCCGAGCTCCTGTCGGGCCTCATGCTGCTCAACACCGCCATCCACCAGCCCGACGAGCACCGCATCCCCGCGCCGCTGCGACTGACGCTGGCGGCCGGCGTCCTGGGGCGGGCCACCGTCTCGACGACCGGGTTCCTCGACGTCACCCTCGCCCTGGCACACCCGCGTCTCGACGCCGACGTGAAGCGCGCCTATCGGGCGCCGTACCTCACGGCCGCGCGCCGAGGTGGCATCGGCGGCTTCGTCGCCGACATCCCCGTCGACGCCGATCACCCGAGTCACGCCGAGCTCGACCGCATCGCGGCGTCGCTCACCGAGCTGACCGTCCCCGCACTGATGCTGTGGGGCCCGCGCGACCCGATCTTCAGCGACCGCTACCTCGACGACCTCGTCGACCGGCTGCCGCACGCCGACGTGCACCGCTTCGAGGGCGCCGGGCATCTCGTGGCCGAAGACGTGGACTACGCCGAGGCCGTGCTGACCTGGCTGGGTGACCGCGACGGCGACCCGACGCCCGTACCGACGGGCGACGTGACGCCCGGCGAGACGGCGGCGGAGGGCGACGCGGCCCGCGCCTCCTCGTGGGGTGCCCGGTCGCCCCTGTGGGCTCGTCTCGACGAGCTCGCCGAGAGCGACGACACGGCCGTGATCGAGATGGCCCCGCCGGGCGGCGGAGGCCCCCGCACCGTGAGCTGGCGTCTGCTCGCCCGTCGCGTCGACGAGATCGCCTTCGGGTTGCGCCGGGTCGGCGTCCAGAAGGGTGATCGTGTGTCGCTGCTGGTGCCCCCGGGTGCCGATCTGACCGCGGTGCTCTACGCGTGCGTCCGCATCGGTGCGGTCGTCGTGGTCGCCGACGCCGGGCTGGGTCTGAAGGGCCTCACGCGCGCGGTCACCGGCGCCTACCCCCAGCACGTCATCGGCGCGCTGCCGGGACTGTCGGCGGCTCGCGCCCTCGGCTGGCCCGGTCAGAAGATCTCGACCACGCGCCTCCCCCGGGTCACGGCGCGCCTGCTCGGGGTCGAGACGGCCCTCGCCGACGTCGCCGCCCTGGGTCGCGCCGCCATCGCAGCTCGGGCGGAGCTGCCCACCGACATCGGACCCGACGAGGTCGCGGCCATCCTCTTCACCTCGGGGTCCACGGGGCCCGCCAAGGGCGTCGTCTACCGGCAGGGCCAGCTGAGCGCCCTGCGCGACGTGCTCGCCGAGCAGTACGACATCGGGGTCGGCACGGGTCTCGTGGCCGGGTTCGCGCCGTTCGCCCTGCTCGGCCCCGCCCTGGGCGCCACGAGCGTGACGCCCGACATGGACGTCACGTCTCCGAAGACGCTCACGGCGCGAGCCGTCGCCGCGGCGGCCGCTGCCGTGGACGCGACCGTCGTGTTCCTGTCGCCGGCCGCGATCGCGAACGTCGTCGCGACGTCGGACCGCCTCGACGCGGACGGACGACGCGCGCTGGCCGGCGTCGAGACGTTCCTATCGGCCGGTGCACCCGTCTCGGAATCGCTGCTGGCAGCCGCCGGCGAGCTGATGCCGAACGCCGTGCCGCACACGCCCTACGGGATGACCGAGGGCCTGCTGATGACCGACATCACGCTCGAGGGCATCCGCGACGCGGCTCGCTCGACGACCTCGACCGACGACGACGCGGCGGCCCACGCCGGCGGCGTCTGCGTCGGGACACCGGGGCCGGGGGTGCGCGTGTCGATCGCCGCCCTCGACGACCGAGGCCGCGCCTCCTCGTCGTCGTCCACCGAACCGGGTGTGACGGGCGAGATCGTCGTATCGGCTCCGCACCTCGAAGACCACTACGACCGCCTGTGGCTCACCGACCGCGCCAGTCGGCGACGGGACGCAGCCGCCGGCGACGAGCCCCGCACCCACCGCACCGGGGACGTCGGCCATCTCGACGCCGAGGGACGCCTGTGGGTCGAAGGGCGCCTGCCGCACGTGATCACCACGGCCCACGGCGTCGTGACCCCGGTCGGCCCCGAGCAGCGGGTGGAGGGCGTCGGCCCCGTCCGTCGCGCCGCGGTCGTCGGCATCGGGCCGGTGGGGACGCAGCAGATCGCCGTCATCGTCGAGTCGACGCCCCCGGCACGCCGTGTCGGGCTGGCACCCGCGACGCTCGCAGCCCGGGTCCGAGAGGCAGCCGGCGTGCCCGTCGCGGCCGTGCTCGTCGTCCCCGAGTTGCCGACGGACGTGCGGCACAACTCGAAGATCGATCGCAGCGCCCTGTCGCGCTGGGCCACGGGTGTGTTGTCCGGCGAGCGGATGACCCGACCGTGAAGGTGCTCGTCACGGGTGCGAGCGGGCTCCTCGGCGGAGCGGTCGCCGCGGCCGTGCGCGATGCCGGGCACGACGTGCGGACGTTCCAGCGACGCCCGAGCGCGGTCGACGGCGTCACCGACCACCTCGGCAGCGTCACCGACCGGGACGCGGTCGTCGAGGCCGTGGACGGGCAGGACGCCGTCGTCCACCTCGCGGCGAAGGTGTCGTTGACCGGCTCGCCTCGCGACTTCGAGACGATCAACGTCGAGGGCACGGCCGGTCTGCTCGAGGCGTCGCGGCGCGACGGCGTGCGCCGTTTCGTCTTCGTCTCGTCGCCGTCCGTGGCGCATGCGGGCGCGTCCATCGTCGGCGACGACGCCCTGCCGGCGTCCCCCGCGCACGCCCGCGGCGACTACGCCCGGACGAAGGCGATCGCCGAGCGTCTCGCCCTCTCCGCCGATTCGGAGGCGCTCCGGGTCGTCGCCGTCCGACCGCACCTCGTCTGGGGCCCCGGTGACACGCAGCTCGTCGAGCGCATCGTCGAGCGTGCGCGCTCCGGCCGCCTGCCGCTGCTCGACCACGGCGCCGCGCTGATCGACTCGACGTACGTCGACAATGCGGCCTCGGGGATCGCCGCCGCCCTCGAACGCGCCGAGGCCGTGCACGGAAACTCGTACGTGATCACGAACGGCGAACCGCGCACGGTCGCCGACCTGATGGCCGGCATCTGCGCCGCCGCGGGCGTGCCGGCACCGCGCCTCCGGGTCCCCGCCTCGCTGGCGCGGGTCGCGGGGTCGGCGGTCGAGGCCCTGTGGCGCGTCCGCCCGGGGGTCGACGAGCCGCCCATGACGAGGTTCCTCGCCGAGCAGCTGTCGACCGCGCACTGGTTCGACCAGCGACGGACCCAGCACGACCTGCAGTGGACGCCGACGGTCTCGGTGGACGAGGGGCTCCGCCGTCTCGGGGACTGGTACCGCGCCTCCGCTCGCTGACGCGCTGCGCCGCGGCGATGCGGCCAGACCCTCGCGATGCGGCCAGACCCTCGCGATGCGGCCAGACCCTCGCGATGCGGTCAGCCCCTCGCGATGCGGTCAGGCCCTCGCCTCCACGGGAGGGTCTCACCGCGAGGCGAGGGTCTGACCGTGTCGGCCCGCGTCAGATGACCGCCGCGCTCCAGCCGTCCGGGTTGCCGAAGCGGTGGGCCGTGATGGCGATCGCCTGCTCCCGCAGGAACGGCAGCAGCTCGAGGCGGCCCGTCGGCGTCACGGGCGCCGCGAAGACCGCGACGGCCGGGTCCCCGTCGAGGGCGACCGTCAATGCCGAGGAGGCACGCCCCGCGTCGTCCGCGCCCGTCACCAGACGCACCCGCTCGGGTCGCGCTCCCGGGCCGCGCGACCCGGTCGCACGCAGTCGCTCGTGCCAGACCCCGTCGGTCTCGTGCACGACCCGGGCGGCGTCGAGGCCGAGCGCCGCGACGAGGGTGTCGGGCAGCGCGACGGACGACGACACCGTCAGCGGCGCACCGGCACGGAGTCCCGCGAGGAGCACGCGCACGAGATCGGCCGGGGCGGCCCCCTCGGCCGCGCGGACCGTCACCGGGAGGGACCGGTAGCGCAGCAGGTCGCGCTCGAGCCCGAGGGCGCTGACGTCGCGGGCGACGCCGAACTCGTCCTGCCAGAAGCGTTCGTCCGAGGCCGCCGCCGTGGCGAGACGCTCGCGAGCGGTCTCGGCGACGGAACCCGCACCTCCACCGACACCGAGGAGCGGCGCCGCCGCGTCGAGCGCCCGGACGATACCGGCGGTCGGCCGCGCCTGCGGGGCGCCCGCCAGCTCGGTCGGTCGCCACGACCCGAGGTGCACGAGGTAGTTCGGACCGCCGGCCTTGGCGCCGGGCCCGACGGACGAGCGCTTCCAGCCGCCGAACGGCTGACGACGCACGATCGCGCCGGTGATACCGCGGTTGACGTAGAGGTTGCCGGCCTGCACCCGATCGAGCCAGGTCCCGAGCTCGACCGGATCGAGCGTGTGCAGCCCCGCCGTGAGACCGAAGTCGGTCGCGTTCTGCAGCTCGATCGCCTCGTCGAGGGTGTCGGCCGTCATGACGCCGAGCACCGGGCCGAAGTACTCGGTCAGGTGGAACTCGCTCCCGGGGCGGACACCGTCACGGATGCCCGGCGACCAGAGCCGCCCGGTCTCGTCGAGGCGTCGGGGCTCGACCAGCCACGACTCGCCCGGGCCGAGCGTCGTCAGGGCGCCCAACAGCTTGCCGGAGGCCGGCTCGATGATCGGCCCCATCTGCGTGGTCGGGTCGAACGGGTAGCCGACGCGCATCGTCGACGCGGCGTCGACGAGTTGGCGACGGAACCGCTCCGAGCGCGCGACCGAGCCGACGACGATCACGAGGCTCGCGGCCGAGCACTTCTGCCCGGCGTGCCCGAAGGCGGACTTGATGACGTCGGATGCCGCCAGGTCGAGGTCGGCGCTCGGCGTCACGATGATGGCGTTCTTGCCGCTCGTCTCGGCGAGCAGCGGAAGGTCGGGCCGGAACGACCGGAACAGCTCGGCCGTCTCGAACGCGCCGGTCAAGATGACGCGGTCGACGGACGGGTGCCCGACGAGGTGCGCGCCGAGGTCGCCCTCGTCGACGTCGACCAGGCGCAGGACGTCGCGCGGCACACCGGCGGCCCAGAGCGCCTCGACCACGACGGCACCGCAGCGCTTCGCCTGGCCGGCGGGCTTCACGACGACGCTCGAGCCGGCCGCGAGCGCGGCGAGCGTCGACCCGGCCGGGATCGCGACCGGGAAGTTCCACGGCGGGGTGACGAGCGTGAGCGTCGCCGGCACGAACTCCGCGCCGTCCACGATGTCGAGCTCGTCGGCGAGCTGCGCGTACCAGTTCGCGAAGTCGATCGCCTCGCTCACCTCGACGTCGCCCTCGGCGATGGTCTTGCCGGTCTCGGACGCCGCGACCTCGATCAGGTCGGCACGACGGGCGGACAGCTCCGCGGCTGCTCGGCGGAGGATCGCGGCCCGACCCGCGCCTCCTCGGCTCGCCCAGTCGGCGGCGGCGTCGACGGCGCCTGCGACGAGACGATCGACCTCGGCCGTCTCGGTGACGCGGGCCGCCTCGATCGTGGCGACGCCGAGCGTCGACGTGCGCGACCGCTCGAGGATCGCGCGACCCCAGGCGCGGTTCGCGGCGAGCGCCGGGTCGGTGTCGGGCTCGTTCTCGAACGGGTGGCCGACGGACGAGGAGGCGCGGGCCCCGTCGATCGCGGTCGTCCGGTCCTGCAGGCGGTGCGGTGCGGGAGTCGCGACGTCGACGTCGGCGAGGGAGGCCAGGAACCGGCCCTTCTCCCGCTCGAAGAGGCTCTCGTTCGAGGCGAGCTCGAAGACGGCCGACATGAAGTTCTCGCTGGACGCGTTCTCCTCGAGACGCCGGATCAGGTAGCTGATGGCGACGTCGAACTCGCGGGGACGGACGACGGGCGTGTAGAGCAGCAGGCCGCCGACATCGGCCTTGACGAGCTCCGCCTGCCCCTCGGCCATGCCGAGCAACATCTCGAACTCGACCCGGTCGGCGACGCCTCGCGCCGTCGACAGCAGATGGGCGAACGCGATGTCGAACAGGTTGTGCCCCGCGACCCCGATGCGCACGGCGCGGGTGTGCTCGGGCGTCAGCGCCCAGGTGAGGACGCGCTTGTAGTTCGTGTCACTGGCCTGCTTCGTGTCGTAGGTCGCGAGCGGCCAGTCGTGCAGGGTGGCGTCGACCGTCTCCATCGCGAGGTTCGCCCCCTTGACGACACGGACCTTGATCGGTGCACCGCCCGCGTCGACCCGCTCCGTCGCCCAGGCGGTCAGACCCTGCAGGGCGCCGAGCGCGTCGGGCAGGTAGGCCTGGAGCACGATGCCGGCCTCGAGGTCGCGCAGCTGCGGCTGGTCGAGCAGACGGGTGAACACCGCGACGGTGAGGTCGAGGTCGCGGTACTCCTCCATGTCGAGGTTGATGAACTTCGCGCTGGAGCTGGTCGCGGCGAGCTCGTAGAGCGGGGTGAGCTTCTCGACGACGCGCTCGACGGTCTCGTCGAAGGCCCACATCGAGAGCTGGCTCACGATCGACGACACCTTGATCGACACGTAGTCGACGTCGTCGCGAGCGAGCAGGGCCCGGGTGCCCGCGAGGCGGTGATCGGCCTCGGTGTCACCCAGCACGGCCTCGCCGAGCAGGTTGAGGTTGAGTCGCGTGCCCTCTTTCTTGAGGGTCGAGATGGCGGCGCCGAGCTTCTCGGGGCGGGCGTCGGCGATGAGGTGACCGACCATGCCACGCAGCACCCGCCGCGCGATCGGGACGACGACACCCGGCATCACCGGGGCGAGCGCACCTCCGAGCCGGACGGCGGCCCGCATGTGCCACGGCAGGAACGCCGGGACCGAGCCGGCCAGCACGGAGAGGTTGCGGGCGGCGACCCGCAGGTCGTCGGGCCGGACGACCCGGTCGACGAACCCGATGGTGAAGGCGAGACCCGACTCGTCCTTCAACACCTGGGCGAGCAGTGCGGCCGACCCCGAGTCGGTGGAGGTCGAGGCCTGCTGGGCCCAGCGCCGGGCCAGGGCGACGGCCTGGTCGCCGATGCCCTGGGGGAGGTTCGGCTCGTCAGCCGAGGAGGCACGGCCCGCGTTCGCCGTCACGTCGATGTCGGTCATGCGGTCACGATAAGGCCATAACTTGCCGCCTGGCAAGGATTCGGACGCACGAGTTCTGCGCGGCACCCGAACCCGGTTCCCGAACCCGACCTCCTCCCATCAGGCGTCGTGTTCTCGGACGACGTGGACGCCCGGGCCGTCGCCACCGGCGTCGCGACACCCGGCCGCGAGCTCGACCTGCGGGTCGACGGCGAGGTGCCGCAGCGATTCCGCGTCGGCATGGACGCCCGATACGAGATCCCGGTGACACCACCGGGGCCCGGACGACACGACGCCCACGTGGTCTACGCCGACTGAGCGACGTCGCATGTTGCCTGCAGCAGCCCGGTCGCCCTTGCCCCCTGACCCCGGACACGAGCAGAATCTCCGCACCGCACCGCACCGCATCACCCTCAGCCGAAGGACACCCCATGGCGATGATCGAGGCCCGAGGCCTGACCAAGACGTACCGTTCGAAGTCGGGGCCGGTGCACGCCCTGACCGGCCTCGACCTCACCGTGCCGCAGGGCACCGTGAAGGCCCTGCTCGGCCCGAACGGTGCCGGCAAGACCACGACCGTCAAGATGCTGACGACGCTCGAACGCCCCGACGCCGGCACGGCCACGATCGACGGCATCGACGTGGTCGCCGATCCGCGGGCCACCCGTCGCGCGATCGGCGTGAGCGGTCAGTACGCCGCCGTCGACGAGAACCTCACCGGGTTCGAGAACCTCGACATGATCGGCCGCCTCTACCACCTGGGGTCGCGGGTCTCGAGGGAGCGGGCACGCCACCTCATCGAGCTGTTCGATCTCGAGGCGGCCGGCGACCGCCCGGTCAAGGGGTTCTCCGGTGGCATGCGGCGGCGCATCGACCTCGCCGGGGCCCTCGTGACGAACCCGCGCGTGCTGTTCCTCGACGAGCCGACGACGGGCCTCGACCCGCGCAGCCGCCTCGCGCTGTGGGACATCATCACGACCCTGGTCGGCGGCGGCACGACCGTGCTGCTCACCACGCAGTACCTCGAAGAGGCCGACCGGCTCGCCGACGACATCTCCGTCATCGACGGCGGGAGCGTCATCGCCGAGGGCACCGCCGATCAGCTCAAGGCCCAGGTGGGCGGGCACCGACTGGTGATCGCCCTCGTCGACCCGACCCGCGCCTCCGAGGCCATCGACGTCGCGCGACGGCACGGCGACGGCGAGCCCGTCGTCTCGGCCGATCGGGGCCAGATCGAGGTCGGCGTGACCGACGGGCCGCGAGCGCTGCAGTCCGTGCTCGCGGATCTGGGCGCGCTCGGCATCGCCCTGCACGACGCGGGCATGCGCCGGCCGACGCTCGACGACGTCTTCCTGCAGTTGACCGGCCGCAAGGCGGTCGACGACGACACGGACGACGACGAGCCCGAACTCGCTACCCACACGAAGAAGGTCGACGCATGACCAGCACCATGCTCTCCCCGCAGGGCCTGTCCGGAGGCCCATTGTCGGGTGAGGCGATCTCGGGCCCGGCCGCCTGGCTGTCGGACGGCTGGACGGTCACCCGTCGCAACCTGACCAAGGTCAAGCGCTCCCCCGACATGATCGTCTTCGCGCTGATCCAGCCGATCATGTTCGTGCTGCTGTTCAGCCAGGTCTACGGCGGCGCGATCAGCGTGCAGGGCACCGACTACACGCAGTTCCTGATGGCGGGCATCTTCGCCCAGACCGTCGTGTTCGGGGCCACGTTCTCGGGGTCGGCGATGGCGCAAGACCTGAAGGAGGGCATCATCGACCGGTTCCGCACCCTGCCGATGTCGTCATCGGCCGTGCTGATCGGTCGCACGAACAGCGACCTGGTGCTGAACTCCATCTCGATGGTGATCATGATGGGCACCGGTCTGCTCGTCGGCTGGCGCGTGAACGCGTCGCCCCTGTCCTTCCTCGGCGGTGTCGCCCTGCTGCTGCTGTTCAGCTATGCGTTCAGTTGGGTCATGGCGCTGCTCGGCATGAGCGTCAAGACACCCGAGACGATCAACAACGCGTCGTTCTTGATCCTCTTCCCGCTCACGTTCGTGTCGAACGCATTCGTGCCGAGCGACACCCTGCCGACGGTGCTGCGCGTCTTCGCGGAGTGGAACCCGGTGTCGTCGCTCGTCCAGGCCGCCCGCCGCTCGTTCGGCAACCTCGGCTCGCAACCCGTGCCCGACATCTGGACGATGCAGCACCCCTATGCGACCGTCCTGATCGGCATCTCGGTGATGCTGCTCGTGTTCGTGCCGTTGTGCATCCGCAAGTACCGGCGGATCAGCACGCGCTGAGGCCGGGCGTCAGCCGGCGGCGCGGGCGCGGCTCAGGCTCCGCGGCGCCGTTCGTCGCGCAACGCGTCGAGGGTCTCGAGCGGCACCGTGACGACGGAGCCGACCACGAGCCGCATGAGCTCGGCGACCTTCACGGCGTCGCGGTCGTAGAGCCACTGCAGCTGCAGGCCGTCCTGCACAGCGAGCACGACCCGGGCGGCGGACTCGGCCGTGAAGCCGTCGCGCAGCCAGCCGTTGCGCTCCGCCACGGTCAGATATTCCGTGGTCGACGACACGATGCGCTCGTAGAAGTCGGCGTAGTACTCGTGCGCCGGGTGGTCGTCGGCCGTCGCCTCGGCCGAGGCCGTGCTGAACAAGGCGATCACGGCGGGCACGTCGACGTTGTACTCGGCGAGCTCGACCAGCTCGCCGACCCGCATGCCGCCCTCGTCGTCGAAGTGCCGCCGGAGTCGCTCGTCCCGGCGTCGCAGCACCGCCATCAGCAGTTCGTCCTTCGTCGGGAAGTAATGCATCAGCGACTGGTGCGAGACCCCGCACTGTCGAGCGATCTCGCGCAGCGACGCCCCGTGGAACCCGACCTGCCCGAACACGGGGAGCGCCGCATCGAGGATGGCCTCGCGCTTCACGACGCCCTTGCGATACCGACCGGGCGGGCGCGCGGACGCGACCTCGGCCTCGTCGGCCGTCGAGTCGGGCTGCGTGTCCATCGCTGCCCAGCCTAGGTCGCCGATCGGCGTGTGACACCGCGACGACGACCAGGAGGCGCGCGCGGCCTCACGAGCCTAGGCTCACCCCGTGAACTGGTCGCTGCTGCAGATCCCCGCGTTCCGGGCGTTGTGGCTCGGCCGGTTGCTCTCGTGGGTGGGCAACGGCGTGGCCCCGATCGCCATCGCCTTCGCGGCGATCGACCTCGGCGCCGGTGCGACCGAGCTCGGCCTCGTCGTCGCGGCGCGATCGCTGCCCAACGTCGTGCTCGTGCTCTTCGGCGGCGCCGTCGCCGACCGGGTGTCGAAGCGCCTCGTCTGCATCGTGTCGGCCGCTGCCTCGGCCCTGTCGCTCGGCGTCGCGGCGACGCTGCTGCTGACGGGTCACGAGACGCTCTGGACGCTCGCGGCCATCGGCGCGGTCAACGGTGCCGCCGCCGCGTTCTTCGCTCCCGCCTCGAACGCGCTGCTGCGGGACGTCGTCGCCGAACGATGGGTGCGCGACGGCACGGTGCTCAACCGCGTGGGCATGAACGTCGGGCTCGTGATCGGGGCGGCGGTCGGCGGCGGCCTCGTCGGCACCATCGACACGGGGGTCGGCCTCGCCGGAGGCGCGGTGCTGTTCGCGCTCGCGGGCGTGGCGTTCGTCGGGCTGCCGGCCGCCCCCGTGCACGCCCTCGGGGAGGCGTCGCTCTGGCGGACGGTCGCCCGCGATCTCGGTGGCGGCCTCGCCTTCGTGGCGCGCACCCGGTGGCTGTCGTCGACGATGGCCCTCACCTTCACGGTGCAGTTCGTCTTCGCGGCCGGAGTGCAGATCCTCGGGCCGATCGCGGCCGACGGCTCGTTCGGGCGCACGCTCTGGGGCTTCGCCGGTGCGATCCAGACGTTCGGCCTCATCGTCGGGGCCGTCTGGGCCGGGTCGCTGCGCGGCCGCCTCCGCCTGTCGGTCGCGTGTCTCGGCGCGACGGCGCTGGCCGTCCCCCTGCTCGTCCTCGCGGCCGTGTTCAGCGTCGACCCGTACGTCGTCGACCCGTTGCACTGGTTCTTCTTCCTCGCGATCGGGCTGTTCGTCGCCAGCGTGGGCCTCGAGCTGTTCACGGTGCCGCTCGACGTGACCGTGCAACTGCAGGTGCCGCCGGCCTATCTCGGCCGCGTCTTCGCCTGTCTGACCCTGGCGTCGCTGGCGGGCATGCCGCTCGGCGAGATCGCGGTCGGCCCCGTGTCCGACACGATCGGGGCGCCGGCCACGCTCTCGGCCGCCGCCGCGCTCGTCATCGCGGTCGCCGCCTCCGTCGCGCTCAGCTCGCAGGTGCGCCGGGTCGACGCCGTCCTGCGGTGACCGCGCCGCGCCTCCTCGTCCGCGTCGGCAACTCTCGCACTGTGCGACCGTTTCGCGCGCCGGCGCCGTCGTAACGAGGTTCTGGACGACGAAACGGCCCGATCGGTCGCGATTTCGCGACGGATCGGGCCGAGGAGGACGAGGAGGCGCGGGTCAGCTGAACTCGCCGCGCGAGATGGCCTCGGCGTACTTGCGCACGTCGGGGCCGGGCTCGTAGTCGATGAACTTGTCCTTCACGGCTTCGTTGATCGCCTGGAAGGACTCCTCCCAGGGCTTGCCGGCGAACTGCGCAGCCGCGTCGCGCACCGCGTCCTGCAACACCTTGTCGGAGTCCGCGAGGATCTTCTCGCGAGCCTCGTCGTTCCACTTCACATCGTCGAGAGCGGTCATGTCGGGAGCTCCTGTCACTTCTTCTTCGTCAAGGCGCTGCCCTTGTGGGCCGCCTCGGCGTCGGTCTTGTCGGACTTGACGATGTAGTACGGCTCGTCGTCGGATGCGTTGAACTGCTGCCCGTCGAACTGGAACTTCTTCGTGCGCGTGTCGACGACCGTGCCGTGCGTCGTCCCCTGCGATGTCTTCCACGTCACGTGGTCACCCTTGCTGAACGTCATGCGCGGCACGCTACGCCGCGGCAGTGCCGACGTTCTCGGCAACGCGGGGGTTCTTGTACCCCGGCAGCACTCAGCGCGGCTTGCGCGGCTTGCCCTTGCCGCCGCCGGGCTTGCCGCCGCCGGTCTTGCCCCCCGCGCGGCCGCCGCCCGGCTTGCCGCCGTTCTTCGCGCGCAGCTGCTCGCCCCGCGTCATCGATCCACCGCGCTTCGTCGGCGCCTTCGGAGGCTTGCGGGCCGCCTGCTTCGGCAGTTGCAGATCCGGGTCGACGGCCTCGTCGGCCGGTGGTGTGGGAGCGAGGTCCTCGTCATCGCGACGCCGTCCGCGCGAGCTGCGGGCGGTGCGGCCGCGCACGACCCCGATGAAGTCGTCGATGTCGTCGTCGAGGCGGCCGACGGGCCAGACCAGCCCCACGGTCACCGGCGGCAGATCGCTGACGAACCGGTACGTGACGCCCTTGCGAGCGTGCAGCCGGGCGAGCGACTGCGGCATGACCGCCACGCCCGCACCGGTGGCGACGACGTCGACGGCGTCGGCAGGTGTCAGCTCGAGGTCGTGCCGGTGCTCGTCGGCGAACTCGGAAGTCGCGATCTCGTCGCTCAGCTCGAGCGCGGCGATCTCGTGCTCCTTCGACACGACGACCACGATCCGCTCGTCGTAGAGCGGGATCACCGAGAACCCGTCCCCCTCGATCGGCAACCGCGCCAGCACCATCTCGGCCCGACCGTCGGCGAGCGCCGCGAGCGGGTCCCGCGCATCGACCTCGACGACGGCGAGGGGCAGGTCAGGGCGGCGTTCCTCCCACAGGCGGGACCACTTCGCGAGCGTGACGCCGGGCACGAACCCGATGCCGAAGGAGGCGCGGGCAGGCTCGGTCGTCATCTGGCCAGGGTACCGGGCGGTCGACGTCGCCCGCGGGGTCGGCGCCCGTTCGCGTGAGAACCCGGCGCGCGGCGCGGGCCGGTACCCTGGCAACCATGACCAGCGACTCCTCGGGCACGTCCCCGCAGACCCTCAAGCCGTTCACGGCCGCGAAGAAGCTCGGGGTGTACCTGCCGGCCACGCCCGACGAGTTCCAGAACACCCCGCTCACCCGCGAGCAGTTCGCCGAGATCAGCGCGAACCCGCCGGAGTGGCTCGCCGAGCTCCGTCGCACCGGGCCGCACCCGCGACCGGTCGTCGCGCAGAAGCTCGGCATCTCGACGTCGGGCCTCGCCCGCGCCGGTGTCGACGACGTGATGACCACCGAGCAGATCAAGTCGATGCTCGCCGAGATGCCCGCCTGGCTGGTGGAGGAGCGCGCGTCGCTCGCCGCCGTCCGCGACGAGGAGCAGCGCATCAAGGAGCGCGACGCCGAGCGCGCCGCGAAGGCGGCCCGCGAGGCCCGCTGACCCGAGCCGCACCTCCGCTGAACCCCGTCCCGGCCGCCGACCCAGGCTCGAGCCGGGCGTCGACCCCGGCTCTTCAGTACCGTGTCGGGCATGTCCTTCAACCCGAACGCCAAGATCGACGGCAGCAAGGTCACGCGGCGCGGCCGCACGACCGGGATCGCCGCGGGCGGGGGCATCGTCGGCATCATCGTGGTCGCGCTCATCGCCCAGTTCACCGGGGTCGACGTCTCGGGCCTGCTGGCCGGCACGACCGGTTCGTCGCAGCAGACCGTGTCCGACAGCGACCTGTCCCGGTGCAAGACAGGCGAGCAGGCGAACGACGACATCGAGTGCCGCATGGTCGGCGCGGCCGACTCGCTCGAGACGTACTGGCAGACCGAGGCGCCTCAGATCGGCGTCACCGACTACACCCGGCCCGACTTCGTCCTCTTCACCGGCGCGACGACCACCGGCTGCGGCAACGCGACGAGCGCGACCGGCCCGTTCTACTGCCCGCCCGACCGGGCGCTGTTCGTCGACACCGACTTCTTCGAGCAGCTGCGGTCGCAGTTCGGCGCGTCGGGCGGCCCGCTCGCGCAGATGTACGTCGTCGGACACGAGTGGGGGCACCACATCCAGCAGCTCAGCGGCGCGTTCGAGCGTGCCGATCGGTCGAACACCGGGCCGGGCAGCGACACGATCCGCCTCGAGGTCCAGGCCGACTGCTACGCCGGTGCATGGGTCGGTGCGGCCTCGACGATCGAGGACTCCGACGGCGTGACGTTCCTGCAGCCGGTCACCGACGCCGAGATCGCCGACGCCCTGAACGCGGCGGCCGCGGTCGGCGACGACCGAATCCAGGCCGGCTCGGGTGGACAGGTCGACCCCGACACCTGGACGCACGGCTCGGCCGAACAGCGGCAGCGCTGGTTCGACCAGGGCCGCACCGGCGGGGCGACGGCCTGCGACACCTTCAGCGTGCCCACCGACCAGCTCTGACCGGGCCGACCCGCGCCTCCTCGTCCCCGCGCCCGAAAACCCCGTTGCGGAAGAAGAACCCCCCGCGCACCGGGGTTCATCTTCCGCAACGGGGTTCTGGGCCCGGCGGCGCGCACCCGCACCGCCGAAACTGTGACTTTCACCCGAGCGCGACCACCCCGCCCCGGGTCGGCGCAGAATCCGGGCAGGAGGCGCGTGGCACCGAGGCCGGGCGCCGAGGGAGGCGATCATGGCCAAGACCGGAAAGGCGGTCGAGTTCGACCGCTACGGAGACGTGCACGAGTTGCACTTCGTCGACCAGCCCCGACCCGAGCCCGCCGACGACGAGGTCGTCGTCGAGGTCATCGCGGCGGGACTCAACCACATCGAGAACTACATCCGCCAGGGCGACTTCGACGACCGGCTGCCGTTGGCCTTCCCGGCCCGGCAGGGCTCGTGCTTCGCCGGCATCGTCCGCAAGCGCGGCAGCGCCGTCCGCGACATCGCGATCGGCTCCGAGGTCATCGGGCACGCGGTCGGCGGCGGCGCCCACGCGACCTGGATCGCCGTCCCCGCCACGGCCGTCGTCAAGAAGCCCGACGGCGTCTCGTGGGAGGTCGCCGGCGGCCTCTACCTCGCCGGTGCCACGGCGTACGACATCGTCCGCTCGCTGCACCTCGGCCCCGACGACGTCGTCGTCATCACGGCAGCGGCCGGCGGCGTCGGCCACATCGAGTGCCAATTGGCCATGGCCGCGGGAGCGACCGTGATCGGCACGTGCAGCCCACGGAACCACGACTACCTCCGCTCGATCGGCGTCACCCCGATCACGTACGGCGACGGGCTCGAGCAGCGCATCCGCGACGCGGCCCATCGTCCGGTCACGGCGTTCATCGACAACTTCGGCGGCGACAACCCCGACCTGAGCGAGACCCTCGGTGTCAGCCCGAGCCGGTTCCGGTCCAGCGAGGACCGTCTCGACGTCGAGATCCGCTTCATCACCGCCGATCGCGAGGACGGCGAACCGGCGCTCATCCTCAAAGAGCTCGCGTCGATGATCGACCGCCACCGCCTCCGCGTGCTCATCTCGGGGTTCTACCCGTTCGACTACATCGCCGAGGCGTTCGACGACCTCGCCCTGAAGCACTCGCGCGGCAAGGTCGTCGTCGGGATGCAGCCCGTCGAGACGGGTGCGCGCTCGGGCTGGTACCTGTCCGAGAAGGCCCGCTCGATCGTCGAGGCCCTGCCCTAGGCAGAGCCCCGACCGCAGGAGGCGCGGTGCGGCCTCACCGCGCCGCCCGCGTGTCGAGCGCGCCCGCTAGCCCGCTATCGTCTCTCAGGTGAGCGAAGAAGTGAACGATCTCGTCCTGGCCGTCGACCTCGGAGGGACGAAGGTCGAGGCGGCCCTCGTCTCGGCTGCGGGTGCCCTCGTCGAGGGCAGTCGCGATCGTCGGCCGACCGGCTCCGCGTCGTCCTCCGACGAGCTCGCGCAGGCGGTCCGCGACGTCGTCCGGCACGCTCTCGCGAGCCTCCCCGCCGGCCGTCTCCTCGTCGGCGTCGGCATCGGCAGCGCCGGGCCGGTCGACCTGCTCGAGGGCACCGTCTCGCCGATCAACTTGCCCGCCTGGCGCGGTTTCGGCCTGCGCGACCTCGTCCGCGAGCTCGCCGCCGACTCCCTGGCCGCCGACGCCCCCGTGACCCTCCGCCTCGACGGCGTCAGCCTCGCCCTCGCCGAGCACTGGGTCGGGGCGACGCAGGGCATCGAGAACGCCCTCGCCATGACCGTCTCGACCGGCGTCGGCGGCGGCCTGATCGTCAACGGCCGTCTGCTGTCGGGAGGCACGGGCAACGCCGGTCACATCGGCCAGATCCAGATCGCGGATCGCCCCGCGGGCGAGAACGCCTGGAAGGCCACGCTCGAGGTCATCGCCTCGGGCCCGAACGTCGTCGCGTGGGCGCGCGAGCAGGGCTGGCAGGGCGAGCGCGGTGAAGACCTGGCGCGCGACTACGCCGCGGGCGAGCCGATCGCCGTGGCCGCGGTGCGCCGCTCGGCCAACGCGGTCGGCGAGGCGATCTCGTCCGTCGCGACGCTGCTCGACCTCGACGTCGCCGCGATCGGCGGGGGCTTCTCGCGGGTGAGCGACGACTACCTCGACCTCGTCCGGGCGAGCGTCGACGAGGCGCCGGTCAACGACTACGCGCGACGCGTCCGTGTCGTGAAGTCGGGGTTGAGCGACGAGAGCCCGCTCGTGGGTGCCGCCGCGCTCGTGTGGAAGGCCGACCTGCTCGGCTGACCCGCGCCTCCTGCGGTCGTCGGCGACGGCGTCGCGGCGGCGACATCGTCGCGCCAGACGTGGCGCCGCACTGAGAACGGTTCGCAGTTGGGAACGCCCAGGCGACACGAGCCTAGGCTTGTTGTATCCCACAACGTCGTCGGATTCCCGCGCGCCCGCAACCGGGCGACGCGTCCCGATATCCCTGGAGGCAACCCCATGTCCACCACCGTTCCCGCCCTCGTGGCCAAGACCGCCGGAGCCGCGTTCGAGCGCTCCACCATCGAGCGCCGCGACGTCGGCGAGCACGACGTCCAGATCGACATCGCCTACGCCGGCGTGTGCCACAGCGACATCCACCAGGCCCGCGAGGAGTGGGGCAAGGCCATCTTCCCGATGGTGCCCGGCCACGAGATCGCCGGCATCGTCACCGAGGTCGGCTCGGCCGTCACGAAGCACAAGGTCGGCGACCGCGTCGGCATCGGCTGCTTCGTCGACAGCTGCCGCGAGTGCGAGAACTGTCTCGCCGGCGAGGAGCAGTTCTGCCTCAAGGGCAACGTGCCGACCTACAACGGCCGCGAGTACACCGGCGAAGAGACGTACGGCGGCTACAGCACGCAGATCGTCGCGAACGAGAACTACGTGCTGCAAATCCCCGAGGGCATCGACCTCGACGTCGCGGCCCCGCTGCTCTGCGCCGGCATCACGACGTATTCGCCGCTGAAGCACTGGGGTGCCGGCCCCGGCAAGAAGGTCGCCGTCGTCGGCATGGGCGGGCTCGGCCACATGGCCGTCAAGATCGCCCACGCGCTCGGCGCCGAGGTGACCGTCATCAGCCAGACGCTGTCGAAGCAGGAGGACGGCCTCAAGCTGGGCGCCGACCACTACTACGCGTCGAGCGACCCGTCGACGTTCAAGGACCTGCGCGGCAGCTTCGACCTGATCATCAACACGATCTCGGCCGACATGGACATCGACGCGTACGCCCGCACCCTGCGCCTCAACGGCACCATGGTGTTCGTCGGCCTGCCCGAGAACCCGCAGTCGTTCGGTGCCGGCTCGCTCATCGGCGGACGTCGCAGCCTCGCCGGCTCCAACATCGGCGGCATCGCCGAGACGCAGGAGATGCTCGACTTCTGCGCCGAGCACCACATCGGCGCCGAGATCGAGATGATCACGGCCGACCAGGTGACCGAGGCCTACGACCGCGTCGTCAAGAGCGACGTGCGCTACCGCTTCGTCATCGACACGGCGACCATCCCCGCCTGATCCTGCGGGAGGAGCCAGAACACGAGGAGGCGCGGTGCCGGTTGGCACCGCGCCTCCCGTGCTGTCAGGATGCGGCCATGGCCCTGAACCTCGCCGCCCGCATCGAGCGTCGCCTGCTGATCAACTATCGCGTCGACGCCGAGGTCGCAGCCGGGCTGCTGCCCGACGGCCTCCGGCCCCAGCTCGTCGGCGGGCAGGCCGTCGCGGGGGTCTGCCTCATCCGCCTGGGCGGCGTCCGACCACCCTGGGTGCCCGAGTCGCTCGGCTGGGGCGGTGAGAACGCCGCGCACCGCATCGCCGTCGAGTGGGACGGCCCGGAGGGGCCCGAGCACGGCGTCTACATCCGCGAGCGGCACACCTCGAAGGCGTTGCCGACGCTCGTCGGGGGCCGCGTCTTCCCCGGGGTCCATCACCGCGCCTCCTTCGCGGTGCGCGAGTCGGAGGAGCGGTTCCATGTCGCGCTGCGATCGGCCGACGGGCACGCCAGCGTCGACGTCGACGTGCGGCTGACCGACGACTGGCACAGCGAGCTGTTCCCGACGCTGGACGACGCGTCGGTGTTCTTCCGCGAGGGGTCGACGGGCTGGAGCCCGAAGCACGACGGGCACACCCTCGAAGGCCTCTGCCTCGAGACGGACGCGTGGAGCGTGCGCGCCGCCGAGCCGGTGCACGTCGAGTCGTCGTTCTTCAACGGGCTACCGCCGGGGTCGGCCGAATTCGATTGCGCGCTCGTGATGCAGGACGTGCCGGTCAGCTGGTCGGCGCCGGGCGCCTTCCCGCGCACGGAGGCGCTGAGCGCCCGCTAGGGCTGCCGCGGAGGCGGGCATGCCCCACCCCAACGATGTGTCACGACGGGTGCATGTTCGGGCAGAACACCCACCCGACGCGACACCTCGATCAGAACGGACTCCCCTCCCCCAACGATGTGTCACGACGGGTGCATGTTCGGGCAGAACACCCACCCGACGCGACACATCGATCGGGAGGCAGAGAGGCAGGGAGGTAGGTCGGCGCCGGGCTACGCGAGCGGCGCGTTGAACCGGCTCAGCCAGTCGCGGAACTCGGTGAGCTCGGCGTCCGTCCAGTCGTCCACGTGGCTGCGGAACATCGCCCGGTTCTCGTGCCGCAGCTCGAGGATGCGCTGCTCGGCCTTCGGCGTGGTCGTCAGCCGCAGCACACGGCCGTCGGCCTGGTCGGCGTCGACGTGCACGAAGCCCGCCTCGCGCAGGGCCGTCACGTGGCGACTGACGCTGCTCTTGTCGCTGCTCATCGCCTTCACGATGTCACCCGACGTGCAGGGGCCGTGCTTCGACACGTACCGCAGGACGAAGAACGCCGCCGGCGCCACGTCGTCGTCGAAGCGCGAGGCCGCGTCGGCGATGGTGCGCTTGGCCTGCACCAACATCGTGCCGATCTCGTCGACGACCGAAGCCATCAGGCCCTCGCGCCCGTCGTCCCCCGGGGCCGCGAGCGGACTCACGGCTCCGGGGGCGTCGTCGACGCGGGACTCGGATGCCTCCGAGGAGGCGGTACTCGGGTCAGCGCTGAGCGGGGTCATTCTGGTCCTCCGACACGGGGTGCCCGGCCACTTCGGCCGCACCCGTCGCGATGACGGTATCGACCGCACCGGTCGGTGTCGAACCGGAGCGCCCCGACCCGGCGTGTGCGGCGCGGGCCGAGCCCGAACCGGCCACCTGGCCGACGGGCGCCGACGTCGTGTCGGTACCCGCGCCTCCGGCGGTCGTGCCGCTCTGGGCGGCCGCGCGCTGGATGCCGGTCTTGGTGCCGAGCTCGACGTTCGGCAGCAGGCAGACGAACACGATCGTGATGATCGCGAGCGGTGCGGCGATGAGGAAGACATCGGCGACGCCCTGCCCGTAGGCGGACTCGATGATCGTGCGGATCGGGCCGGGCACGGTGCTGAGATCGGGGATGCTCGACGTCGACTGCCCGCTGCCCAGGGCGCTGGGGTCGACCCCGGCGTCGGTCAGACCGTCGGTGATGTAGCCCGACACCTTGGTACCGAGGACGGCGCCCATGACGGAGACACCGATGGTGCCGCCGAGGCTGCGGAAGAACGCGACACTCGACGAGGCCGCGCCGACGACGCTGACGTCGACGGAGTTCTGCACGACGAGCACGAGGTTCTGCATCACCATGCCGATACCGAGGCCCATCATCGCCATGAACACCGACACGATGAAGAAGTTCGTGTCGTACTCGATGGTCGACATCAAGAAGAGTCCGGCGGCGAGCAGCACGGAGCCGACGATCATGTAGGGCTTCCACTTGCCGTACTTCGAGATGAGCGCACCCGCGACCATCGACGAGATCAGCAGGCCGAGCACCATCGGCAGGGTCAGGATGCCGGCCATGGTCGGCGACTGGCCTCGGGCGAGCTGCATGTACTGCCCGAGGAAGACGCTCGTGCCGAACATGGCGACGCCGACGCTGAGCGAGGCGACCACGGCAAACGTGAACGTGCGGTTCTTGAACAGCGTGAGCGGGATGATCGGCTCTTCGGTCTTGAACTCGACGATCACGGCGAGCACGAGCAGCACGACCGCGCCGACGCCCATCGACCAGCTGGTGACGCTGTTCCAGTCGAACTGCTTGCCGCCGAGCGAGACCCAGACGAGCAGCAGCGACACGCCACCGGCGATCAGACCGGCGCCCCAGTAGTCGATGACGACCTTCTTCTTGGGCTTGGGCGGCAGGTGCAGCGTGCGCTGGATGACGATGAGGGCGGCGATGCCGACGGGCACGCCGACGAAGAAGTTCCAGCGCCAGCCGATGCTGTCCGTGAGCACGCCGCCGAGCAGCGGGCCGCCGATGGTGCCGACGCTCATGACGGCGCCGAGGAACCCCATGTACCGGCCGCGCTCGCGCGGGCTGATGATGTCGCTCATCACGACCTGGACGAGCGCGGTGAGACCACCGGCGCCGAGGCCCTGGAAGACGCGGAACGTGATCAGCGTCGCGGTGTTCTGCGAGAACCCGGCCGCGACCGAGGCGAGCACGAACAGGACGAGCGCGACCTGCAGCAACACCTTGCGGTTCGTGAGGTCGGAGAACTTGCCCCAGAGCGGCGTGCTCACGGTGGTGGCGAGCAGGGTCGCGGTGATGACCCAGGTGTACGAGGTCTGGCTGCCGTGCAGGTCGCTGACGATGCGCGGGAGGGAGGTCGACACGACGGTCGACGAGAGGATCGCCACCAGCATGCCCATCAACAGGCCCGACAGGGCGGTGAGGACCTCGCGGTGGCTCATGCCGGGTGCCTCGCCCGGCTCGTGGTGTGGTGTCGACTTCGTGTCGACGGCGGCGGTCTGCGTCACGGTGCTCCTGCGTCCTAAGTAGTTGAATAACCTCAACTATACGCTTTAGTTGACACTTTGCAACTTGTTGGTTGAGATCCGTCAACGAAACGCAGGAGGCGCGGTGCGAGTCGAACTCGCACCGCGCCTCCTGCGGGTGTCGCCTGGTGGGTCCGTGCCTAACGGACCTCCTCCGGTCTCTTCTGCCGCCACATCTCGGCGGGCTTGTCGGGGCCGTTCCAGACCTGGATGATGCCCCAGGCGACGGCCAGCAGCGGCACCGACAGCACGGCGCCGATGATGCCGCCGAGCACGGTGCCCGCGGTCAGGCCGACCAGGATGACGAGGCCGTGCAGCTGCAGCGAGCGGCCCATCAGCACCGGCTGGAGGAAGTTCCCCTCGAGCTGGTTGACGAGGACCACGACGGCGATGACCCAGATGGCGGCCACCGGGCCGTTGGCCACGAGCGCGACGAGAGCCGCGAGGATGCCGGCCGCGGTCGCGCCGACGAGCGGGATGAACGCGGTGATGAAGACGACGACGGCCAACGGCAGCGCGAGCGGCACCCCGATGATCGCGAGGCCGATGCCGATACCGATGGCGTCGACCGCGGCCACGGTGGCGGTACCGCGGACGTACCCGCCGAAGGTCGAGACGGCGCGGTCGCCGATGCGGCGTGCGCGGGCGTAGTGCTCGCCCTTGAACGGACGGAGCAGGAACTCCCAGATGGCGGGCCCGTCCTTGAGGAAGAAGAACAGCACGACGATCATCAGCACGAGACCGGTCACGAAGTTGCCCGCCGCCGAGACGCCGGCGATGGCACCCGAGCCGAACTGCGAGCTGGTCAGGAAGTCGACGGCCGCGTTCTTGGCGTCCTCGATCTGCTGGTCGCTGATCGAGAAGGGCAGCGTCGTGATGAAGCTCTGCAGCTGGCCGAACCCCTTCGACGCGCTCTTGACGAGATCGTCCCATTGGTTCTCGACGGCCCAGACGATCAACCAACCGACCAGACCCAGGATCACGAGGATCGACAACAGGGCGATGATCGTCGCGATCACCGAGGGCACCTTGTGCCGACGGAGGAACGACACCACCGGGTGCATGGCCGACGCGAAGATCAGGGCGAGCAGCACAGGGATGGTGACGAGGCTGAGCTGCGTCACGCCGAAGACGATCAGCGAGATGATGGCGAGCACGACGAGCGCCTGCACGCTCCGGGTCGCCAGGCGGCCGAAGCCGTCGGACCAGAGGCGACCGACGGTCGCGACCGATTGCTCGGTCTGCCGATCGGCGTCGCGATCGGCGGGGTGGCTACGCATGAATCCCACGGGCGTCCTGTCTGTCTCTGTGCGCTGGAGGCGGCGTCTCTCGAGGCGGTGTCCGCGAGAGACGATGCCTGTTGGAGGCGCTGTCTGCTGTGCGGGCGGTGATCGCGCCCGACGAGCCGTCCGCGTGCTGCGGACGGCGCCACTCTAGCCAACCCGGTCCGGCCGCGCGGGGGCCGACGACGTGCGCGGGCGGACGCGTCTACGGTCGGGGCATGCCCACTCGCGTCGTCGTCGTGTCCGACACCCATGTCCCGCAGAAGGCGAAGGCCGTGCCCGCCGTCCTGTGGATGGCCGTCGAGTCGTCCGACCTGGTCGTGCACGCGGGCGACTGGACCGGCCTCGAGATCGTGACGGAGTTCGAGGAGCGCGCACCGCGCCTCCTCGGGGTCTTCGGCAACAACGACGGCGCCGACGTGCGCGCTCGGATGCCCGAGGTGGCCCGTGCCACCGTCGAGGGCGTCCGACTCGCCGTCGTGCACGAGACCGGGTCGAAGGAGGGGCGCGAGGGACGCCTGGACGCCCGCTTCCCCGACACCGACCTGCTGATCTTCGGCCACAGCCACATCCCGTGGGACACGACGACCCCGGCGGGCCTGCGACTGCTCAACCCCGGCTCGCCGACGGACCGACGTCGGCAGCCGACGCCGACCTACCTGACGCTCACGCTGGACCAGGGACGCGTCGAGGACGTCGTGCTGCACGAGCTGCCGGTGCGCCGCGGGGACCTGGGCATCTTGCCGCACCCGCGGATGACGACCTGAGTCGGTCTGTCGCGCTGCGCGCTCCCGTGCTGCGCGCTCCCGTGCTGCGCGCTCTCGTGCTGCGCCCTGCGGCTACGGCGTGGGCGTCTCGCTCGGCGTGGCCGAGTCGGACGGGTTCGGCGTGGCCGTGCCCGTGCTGTTGTCGGCGTAGCTGTTGCCAGCGGCCGTGATGACGAAGTTGCGGAACTCCTCGTTCGTGAACGGCGTGCTGAACTGATAGCGCTGGCCGTTGACGAGGACGAGCGGCGTGCCGGGCAGCGCGTCGACCTTGCTGTTCGGGATGGGCCCGTCGACGGCACGCTGCGTCGCCGAGGTCACCCACGACTTGAACTCCTCGTCCTTGATGCACGTCGTGATCTCGGACTTCTTCTGGATGCCGTCGACCCCCGTCACGAGCTTCACGAGCGCGTCGTTGTTCAGCCCGGCCGTGCCCTCTTCGGGCTGGTTCGCGAACAAGGCGGTGTTGACGTCGAAGAACGAGTCGGGCGAGTAGTTCGCGACGCAGGCCGCGGCGTTCGCCGCCCGGTTCGAGTACTTCGTGCCGAGGGACTGGTTCGTGAGGATGGCGACCGGGTGGTACGACACCGTCGCGGCCCCGGACTTGACCAGCCCCGAGATGTAGTCGTTGTTGGCCTTCTCGAACTGGCCGCAGATCGGGCAGAGGTAGTCGAGGTAGACGGTGATGTTGACGGTGTCGGACGCCGCGGTCGACGACGACGTGACGGGCTCGTCGTCGGGGCCGAGGGCCTTCGTCTGCTCGGCGACGAAGTCCTTGCCGATGGTGATGCCGTCGCTGGCCATGTTGGCCGGGCCGGGGCCCGCGGGTCGGATGCTGTTCGTGATGATCAGGACGACGCCGACGACGATCGCGATGACGACGACGGCCAGACCGCCCTGGAGCAGCCACTTGCCGGCGCGCTGACGACGCTTGTGCTTGAGACGCGCCGCCTGGGCCTTCTCGCGCGCCGCGGCTCGCCGCTGGTTCTTGCTGAGGGGCGCGTCGCCCTGGTTCTGACTGCTCATGGAACGCGTTCTCCGACGCACGGCGGATGGTCGTCACCGTGCGGACTCATGCTCTGGGGGGAGGGCGTGACGGATGTTCCGCCCACAGGATCGTACGAGCCGCGACTGGGAAAAGTCCAAACACGAGGAGGCCCGGGTCGGGTCACGAGGCCTGCCCGCTTCTCCTGTACGCGCGCATGGTGCAATACTGAGCGAGGCGGTCATCGTGGACCACTGCGGTTGATCGCCATCCATTCACAACGGATCGTCCGGCACGTACCTGCCGGTGAAGGAGAAAGAAATCATGGCGTCCGTGACGTTCAGCAAGGCCACCCGTCTCTACCCCGGTTCCACCCGCCCCGCCGTCGACGGCATCGACCTCGAGGTCGCCGATGGCGAGTTCCTCGTCCTGGTCGGCCCCTCCGGCTGCGGTAAGTCCACCACGCTGCGCATGCTCGCCGGCCTCGAAGAGGTCAACAGCGGCGACATCTTCATCGGCGACCGCAACGTCACCGACGTGCCGCCGAAGGACCGCGACATCGCGATGGTGTTCCAGAACTACGCGCTGTACCCGCACATGACCGTCGCCGAGAACATGGGCTTCGCGCTCAAGATCGCCGGTGTCGGCAAAGAGGAGCGCGCCAGCCGCGTCCTCGAGGCCGCCAAGCTGCTCGACCTCGAGCCCTACCTGTCGCGCAAGCCCAAGGCCCTCTCCGGTGGTCAGCGTCAGCGCGTCGCCATGGGTCGTGCCATCGTGCGTCAGCCCCAGGTCTTCCTCATGGACGAGCCGCTGTCGAACCTCGACGCGAAGCTCCGTGTGCAGACGCGTACCCAGATCGCCTCGCTGCAGCGTCGTCTCGGCGTCACCACGGTCTACGTCACGCACGACCAGACCGAGGCGCTCACCATGGGCGACCGCATCGCCGTGCTGAAGGACGGCGTCCTGCAGCAGGTCGGCACGCCCCGCGACCTGTACGAGAAGCCGCAGAACGTCTTCGTCGCCGGCTTCATCGGCTCCCCCGCCATGAACCTGCTGCCCGCCGACGTCGTCGACGGTGGCATCAAGTTCGGCACGGCCGTCACCGCCGTCGACCGCGACACGGTCGGCCAGGCCAACGGCACGAGCGTCACCGTGGGCGTCCGCCCCGAGGACGTCGTCGTCAACACGACCGGCGAGGGCCTCGCGGTCACCGTCGACGTCGTCGAGGAGCTCGGCGCCGACGGCTACCTCTACGGTCACACCGAGGTCGACGGCAACCGCGTCGACATCGTCGTGCGCGTCGACGGTCGCAACCACCCGAAGCTCGGCGAGACGATCCACATCACGCCGCAGGCGCACCACGTGCACGTCTTCGACACCGAGAGCGGCGAGCGTCTCGGCGACAAGGCCGTCATCAGCGCGTAGTCCCCTTTCACGAACGGCCCGCCTGGCCTGCTCCGAGCATCGTCTCGAGGCGTCCAGGCGGGCCGCTCCCGTTCGAGAGAACCCCATGAGCGACTCCCTCAACATCACGTCCGCCACCGCCGACCCGGCGCTGCTCGACCTGCCCTGGAACCTCCCGCTCGACGAGTGGCCCGACGAGGCCATCGCGGCGCTGCCCAAGGGCATCTCGCGACACCTCGTCCGCTTCGCCCACCTGAGCGGCTTCGTGATCGCCATCAAGGAGACGTCGGGCGAGATGGCCCGCGGCGAATACGAGATGCTGCGGACCCTGCAGCGCATGGACATCCCGTGCGTCGACCCGCTCGCCGTCATCACCAACCGGCACGACGACGACGGCAACCTGCTGAACCCCGTCCTCGTGACGCGGCACCTCAAGTTCTCGCTCCCGTACCGGGCGCTCTACTCGCAGACGCTGCGACCCGACACCGCCAAGCGGCTCGTCGACGCGCTCGCCCTGCTGCTCGTGCGCCTGCACGTGATCGGGTTCTACTGGGGCGACGTGTCCCTGTCGAACACGCTCTTCCGCCGCGACGCCGGCGCGTTCGCCGCGTACCTCGTCGACGCCGAGACCGGCAAGCTCTATCCGGGCGGCCTCTCGAACGGTCAGCGCGAGAACGACCTCGAGGTCGCCCGTGTCAACATCGCCGGCGAGTTGCTCGACCTCGAGGCCGGCGGGCGCCTCGACGACGCGATGGACCCGGTCGACGTCAGCAACGGCATCGTCGCGAAGTATCGCAGCCTCTGGACCGAGCTCACCGGCACCGAGACGTTCGACAGCAGCGAGCGCTGGCGCATCAACGACCGCGTCGAGCGACTCAACGACCTCGGCTTCGACATCGAGGAGCTCGCGATCAAGACGGCCGAGGGCGGCACGCAGGTGCGCATCCAGCCGAAGGTCGTCGACGCCGGTCACCACTCGCGGCGCCTGCTGCGCCTCACCGGTCTCGACGTCGAGGAGAACCAGGCGCGTCGTCTGCTCAACGACCTCGACGCCTACCGGATGAAGAGCGACCGCTTCGCCGACGACGAGGAGATGGTGGCCCACGAGTGGGCGGCCCGCGTCTTCGAGCCGGTGGTGAGGTCGATCCCCCGAGACCTGCGCGGCAAGCTCGAGCCCGCCGAGGTGTTCCACCAGCTGCTCGAGCACCGCTGGTACCAGTCGCAGCAGGAGAACCGCGACGTGCCGATCGCCGAGGCGCTGACCTCGTACATCAACGACGTGCTGCGGCACCGCCGTGACGAGCAGACCGTGATCGACCCGCCGACCGGCTCGATCACGCTCCCCGAAGCCGAGGCCCTGGAGGCCGACGACGAGGACTGGCGCGCGAAGGTCTGACCGCTGGGCGGGGCCCGCCCGCCGGTGTCCCTAGCCCGTCCGCGCCTCCCATTTCGCGACCGTTTCGCAATTCGCGACCGTCACGACGGCCAAAATGGCCCGTCCGTGACGAAACGGTCGCGAATTGCGAGGACGGAGGAGCGGAGGAGGCGCTACTTGCGCTCGGCGCGCAGCTTCGAGATCTCGTAGAGGGTGACGGAGGCCGCGATGCCGGCGTTCAGCGATTCGACGGCGTTCGTGATCGGCACGGAGACGATCGCGTCGCAGGTCTCGGCCACGATGCGCGACAGGCCCTTGCCCTCGCTGCCCACGACGACGACGAGCGGGCGGTCGGCCAGTTCGAGCCCCGGCAGCATGATGTCGCCGCCGCCGTCGAGACCGAGCACGAACACGCCCTGATCTTTGAACGACTTGAGCGTCTGGGTCAGGTTCGCGGCCATCGCGACCGGGATGCGGGCGGCGGCACCGGCCGACGTCTTCCAGGCCGATGCCGTGAGGCCGACCGAGCGACGCTGCGGGATGATGACGCCCTGCCCGCCGAACGCGCCGACGGAGCGGATGATCGCGCCGAGGTTGCGCGGGTCGGTGATGCCGTCGAGCGCGACGAACAGCGGCACCTGCTGGCGCTTGATCGACGACTCGAGCAGGTCGATCGGGTGGGCGTACTCGTACGGCGGCACCTTGAGCGCGACACCCTGGTGCACCGAGTCGGGGCCGGTCAGGCGGTCGAGCTCGGGGCGCATGACCTCGAGGATCGGCAGCCCGCGGCGGGTCGCCAGGGCCAGGATCTCCTTCGTGCGGTCGTCCATCTCGATGCGCGCCGCGATGTAGAGCGTCGACGCGGGGATGCGCGTGCGCAGGGCCTCGAGCACCGAGTTGCGACCGGTGACCATCTCGCTGTCGTCGTTCGACTTGGGGCGGCGGCGCGGGGCCTCGGCACCGCCACGGCCGGCGATCGGCGAACCGGCACGCGGGCCGTTGCTGCTGCGACCGCGCGCGGCCTCGAGTCGCTCGCGGGCCGCCTTCGCCTTGCCGGCGGGGTGGTACGGGCGGTCCTCGGCGGCCGGCGTGGGCTTCTTGCCCTCGAGCGCCTGACGGCCCTGGCCGCCGGACCCGACCTGCTTGCCCTTGCCGCCCTGACGGACGGCGCTGCTGCCGGGACGACCCTTGCGTGCTCCGCTGGTGTTCTTCACTGTTCGAGGCTCCAATGCGACCCGCTGGGGGTGTCTTCGATGGTGACGCCGGCGTCTGCCAGCATCGTCCGCAGCCGGTCGGCCATCGCGAAGTCGCGGTCGGCCCGGGCGGTACTGCGCAATTCGAGCAGCGTTTCGACGAGGGTACCCAATGCGACGTGGGATGCGCCCTCGTCGCCGCCACGCCATTCGGGTGCGAGCGGGTCGATGCCGAGCACCGCGACCATGGCCGCGGTGTGCTGCCAGGCACGCGCGGCCGTGTCGAGGTCGTCGTCGTCGAGCGCCGAGTTGCCCGTGCGGACGGCGTCGTGCAGCACGGCCAGCGCCTGCGGGATGTTCAGGTCGTCGTCCATCGCGGCGGCGAAGTCGTCGGGCACGACGCGCGAGCCGACCCCGGCGAAGCGGGTGTCGGCGAGCCGCCGCTCGGCCCGCTGCAGGAAGGTCTCGATCCGGTCGAGAGCCGACTCCGCCTCGTCGAGAGCGCCCTCGTGGTAGTCGAGGGTCGAGCGATAGTGCGCCGCGGTCAAGAAGTAGCGGACGACGACGGGCCGCGCCTTCTCCAGGAACTCGGCCGCGAAGATCGAGTTGCCGAGCGACTTCGACATCTTCTGCCCGTCGACGTTGACGATGCCGTTGTGCAGCCAGTAGCTCGCGAACGCGTCGCCCGCCGCGGTCGACTGCGCGAGCTCGTTCTCGTGATGCGGGAACCTCAGGTCGAGACCGCCGCCGTGGATGTCGAACGCGGCACCGAGGTAGCGACGGGACATGGCCGAGCACTCGATGTGCCAGCCGGGGCGCCCGTCGCCCCAGGGCGAGCCCCACGAGGCCGACTCGGGCTCGTCGCTCTTGCGGCCCTTCCAGAGGGCGAAGTCGCGGGCGTCGCGCTTGCCCCTCGGGTCCGCGTCGGCGGCCGGAGCCATGTCGGCGAGGGCCTGTCTCGTGAGGGCACCGTAGCTGGGCCAGCTCGCGGTGTCGAAGTACACGTCACCCGACGCGTCGGAGGCGGCGTAGGCGTGACCGCGCTCGATCAGTCTCTCGATGATCTGCTGCATCTCGGTCACGCTGGCCGTGGCCCGCGGCTCGTAGGTCGGCGGCAGGATGCCGAGGGCCCGGTAGCCCGCCGAGAACTCGAGCTCGACGCGGTACGCGCGCGCCCACCACTCCTCGGTGGTGTCGGCCGCCAGCGCGAGGACCTTGTCGTCGATGTCGGTCACGTTGCGCACCAGCGTGACGTCGAGGCCGCGGTACGTGAACCAGCGGCGCCACAGGTCGTAGACGAGGGCGGAGCGGAGGTGTCCGATGTGCGGCGACGACTGCACGGTCGGGCCGCAGACGTACAGGCCGACGCGGCCGGGCTCGAGCGGGACGAAGTCGACGAGCGCCTGCTCGCGCGAGTCGTAGAGGCGGATGGTCACGGGCCAAGCCTATTCAGTCGGTCGAGGTCGGCCGACCTCGGTCACGAGCGCGGTCGCGATCGCCGTCACGCCCTCGCCGCGCCCGGTGAAGCCGAGCCCGTCGGTCGTGGTGGCGGAGACGCTGACCGGCGCCCCGACGACCTCCATCAGCCGCGCCTCCATCTCGGTGCGCCGCGCGGCGAGCCTCGGGCGGTTGCCGATCACCTGGACGGCCACGTTGACGACGTACACACCGGCACGGGTCAGCATCTCGAGCGTCGCCGACAGGAACACCTCGCCCGACGCCCCGGCGAAGCGCGGGTCGTCCGTGCCGAAGCTGGAGCCGATGTCGCCGAGCCCGGCGGCCGATAGCAGCGCGTCGACGACGGCGTGCGCCACGGCGTCGCCGTCACTGTGCCCGGCGAGACCGGGCTGGCCCTCGAAGTGCAGCAGCCCGAGGTGCAGCTCGGACGCGTCGTCGAACGCGTGGACGTCGACACCGAGCCCGGTGCGCAAAGCCGTCCCGGCCCCGAGGAGGCGCGGGTCGACCGCATCGGCCGGCTCTCGACCCGAGTCGGCGCGTCCGGCCTCGGCCGCGATCGTCTCAGCGCGGGCCAGGTCCCACGGGGTGGTGATCTTGAACGCGATCGGGTCGCCGGGGACGACGACGACGTCGTGACCCGCGGCCTGGAACAGCGCGGCGTCGTCGGTGTGCTCGGCGACGGCCGCGGCGTAGGCCGCGTCGAGCTCGTGACGCGGGAACCCCTGGGGGGTCTGCATCGCGACGAGCTCGGCACGGTCGACCGTCTCGACGACCGAGCCATCGCTCGAGACGCGCTTGATGGTGTCGCTGACGGGCAGACCCGGGACGACTCCCCCGCCGGTCGCGACCACCGTGCCGGCGACGAGGTCGAACTGGGCGGTCGGGGTGAAGGGACGGGCGCAGTCGTGCACGAGCACCGTCGCGACGTCGGGTGCGAGCACGGCGAGCCCGGCGGCGACGGACGCCTGGCGGCTCGCTCCCCCGGCGACGACCGAGGCGTAGTCCGCCGCATGCCCCGCGACGGAGGCGACCAGCGCCTCCGACTCGGTCACCAGCGCGGCCGGGACGACCACGACGACCTGGGTCGGGGTCGCCGACGCGAAGAGGGACTCGAGCGACCGCTCGAGGATGCTGCGACCCGCGACGGGCACGAACGCCTTGGGCCGCCCCTGGGCGAGGCGGGTGCCGCTGCCGGCGGCCACGACGACGACCGCGCGCCCCACGCCGGTCAGCACGTCGCCGGGCGTGCCGTCGGCGGGCATGCCGACACCGGGATGCTCAGGAGGCAAGGACTTCGTCGAGCACGCTCGACGCCCGGGCCTCGTCGGTCTTCTCGGCGAGGGCCAGCTCGCTGACGAGGATCTGCCGCGCCTTGGCGAGCATGCTCTTCTCGCCGGCCGACAGCCCGCGGTCGTTGTCACGACGCCAGAGGTCGCGCACGACCTCGGAGACCTTGATCACGTCGCCCGAGGCGAGCTTCTCGAGGTTCGCCTTGTACCGACGCGACCAGTTGGTCGGCTCTTCGGTGAACGGGGCGCGCAGGACGTCGAACACCCGGTCGACGCCCTCTTTGCCGATGACGTCGCGCACGCCGACCAGGTCGACGTTGGCGGCGGGCACCTCGATCATCAGATCGCCCTGGTGGACGCGGAGCTTCAGATAGAGCTTCTCGTCTCCCTTGATGACACGCGTCTTGACCTCTTCGATCGTCGCCGCGCCGTGATGGGGGTAGACGACCGTCTCACCGACCTCGAATTGCATAGCACAAGCTCCATTCTGCGGCTACTAGAGTATCACGGGGACCCTTTTCTAAGGGTTGCCTAACATCCCGCCCCGTGCGGGAATCGCTAGGCTGGAACACACCCTTGCCGTGAAATGGATCTCTGGAGGACCCGTGAGAGTCGGACCTGTTCGCGTCACATCGACGACAGGGCGAGCCACCCTCGTCACCGTCCTGGCCGGGGCGGTCATGCTCGTCGCCGCCGGCTGCAACTTCATCAGCCCCCAGGCGACCCTGAAGCACTACGACGCGAGCGACGGCACCAGCGTGACCGTCGGCGACATCAAGGTCCGCAACGCCATCGCCCTGACCGGCGACGACGGCACCGAGGCCAGCCTCAGCATGACCGTCATCAACAGCGGCACCGACCCGGCACGGGTCTCGTTCGAGTACCCGACGGCCGACGGCTCGAAGACGCAGGTGCTCGAGGTCGACGGCTCGGCCGAGGTCCGTCGCGGCACGCAGCCCGGCGACGACCAGCTCATCCTGACCGACCTCGACGCCAAGCCCGGCGCCCTGCTGCCGGTGTACGTCCAGTACGGCACCGAGACCGGCAAGAAGCTCATGGTCCCCGTCCTCACCGGCGCCCTGCCCGAGTACTCGACCCTGCTGCCGACGAGCACCCCGTCCGGCACCCCGGCTCCCGGTGGCAGCTCCACGCCGCTGCCCGAGTCCACCGAGGACGCGCCGAGCGGCACGCCCTCGTCCTGATCTGTCGAGCGCCGTCCACCGGCTGCTCACCCGAGAGGCCCGGCCCGCATCAGCGGCGCCGGGCCTCTCGCCGTGCCGGCGGCCTCCAGGAGGCGCGGGTCAGGCCTCGATGCGATAGCCGAGACCGCGCACGGTCACCAACGCCTTCGGCTCCGACGGCACGGCCTCGATCTTCGAGCGGATGCGCTTGATGTGCACGTCGAGCGTCTTCGTGTCGCCGAAGTAGTCCGAACCCCAGACGCGGTCGATCAGTTGTCCGCGGGTGAGGACGCGACCGGCGTTGCGCATGAGCAGCTCGAGCAGCTCGAACTCCTTCAGGGGCATGGCGATGTCCTCGCCGCGGACGGTCACGACGTGACGCTCCACGTCCATGCGGATCTCGCCTGCCTCGAGCATCGAGTCGGACAGGTCGTCGGGGTCGACCCGGCGGCGCAGCACGGCACGGATGCGGGCGAGCAGCTCGCGGGTCGAGTACGGCTTCGTGACGTAGTCGTCCGCGCCGAGCTCGAGCCCGACGACGATGTCGACCTCGCTGTCCTTCGCGGTGAGCATCACGATCGGCACCTGCGACCGCGTGCGGATCTCGCGGCAGACCTCGGTGCCCGGGATGCCCGGCAGCATGAGGTCGAGCAGCACCAGGTCGGCGCCGCCCTTGTCGAACGCGGTGATCGCGCTGGGGCCGTCGTCGGCCACCGTGACGCGATAGCCCTCGCGCTCCAGGATGAACGCCAGCGGCTCGCTGAGCGATTCTTCGTCTTCGACGATCAGGATGTGGGTCATCGGACTTCGTCAGTCTCCTCGTGTGTGGACCGGGGTGGGCCTGGCCGGCGACTCGACATGAGCCTCCGGCAGACGCAGGGTGAACGTCGAACCGCGGCCGACCTGCGACCAGACGCGGATGTCGCCGCCGTGATTCTGGACGACGTGCTTCACGATCGCGAGCCCCAGGCCCGTGCCGCCGGTGCGGCGGGATCGGGCCGGGTCGACGCGGTAGAAGCGCTCGAAGACGCGGTCGAGCTCGTCGTCGGGGATGCCGTCGCCCTGGTCGGTCACGGCGATCTCGACGATGCCGTCGTCACCGACGGTCGAGCCGATGCCGATGTGCGAGCCGTCGGGTGAGTAGTGGATCGCATTCGAGAGCAGATTGTCGACGGCGGTGGACAGCAGCGTCGGGTCACCGAACACACGGGCGTGCTTGCCGCCGCGCGACACGATCTGGATGCCCCGCGCCTCCGCCTCGACCCGGTTGCGGTCGACAGCGGTCGACACGACGTCGCGGATGTCGACCAGCTCGGACTTCTCGAGCGTGTCGCTCGCCTGCAGTCGGGACAGCTCGATGATGTCCTGCGTCAGTCGACCGAGGCGCCCGGCCTCCTTCGTCAGGCGGTTCGCGAAGTGCCGCACCTGCTCGGGGTCGGCCGACGCCGACTCGAGCGCCTCGGCGAGCAGTCCGACGGCGCCGATCGGGGTCTTCAGCTCGTGCGAGATGTTGGCGACGAAGTCACGCCGCATGTCGTCGAGCCGGCGGCCCTCCGTGCGGTCCTCCGCCAGGACGAGCACGTACCGGCCGCCGAGCGGCGCGGCCCGCACGTGCACGAAGATCGTCGCCTCGCCGACGGGGCCGCGGGCGAGCGTCAGCTCGCGGGCCTCGGGGTCGCCGTGCCGACGGACGGTGTCGACCAGGTCCTCGACCTCGCCGTGCACCAGGTGCTGGTGGGCCGACACGAGGCCGAGGGTACGGGCGCCGGGCGATGCCTTGACGACGTTGCCCGAGGGGTCGATCACGAGCCCCGCCGACTCGAGGGCGTCGAGCACGGCGTCCACGCCGTCGGGCAGCGACGTCTCGACGAGGGCGGCGACACGGCGGGCGCGACGTTCGGCGAGGACGAGCACGATGACGACCGTCGCGCCGACCACCAACCCGAAGGCCAGCGACAGCAGCACCAGCCAGGCGGAGTCCATACTGCTCAGAGTAGTGACCCGCCCAGCACCACCTGAACGGTTCGTCGCCCGGGCGGCTGTACTTTGGTCAGAGTTCAGGCGTCGATCACCGGCCGTTAACCTTCGGCGGGGAGGCTCGTCAGGACTGTGCGGGGCATCTATGCTCCCTGGGGTGTGAGCGGCATTCGCCCGCCACACGAGCAAGCACGACACGAGCAAGCACGAGAGGGTCGGACGACGACATGCGCGAGGTATTCCAGCAGGAGCTCCAAGAGGTCCAGGAGCGGCTCGTCGAGATCGCCTCACTCGTCGCCGTCTCGATCGACAACGCGACGACGGCCTTCAACGAGTCGAACGTCTCCCTGGCCGAGCAGGTCATCGCGGACGACGACAAGATCGACGAGCTCGCGATCAGCCTCGACGAGCTCGCCATCGACATCCTGGCCCGCCAGAACCCGGTCGCCCGCGACCTCCGCATCGTCGTGAGCGCACTGCGCATCAGCGCCTCGCTCGAGCGCATGGGCGACATGTCGGAGCACATCGCGCAGCTGGCGCGCTACCGCTTCCCGGACAAGGTCGTGCCGAAGTCGCTCCGTCCGACGTTCAAGGAGCTCGGCGAGCTCGACGTCGCCATCGCACAGAAGCTGACGCAGCTGCTCACGACCGAAGACGTCCGTCTGGCCGAGGAGATCCGCAACGACGACGACCGCATCGACGAGCTGCACCTCAGCGTCTTCGACAAGGTCCTCGGCGAGACCTGGAAGGGCGCCGCGGTCGACACCGTCGACTCGACGCTCGCCTCGCGCTACCACGAGCGCTTCGCCGACCACGCCGTGTCGATCGCGAAGAAGGTCCAGTACCTCGCGACCGGCGACTGGGTGGCACCCGAGCTGTAGGGGCGACGACCTCGAGGAGGCGCGGTGTCCGGTCGACGGACACCGCGCCTCCTGCGTTCGTCGCGTCGCATCCCGTGCGGGAGAATGGCCGGATGGCCTCTGTCGCGATCCTCGTCAACGGTCTGCCGGGCTCCGGCAAGACCACCGTCTCGGCCACGCTGGCCGGTGTGCTCGGCTGCCCGCTGCTCGCCAAGGACCCGATCAAGGAGGCGCTGGCCGACCTGGCCGGGCCGATGATCGACCCGCACGCCCTCGGCGGCATCGCGATGGACACGGTCTGGTCGATGGCCGGCGCCGTCGAGGCCGGCGTGGTCGTCGACTCGTTCTGGCACCGTCCGCGCGACCTCGAGTTCGCGCGCGCCGGTGTGGTGCGCGCCGGCTCGCCGCGAACCGTCGAGGTCTGGTGCGACGTCGACCCCGAGGTCGCGCTGCAGCGCGTGGTCGACCGCCTGGCGGCAGGGGGCCGTCACCCCGCGCACGGCACCGCCGACTCCGCTCGAGCCTCGTGGCCCGAGTGGGCCGAGGCGGCGGCTCCCCTGGGCGATTGGCCGGTGATCCGGGTCGACACGAGCACCCCGGTCGACATGGACGCGCTCGTGCTCGAGATCGGGGCGCAGTTCAGCTAGCCGGGGGTAGGGTGCGCGGCCGCTTCGACGGAGGGGTACGAACAGCCGACCATCGGCTGCCAGTCGTGGGCGTGTCCCGACGACGACCCCTGGGATGGGTGGAACAAGCACCGATCCGAGGACTCCATGAGCACCACACGCACCCGCACGACCCGCACGACCGACCACGCGGAGAGCACCGACCGCGACCGCACCGACCGCATCGTCCGCGCCGCCGCCGACCTGTTCGGCTGGGACGACCTGCACGCCGCCCAACTCGAGGCGATCGAGGCCGTCGTCGCCGGTCGCGACACCCTCGGCATCATGCCGACCGGGTTCGGCAAGAGCGCGATCTACCAGGTCGCGGGCGCCGTGCTCGACGGCCCGACCGTGGTCGTCTCGCCCCTGATCGCCCTGCAGGCCGATCAGGTCGCCGGACTCGTCGGCCGCCCGGACGCCCCCGCGGCGATCGCCGTCAACTCGGGTCACACCGATGCCGAGAACGACGAGGGCTGGCAGCGGCTGGCCGACGGCGAGATCACGTACGTCTTCCTCGCGCCCGAGCAGCTCGCGCGCGACGAGACGGTGGACCGCCTCCGCGACGCCGGGGTCGCCCTGCTGGTCGTCGACGAGGCGCATTGCGTGTCGACGTGGGGCCACGACTTCCGGCCCGACTACCTGCACCTCGGCGAGGTCGTCGAGCGGCTCGGCCGGCCGACGGTGCTCGCGCTGACGGCGACCGGGTCCGGGCCCGTCCGCGACGAGATCGTCGAACGTCTGCGCCTCGACGACCCCCTCGTGCTGAGCCGCGGCTTCGACCGACCCAACCTCGCGCTCGAGGTCGTGCGCCACGAGGACGATGCCGAGAAGATCCGCGCCGTCGTCGAGCAGGTCGCCGCCGCCACGACGCCGGGCATCGTCTACGTCGCGACGCGCAAGGCGACCGAGCGCTACGCGGCCGACATCGCCGAGCGCAGCCCCGAGCTGACCGTCGTCGGCTACCACGGTGGCCAACGCTCGGCCGAGCGCGGCGAGCTGCACGAGCGGTTCCACGCCGGCGAGGTCGACGTGGTCGTCGCGACGAGCGCATTCGGCATGGGCATCGACAAACCCGACATCCGCTTCGTCGTGCACGCCGACGTGCCCGACTCCCTCGACGGGTACTACCAGGAGATCGGCCGGGCCGGGCGTGACGGCGAGGAGGCGCGGGCCACCTTGCACTACCGGCCGGAGGACCTGGGCCTGCGCTCGTTCTTCGCCTCGGGTCTCCCGGGTCGAGCGGATCTGCGCGGCGTCTTCACGGCGCTGTCCGCGGCCGGGCGGCCGGTGAGCCGCACCGAGGTCGCCGATCAGCTCGCCCTCGGCAGCCGCAGCGTCTCGCGCCTGCTCGACCTGCTGCACGAGGCCGGCGCCGTGCGCGACGCCGACGACGGGCTCGAGCCGGTCGAGGGGTTCGATGCGCACGACGCCGCCGAGGCGGCGCGCGAGATCGCGCAGACCCGCGACCGGGTCGAGAAGTCGCGCATCGAGATGATGCGCACCTACGCCGAGGCACCCGGTTGCCGTCGGCACTTCCTGCTCGGCTACTTCGGCGAGGACAGCCCCGAGCACTGCGGCAACTGCGACGGGTGCACGGCGGCCGAGCGAGACGAGGAGGCGCGGGGCGAGGACCACGTGGACGCGACCGACACCGAGCCTCCTGCGTTCGCGACGGACAGCCGTGTCCGGCACGACACGTGGGGCGAGGGCGTCGTCATGGGCACCGAGGAGGGCCGCGTGACGGTGTTCTTCGAGAGCGAGGGCTACAAGATCCTGGACGTGGCGTCCGTGCAGGAGCACGGGCTGCTCACGCCGGTCTCCCCCGCCTGACGGGCCCGGCGGCTGCGGGTCGCGTGGCTGCGGGTCGTGTGGCTGCGGGTCGCGTGGCTGCGGGTCGTGTGGCGTTCGCGGCGTCGTGTCGTGTCGGTGCGCGACATGATGCCTCGAACGCGACACGACACGGGCCGCCGTCGACGTCGCCGCGGCTCCTAGGCGTCGCCCTGTGCGGCGAACCACTCCGCGTAGCGGGTGTTCTTCGCGAGGTGCCGCGTCTCGTCGGGGGCGTCGTCGTCCCACCACACCGGGCCGCGTTCGCCGAGACCCGTCTTGGCGGCGTCGACCCTGGCCCGCGCGGCCTCGATGCCGGCCGCGTCGTCTGCGGCCAGCGCCGTCTTCTTCGCGCGCCGCGCCTCCATCAGCTCGTGGACGAGCTCGGCCCGGCGGGATTCGGGCAGCGACGGGTCGGTCCGCCGCCAGAGGCGACCCCGGACGACGATGTAGCGACCGTCGGGGGTCACCAGCGGGTCGGTCACGGGACCGCCGTTGCCCTCGTGCTCGCCTCCGCGGTGCTTACTTCTTGCCCTGGTTGGCGACCGCGGCGGCGCCGGCGGCGGCGGCCTCGGGGTCGAGGTAGCGGCCGGGGCCGGTCGGACGGAAGTCGTCGTCGAGCTCGTAGACGAGCGGGATGCCGGTGGGGATGTTCAGCTCGGCGATCTCGTCGTCGCTGATGCCGTCGAGGTGCTTCACGAGCGCGCGCAGCGAGTTGCCGTGCGCCGTGACCAGGACGACGTCGCCGGCGGCGAGGCTCTTCGTGATGTCGGACTCCCAGTACGGCAGCATGCGATCGATGACGAGCTTGAGCGACTCGGTGCGGGGGGCGTCGATGCCGAGCTCGGCGTAGCGCTTGTCGTGGGCCTGCGAGAACTCGCTGTCGTCGTCGAGCGGGGGCGGCGGCACGTCGAACGAGCGACGCCAGGTCTGGAACTGCTCGGGGCCGTACTGCTCGAGCGTCTGCGCCTTGTCCTTGCCCTGCAGCGCGCCGTAGTGGCGCTCGTTGAGACGCCACGAGCGCTTCACGTCGATCCAGAGACGGTCGGCCTCTTCGAGGGCGATGTCGGCGGTCTGGATCGCCCGGGTGAGGCGCGACGTGTAGAGGATGTCGGGCAGCAGGTCGGCCTCGCGCAGCAGCTCGCCCGCGCGCTTGGCCTCGGCCCGGCCCTGCTCGGTGAGTCGGACGTCGACCCATCCCGTGAAGAGGTTCTTCGCGTTCCATTCGCTGTTGCCGTGACGGAGGAGGATGAGGGTCGAAGTCATGACCCCCAGCGTACCTTTTCGGCGAGAATGGGAGCCATGCCCATCGGTTCGATCACGCGCGGGACGACCGGCACCAACCGGCTCCGCCGCATCGACCGCTGGATCGCGGCGCACCCGGCCCTGCGCCGCGCCGACGACCCGCTCGTGGTCGACCTGGGGTACGGGGCGTCGGCGACCACTCCCCTGGAGCTGCACCAGCGCCTCCTGCGGGTCCGCGACGACGTCGAGGTGGTCGGCATCGAGATCGACCCCGAACGGGTGCGCGTGGCGAACCTGTCGGCGCGGCCGGGCGTGAGCTTCCGGCTCGGGGGCTTCGAGGTGCCGCTCGACGGTGGGCGCCGGCCCGCGGTGATCCGGGCGCTGAACGTGCTGCGGCAGTACGACGAGTCGCAGGTGGCCGAGTCGTGGGCCCTGATGACGTCGCGACTGCAACCCGGCGGCGTGCTCATCGAGGGGACGTGCAACGAGGTCGGCCGCGTCGCGAGCTGGGTCGACGTCACGACGGAGGGGCCGCAGACGTTCACGATCGCCCTGCGGCTCGCCTCGGTCGACCAGCCGTCGATCGTCGCCGAGCGACTGCCGAAGGCGCTGATCCACCGCAACGTCGAGGGTGAACGGGTGCACGACCTGCTCGTCGACCTCGACCGGCAGTGGGCGTACAGCGCGCCGCTGTCCGTCTACGGGCCCGTGCAACGGTGGATCGCGACCGTGCAGGGGCTGCGCGACGCGGGCTGGCCGGTGCTGCACGGGCGGTCGCGCTGGCGGCTCGGCGAGCTGACCGTGCCGTGGGCGGCGGTCGCGCCCCGCGCCTCCTGACGGGCCCCCTCTCTTCCTGTTCCCCGCAACGAAGTGACGCGTCGCGCCGATGTTCGCGCGCGACATGCACCGAACGGGTCACATCGATCGAGAGGGAACAGCCCCCCGCAACGAAGTGACGCGTCGCGCCGATGTTCACGCGCGACACGCACCGAACGGGTCACATCGATCGAGAGGGAACAGACCCCCCGGCAACGAAATGACGCGTCGGGCCGATGTTCGCGCACGACATGCACCGAACGGGTCACCTCGATCGAGAGGGAACAGACCCCCCGGCAACGAAGTGACGCGTCGGGCCGATGTTCACGCGCGACATGCACCGAACGGGTCACATCGATCGAGAAAGAGAGATCGAGAGGGCGGAGGGGCCGGGATCAGACGGGGGCGAGCCGGGCGCGCGCGTCGTCGTGATCGAGACCCGTCGCCATGAGCAGGTCGATCACGAGCGGGCGGATCATCAGCACGACGATCGTCTCGGTCACGGGCTGCCCCGGGATCAGCAGCGACGGGTCGAGCCGACGGGCGACGGCCGTCAGGGCGTCCCGGGCGACCGGCAGCTGCTCGACGTCGTCGAGGGAGGCGCCGAGCGCGGACACGGCGCGGCCCGTCGCATCGAGGACGTCGGCGACGGCCGGCCGACGCGCGCCGTCGCCGAGGGACGTGTCGATCCGCCGCGCGATCACGCGGAGGTTGCGGACGGCGAGGTCGACGTTGGACCGGATGCGGTCCTGCTGTCGAAGGTGCGGCAACCGTGACCGGAGGAACGGCGACAGCCGCGAGATCGCCAGCGCCGACTCCAGGGTCGACGCCCAGTCGTCGAGCAACGGCTGGGTCGCGCGGAGCCGTCTCAACGCCTCGTCGGCCCGCCGCACGTCGTCGTCCCGGAGCGCAGCCACGAGCGACGCGAACGCGACGTCGAGTTCGACGAAGAGGCGTCGGGCGTCGGCGCGGGCCAGCCCGACCGGGTCACGCGGCACGACGGCCGTGACCGCCAGGGCCACGAGGCCGCCGACCGTGCCGTCGATGCTCCGCACGAACGGCCCGCCGTCGGGGTCGGGCAACAGCATCACGAGCATGGACTGCGTCGCAGCGGCGATCGCGAACGCGTTGCTGGGCGAGAAGAAGCGCGCCACCACCAGCACGACGAGCAAGACGACGCCCATCTGCCAGACGCCCTTGCCGAGCACGAGCAGCATCACCTCGCTCAGCGCGATGCCGATCAGCACGCCCACGGCGTTCTCGAGCACCCGCCGCGGCCGGGCGTCTCGGGCGAAGCCCAGCGACGAGATCGTGATCGTCACGGCCAGCAGCGGCACGGCGTGGCCGAGCAGGAGGTGCGCGATCACATAGGACGCGGAGGCGGCGATCACGATCTGCACGACGGCCGGCAGCGACGAGACGGTGCGGCTCAGGGCTCCCGCGGCGTCGAAGCCTCGGGTGGCCCGGGTCAGGGTGCGGCGGACGGGACCCGCCACGAGGTCAGCGTGTGACCGACCCGAGCCGCGGCAGTCGGGGCACCCCGGCCGAGGCGCCGGCGTCGGGCGGCACGATCGTCTGCTGAGCGGCGGCGACGACGGTGTCGGCGGCGAGCACCGCGAGTGCCGCGGTCTCGGGAGTGGTGCGCTTGACCACGGCGAGGGCGACGGGGCCCAGCTCGTGGTGCACGGCGACGCTGGTGACCCGGCCGACCTGCTTCGGCTCGGCCGTGTCGTCGGCCCCTGCCTCGACCGGCAGGACGACGGCGTCGCCGTGTTGCGGCAGGACGTTGTCGGAGCCGTCGAGGTGCAGCATCACGAGTCGACGGGGCGGGTGCCCGAGGTTGTGCACCTTGGCGACGGTCTCCTGCCCGCGGTAGCAGCCCTTGGTGAGGTGCACGGCCGAGCGCAGCCAGTCGAGCTCGTGCGGGATGGTCTTCTCGTCGACCTCGGTGCTGAGACGCGGGCGCCAGGCCTCGATGCGCAGCGCCTCGAGGGCGAGGGTTCCCGCGACGGGGACGTCGGAGGCGGCCAGGGCGTCGAGGTCGGCCCGCGCCACGAGGGTCTCGCGGTAGGTCCAGTCGTGACCGGGGTGCCCGGTCTCGGCCGCGTACCCGTGACCGCCGGCCGTGACGGTCGCCCAGGGGTCGACCCAGACGAGCGGGACATCGTTCGGCGCGGCGACCTCGATCGGCAGCGCCACATCGGCCAGCGAGCCGAGCGTCGCGTACTCGGCCGTGCGGTCGGCCACCTCGACCCGCAGCATGAAGCGCATGCGGTCGAGCCACGACCGGAGGGGCTCGACCTCGGCACGGTCGACGAGCAGCCAGACCGTCTCGCCGTCGTCGAGCAGCCGGGCGGCGTGCTCGAGACGGCCGCTCGCGTCGAGCAGCAGCGTCTCCGTCGACACCCCGGGAGGCAGGCCGAGGAGGCTCTGGCTGGTCAGCGAGTTCAGCCAGCTGAGTCGGTCGGCCCCGGACACGGCGAGCACACCCCGGTCGGACAGGTCGACCACGGCCAGACCGGCCGACAGCGGGCGCTGCTCGGCCATCGGGTTGCCGTAGTGCGCCGCGACGATGCCGGACGCGTCGGCGACGAAGCCGGGCCGCGTGTGCAGCGGGGAGGGCACGGTCACGGTGTCGGGCACCGTTGCGTCGGTCGACACGGGTTCGTCAGTCGACACGGGCGAGCCGCCCCGACGCGTGCGTGCGCAGCTCTTGCCCCAGTGCGGCGATGTCCCACGCCCAGAGCAGGTGGTTCTCGACGAGGCCGTACATACGCGTCGCGGCGCTGTACTCCTTCGCGTTGCTGGATCGGAGGACGGCGTCGGTCGACAGGTCGATGCGCGGCCCCTTGACGCGGCCCAGGTACAACTCGTTGACACCCGTCGGGTGCACGAGCTGCACCTCGATGCCGAAGCCGTCGTCGGGGCGCCGGAGGATCTCGACCGTCTGCGCCGACGTGAACGGCTGGACGCCGACACCCGGCAGCATGGCCGGGCCGCGGTCGCCCTCTTCGGCGGGTCGCTCCAGTCGCCAGTAACCGGTCTCGCTCGCCAGCGGCGTGTGCTCGTCGTCGAGCAGCCAGGTGAACGAGCTGTAGTTCAAGAAGGGCAGGCCGTCGTGGCTGAAGCTGATGCGCTGACCGAACTCGTGCGTGCGACGCTCGGCCGGCGGCAGGCCCTCCGGCGGGGAGTCGGGGTCGCCCTCGCCGATCTTGTAGTCGACGACACCCGTGCCCTCCCAGACACCGATGAGCCAGGACAGCGGGACGAGTTCAGCCGGGAGCCCGACGGGGATATCGATCATGCTCGGTTCAGCGCTGTCCCTTGAACAGCTTGACCAGCACGACGACGGACACGAACGCGATCGACAGTGACGCGAGACCGAGGAGCCCGATGTAGAACATCTCGAGGGCGAGCAGGGAATCCATAGGACGAGCCTACCTGCGTCACCCCGAGAACGGCGAGGGCGCGGCGCCGGGAATCAGCCGAGCATCCCGCGACGGCCTGGTTCGAGACTCAGTGCACGATCGCGAGCACGGCCGTCGCGACGGCGAGGATGACGAGGCTGCCGCAGGTGCTGAGCATGGTGCGGGTGACCAGGCCCTCCTTCTCGCTGAGCACGAGCTGCAGCACGAAGGTGAGCACGATCGAGCCGGCCAGCACGAGGGGCAGCCAGACGTAGAAGTCGTCGGCCGGCGAGAGCACGCCGACGAGGACGGCCGCCACGAGGGTGAGCACCCAGACCGGGACGATCGTCGCGGGTTTCAGCGGTGCGGGGGCGGCGGGTGCGCTCACGGTCACGGTTCTCGTCTCCTGACCTGCCCTACGATCGGGTGGTCGGCTAGGTCTCGGCTCATGTTTTAGACTGCTCGACAGTACATTTCCTGGAGGTCGTGTGGCTCAGTTGTTGGTCCTGACCTCGGCGAGCAGTCCGGAAGTCCTTCCGGCACTCGCACTCCTCAGCCACCGTACCCGGCAGATCCCCGCCGAACCCGCGCAGTTGGTGAACGCTCCGTCGAGCGATCTCATCTTCATCGACGCCCGCTTCGACCTGGCCAGCGCGAAGTCGCTGTGCAAGATCCTGCGCACGACCGGTGTCACCGTGCCGCTCGTGCTCGTCCTCACCGAGGGCGGCCTCACGGCGGTCAACTCGGAGTGGGGCGTCGACGACGTCATCCTCGAGACGGCCGGCCCCGCCGAGGTCGACGCGCGCATCCGTCTCGTCACCGGCCGCCTCGCGCAGAACCAGGTCGGCTCGAAGATCCACGCCTCGGGTGTCGTCATCGACGAGGCGAGCTACTCGGCGAAGGTGCACGGCCGGCCGCTCGACCTCACGTTCAAGGAGTTCGAGCTGCTCCGCTTCTTCGCGACCCACCCGTCGCGGGTCTTCACGCGCGAGCAGCTGCTCAGCGAGGTCTGGGGCTACGACTACTTCGGCGGCACCCGCACGGTCGACGTGCACGTGCGGCGCCTCCGGGCCAAGCTCGGCGACCTCGAGTCGCTCATCGGCACCGTCCGCAACGTCGGGTACCGCTTCAACGTGTACGACGACGACACCACCGCGGTCTCGTGACCGGCGGGGCGGACGACGCGACGGGCGTCGACGACGCAGGCCGCGCCTCCTTCGTGTCCGAGCTGGCGTCCGCCGCGACCGCGGCCGACGGCAGCCCGCCGTTCAACGACCAGGCCCTCGTGGAGGCACGGCGCGGCCAGGCGCGTGTGCTCGGCGACCGACACGCGGCGGCGATCGTCCGGGGCGACGAGGTCGAGCTGGTGGTGCACCCCGACGACCGGCGCGAGGGTCGCGGGGCCGAGCTCCTGCAGCGCGTCATCGATGAGACCACCGGCCCGCTGGCCGTCTGGGCGCACGGTGACCTGCCCGCGTCCCGACACCTGGCGGCCCGCTTCGCGTTGACCGAGACGCGTCGCCTGCTGCAGCAGCGGGCGAGCGTGCCGGCCGATCCGGCCGCCCCGAAGCGTCGCACCGGCGACGAGCTGCGCGCGTTCCGACCCGGCACCGACGACGCGGCCTGGCTCGACCTCAACGCCCGCGCCTTCGCCGACCACCCGGAGCAGGGCTCGATCGACCAGGCCGACCTCGACGCCCGTCGGGCCGAGCCGTGGTTCGACGCGGGCGACTTCGTGCTGCTCTGGCGCGGTGACGAGCTGATCGCGTTCTGCTGGCTCAAGCTCGAAGCGGGTCAGCCCGGCGAGTTCTACGCGGTCGGCGTCAGCCCCGACCACCAGGGCGAGGGGCTCGGCGGCGTGGTCGTCGACGCCGGACTCGCCCGCCTGCGCGACCGCGGCGTCGACACGGCCGCCCTCTACGTGGAGGGCGACAACACGGCCGCCCTGCGGCTCTACGCCGCGCGCGGCTTCGCCGACCACGCGGTCGACGTGCAGTACACGCTCACGCGCTAGCCGCGCGCCGCGCCAGGACCGTCGGCGCACCGGCCCGCGACGCGTGTGACAGCAGCCGGCGCAGGCTCAGGCCAGCGACCAGCCGTCGGCGTCCCGCCGCACCGCACCGGCGAGCTCGAACGCCTCGAGCCAGCCCTCCATCGGCCAGACCCCCCAACGCTCCGCGAAGAGCCCGCCGTTGCGGACGATGTCGTGCAGGTGCTGCCAGGGCGGCGACGAGGTCGCGTGGTGCTGGTGGTACGCATCCGCCCCGCCGACCCAGACGAGCGGCACGGCGGCGTCCCGCAGCGCGAAGGCGTAGTCGGTGTCCTCGCCGCCGTATCCCTCGTAGCGGTCGTCGAAACGCGGCCCGCGCCTCCAGGTGTCGGCTGTCAGTGCGAACGAGAGCGACCAGAAGAGCGGGTAGTCGCCGGGCCCGGCCACGACCAGCTCGCCGTCGGGCGGAGCCGGGCGCGCGGCGTGCGGTGCCGTCGCCGCGTCGAGCACCGCCGTGTCGTCGACGTCGACACCGGGCGGCAGGTAGGTCACCGGCCCGCACAGCACGGCGTCGGGGCGGGCCACGGCCGCCCGACGATAGGAGTTGAGGAGGCGCGGGCCGGCCACGCAGTCCGCGTCCAGGAACACGACGAGCGAGGCACCTGCCGCCACGGCGGCGTCGGCTCCCGCGTTGCGGGCGGCCGCCAGCCGGAGTCCGCGGGTGCCCGGCGGGACGGACAGCACCTCGTCGGCGCCGAGCCCGGAGGCGACGTCGAGGCTGCCCTCGTCGCCGATCCAGACGAGGACGACGTGCACCGGGTCGGCCGGCGCCGCCGTCGCCCGGACCGACCGGAGCTGGTGTCGCACGTGATCGGTGCGCTCGACGCTGCACAGCGTGACGACGGCCGTGCGGCCGGAACCCCGTTGCGGAAGAGGAACCCCGTTCGATCGGGGTTCGTCTTCCGCAACGGGGTTGTGCACGCGGCGCTGCGCGGCGTCGTCGGCCGTCATCGCGACCACCGCCGCACGACGTCGTCGATCGCGGCCCCCGCGCGGGCAGAGGCACCCGAGGTCAGCCACCGCGACCAGTCGGGCGTGAGCGCGCGGGCGGCCACCAGCACCTCGCGCCAACGGTCGGGCTCGGGCCAGGCCCGCTCGACCACGGCGAGACCCGCGCGGTCGAGCGCCTCGGCCGTCGCGAGCTGCTCGTCGAACGGTCGGGCCTGTGGCACCACGACGGCGCGCGCACCGGCGACAGCCAGATCGGCGACGGAGTTCTGCCCGGCCCACGCGACCACGATCTCGGCCGACGACACGGCCCCGAAGACGTCGTCGGTCCAGACGAGGTCATCGTCCGTGTCGAGGTCGGCGACCCCGATCATCGACCAGTGCTCGCCCGGCGTCGCGTCGCGCGCGGCTCGCACGGACGCGCGGGTCACGTCGGTGCCCCCGCGGCCGCTGAGCACGAGCACCCCCGACCGCTCGGAGGGCGCGGCGACCCGGCCCTCGTGCCGGCTGACGCCGCCGACGTAGACGACGTCGAGACCGGCGAGGTGGGCGGGTGCCAGCAGCTCCCCCGGCCAGGGCGCGACGATGCGCTCAGCGGCCTGGAAGGCGAGACCGTGCGGCCGGTCGACCCGGTCGCCGGGCTGCGTCATCAACACGACCGGCACCCCGAGCAGCCGGGCGAACAGGGCGACCTCGGTCGAGACGTCGACGACGAACGCGGCGGGCCTGAGGCGGGCGACCTCCGCGGCGATGCGCGCGAACCGGCCCCGATGGCCGTCGTGACCGAGCGGGGCCCAGTGCAGCAGACCGTGCGCCGTCGGGTCGGCGTCGGCCGGGAGACCGGACTCGGCCGCGCCTCCGTCGGTGTCGTCCCGGGGCAGCTCGACCCACGCGGTGTCGGCCGGCAGCGCCGCGGGGCGAGGCAGCGAGCTGAAGCAGACGACGTCGGCGTCGACGTGCGGGCGCACCGCCAGCAACCGCCCGAGGTGCCCCTGGCCGTGGTGATGCACGTACCAGGCGACGACCGGCCGGGTCACGCGGCGAGCTCGCGCGCGGCCGAGACCCGCCGGAGGACCTGCTCGAGCCGGTCGATCCGCGTGTCCAGCGAGAACGCGGCCGCGGCGGAGGCGCGGAGCCGGGACCGGAAGGACGGCTCGACGACGGTCTGCCGCAGCAACCCCGCGACCACGTCGGCGAGCGCCGCGACGTCGCCCATCGGCGCCGTCTCGAGGCCGACGGTGCCGACCGCCATCTCGAGGATGCCGCCGACGCCGAACGCGGCGACCGGGGTGCCGCAGAGCAGCGCCTCGGGGACGACGAGGCCGAACGGCTCCTCCCAGACGGGTGTGGCGAGGGCGCAGGCGCTGCGGCCGACGAGTGCGGCGAGCTCGGTCGGTGCGAGCACACCGGCGTACTCGACACCACGGCCGAGGCGGGGAGCGATCTCGGTGTCGAAGTAGTCGCGGTCGCCGATCCGGCCCACGAGGATGAGCGGCAGGCCGAGCGACCTCGCCACCTCGATGGCCAGGTGCGCGCCCTTCTCGGGGACGAGACGTCCGAACCAGACGAGACCCGCGCCTCCGGGGCCTTCGACCCAGGTGTCGCCGTCGACGCCGTTGGCGAGGACGGTCGACTCGATGCCGACGCGGGCCCACTCGGCCCGGGTGTGGCGGCTGACGGACAGGAACTCGCTGCGCGGACCGTCGCAGGCGACGTCCGCCTCGACGAGCTCGGGCACGACGGGCGTGTGCAGGGTCGAGACCATCGGCACGCCGAGCCGCCCGGCGCGACGCAACGGCACCCCGTGCAGGCAGTGGTTGACGACGACGTCGAGCTCGTCGGCCCGGTCCGCGACCCGGTCGAGCGCACGCTCGAGCGCCGGCAGCGCCCGGTCGAGGTAACCGGCCGGGTAGGTGTCGTCCGCGGCGATCTCGCCCTCGGCCCAGGCCACGGCCGGCAGGACGAACTCGCGCGGGCCACCGGCCAGGAAGTCGGAGCCCTCGACGGCGATCATCGTGACCGAGTGGCCCCGGGCACGGAGGCGGCGGGTCTCGTTCCAGAGCGCCGACTCGAGACCACCGGCGTGCGGCAACCGGATGGGGAACCTCAGCGGGGCGACCGTGACGATGCGGAGCGGCTCGACCGGCATCACGACGCCACCGCCGTCGACGCGGCACGAAGCCTGGCGTACAGCGCGGCGTGCGCCTCGGCGACAGAGCGATCGACGTCGATGCGCTCGGTCCGTCGCGCGCTCACGACGGCCGCGCGCTCGGCGCTGCCCGCCCGTGTCCCGGCGGCGAGCACCCGGGCGAGGGCGTCGGCGAGCGACCGCCCGTCGGCGTCGAGGTCGTACGACGCCACGGTCGGGTCGACGTGCTGCTCGGCGTAGTGCCCGGTCGACGGGGCCGCCACGGGCACCCCGAGGTCGAAGCAGAGCTCGAGCCAACCCGAGTGCGTGCCGTACGAGTAGGGCAGCACGGCGGCGTCGAGGCGGGCGAGCCCGTGGGCCAGGGCGTCGTCGTCGAGGCGGTCGTGCTCGATGAGCGTCACGGTGTCCGACCCCGCGGTCAGACGGCGGACCTCGTCCCGGGCCGACTCGTCGCGCACCCGGCGATGCATCCGGATCTCACCCGAGACGTCGGAGCCGTCGCGGCGCAGCAGGTCGAGGGCCGCGACCAGGGCGCGGGTCGCGGCCGGGCCGTCGACGTTGGGCCGGAGATCTTTGAGGTGCAGTCCGATGAGCGAATCCGGTCGGCTGAGCCCGAGGGGCGCCGAGCCGTCATCGAGGAGGCGCGGGTGCGGCACCACGAGCGCGTCACGCCCCCAGCGCTGCCGCACCTCGGCCGCCGCACCCGCGGTCAGCGTCACGACGGCGTCGGCCCCCGGCACGAGCACGTCGAGCTGACGGGCGTAGCCGCCCTGCTGGTCGGCGGTGAGCTGGGGGTGCGCGAGGTCGTGGACGGTCTGGACGACGGCCCAGCCCGCGCGGTGCGCGGCGTCGAGGACGGCCGCGAGATGCTCGGGCGTGAACGACTCGGTGCCGAAGTGGACGTGCAGCACGTCGGCGTCGGCCGCGTGCGCGTCGATCCAGGCGGCGTCGAGGGCCACGGGCGGCCACCACTGGTCGGCCGGCGCCCCCGCCGGGACCCCGGCGTCGACGACGCGGACGGTCTCATGGTCGCTCACGCGGCGCACGTACGGATGCGCCGCGGGCACGGCCACGACGCGGACGGCAGACTCCATCATTCCTCCGGTATTCAAGGGAGCGCGGCCGCAAGGGGGGCGAAGTCTGTCGGTGACGCGATACGCGCACCGTACCCCCCTTATGTCACTCGGGTCCCAGCTCGTCAAACCCCTTGACCGCCGGGCCCCGATGTGTCAGCGTCGCGAGAATGTCACCGTCGAGTGCGGCCCCGGCCGATCGGTCGCCCCGCCTCCCCGCCTCCGCCCCTCCCACCTCACTATCGACCCCCTCGCTGATCGTCGCGGGCCCCGCGGGGCACGGCGTCTCCGACTACGCCCGCGACCTCGCCGACCGGGTCGTCGCCCTGGACCCGTCGACGCGCGTCGCCCGCACCGACGGCCTCGACCAGCTCACCGCCGCCCTGGCCGCCGTGCCGCGGGCTCATCTGAACGTGACGGACAAGATCCTCGGCACGTCCCCCGAGGATGCGGCCGAGAACCTCGAGCGGCTCGCCGCCTCGACCCCGCTGACCCTGACCCTGCACGACCTGCCGCAGACGTCGGACGGCGAGCGCAACCTCCCACGACGCCGCGCGGCCTACGCCCGGTTCGTCGCCGCGGCCCACGGGGTCGTCGTCAGCAGCGAGCACGAGGGGGCCCTGTTCGAGCAGTTCCTCGCGACGGTCGACCCGGCGCTCCCCCGGCCCCGGGTGATCCCGCTCGGCACCCGGCCCGGCGCGCCGTTCGACGGCTCAGGCACCGGACGCCGCCACGACGGCACCGCAGACACCCCCGCCGCCGCGACCCTGACCGTCGTGATCGCCGGGTTCGTGTACCCGGGCAAAGGGCATGTCGACGCGATCGAGGCAGCGGGTCTGCTCGGGCGACGTCTCGGCGAGGCCGCGCCGCACCTCCGGGTCCTCGCGCTCGGTGCGGCGAGCCGCGGACACGACGACGACGTCGACCGTCTGCGCGAGCACGCCGCCCGCCTCGGCGTCGCGTTCGAGATCACGGGCCATCTCGACGACGACGCCTACGAACGGGCCTTCCGCCAACCGGGTGTGCCCCTGGTCGCGCACCGGCACTTCTCGGCGTCGCGCTCGCTGCTCGACTGGGCCGAACAGGGCCGTCGCGCGCTCGTGATCGACGGCCGCTACACCCGCGAGGCGGCGGCGCTCCGGCCGGGCACGATCGAGCTGTACGACGGCGACGACCCCGCCGTGCTCGCCGATCATCTCGACCGCGCCTGGCGCGACCCGCGCACGACCCGGCTCGCCGCCGGGACGACGCTCGCCCCGACACTGGACGACGTCGCGGCCGAGCACGTGCGCTGGTGGCGGGACGACGTCGCGTGGTGACGCATCCGACCGCGGGCGCCGGCGGTGTCGCGGACGCCGTCGGCGTCGCCCTGCCCGGGAACCGCTGGGACCTGCTCGACGGGATCGAGCCGGCCGTGCCTCCTCTGGTGTCGGTCATCGTGGCTCACTACCGGCAGCAACGGCAGCTCGATCGCACCCTCGCCGCCCTGCACCGACAGGACCACCCGGCCGACCGGCTCGAGATCGTGGTCGTCGACGACGGCTCGCCCGAGCGTCCGGTCGTGCCCGCCGACGTGCGCCTCGTCGTCCAGGAGGACCTCGGGTTCCGGCTCGCCGCCGCCCGCAATGCCGGAGCCGCCGTGGCGACCGGCGACGTGCTGTGCTTCTTGGACGCGGACACGGCCCCCGAGCCGTCCTACGTGCGCCGCCTGACGCGGCTGCCCGCCCTGGCCCCCGACGTCGTGACGGTCGGTCGGCGTCGACACGCGTCCTTCGACGACGCGTCCGCGCCCGCGCCGGCGAGCCAGCCCGAGCCGGTCGAGGTGGCCGGCCCGCGCACCGAGCTCGGCGAGCCGGGCTGGCTGCGCGACGCGTACGCCCGCTCCCGCGACCTGCTCGACAGCGACGACCGCTCGTACCGCTACCTGATCGGTGCGGTCACCGCCTGCAGCCGTCGGCTCTTCGACGAGACCGGCGGCTACGCGGAGTCGTTCACCCGCTACGGCGGCGAGGACTGGGAGTGGGCCTATCGCGCCTGGCTCGCCGGAGCCCTGTTCGCACACGTACCGGGCGCGGTCGCCTGGCACGACGGCCCGGAGTGGTCGGGCCGCCCGGCCGCGGACGACCGCCGCGCCAAGAACGAGGAGGCCCTGCTGCTCGCCGAGCTGATCCCCGTGCCCGGCTCGCGAGGCCGTGCGGCGCGAGGGCGGTACGCCGACGTCGCCCTGCGACCGCCCGCCGACCCGGCCAGCACCGCTCAGTCGTTCGTCTCCGTGGACTCGATCCTCGTCGAGGTCCCGGAGGCGCGGGTCGCGTCGCCCGCGCCCGGCACCCCGGCCGACGACGCGGCCTTCGATCGCGTGCGGATCGAGATCGTGCTGCACGAGCCCGTCCGCTCGTCGGCGGGCGAGATCCGGGCCGCCGTCGACCGCGTCGCGACCGAGCAGCTCGGCGCCGTGACGCTGACGGACGATCGCGGGACGGCACTCGTCACGGTGCGCTCGACCCGTGCCACGCGGCGGATGACGCGCTGGGCGGACGAGTCGTTGTTCGCGTCCGTCGCGACCCGCGCCTCCGGCCTGTCCCGGGTCGACGCGGAGCCCGATGTCGAGGGATACCTCGGCGGCTGGAGCTGACCTCGGGGTGTCCGGCCGCGGCGCACGTCAGCGCTAGGGCCGACACGTCACGTACCCCAAAAGTGCTGACCAGCGACCAGATGTCGTGCGCAAATCGGCCAAACCGTGTACCCCGCCGGGGTGATGCGCCGGGGTGAATATCGAGGTTTTGTACCCCGTCGCGACGGGGCCTGCAGCGTGTGCAAAAAGTGCTGTTCACGCGCGTTTCACCACGAGCGGCCACGGCGAGAGGACGAACCGTTTAGTTCGGTCGTCAAGATTAACAACTCGCTAAATCCCCCCGGAAGGGGGTCATCTGCCCCTACCTTCGGTGTCGGTCCACCCCGGTGAACCGATCAGGCCCGGCCGACAGCGGTCGAGCGACCGACACGGACGACTCCCGAAGGAGCACATCATGCCCAACCTGAACGTGACCTATGGCGACATGCGCGATGCGGCCACCCGTCTCAACAACGGTGAGCAGGACATCGAGTCCAAGCTTCGCGAGCTGAAGGCCCAGGTCGACAGCCTCATCAGCGGTGGCTACGTCACCGACCAGTCGTCCGTCGCCTTCGGCACGTCGTACCAGGAGTTCAACGACGGCGCCACGAAGACGATCCAAGGGCTGAACGGCATGAGCTCGTACCTGAACAGCGCCGCCGAGGCGCTGGAGCAGACCGACTCCGAGCTCGCCAAGGCGCTCAGCAAGTAGCGCGTCCGCGGCCCCGCCCCGACGACGGGGCGGGGCCGCGCCTGCGCCTTCCGCCCCGCTCACCCCCTCCCACGAACGGACGCCCCATGGCAGACCTCATCGTCGACGGAGACGCCCTCGCGACGTCGATCGACAACCTCGCCCGCGTGCGCGACGAACTGGCCGACCAGATGTCGGGCCGCGACGAGAACCACGACATCTTCGGGCAGCGTGACATCAACAAGGCGATGCGCGACTTCAGCGGGGACTGGAAGATCCACCGGAAGAAGATCAAGGACGACGTCGCGAAGCTGCACGACAAGCTCGTCGAGATGAACGACACCTGGAACGAAGCCGACCAGGAGATCAAGAAGAACATCCAGACGGAGACCGTCTGATGGGCGCGCGACCCGGCGAGTGGAACCTGCTGCACGAGAGCAAGGACCCGATGTCGGCCGATGCCGACCAGATCGACGTGCTGGCCACGTTCTACAGCGACATGGCCAAGACCATCCACGACGAGGCCGCGGTGCTGAAGCGCATCGGCGAAGGTGACGAGAGCCAGTTCAAGGGCCAGGGCGCCGACAAGGTGCGCGAGCGCAGCAAGAGCGTGGCCGAGAAGCTGGAGCAGATGTCGGGCCGCTACGACGCGGTCCGCGACGCCCTGCGCGGATACGTCCCCGCCCTGCAGCGCGGCCTGGCCGAGTCGAAGGGCGCGCTCGACGACGCCGTCGCCGCCCGCGACTCGATGACGCAGGCGAAGGGCATGGCCGACCCCCGCGTCGACCGCCCCGACGACGCGCCGCCGCTCACGAGCGACGAGGAGGGTGCCGGCCGCGCTAAGGACGCCGCCCTCGACAACGCCGACAGCGCCGCGGCCGCCGCGATCGCCCGTCTGCGCCGCGCGCAGGACGAACTCGACGCCGCCGGCCGGGCCGCGTCGAACACGATCCGCGCGGCGTGGAAGGACGGCCTGCACGACACGCTCGGCGACAAGATCCGCGCGTTCTTCAAGAACTTCCTCGCGATCCTGATCAAGGTGCTCACCTGGATCGGCATCGCACTGGCGGTGATCGCGATCATCATCCCCGGGCTCGGCATCGTGTCGCTCATGGCCGCGGTCACGGCCGGCGTGGCCTTCGCGGCGACGATCGCCCAGGCTGCGATGGGCGACGCGTCGTTCGTCTCCGTCATCATGGCCGCCGTCGGCATCGTCACGCTCGGCGCCGGTGCCGCCATCACGAAGATGACGAGTCTCACCAAGGGCGCCATGATCGGCAAGGGCGCCGCCCACACCACCAAGATCACCGAGAACGCCAACAAGGCGATGGCCTATACCGCGAACCAGGCGGCCCGGCGCAAGGAGATCTTCGACGACGTGCTCACGGGTCGCGCCACCGTCGAGGCGACCGTCACGCGCTTGAAGGAGCTCCCCGCGCGGATGAAGGAGATCGAGGCGTCGGCGGTGAAGCAGTTCAAGGCGGCCGACCTCGGCGCGGTCAAGCCGAACTGGTGGAACGTCGGCAAGCTCGGCGAGATCGCCAAGAACGACAAGAAGGCGATCCTCGAGCAGTTCGGCGAGAAGGGCTACTCGTTCGACAAGCTGATCGGCGTCGACGGCCTCAAGGGTCTGAAGGACATCCAGACGAAGGCGGCCGAGAGCGGCATCACGCTGAGCGCGCTGCGCAACGTCGACGGCCTCGTCTACTACACCGGCGGCGCGAAGGTCTACGGCTGGGCGAACACGATCTTCGGCCTGGGCGCCAACCCGACCGGCATCGGCGCCGACCAGTCGCGCTGGGCCGCGTGGGAGGCCGCGAAGAACGACTTCCCCGGGGGCAACCCGTCGACCGCCCAGATCGAGGCCGAGAAGCTGTGACGTCCCGCCAGGCCGTCGTGATCGACGTCGACGTCCCGTCGTGGCTGCTCGTGCCGACGGGCGACGGGGCCACCGACGCGTGGCGTGAGGCGGCGACGCAGCTGCTCGCGCTGGCGGCGGAGGCCGACGTCGCGGTCTCGGCCGCGCCTCCTCGTCTCGACCCCGTGGCGGCCGTGGACGGGCTCGTGGCCCTGGCCGCGAGCCTCGGCGACGGTTCGCGCGTCGTCGCCGGGCTCGACGTGCCCGGGGCCTGGCCTCTGCCGGTCGTCGTCGAGGCCGGGCTGACCGGCGACGACGCCCCCGACCTGCTCGAACGGACCCGCGCCCGCGGCGGCACCCCGCTCGAATCCCCGATCGTCGACGACCTGCCCGACGGGATCGGGCCCGGTATCGTGTCGACCCGCTTCGACCTCGACACCTCGGGCGCCGTCTGGGCGACGGTCGCCGCGGCCCGCCGCCGCGACGGGCTCGACGTCGTCGCCACCTGGCGCACCACCGATCTGTCGGTCGTGCCGCAGTTCACCCCGCACGTCGTCTCGCTGCTCGGCTCCGTGCGACTCGTCACCGTGGAGGCCACCACCGCATGACCGCGACACTCACCGCCTCGTTCGCCCTCGCGCTGCCGGCCGGCTGGGTGCGGCTCCCGGCGAGACCCGAGCACTCGGCCGACCGCGAGATCGACGCGATCGTGCGACTCGCCCTGCCCGACGACCTGCCGCGCGACAGCGCCGAGCCCATGCGGCGGCACCTGCGGCGGCGACTCGCCGACGCCGTCGACGAGGCCGGACGAGCCGGCGCGAGTGCCGTGTACCTGCCCGCCGCGCCGACCGGCGGCCCCGCGCTGCCCGTCTCGCTGAGCGAGGCCGAGGTGGACGACGAGTCCGAGTCGGAGCCGGTGCGCCTCATCGCGAGCCTGCTGTCGGAGGCCGGCCAGCTCGACGGTCTGCGCGACGTCGACGGGGCGGCGGCCGCCCGCACGGTCGAGACCGTCTCCTCCGACCAGAGCGAGGGCGCCTGGGAGCGGATCTGGTCACGCCGGGTCGTCTACACGGTCGCGGTGCCGCACCGGCCCGGACGCTGGGTCGTGCTGACCTTCACGGCCGCGTTCGGCGACGACGCGAGCGAGCGGCTGGCCGACGCGCTCGTCGAGCTCTTCGACGCCATCATGACGACGTTCCGCTGGACGGACGTGCCCGGTTCGGAGCCCACCCCGATCGAGACGGCGATCGCCGAGGCCGAGGCGTGACCCCGGCCGTCGCCGCGGCCGCACCGGCGGCCCTGTCGCCGTTCGTGCACCCGTTCGGCAACCTCGCGCTCACGATCGCGGTGCTGCTGGTGGTCGCGACGGCCGCGTTCACCGTTCCCGTGCTGATCTCGTCACGACGCGTGCAGAAGGCGGACGCCATCACGTGGGCGGACGACGTGCGGGCCGACCCCGGCGCGACCTGGGCGGTCGACCGGCTGCTGCGGGTGCTGTGGGCGGCGTGCGCCCGCGAGAACGTGACGTTCCCCGGCCTGCTGCGCGTGGTCGTCGGCCTCGACAGCGTCGTCGTCGACCTGGCCACGCCGGCCGTCGCGCCCCCGCGACCCTGGCGGGCGAGCGGCGACGGGCGGACCTGGACGGCCGACACGGCCGACCTGCAGGAGGAAGGGCTCGCCGAAGGCGCGGGAGACCGCTTCGCGACGGTGGTCGCCGTCGGCTCGTCCGACACCGGCCGGGTGCTCGTCGACCTGCACTCGCTGCACGGCGCCCTCGCGATCGACGGCGACCGCGCCGCCCGACTCGCCGTGACGCGGCGCCTCGCCGACCAGCTCGTCTCGTCGCCGTGGTCGCGCGGCGCGGCCGTCGTGCGGGTGGGCCTCGGCGACGACGAGCTGGGCGTGGGCGCGAGCCTCTCCCTCTCGGACGCTCTCGGCGTGGTCATCGCCAACACGGGCCCCGGCCTGCTCGTGCTCTCGGACCGCCCGTCGTCGTCGGCCTGGCTGATGCTGCGTCAGGCCCTCGAGCGCCCGGGCAGCCGGTGGGGCGTCGTGTTGCTCGGACGCGACCGCGACGTGCGTTGGCAGCTCACCGCGCACCGCGACGGCACACTCGCGAGCGATCACCTCGGACCCCTGCGCTGGGTCGACGTACCGCTGACGGGGTGGACTCCCCCGGCCGTGCCGGGCGTCGTCGTGGCGGGGCTCGCCGACCGCGAGGCGGACGACCTCGGGCCGCTCGACGCGGGCGCGCCCGCTCCCGGGCCGGCGACGCCCGCCCCCGTCGTCACGGGCTCGGCTCCGCGGTGAGGGTCTTCGTCACGGTCGTCGACGACCTCAGCGGCCGCCGCGAGGACGTCCTCATCGACGCCCCCGGCGACACCCCGCTGCGGCACGTCTTCGACGCGCTCGGCCGCGAGTGCGGCGCCCTCTCGCGCGCCTCGCTGGACGTCGACGACGACACGACGTTCGCCCGCAGCGGCCTGCTCGACGGCGCCCTGCTGCACGTCGGCTCGCCCCCGCCGCCGCCCGACACGCTCGGTCCCGCCGAGGCCCGCGTGGTCGGCGGCCGGGGCACGGGCCGCATCGCACCGTTGCTGGTCGGCCGGACGCCGGTCGCCCTCGACGCCGACGGCGGTCTCGTCTTCGGGGCGTCGGAGCTCGCGCCGGTGGCCGAGATCGAGATCGCGTTCGACGCCGGCGCTCGGGTGCGTCGTCGCGACGAGGGTGCGCCGCTGCGGCTCGAGGACGACGACCTCGACGCCGGAGGCGCGTGGCACGACTGGCCCGTCGCGTCACGACTCGCGGTCGGCGAGACACTGGTCGCCGTGCAGCCCACGTCGGTCGCCGACGTCGTGCTGCTGCGCGCCCCCGACTCCGGCTGGGTCGACTTCAACCGGCCGCCGCGGCTGCTGCCGCCGACGCCGCCCGTCAAGTACACGATCCCCAAGGTGCCCACGCCGCCGCAGCGGTCGCCGCTGCCGTGGATCATGGCCGCCGTGCCCGCCGTGTTCGGTCTCGTCATGGCCGTCGCGTTCCAACACGCCATCTACCTCATGTTCGCGTTCATGTCGCCGGTGATGATGATCGGCACCACGATCACGAACCGCCGCAACGGCAAGAAGAGCCACGGCCGCGCCCTCGCGGAGCACCGCGAGCAGGTCGCGCTGATCGAGCGCTACGTCGACGAGTCCGTCACGGCCGAGCGCGACCGCCGTCGCGCCGACGCCGCCGACGCGGCCGAGCTGCGCGTCGCGGCACGGGTGCCCACGCGCCGCCTGTGGGAGCGCCGCCCGACCGACCCCGACCACCTGCACGTGCGGGTCGGCACCGCCGATCTGCCGAGCACCGTGCAGATCCAGGACGACCGATCCACCGACCCCCGCGCGGTGCCCACCGGCACGACACGTCGGGTGCCGGTCACGGTGTCGCTCGCACGCTCGGGCGTCGTCGGCGTCGCCGGCGCCGACGGGTGGCAGCGTCGGATCGCCCGCTGGCTGGTCGGCCAGCTGGCCGTCGCGCAGAGCCCCCACGACGTCCGGGTCGTCGTACTGACCTCCGTCGCGGCCCTGCCCTCGTGGCGCTGGACGACGTGGCTGCCGCACGCCCGCCCGCCCGAGGGGTCGGAGGCGCTGGCCGCCATCGGCGCGGACTCCGAGACCATCGGACGCCGGCTCGCCGAGCTGTCTCTCGTGCTGCAGGAGAGGCGGGACTCGATGGCGAACCGCGCCTCCCGCGCGACCCGGTTCTCGCCCGAGTACGTCGTCGTGCTCGACGGTGCCCGCCGCCTGCGCGCCATGCCGGGCGTCGTCGGGCTGCTGCGGCACGGGCCCGAGTGCGGCATCCGCGTGATCTGCGCCGACGACGAGGAGTGGCAGCTGCCCGAGGAGTGCACGGCCACCGTCGTGCAGCGCTCCGACACGCGGCTCGTACTGCGCCGGCACGACGAGACCGACGTCGACGACGTGCTCGCCGACCTCGTCGACGACGACTGGTACGACGAGGTCGCCCGCGACGTCTCGCCCGTCCGCGACATCAGCTCGACCGACTCGGCGGGTCTCGTGCCCGACAAGGCGGCCCTGCTGCCCGTGCTGGGCCTCGAGCTGCCGACCGGAGACCGGATCGCCGACCGCTGGAGCGAACGCGGCGCCTCGACCGAGGCCGTCGTCGGCGTCTCGATCGACGGACCGTTCTCGATCGACCTCGTCAAGGACGGCCCGCACGGGCTCGTCGCCGGCACGACCGGCTCCGGCAAGTCGGAGTTCCTGCAGACGCTCGTCGCATCGCTGGCCGTCTCGAACCGGCCGGACGCCATGACGTTCGTGCTCGTCGACTACAAGGGCGGCGCCGCGTTCAGCGCCGTCGCCGACCTGCCGCACACCGTCGGCCTCGTCACCGACCTCGACTCTCACCTCGTCGAGCGGGCGCTGCGCTCGCTCCGCTCCGAGCTGACCCGTCGCGAGCACCAGCTGGCCGCCGCGTCGGCGAAGGACATCGAGGACTACGACGAGCACCTCGCGCGCGGGGGCGCCGGCGAGCGCCTGCCGCGGCTCGTCATCGTCATCGACGAGTTCGCGGCCCTCGCCAAGGAGCTCCCCGACTTCGTGACGGGGCTCGTGGGCATCGCCCAGCGCGGTCGCTCGCTCGGTGTGCACCTCATCCTCGCCACCCAGCGCCCGTCGGGCGTCATCAGCCCCGAGATCCGGGCCAACACGAACCTCCGGGTCGCCCTGCGCATGACCGACAACGGCGAGAGCTCGGACGTCATCGACATCCCGGACGCCGCCCGCATCGCCAAGTCGTTGCCGGGTCGCGCCTACGCACGCCTGGGGCACTCGTCGGTGGTGCCGTTCCAGTCGGCGCGCGTCGGCGGTCGCAGCACGAGCGACAGCGACGGCTCGGCCGCCGCGCCCTTCGTGCGCCTCTTCGATTGGCGTCAGGCGTCGCTCGGACTGCCCGAGCGGCCCTCGGTCGGCGTCGCCGCCGTCGACACCGACCTCGCCGTCCTCGTCACCGCGCTCTCGTCGGCGACCGACCTGCTCGCCGTGCCGGCGCAGCGCAGCCCCTGGCTGGCGCCCCTGCCCGACGTCTCGCCCCTGACGCTGACCGACCCGGAGGCGCGGGCCGGCTCCGAGAGCCCCCTCGCCTTCACCTGGGGCACGGAGGACCTGCCCGATCGGCAGGAGCAGCGCTCGGCCACGATCGACCTCGACCGCTTCGGCCACCTCTACGTCGTCGGGGCGCCCGGCTCGGGCCGGTCGCAGGCGCTCCGCAGCATCGCCTCGTCCGCCGCAGCCGCCCTGTCGACCGCCGATCTGCACGTCTACGGGCTCGACTGCGGCAACGGCGGCATCACGTCGCTCGGCGCGTTCCCGCACACGGGAGCCGTGGCCCAGCGCACGCAGCTCGACCGCGCGACCCGCCTGATCGACCGGCTCATCGCCGAGATGGGCCGGCGGCACGACGTGGTCGGAGCGGCGGGCGTCGCGAACATCACGGAGCAGCGGGCGACCGCACCGGCCGGTGCCCGCCTGCCGCACATCCTGTTCGTCATCGACCGCTGGGAGAACTTCGTCGGCACGCTCGGCGAGATCGACGGCGGCCGCCTGACCGACTCCATCCACTCCCTGCTGCGCGACGGCGCCAGCGCCGGGGTGCACCTCGTCATCTCGGGTGACCGGTCGCTGCTGACGAGTCGCATGGCCGTGCTCACCGACGACAAGGTCGTGCTGCGTCTGACCGACCGGCTCGATTACAGCCTGGCCGCCATCGACCACAAGTCGCTGCCGTCCGACATCGCGGCGGGCCGCGGGTTCCGAGCGGGCAGCGGCGTCGAGGTGCAGGTCGGAGTACTGGGCGACGACGTCAGCGGACAGGCGCAGGTCGCCGCGGTGCGAGAGCTCGCGGCCCGTCTGCACGAGGTCGAGCCCGTCGGCACGCGCTCCGTCACGCCCTTGCGGGTCGACGACCTGCCGAGCGATCTCGACCTCGACACGGCCCTCGGGCTGGCCGGAGCCGACGCGGCGCGACCGCTCTGGGCGCTGCTCGGCGTCGGCGGCGACGAGATGACCGCCCAGGGCATCGACCTCGAGAACGACGCCCCGACGTTCGTCGTCGCGGGCCCGTCCCGGAGCGGCCGCAGCACCATGCTGCTGACCATGGCCGAGTCGCTGCTCCGGGCCGGGACCGAGCTCGTCGTCGTCTGCCCGCGCCCGTCCCCGCTGCGCGGCCTCGCCGGTCGGGAGAACGTGCGCGGCGTGCTCACCGGCGTCGACCTGACCGATGCCGACCTCGAGCCCCTGCTCGCCCCGGACGGCCGCCCGGTCGCCCTCGTCGTCGACGACGGCGAGCTCCTACTCGACATCCCGGCCAAGGCCTGGCTGCGCTCGTACGTGCAGACGGCGGCCGACCACCGGCGCGGCCTGCTGCTCGGCGGCAACTCGACCGGGCTGTGCGCCGGGTTCACGGGGTGGCAGGTCGACGCGAAGAAGAACCGTCGCGGCGCCCTGCTCAGCCCGCAGGCCACCATCGACGGGGACCTGATCGGCGTGCGCGTCACCCGCTCGATGGTCTCGGCCAAGGTCACGCCCGGCCGGGCGCTCGTGCACCTCGGCTCGGGTGAGCCGTTCACCGTGCAGGTGCCGGTGGCGGCCGCCGCGACGCCGGACGCGGTGCCCGGCGTCGCCTCCTGACCCGCGCCTCCTTCGGGGTACAGCAAAGGGGTACAAACGGGGGTCGGTCGGTGCTACTCCTGGGGCACCTCCAGGACTGGCACCCCGCTCACAGCGCGAGGGTGTGGATTGAGGGGCCGCTCGACGAGCGGTCGTACCGACCGACCTCTTCTCAAGGAGCACCATCATGAACCCCGTCAAATTCCTCTCCGATCTCGGTGTCAAGAGCGAGCACGCCTACTGGGGCGGTTTCGCCTCCATCGTCATCGCCCTCGTCGCCTGGATCGCCTCGCAGGGCAAGGACAGCAACGACAAGGCGCAGTCCGACCGTTGGGGCATCTTCATCGGACACTGGGCCCCCACCTTCTTCGCCCTCGGCATCGCGCTGAAGAACGAAGAGAAGTAGGCGCTTCCGCGTCTTCTGAGCGTCGGCGATCGTCGGCGCGGGACTCCTCCACAGCATGGCTTTACGTCCCGTTCACCCGGGAAGGCACTCGCGGGCAACCGGCGGTGGCACGATAGAGCGATGGACAGCAGCGAACCCCGCGTCGACGGTGCCGGCGTCACCCCCGACTTCCTCGACGACTTCGACGAGATCGTCAGCTTCGAAGAGGGCACACTGCCTGCGGAGCGGTATCTCGATCGCGAGTTGAGCTGGCTGGCGTTCAACCAGCGTGTCCTCGAACTGGCCGAAGACCCGGCCACCCCCCTGCTCGAGCGGGCCAACTTCCTGGCCATCTTCGCCAGCAACCTCGACGAGTTCTTCATGGTGCGCGTCGCCGGCCTGAAGCGGCGCATCGCAACCGGTCTCGCCGTCCCCACCAACGTGGGTCGGGGCCCGAACGAGGTGCTGGCCGACATCAGCAAGATGGCGCACGAGCTGCAGGAGCGCCACGCGAGGGCCTTCCTCGACCTCGTCAAGCCCGACCTGGACGACGCCGGCATCCACATCGAGAACTGGTCCGACCTCGAAGAGGCCGACCGCGTCCGCATGCGCGAGATCTTCACCGATCAGATCTTCCCGGTGCTGATGCCGCTGGCCGTCGACCCGGCGCACCCCTTCCCCTACATCTCGGGGCTCTCCCTCAACCTCTCCGTGCGCGTCCGCAACCCGAAGACCATGCGCCAGGAGTTCGCGCGTCTCAAGGTGCCGCAGATGCTGCCGCGCTTCGTGCAGCTGCCCGACAACGACAGCGGTCGCGTGCGGTTCATCCCGCTCGAAGACCTCATCGCGAATCACCTGCAAGATCTCTTCCCGGGCATGGAGGTCGTCGAGCACCACGTGTTCCGCGTCACCCGCAACGAAGACGTCGAGGTGGACGAAGACGAGTCGGAGAACCTGATCCAGGCGCTCGAGCGCGAACTGCTCCGACGCCGTTTCGGGCCGCCGATCCGTCTCGAGATCACCGACGACATGGACCCGGTCACCCTCGAGCTGCTCGTCCGCGAGCTCGACGTGACCGACCAGGAGGTCTACAGCCTGCCCGCGCCGCTCGACCTCGCGGGCCTGTTCGAGATCACGAAGATGCCGCGGGCCGATCTCAAGTACCCGAAGCACCTGCCGACGACGGCCCTGCAGCTGCAGCCGACCGAGCCCAACATGAAGCCCGACATGTTCGCGAGCATCGCCCGGCAGGACATCCTGGTGCACCACCCCTACGAGTCGTTCGCGACGAGTGTCCAGGCCTTCCTCGAGCAGGCGGCGGCCGACCCCAACGTGCTCGCCATCAAGCAGACGCTCTACCGCACGAGCGGTGACAGCCCGATCATCGAGGCCCTGATCGACGCGGCCGAGGCCGGTAAGCAGGTGCTCGCCCTGGTCGAAGTGAAGGCGCGCTTCGACGAGCAGAACAACATCACGTGGGCCCGCAAGCTCGAGAAGGCCGGCGTCCACGTCGTCTACGGCCTCGTCGGTCTGAAGACGCACTGCAAGCTCGCCCTCGTGATCCGCCAGGAGAAGGGCACGCTGCGGCACTACACGCACATCGGCACGGGCAACTACAACCCGAAGACGAGCCGCATCTACGAAGACATGGGTCTCTTCACGGCCGACGACCAGGTCGGCAAAGATCTGACGCGTCTCTTCAACGAGCTGTCCGGCTACGCGATCGAGAAGAAGTTCAAGCGACTGCTCGTCGCCCCGCGCTACCTGCGTCGCGGTCTGCTGAAGCAGATCCAGACCGAGATCGAGCACGCGCAGGCCGGTCGCCCGTCGGGCATCCGCATCAAGATCAACTCCATCGTCGACGAGCAGATCATCGACGCGCTGTACCGGGCGAGCCAGGCCGGTGTGCCGGTCGACGTCTGGGTGCGCGGCATCTGCACGATCAAGCCGGGTCAGCCCGGGCTCAGTGAGACGATCCGGGTGCGCTCCATCCTCGGGCGCTACCTCGAGCACTCCCGCCTGTTCTGGTTCGCGAACGACGGCGACCCCCAGGTGTTCATCGGCAGCGCCGACATGATGCACCGCAACCTCGACCGCCGCGTCGAGGCCCTCGTGCGACTCACGCAGCAGAACCACCTCGACGAGGTCGACTCGCTGTTCGAGCGCGCGATGAGCGACGAGACCGCGTCGTGGTGGCTGGAGGCCGACGGCACCTGGACACGCCATGCCCGCGACGAGAACGACAAGCCGCTCGTCGACCTGCAGAATGCTCTGATGAGACAGATCGCGCAGCGGAAGCGCTCCAGCCGGTGACCGTGACGACGACGACCGTGGTCGCGGCCGGCGCCGTCTGTTGGCGCCTGGTCGACGGCGCCGTGCAGGTCCTCCTGATCCACCGCGATCATCACGGCGATGTCTCGCTGGCCAAGGGCAAGGTCGACCCCGGCGAGACCATCCCGCAGACGGCCGTCCGCGAGATCGCGGAAGAGACCGGCTACCACGTCGCGCTCGGGGCACCCCTCGGCACGGCCGAGTACCTGCTGCCCGGCGGCCGTGACAAGGTCGTCTACTACTGGGCCGCCGAGGTGACGGCCGCCGAGTTCGAACGCGCCGGTACGTTCACGCCGAACAGCGAGGTCGGTGCGATCGAGTGGGCACCGCTGGACGTCGCCATCGGGAGGCTCACCTACGAGCGCGACGCCGAGGTGATGCAGCGCTTCGCCGACCGTGTCGCGACGAAGACGATGCGCACCTTCCCGTTGATCGCCCTGCGGCACGCCAAGACGGTGTCGCCGAGCGACTGGCACGGCTCGGACGCGACCCGGCCGCTGCTGCCGCAGGGCCGCAAGCAGGCGAAGGCGATCGCCCCCGCCATCGCGGCCTGGGCACCCGAGCGGCTCATCAGCAGCACCGCCGCCCGATGCCTCGCGACGCTCGAACCGCTGTCGTCCCTCCTCCGGGTCGGTGTGCGCCAGACCGACGCCATCAGCCAGGACTCGTTCGAGTCCGAGCAGGACGACGTCACGGCCGTCGTCAAGAAGCGCCTCAAGAAGCGCGTGCCCGCCGTCATCTGCAGCCACGGCCCCGTGCTGCCCGAGATCGTCCGACAGATCGCCCAGGGCACGAAGAAGGGCGAGCGTCTCGACCTGCGCCGCGCCTCCTCGCTCGACACCGCGTCGTTCACGGTGCTGCACATCTCGGTCGACGACGCGACGCTCGTCGCCGTCGAGACCCACGGGCCGCTCGGCTGACGCCGACCTCTCTCGCACGCGCCCGAAGCGGCGTCCACTCGGCGATCACGCCGAGGGGCGCCGCTTCTCGCGTCGTTACCGGAGCGTGATCGCCCGTCCCCCTCGTGTCCCCCTTTCGGACCCGATGTTCCCCCCTCGTTCACCTGCCGTTTACCAGCGCGGACGACCGTGGTTAACCGTGAGACGTAGCGTCGCTCGCGGGTCGGCACCTGGCCCACGAACCTCACATCACATCCCGAAAAGGAACCCCAGTGAACTTCAAGCGCACCGGCAGCATCGTGGCGATCGCCGCGGTCGGCACCATGCTCCTCGCGTCCTGCGCGTCGAACGAAGGCGGCTCGACCCCTTCGGACGCCGCCACCGCGTCGAACCTCTCGGGCACGATCAACGGCATCGGCTCGTCCGCTCAGGGCACCGCTGAGACCACCTGGATCGCGGGCTTCCAGCAGGCCAACGAGAAGGTCACCATCAACTACGACCCGCAGGGCTCCGGCGCAGGCCGCACGAGCTTCATCTCGGGTGCCGCCGACTTCGCCGGCTCGGACGCCGCGCTGAAGGACACGGAGCTCTCCAGCACGTTCGCCGCCTGCGCTCCCGGCACCAAGGGCATCGACCTGCCGATCTACATCTCGCCGATCGCCGTTGCCTACAACGTCGAGGGCGTCACCGACCTGACCCTCGACGCCGCGACCATCGCCGGCATCTTCAAGGGCACCATCACCACGTGGGACGACGCGGCGATCAAGAAGCTGAACCCCGACGCCAAGCTGCCCAGCGCCGCGATCACGGCCGTGCACCGCTCCGACGACTCGGGCACCACGCAGAACTTCACCGAGTACGTCAAGGCCAACGCCGGCGACGTCTGGGACGCCGAGTCGGGCCAGACCTTCCCCTACAGCGTCGGTGACGCCGCCAAGGGCACGTCGGGTGTCGTCGACGCCATCAAGAACTCGACCAACAGCATCGGCTACGCCGACGAGTCGGGCATCGGCGACCTCAAGGCCGCGAAGCTCATGGTCGGCGGCAAGGCCACCGAGCTGAACGCCGAGGGTGCTGCGGACGTCGTCGCCAACTCGCCGATCGCCGACGGTCGCGAGGCCAACGACCTGGCCATCAAGATCGACCGCACCTACGACGCCGACGGCGCCTACCCCCTCCTGCTGGTCAGCTACATGATCGCCTGCCAGGAGTACGCCGACAGCGCCAAGGGCGAGATCGTCAAGGCCTACGCCGACTACGTCGCCAGCGAGGCCGGCCAGAAGGCCGCCGCCGAGCAGGCCGGCTCGGCTCCGCTCTCGAAGGACCTGGCCTCGAAGGTCGCCGAGGCGATCGCTACCATCAAGTAACACGGCTTCACCGGCCTGGGTCGCGGCGTCATGCCGCGGCCCAGGCCACTCCCCTGCTGCGACCCGGTCGCAGCCGCCCCGCCCCCGGTCGCGTCCGACCAGGGCACCTCCCCGAGCGTCACACAGCTCCTCCCACCCGGAAGGCACAGGGAATGACCGCCGCCCCCACCGCAGCACCCCGCCCGAAAGCGAAGGTCCGACCGGGAGACAGGGTCTTCTCCGGCGCCACGCTCTTCTCCGGCATCGTGATCCTGGTCGTGCTGGCCCTGGTCGCCCTCTTCCTGATCGTGCAGAGCACGCCGGCGTTCATCGCCAAGGCCGGCACCCTGCCGAACGGCGCCGCCAACTTCTGGGACTACGTCGCACCGCTCGTCTTCGGAACGGTATGGGCGTCGATCCTCGCGCTGCTCATCGCGACGCCGTTCGCGCTCGGCATCGCCCTCTTCATCTCGCACTACGCGCCGCGTCGCCTGAGCCAAGGTCTCGGCTACGTGATCGACCTGCTGGCCGCGGTGCCGAGTGTCGTCTTCGGCCTCTGGGGTGTCCTCGTCCTGGCGCCGTTCATCCAGCCGTTCTACGGCCAGTTGGTCGACTGGTTCGGCTGGTTCCCGCTGTTCGCCGGTCCCGTCTCGGGCACCGGCAAGACCATCCTCACCGCGGCCATCGTGCTCGCCGTGATGGTGCTGCCGATCATGACCGCGGTCATGCGCGAGATCTTCTTCCAGGCCCCCGTGCTGCACGAGGAGGCCGCCCTGGCCCTCGGCGCCACCCGTTGGGAGATGATCCGCCTCGCGGTGCTGCCGTTCGCCCGCTCCGGCATCGTGTCGGCCATCATGCTCGGCCTCGGCCGCGCCCTGGGCGAGACGCTCGCCATCGCGATCGTGCTGTCGCCGGCCCTCGTCATCAAGTTCGCACTGCTCACGCCGCAGAACCCCAACACGATCGCCGCCAACATCGCCCTCCAGTTCAACGAGGCCACCGGCGTCGGCGTCAACACGCTGATCGCCTCGGGCCTCGTGCTGTTCGTCATCACCCTGCTGGTGAACATGCTCGCCCGCTTCATCGTCAACCGCCGCAAGGCCTTCTCGGGAGCCAACTGATGTCGGTCGCCGCACGCGCCTCGTCGAACAACACCCTGACCGCGGGCAAGCTGCCCCGCGGCACCGCCTGGTACGTGCTCGTCGGCAGCTGGGTCGTCTTCGGCGTCATCTTCCTGCTGCTGCAGGCCGGCGGCATGACGAAGGACTTCAACCTCGTCGGCGCGCTGTTCTTCGGCACGATCCTGTTCGACATCCTGATCGTCGTCATCTCGATGATCGTCGAGGGGGGCCGCAAGGCGAAGGACCGCCTCGTCACCTCGCTCGTGACGACCGCGTTCATCGTCGCCCTGCTGCCCCTCGTGTCGCTGCTCTACACGGTGGTCACGAGCGGCACGAACCGCTTCGACGCGACGTTCTTCAACTCGTCGATGCGCAACATCATCGGCCCCGGCGGCGGTGCCCTGCACGCCATCGTCGGCACGCTCGAGATCACGCTCGCCGCCGCGGTCATCAGCGTGCCGATCGGCCTGCTGACGTCGATCTACCTCGTCGAGTACGGCCGAGGCCCGCTCGCCCGCGGCATCACGTTCTTCGTCGACGTCATGACCGGCATCCCGTCGATCGTCGCCGGTCTGTTCGCGTACGCCCTCTTCTCGCTGATCCTCGGCCCCGGTATCCGCGGCGGCTACATCGGTGCGATCGCCCTCGCGGTGCTGATGATCCCGGTCGTCGTGCGCTCGAGCGAGGAGATCTTGAAGATCGTCCCGAACGAGCTGCGCGAGGCGAGCTACGCCCTCGGTGTGCCGAAGTGGCTCACCATCGTCAAGATCGTCCTGCCCACGTCGCTGGCGGGCATCACGACCGGCGTCATGCTGGCCATCGCCCGCGTCATCGGTGAGACCGCGCCGCTGCTGCTCACCGCCGGCTTCACCGCGAGCATGAACTACAACCTGTTCAGCGAGCGGATGATGACGCTGCCCGTGTTCGTCTACACGCAGTACGCGAACCAGGGCCCCGACTCGGCGACGTTCGTCGACCGCGCCTGGGCCGGTGCGCTGACGCTGATCCTCATCGTCATGGCGTTGAACCTCGTCGCCCGCATCGTCTCGAAGCTGTTCGCACCCAAGTTCGGACGCTGACCGGCGCACCCCGCGCCTCCGGCCCCCGCCTCGTCTCCACAGCCCGTCACCACCGACCCGTCACCACGAAGGAACAACGTGTCAAAGCGCATCGAGGTCAACGACCTCAACGTCTACTACGGCAAGTTCAAGGCCGTCGAAGACGTCAACATCACCATCGAGCCGCGCACCGTGACGGCCTTCATCGGGCCGTCCGGCTGCGGCAAGTCGACCTTCCTCCGCACGCTGAACCGCATGCACGAGGTCATCCCGGGCGCCTACGTCGAGGGTGAGGTGCTGATCGACGGCAACGACCTGTACGGCGCGGGTGTCGACCCGGTGCTCGTCCGTCGTCAGGTCGGCATGGTGTTCCAGCGCCCCAACCCGTTCCCCACCATGAGCATCCGCGACAACGTGCTCGCCGGTGTGAAGCTCAACAACCGCCGCATGTCGAAGGGCGACTCCGACGCGCTCGTCGAGAAGTCGCTGCAGGGCGCCAACCTCTGGAACGAGGTCAAGGACCGCCTCGACAAGCCCGGCAACGGCCTCTCGGGTGGTCAGCAGCAGCGTCTGTGCATCGCGCGCGCCATCGCCGTGTCGCCCGACGTCGTGCTGATGGACGAGCCCTGCTCGGCCCTCGACCCGATCTCGACGCTCGCCATCGAGGACCTGATCGAGGAGCTCAAGCAGGAGTACACGATCGTGATCGTGACCCACAACATGCAGCAGGCCTCGCGCGTCAGCGACCGCACCGCGTTCTTCAACATCGCAGGTACCGGCAAGCCGGGCAAGCTCATCGAGTTCGACGACACCGCGAAGATGTTCTCGAACCCGAGCGTCCAGGCGACCGAGGACTACGTCTCGGGCCGCTTCGGTTGATCGGCACCGTCTCGCGTCATCGCTGACGTGACGACAGAACGAAGGAGGCGGTCCACCTGTCCGGTGGACCGCCTCCTTCGTTCGTGGGCCGGGTCGCGCTACGCGCTCTGCAGCGCCACGATCGGATCGCTGGTCGGCTGCTCCGAGCCGCCCTGCGGCTCGACCGTGATGCCGATCGTGTCACCGGGCGTGAGGGTGCCCTTGAGCACCTGCGACATCGGGGCGTCCGACGAGGTGTCGAACGTGCCCGCGGGAACCGCGCCCTTGGAGTTGATGTACCAGAGCTCGTACGTCTTGTCGCCGGGCAGCGAGGTCATGCCGTCGAGGACGACTGCCGAGCGCTTGAGCTGGTTGGACCAGACGAGCGTCGCCTTGCCACCGGTGCTGACATCGGCCACGGTGCGCTGGAAGTCGGACGCGGCGTAGATCTCTTCGAGCCCCGAGGCCTGGTTGACGCTGGAGCTGCCCGTGCGGTTGATCGCCGTGACGACGGCACCCCCGCCGATGAACAGGGCGACGGCGGCCGCGGCAGCGACCAGCACGGCGACGGGACGGGTGAACCATCGGGCTCGGGCGGCACCGGTGGCGTGCAGCACCGTGGCATCACGGTCGGACTCGCTCGGTGTGGCCGCGCGGCGTCCGCTGCGGGTCGCCGCGGTGCTCGTGGTCAGGCTCGTGTCGTTCGCGGCGGCCTCGGTCTTCGGAAGCGCCGGCAGCTGAGGCGTGGTCGCGATCTTGTCCATGATGCTCGCCCTGAGTGCGGCCGAAGGCATCACAGGTGTGGCCGCGTGGGCCAGCAGTACAGTCGTCTCGCTCAATCCGGTCACCTCCTTCTTCATGTCTTCGGACTCCCCCAGCCGAGCCTCGAATGCGCGTCGTTCGTCGTCGCTCAATGCGTTCAGCACGTAAGCGCCCGACAGGTTGTCGATGTCGATCGTCTGGTCGACACCCGTGTTCGTAGGACCGTCGCGGTGAGTCACGATGCCACCCCCATCTCGTCTCGCAGTCTGATCATCCCGTCACGCAGTCGTGTCTTCACGGTGCCGATCGGCACCCCGAGCATCGTGGCCACCTCGCTGTGGCTGTAACCGCCGTAGTACGCGAGTTTGACCGCCTGTCTCTGCAGTTCGGTCAAGCGGCCCAAGGCGCGCTCGACCCGTTCGTGTTCGATCCGGATCTCGACGTTCTCGGAGACCGAGTCGTAGTCGGTCTCGATGTCGCGGACGCCGATCTTGACGTCGCGATCGCGACTCGCCTGGGAGGCGCGGATGCGGTCGACGGCACGTCGGTGCGCCATCGTGAGCATCCAGCTGGCGGCGCTGCCCCGACCGGAGTCGAAGCGGGTCGCGTTCTGCCAGATCTCGAGGAAGACCTCTTGGGTGACCTCTTCGGATTGCGAGTGGTCTTTCAAGAGGCGCTTGACGAGACCGAGCACACGGCCGGCCGTCTGGTCGTACAGTTCACCGAACGCGACCTGGTCGCCGAGGGCGACCCGCTCGAGGAGTTGCTCCGGCGTCGCGGGTGACACCCCTGATTCCGGCGTCTCTACTTCTCGGCTCACGAGTCTCAGCATGTCAGGTCTCACCTCCGGTCGCACCTGCTCGGGTTCGGTGGGCGGTCAGTGCCTGCCGCCCCGGTCTGGGGTGAGACGACCCCTCCGCGAGGCGAACCGTCTGGGATGGCAAGAAGCCCGGGACCTCGCGGAGGGATCGCACCACCCCGGTACCCCAGTAGGGTGCGGCACCGACGCAGCGGATCTTTCGATCCCTCACGCTGATGGTTCGGCACCGACCCACAGGTGGTTTGGGCGAGTTTCGAGGAACCCTCCGTCGTACCGACGCGAAAACGACGAACCGACGCGATAAGCCACGTCGGTTCGTCGTTTTCGCGTCGGTCGAAGCTCAGGAGGCGCGGGCCGCCTCCTTAAGAGAAGGTGCCGAGCCGCAGAAACGCCTCTCGGCGCGAGGCCGCTCGAAGCGGCTAAATGGGCGCGCTGGAGCTACAGGGATCGCGAAGCGATCCGCGACGCCAGCGCCGACGCGGCCTGCCGCGGCGGGTCGACTCGACTGCGATCACGCCGTCACGCGGTCCTTCGAGCGGACTCGAGGTGAGCGGAAGAAGGTGCCGAGCCGCAGAAACGCCTCTCGGCGCGAGGCCGCTCGAAGCGGCTAAATTTGGAGCCCGGGGTTACTGCGGCCCGACAGGTATCGAGTTTAGCCGCGATCGTCGGAGCCCGTCGCAGCGTTCGCCGGGTGCGAACTCGGCCCGCGCCTCCTGGTGTTCGTGTCGTCCGGTCAGTCGAGGCTGCCGTCGCGCCACAGGTTGGCGCAGGCGACCAGGTCGACCGCCAACTCGGACAGCCGCAGTGCACGACGGGTCAGCTCGCTCGAGCGGGCGTCGACGCCGGTGTCGAGGTCGTCGGCGATCGAGGTCGCTCCGGCGGCGGCGAGGCGGCAGAAGGCGGCGCCGCGTTCGAGCGCGATCGCGAAGTCGCCGACGAAGACCCCGCGGAGGATGAGGTCGGCCAGCTCGAGGATCTCCTCCGGCGAGGCGGGCGCCGGCGCACCCGCGACGACGGGGTCGATGGTCGACGAGACCGCGACGCCGCGTTCGAAGAGCAGCGTGATCTCGGCCGGGTTCTGTCGGATGACCGCTCGCACGAGGTAGATGCGCCACAGGGCGCCCGGCAGGGTGTGCGGACTCGCCCGTGCCCACAGCTCGGCGACCGCGTCGATGCCGTGCAGGTCGGTGAAGTTGACCAGGCGGTCGAGCACCTCGGGCGACGGGTCGTTCTTCACGCGTGCGACGAGTGCCGCGGCCGACTCGTGGGCGACGCGGTTGAGGGTGGCCGGGTCGTCGCCACCCTGGATGGCCTCGAACTCGGCACCGGAGAACTGGGTGGGGCGATGGAAGTCTCTGGGCACCGATCAACGATAGGCGCGTGTGGTGCCAGACGGCCTGGAACAGGCGTTTTGGCCCGAGATTCCGCTGAGCGCGTACGGTCAATGCGCTGGGATAAATTGCATCACCTCAAAGGAGCCCGAACATGAACATCCTGCTCATCATCGTCATCGTCGTCGCCGTCGTTCTGCTCTTCACGGGTGGCTTCGTGCAGTCGCTCAACTTCCTTCTCTGGGTCGGCATCGTCCTGCTGGTCCTGGCGGTCATCGCCTACCTGCTGCGCAGCCTCACCGGCCGCAAGCGCTGAGCCCCTCCGCGCCGCCCTTCTCTTCGCCTCTCTCGTCGTTCGAGGGGTGCCCGATCTTCACGTATTGTTGACGGGTACGGGCCCCTAGCTCAGTTGGTAGAGCATCGGACTTTTAATCCGCGGGTCGTGGGTTCGAGCCCCACGGGGCCCACGACGACGAAAGACCCCCCAGCTTTTCCGGGGGGTCTTTCGTCGTCGTGGGGCTCGTGTCGTCGAGAACTCACGCGTGGTGGGCCCAGGCCGCCGGTTCCGACGCATCGCGAAGCGATGGGGCGGCCGTGCCGGTGGGGATCGAGCCCCACGGGGCCCACAGACATGAAAAAGCCCCCAGCTTCATCGGGGGCTTTTTTGTGTCTGCGGACCCCGTGTCGTCGAGAACGCACCCGCGAAAAACCCCGTTGCGGAAGAGGAACCCCCGTTCAACGGGGGCATCTTTCGCAACGGGGTTTTTGGCGCGCGGGCGCGCGTCCGCGCGGGCGGGCGCGCGGCGGCGGGGCGCTACGCGGCCGCGCGGCGGCGGATGCCCCACGAGGCCGACCACGTGGCGCCCTCGTCGAGCCAGAGCAGCCCCTCGCCTGACGCGAGCGCGTTCGGCGGCGCCGTCATCGGCTCGGCGGCGACCGCGAGCCCCTGGCCCTCCCCGCGCGGGAAGTTCCGCGGCGTGAACACCTGCATGTACGAGAACGCGGCGTCGCCCCACATCTCGGTCGCGCTACCGTCGGGCGCCGTGAGCGTCACTCGACGAGCCCCCTCGGCGTCGGTGTCGATGTCGCGGAACGTCGTGTCCAGGTCGAGATCCCCCACGACCGCCCCGCCCCGCAGATCACGCGGCGTCCCCGCCACCGGCGACGTGCCCGTCGGAATGCTGTTCTCGTCGACATCAAAGGCCGTCGCGGCGGCCAGCTCGACCCGCAGCGTCGCGATGTCGTGGTCCCCGACCCGCAGGAACGGATGCGACCCGACGGCGAACGGCGCCCGCCCCGGGCCGACATTCGTGATCGTGTGGGTGACCACCATGCCGTCCGGGACCAACTCGTGCCGCACCTCCGTGTCCAACTGGAACGGATAGCCGTGCTGCGGGAAGACGGTGGCCGCGAGCGTCACCGCATGCGGCTCGAGGTCGACCGGGCGGTAGGCCGTGTAGCGCAGCAGTCCGTGGCTCGCATTGCCCTTCGACGGCTCGGTGAGGTCGAGCTGCTGGACGGCTCCGTCAAGGGTCCAACGCCCCTGCGCCACGCGGTTCGGCCACGGCACGAGTGTGATACCGCACGCGGACGGAGGCGCGGTGTCGGCGGCGAAGGATTCGGTGAGTGACGCTCCGTCGACGGCGAGCGATCGGATGCCGGCCGCCACCTGGGTGACGACGGCCGTGACGACGTGCCCGCCCTCGTCGAGGACGAGTTCGTACTGCTCGCCGGTCGGCGACGCCGCGGCCCGGGACGTCGGGGCGGCCGCGGAGGCCTCGACGGGTGACGGATGCTCGGTCATGACTGCCTCTCTGGATCGCTCGGCCCGTCGAGCTCGACCGGCGCCTCGTCGTCGGCCTCGACGACCGACAACCCGGCCGTGCGCAGCTCGGCGACGTGATGCTCGTCGGCGCCCGCGGTGATCAGCGCCTCGAAGCGGTCGAGCGGGCCGATCACGCCGAGGTGCGCCTCCCCCAGTTTGCTCCCGTCGGCGACGATGTACGACCGGCGGGCGGTCTCGGTCATCAGACGTTTCACGTCGGTCTCGGGCAGGTTCACGTTGGTGACACCGTGCGCGACGCTGACGCCGGTGCAGCCGATGAACGCGATGTCGGCCGTCAGCGACGACAGCACCGTGGAGGCCAGCGGGTTGACGAGCGAGTGCTGCAGCGGCCTCAGGGTGCCACCCGACACGATCACGGTGAACCGGGGCACGGCCTGCTCGAGCGCCAGAGCGATCGTGAGCCCGTTCGTGACGACCACCACACCGTCGAGATCGATCCGGTCGAGCAGGGCGAGGGCGATCTGCGTGGTCGTGGTGCCGACGTCGAGCACGACGCAATCACCGGATCGGACCAAGGAGGCGGCGGCGACACCGATGGCCCGTTTCGCCTCGGTCCCGACCGCACTCTCTTCTTCGAACGGCCGCTCGACCACCGGCCGCTCGACCGAGAGGGCACCGCCGTGCACCCGCGACACGAGCCCGTCGGCGACCAGGCTCTCGAGATCGGTGCGGATGGTGACCTCGGAGAGACGGAACTCGCGTGCGAGCTCGGCCGTGCGGACGAAGCCCCGGCGGGCGACGAGATCGGCGATGCGATCGCGGCGCCGCTCGCCCGGCAATTGACTCTCGCGCGAACTGGCGTCCATCCCGCTAGTTTCGTATGCTTTCAGTTGCTTTCGCAAATGCAAGTCGGCTGGCATCCCGGTCGCCGCGAGGGCCCAGAACCGAGGAGGCACCATGGCCGGCATCGTGACGCGGGCGACCACGCTCGCCGACGGGCGCGATCTGATCTACTTCGACGACGCCGACACGTCGCTGCCCGCCGAGCGGCGCCTCGACGCCCGGCAGCTCGACGCCCGCCCCGACACGGCCACCATGAGGCAGGACGTGCTCACCGGCGAATGGGTGTCGATCGCGTCGTCCAGACAGAACCGCGTCGTCTTGCCTCCGGCGGAGTTCGACCCGCTCGCCCCGGCATCCGAGACGAATCCGTCCGAGATCCCCGACATCTACGACGTCGCCGTGTTCGAGAACCGCTCGCCGTCCTTCGGCCCGCTGCTCGAGGCCGACGACGCCCCCGCCGGGCTCGACGACCTGGCCGAGATCGGGCTCGGTCGCACGCGCCGGAGCGTGGGGCGCTGCGAGGTCGTCTGCTTCAGCCCCGAGACGCACGGCTCGTTCGCCAGCCTCAGCCCGTCCCGGGCCCGCACGGTCGTCGAAGCCTGGGCGCAGCGCACCGAGGCGCTCTCGGCCCTGCCCGGCGTGCAGCAGGTCTTCCCGTTCGAGAACCGCGGCCAGGCCATCGGCGTGACCCTGCACCACCCGCATGGCCAGATCTACGCCTACCCCTACGTGACGCCGCGCACCACGCGGCTGCTGCAGAGCATCGACGCGTACGGCCCCGACCTGTTCGCCGACCTGCTCGAGAGCGAGCGCAGCGGCCCGCGCGTCGTCCTCGCGGGCGAGCACTTCACCGCGTACGTGCCGTTCGCCGCCCGCTGGCCGATCGAGATCCACCTGCTGCCACACCGCCACGTGCCCGACTTCGCCGGGCTGACCACGGACGAACGCGACGAGCTCGCGGTGCTGTACCAGCGCCTCCTCAAGGGACTCGACGCCCTGTACGGCGACGAGACTCCCTACATCTCGGCGTGGCACCAGGCTCCTGTGTCGGTCGGACGCGACACCGTGCGGCTGATGCTGCAGATCACGTCGCCCCGGCGGGGCGAGAGCAAACTGAAGTACCTGGCCGGCTCCGAGGCCGCCATGGGCGCCTGGGTCGGGGACATCGTGCCCGAGCGGCAGGCCGAGAGCATCCGAGAGGCGATGACGCGCGCATGAGCACCACCGACGAGAACAGCACCCCGGGCGGCGGCTTCGCCTCCGTCTTCGACACCGAGGTCGTCGGCCGCTGGTCGGCTCCCGGCCGCGCCAACCTGATCGGCGAGCACACCGACTACAACGACGGCTTCGTGCTGCCGTTCGCGATCGACCGCCGCACGACGGTCACGGTCGGTCGACGCGACGACCGCCTCCTGCGCGTCGCCAGCACGTTCGACGAGGGCATCGTCGAGATCTCGCTCGACGCCCTCGACCCCGCCGCGATGTCCGGCTGGTCGGCGTACGTGTTCGGCATCGCCTGGGCTCTCTCCGAGGCGCCGAACCGCGCCACGGCTCCGGCGTTCTCGGCGGCCGGCGGCGATCTCAGCGGCCTCGACCTGTCGTCGGCGACCGGGCTCGACCTGTTCATCGAGTCCGACGTGCCCGTCGGCGCGGGCCTCTCGTCGTCCGCGGCGCTCGAGAGCTCGGTCGCGGTCGCCATGACCGAGCTGTGGGGCCTCGACATCAGCCGCCAGGCCCTGGCCGCCGTCGGCCAGCTCGCCGAGAACGAGGCCGTCGGAGCCCCGACCGGCATCATGGACCAGTCCGCCTCGCTCCTGGGTCGTGCCGACTCGGCCGTCTTCCTCGACTGCCGCAGCCTCGACTCCGAGGTCGTCGAGCTGGGCTTCGAGACCGCCGGTCTCGAGATCCTCGTCGTCGACACCCACGTCGAACACGCCCATGCGACGGGCGGGTACGTGGACCGTCGTCGCTCGTGCGAACGGGGAGCCGCCGCACTCGGCGTGGGCTCGCTGCGCGACCTCGACGTCGACGACCTCGAGCGCGCGGCCGAGGTGCTCGACGACGAGACGTTCCGTCGCGTGCGCCACGTAGTCACCGAGAACCAGCGAGTGCTCGACACCGTCCGCACGCTGCGCACCGACGGCCCCGCCGCCATCGGTGCCCTGCTCGACGCGTCGCACGTGTCGATGCGCGACGACTTCGAGATCTCCGTGCCCGAGCTCGACCTCGCCGTCGAGACCGCGCAGGCCCACGGCGCCGTGGGCGCACGCATGACCGGCGGCGGCTTCGGCGGCGCGGCGATCGCGCTGGTGCCGGTCGACCGACGTGACGTGATCGCCGACGCGATCCGTGCCTCCTTCGCCGACGCCGGGTACCGCGCGCCGACCGTCTTCACCGTGCACGCGGCCGACGGGGCTCGGCGCGACAGCTGAGCGCAGCCGCCGGGGTGCTGCGGTTCGAACCGCAGGACGCAAAAACCTCGTTCTGGCCAAAGAACCTCGATATAACGAGGTTCTTTGGCTGGAACGAGGTTCTTTGCCGTCGGCGGTTGCCGCCGGGGTGCTGCGGTTCGAACCGCAGGACGCAAAAACCTCGTTCTGATCAACGAACCTCGATATAACGAGGTGCGTTGATCAGAACGAGGTTTATCGCCAGCCGCTGCAGCGGCAGCTGCAGCAGCGGCAGCCGCCCCTCAGCCGCGCTCCGCCGCCTCCACCACGTTCTTCAGCAGCATCGCGCGCGTCATCGGCCCGACGCCACCCGGCACGGGCGACAGGTATCCGGCGACCGAGGCGACCGCCGGGTCGACGTCGCCGCGCAGGCGGTACGTGCCCGTCTCCTCGCTCAGCACGCGCGTGATGCCGACGTCGATGACGGCGGCGCCCGGAGCGATCCAGTCGGGCTTGACCAGCCCCGCCACCCCGGCGGCCGCGACCACGATGTCGGCGCGGCGCACCTCGGCGGCCACGTCGACCGTGCGCGAGTGCGTCAGCGTCGCCGTCGCCTCGAGCCGGGTCAGCAGCAGCCCGAGCGGTCGGCCGACCGTGAGCCCCTGCCCGATGATCGTGACGTGCTTGCCCGCGATCGGGATGTCGTAGGCGCGCAGCATCTCGACGATGCCGCGGGGCGTGCACGGCAGCGGGGTGTCGATCGTGCCGTTGCCGCCCGGCACGGCCAGCACGAGCTCGCCGAGGTTGATCGGGTGCAGGCCGTCGGCGTCCTTGGCCGGGTCCATCAGCTCGAGCATGGCCGTCGGGTCGATCCCCTCGGGCAGCGGCAGCTGGATGATGAACGCCGTGACGTCGGGGTTGGTGTTCATCGACTCGATCGCGGCCCGGATGTCGGCCTCGCTGGCCGTCTCGGGCAGGTCGAGACGGATCGACTCGATGCCGACCTCGGCGCAGTCCCGGTGCTTGCCGGCGACGTACGAGAGCGAACCGGGGTTCTGACCGACGAGGATCGTCCCGAGCCCCGGCACGACGCCCTGCTCGCGCAGCACGGACACCCGCTCACGCAGGTCGTCCTTCACTGCCGCGGCGAGCGCCGTGCCGTCGACGCGGATCGCGGTCGAGACGGCGTCGCTCACGCGTAGAGCGGGAACGCGTCGGTCAGCACCTTCACGCGAGCCGCGAGCGCCTCGAGATCGGGGTCCGGCATCAGCGCGGAGGCGATGACGTCGGCGACCTCGGTGAACTCCTCGTCGCCGAAGCCCCGCGTCGCGAGGGCGGGCGTGCCGATGCGGACGCCCGAGGTGACCATCGGCGGGCGAGGGTCCCACGGGACGGAGTTGCGGTTGACCGTGATGCCGACCTGGTGCAAGAGGTCTTCGGCCTGCTTGCCGTCGACCTCGCTGGCGCGCAGGTCGACGAGCACGAGGTGCACGTCGGTGCCGCCGGTGAGCACGTCGATGCCGGCCGCCTTGGCGTCGTCGGCCGTCAGACGCGAGGCAAGGAGGCGCGCCCCGCGCAGGGTGCGCTCCTGGCGGTCCTTGAACTCGGGCTCGGCCGCGAGCTTGAACGCGGTGGCCTTGGCGGCGATGACGTGCATCAGCGGGCCGCCCTGCTGACCCGGGAAGACGGCGGAGTTGAGCTTCTTGAACAGCGGCTCGTGGTTCGACAGGATGACGCCCGAGCGCGGGCCGGCGAGCGTCTTGTGCACGGTCGACGAGACCACGTGCGCGTGCGGCACCGGAGACGGGTGCAGCCCCGCGGCGACGAGACCGGCGAAGTGCGCCATGTCGACCCACAGGTAGGCGCCGACCTCGTCGGCGATCGCGCGGAACGCGGCGAAGTCGAGCTGGCGCGGGTAGGCCGACCAGCCGGCGATGATCACCTTCGGCTTGTGCTCGAGGGCCTGCTGTCGAACGATGTCCATGTCGATCAAGTACGTGGTCGGGTCGACCTCGTACGCGACGGCGTTGTAGAGCTTGCCCGAGAAGTTGAGCTTCATGCCGTGCGTGAGGTGGCCCCCGTGCGACAGCTCGAGGCCGAGGATCGTGTCGCCGGGCGTCGCGAGCGCGGCCAGCACCGCTGCGTTGGCCTGGGCACCCGAGTGCGGCTGGACGTTGGCGAAGTCGGCGCCGAACAGCGACTTGGCGCGCTCGATGGCGAGGCTCTCGGCGACGTCGACGTACTCGCAGCCGCCGTAGTACCGGCGACCGGGGTAGCCCTCGGCGTACTTGTTCGTCAGCACGGAGCCCTGCGACTCGAGCACGGCGCGGGGCACGAAGTTCTCGGACGCGATCATCTCGAGGTAGTCGCGCTGACGACCGAGCTCGAGCTCGAGCACCTGGGCGATCTCGGGGTCGACGACCGACAGCGGGTCGTTGAACGTGGACGGCAGCTTGCGGGTGTCGCTCGCAGTGGTGGCGGGGGTGTAGGTCACGGCAGGGCTCCTTGGCACACGGAACGGACGGGGGTCTGGTGTCGTGGCCCAGGCGTACGGCCACCAACCGTGTGTCAGTCGCTCCCCGATGGTTGCCCACCTGAACGCCAGTCGCGACGCGGCCAGCATAACAAGAACAGCCCCGCGATCAGAAGGCCCCGACACCTGGGGGAACGACACGAGGAGGCACGGTGCCGGCGACCACGCCCGTCACCTCGCGAGCACGGCGCGTGCCACCTCGCGCGCCTCGTCGAACGGGTGCGCGAACGTGCCCAGACCGACCGTCACCATCGCCCCCTCGTGCAGCAGCATCAGGGCCCGCCCCGTCGCCTCGGCGTCCGCGACGCCGGCCTCACGGCAGAGCCCGACGAACACGTCGAGCAGCCAGACCTTCTGCCGCGTGAGCTCGGGCAGGAGGGAGGCGTCGGTGACGTCGATCTCGGCCCGGGCGTTGATGATGCAGCAGCCCTTGCTCAGGTTGTCGTCCGCCCACGTCGTCGTGGCGTCGAAGACGGCGAGCACGCGAGCCGTGCCGGGCTCGGGGACGCGGTCGAGATGGGCGTGGAGGTGGGCCCGCCATCTCGCGTCCCGGTGCTGCAGGTACGACAGCACCAGCGCCTCCTTCGATCCGAAGCGGTCGTAGAGGGTCTTCTTCGTGACACCGGCGGCCTCGGCGATCGTGTCGACGCCGACCGCGTGGATGCCCCGCTCGTAGAACAGGGTCGACGCGGCGTCGAGCAGCCGTCGTGCGCCGGGGGTGAGCGGTGCGAGATCGGGAACGGTGATCGTCATGCCGTCGATTATACCGATCTGTATAGTGAGCCCCATGACTACACAGATCGGTATACCTCGTGCGCTCGACCGGCCGGCCGCCCGCGTCGCCCTCACCGTCGTGGCGTCGCTCGCGTTCGTCGCGAGCTGGAGCTCGGGGTTCGTCATCGCCGCCCTCGCGACGACCGAGGCACCGGCGCCGACCCTGCTGTTGTGGCGTTCCGCGCCCACCGCGCTCGTGCTGCTCGTCGTGACCGTGGCGACACGGGCCCTCCGCGGCCTCCCCCGCCGCGAGCTGACGCGGCAGGCGCTGATCGGTCTGTTCGCGCAGGCCGGGTACTGCGCGTTCGTGTACGCGGCCCTCGGCGCCGGCATCGCGACAGGCACCACGGCCCTCATCGACGCGGTGCAGCCGATCGTCGTCGCGACCCTGGTCGGCCCGTTGCTCGGCCTGCGGGTGCGGGGCTCCCAGTGGCTGGGTCTCGGCGTCGGGGCCGTCGGGGTCGGGCTCGTCGTCTCGTCGCAGCTCGGCGGTTCCGACGCCCCGCCGATCGCGTACCTCCTGCCCGCCGCCGCGATGGCCTGCCTGGTCGTGGGTACCTTCCTCCAGCGCCGCGCGACGGTCGCGCCGAGCATCGTCGGGGCACTGACCGTGCACCTCGTCGCGGCCTCGGTGTTCTACGTCGTGCTGGCCGCCGCGACCGGCGCGCTCGTCCCGCCGACATCGCCCTCGTTCTGGGTCGCGGTCGCGACGACGGCCGTCTTTCCCACGCTGATGGCGTACGGCCTCTACTGGTGGCTGCTGCGGCGCATCGACGTCACCGCGTTGAACGCGCTGCTGTTCCTGGTCGCCCCGACGACCGCGTTCGCCGGGGCGCTCCTCCTCGACGAGCCGATCACCGCGACGACGCTGCTCGGCTTCGCCCTGTGTGCCGGCGGGGTGGCCGCCGTGCTGCTGACCGAGCGTGCGCACTCCCGCCCGCGGGACGTGTCAGTCTGAGGGGGTGACCCTGACACTCGACGAGACCGACACGCGCCTCCGCGTCGCGCCCGACGTGCCGTGGGTGACGCTCGTCTGGGACGACCCGGTCAACCTCATGTCCTACGTCTCGTACGTGTTCCAGACCTATTTCGGGCTCGGTAAGGGCGAGGCGAAGCGGCTCATGATGCGCGTCCACACCGAGGGGCGCGCCGTCGTCGCCTCCGGCAACCGCGAGGAGATGGAGCGGCACGTCGAGGCCATGCACGACTACGGCCTCTGGGCGACCCTGTCGAAGGAGGACGAGGCGTGAGCATCCTCCCGTTCGGCCGGGTCCGCGGTGACGGCGTGCGCGTCAACCTCGCCGAGCACGAGCGCACCTTGCTCGCCGATCTGACGCGACAGGTGGTCGGCGTCCTCGAGGCGGGCGACCCGGACGATCCGGCCGTGGCCCGCCTGCTGCCCGACGCCTACCGGGGCGACGACGAGGCGGCGGCCGAGTTCCGCAGGTTCACCGCCGACGACCTCACCCGCCGCAAGATCGAGAACGCCTCCGTGCTGCTCGCGTCGCTCGAGACGGAGGGGACGACGCTCGACCGCGCGGCCCAGCAGTCCTGGCTCCGCACCCTCACCGATCTGCGCCTCACGCTCGGCTCGCGCCTCGGCGTCACCGCCGACGGCTTCGCCCCGAGCGACGACCCGCAGACGCTGATGATGCACGACGTCTTCGACTGGCTGGGCTACCTCCAGGAGGTGCTGGTCAGGTCCCTGCCGCGGCGGTGAGTCCGCGACGGGGCCGGGGCGTCGCGGGGGCGTCGCTCCTCGGGCTCAGCGGCCCTCTTTGGGGAACAGCACCCAGAGGACGATGTAGAGGAGCACCTGCGGGCCGGGCAGCAGGATCGACAGCACGAACAACAGCCGCACCAGGAAGGGGCTGACGCCGAACCGGTGGGCGAGCGCCGCGCAGACACCCGCGATGACCTTGCCGCGGCGGGGACGAGTGAGGGTAGCCATCGTCCGAGCATGCCAGGGCGATGCTGGACGACACCAGACCGGACGGGCAGCGGGTCGCCGATAGGGTCGGTGCGCATGGGGGCATCACCGGATCTCGACCCGACGAGCAGCACGACGGCCGACGGGCCGACCAGCGCCACGCCGATCGCGACGACCAGCGCCGTGACCCGTGCGGCGATCGACGGGCCGCGCGGTGCCGTGCCCGTGCGGCGGTACGCGCCGACCGCGATCGCAGCCGGAGCCGCGCCTCCCCCGCTCGTGGTCTGGTTGCACGGTGGCGGGTTCTTCCGCGGCGACCTCGACCAGCCCGAGGCCCACGACGTGGCACGGTCGCTCGCGGCGCGCGGCGTGCCCGTCGTCACGGTCGACTACACGCTCGCCCCGGTCCCGCTGCCGTTCGGCGGCCGACTCGGCCTCGGGGCGAGCCGACCCCGCGCCCGCTACCCCGCGGCCGAGGAGGACGTGCTGAGCGCCGTCCGCGCCCTCGCGGGACCGATACCCGGCGTCGTCATCGGGGGCGCGAGCGCCGGGGCGTGCCTTGCGGCGGCCACGGCGCTGCGGCTGAGCCCGCCGGTCGGTGCGGACGAGCGACCGGTCGGGCTGCTGCTCGCCTACGGGTTCTTCCACGCGACGCTGCCGCGCTCCCGCGAGACGCAGCGGGCCGTCCGCGGGCACCGGCGGCTGTGGCACGCGCCTCTCGCGCTCGACGGGATGAACCGCAACTACGCCGGGTCGTGGTCGAAGGCCGCCGACCCGGCCGCGTTCGCCGGCGGGCGAGAGCTCGACGGGCTGCCCCCGACGCTCATGGTGGACGCCGAGCGCGATGCGATGCGCGCCTCCGGAGAGGTCTTCGCCACCGAGCTCACCGAGGCCGGCGTCGACCTCGAGCGCCACGTCGTGCCCGGCACCGACCACGCCTTCTTGAACCGTCCCGAACTCGCGGCGTTCGCCTCGACGCTCGACCTCACCGCCGCGTGGCTGCACCGACTGGGGTCGGGGGGCCGGGCCGGGCGAGACGCGCCCGCCTGAGAGACTGGTCGTCATGAGCGCGACACTCGTGGCCAAGGCCCTCGCCGGCGGCCACGGCCACCGGACCCTGTTCGACGACCTCGACCTGACCGTCGCTCCCGGCGACGTCGTCGGCGTGGTCGGCGTGAACGGGGCCGGCAAGTCGACGCTGCTGCGCCTCCTCGCGGGCGTCGACGAGCCGCAGGCCGGCACTGTGACGCTGTCGCCGGGCGACGCGTTCGTCGGCTATCTGCCGCAGGAGCACGAGCGCCGCGACGGCGAGACGATCGCGACCTACATCGGCCGCCGCACCGGTTGCACCGAAGCGACCCGCGAGATGGACAAGGCCGCCGCCGCCCTCGGCGACCCCGACCCGGCACCGCGCGCCGACGGGCTCGACCCGGCCGACGTCTACTCGACCGCGCTCGACCGCTGGCTCGCCAGTGGTGCCGCCGACCTCGACGAGCGGCTGCCGGTGGTGCTCGCCGACCTGGGCGCGGCCCTCGACCCGGACGCCCTGATGACGTCGCTGTCGGGCGGACAGGCCGCGCGCGTCGGTCTCGCCGCACTGCTGCTGTCGCGCTTCGACCTCGTGTTGCTCGACGAGCCGACGAACGACCTCGACCTCGACGGCCTCGAACGTCTCGAGCGCTTCGTCGCGGGTCAGCGCGGCGGGGTCGTGCTGGTCAGCCACGATCGCGAGTTCCTGGCGCGGTCGGTGACACGCGTGCTCGAGCTCGATCTCGCGCAGTCGTCGAACCGCGTCTTCGGCGGCGGCTACGACGCCTACCTCGAGGAGCGCGAGACGGCCCGCCGCCAGGCCCGAGAGGCCTACGACGAGTTCGCGGACAAGAAGGCCGACCTCGTCGGCCGCGCCCGCGTGCAGCGCGAGTGGTCGAGCCAGGGTGTCCGCAACGCGATGAAGAAGTCGCCCGACAACGACAAGATCCGACGCAAGGCCGCCGCCGAGTCGAGCGAGAAGCAGGCGCAGAAGGTGCGGCAGATGGAGAGCCGCATCGCGCGCCTCGACGAGGTCGACGAGCCGCGCAAGGAATGGCAGCTCGAGTTCACCATCGGCAGCGCACCCCGGTCGAGCGCGGTGGTCGCGACCCTGTCGGAGGCGGTCTACCGGCAGGGCGACGGTGACGACGCGTTCGTGCTCGGCCCCGTCTCGCTGCAGGTCGACGGCGGCGACCGGATCGGCATCACCGGCCCGAACGGAGCCGGCAAATCGACCCTGCTGCGCGCCCTGCTCGGTCGCCAGGAGCCGACGACGGGCAGCGCGAGCCTCGGTCGCAGCGTCGAGATCGGCGAGATCGACCAGGCCCGCGCCCTGCTCGCGGGCGCCACCCCGCTGGCCGACGCCTTCGAGGCGCTCGTGCCCGAGTGGCCGCAGGCCGAGGTGCGCACCTTGCTGGCGAAATTTGGACTCAAGGCCGATCACGTCACGCGACCCGTGGACGAGTTGTCGCCGGGCGAACGGACCCGCGCCTCCTTGGCCCTGCTGCAAGCTCGCGGCGTCAACGTGCTCGTGCTCGACGAGCCGACCAACCACCTCGACCTGGCCGCGATCGAGCAGCTCGAGCACGCGCTGGAGTCGTACGAGGGCACGCTGCTGCTCGTCACACACGATCGCCGCATGCTCGACGCCGTGCAGCTCGACCGGCACTGGCGCGTCGAGGAGGGGCGGGTCAGCGAGGTCTGAGGGTGCGGCTCCTCCCCCGCTCGCGCGCCGATCGAACCATCCCCAGGCGCCCGGCGGTCACCCGTCCGGGCGGTCGGGCAGCCCGTAGCATCGGGGCATGACGAGCAGACGCCCCCGCCGACTCCGCGCCACGATGGCCGCCGCGGCGGCGGTGGCTGCCCTCGTGCTGCTCGGTGCGTGCACGGCCGCGACGCCCACCCCCGCGGCCGATCCGCTCGCGACCTGGACGACGGCCCTCGCCCAGCGCGACACGAAGCCGGCGAACTGGCTCGCCATCGGCGACTCGATCAGCGAGGGCCAGGGCGCGTCGTCGCTGGCCGACCGCTGGATCGACATGACCCGCGAGAACCTCCGCGAGGCCTACCCCGTCGAGGGGGTCGCCGGCGGGCTCGGCTACCGACCCGCCGCCTACGCCGTGTACGCGCCCGACTCGACGTGGGGCCGCTGGGCGGCCGAGAGCGAGGGCTCCGTCGAGCCGACACTGAACGCCCCCGATCTCGGGTACCGCGCCGTGCAGCTCGGGGCGGGTGCGACGACCACCTACGTCTTCACGGGCACCGACCTCGACATCTGGTGGTCGGGTGGCGGCGGCACGTTCCGCTACGCGATCGACGGCGGTTCGGCGGTCGACGTCGACACGGCCTCGGGCGGCGACGTCACGAGCGCGGGCAACATCACCCGTGTCTCCGGGCTCGACCGCTTCGAGCATGACGTCACGATCTCGGCGGTCGACGACGTCACACTCGAGGGGTTCACGGTCTTCGACGGCGACCGCGACAAGGGCATCGTCAGCTACGACTCGACGCACTCGGGCGCCACGGTCGACACCTTCCTGGCCGATCTGCCCGCCTACCTCGACGCCGTGAAGGCCACCCACCCCGACGTGATCACGATCTCGCTCGGGGGCAACGACGCCAGCACCGAGAAGCCGGCGGCCCTGCAGAAGAAGTACGACGAGCTCGTCTCGGCCCTGACGAAGCTCGACAGCAAGCCGTCGATCGTGCTGATCGGCGAGTTCGTGCCGGGCACATCGATCGCGGACGGGTTCCAGGCACCGTTCTCGGAGTACCTCGCCGCGATCAAGAAGGTCGCCAGCGACAACGGCGCCCTCTACGTCGGGCTCGACGAGGTGCTGCCCAGCGAGGGCCTCGCGACGAGTGGGCTCTTGTCGACCACGGATGGCATCCACCCCAACGACGCCGGGCAGAAGCTCATCGCCGGGCTCATGACGCGGACGCTCTCGCCCGGCACCGAGTCGGCGACGCCCACTCCGTAGCCGCGCGCGAGCGCCCGGGAGGCGCGGCTCAGCCGCGAGCGGACCGGCGCGCGAGCAGACGGTCGGTCGCGACCACGCCGACCAGCACCACGACGGCCGTGCCGACGTACAGCACGGGCAGGGCGTCGAGTCCGGGGCCGTCGAGGACGAGGGCGCCGATGAGCGCGCCTCCTCCGATCCCGGCGTTGAACCCGGTGGTGTAGAACGCGCTGGCGATGTCACGCAGACGCGACGGGGCGACCTGGAGCATGCGGGTCTGGAGCAGCGGCGGCAGCGCCCCGAACATGACGCCCCAGACGACGAACGCCACGAGCGACGGGGTCGGCCTGCCCTCGAAGAACACCATCGCCGCGACGGCCGCCGCGACGACACCCATGCCGATCGGCACGCTGACGCGCGGACGACGCCCGAGGAAGAGCCCGACCATGAGCAGGCCGACGGCTCCTGCGATGCCGAATGCGAAGAGCGCGCCGCTGAGCGCCGACTCGGGCAGCCCCGACGAGCGGGTCAGGTACGGCGCGATGTACGTGAAGAACGAATAGTGCCCGACCATGAACACCATCGTGACGAGGCAGCTCAGCACGATCCCGAGCACGGACGGGGCCGGACGGTGCGCCGTCCCGATCGACGCGGTCTCGGGCCGGGGCTCCGACGACTCGACCCGCGCGGCACCGGCATCGGCCTCGCCGCCGGCACCTGCCTGCACGCGGCGCGGTGCACCCGCGACGGGCGGCAGCAGCCTCCAGACGAGCAGGGCGCCGAGCGCCATCGCGGCGGCGAGCACGGCGAACGCCGCGCGCCAGCCGAGGGCCTGGCCGAGCGCCGTGCCGAGCGGCACCCCCAGCACGAACGCGAGGGTGCCACCGCTGAGGGCGACGGCGAGCGCGCGTCCGACCTGCTCGCGCGGTACGAGGTGGCCGGCGTACGCGCCGCCGACGGCCCAGAAGACACCGTGCGCCAGGCCACCCAGCACACGGGAGGCGACCACGAGCTCGTACGTCGGCGCGATGGCGGTCAGAGCCGCACTGATCGCGAGCACGACGATCAGGCCGACGACGAGGCGGTGCCGGGCGAGCCGCCGGGTGAGGTGCGTGAGCCCGGTGCTCGTCAGCACGACGGTGAACGCGAAGACGCTGACGAGCAGGCCGACTTCGGACTCGCTGACGCCGAGGTCGGCGCTCATCTCGGGCAGGAGGCCGGTCGGCAGCACCTCGCCCGAGATGGACAGGAACGTGGCGACGGCCAGGGCGACGAGGCCGGCCCACGGGAAGGCGGGGGACGCGGTGCGCGCCTCGGGGCGCAGCGGTGCGATGGTCATGACGGTGGAACTCTCCGACGGCAGGAGCCGTGTCGGCGGGCGCCGTTCCTGCATCCCGGGGGCGCTGTCTGCGCGCCGCTCCGAGGAGGGTGGTGATCCCGACTGCGCGCCTACGTGCACGCCCGGGGCCGCGCGTGCCGCACGACCAGGGTCGATGATACCCGCGGAGGCGCGATCCGGCTAGAGAGCGACGTCGTTCAGACCCCGTGGGCGTCGGAACGATTGACAGGCAACCTTGCAAGTTCACCTGGCGAGTTATAGAGTCGGGGCGTGCCCACCCCCTCGACCCGCGCCTCCTCGTCCACCGATCCGGTCGACCTCGCCGAGCACCTCATCTCGGTCACGGGCCGCGTACGGCGCACGCTGCGCGACCGCAGCGGACAGGGCGGCGACGCGTCACTCAATCTGTCGATGTCTCAGGAGGCGGTGGTCGGCCACCTGCACCGGGGCGGGCCCCGATCGACGGCCGATCTCGCCCGGCTCGAGGGTGTCCGCCCCCAGTCGATGGGTCTCACCATCGCCGCCCTCGACGAGCTCGGTCTCGTCACGAAGACGCCCGACCCGGCTGATGCGCGCCGCAGCCTCGTCGACGTGACGGAGGCCGGTCGGGCGATGCGCGCCTCCACCCGGTCGCACCGTGTCGACGTGCTCGCGCGCCGCCTGGCCGACCTGCTCGAGCCCGCCGACCTCGCCACCGTCGAGCGGGCGCTGGGCCTGCTCGACCGAGCCATCCCCGGGGTCGTCGACGGCGACGACGCGCCGGGCAGCACCACGACCACGACCGGCGCCGTCAGCGGCACCCCCGAATCGAAGTAGGCGAATCACCACGGACACCGCCAACACGCCCCCCGCCACCAGCGACGCGACCACGGCCCCCATGCGCGCCGATCGCCGCCTCGCCCGCACGTCTCACGATGCCCGACCGTTCGGGCCGAAGTTCGTCGTCCCGCTGCTGTTCGGGCCGCTGCTCAATCCGATCAACACCACGATGATCGCGGTGGCCCTGGCGCCCATCTCGCATGATCTCGGCATCGGCGCGGCGCAGGCGATCTGGCTCGTCGCCGCCCTCTACCTCGCGAGCGCGATCGGGCAGCCGACGATGGGCAAGCTCGCCGACCGCTTCGGCCCGAAGAAGATCTTCGTGTCGGGCATGGTGCTCGTGATCGTCGCCGGCATCCTGCCCGAGGTCGCGACGTCGTTCGGCGGGGCCATCGCGGCGCGCGTGCTGATCGGCATCGGCACGTCCGCCGCGTATCCGGCGGCGATGACCGCGATCCGCAACCAGTCCGACCGGCTGAACGTGCCCACGCCGCCGCTCGTGCTGGGTGGGTTGTCGATCTCGTCCCTCGCCTCGGCCGCCGCGGGGCCCGCCCTGGCCGGCGCGTTGATCGGGCTGTTCGGCTGGCACTCCATCTTCCTCGTCAACGTGCCGCTCGCCGGTGCCGGCCTCGTGCTCGCGGCCGTGTGGATGCCGTCGGACCAGCTCCGCCCCCGCCGGGGCACGGCCACGCCGCTGCCCCTCGCCAAGGCGATCGACCTGCCCGGGCTCGCGCTGTTCGCGGTGACCGTGTCGGCGCTGCTCGTCTTCCTGCTCGACCTCGGCGAGGGCTGGTGGTGGCTGCTCGGGGTGGCCGTCGCCGCGCTGGCCGCGCTCATCGCGTGGGAGCTCCGGGCCACGGCGCCGTTCATCGACGTGCGCGTGCTCGCCTCGAACGGAGCCCTGACCCGCACGTACCTGCGCCTCTTCGTCGTCTACGGCATCACCTACACGATGACGTACGGATTCTCACAGTGGGTCCAGGACGTCGGTGGGCTGCCGAGCTCGCAGGCAGGCCTCGTGCAGCTGCCCGGCGCCGTGGTCGCGGGAGTCGTGTCGTTCGTGTTCGCCCGCCGCGCGGGCATCCGCGGCCCGCTGATCGTCGCCGCGACGGTGCCTCTGATCGGCGGGGTGCTGCTGCTCGCACTCGACGGCGGCTCCCCCGTCTGGATGTTCGTACTGGTCGCCGCCGTGTTCGGACTGCCGCAGGGGCTCGCATCGGTGTCGAACCAGGCCGCCATGTACCGGCAGGTGCCGTCGAGCATGATCGGGACGGCCGCCGGGCTGTCGCGCACCTCGATCTACATCGGGGCGATCGCCTCCTCCAGCCTGATCGGCGGGGTCTATGGCGCGGCCCCGTCCACGAGCGGGTTGCACGTGCTCGCGCTCGTCATCCTGGGGCTCGCCGTCGTGCTCGTCGCACTGACGGTGCTCGACCGGCGGTTGCGCGCGAACGTATAGCGGGCGCACGCGTGGACGGCGCCGCGCCCGATAAACGCCGAACGCCCCGCGCGAGCAGGGCGTCAGGCGAGGGCCGACAGAACCGGCCGGTGTCTAGTCGAGGTCGTCGACCGAATCGACGGACTCGACGTAGTAGGAGGCATGAGCCTCGACGTCTTCGTGCTGGAGCGCGCGGGCCGCGAAGGAACCCGTCACGCGGCCACCTCCGAGCCATCGACGGCAGCCATGTCGTCGCGGAGACCGAACAACTCGCTCAGATCGAGCGGCTGGGTCGGCGCGAGCTCGAGGTGCCGCAGCTCGCGACCGGCGTCGGCGCTCACTGGATGGCCCCGACGGCGACGAGGATGGCGGCGACGAGCGTCACGCACATGCCGACCGTGGCACTGGCGGCCACGGCCAAGGTGCGCTGACGAGCGGTGTCGCGTACTTCGGTGAAGAGGGAGCCGCTTTCGAAAGCAGCGACGTCGTGACGCCGTGCAGCGTCATCAAGGGTGGCGTGGTTGGCGTGAGCGTGTGCTCGCGTCGGGCCCGCGTACAGCGTGGTCATGTTCATCTCATTCCTGATCACCCTGCGTGATCTGAGGGGAACTATCGAATTGTTCTGCGCCGCCGTGAACCGGCACGAGACAATTTTGCCACGCCATCGCTAGACCGTCTAACTAAATGCGTTAAGTGGATCAAGGCGCGATTCCGGCTAGTTCGGCTAACTAGGTAAAAGCCGGGTTGATCAGCAATTATAGATCAACCGAGAGATTTTGCCGCATCGGCCGGTTGGGCTTGACGAGCACCACTTTGGTGAGTGTTATTGGACTCAGCCCACCCGCAGAGGGTTGGCGTTCGGCGGCCCACGGCGCCGGTCCCGAGCTCACGGCAGGGAGGTCCGACTCGTGGGTCGCTGCAAGCTCGCAGCGACCGCCTCGAACGCGGCCGTCGACGACGACGGGCGCAGCAGCGGACGCGGTGACGGGCGGCGTAGCAGACGCCTGCCAGACGCTGCGGCGGACACCCGCCAGGAGCTCGAGCCCTCGAGAGGGGGCCGCACCCTCCCGAGGGAGGATGCGACCCGGTGGCGCCTGCCCCGCGTGAGCTTCACGGGCAGGGAACGCGAAGACAGACACCGCCTGGTGGAGCGCCGAACGCGTCCATCACGCCCGACCTTACGCGGTTCGAGTGTCCGTCACATCCAGGCTCGGCTGTCGTCAGTGTCCCCCGACGCGTGCGATCGCGCGGAGACGCAGAAGCGCCCCGGCCGAACGAGTCGGACGGGGCGCTTGCTGACGCAGGGGCAGGGCTCAGGCGGGAACGGTCGCCAGGACCTCGTCGAGCTGCTCCGAGGCCTTCTCGTCGTCGACGCCGAGCGCGAGGGCGAGCTCGGACACGAGGATCTGCCGCGCCTTCTGCAGCAGACGCTTCTCGCCGGCCGAGACACCGCTCTGCACCTCACGGCGCCACAGGTCGCGCACGACCTCGCTCACGCGGTAGACCGAGCCGGTCGCCATCTTCTCCTGGTTGGCCTTGTAACGGCGCGACCAGTTGCCGGGCTCCTCGACCATGTCGGCGCGCAGCACGTCGTAGACGGCCTGGACGCCGGCGTCGTCGATGACCTCGCGGACGCCGACCAGCTCGAGGTTGTCGACGGGCAGCTGGATCTCGAGCTCGCTCGTGTGCACCTTCATGGTGAGGTAGGTCTTCTTCTCGCCCTTGACGACGCGGTCGGTCGAGGCGGTGATCGTGACGGCTCCGTGGTGCGGGTAGACCAGGGTTTCTCCGACAGCGGTGTTCATGGGGTTTCTCCTCGAGATCCGGTGGGGCGGGTGTCGTCTGGACGACGGGTCAAGTCGAGGAGCGGCGCGAACGCCGAGCGGCCGCCGACACGAGGGTCGGTGCGAGTGAAAGCCGAGACCTCGGGGGCCCGGAAGGAGCCGCTCACTGAAGTCATCCCACATAGTCTACCAGGCTTCCGCCCGCCACTCGACACGCCGGTGAGGCGCGGTCCGTGAGCGCACCGCCTCCCACCGCCCGCACCGCTACCCTGATCGGGTGCCCGATGCCGACATCTCGACCACGACCCACTGGACCCTGACACTCGTCTGCCGCGACCAGCCGGGAATCGTCCACGCCATCAGCGGGGCGGTCGTCGAGGCCGGAGGCAACATCACCGAGTCGGCCCAGTTCTCGAGCGACGACACCGGCATGTTCTTCATGCGACTGCAGGTCGAGGCTCCAGGGTCGCGCGACGCGTTCGAGGCGGCGCTCGCGCCCGTCATCGACCGCTACGACATGCAGGCCAAGCTCGACGTGGTCGGCCGCCCGACCCGCACACTCGTGCTCGCGAGCACGGCGGCGCACTGCCTGAACGACCTGCTGTTCCGTCAGCGGGCCGGGCAACTGCCGATCGAGATCCCGCTCGTGCTCGCGAACCACCCCGACCTCGGCGGCCTGGCCGAGTTCTACGGCGTCCCGTTCGAGCAGCACGCCGTCACCGGCCCCGACGACAAGGCCGCGTTCGAGGCCCGCGTGCTGCAGGCCGTCGACCGCTACGACATCGAGCTCGTCGTGCTGGCGCGCTACATGCAGATCCTCAGCCCCGAGCTGTGCGCGGCCCTCGAGGGGCGCGCCATCAACATCCACCACTCCTTCCTGCCCGGCTTCAAGGGCGCGAACCCGTATCGCCAGGCCCACGCCCGAGGGGTGAAGCTGATCGGCGCCACGGCGCACTTCGTCACGAGCGACCTCGACGAGGGCCCGATCATCGAGCAGAACGTCGTCCGGGTCGACCACACCCGCAGCGCCCCCGAACTCATGGCGATCGGTCAGGACGAGGAGAGCCGCACCCTGACCCAGGCCGTGCGCTGGTTCGCCGAGGACCGCGTGCTGCTCGACGGTGCCCGCACGATCGTCTTCCGGTGAGATCGTGACGCACGACGTGCCTCCCTCGTCGCCGGCCGACGGGCGCGGTCCCGGCGGCCTCGGCGGGCGGCGGATCACCGCCCTCGACGTCGTCCGCTTCGCCTCCGAGGTGTTCGCGTTCGTCAGCCTGGGCGTCTGGGGCTACTACGCGTGGCCGTTCCCGTGGCCGGGCGTCCTGTTCATGATCGGCGCTCCCCTGTTCGCCGTCGTCGTCTGGGGGCTGTTCCGGTCGCCGCGAGCGCCGATCGCGACGGACTCCGTCGGCAAGGCCCTCGTCGAGATCGCCGTCATGGGCGCCGTCGTCGTGGCCTGGTTCATGCTCGGCCACCCCGTCGTCGGCGGTGTCTTCGCCGTGGTCGCGCTCGTCACGGGCGTGCTGGTCTCCCGACGGGAGGCGCGCGCATGACGATCCTGTTCACGAACGCCCGCAAGATCGACGTCGACGGCGAGGCGACCGGGTTCTGGATGCTCGTCGACGGTGACACGATCACCGCGACCGGCGTCGTCGACCCGGCCCGCGCCTCCGGCGATCCGGCCGGAGGCACGACCCACCCGCCCGCCGACGTCACCATCGACCTCGGCGGAGCGACCCTCACGCCCGGCCTGATCGACCTGCACACGCATGGCGGCGGTGGGCACGCGTTCGACGACGGAGCCGACGACCTGACCGCGGCCCTCGCCCTGCACCGGCGGCACGGCACCACCCGGTCGCTCGTGAGCCTGGTCGCGAACCCCGTCCCGACGCTGTCGCGGTCGCTCGGGCTGATCCGCGAGTTGATGCGCGACGACCCGCTCGTGCTCGGAGCGCATCTCGAGGGGCCGTTCCTCGCGCCCGACCGGCGGGGAGCCCACGCGCCGCACTTCCTGCTCGCGCCCGAGTCCGACACCGTCGACGCCCTGCTCGCGGCGGGCGAGGGCATCGTGCGGCAGGTCACGATCGCGCCCGAGTTGCCCGGCGGCCTCGACGCCGTCGAGCGACTCGTCTCGGCCGGGGCGATCGCGGCCGTCGGTCACACCGAGGCGGACTACGACCTCACCCGGGCGGCGTTCGACCGCGGAGCCACGATGGTGACGCACGCCTTCAACGCGATGAACGGCATCCACCACCGCGACCCGGGGCCGCTCGCCGCGGCGGTCGCCGACGATCGCGTGACGATCGAGCTGATCCTGGACGGTGTGCACGTGCACCCGGCCGTGGCCGCACTGCTGATGCGGGCGGCTCCGGGGCGCGTCGCGCTGATCACGGACGCGATGGCCGCCGCCGGAGCGACCGACGGCGACTACCGCATCGGCGAACTGGCCGTCACGGTCGACGCCGGGGTCGCGATGCTGACCGGGACGACGACCATCGCCGGGTCGACTCTCACCCAGGACCGCGCTCTCCGCGTCGCCGTCGAGCAGGCCGGTGTCCCGATCGTCGATGCCGTCGCGGCGCTCACCGTCGTCCCGGCCCGCGCGCTCGGGCTCGGCGACCGCTTGGGGCGGCTCGCTCCCGGCTCCGCGGCGGACGCCGTCGCGTGGACGGACGACTGGGCCGTCGACCGCGTCTGGGCCGCCGGCGCGGAGCTGCCGCGCGGCGCCTGACGCCTACCCCTTCCCAACGATGTGTCGCGTCGGGTCGATGTTTCCCCGCAACACCGACCGAACGGGTCACTTCGTTCGGAAGACCACGCGGACTCGGGCAGCTACGGCGTCTTGAGCTCCGGGAACTGCTCGTCGCGCCACTCGCCCGACAGGGCCTGCCCGCCCGGGGCGACCGCCGCCTCCTCGCGTTCGCGCAGCTCGACACGGCGGATCTTGCCCGAGATCGTCTTCGGCAACTCCATGAACTCGACGCGGCGCACGCGCTCGTAGGCGGGTAGCGCCGTCCGCGCGTGGGCGAGCACGGCCTTGGCCGTCTCGGCGTCCGGCGCCCAGCCCTCGGCGAGCGTCACGTACGCCTTGACGACGTTGAGTCGCGTCTCGTCCGGGGCGGGCACGACAGCCGACTCCGCCACGGCCGGGTGCTCGATCAGGACGCTCTCGACCTCGAAGGGCGAGATCTTGTAGTCGGACGACTTGAAGATGTCGTCGGTCCGGCCGATGAACGTGATCATGCCGTCGCGATCGCGCGAGGCGACGTCGCCGGTGTGGAACAGTCCGTCGCGCATCGCGGACTCCGTGCGCGCGGCATCGCCGAGATACCCCGACATCAGGTTGACGGGTCGGGTGGTCAGATCGAGGCAGACCTCCCCCTCGTCACCGATCGCCCCCGTCACCGGGTCGACGAGCACCACGTCGACGCCGGGCAGGGCGCGACCCATCGAGCCGGCCTTGATCGTGCCTCCGGGCGCGTTCGCGATGATCGCGGTCGTCTCGGTCTGCCCGTAGCCGTCGCGGATGTCGAGACCCCACCCCTGCCGCACGCGTCCGATGACCTCGGGGTTGAGCGGCTCCCCGGCCGACAGCGCCTCGCGCAGAGCGCGGGGGCGCTCGCCCAGCGACGACTGGATCAGCATGCGCCACACGGTCGGAGGCGCACAGAACGACGTCACGGAGGCGCGCTCGAGCTGGTCGCGCAGCTCCGCCGCCCGGAACCGTCCGTAGTTGTAGACGAAGACGGTGGCCTCGGCGGTCCACGGGGCGAAGAAGCAGCTCCACGCGTGCTTGCCCCAGCCCGGCGACGAGATCGTCATGTGCACGTCGCCGGGTCGCACCCCGAGCCAGTACGTCGTGCTGAGGTGACCGACCGGGTACGACGCGTGGGAGTGCACGACCATCTTCGGCTTGCTCGTCGTGCCCGACGTGAAGTAGACGAGGCAGGGGTCGTCGGTCGCCGTGACGACGGCGGGGCGCTCCGAGGAGGCACGGTGCGAGTCCGCGTACGAGACCCAGCCGTCGGGTGCGGAGCCGGCCTCGCCTGCCGGCACCGCGCCTCCTTCGGGTCCGTCGCCGGTACCGGCGCCCGCGCCACCTCCCGGGCCCACCGCGATGCGCGTGATCGCGTCGATCCCGGGGATGCCGTCGAAGGCGGCCGCGTCGGACGCGTTCGCGATGACGTGGCGGACGAGACCGCGGTCGATCCGGTCGGCGAGATCGGCCGAGCCGAGCACCGTCGACGTCGGCAGGATCACGGCGCCGACCTTCATCACGGCGAGCATCGACTCCCACAGCTCGACCTGGTTGCCGAGCATGAGCATGACGTGGTCGCCGTGCGCGACGCCGAGCCCGTGCAGCCAGGCGGCGACCTGGTCGCTGCGGCGCGACATCGCCTCGAACGAGACGCGCTGCTCGGAACCGTCCTCCTCGACGATCCAGAGGGCGGTGCGCTCGTTGCCGCGGGAGACGACGTCGAACCAGTCGGTCGCCCAGTTGAAGTGCTCGCCGACGTCGGGCCAGGAGAAGACGTCGCTGGCACGGTCGAGGTCGTCGGCCAGGCCGATGAGGGTGTCGCGGGCCGCTCGGAAGGCGGCCGTGCCGGCTTGCTCGGGAGGCGCGGCGACGGTGTCGGGATGCATCCCGCCATCATCCTCCTGCGGTCATGCCGTCGGCGGCATGCGCCTGCTGCCCCCTCCCCCAACGAAGTGTCACTAACGGTCGATGTTCGGAGGGAACATCAGCCCGACGCGACACATCGTTCGGTGGCCCTGCAACGAAGTGTCACTAACGGTCGATGTTCGCGGGGAACATCAGCCCGACGCGACACATCGTTCGCCGAGGAGAGGAGAGTGGACCGATGACGCAGACGTCCCTCCTCGTGATCGGTGGCACCGGGCAGATCAGTGCGGCGGTGGTCCGCGAGGCGCATGCCCGGGGCTCGGCCGTGACGGTGCTGAACCGGGGCAGCACGTCGAGCCGCCCCCTCCCGGACGGGGTCGAGCAGATCGTCGCCGACGTCCGCGACGAGGCGGCGACCGCAGCTGCAGTGGACGGTCGACACTTCGACTCCGTCGCCGACTACCTGACCTACACCCCCGATCAGCTCGCCCAGTCGCTCCGGATCTTCGCCGACCGCACCGATCAGTACGTGTTCATCAGCTCCGCCTCGGCGTATCAGAAGCCGCCGTCGCGGCTGCCGATCGACGAGGCGACCCCACTGCACAACCCGTGGTCGGCCTACGCGCGCGACAAGATCGCGTGCGAGGCGCTGCTGCGGACGGAGCACACGGCGGGTCGGGTCCCCGTCACGGTCGTCCGCCCGTCGCACACCTACGACGAGACGCACGTGCCCCTGCTGGGCGGCTGGACGACCATCGACCGCCTCCGTCGCGGAGCCCCCGTCGCCCTGCACGGTGACGGCACGTCCCTCTGGGCGCTGACGCACTCGAGCGACTTCGCCCGGGCGTTCGTGGAGCTGCTCGGGCACCCCGGCGCGATCGGCGAGGCGTTCAACATCACGTCGCCCGAGCTGCTGACGTGGAACATGATCGCCCGCACCCTCGCCGACGCGGCCGGAGTCACGACGCCGACGCTGATCCATCGCACGACGCACGACCTCGTCGAGCTCGAGCCGTCGTGGGACGCGTCGCTCCGCGGCGACCGCAGCCACCCCGGCGTCTTCGACACGAGCAAGCTGCGGGCGCTCGCCCCGGACTGGGAGGCACGGGTCGCCTTCGCCGACGGAGCCCGCGAGATCGTCGCCTGGCACGACGCGGATGCCTCCCGACGCGTCGTCGACCCCGAGGTCGACGCGAGCTACGACCGCTTCGCGGGCGCGTAGTCCCTCCCCTTTTCCCCCCCTCCCCCCTCTCAAACGAAGTGTCGCTGACGGTGGGTGTCGGCGCGAAACATCGACCTGACGCGACACTTCGTTGCGGGGGCAGAGGCAGAGGAGGGGCTTAGGGACGCGCCGCGGGCGCGACGTCGCGGACGGCGACGGGAGCCCCGGCAGGCCGCCCGGCGGCGACGGGCAGCGTCAACCGGAAGACGGCACCCCCGGTACCCTCCGCACCCCCGAGCGCACACGCCGGGCCCTCGCAGGCGAGGTCGCCGCCGTGCGCCCGCGCGAGACCGCGGGCGATCGGGAGTCCGAGACCCGCGCCTCCGTCGCTCGACCGACGTGCCGCGTCGAGTCGCACGAGGCGATCGAAGACGCGCTCGCGATCGGCCTCGGAAACCCCGGGGCCGTCATCGGCGACCACGATGCCGACCTCCTCCGGGCCGGTTTCGAGCGAGATCGTGACCCGGCCCGCGCCTCCGGTCGCTCGGGCGGCGTTGTCGATCAGGTTGCCGACGATCTGCGAGACACGCTCGGCGTCGGCATCGACGACCACCGGTCCGTCGGGCGCCTCGACGCGCAGGTCGAGGGACGGACGGCGCAGCCGCTGTCGCTCGACGTCGGCGAGCAGGGCGGCTCCGAGATCGACCGGTCGCAGGTCGAGCGAGATCCCCTCGTCGACCCGAGCCATGAGCAGCATGTCGTCGATGAGGCGCGAGGCCCGCTGCGCCTCGCGGACGACGTGTGTCGCGAGACGCTCGCGGTCGGCGGCGTCCACCGGGGCGCGCACGAGGGTGTCGGCGGCGGCACGCATGCCCGCGACCGGGGTGCGCAGCTCATGGGCGGCATCCGACACGAACGCCCGTACCCGGGTCTCGGCGTCGAGGGCCGCTCGCTCGGCTCCCTCGACGCCGTCGAGCATCTCGTCGAAGGCGACGGCGACGCGTCCGATCTCGGTGTCTCGGCGGGCCGGTCGCAGCCGTCGACCGCGATCACCCGACGCGATCGATCGCGCGACGGTCGTCATCCGGTCGAGCGGCCGCAGCGTCGCCCGGACGACCAGCACGAGCCCCAGCGCCGCGATCAGCAAGAACGCCGCCGAGGCCCCGATCATGACCCAGCGCAACTGCACGAGCGTCTCGCCGACCGAGCGCGAGTCGGTCGTCAGCGTGATCGTCGAGCCGTCGCTGAGGCGCGAGACCAGGGTGGTCACCTCGTCGTCCGAGCTGACGCTGGACGACGTGATCGTGACGGACGAGGAGGCGCGGGTCGGGTCGACCGCGCCGGACGTCGTCCCCGAGCCGGTCCCGTCGCTCGCGCTGCCGCTGCCGCTGCTCGAGTCGCCGCTGTCGCCGCTCGCGCCACCGCCCGCGCGTCCCGGGCCGACCCCGCGCGGCCCCGCGCTGCCGAGCGCCGGGGGTCCGGCGCGCAGCTGGTCCGGGCTGGGTCCGGCGACGATCGCCTCGCCGTCGGCGTCGCGGATCACGACCGACAAGCCCTGCGCCGACAAACGCGACGCCAGTTCGTCGCCGTCGACGGTGCCGACCAGGGCGGCCGCGGCCGCGGCCCGGTCGCTCAGCCGCTCGACGACCTGGGCGCGCAGCCGCTGGCCGAGTGTCAGCTCCACCGTGACGGCGAGCGCCCCGAGCAGCACGGCGAGCAGCACCAGCACGGCGACGACCGTGCGGGCACGCAGCGAGCCCGTGCGGAGGGCCGGGGCCGACGGACGAGGCGGGCCGGTCTCGGGGACCGGCACCGTGCCTCCTCGGGTCGTCGCTCCTTGCGAAGCGATGTCGGGGCGCGTCATGCGCTCATCCGGTAGCCGAGCCCGCGGACGGTGTGGATGAGGCGCGGCCCGCGGCTCTCCATCTTGCGGCGCAGCGCGCTGAGGTGCACCTCGACGAGGTTCGGGTCGTAGTCGTCGTAGCCCCAGACCTGCGTGAGGATCTGCGTCTTCGACACGGTCCGCCCGCGGCTCTCGGCGAGGAACCCGAGCAGACGGAACTCGGTCGCGGTGAGGTCGAGGGGCACGCCGCCGCGGGTGATGCGCGCCGCCTCGGGGTCGACGACGAGGTCGCCGATCTGGATCACCGACGGGATGCGGCCACGACGCCGCAGCACGGCCGTGACCCGGGCGACGAGCTCGGCGACGGCGAACGGCTTCACGACGTAGTCGTCGATGCCCTCGGCGAAGCCGCGCAGGCGGTCGTCGACCTCGTCGCGCGCGGTGAGCATGACGACGCCGGCGTCGGACGACGTACGGATCGTGGTGGCCAGCCGGATGCCGCTCGCCCCGGGGAGCATCCAGTCGAGCACCACGAGGTCGGGGACGAACGACTTCAGCGTGTCGGCGAGGCCCGCTCCATCGGGCAGGCCGTGCACGGCGAAACCCTCGGCGCCGAGCGCGGTGACGACGGCGGTACGGATGGCGTCGTCGTCGTCGATCACGAGCACGCGGGCAGGACTCAGCATGCGCCGAACCGTAGGAGGCGCGGGTGGGCGGAACCTATGGCCCGCCTGGGCAACAGGTGTGGGCCGCCCTTGGCGCGCCGGACGCCGCCGCACGGGTGAGGTCCCCGATCCCGCCCTCGACGGACCCGGCCAGCACGCGGTAGTGAGACGTCCTCGGTGAGTCGTCACCTGTGACAGTGCGGGGCTGCATCGTGATGGGGATGAGCGCTGCCCTCGCGCCTACAGTGAGCCGGATTGACCGCCGACTCGCGGTGTGTGCTCGCTCCGGATGCGTCTACCGACTCACCGTGCGTGAGGTGTCGCCGTGTCAGCCCTGCAGATCGGCCTCCCAGTTGGTGCGCTGGATCTCGATGTCGAGCCGGCGCAGCTCGCGTGCCACGTCGTCGGCCTGCTGCCGGAGCTCGGTGACCGGCAGCGCGGCGATCTGTCGCAATTCGCTCCGCATCTGCCGGTAGCCGCCGCTCGTGCCCTGGGCGGAGTCCGCCGAGCGGCTGAGCAGCGAGAACCGGGCCCGCAGCGTCTCCCGCCGCGCCAGCGCCGCCGTCATGGTGCGGCCGTCGGCGAGGCGGGTGGAGGCGTTGGTCAGGTTGATCGCGACGACGATCGTCTCGAGGCGGTCGAGCGCCTCGGAGGCCTCGGTGACCAGGGCCAGCGCGTCTTCGTGGGGCTCCTCGCCCTCCTGGTAGCGCGCGTTGGCCGAGATGCGGGTCTGGACCTGCTCGATGCGGCGCTTCAGGTCGGCCCGGGTGATGAGTGCTTCGGCGAGCTTCATCGTTCGATCGTGCCAGAGGCGGGGCGTCCGCGGCTACCTGGGCGTGCGCCGCGCGTCAGCGGGCTTCGGCGCCCACGGCGCGACGCCCGAGGGAGGACTGGAAGCGCACCAGGTACCCGTCGGGATCGGTGACGAGCACCTGCCGGACCCCCGCCTCCTCGTCTCCGATGCGGTACCACGTCGTCTCGAGCGGCTGGAAGGGCTCGAGCCCGGCCGCCGCGAGCGACTCGGCCACGACGGCGGCATCGCGCACGCCGATCTGGAAGTTGATGCCGCGGCCGAGCGGTCTCGCGAGCGGCCCGGTGAGCCAGTTCCGACCGAGGCCGGTCTGCTCCAGCATGAGGTGCGCGGGGCCGAGGGCGATGTACGCGAAGCGCTCCTCGGGCCGGGCGTAGCGCACCTCGAAGCCGCAGACACCGCACCAGAACTCGAGGCTGCGGTCGAGGTCCTCGACGAGCAGCTCGGGAACGAGCGTCGGCTCGCCGGTGACGTCGGGCGGCTGGACACGATGGAGGCGCGACATGGCACCCAGCCTCGCAGACGGCCCGCGATCATCCCGAAAACGAACGGAGGGGGACACGCTCTGGGGAGACGTCCACCGGAGCCGGGTAGGAGGGACGGGACAGGTCGCAGCGTCGACCGGAAAGGCAGATGTCATGACTGAGATCACTGCCCACCACGGGCTCTTCCGCAACACCAACCTGCACGTGGACGACACCGGCGGCTCGGGCCGCCCGCTCGTGCTGATCCACGGCTGGCCGCTCTCGGGAGAGTCGTGGAGCAAGCAGGTCCCGGCGTTCGTCGAGGCCGGCTATCGGGTGATCACGTACGACCGCCGCGGCTTCGGTCGCAGCGACAAGCCGAAGACGGGCTACGACTACGACACCCTGACCGAGGACCTGCACACCCTCCTGACCGAGCTCGACCTGCAGGACGTCTCGCTCGTCGGCTTCTCGATGGGTGGCGGCGAGGTCGCGCGGTACTTCTCGAAGTACGGCACCGAGCGTCTGCACAGCGTCGTGTTCGCGTCCGCCGTGCCGCCGTACTTGCTGCAGACCTCCGACAACCCCGATGGCCCGCTGCCGAAGTCGCAGGCCGAGGAGATGACCGCCGGTCTCACGAAGGACGCCGACGCGTTCTACGACGATTTCACCACGAGCTTCTTCTCCGTCGACGGCGAGCTCAAGGTCACCGAGGCCGAACGCCAGGAGGCGCTGGCCCTCGCCAAGCAGGCCAGCAAGACCGCCGCGCTCGAGGCCATGGCGTCGTTCGCGAACACCGACTTCCGCGAGGACCTGCCCAAGGTCACCGTGCCGGCGCTCGTCATCCACGGTGACAGCGACGGCACCGTGCCGTTCGAGGGATCTGGGGCGCGCACGCACGCCGCCATCCCCGGCTCCGAGCTGTACGTCGTGAAGGGCGCCCCGCACGGCGTCACCGTGAGCGACACCGACGAGTGGAACCGTGCGGTGCTGGAGTTCCTCGCGAAGTAGGCGGCCCTCTCGGCGCCACCCGCGCCTCCTCGTCGAGCCCGTGTCCTGCCCTGGACACGGGCTCGACGTGTGACCGGGCGCGACAAACGACACGTGTCGGAGCAGGGTGGAGTCATGACCTTCAGAACGAGAGCGACCATCGTCGTGCTCGGGGCGGCCCTCCTGGCGTCCGTCTCCGGGTGCACCAGCGCCACCTCGAACGGCGCGTCGCCGACCGCGTCGGAGGCGCCCCCGGCATCGTCGTCGGGCTCGTCGTCGTCCGCTCCGAGCTCGTCGCCGACCTGCGGACCGAACGACGGCACGGAGGCGGCCGCCGACGGTATCGCCGCACTGGCCGTCCCATCCGGACTCGAGGGCCATCGCTGGGACGCCGCGAACGCGGACTACAGCGGCTACGACGCGTGCGCGCCCCTGTCGTGGTCGGTCGTGACGCTGGACGGCTCGACGCCGAGCTCGCCGTACGCCGTCCTGCTTTTCCACGACGGGACGTACCTCGGCACCGCGACGAAGCAGCAGTACGCGTTCTCCCCCGTCGTCACGCGCGCGAGCGACACCCAGCTCGACGTGTCGTACCGGTACCCGCAGGGCTCCGACTCGAACGCCGACCCCACCGGGCGGGCCGAGGCGACCTACACCTGGAACACGCAGACGCAGCGGGTCGACATGACCGGGCAGACGCCGCCGGCGAGCTGATCGAGGCCGCGGCCACGGGTCGGCGCAGGTCGGCGCGTCAGCGTCCGGCGATCTCGCGGACGAGATCGGCGATCGTGTCGGGCCTCTCCAGGCCGGGAAGATGCGCGACCCCGTCGACGACCCGGCCTGGGCCCTGACCGAGACGGCGAGCCGTCTCGACGTAGAACGGCAGGTCGGCGGGGATGTCGAGCTCGCCCCAGGCCGTCACCACCGGGACCGCGATCTCACCGAGACGAGTCCAGGCGTCGACCCCGGCGTCGCCCGCCGAATCGGCTGCCGCGACGTCGAGGATGACCCGGTTCATCTCCGCGAAGAGCGCCCGGGCGGGATCGCCGACGCGGCCAGCGGCAGCCGTCGGCCCGTCGAGCCAGAGGTGCGCCAGGGCATCGATTCTCGCCTCGCGCGGCGTCGCGTCGGCCTCGATCGACTCGAGGAGCGGCGCCGACGCCGGGTCGAGTACCCAGTCGAACGGGGTGTCCTCGTCGGTCATGCCCGAGACGGCAGCCCCGACGAGCACGAGGCCCGAGACACGATCCGGGTGCAGCAGGGCGGTGTCGAGCGCGAGCGCGCCGCCCATCGAGTTGCCGACCAGGACGACATCGTCGAGCCGCAGGGCGTCGAGCACGGCGAGCAGATCGCCGACGTGGGTGAAGGCCGTCGGGTCGGACGCGGCGGGTGTCTCGCCGAACCCGCGTCGGTCGTAGGCGACGACCGAGAAGCCCTCGTCGGAGAGCAGATCTCCGACGGCGTCCCACGCCCGGCGATCGGTCACTCCGGCGTGCAGCAGCACGACGGACCGTCCCGTCGAGGCCCAGTGCGTCACCGCGATCGGGCATCCGTCGTCGGTGTGGACCGTCGTGCGTCGTGCATCCATGCCGCGAATCTAGACCGCCGCTCGTGGCCTGCACCAGGGTGCCCGCCCACTCCCCCAACGATGTGACGCGTCGGGTGCATGTTTCGCCGCAACATGCGCCGAACGGGTCACCTCGTTCCGAAGGAGGCGCGGGCCGGCTCGCCCTCCCCAACGAAGTGACGCGTCGGGTGCATGTTGAGCCGCAACATGCGCCGAACGGGTCACCTCGTTCCGAAGGAGGCGCGGGTCGGCTCGCCCTCCCCAACGAAGTGACGCGTCGGGTGCATGTCTCGCCGCACCATGCGCCGAACGAGTCACGTCGTTCGGCACGAACGGGAGCTTCGAAGTCGAAGCACGTAGGATCGGGGGATGAGCGACGACGAAGCCTCCCCGACGCTGGACCCGGCCGAGCTCGAGGCCTACTTCGCGCTGATCGAGGTGAGCAGCCTCGTGAAGCACGGGGTCGAGCAGCAGCTCCGCGATGCGGGCGACCTCAGCTACGTGCAGTTCCAGCTGCTGGCGACCCTCGGCGACGCCCCCGACGACAGCCGCCGCATGACCGAGCTCGCGGACGGCGTCGTCTACAGCCGCAGCGGGCTGACCTACCAGATCGGGCTGCTCGAGAAAGCCGGACTCGTCTCGCGCAGCACGTCGGCGGACGACGAACGCGGCGTCACGGTCACGCTCACCGCGACGGGTCGCGGGGTGCTGGCGCAGGTCTTCCCGGGGCACATCGGCGTGCTGCGCGAGCTCCTGCTCGAACCGCTCGCCCGCGACGACGTCGACGACCTCGCGCGCATCCTCGGTCGGGTGCGCGACCACCTGCGCCGCAATCCGCCCCGGTCGGCGAAGCCGCGCAAGTCCTCCGCGACTTTAGGGCCCGCTTCAGTTTCGGTTCCGAGAGTGGTGTGAGCCGGCGGGAACGACCCGATCGCGAGTCTCGTCCTCGAGACCGCCCGGCATCGGACACCTGGAGACACCATGCCGAAAGACACCACCCCCGGCGACGGCTTCGACGACGAGACGCGTCGCGACGCGGACGCCAACGCCCGCTGGGACGAGAACGCCGCCACGATGCCCATCGAGCCGCCCGACGAGAAGACGGCACGCGAGCAGATGGCCCACGAGCAGGCGACGCGCGAGCTGCCGATCGACCGCGCCACGGGAGGAACACCCCCTCGCCGCACGGGCAAGCGCGTCCTGCTCGGCATCGGCATCGCCGCGGCCAGCCTCGCACTGGTCGGCACCGGCACGGCCGTGGCCGTCGCCAACGCCGGCGGCAGCAGCACGTCCGCCTCGTCGACCGCCACACCCGGTACCGGACCCGGCTCGACTGCCACACCCGGCACCGGCTCGGGCTCCACCGCCGAGCCGACGCCGAACTCGACGGACGGCCCCGACGCGGGCGCCAAGGCCGGCCCCGGCGCACGGTCGGGCACGGACGACCAGGGCTCGGCGGGATGCGCCACCGGCCCCGACGGCGCCGCCCTACCGGGCGGCGGCCCGGCTGCGGGTCCCGGCCCGAAGGGCGGCGACAAGCCCGGAGCACCTGCTCCGGACGCAGCCGGCCCCGCCGCACCCGACGGCCAGAAGAACGACGACAAGAAGGGCGACGCCCCGACGCCTCCGACCGACGCGCCCACTCCCCCGGCGCCGAGCCCCAGCTCGTCCGGCGGCAGCGACTCGGGCAACAGCGATTCCGGAGACTCCGGCTCGCACTCCTGACCCCGTTCCACCCATGCCTCGCCGACTCCCCGAGCCGGCGAGGCACGGGCCTGCGCCGGGTCAGAACCGCGTGACGATGCTCCCCTCGATCACGGGCGGCACGGCACGGCGCGCAGTGCCGCCCCGCACGGTCGCGATCTCGGTCCATTTGTCGATGGTCGTGCACGGGTGCGAGATGCCGAGCCGCACCAGATCGCCGACCTGCAGAGCGGACCCGTCGTCGAGCCGCAGGAAGGCGTGCTGGTCGTTCAGGGCCGACACGTGCGAGCCGTCGAGCACCCCGAGGAGGCGCCGGTCGGCCGCCTGAGGACGCCAGGCATCCAGCGGCACCGGCATGCCCTCGTCGTCGGCGGTGTCGCGACGCCCGACGTTGAGCAGCGCCAGCCCCGGCTCGGGTCGGGACACCACGGACGCCCACAGCTCGAGCGCCGGCTCGAACGACGGCCGATCGGCCGCTGCCCCCGACTGCCCGGCAACCCCCGAAGCACCCGGCACCCCCGAAATACCCGACAGCCCGGCGGCCCCCGACATCCCCGCCGGCATCGTGTCCCGGGCGAACGGTGTCAGCTGCCGATACAACTCGTGGTCGTGTGCCACGTACGACCCCGATCGCAGCACGACGCGCGTGCGCGGCCCCTGCAGACCGGCGGGGTCGTGCCGCGAGGCCAGCACCGCGACGACCCGGTCGAAGTAGACGCTCCCCCCCGCGGTGAGTACGACATCGCGCCCCGAATCGATCCACGGTGCGAACGCCGGCTCGCCGATCCCGTCGAGGAACTCGAGCATCGTCCGCAGGTAGTCGTCGATCAACGCGATGCCCGCCTCGTCGATGTCGTGCGTCAACGCCCCCTCGTACCCGGCGACCCCGGCAAGGACGAGATTTGGCGCCGCCGACACCGCGTCGACGACCCGCAGCGCCTCGGCGACCGTGCGGGCACCCGTCCGTCCGAGCGGCGACCCGATCTCGACCAGGACGGCCAGCGGTCGCGCGGCCTCGCCCCGCGCCAGTGCCGCGTCGACGAGTCGCACCGTCTCGACCGAGTCGACCCACATCAGCACGTCCGTACCCGGTGCGGCGAGCCCGGCCAGCGTGTGCGGGGCGAAAGCGGTGCCGGCCATGATGACGGACGGCACGCCCGCCTCGCGGGCGACCGCCGCCTGGAACGCCGTCGCGATCGTGATGCCCCACGCGCCGGCGTCGAGCTGCTGCTGCCAGATGGCCGGCGCCATCGTGGTCTTGCCGTGCGGAGCGAGGTCGACTCCGGCCGCCCGGCACCACGACGCCATCGTGTCGATGTTGTGCCCCAGCGCGTCCAGATCGATCGTGAGCAGGGGTGTGGCGAGGTCGATCAACGGGACGGGACGCGGCTCGCGACCGAAGCCGATCTTCGTGACGGCACCCGTGCCTCCGGGGTGTGCTGCGGTCATGTCTGCCTCTCGGTAGCCGTGTCTGGAGCTACCGGTAGTTTGGCAGGGGCAACCACGCGCCGATGCGTCATCCCCCCACGAGCGAGAGTCGAGCAGACCTGTGAGCGACAAGACCGAAGTCCGCACCGCCGGAGCCCCCACCCCCATCTCGACCTTCTCCCAGGGCGTGCTGAAGAACGGGTTCCTCAGCGTGTCGGGCCAGGGCCCGCAAGACCCGACGACGGCCGAGTACCTCTACCCGGGCGACCTCACGTCGCAGACCGTGCGCACGCTCGACAACGTCAAGGCCATCGTCGAGGGCGCGGGCGGCACGTTCGAGGACGTCGTCTCGCTGCGGGTGTTCCTCACGCAGCGCAGCGACTTCGCCGAGATGAACGCCATCTACGAGACGTGGATGCTGCAGAACGTGCCGAGCGGCGTCTTCCCCACCCGCACCACGATCTTCGTCGAACTGCCGAACGAGGCCATGCTCGTCGAGATCGACGCGCTGGCCGTCCTCGGCTGACCGAGCGACGGAGGCACGGGCTCAGTCGGCCGCGCCCGTCACGATCACCGTCTTCCGCGACCACGTGTCGCGGCCGAGCTGGTCGAGCATGAAGCTCGCGACGTCGGCCCGTGTCACCTGCATCGTCGCGCCGTCGGGCAGGTGCTCGCCGATCGCGAGCTCACCGGTGGCGGGGTCGTCCGTGAGCCGCGTCGGGTAGACGAGGGTCCAGTCGAGGCCGCTGGCGCGGACGGCGGCGTCGGCCACCTCCTTCGCGGCGTAGACCTTGCCGAGCACGGTATGGAAGAACATCTTCTGGAGCGTGCCGGCCTCGTTCTCGCTGTCGCCGACCCCGAACGCCGAGCAGACGACGAGGCGATCGACTCCCGCGCCTTCCAGGGCGGGCACGAGGACCGCCGTGACATCGGCCTCGACGGGGTGCCGCACCTGGCGCGACCCGATCGCGGTGAGCACGGCGTCCTGGCCCGCCACGGCGAGCTCCACGTCGGCGGTGGACGTCGCATCACCGGTGAGCACCCGCACGCCGTCCGTGACGTCGAGCGCCGACGGGTCGCGCACGAGCACCGTCACCTCGTGTCCGGCCGACAGGGCGACGCGCAGGACGTGCGCTCCGACCCCACCGGTCGCACCCAGCACCAAGACCTTCACCGCGCCTCCTGACGTCTCACCTCGAGATGGTCGGCCCAGAGTGCACCGTGCAGCCATGATCCGCCCGTGAACCCTCGACTCACTGTGGATGAGCAGAACGCGCTCGTCCGTAGCCTGGCATCCGTTCGGGTTCGGCGTTTCCGAGCCGCAACGAAGGGCGACCGAGCGGCAGTGAGCCTGGTTGATCCACTCCTGAGCTCAGCCCTCACGCACGTGGCGAACGAAGACGCGGTCGTGCTTCAGCACGGGAACCCGACGACGAGATCGATGGCGAGGGCGGCGCGCAGCCGCCACGCCGCACCTCAGAGCACGCGTCGCCCGGCGACCCACACACCGCGCATCCCCGACGGCCCGAGCCGCGGTGTCGCGTACGTCGCGCGATCGGCGTACGTCGCGGGGTCGATGAGCTGCAGGTCGGCGACGGCGCCCGGCACGACGCCCGACATCGCGTCGGCGCCGGCCGCGGCACGCCCGAGCCCGAACCGCGAGGAGGCACGGGTCGACACGCGCGCGATCGCCTCCGTCCGCGACAGCACGGCCTGTGGCCCCGACCCCGCGTACTGGTCGAGAAGCCGGGAGAACGTCCCGAACAGACGCGGGTGCACCGTGCCGGTCTCACGCGGCAGTCCGTCGGAGCCGACCAGCGTGTGCGGCCAGGCCAGCGCCGCGCGCATGCCCTCGAGATCGGTGTGGAAGACGATGACGGTCAGCGCTCCCCGTTCGGCGAGGACGAGATCGGCCAGCACCTCGCGCGGGTCGCCGCCGACGATCCCGGCGATCTCGGCCAGCGACCGCCCCTCGAACGACGCGTTCTCGGGGCGGGCGAAGCCTGCCAACGAGATGCGCGTCGGCCCGATCGCGGCGTACTGGTTCTCGAGTGCGGAGCCCGGCCACGGCTCGAGCAGGCCGTCGAGCACGGCGGCCCGCGTGCCCGGGTCGGCGAGCGCCGCGAGCAGGCTGTCGACACCACGTTCGGCCGTCGTCGGCGGGAAGAGTGAGGCCACGGTCGTGCTGCCCGCGTCGTAGGGGTAGACGTCGGCCGAGACGTCCAGGCCGGACTCCCGCAGCCCGTCGAGATGGTCGATCAGGGCGGGCATGCCGCCGACGTTGCGCGGCCCGGTCACCTTGAGGTGGCTCACGTGCACCGCGGCTCCGGTCTCGCGGCCGAGCGAGGCGAGCTCGTCGACGGAGGCGCGGAGACCGTCGGCCTCGTTGCGGATGTGCGCTACGAGCAGGCGGCCCCGTGTCGCGCATTCGCGGGCGAGGGCGACGAGCTCGGGCCGGTCGGCGGCGTCGCCCGGCGCGTACATGAGCCCCAGCGAGACCCCGAGCGCCCCCGCGTCGAGGGCGTCACCGACGGCCCCGGCGATCCGTGAGCGCTCGGCCGCATCGGCGGGGCGACGCTCCATCCCGAGGACGGAGGCGCGCAGCGGGGCGTGCGGCACGAGCGTCTCGGCGTGCAGTCCGAGTCGGCCGGCGGCATCCTCCTCGTCGAGCGTGCGCACGTAGTCGCCGAACGTCGGCCAGCGACGGGTCGGGAACTCCCCCAGCACCGGCCGCGAATAGTCCGCCAAGGAGGTGTCGGCCGGGTCGGCCGGTGACGGTGCGACCCCCTGTCCGCAGTTGCCGACGACGGTCGTCGTGACCCCCTGGGCGATCTTGGGGGCGACACCGCCGGGGCGGAACAGCGCGGCATCGTCGTGCGCGTGCACGTCGACGAAGCCGGGGAGCACCTCCAGGTCACGGGCGTCGACGATGTCGACCCCCGGCTGCCCCGCCGGCGCCGGGGTGCCCGCACCGGGCCCCACCGCCGTGATGCGGCCGTCGACGACGACCACGTCCGCCCGGCGCGGCTCGCTGCCGTGGCCGTCGTGGACGACACCGTCTCGGATGACCAGCATGCGGCCCGGCTGCCTACTCGAAACGCTGCCAGACCGGCTTGTTCGCGTAGGTGTACCGGTAGTAGTCGGCGAGGGTCAGCTCGGCCGCCGCGGCCTCGTCGACGACGACCGTCGCGTGCTGGTGCAGCTGCAGGGCGCTGCCGGGCACCATGCTCGACAACGGGCCCTCGACCATGCCCGCGACGGCGTGCGCCTTGCTCGCCCCCTGTGCCACGAGCACGACCTCGTGGGCGTCGAGGATCGTCCCGAGCCCCTGCGTCAGGCAGTGCGTCGGCACCTGCGACGGGTCGTCGAAGAACCGGGCGTTGTCCTCGCGGGTCTTCGGAGCGAGGGTCTTGATGCGCGTGCGCGACGCGAACGACGACGTCGGCTCGTTGAAGCCGATGTGACCGTTCGAGCCGATGCCGAGGATCTGGATGTCGATGCCGCCGGCGGCCGCGATGGCCTGGTCGTAGTCGACGGCCGCCGCCTCGATGTCGGTCGCACGGCCGTCCGGGACACGCACCCGTGCGGGGTCCATCCCGAGGGGCCGGACGACGTCCCGGTCGATCACCGAGGCGTACGACTCGGGGTGCTCGAGCGGGATGCCGACGTACTCGTCCAGGGCGAAGCCGGACGCCTGCGAGAAGTCGAGCTCGCCCGCGGCGACGCGCGCGGCCAGCGAGGCGTAGATGCCGGTCGGCGACGACCCCGTCGCGAGGCCCAGCACGGCGGCGGGCTTGCGACTGACGACCGACGCGATCTTGAGGGCGGCGACCCGGCCGACCTCGTCGGCGTCGTGGACGATGATGATCTCCATAGCTACGGCCTCACTTCGATGCTGACGCGACGCGCACGAGGGTCACGGCGCGATGTTGGCGACCAGGGACTCCACGAAGGCGGCCCGCTCCTCACGTGTCGAGGGCCGACCGGGGATGCCCGGGCGCATCTGCCACGGTAGCGGGCCGGAGAGGGGTCGGTACTCGACACCGACGGCGTCCAGGCGGGCGAGGTGCCCGTCGAGTCGGCGGGAGAACGCGTCGACGTCGCGGGGGGCGTCGCTCCACAGGACGTCGGCCACCGCGCAGAGTCGCGGGTAGGCGAAGAAGTCGACCGTGCGGGGCGAGTCCATGAACTCGGTCCAGATGTTCGCCTGGCCGCCGATCACGTGAGTCGCCTCTTCCGCCGTGAGCTGCGGCGGCACGGGCTCGAACCCGTAGACGTCCTCGAGGGTCAACGAGATCGACACCGGGATCGGCTCGTCGGGCCCCTCGGACTGCCGGTAGTCGAGGTAGACCTGGTCGTCGGGGCAGGCCACGACGTCGTGCCCGCGCTTCGCCGCCGCGACGGCACCGGTCATGCCGCGCCAGGAGGCGACGGTCGCCCCGTCCGACAGCGCGGCTCCCCCTTCGAGGATCTCGTCCCAGCCGAACAGCCGACGCCCCTGCGCGGTGATGTGCTCGTCCAATCGCGAGATGAACCAGGCCTGCAGCTGCTCCTCGTCGTCCAGACCGCGCTCGCGCATCAGCTCCTGGGTGCGCGGGTCGGCCTGCCACTGGACCTTCGGGCACTCGTCGCCGCCCACTCCGATGAACGCACCGGGGAAGAGCTCCATCACCTCGGTGAAGACGTCGAGGTAGAACTCGACGGTCGACTCCTCCATGTTGAGGACGTCCTCGATGACGCCCCACCGGCTGTGCACCTCGAGCTGACGGGGTTCGACCACGGCCTCGCCGCCGAGGGCGACCGCGCCGACGCCCAGCCGCGGATACGCCGCGATGGCGGCCTGCGAGTGGCCGGGGACGTCGATCTCGGGCACGACCGTGATCTGACGGGCGGCCGCGTAGGCGACGATCTCGCGGACGTCGTCCTGCGTGTAGAAGCCGCCGTGCGGGCGGCCGTCCTCCGGGGCGTCGACCCCGGCGCCGACCTGCGTCGTCTTGCGCCAGGAGCCCACCGACGTCAGGCGCGGGTATTTCCGGATCTCGATGCGCCAGCCCTGGTCTTCGGTGAGGTGCCAGTGCAACACGTTCAACCGGTGCATCGCCAGCAGGTCGATGAAGCGCAGCACGTCGTGCTTCGGCATGAAGTGCCGCGCGACGTCGAGGTGCGCGCCCCGCCAGGCGAAGCGCGGCGAGTCCTCGATGTCGACCGCGGGAACGGCCCATTCGACGCCGCCGACCCGGGCCGTGCGGTAGACGTCCGCGGGCAGCAGCTGTCGCAGCACCTGCGCGCCGTAGAACGCACCCGCCTCGTCGCCGCCGGTGATCCGCACTCCCGCAGGTCGCACCTCCATCCGGTACGCCTCGTGGCCGAGCGACTCGTCGAGGTCGAGGGTGATACCGGCGCCGTCGCCCGCGCCGTCGGCGAGTCGCAGCCCGGTGGCCGGTCGCAGCACTCCTTGCAGCCAGGCGACGACGCCGGCGAGGGCGTCGGGCGCCGCGATGCGCGTGGACCCGTCGAGCAGGTACACGCCGGAGGCGCGGGTCAGCCGATCGACACGGGGGACGAGCGAGAGGTCGGTCATGATCAGCCCTTCACGGCGCCGGCCGACATGCCGGACACCAGGTTGCGTTGGATGAGGACGAAGAAGACGACGACGGGCAGGGAGAACAGGACCGACGCGGCCATCTGCCCGCCGCTGTCGGTGCCGGTGTTCTGCGAGACGAACGAGGCCAGCCACACCGGCAGCGTGTACATCGACTGATCCTTCATGAACGTGTAGGCGATGATGTAGTCGTTCCAGGCCGCGATGAACGCGAAGATGCTCGTCGCGATGACGCCCGGTGCCACGAGCGGGAACAGAATCCGCGTGAGCACCTGCCAGGTGGTCGCGCCGTCGAGCTGGGCCGCCTCCTCGATCTCCATCGGGATCGCGATGAAGAACCCGCGCATCACCCAGATCGAGAACGGCAGCACCGTCGCGATGTAGGCCAGCACGAGGCCGGCGTACGTGCCCAGCAACCCCAGGCTGTTGAAGATCAGGAAGAGCGGGATCAGCAGCGCCGTCGTCGGCAGCATCTGCACCGCCAGGATGACGACCATGATCGTGCGGCGCCCCTTGAATCGGAACCGCGACAGCGCCGCCGCCGCGAAGAACCCGAGCAGGATGGCCAGCAGGACGGTCGCCGACACGACGATCGCGCTGTTCCGCAGGTTGAGCAGGAACCCGGTCTGCGTGATGGCGGTGACGAAGTTGTCCAGGGTGGGGTTCTTCGGCAGGAACAGCGGGGTCGTGGTCATCGACTCGGAGCGCGGCTTGAACGCCGTGTTCACCATCCAGTACACGGGGAAGATCCACACGACGCTGAAGATCACCGCGATGGAGTTGCTCACCCAGCGGGGGCGCTTGCGACGGCGACGCGCGGGGCGGTCGCTCGCCGCGCCTCCGGAGCGTCCGTCGATCGAGGAGGTGCGGGTCGCGCCGTCGGGGGCGGCTGCGGTCGTCGAGGCGCCGTCGGTCGCGGAGGCTCCGACGCCGGTGGGGGCCGTGGTGGTCACAGGTCTTCTCCCGAGCGGATCAGGTTGCGGATGTAGAACGCGGTCAGGCCGAGCAGCAGCACCGTCGTGACGACCGAGATCGCCGAGCCCTGGCCGATCTCGAAGCCGACGAACGCGGTCTTGTACATGAAGACGCCGAGCGTCGTCGTGGCGGAGTCGGGGCCGCCCTGCGAGACGAGCCAGATCTGGTTGAAGACGTTGTAGTCCCAGATGATCGACAGGATGGTGACGAGCAGCAGGGTCGGCTTCAAGAACTGCAGCGTGACGTCGCGGTAGACGCGCCATTCACCTGCACCGTCGAGGCGCGCGGCCTCTTTGTACTCGGTCGAGACCTGCGTCTCGGCGGCGTAGAGCGTCAGGGCGATGAACGGCACCGCCTGCCAGACGATCAGCATCCAGATCGACAGATACGCGAGGAAGGGATCGTTCGACCACTGCGTGTTCGTCATGTCGCCGAAGACCCGCAGCTGAGTCAGCATCCAGTTGACGACGCCGTAGCCGGGCTGGAAGAGCCAGTTCCAGACCAGCGAGGAGGCGACGTTCGGCATCGCCCACGCGAAGATCAGCACGACGGTGACGATGTACCGCATGCTCGTGTGGATACGCGTCAGCAGGTGCGAGACGCCCATGCCGATCGCGACGCTGCCGCCGACCATGGCGGCGGTGAACAGCACGGTCCGGAGCAGGGACACCCAGAACGCGGAGTCGGTGAACAGGTCGACGTACTGCTGGACGCCGACGGACTCGTATGCGCCGGTGAACAGAGAGCGCTGGTCGTAGTTCGTGAACGACGTGAAGACGAGGAAGACGATCGGCGCGGCCATCACGACGAGCAACACCAGACCCGCCGGGCTCAGGAGCCAGAGCGGGGCGAGCTGACGCCTCTTCTTCGGGGACCGGGTGGCGCGGGGTGCGGTCGCGATGGCCATGACTGCTTCCTGTGGTCGGGGCTGACGGGGCGGGGCTGCTGGGGCGGGACGGCGGGCGCCGCACGAGGGGTGCGGCACCCGCCGGGGTCCTACTTGTTGAGCGCCTTGTCGGTCGCGGTGTCGAACGTCTTCGCGGCCTCCTCGGGCGACTTGCTGCCCGACGCGACGGCCGAGAACAGGTCGTTGATGCTGCGGTCGCCCTCGAGCGCCGCCCACTTGCCGCTCGCCGGCGTGGCCTTCGAGTTGAGCGCGGCGGTGAAGAAGCCCTTGTCGATGTCGCTCAGGGTGCTCTGGGCCGCGTCGATGCCCTCGGTCGAGTTCGGGATCCAGCCGTCGTTGCCGTAGACCCAGTCGGACTGGATCTTCGGGCTGGCCGCGATCTTGGCCCACTGCAGCGCGAGGTCCTTGTTCGCGCTCTTCGCCGCGATGCCCCAGTCGGAGCCGCCGATCATGACGGGCTGCGTCTTGCCGGACTTGCCGGGGAAGGGGAACGTGCCGAAGCTGTCGTCGGTCAAGGCGGGGTTGGCCTTCTTGATCAGGTCGATCTTGCCGTTGGTGCCGAGGATGGCACCGGCCTTGCCGTCGGCGAAGATCTGGTTCTGGTCGGGCTCGTCGGTGTCGAGCGTCTGCGAGGCGGCCGTCGAATAGGCGTTCTGGAACTCCTTGAAGTCCTCCAGGCCCTTCTGCGCCTTGTCCGAGCCGAGGCCCGCCTTCCAGCTGCCGTCGCTGCCCTGCGTGGCGATCTCGCCGCCCTCGTCCCAGACGAACTGCATGCCCGCGTACCAGTACTGGCCCGGCATGTAGAAGGCGGAGAAGTCGCTGGCCGTGTTGGCCGCCTTGACCTTGTCGAGGTCGGCGGTGAGCTGCTCGTACGTGGTCGGCGCCTCGGTGACGCCGGCCGACGCCCACATCGCCTTGTTGTAGATGACCGCGCGGGTGCCGGCGAACCCGGGCACGCCGTAGAGGGAGCCGTCGACCGTCGCGGGCTCCTCGAGACCGGTGAGCCACTTCTGCCCCTGGGCCAGGTCGTCCTTGTACGGGGTCAGGTCGAGCAGCGCGCCGTTCTCGGCGTAGCTCGCGACCTGGGTGTTGCCGAGGTCGAGCACGTCCGGCGGCGTCGACGTCGCCAGGGCGGTGCTCACCTTGGTCGTGATGCCGTCCCACAGCTGGGTCTGGACGTCGACCTTGGCGCCCGTCTGCTTCGAGAACTCCTCGTTGATCGCCTTGATCGTGTCGTCGGTGTAGTCACCGGTCATCACCCAGACCGTGAGCGTCTTGCCGTCGCCCTTGGTCGTCGGGACGGCCTGCGGTTCGTTCGACGAGCCTCCGGTGTTTCCCGAGCTCGAACAGGCCGTCAGAGCCAGTGCTGCGGCCAGACCGAGCGCGCCGATCGCCGTGTATCGTGTGGTTCGCAATTTATCTCCTCGTGTCCGTTGCGGGAGTGCCGCATCGCTGTTGTTTCGGACCGTGCTCCACGCACGCCGAAGATGCGAAAGAGGCCGGGGCCTCCGCCGCCGCTGGGCTGTCATCCCAGAGGTCTGATTGCCACACCCGAGAGGCGTGTGGGGTCGTCCTGCGGGGGCGGTGGGCCCCGCGCCGTCCGTCGAGCGAGGTCGGACGCATCGCCGGGTCGCGCATCACGAGGTCGTCCATCACGAGACACCCAGCTCGGCCGAGAGCACCAGGGACGCCGCACCGAGGACCGCGAGCTCGAGATCGTCGCCGGCGTAGCGCATCTCGAGTCCGTTCGTGACGGGCGAGAGCGTCCGGTTGCGGACCGTCTCGAGGGCGGACCGGAGCAGGGCGCCCTCGATCAGTGCGCGCGGGCCGCAGACCACGATCTCGTTGAGGTTCAGCGAGCTGACGATCGGCGCCAGGACGATGCCGAGGGCCCGCCCCGCCTCGTGCAGGACGGCGCCCCGTGAGCCGGCGTCGGCGGACCGGAGGCGCGCCGCCAGCAGCGGGGCGGTCAACACGACCTCGAGGCAGCCGCGTCGACCGCACGCGCAGACGTCGCCGTCGTCGTCGACGGTCACGTGCCCGATCTCACCGGCCGAGAACTGCTCGCCCTCGACGAGCGCCCCGCCGATGATGAGGCCGACGCCGACACCGTTCTCGATGGTGATGACCATCAGGCTCTGCCCGTGCTTCTGATCGCCGAACGTGTGGACGCCGAGGGCAGCGACGTTGGAGTCGTTGCCCACGTGGACGGGCACGCCGAAGCGCTCGGTGAGCCGGGTCGCGAGCGGCAGGTCGTACCAGCCGAGGTGCACGGCCGTGCGGACCGTCCCCTCGTGGTCGACGATGCCGGGGGTCCCGACCCCGATGCCGAGGAGTCGCCGCGTCGTCCGCGTCGAGAGCTCGTCCACGAGGCGGATGCAGCGGGCGACGGCCTCCTCGCCGACGGCGCCGTCGAGGTCCACGTGCGCCCGGTCGATGACCTCGCCGCGCAGGTTGACTATCGCCCCGACGAAGCGGTCGGCGCTCGAGAGGTCGAGCGCCACGATGTGGAACGCGTCGGCCTGGATGCCGACGAGCGTGGCGGGCTTGCCGACGCGGGCGCCGTCACGGAACCCGAGCTCGGCGACGATGCCGTCGTCGGTCAGCTCGGCGACGAGCCCCGACACGGTCGGCCGGGTCAGGCCCGACTCACGGGCGAGGTCGGCGCGACTCATGGCGCCGCGGCGGAAGAGCGTCTGGAGCACGAGCGACCGGTTGTGCGCACGGTTGTGCTGCGGCAGTGCCTTCTCCGTCACGCGGAGCTGACGCCCTGACTGCCTGTCGGCAGCGAACGTGGGGGATGCGTTCACGGCAGCTCCTTTCGTCTCGGCTCCGTCGCCGACCTTGACTGTGACTCCGACGAGGAGGTCAACCGACGTTTGCGTTAGTAAATGAGGCTTACAAACAAATGTCAAGGTTAGATTTGGCGAGTTTACGTCCATGAAACAGAGGAGGTCAATGCCCGAAATACGAGACGGAAGATGCGGCGCGAGTCTTGCAGGCGGGGTATTCGTAAGCTTTACTAACAAACATGAGGATCGGGCTCGACATCGGCGGGACGAAGATCGATGCCGTCGCGATCGACGCGCACGGCGCTGTCACGCACCGCTTGCGGCTGCCTACCGGCTTCGGCGCGAGCGAGGTCGTCACGTCGGCCACCGCCGCCGTCCAAGGCCTGGCCGACCTGGCCGGAATCCCTCTGCACACGTTCCGGTCGATCGGCGTCGGCATCCCCGGCGTCGTCGATCCGGCGAACGGCCGGGTCTCGCACGCGGTGAACCTGGGCTTCGCGGACGTCGACTTCGGCAGCGCCCTGGCCGTCCGCACGGGTCTCGCGGTCGCCGTCGAGAACGACGTGAACGCTGCGGCACTCGGCGCGTATCACGCACTGTCGCTGCGCGACTCGATGGCCTACCTCAACCTCGGCACGGGTCTGGCCTCCGGCCTCGTCGTCGACGGGCAACTGTGGCGCGGCGCACGCGGTGCCGCCGGCGAGATCGGTCACATCCCGATCGACCCGGCAGGCGCCCTCTGCCCCTGCGGCCAACGCGGCTGCCTCGAGACCGTGGCCTCCGGCTCCGCGATCGCCCGGCTCTGGCCCACGTCCCCGACACACCCCGGCACGACACACGCCGTCGCGGCGCACCCGGCCGCGGCCCTGTTCTCCGCCGCCGACCGGGGCGACGCCCGCGCGCTGTCCGTGCGTGCCTCCCTCGCGACCGGGGTCGCATCGGCGGTGCGCCTGCTCGTGTTGTCGTCGGACGTCGACCGGGTCGTGATCGGCGGCGGTCTGAGCAACCTGGGCGACGCCCTGCTGTCGGATGTCACCCGGGTGCTCGTCGACTGGTCGGGCGGCTCGCCGTTCTTGGCGTCACTCGGGCTGCCCTCGCGCGTCCAGCTCCTCCCCCCCGACCTGCCCGTGGCCGCCGTCGGCGCGGCCATGGCCGGGGCGCCGTCCCCGGGCATCTCCCTCGCGACCGACGCCCACCGCTGAGACCGGTGCGCCGGCGTCAGCGGCGCGCGACCCGCAGGGTGACGATCTCGAACGGACGCAGCGACAACTCGATCGCTGCCCCGGCGACCCAGCCCGTGCCTCCGGCGCTCTCGCGTTCGAGCAGGTCGGTGCGCCACGCGGCACCGAGGCCGACCGACGCGTCGAGCGTGACGACGGTCGACGCGCGGCCCCCGCGGGCTTCGTAGAGCCGCACGATCAGGTCGCCCGAGCGGTCCTCGGCGAGCTTGACGGCCTCCACCAGCACCGCGGGCGACGACGACGTGACGAGCGGCGCCACGTCGGAGCCACCCTGCACGACCCGCGTCGGGAGATTCAGTCGATAGCCGGCCGAGGTCGAGTCGAGCACGTCCGGCGCGACGCGCACCGACGATCGGAGGACGTGCCGCCCCTGGTCGGCGTGCGGGTCGGGGAAGACCGGCGCGCGCAGCAGCGACTGCCGCACGAGCGTCGTCGTGCCGCCGTCTCCGCCATCGTCCGTCGAGCGGGTCGTCCGGGTGATGTCGTGACCGTAGGTCGAGTCGTTCGCGACGGCCACACCGAAGCCGGGCTCGCCGACGTGCACCCAGCGGTGGGCGCTCGTCTCGAAGCGCGCGACGTCCCACGACGTGTTCGTGTGCGTGGCGCGGTACACGTGACCGAACTGCACCTCGGAGGCCGCGCGATCGGCGTGCACGTCGAGGGGGAACGCCAGCTTCAGCAGCTTCTGCCGCTCGTGCCAGTCGATCTCGGTCTCGAGCTGCAGCTCGGCCTCGCCGGCCTCGAGCCACCAGCGCTGCACGATGGTCGACTCGCCGACGACACGCGTCGCGACGAGCGCGCCGCCGTCGACCGACGCGTGCCCTTCGACCGACACCGAGGAGGCACGGGTCAGGTCGGTCCGCACCCGGCGGTAGGCCGCGTCGATGTCCCACGCGTCCCACTGGTTGGGCGTGTCGCGGAACAGCTGCAGCAGCCCGAGGCGGCCGTCGGGCGCGACGATCTCGCGTCCGGACGACAGGTCGACCAGCGACGTGACGAGCGCGTCGGCGTCGAACGTCGCCCGCAGCAGGCCGTTGTCGAGGACGTACCCGCCGTCGGCCAGGGTCTCGATGGACGCGCGTCGGACCGGCTCGACGACGGCGGCGGACGACGCGCCCACCCCGTCGGCCGCGACGGGTGCGGCGTTGAAGACGACCCGCTGCTCGCCCTCGCCGGCGAGCGCCTGCTGTGCGCGGAGGGTGATCTCACCGAGGGCGGCGGCCACGCGGGCGTGCTCGCGCTCTGCCTCCTGGTGCACCCACGCGATGGACGAACCGGGCAGGATGTCGTGGAACTGCAGCAACAGCACCGTGTGCCAGAGGGCGTCGAGCTCGTCGTACGGGTAGTCGACGAGGCCACGGGCCGCGGCCGTCGCGCTCCACAGCTCGGCCTCGCGAAGCAGATGCTCGCTGCGCCGGTTGCCCTGCTTCGTGCGCGCCTGCGACGTGTAGGTGCCGCGATGGAACTCGAGGTACATCTCGCCCGACCAGACCTGCGGGTCGGCGAGCTCGGCGCGGGCCTCGGTGAAGAACTCCAGCGGCGTGCCGACGGTGACGGCCGGCGACCCCTCCAGGTCGTTCGTGCGTCGGGCCGCGGCCATCATCTCGCGCGTCGGCCCACCGCCTCCGTCGCCCCAGCCGAACGGCACCAGGGACGTGTTCGACAGGCCCTTCTCGGCGTACTGCCGCTCGGCCCGGGCGAGCTCGCCGCCCGAGAGGTCGGAGTTGTACGTGTCGACGGGCGGGAAGTGCGTGAACACGCGCGTGCCGTCGATTCCCTCCCAGAAGAACGTGTGGTGCGGTAGGCGGTTGGTCTCGTTCCAGGACTCCTTCTGCGTGAAGAAGTACTGCGAGCCGCTCAGCGCGACGATCTGCGGCAGCGCACCCGTGTAGCCGAACGAGTCGGGCAGCCAGACCTCGGTCGTGTCGATGCCGAACTCGTCCGCGAAGAACTTCTTGCCGTGCACGAACTGCCGGGCGAGCGCTTCTCCCCCGGGCATGTTCGTGTCCGACTCGACCCACATGCCGCCGACCGGCACGAAGCGCCCCTCGGCGACCTTCTCCCTGAGGCGGGCGAAGAGCTCGGGCTGGTCCTCCTTCAGCCAGGCGTACTGCTGTGCGCTCGACGCGGCGAAGACGAACTCGGGGTCGGAGTCCATCAGCGCGATGACGTTCGAGAACGTGCGCGCGACCTTGCGCCGCGTCTCGCGCACCGGCCAGAGCCAGGCCGAATCGATGTGGGCGTGTCCGACGGCCGTGACCCGGTGGGCGCTCGCGTACGCGGGCTTCGCGAGCACGTCGGCCAGCGCCTCCCGCCCGAGCCCGGCCGTCCCCGAGACGTCGTCGTGGTCGACCACGTCGCACATGCGCTCGAGGGCGCGGAGGATCTCGGCGCGTCGCGGCAGCGCCGGGTCGAGGCTGCGCATCAGGCCGAGCAGCGTCCAGACGTCGCGGTCGAGCTCGTAGACGGTGTCGTCGAGCTCGGCCAGGTCGATCTGACGGAGGGCGTAGACGGGCGCGACGCCGGCCGTCGCCTTGTCACCCAGCGGCGACTCGGACGAGAAGGTGGCCCCGGCCACGTCGGGGTTGGATGCGGCCTCGACGTAGACGTCGATGGTCGAGCCGGGCTCGACACCCTGGCCGATCGCCTCGAGCGGCACGGCGCCGTTGTACGGCTCGATCGCCTTCACGATCGTGCCGTCGGGGCGGTAGACCAGCCCCTCGGCCTGGAACCCGGGCTGCCGAGCGCTGAACCCGAGGTCGACGACGATCTCGAGGGACGAGGAGGCGCTGGTCCAGCCCTCGGGGACGACACCGGTCACATGGAACCACGTGGTGCCCCAGGGCTTGCCGTAGGGGGTGCCGACCGCGAACGGCTCGAACCGCTGGACGACGGCCTCGGCGAACGGGACGGGCTCGTCGGGGACCTCCCACGCCTCGATCGTGAGCGGCAGCACCCGGCGGTACAGATGCGGGGTGATCCGGTCGAGGACGAATCGGTCGATGCGCGCCTCGATCAGCGCCGTCGTGTCATGCATGGGATTACTCAATCATTTGGAGTAATACGCGTCAAGGGTGTCGGCGCGGGTGCGCGCCGCGGCAGGTGCGCGGCGGGGCGGCGCCGCGGCAGCGGCCTACGCCGAGATGAGCAGCGCCGACGGCCGCGGCGAGTACGCGTGGTCGAGCACGAGGCACGCCGCGCCGACGGCGGCGACGTCCGCGCCGATCGCCGAGACCGCCAGATCGATCGGGTGCTTCACCACGAGGGCGGGCGACTCGCGCACCTCCGGACCGAGCACCGACAGCACCTCGGCCCCGACCGCATCCCAGAACGGACCGCCGAAGACGATCGTGTCGACGTCGAGCAGGTTGACCAGCACGACGACCGCGCGGGCGAGGTGTCGCGCCGCGTCGTCGACGATCGCGCGCGCTCCCCCGTCGCCGTCGCGCGCCCGCTCGGCGAGCACCCCGAACGCCTCGCCGATCAGGGCCATGTCGACCCGGTCACCGCTCGCGACCGCCTCGCGCCGCGCCTCCTCGCTCAGGTCGGCCCCGGTGAGCACGCCCCCCTCGACGGCCCGTCGGACGAGCTCGTGCGGCGTGATCAGGCTGCCGACGCAGCCCACGCGACCGCAGCCGCAACGCCGTCCCGTCGCCGACACCGTCATGTGCCCGGCGTCGCCGGCGTTCGAGCTGGCCCCGCGGATCGGCTCGCCGCCGATCACGAGCCCCGTGCCGAAGCCCGTTCCGTAGTAGACGAACGCGAAGTCGCGCCGGTCGGCGGCCTGCCCGCTCGACCAGAGCTCGGCCACGGCGGCGGCCGTCACGTCCTTCTCGAGCAGCACGGGCAACCCCGTCGCCTCGCCGAGCGCCTGCCGCAACCGGACGTGCCGCCAGGACGGCAGCATCGGCGGATCGAGCACGACGCCCTCGACCACGTCGATCGGGCCGGGCGACGCGAGGCCGATCCCGAGCACGAGGTCGGCGTCGACCCCCGAGCGGTCGATCAGCGTGTCGACGGTGCGGGCGATCAGGTCGACGACGACGGCTGGGTCGGAGGCCGACGGCGTCGGCACGCGCCGCTGCTCGACGACGGCACCCTCGAGATCGAGCAGCACGGCGGTGACGACGGCCGGGTCGATGTGCACGCCCACCGCGAAGCGACCGCGGGCGACGAGCTGCAGCAGCGTGCGGGGCTTGCCCGGGCCGTCGATGACGGTGCCGCCCTCGCGGATCAGCCCGAGATCGAGCAGGCGCCGTGCGACGTTCGTGACGGTCTGGGCGCTGAGGCCGGTGACCGTCGCGATCTCGCTCCGGCTGAGTCCCTCGCCCTGGCGGCGCACCGCGTCGAGCACGACGGCCTGGTTGTAGCCGCCGATCGCGGGCAGGTTCGTCCCGCGCCTCATGGTCGCGGCACCCGTGTCAGGTCCCGGCGGTAGCGCTGCGCCTCGCGACCGGTCAGCGCGTGCTCGTGCGGGGCGCCCGCGGCGACGAAGCCGCGCGAGGCGTACAGCCCGATCGCCCGCGTGTTGTCGGTCATGACGTTCAGCACCACGCCCGGCAGACCGGCCGTGGCGGCGTCGGCGATCACGGTGTCGATCAGCCGCCCCGCGCCTCCTCGTCCCTCGATGCTCGGCGAGACGGCCAGCAGCCCGAGGTACGCGTCGTCGCCGGTGGCCGGCGTCGTGGTCGCGAGTCCGAAGCCGAGGAGGCGCGGGTCGGCTCCCCGGAGGAGGCGCCACGACACGATGGTCGCGTCGAACTTCGCGCGGCAGTGCTCGGCCGTGCCGACGACGGGCTCGTGGCCGTCGCGGGCGCCGACCGCCTCGAGCCAGAGGGCGACGCACGCGTCGACGTCGGCGGGGGTCGAGCCGGTGGCGACGTCGAGCTGCATGGCACCATCCTGCCTCGTGCCCGCCTCGGGCGCGGACTCGCCGGGTTCCCCCGCACGGAGGTGGTCTTCACCCGGGCCGCGCCGTTACCCTGACGTCATGTCCGATCTGCGCCTGGAAGAACTCTCCGCCTCGACCATCGTCGCGGCCAACAGCCTCACGCTCAAGCCGGGTCAGGAACAGTACGTGGCGCCGGTCTCCCACTCGATCGCCGAGGCGTACGTCAACCCGACCACGGCCTGGCCGCGCGTCGTGCTCGACGGCGACGAGGTCGTCGGGTTCATCATGGGCAACTTCGACGCCGAGAGCGACGACGAGGCCCTGCGCAGCTGCATCTGGCGCATCAACGTGGCCGCCGACGCCCAGGGTCACGGCATCGGCCGCTTCGCGGTTCACTCGCTCGCCGACGAGGCACGCAGCCGCGGCTTCGACCGGCTGACGGTCATGTACGAGCCCGGCGAGGACGGCCCCGAGGAGTTCTTCGCCCACATCGGCTTCGCCGTGATCGGCGAGACCCCCTACGGCGAGCACCTCGCCGCGTTGACGCTGGGGCCGGCGTCCGATGGCGACGCCTGAGCCGTCGTCTCGCGCTGACGGCGCTGCTTCTCCGGGGGGCGACTTCGTCTCGCGTGTGATCGCGGTCGTCGAGTCGATCCCCGAGGGGCACGTCATGACGTACGGCTCGGTCGCGGCCGCCATCGGCTCGCGGTCGTCGCGCGGGGTCGGGCAGGTGATGGCGTACACCGGATCGGAGCTGCCCTGGTGGCGCGTCATCCGGGCCTCGGGTCACCCCGCCCGCGACCACGAGCAGCGCGCACTCGAGCACTATCGCGTGGAGGGCACGCCGCTGCTGTGGTCTCGGGCCGGGAGCTTCCGGGTCGACCTGACCCGCGCCTCCTTCGCTCCATAGGCCGTCTCTCGCTCGGGCGGGCCCGTCCTCCGTCCGGCCGACCCCGGAGTCATCCTGCCGAGCGACGGACTCCCGCCCACGGGTCGATTCGCGGGCTGGCCGCACGCGTCAGGCTGGGCGCATGCCCACCGCCTCCCGCGCCGCCGCCGCTGCCGTCTCGCTCGTCGTCGCGGGGTCGGCCCTCGTCGGATTGACGGGCTGTTCCGGCCTGCTCGCCACGGATCGCGAGTACCACTTCTCCCGCTACGGCGACGCGCCCAAGTCGGGCACCCGCTCGTTCGTGCTCGACGACTGGGTGCCGCGGGACGCCGCGTCCATCGACGCGGCCCGCACCCGCGACGACACCCCGGAGGCGCTGCTCCGGTTCACGTCCGAGACCGACCTCGCGACGTCCCCGGCCTGCACTCCGAGCGACTCGCTCGCGGCGGTGCCCACCATCGCGGTCTCGTGGTGGCCGAGCGACGGCGTCGCCACGAGCGGGTACAGCTGCGGTGACTGGTCGGTCGTCGCGGACGGGTCGACCGTGTACGCCTGGCGCGGGTAGCCGCCGGGCGAGCCAGCCCGCGGCGGGCTGCCGCGGTCGACCGCGGCGGCCGACCGCGGCGGCTGCGGCGGTCGACCGCGGCGGCTGCGGCGGCCACGCGTCGTGTCGTGTTCGCGGCGTCGTGTCACGTCTGTTCGTGACACGACGCCGCGAACGGCACACGACGGCTGCCGGGCGACGAACTCAGACCAGCGAGTCCCGCCACGCCGCATGCAGCTGCGCGAACCGCCCGGTGCCCGAGATCAGATCGCTCGGCGACCCGTCCTCGACGATGCGGCCGTGTTCCATGACCAGCACCCGGTTCGCGATGGCCACGGTCGACAACCGGTGCGCGATGATCAGCGCGGTCCGGTCGGCGAGCAGGGTCTGCAGCGCCTCCTGCACCATGCGCTCGGACGGGATGTCGAGCGACGCGGTCGCCTCGTCGAGGATGAGCACGGCCGGGTTGGCGATGAACGCCCGGGCGAACGACAGCAGCTGGCGTTGACCGGCCGAGACGCGTCCGCCGCGCTTGTTCACGTCGGTGTCGTAGCCGTCGGGCAGCGCGAGGATGAACTCGTGCGCCCCGACGGCCCGCGCCGCCGCCTCGATCTCGTCCCGCGTCGCATCCGGCTTGCCGAGCGCGATGTTGTCGGCGACCGTCCCCGAGAAGAGATACGCCTCCTGCGTGACCATGACGATCGCGCGGCGCAGGTCCTTCGGGTGCAGATCGCGCAGGTCGACGCCGTCGAGCGTCAGCCGCCCGCGCGTCGGGTCGTAGAACCGCGAGATGAGCTTCGCCAGCGTCGACTTGCCGGCGCCGGTGGAACCGACCAACGCGATCGTCTGTCCCGCCGGCACGTGCAGGTCGAAGCCCGGCAGCACGACCGCGTCCGCGTTGTACGCGAACTCGACGTCGTCGAAGTCGACGGCACCCTTCGCCTCCCACAGGTCGACGGGTCGCACGGGGTCGGGCACGCTGGGCTGCTCCTCGAGCACGCCCGAGATCTTCTCGAGCGCGGCGGACGCCGACTGGTAGCCGTTGTAGAACATGGCCATCTCTTCGGCGGGGTCGAAGAACCGCTTCGCGTACAGCGCCACCGCGAGCAGCGCGCCGATCTCGAGCGAGCCGTCGATCACCCGGAACCCACCGAACAGCACGACCGCCGCCAGGGTGGCGTTGCCGATCAGCACGAGACCGGGGTCGAACGTGCCGAACAGGCTGAAGACCTTCGAGTTGGCCTGCCGGTAGTCCTCGACGTAACCGCCGTACTCGTCCTCGTTGCGCTTCTCCTTGCGGAACGCCTGCACCGCGCGCATGCCCGTCATCGTCTCGACGAAGTGCACGATCACGCGCGCGCTGGTGACGCGGGTCGCGCGGAAGAGCTTCTGCGAGCGCAGCTGGAACCACCGGGTCAACACGATCAGCGGCACCAGGGCGCAGGCGAGCACGAGGCCGCTCCACGCGTCGAGCGACACGAGCGCGATGGCCGTGAACCCCATGTAGAGCAGGCCTTGCACGAGCTGGTTGATGCCCGAGTCGAGCAGCTCGCGGATCGAGTCGAGGTCGCTCGTCTGACGCGAGATGATGCGACCCGACGTGTACGTCTCGTGGAACTCGAGGCTGAGTCGCTGCGTGTGCAAGAACAGACGCTTGCGCAGATCGAACAGGATCGCCTGACTGATGCGCGCCGACAGGATCGTGTACTGCGCCATGAAGAGCGCGCCGATGACACCGGTGCCGAGGTACAGCGCCACCACCAGGAACGACGGCGCCCAGTCTTGGTCGTTCATCAACGCGGGCAGCGCCTGGTCGATGCCGTACGCGATCAGCGCCGGGCCCGCGACCTGGGACGCGGTGCTGATGACGACGATGACGGCCATGACGACGAGACGCCAGCGCAACGGGTGCACGAGCGACCCGAGCAGGCGCAGCGACCGTTGCCGCAGGCGCTTGCTCTCGTCCTTCGTGAAGTCCTGGCGCTCCTCGCCGCGGACGCCCTCGGTGCTCGAGCCCTGTCCGACGCGCTTCTGCGCGGGTGTCCGGCCGTCGAGCGGCTCCCTCTCGGTCGCGGGGTCGCGGCCTCCGGACGGTTCGCGCTCATCGGGTGCGGTGATCTGCTCGCTCATGCCAGCACCTCCTCTCGGGTGTTCGTATCGTCTTCGTCGAGTGACGAGATGACGTATCGGTAGTGCTCGTTCGTGGCGAGCAGGTCGGAGTGACGCCCGACCGCGGTGACGACACCGTTCTCGAGCAGCGCCACCCGGTCGGCCAGGGTCACGGTCGAGGGGCGGTGCGCCACGATGAGCGAGGTCGTCGAGGCGAGCACCCGGCGGAGACCGGCCTCGACCCGGGCCTCGGTGTCGACGTCGAGCGCCGACAGCGGGTCGTCGAGCACGAGGATCGCCGGCCGCGCCGCGATGGCCCGGGCCAGGGCCAAGCGCTGCCTTTGCCCGCCCGAGAGGCTGAGACCCTCTTCGCCGACCCGGGTGTCGGGGCCATCGGGCAGACGCTCGACGAAGTCGGCCTGCGCGATGTCGAGCGCCTCGCGCATGACCCGGTCCGCCTCGTCGGGGTCTCCGGCGAGGTCGGGGCGACCGAGCAGCACGTTGTCTCGGACGGAGGCGCTGAAGAGCGTCGCGTCCTCGAACGCCATGCCGACATGGCGTCGCAGTTCTTGGCGCGTGAGGTCGCGGACGTCGACACCGTCGATCAGCACCTCGCCGCCCGTCACGTCGTAGAGCCGCGGCACGAGCGAGATCAGGGTGGTCTTGCCCGACCCGGTGAGACCGACGAGGGCCATCGTCTCGCCCGGCTCGAGCACGAGGTCGACGCCGTTGACGAGGTCGGCGAACTGCGCCGGTGAGTCCTGGTACCGGAAGTGCGTCTTCTTGAACTCCAGCCGACCCGTGGGGTTCGGGATGGTGGCGGGGACCTCGGGGTCGGTGACCGTGTTCTCGCTGTCCATGACCTCGAAGAAGCGGTCGACCGCCGTGCGCGTGTCGAACGTCATCGACAGCAGGAACCCGATCGACTCGACCGGCCAGCGCAGCACCGTCGCCGTGGCGAAGAACGCGAACAACTGACCGACCGTGAGCTCGCCCTGCGACGCGAGCCAGATGCCGGCGAGCAGGCAGAGCCCGAAGGCGACGTCGGGCACCAGCAGCAGCCAGAGCCACAGCCCGGCGATCGCGCGGGCCTTCTTGATCTCGGTGCCCCGCAGGTCGTCCGCCTGCTTCGCGAACTCGCGCAGCGAGTGCTTGCCGCGGCCGAAAGCCTTGAGCACGCGGATACCGTGCACGCTCTCTTCGACACTCGTGGCGAGGTCGCCCACCTGGTCCTGGCTGCGTCGCGCGACGATCGAGTACTGCTTCTCGAACTTCAGCCCGACGACCCAGACCGGGATCGACGCGACGACGAAGATCAGGCCGAGCAGCCAGCTGTAGAAGAACAGCACCGCGAAGCCGACGACGATCGTGATGAGGTTCACCACCAGCAGCACGATGCCGAAGGCCAGCCAGCGCCGGATCAGGCTGAGGTCGCTGACCGATCGGCTGAGCAGCTGACCGCTCTGCCACCGATCGTGGAACGCGACCGGAAGGTCTTGCAGCTTGGCGTACATGCCGTTGCGCATGTCGGCCTCGACGAACGTGCTCGGACGCAGCACGAGTCGCCGACGCGCCATGATCATGGCCGCCTCGACCACGCCGAGCGCCAGCACGACGCCGAACGCCGGCCACACCTGCGAGCTGTCGCCGCTCGACAGCGGGCCGTCGACGAGGATCTGCAACACCATCGGGATGACGAGGGCTACGACGGCCGCGACGAGCGCCGCCACGGCGCCCAGGATGATCCGCCCGAGAGCCGGTTTCACATAGGGATAGAGACGCATCAGCGTGCGCGCCGTGGAGAGGCGCGGCGCAGGAGACGTCGAGGGGACGGTGGTCTGCTGTGACATGGGTGATCCAAGTGTCGTGGTGCGGCAGGGCTGCGCCCGGGGGCGGTTCAGCCTCTGTGGAGAAGTGGTGACGCAGACGCCCCTGTAGAGGAGCTCTGCCGGCGGCCGACCGGCTCAGGCCGGAACGGCGAGACCGCCGAGGAGGCGGTGGTGGCGCGAGTGCTGCAGCGCGGGCTGCTCGCGGATCGCTACCCGATCGGGGCGATCGCGGACGGGCGGCGCACGAGAGCACGCGAGGCGAGAGCGCGCGCGGTGGTGGCAGCACCCCGGGTCGTCGTCGTTGTCCTCATCGTGTCCTCCTGCGCGTCGTCGTCATCCGTTCAGCCGCTGAGCGGCCGCCTGCAAGCAGCCTTACAGGATATGGGTGTAGCCGCTAGCCCCGCAAGGATAATTTTGCGCAAACAGCACGAGGAGCGTCGCTGGGGCCACGAAAGAGAGGGACCGCCGCGCTGCTGCACGTCGGCCCCTTTCGCTCGGATGACTCGTGAGTCCGCCGGTCACGACCCGGCGGCGGGTCTCAGTGGCCGTTCTCAGTGGAAGAAGTGCCGCTCGCCTGTGAAGTACATCGTCACGTTGGCCGCCTGGGCCGCCGCGATGACCTCGTCGTCGCGGATCGAGCCGCCGGGCTGGGCGACCGCTCGCACACCGGCGTCGAGCAGCACCTGCAGGCCGTCGGCGAACGGGAAGAACGCGTCCGATGCGGCGACCGAGCCACGAGCACGCTCGCCCGCCCGATCGACGGCCAGGTGGCAGGAGTCCACCCGGTTGACCTGCCCCATGCCGACACCGACGGAGGCGCCGTGCGAGGCGAGCAGGATGGCGTTCGACTTGACGGCGCGCGAGGCCTTCCAGGCGAACTCGAGATCGGCCCGCGTCGCCGCGTCCGCCTCGGCACCGGCGACCAGCGTCCAGCCGGCCGACGAGAAGTCGTCGAAGCGATCGGCGTCCTGGACGAGCAGCCCGCCCGAGATCTGTTTGACCTCGCGCGCGTCGCGGCCGTAGCCGGCCGGCAGCTCGAGCAGACGGATGTTCTTCTTGGTGCGCAACAGCTCGAGGGCCTCGGGGTCGAACCCGGGAGCGATCACGACCTCGGTGAAGATGTCCTTGACCGTCTCCGCCATCGCCCGCGTGACGACTCGGTTCGCTGCGATGACGCCACCGTAGGCCGAGACGGGGTCGCAGGCGTGCGCCCGCTGGTGGGCGTCCGCGATCGGGTCCGCCGCATCCGCCGACGCGACCGCGATGCCGCACGGGTTCGCGTGCTTGATGATCGCGACGGCAGGCTCGGTGAAGTCGTAGGCCGCACGCAGGGCGGCGTCCGCGTCGACGTAGTTGTTGTACGACATCTCCTTGCCGTGCAGCTGCGTCGCCTGCGCGATACCGTGCGACCCCGGGGTCGCGTAGATCGCGGCGGACTGGTGCGCGTTCTCGCCGTACCGCAGGGTGTGCTGCAGCTCGGCGTCGAGGGTGAGGGTGGGGGCGAAGTCGACCCGTGCCTCCTCGTCCGGTGCCGATGCCGGTGCCGATGCCGATGCCGATGCCGCGTGCTCGGCACGGACGCCGACGTTCGCGGCGAAGTACGCGGCGACGGCGGTGTCGTACGCCGCCGTGTGCGCGAATGCCTCGCCGGCGAGACGCTGACGCTGTGCGAGCGTGGTGCCACCCAGGGTGAGGGCCTTGACGATCTGCGGGTAGCTGGCGGGCGACACGGCGATGGCCACGTTGGCGTGGTTCTTCGCCGCGGCCCGCACAAGTGCCGGCCCGCCGATGTCGATGTTCTCGATGACGACCGCGGTGTCGGCCCCCGATGCGACCGTCTCGACGAACGGGTACAGGTTGACGACGACGAGCTCGAAGGCCGCGATGTCGAGCTCGGCCAGCTGGCGCTCGTGCGATTCGAGTCGGAGGTCGGCGAGGATTCCGGCGTGCACGGCGGGGTGCAGCGTCTTGACGCGGCCGTCGAGCGACTCCGGGAACCCGGTCACGCTCGACACGTCCGTCACGGCGTGCCCCGCCTCGCGGATCGTCGACGCGGTCGAGCCGGTCGACACGATCTCGACCCCTGCCGCGGCGAGCGCGTCGGCGAGTTCGAGGAGCCCGGTCTTGTCCCTGACGCTGATCAGCGCGCGCGAGACGGGCACGGCGTCGCGGTGGCGATAGAGGCTGGGGTCGATGGTGTGACCGCTCATGCGGTGGACTCCTGTTCGAGGTCGATCGTTCCGTTGGCGATGTCGAGCACGGTCTGCACGAGCAGCTCGCGTTCGACGATCTTGATGCGGTCGTGGAGGGACGACTCGTCGTCGCCCGGCAGCACCGGGACACGGCGCTGCGCGAGGATCGGTCCGCTGTCGACGCCGTCGTCGACGGCGATGACGCTCGCGCCCGTCTGCTCGACGCCGGCGCGGAGGGCGTCGCGCACACCGTGAGCACCGGGGAACTCCGGCAGATAGGCCGGGTGCGTGTTGATCAGGTCGGGGCCGAGCGCGCGGACGACCCGCGGCGGCAGCAGCCGCATGAACCCGCTCAGGACGACGAGGTCGGGAGCCCACTGCGCGACCTGGGTCAGCAGTTCGTCACCCCAGGAGGCGCGGTCGGGGAACGACGAGAACGGCACCGAGAAGGTGGGGATTCCGAACGCCTCCGCGTGGGCGAAGCCCTCGGCCTCGCGATCGGCACCGACGGCGACGACACGAGCCGGGTACTCGGCGTCCCGAGCGGCCTCGAGGAGGGCGCGCAGATTCGATCCGCCCCCGGAGATGAGCACGACGAGCTTCAGCACCGGGCAAGCTTAGCGTCGCGCTGCCGACGGACCCGGTCGCCAGCGGACCCGAGGGACGGTGGGCCCGATGGTCAGCGGGTGAGGCCCTCGATGCGGTCCGTCGCCTGCTCGTCTGGACCCGCGCCTCCCGCGATCGTGGCAGGCGTCGGCACAGCCGACTCGTGTGCGTCGGAGGCACGCGAGCGGCCCTCGGCGCGGTCGCGGTCATCGTCGGCGCGGCCGACGAAACGCGGCGGCGTCACGACCATCGCGATGACGGCCGGGATCGCGATCTCGAGCGCCGCGAAGCCACCCACCAGGAGCGGTGCGCTGCCGACATGGGCCAGGCGCCCGGGGCCGGCCGACCCGGCCGCGGCCCAGGCGAGCAGACCCAGGACCAGTCCCCCGGCCACCCCGGCCGACACACCGATCAGGATGCGATGCACAACGTCGTTCGCCCGCCCCAGGAGGCGCTCGGCGCGCGTCCGCAGCAAGGTCGTGACCACGAACGCGGCGACGACGGGAACGACGAGGCCGACGAACCCGAACGCGAGGTCGCTCGTGGGCAGCGCTCCCAGGAACGGCACGGACGGCATCGGCCCGACGTGCGTGCCGAGCGGCGAGATGCTGGAGCCCGTCCCGAGCGCGAAGCCCGGGCCGACGAACCAGGACATCGCCCAGACGACCGCGTTGGGCAGCAGGGCGAGTTGGCCCAGGGTGAGCGCGATTCCGCCGAGGAGCCCTGCGTGGGCGCTCTCGTACAGCGTGATGATCTGCGCGTAGTGCGTGAGCAGCAACAGTGCGACGACGAGACCGGAGACGGCCAGCACCACGAGCGACGACGCGGCTCCGACACGCAGGCCGGCCGCCGCGACGATGCGGGCGTGGCCGGGAATCCGCTCGACGATCCGGAGGACGAAGCCCGTGACGGGGTCGGCCGGTTCCGAGCGACGGCGGCGCGCCACCTCGGCCGCGACGACCACGGGTACCGCGTAGACGAGCGTCGGGAGCACGATGCCCTGCCACAGCGACGGCATCGCCTGCGGGTGGCGCGCAGTGAGGGTGACGACCGTCGAGAGGATCGCGAAGGCACCCACGGCGGAGCCGATGCCGACCATCCGGTGTGCCGTCTCGCCGATGGCGCGACCGGCCCGTGCCCCGAGGAAGACGGTGAGCGCGCTGAAACCGAGGACGGCCATCGTGATCGAGATGGGGTCCGCCGCACCGGAGACACCGGTCGCGGCCGCGGACTCGGGCGACAACGCGAAGGTCAGGTCGACGCTGTGCCCCGCCAGCCAGAAATCGACCGCAGCACGCCAGAAGACGAGCCAGTCGATCTGCAGGCCGTACTGGAACGCCCACATGAGGGTGAGCGCGATGACCGGGATTCCGAGGCCGATGCCGACGGCGAGGAGCGCCTCGAGGGCGGCGAAGACGGCGGTAGCAGGGCGATTCATCGGGCACGACTGTACCGCCGTCGACCCTGAGCCCGGCCGTGCCCCGCCGCCTCGCCGACATGCGGAACGGGCGTGCCCACCGCCTCCCGGTGATCGATGATCACCTGTCGACGACGAGCACGCCCGTTCAGGAGGCGCGGTGCCAGGCTCAGAGGGCCTGGTAGACCTCGCGCAGCAGGGCTGCCGTCTCGCTCGGCGTCTTGCCGACCTTGACGCCCGCGGCCTCGAGGGCCTCCTTCTTCGCCTGCGCGGTGCCCGCCGAGCCGGAGACGATGGCGCCGGCGTGGCCCATCGTCTTGCCCTCGGGTGCCGTGAAGCCGGCCACGTAGCCGACGACCGGCTTCGTGACGTGCGCCTTGATGTACTCCGCCGCCCGCTCCTCGGCGTCGCCGCCGATCTCGCCGATCATGACGATCGCCTTCGTGTCGGGGTCGGCCTCGAACGCCTCGAGAGCGTCGATGTGGGTGGTGCCGATGATCGGGTCGCCGCCGATCCCGATGGCGGTCGAGAAGCCCAGGTCGCGCAGCTCGAACATCATCTGGTAGGTCAGCGTGCCCGACTTCGACACGAGGCCGATGGGGCCGGAGCCGCTGATCGTGGCGGGTGTGATGCCGACGAGCGACTCACCGGGCGTGATGATGCCGGGGCAGTTCGGGCCGATGATGCGGGTGACGCCGCCCTTCGACTTCGCCAGTGCCCAGAACTCGGCCGCGTCCTGCACGGGGATGCCCTCGGTGATGACGACGACCAGGGGGATCTCGGCCTCGATGGCCTCGACGACGGCGTCTTTCGCGAAGGCCGGGGGCACGAACACGATCGACACGTCGGCGCCGGTCTCGGCGATGGCCTCGCTGACCGTGCCGAACACGGGCAGGGTGACGTCGCCGTGGCTGACGGTGGTACCCGCCTTGCGCGCGTTGACACCGCCGACGACCTGCGTGCCCGCCTTCAGCATCAGCGCGGTGTGCTTGGTGCCCTCGCCGCCCGTGATGCCCTGGACGATGACCTTGCTGTCTTTGTTGAGGAAGATCGACATTCTCTCTATACCTACTTCGATGCCAGTTCGGCGGCCTTGTCGGCTGCCTCGTCCATGGTCGCGACGACCGTCACCAGGGGGTGCGCGGCGTCGGCGAGAATCTGTCGGCCCTCGTCGACGCGGTTGCCGTCGAGTCGGACGACGAGCGGCTTGGTGGCCGCATCGCCGAGGATGCCGAGCGCGGCGACGATGCCGTTCGCCACGGCGTCACAGGCCGTGATGCCGCCGAAGACGTTGACGAACACGCTCTTGACCTGGCTGTCGCCGAGGATCACGTCGAGGCCGTTGGCCATCACCTCGGCCGAGGCTCCACCGCCGATGTCGAGGAAGTTCGCGGGCTTGACCCCGCCGTGCTTCTCACCGGCGTAGGCGACGACGTCGAGCGTCGACATGACGAGGCCCGCGCCGTTGCCGATGATGCCGACCTCGCCGTCGAGCTTCACGTAGTTGAGGTTCGCGGCCTTGGCCTTCGCCTCGAGCGGGTCCGCGGCAGCGGCGTCCTCGAGTTCGGCGTGGCCGGGGTGACGGAAGTCCGCGTTCTCGTCGATCGAGACCTTGCCGTCGAGGGCGACGACGTCGCCCTGCTCGGTCAGGACGAGCGGGTTGACCTCGACGAGCGTCGCGTCCTCACCCTTGTAGACGTCGTAGAGCTTGACGATGACCGGGGCCACCTTTGCGACGAGCTCGTCGGGGAACCCGCCGGCGCGGGCGATCTCCTCGGCCTTGGCCAGGTCGATACCGGCCGCGGGGTCGACCTCGATGCGGGCGAGGGCCTCGGGCTTCTCGACCGCGAGCTGCTCGATCTCCATGCCGCCCTCGACGCTGCAGAGCGACAGGTAGGACCGGTTGGCCCGATCGAGCAGCACCGAGAAGTAGAACTCCTGGGCGATCTGCGCGCCGCCGGCGATCATGAGGCGCTTGACGACGTGTCCCTTGATGTCGAGACCGAGGATCGCCTTCGCGGCCGCCTCGGCGTCGTCCGGGGTCTTGGCGACCTTGACGCCGCCTGCCTTGCCGCGTCCGCCGACCTTGACCTGGGCCTTCACGACGGTCACTCCGCCGAGTTTCTCCGAAGCGGCTCGCGCCTCCTCCGGGGTGTCCGCGACGATACCGGGCAATACCGGCACGCCGTAGGACTCGAACAAGTCCCTGGCCTGGTACTCGAAAAGATCCACGCTGTTCTTCCAATCCGCATCGCTGCGTCGTCTCACCATGATCCGTGGGGGCCTCGCGGTCAGGACGTCGAGGCATCTCGACATCAAGACAACGGGCCGGGATTCAGACTAGCGCGGCCCCATGAGGGGTACACGAATCGACGGATCAGCTGAGAACAACGAGCGGCTGTGCAGGAGTCGAGCGTAGACGGGAGGCATCCCGATGCATCACACGAAGGAGACCCGCATGTCCAAGGACAAGAACCTCGCGACCCAGCAACTGCTCGGCGAGATCCTGACGGCTCGTGCCGTCGACCGTCTCGGCGAGGGCTTCCACGCCGACGTCGTGGATCACGACCCCGTTCCGGGCGCCCCGGCCGGTGTCGAGGGCATCAAGGCCTTCTGGAGTGATTTCTTCACGGCCTTCCCCGACGTCGACCTCGCGGTCGAGACGCTCGTGGCCGACGACGACCACGTGACCGCCGTGTTCACGATCTCCGGCACGCACACCGGCCCGTTCCAGGGTCACGAGCCGACCGGCAAGAGCTTCACCGTCCGCGGCATCCAGGTCGGACGCTTCGACGACGACGGACTGCTCGTCGAGCGCTGGGGCGCCACCGACGAGGCCGGTCTGCAGCAGCAGCTCGGCCTGTCCTGATCCCGACCCGCCCCTCTTTACCGCACACGAAAGGCGACATCATGAGCGACATCAACATCCCCGCCTCCTCCGGCGACGAGCCCTACGACGACGAGACCGCGTTCGAGGAGTCGGAGCAGATCGCGACCAACGACGCGGTGGCCGGTGAGACCGTCCTTCCGGGCGTCGGCGACGGCAACGACGGCCCCACCGGCGGCAGCCCGCGCGAGGGCGAGCCCGACTACGCGGCCAACGACCTGGCCGACGACGACATCGACCTCGACGAGACCGAGTAGCCGCTCCGTCGAATTCGAACCCAGGAGGCACGTGCTGGCGGCGATTCCGCCCTCCCCAGCACGTGCCTCCTTCGTGTTCGTCCACAGGCGGGCAGATCGTGACGGCGGTACCGCCCCGCGCTGGTCGAAGGTCGTCGCATGACACCATCGATCGCCCCACGACGGGGCCGCCTCAGCGCAACTCTCACCGTTCTCACCTTCGTTCTCGGGCTGCTCGCGACCCTCCTCAGCGCACCGCCTGCGGTCGCGGTCGCCGGTGCCGGGCTCGGCACGGGTCATCTCTGGCGCACCGACGGCGTCTCGTGGTTGGGCACGTATCGCCTGTCCGACGGATCGCAGGCCTTCTGCCTCGAAGTCGGCAAGAAGTCTCCCGTGGGGGTCGACTACGAGACGTCGACCGGCGATGCCGTGATCGGGGTGTCCTCCGACGATCACGCGAGACTCGCGTACATCGCACGAACCTGGGGCAATACGGATGACGCGGACACGGCCGCGGCCGGTCAGCTGGCCGTCTGGACGATCACCGGTCTCGCGGGGAAGACCCAGCGCTATTACGCCGGCCGGGCGAACGAGCGGTGGCCCGTCGTCCTCGAGCGAGCCAACCAGATGTTGGCCGAGGCGTCGGTCGCCGCCTCGAAGTCGGTCTCCGGCTCGACGACCGTGACCCTGGCCGACGATGGCACCGGCACGGTCACGACGGAGTTGACGGTCGACCGTGTCACCGGCGGGCCGCGGACCCTCGACCCGGAGCACACGGGTCGCCTCCAGCTCACCGGCGCCGTCTTCGACGACGGCAGCACGACGCGGTCGCTTCGGAATCACGAGAGCCATGCGATTCGCGCGACCGGCGATCGCGCCGAGATGCAGGTGTCCGCGGACGCACACTTCTCGGGTCTTCCGTACGGTCGCGTGGCGACGGTCGGTAACAACTCGCGCGGGGCGCAGATGATCCTGTTCTCGGGTGGCGTCGAGGTCTCCGCGTCGGGCGCGGCGAGCGCCCGGGCCGTGTCGCCGTTGCCCTTCCAGCCGCGGGTGTCGACGGTGACGAGCGACGCCCGCGCCGACGAGGGGACGGTCATCACCGATCAGCTCACCCTTGACGCCGAGCCTGCTGAGGGGCTGCTCGGCGAGTGGGGTCGGTTCCTCGATGGTGGCGAGCTGTCGCCGATCCCCGTGACGGTCCACAGCCGGCTCCTCGGCCCCTTCTTCGAACCAGTCACGGAGCAGGCGCTCTGGCCCGACGGCGCTCCAGTCGTGTGCGACGTCCAGGTCGTCGCCGACGCGGGCCCGGGTACGTACACGACACCGGGCTGCGCTCTGCCCTCAGCGGGCTACTTCACCTGGGTGGAGCGCATCGACCCCGAGGACACCCCCGTCGACCGCGGCCGTGATCGCGTGCGCCCGTGGACGTCGTCCTTCGGCTCGGCCACGGAGACCACGTTCGCATCCTTCGCCCCCACGATCTCGACACGCGTGACGGACGACGTCGTCGACCCGGGCTCCTGCGTCGCGGACGAGCTCGACGTCGGTCGGCTCAACCCGGCTGCAGATCACGGCGTGGACGTGGAATCGGTCCTGGTCGGGCCCTTCGACGAGCGGCCTGTGCCCGGCGACGATCTCGGAGACATCGAGGCGCTCGATCCAGCACTCGTCGTCACACGGCTGACCACCCGCCTCTCGGGCGACGGGCAGTACGAGACCCCGTGCGTCACGGTCACCTCGCCCGGCTTCTACGTCTTCGTCTTCCAGTCCATGGGGTCACCGCCGGACGACGACGGGCTGCAGGTCGTTCCTGCCTTCCAGGACACCACCGTGCACGAGAGCGAGACATTCGTCGTGACGACGCCCGTGGTGCCGGACGCTCCTCGACCGATCGCACCGGCCCTCGCTTTCACGGGGGCGGACGGCACCGGCCTCCTGGGCGGGACGGGCGTCGGCATCTTGGCGGCGGGCACCTTGCTCGTCATCGTCGGCGGCATCGTCAGGGCCGTCCGACGCCGGCGGGCTGACGATACCGACGCCGACGCCGACGCCTCGCGCGGCGCGGCAGCTCGACGATGACCTCACGTCGACGGGACGTGCACGGTCGTCAGCTCTCCGTCCCCGATGTTGACGTACGCGAGGCCGGGCCGGACGCGGTCCGAGACCAGACTGCGCGGCAGCCGCACGCCGATCGTGTCGCCGTCCTGTTGGGTCTGCGGGCTCAGCAACGCACCCGCGCGATTACGACGGATATCCATCAGCCAGTTACCGAAGCCGTACCCCAGCTCTCCGGCCGTGCAGGCCACGACGACACCGAGAGATTCGTCGTCGGCACACGACTTCACGAACGCGCCGAGCCACGTCGACGCCGGAGTGTCCTTGACGAGCTCGGCGTCGTCGACGATCAGGACGCGGGCACCGGCCTCGAACGCATCGGCGAGGCGCTCGGCCGTGAGCGAGGCGGTGGAGAACACCTCGATCACGCCGTCCTCCTCGGCGAGCGCCCGCAGGGGCGACCGCCTCGGAGCGATGATCGCGACGCCGATGCCCTGCCGGAGGAGCGCTTGGGTCACCACGCTCAGTGCGGTGCTCCGGCCGCTCTTCGCCGGGCCGCTGATCATGAACGTGCCGACGCCGTCCGCGAGATCCGGTCCGACCGGGTGCAGGTCGTCTCCACCCAACCCGATCATGGCGAGCATCCCCGGTGTGTCCTCGTCGTCGGCTCGGCCGTCCGCAGCGCGCCGGGACCACGCCTCGTCGAAGGACACGGGGCCGCTGATCTCGTCGATCGTGAACGGTGTCTGGGCGTGAGGCGGCCGTTGGTCCCTCGATGCGGCGAGCGCGCCCCATTCGCGAACCGCTGCGGCCTGGGCGACCCCCGAGAGGTCCGCCGTCACGACCGCGAGCTGTGTCTCCGCGCCTCCCGCCGAGTCGAAGGCCCTGCCGGGGCCGATGTCGTCGGGCAACGCACGCGGGTTCATGCCCACCAGGCCGTAGTCGGCACGATCGACGAGTCGCAGCACGATCTTCTTCTCGCAGAGTGCGCCCATACGACTGGCCAGGAGAGATCGGTCGCCCGACACGATGACGTGGAGACCCGCCCCGGCCCCTTCTCGCAGCAGGTGCTGTACCTGCTCGAGCGGCTCTCCACCGTCGAGCTCGCCGATGGCCGTCATGAAGCCCTCCCAGTGGTCGAGCAACACGACGATATGGGGCATCCGAGCATTCGCCTCGACGCTTCTGCGCTGCTCGACGACATCGGCGAAGCCGCCCGCGGCGAGGGCCGCATGTCGGGTCGCCAGTTCGTCTACCAGCCGGCTGAGCAGCCGCCGGGCACGGCCGACCTGCGTGCGGCGGACGACGGCGCCCGTGTGGGGCAGAGCGGTCAACGGAAGCAGGGCGCCTGTTCCACAGTCGAGGCCGTAGAGATGCACGTCGGCCGCGGTCGTCATCCGCGCGACCGCGGCAGCGAAGGTCCTCAGCGCTTGCGAGCGTCCGCTCCGGGACGCTCCGACGATGTAGAGATGGGCGTCGGCGTCGAGGTCGAACAGCAGGGGCTCCTGCGCCTGCCGCTGGGGGTGGTCCTGCAGCCCGAGGGGAAGGGGCGTCAGCGCCCCGTCCGCGGCGGGGTCCGCCTTCGGCACGACTCCCCCGGTCACGGCGTGCGCCGGGTCGATCTCGTCCAGCGTGATCACCGGCGCCAGGGCGTCGAGCCACGGGCGGTGCGGCGCCCTGCCACCCTGCCGCGCATGGGCCGAGGCGAGCGACGCGACCAGCTCATGGAGGTCCGTTTGCGCATCCGAGACGATCCGCTCCTCCTCGGGTCGTCGCGGCAGACCGCGCCCGAGATCGTGCCACCCGAACGGCGCCACCCAGGGCTCGTCGTCGATGGAGGCCGGCCCCGGGCGTCGACCGCCGACCCGCCCCGCTTGGAATGGCAGCAGTGCGCCGGCACCCAGCCGGACGAGCGCGCGGCCGGGCGTCGACTTCGAGATCCGGGCGGCATCGGGTGCGTCGATCACGTCGGAGCTCTCTCCCGCATCGGTCACACGCAGGGCGATACGGAGGTTGGTGTTGGCTCTGATCTCCGGCGAGATGACACCCGAGGGACGCTGGGTCGCCAGGATCAGGTGGATGCCGAGCGATCGACCACGCTGTGCGATGTTCACGAGCCCCGGGACGAAATCCTGCAACTCGCGGACGAGGCTCGCGAACTCGTCGATCACGATGACCAGGCGGGGCAGGGGCTCGAGCGGTTCGCCGCGCCTCCTCGCGTCCGTGTAGTCCTCGATGTCCTTCGTGTCGGCGAGGGCGAGCAGCCGCTCACGCCGATGGAGCTCGGCGCCCAGCGAGGCGAGTGCCCGTTCAACGAGGTGCGCGTCGAGGTCGGTGACCATGCCCACGGTGTGCGGCATGGGCACGAAGTCACGGAAGGCGGCTCCGCCCTTGTAGTCGATCAACACGAATGTCATGTCATCGGGCGGGTTCGTCGCGGCCAGCGACGCGACGATGGTCTGCAGCAGTTCCGATTTGCCCGACCCCGTCGTGCCGGCGACGAGGCCGTGCGGTCCGTCGCTGCGCAGATCGAACGCGAAAGCGCCATCGATGCTGTCTCCCACGACGACCCGCGTGGTCGGGGAGTTCTTCGTCCACGACGACTCGACCGCCGCCGACGTCGGCGGCTCCAGGTCGAGGACGTCGAGGAGGCGCGACGACGCGGGCAGACCGCCTCCGTCACCCTCGTCGTCGATGTCGATCACGGGCGCGACGCCGCGGGCCACGAGGTCGAACCACCCCTCGGGCAGCCGGTCGGCCAGGACCTCGGGGACGTCCGCGGCTCCGTCGACGGCTAATCGATGGTGACTAGGACCCGCTGTCACGATGGCGGCGCATTCCTCTGGCAGCGAGCGGACCTCCGCGTCGAGGCAGAGCGCGTAGAGGCCCACCGCCGGGCCCTCTTTGAGCAGGCGTGCGACTCCCGGCACCGCTCTCAACCGACGGGCGCCGTCGATGACCACGACGACATCGTCGGACGGGCGCGATCCCCGAGCCGCGACCTGCATCCGCAGCCGTTCGTCGAGCTCCCGAACCAGCTCGGCGATGCGTCGAGCCGAGCTCTCCGCGTCCGTGCCGAGGCGGTGCGCCCCGCCATCGGCCCGGACGTGGGGCACCCAGCGCAGCCACGACCAGGCCGCCTCGCCCGTCCGGGCGGTCACGACTGCGAGCCTGACGTCGCCCGGGCTCTGCAGGACAACGAGCTGAGCGACCAGCCAAGCTGCGAGGGGGCGGACGTCGTCTTCTCGGCCGGTCACCCCGACGACGCCGCACTCCCGCAACGACAGCACGGCGGGGACATCGAGGGCGGGTCGTGCGACAGCACGGCGATGCTCCATCTCACTTGGGTCGTCGATCGTGACGCCTGAGGGACGATCGGCGGTGCCGATCCGGAGGACGAGATGGTCGCCATCGTCCCGACGGCGTTCCCAGAGCCGTGATCGACGATGCAGTGCGATGTCGAGCACCGTCGCCGGGTCCGGACTGCTCTGCCGCAGCCGTCGCTGCAAGAGGGTGACGGCAGCGTCGGCGTCGGCGTCGATAAGGGCTTTCGTCGCACGATGGTCGGCCAGTTTCGCGCGATGCGTCGTCCGGCCCGAACGCCGGTCGTAGAAGTAGTTGCCGATCATGACGAGCGGTGACATCAGGCCGAACGCAAGGAACGCCATGTTGTGGAACACCGTGACCATCACGCCGGCCATCACGAGAGGCGCGAGCGCCGCGATGATCGGGATCGGACGGCGGGTCACCTGCGCCGGTTCGGCCGGGTACCGGAACGCGGTGAGCGGCGGTTCGCCCAGCAGGCGAGGCGGTCGCGCGAACGACAGCGCCCCTCCCCCGTCGGCCACGCTGGTGGCGGCCACAGCCGCGCCGCCCCGAGCAAGGCCGAGCAGGACGCCGCCGATCGAGATCACCGCCGTCTCGTCGAGCAGTGTCGTTGCGGCGATCGGTCGGCGGTCGACCAGCACCTCGGCGGTCGAGCCGTCCGGTTGCCGGGTCGGCGCGATCGTGAGCCGTCCCGAACCGTCCACGTGCACCATCGCGGCCACGGCCGGCATCTCGCGACCCGCGATGCGGACCCCGCAGGCGGCGTCCGCGCCGACGTAGGTCACGCCGGGTGTCACCTCGAAGATCGTTCCCGCCCCGGCACCCCCGACCACTCGGAGCGACGGCAGCTGGCCCGTCGCGAAACCCTCGGCCGACGGCGCCCCGATGAGCACCCGCGAGCCGTCGACGACGCGGCCCGCCACGACCGCCTCGTCCAGGTCACAGGGTTCGCCGTCGATCAGCACACCCTCGCTCGACGTGGTCGCATCGACGTCGAGGAGGCGCGCGATGGCCACGACGACGGCTCGCGTGCTGCTCTCGGGGTCGACCTCCACGACGACGTCCCGCTCGCGACCCGACGGCGCGTGCGACACCGTGAGGATCGTCTTCACGTCGCGACCGGGACGACATCGATGCCGTGGACGAAATGGTCAATCTCCGGCATTAGGGTCACCAATTCGACAAGGCTGCCGACGGGGCAGCTGACTCTGAAGTCGTACGGTCCCTTCCGAAATGCGTAGATGGCCCACACCGTGACTACTTCGCCCCCGGCGCGACTCACTCCAGCCGTTCCAGCCTCAGCATCGGGCATCACGCTGACATGTACGGCTCGGATGCCCTCACCCAGATGTTCGGCATGGAAGGCAGCCGTCTCTGGAGGTTCGAGCAGTTGCATGTCCGTGCTGGATGCGAGGGCCCTCAGTGCCTCGGCGCGCGGGCCCTCGGAGAACCCGAACTGGATTCGCAACGGACAGGGTGACGCGAGCACGTGGGGCAGGTAGAGGTACCGCAATTCATCGACGTCACCCCACGACGAGAACCTGGTCAGGATATGGGTTAAATATCGCTGCTGCGCGCGTGTCACCTCCTCCGATCGCTCAGTCACCTCTTGAACGACCTTCCGCACCCATCTCCGCGGCCCGCTGCATCCCTCATGCGGCCAGCCCCTTGGGATCGACACCCACGAACTCGCGTCGTAGGCGACCTCGATTTCCATCTCGAAGTCACTCATAAGACACCTCCCGCGTTAGCGCACCGGGAGCAACGACGCGGGGCGCCCTCCGCCGACGAATCGTGACCCAGACGAACGCTGCGTTAGAACTCAAAGCCATGAGGATGGCAAGGGACCGTGTGGCGTACTCGGCCGGCAGACCGAGGAGGTGCGCGACGATCGGCGAAAAGAGTGCTGCTACATCCCAAGTACGGATGGAAGGTACCGCCTTGCGCCGCCGTGTGACCGTCCGCCGCCCACCGAAAGAGGCAGCCCAGGCAGCACGCTCGGACACGTCGAGCTCGCTCACGTGTTCTTCCCTTCATGGCTGTCCACGGTGGGCACGAGAACCTGGCCCTCGTCGTCGAGCCAGCGCATGGACGCGAGCATGCTGTCGAAGAGTGCCCGCATAGCGTCCACGATCAGGCCCTCGCCCGCACGGTCGTCTTCTGAAAGATCAACTTCGAGCCTCGCGCTAGCGACGGTCAAGACGATGCTCATCAAGTGATCCTCCATACCCGCTAGGCGACTGACCGCAGACCGACGAGCAACCACTCGGTATTCGCCTGTAGACCGGTCACCGCGCAGCTTTCGGTCGTCCCAGACGACTGCAGGGTCGCCGCCGATCGAGCATGCCGTTGCACCTCGGGAGGTGACGAGGCGGAGCAGATGCTCGTCGAGGTCGGCACGCTGAGCGGAAGGAACGACAAGAAGCGAGACCACGACACTGCACGCCAGCTCGACACCCGGGATAGACCCTGGGACGACGAAGGCATCGAGAACGGCTCTCGCGGTGTCGGCCGCGACCACGTTCGCCAGTCCCGCGCGCACCTCCATCACGAGGGACGCATCCTGCGCGACGTCAGGTGGCAGGTGAGAAAGCAACGCCTCGGCCCCTGCGGCGACATCACCGCCAGGAACTCTCACGAAGCCTGGGGGCACGACCATCGAATAGGACGCGGCCAACGATTCCGCCGTCCGTGCCACGTATCTCGGTGCCGGGCTCACTTCATCGCCTCCACGATCTCGGCCCAGCGGCCATTGGCGAGGCGTCGCCACGTGACCCTTACTTCACGAATGCACAATGCGATTCCCGCGAGCGCAATGACCCCGAGCGCGAAGAACGTGTCGAAGGAGAATCCGGGATGAAGGTGCAGCGAGGCCGCGTAGCCGACTCCCCAGATGAGATCCAGCAGGCAGACGAAGACCATGAAGAACGGGTAGTGGGCCCCCTCTTCGTCCCACGGAAGCGTGACTTGATCCGCTGCGATGTAGACAAAGGCCACAGCCGAAGCCCAGAAGACCGCGCTCGGCAAGAGAAAGGGCACAGGAACGAGCACCTCATGGAAGCCTTCTTCCGTAAAGCCGGCCTCTGAAGTGAAGGACTTGAAGAGGCCGACGGCCAGGTAAACGGCGAGAGCGAGGGGCGCCGCCCCGGCAGGCAAGGCTGCAATGTAGGTGCCGTAGAAGAGCAGTGCTGGCCTCATCGCACCTCGAGACGACCCACGATGTTGTGCCGTCACGACTCGTCACCATCACGCCCACGCCACATGCGCTTCAGAGGCGGGCTAATGAGGTGGTAAGCCGCTCGAACACCTTCGACCGATGTCGCCGCAACATCTGCACCCACTGAGATGCGAGTCACCATTATTCTGTTCGCGAATTGGGCCATTGTTCCTGGATCATCGGCGAACGAACCGACCCGAGACCGCTGAAGGAAATGCATGGCGCTGGCTAAGTCGGTGTCGCCAAATGCCTTGAGTAGGAACTTGTCGCCAATGCCCGGTTTGGCCCGGCTCAGCGCAGCCTCGGCCCAGTCTTTGGCCAAATTCGACTTCGTTCCCTGCGACACGAGCCCGTCGACACGTCGTGCCGCGACGCTGCTGATGAACTGTTTCGTACCCTTCGCCACCATCGCGCCGGTGCCGAACGAGAAGACCGACACGAGCGACATCCCAAAATCGACAGCGCTCCCGGTTCCGGCAGCCCAACGCGCTGCCTGCGCGGCTGCAACGGCAATCATGATGCCGATCATGATGACGTTGAGGCCCGGCACGAAGAGGGCGACCAACGCGAGCAACATCGCGGCGATATTGACGATGTCGAGCAGAACGGTGATCCACCCGTCGTTGTCCTCCATCCACCCCTGGAAGTCGTCGAACGCGGTGTCGTTCAGGCCGTCGGCCGTCGCGTCGTCGATGCGGGTGATGGCTCGCTGGGCAGCGATCTCGAGGTCGTCGGTGAGGCCGGTCATGCGGGTGCGGATGGCACCGATCCAGACGCGCGCCTCCTCCAGCTTCTTCTCCTGAAGCTCGACCTGGTCGAGGTGGTAGTCGGCCGAGCCGGTGTCCGACAGGGCGAGGGCTTGAAAACGTCGCTTCAGCTTCTCGGCGGCGGCGTAGTCATCCCGAGCCAGCTCGAAGTCACGCAGGGCGGGTGCTGCTCCGTCATGGGCGATCTGCAACGACGTCGAATACGACTTCAGGGCGTACCCCGTCTCGTCGTAACGCGACTGTGCCTGAGACAACTGAGCGGCGAGGCCATCGGCTTTCGCCATGAACGCCTCGACGGCCTCGCTCGACATCGACCCGCGGTCGAGAGACCGCAAGCGAGCCGCTGCCCCGCGGATGGAGTCGGCGACCGCGACGTAGCGATCGGCCATGCCGGCGACCGCCACCGGATCACCCGAGAACCCGGCCGGCGCAAGGTCGAAGAACGCGGGCTGCGGCGAGGGAAGCAGCCGGCTCACGGTGTCGCCCCTGGGTCGAGCACGCTGACGAGCTCGTTCTCGACATCGGAGAAGCCGTCGTTGATCGCCTTCGCCGCCGTGGCCAGATCGCCGATGGCATCGGCGAGCTTCGACCGCGTGTGATCCCAGGACGCCGAGAACGACCGGACGCGGTCGGCAAGGCCGACATGGCCGCAGGCGTCAGCGGCGTCAGCGGCATTGCGGTCGGCCGAGTCGAATTCGGACTTCGCGGCGATCAAGTCGGACCAGAGCCTCTCGAGCGAGCCGCCGTCGACGGTGAGTGTGGAACCTGCCATCGTGTGCCTCCTGCACGCAGGGGCGGCCGCGCACGAGAGGCGCGGCCGCCGATGGGTGATGAGGATCAGCCGAGGCTCGAAGCGAGCTGCTCGTCGGTGCTCTGCAGGGCGTTCGCCGCGTTGTCGAGGAACGCGGCCATGCTCTCGAGCGACGCGATGGTCTGCGAGGCACCCGTGTTGTACGAGATGTACGACTGCTCGAACGCCTTCGACGACCGGTCGGTCACGTAGCCCGATGTCACGAGCCCGTCGATCTGGCTCTTCAGCTGCGCGAGCTGGTCTTCGATCGATCGCTGCCCGTTGCGCAGCTGAGTCGCCTGCGTGCGGAGGTCGTCGTACGTGACGTTCACATTGGCCATGGTGTCCCTTTCGTCGAGTGGGACCGACCGACCGGTCGGCTGTCATTAATATTGCACATTGTCATTAGACTTGCTGACGACTGTGAATAACTCATCGACGAGGAGCCCATGTTCAGGAGACGAAAGCGAACGGATTCGGCGGGCGATCCAGCCCCCGTGACGGCGGAGACGATTGCCCGAGAGCGCGAACGAGGGATGCTGTCGCGTGTCACGGTGGTCCCTCGCGCCGTGATCACCCCCGCGTCGATGCCCACCTTCTGGATTCCGCGAGGCGAGACGACGACCACCCCACCGGTGGCAACCTCACTCTCCGCACCGCAGTCCGCGCATCCGGTTCCACGCGTCCGCACGCCAGCCGACGACCCCGGCGGCATTTCGCCCGTTGACCGAGCCGCCCGGGCCGCCCGAGCCGCCCCCGAGAACGCCGCCATCACAGCCACAGCGCCCCCCGTCGACTCCGACGTCGAGCTGACGACCCACATCCCCCGCCGCTACGCGCTCGAGCTACCCGATGGCCGCCTCGTGCCACTCGACGAACCGCACACCGTGATCGGACGCGCCTCGCACGCTTCACCTCCGGGCCAGGCGGGAACGAGCGTCATCGGCATCGTCGACCCGACACGCTCTCTGTCGCGATCGCATGCTCGGGTCGATAGAGACGCCTCGGGACGTCTCTCCGTGCACGATCTCGACTCGGGCAACGGCACCGTCGTCGTCTCGGCACGCACGGGACACGTGCACGAGTGCATACCGGGCACGCCGGTCCCGCTGGCCGCAGGCGACGTGCTGTCGCTCGGACATCACGAGATCCGGGTCAGGCGGCACCGGGGCTGAGCACCGGCATGCAATGGAGCGAGGCACGCAGCCGGCATCGCCAGGCGCTCGCGGCAAGTGACAAGCGGCCCGGCTCGGCTCGACCTAGATCTTTTCGATCGGCGCGACCTTGATCAGCAGCTTCTTGCGCCCGGCCCCGTCGAACAGCACCTCGGCGATGCGCCGAGCCCCTTCACCGGTCACGGCCATGACGCGCCCTTCGCCGAAGTCGACGTGCGAGATGCGATCACCGGCCTCGAGCACCATGTCGCCGTTGTCGCGCACGGTGCCGGTGACCCGATTCGCCCACTCGGTCTTCGGCTTCGTCTTGGCCGCAGCGGTCGCGCGGTCGTAGCTGCCGCCCCCGAACCCGCCGGAGGCGCGGGGTGCGCTCCCGAGCCCGTTGCGTCCCCCGCCCGCGAACCCGCCATCGCGGCGAGCGTTCAACGCACGCGGCTGCGTGCCACCGCGGCTGTTGGCCATGCCGGGCGACTGCTTCCAGTCGATCAGCTCGACGGGGATCTCTTGCAGGTACCGCGACGGCATCGCGACGTTGACCTCGCCGAACTGGGCGCGGGTCATCGCGAGCGACAGGAAGAGGTGCTTGCGCGCCCGCGTGATGCCCACGTAGAACAGCCGACGCTCTTCGGCCGGGCCGCCCGGCTCGCTCGCCGACATGCGGTGCGGCAGCAGGTCTTCTTCGACACCGGTGAGGAACACGGCCTCGTATTCGAGCCCCTTCGCGGTGTGCAGCGTCATCAGCGAGACCGTGCCGGACGAGTCGTCGAGATCGTCGGCCGCGGCGACCAGCGTCACCTCGGTCAAGAAGTCGAGCAGTGTGCCGTCGGGGTTGTTCTTCTGGAACTCCTTCGTCACGGCGACGAGCTCGTCGATGTTCTCGGCCCGCGCTTCGTCTTGCGGATCGCGGGACGCTCGCAGCGCCTCCACCAGCCCGCTGCCCTCCATGAGGGCGACGAGGATGTCGCTGACCGGCGCCGTGTCCGACGTCGCCGAGACGTCGTCGAGCAGCTTCGCGAGACCGGTGATCGCACCGGTCACCTTGGGCCCGAGCCCGAGCTTGTCGGCGTTGCGCAGCGCCTCGCGCAACGGCTGCTCGTTCTGGTCGGCCCAGCGCTGCATGGCCGTCTCGGTCGCGGGGCCGATGCCGCGCTTCGGCACGTTCATCACCCGTCGCAACGCCATGGGGTCGGCCGGGTTGGCGACTGCGATGAGGTACGCCATCGCGTCCTTGATCTCGGCGCGCTCGTAGAACTTGGTGCCGCCCAGCACGCGATACGGGATGGCCGAGCGGATGAAGATCTCCTCCAACGCACGAGTCTGCGAGTTGGTGCGGTAGAAGACGGCCATGTCTTTGTAGGCCATGCCGCCCTCGTGCAGCGCCGCGACCTCGTCCGCGACGAACTGCGCCTCGTCGTGCCCCGTATAGCCGGTGAACCCGACGATCTTCGACCCGGCGCCGACCGTGGTGAACAGGTTCTTCGCCTGACGGTCGAAGTTGTTCGCGATGACGGCGTTCGCGGCATCGAGGATGTTCTGCGTCGATCGGTAGTTCTGCTCGAGCAGGATCACCTTCGAGTTCGGGAAGTCGCGCTCGAACTCGACGATGTTGCGGATGTCGGCACCACGGAAGGCGTAGATCGACTGGTCGGAGTCACCGACGACCGTCAGCGACGCCCCGGGGATGCGGCCACTGCCGTCGCGGAGCGTCTGCACGTACTGCCCGCCCCGCTCGAGCTCGTCGACGTGGTCGGGGTCGACGGGCCGGGTCAACTCGCGGATGAGGGCGTACTGCGCGTGGTTCGTGTCCTGGTACTCGTCGACCAGGATGTGCCGGAAGCGTCGCTGATAGACGGCGGCCACCTGCGGGAACGCCCGGAAGAGATAGACGGTCTGGGCGATCAGGTCGTCGAAGTCGAACGCGTTGGCGCGCTGCAGCGAGCGCGTGTACTGCCGGAAGATCTCGAGGAACATCACCTCTTGCGGGTCGCCCGCGTTGATCTGCCGGGCGTACGTCTCGACGTCGCTGAGCTCGTTCTTGAGCTTCGAGATCTTGCCGGAGGCCTGGCTGACGGTGAAGCCGAGCGAGTCGGCATCGAGCTCTTTCAGGATGCGCTTCAGCAAAGCCCGCGAGTCGGCCGAGTCGTAGATGGTGAAGCTCTTGGTGAAGCCGAACTGCTCGGCCTCGCGCCGCAGGATGCGCACGCACGCCGAGTGGAACGTCGAGATCCACATGCCCTCGCCGGCCTGCCCGACGAGGTGGCCGACGCGCTCGCGCATCTCGGCGGCGGCCTTGTTCGTGAACGTGATCGCCAGGATCTGGCTGGGCCACGCCTCGCGCGAGGCGATCAGCCCGGCGATGCGGCGCGTGAGCACGCTCGTCTTGCCCGACCCGGCACCGGCCACGATCAGCAGGGACGAGCCGCGGTACTCCACGGCCTCTTTCTGCTGCGGGTTCAGCCCAGCGGTCAGCGGATCGCCGGCGCCGCCGGCTTGGTCTGAGGGGTCGAGCACGATCGTCATGTCCCGGTCATTGTAGGCGGGGCCACCGACATCGAGCCCGGACGCCCTCGACCCCGGCGCCGAGGCCGGCCGCCGATTCCGGCGCCCCGGCCGGGAGACGACAGCCGAGGAGGCGCGCTCAGCCGCCCAGCGCCCGACGCGCTTCCATCGCGAGCTCGGGCTGATCGGCGAAGACGCCGTCGACCCCCAGCCCCATGATCGTCGCGAACTCGGCTCGCCAGTCGCCCCGTGCCTCCTTGCCTCCCGCCGTGCGGTTGGCCTTCGCGAGGAACGCGTTCTCGGCCCGGAGCGTCCAGGTGAACACGTCCAGCCCCGCGGCGTGGGCCGTGTCGACGACCTCGCCGTGTCCGACGCCGTGCGCGTCGATCAGCATCGACTTGTCGAGGCTGATGCCGTGCAGGCCGGACGAGGCGAGGCCGGCGAGCCCGGCGGCGCCGATCTGATCGGCGTACGAGACGGCCGCGGAGCCCGAGCGAGCGATCTGGTCCGCCGCAGCGCCACTTTTCTCGACCAGGTAGACGAGTCGACCGCCGACGCCGCGAGCGGAGACCTGCTCCAGGACCGTCTGCTCGAAGCTCTCGATCGTGAGGCGGTCGTCGCTGGCCCAGCCCGCCGACGACAGCGCTGCCGCCGTCAGCTCGTCGAGCGGGAGCCCGATCGACTCGAAGTAGCTGGCGTGCTTGATCTCGGCGACGAGACCGACGGGACGAGGCGCATCGTCGAGCAGGGCGAGCAAGTCGTCGAGCCGCAGCATCGGCTCCTCGCCGTCGAAGGCGGCGCTTCCCGGGCGCACGGCCGGCAGCCGCTCGCGGACACGCAACGTGGACAGCTCGGCCCAGGTGAAGTCCTCGGTGAACCAGCCGGTCTGGCTCGCCCCCTCGATCGTCTTGGTGGTGCGTCGATCGGCGAACTCGGCCCGCGACGCGACATCCGTCGTGCCCGAGATCTCGTTCTCGTGCCGCAGGACGAGCACGCCGTCACGGGAGGAGACGAGGTCGGGCTCGATGGCGTCGGCTCCGAGTTCGAGGGCGAGACGGTAGGCCGAGAGGGAGTGCTCGGGCCGGTAGCCGCTGGCTCCACGGTGGGCGATGACGAGGGGGGCGGGGGTCACGGGACCACGCTAGCGAGCGAGGTCCGGTCGGCACGACTCCACTACCCTCGACTCTCATGACGATCTGCCGCGCCTGCGCCCGCAGGCTCGAGCCCCGCTGGAAGTTCTGCGTCTGGTGCGGTGTCCCGGTCGAGACCGCGACACCCCGAGGAGGCGCGGCTCCCGTGGCCGCCCCACCCCGCGGTGGTCTGGTGCTGCCCATCGTGTTCGGTGGCGTCGGCATCGTCGTCGGAGCGACGGTGGCCGGCCTCGTCACCGCACTCGCGCTCGGTCGGTGACCGCGCCTCCTCCCGGCTCTCGGGCGCCTTGTGAGGCGCACCGGAATGCTGCACGCTCTGCACCTACGCCCTCGGCGAATCCGGGCCATGATCAGGCGTCTTTTCAGCCTGCCGAGCACCGGACAGGTTAGTTTTGTCGCGGGTCCGGTATCGGGCCCGTGCGTCACCGGTCTCCGGCAGCGCACTCGATCACCAGGTGAGGAACACGATGGCATTCTCGAATCCCGGCTTCAGCCAGTCGCCGGCCTTCTCGAAGAACGGTGGGCAGGTGCTCCAGCAGCAGCAGGCCGCCGCCCGCCAGGGCGTGGAGTACAACGGCATGACCGCGGAGCAGCTCCAGGAGCTGTACTCGCAGCCGGCCGCCGGTGCTGCCCAGACCGATCGCATGACCTATGAGGACACGATCACGAAGACGGTCATCGCCTTCGGCTTCGTCGCCCTCGGCGCCGTCGCGGGTTGGTTCTTTCCGGCCCTGACGTTCGTCGGCGCGATCGTCGGCTTCGTCCTGGCGATGGTCAACATCTTCAAGAAGCGTCCCTCGGCCGGCCTGATCCTCGCGTACTCCGCGGCACAGGGCCTCTTCGTCGGCGGCATCTCGAGCATCTTCGAGCGCACCATGCCCGGCATCACGACCCAGGCCCTCATCGGCACCGCGTCGGTGTTCGTCGTCACGCTCCTGCTCTTCAAGAGCGGCAAGGTGCGCGCATCGGCCAAGGCCACCAAGATCTTCCTGATCGGTATGGTCGGCTACGCCGTCTACTCGCTGGTCAACGTCGGCCTCATGATCTTCGGCGGCACGGACCAGCCGTTCGGGCTGAGCAGCATGTCGATCCCCGGCACGTCCATCCCGATCGGCTTCGCCCTCGGCATCCTCGTCGTGCTCATGGCGGCGTACTCGCTCGTGCTCGACTTCACGAACGTGCAGACCGGCGTCGAGCGCGGCGCTCCCCGCATCTACGGATGGTCGGCCGCCTTCGGCATCGTGATGACCGTCATCTGGCTCTACATCGAGATCCTGCGCATGCTGGCGATCCTGCGGGGCAACAACTAGCACCTCCGCATCGCCCACGCCGAAGCGGGGCTCGTTCCGACACGGGACGGGCCCCGCTTCCGCGTTCGGCGGGCGTCGCACGCGAAAAGGGACGATGCACTGCCGGGCCCGGCAGTGCATCGTCCCTTTTCGAGCGAAACGGAGGAGGGGCTACCTCACTCCCATTCGATCGTCCCCGGCGGCTTCGACGTGACGTCGAGCACGACGCGGTTGACGCCGTCGACCTCGTTCGTGATGCGGTTCGAGATGCGGGCGAGCACGTCGTAGGGCAGACGCGTCCAGTCGGCCGTCATGGCGTCCTCGGACGACACGGGGCGCAGCACGATCGGGTGACCGTACGTGCGACCGTCGCCCTGCACGCCGACCGAGCGGACGTCGGCCAGCAGCACCACGGGGCACTGCCAGATCTCGCCGTCGAGGCCGGCCGCCGTGAGCTCGGTGCGGGCGATCTTGTCGGCCGCACGCAGCAGCTCGAGCCGGTCGTGCGTGACCTCGCCCACGATGCGGATACCGAGGCCGGGCCCGGGGAAGGGCTGGCGGCCGACGATGACCTCGGGCAGACCGAGCTCCCGGCCGATCGCGCGGACCTCGTCTTTGAAGAGTGTGCGCAGCGGCTCCACGAGCTCGAACTGCAGGTCTTCGGGCAGGCCGCCGACGTTGTGGTGGCTCTTGATGTTGGCCGTGCCGCTGCCACCGCCGCTCTCGACCACATCGGGGTAGAGCGTGCCCTGCACCAGGAACTTCACGGCGGCATCGCCCTCGGCCCGCGCCTCCAGGACGAGTGCCTCGGCGGCACCCTCGAAGCTGCGGATGAACTCGCGCCCGATGATCTTGCGCTTCTGCTCGGGGTCGGTCACACCGGCCAGCGCGTCGAGGAACTGCTGCTCGGCGTCGATCGTGACGAGCCGGACACCGGTCGAGGCGACGTAGTCCTCTTCGACCTGACGACGCTCGTCGGCGCGCAGCAGACCGTGGTCGACGAAGACGCAGACGAGCTGGTCACCGACGGCCTTGTGCACGAGGGCCGCCGCCACGGCGGAGTCGACGCCGCCCGAGAGACCGCAGATGACACGCGCGTCGCCGACCTGGGCTCGGATGCGCTCGACCTGCTCGGCGATGACGTTGCCGCTGTTCCAGTCGGCGGGGATGCCCGCGGCGCGGTGCAGGAAGTTCTCGAGCACGGCCTGGCCATAGGCGGAGTGCTTGACCTCGGGGTGCCACTGCACCCCGTAGAGCTTGCGGGCATCGCTGGAGAAGGCGGCGACCGGGGTGGAGGCGCTCGAGGCGAGCACGTCGAAGCCCTCGGGTGCCTTCGAGACGGAGTCGCCGTGGCTCATCCACGTGGTCTGCGACGTGGGCTGACCCGACAGCAGCGTGCTGTCACCGGCGGTGAGCGTGACGTCGGTGGCGCCGTATTCGCGCTGGCCGGTCTGCGAGACCTCGCCGCCGAGGGCCTTCGCCATCGCCTGGAAGCCGTAGCAGATGCCCAGAACGGGGATGTCGAGCTCGAGGATCGCCGGGTCGAGGCTGGGCGCACCGGGCTCGTAGACGCTCGAGGGCCCACCGCTCAGGACGATGCCGACCGGGTTCTTGGCGGCGACCTCGGCCGCACTGATCGTGTGCGGCACGATCTCGGAGTAGACGTTCGCCTCGCGGACACGGCGGGCGATCAGCTGCGCGTACTGCGCGCCGAAGTCGACGACGAGGACGGGGCTCTGCGCCGTCTCGCTGCCGCTCTCGGGGCTGCCACTCTCGGCGGCGTGGGGGGTGGTGGACGCGTCGGTCACGCGGGGGCTCCCTCGGGGGTCTGGGCGTTCTCACGCTCGAGTTCGGCGTATTGCTGCAACGCGAGACGGCTCATGTGGTGCTCGACGAAGAACGACAGCAGCGGCACGACACCGCCCAGCGCGATGATGATGAAGCGCATGAACGGCCAGCGCATGATGCTCCACAGACGGAAGTTCGCGAAGAGGTAGAGCACGTACAACCAGCCGTGGGCGATCAGGATCAGCGTCGACAGGTTGATGCCCGTCGTGATCGAGTCGCGGGGCACGAAGAAGCCGCCGTCGCCGCCCAGCTGCAACTCGGTGTTCAGCGGGGTGTACTTCAGCACCATCTCGACGACCAGCAGAAGCAGCATGACACCCGTGATGTATGCGGCGACTCGGTACAACCGGACGGCGCCCGGGATCTTCGGCACATCGCGCGGACGGGGCTTCAGAGGCATGACGTCGATTCTACTCGGGGACGGACCGGGCCCCGGAGGCGGGGGCCGAGGGGCTGGGGCAAGGGTTGGAGCTCAGGGGGCGGGGTCCAGGAAGCGAAGCTCAGCGGGCAGGCGCTCGACGGGCCACGGTTCAGCCGGCGAGGGCGAGGCGGTCCTCTTCGGCCTCGTCGAGCTCGCGCTCGTACGCGTCGCGCACGAGACGGAACCAGAGGAACACCGCGAACACCGCGAAGACCGCCCACTCGACCGCGTAGAAGATGTTGAGCCAGTTCAGCTGCACGTCGGCGTCGGGTGCCGGCGAATCGATCGCGGCGAGCCCGCCCCACGACTGGGACGCGACCACGTAGCCGCCGTAGACGTCACCGTTGTAGCCGGACCACTCGTTGACGAGCTCCGCGACGGAGACCACCGTCTCGCGCCCGTTCTGGAAGTCGCTGTCGGACGGCGCCTCGCTGGGGAAGTAACGACCGTCGGTGCGGAACCCCGTGGCCCCCACCGGGACACTCGCCTCGGCCGCCGCCGCCTGATCGGCCGTGCTGCCCCAGCCGAGCGCCACGGGCACGGACGCGCCCGAGCCGTCGACGACGAGACGACCGATCAGCCAGTAGCCCTTCTCGCCCTGGTTGACGCGGTCGGCGATCACCCGGAACCCGCCCGGTGCGATCTCACCCGAGACGGAGACCATCTGCCCGCCCAACCGATCGGGGAACGGCGACTGCGGTTCGGCGACGTCGGTCAGTGGCTTGACCGTCTCGGTCTCGGGATTCACCGGTGCCGCGCTCTCGATGCTGCGCTCGACCTGCCAGTGCCCGAGCCAGGCGAAGATGCCGGCGATGACGAGCGCCAACACGAGCATGCCGATCCAGCGCGGACGCCGGGCCACGACCCACATCGTCTCGGGCAGCGGCTCGCCCGTGACCGTGAAGCGCGGGCCTCTCGAGGATGCGTCGCCGGAGCCGCTCATCTCGAATCCGCTCCTCTGACGCGTGCCGTGTTCATCGGAGAGAAGCGTACCCGGCGCGACCGGGCGACAAGCTGGCAGGAGGCTCGGTGCGCGTGGTCACGCCCCGCGCCTCCCGCGTCCGGCAGAACGGCCCGCGATGCCGATCAGTATTCGGGATCGCGTCGACGGGTCGCCCGCTGATCGGACTGCTGCCCCGCCTGCTCGGCCCAGATCGCGCGCTCGGCGTCGTCCAACTCGTCGAGATCGTCGAGATCGTCGTCCGCATCGACCTCGTCGTCGCCGCCGTCGGCGTCAGGCGCGTCGCCGCGCGACGATCGCGCCTCGCCGCCCGGCCCGATCGACAGCCCCGCCCCGGCGACGGGTCCCGCGCCGACCCGCGCAGGACGGCCCGGCACCGCATCGTCGTCATCGGAGTCGTCGTCATCCGGCGAGAAGTCGCCCGACAGCGCCTGCTCCATGAGAGCGATCTCCTCGCTGTGGCGGGCATCCTGCTCGCGGCGGCGCCGGTCGCGCGCCTCGCGCTCGGCCTTCTTCCGCGAGCGCAGCACCACGTTGCCGATGCGCTCGGAGTTGGCCGCGAGGATGGGGCCCAGCACGGCCATGATCAGGACGTAGAGACCGGCGAAGGGCTGCAGCAGGGGGTTGAGCCCGGCCCCGGCCGACAACGTCGCCAGGATGAGCGCGAACTCACCCCGGTTCTGCAGGATCACCGACGTGTTGATACCGGCCTGGGGGCCGAGCTTGTTCAACCACGCGACGAACTGCCCGGCGATGACGTTGAGCAGCACGGTGATACCGACGGCGATCAACACCTGCCAGATGACGGCCGAGAACAGCGACGGATTCAGCCCGAGCCCGAAGTTCAAGAAGAAGAACGCGCCGAAGACGTCGCGCATGGGCAGCGCGAACTGCTCGATGCGGGTGCGGAACCGGGTCGCACCGCAGATGAGCCCGATGAGGAACGCGCCGATCGCGTCCGTGACGCCGAGCACCTCGCCCAGCCCGCCGAACAGGACGGCGAGGCCGAAGAACAGGACGGTGAAGAGCTCGTCGTCCTTCGTGCGCATGAGACGCGACACGACCTTGCCGCCCCAGCGCGCGACGGAGAACATCGCCACCAGGAAGGCGAACGCGATGGCCAACTTGAGCACGACCGGCCCGACATCGGTCTCGCCGCTGATGACGACGGACACGATCGCCAGGTAGATGGCGATGAAGATGTCCTCGACGACGGTGACGCCAAGGATCATGGGCGTCTCGCGGTTCGCCAGACGGTTGAGCTCGATCAGCAGCTTCGTCACGATCGCGCTCGACGACGTCGCCGTCATGCCCGCGATGATGAGGGCCTCGCGGGTGCCCCAGCCGACCATGAAGCCGAAGACGAGCCCCACACCCATGTTGACGGCGATGTAGGTGCCGCCGGACAGGATCAGGCGGCCCGCGTTCGAGAAGAACTCGTCCTGGTCGAACTCCAGCCCCAGGTTGAACAGCAGCAGGATCAGACCGAAGATCGCGATCAGCTCGATGTTCTCACCGGGGAAGCTGATCGGGAACCAGCCGGTGTGCGGGCTCGCCAAGAGGCCGACGAGCATGTAGATCGGGATCGACGGCAGGCCGATCAGTTTGCCTGCCCGGCCCAGCGCGTAGGCGATGAGCAGCAGGATGCCGAGGACGACGAGTTCTTCGCCGAGGTGCATGCGCCTAGCTTCCGGGTGGCGCGTCGACCGCGGCGCGGTGCTTCAGCACCCCCGTGCGATAGAAGGCGAAGGCCTTGGCGACCTTCTCGGGCGACCCGGCCACGACGAGCGTGTCCCCGGGGAAGACCTTGAAGTCGCCGGACGGCGCCGGGTTGGCGGCATCGCCTCGGACGACGGCGACCACGGTGAGACCCACGACGCCGAGCGCGCCCAGATCGCCGAGCGGCTGCCCGGCGATGTGGTCGTCGTAGTCGACGGTGAACCAGTCGATGCTGAGCCCCGGCACCTGCTCGAGCGCGGAGAGCGACTCGGTGATGCGGGTACCGCCGAGCAGCTCGGCGAGCGTATGGGCTTCGTCCTCGCTCAGCCGCAGAGACACCTTGGTGACGTCGTCGCCGTCGGCCTCGTCGCTGAACGTGATGAGGTCGCTGTGCCCCGAACGGTGCGTGATGACACCGCACTTGCCGCCGTCGGCGGTGATGAAGGTGTGCAGCACACCGACGCCGGGGAGTTTGACTCGACGCACGTCAACCATGGTTCAACTCCAGTGATCGGGGGCAGTCGTCTCAGCTTAGCGGCGGGGTTGTCGCCGCCTGCCGGACTGCACCCGTCGCTGTACAACGCCGAGGTGAGGAGGAGTGTTCCCGACGCCGGCTACGACTTCTTCGGCTTGTCGCCCGGTGCCCCGGCGGGCTCCTCGACCTTCTCTCCCGGCTTGGGCGCGCCTCCTTGGTCCGCCTCGATCTTGATGTCGTCCTCGTCGAAGCCGAACGTGATGTCGGGCGCCTCGAGGCGTACGCGGTCGGCCGCGGCGTCGTCGGGCTCGAGCTGGCTGGCCCGTTCGGCGGCGACCCGGGTCAGGTAGTTGCTGACCTCCTTCTCGGTCTCCTCCGACGTCCAGCCGAGCACGCTCGCCATGAGCTTGGCGGCGACGGGGGCCGCGGACTCGCCCCGGTCCCAGGCCTCGATCGAGATGCGGGTGCGGCGGGCGAGCACGTCCTCGAGGTGCAGAGCCCCCTCGTGGCTGGCGGCGTAGACGACCTCGGCACCGATGTAGTCGTCGGCTCCCGGCAGGGGCTCGGCTAGTGTCGAGTCGCTCCGGATCAGGTCGAGGATCTCGTCGGTGAGCGTGCCGTAGCGGTTCAGCAGGTGCTCGATGCGCACCTTGTGCACGCCGAACGCGCGGGCGATCTTGCCGCGCTTGTTCCAGGCGGCGTAGTAACCCTCGGCACCGAGCAGCGGGATCTCGGCCGTGGTGCTGGCCGGGATGCGACCGTCGAGCGCGGCGACCGCCTCGTCGACGGCGTCCTCGGCCATGACGCGGTACGTCGTCCACTTGCCGCCGGCCACGACGACGAGACCGGGCACCGTGTGCGCCACGATGTGCTCGCGCGACAGCTTCGACGTCTGGTCGGACTCGCCGGCCAGCAGCGGACGGAGCCCGGCGTAGACGCCCTCGACGTCATCCCGGGTCAGCGGCACGGCCATGACCTTGTTGACGTGCTCGAGGATGTAGTCGATGTCGGCGGCGGTCGCGGCCGGGTGCGCCTTGTCGAGGTTCCAGTCGGTGTCGGTCGTTCCGATCAGCCAGTGCCGACCCCACGGGATGACGAACAGCACGCTCTTCTCGGTGCGGAAGATCATGCCCATCGACGAGTGGATGCGATCGCGCGGCACGACCAGGTGGACGCCCTTCGAGGCACGCACCTTGAACTGACCCCGCTCGCCGACCATGGCCTGGGTGTCGTCCGTCCAGACACCGGTCGCGTTGACGACCTGCTTGGCGCGGATCTCGAAGTGCTCGCCGGTCTGGTAGTCGTGCGCCTTGACGCCGACGACGCGCTCGCCCACCTTGACGAAGCCCTCGACCCGGACCCGGCTCGCGACGTGCGCGCCGTAGCTCGAGGCGGTCCGCACGAGGGACGAGACGTATCGGGCGTCGTCGACCTGGGCGTCGTAGTACGTGAGACCGCCGACGACCGCGTCCTTCGCGAGGCTCGGGATCGCGCGCATCACCTGCGTCTTGGACAGGTGACGGTGGTGCGGCACACCGGGAGGCCGGCCACCCGACCAGCTGAAGATGTCGTAGAGCGCCATGCCGGCACCGATGTAGAACCGCTCGTAGACCGGCTTGCTCAGTGGGTAGAGGAACCGCACCGGCTTGACGAGGTGCGGCGCGAGTCGCTGCAGCAGCAGACCGCGCTCGATCAGCGCCTCGCGGACGAGCCTGAAGTTCAGCTGCTCGAGATAGCGGATGCCGCCGTGCACGAGCTTCGATGACCGACTGGACGTGCCTGACGCCCAGTCACGCGCCTCCACCATGCCGACGCTGAGGCCTCGCGTGACGGCGTCGAGCGCCGACCCGGCCCCGACGATGCCCCCGCCGATCACGAGGATGTCGAGTTCTTTGGTCTTCAACGCCTCGATGGCCGCCGCGCGTTCGTCGGGGCCGATCTTGGACGAAATCGATGCGGACGCGGTGCGAGCCATTCGAGCCTCCATCAGGTGTGGTCGGGGCGGACGACCTCGTCCGCTCGACACCACCTAACGCTACTGAGGCTGGTAGGGGGCCACAACGACCTCGACGCGCTGGAACTCCTTGAGGTCGCTGTAGCCGGTCGTCGCCATCGACCGACGCAGCGCACCGATCAGGTTGGACTGACCGTCGACCGTCGCGGCCGGGCCGAACAGGATGTTCTCGAGCGAGCCGATGGTGCCGACACGCATGCGGCGACCGCGGGGCAACTCGGGGTGGTGCGCCTCGGCGCCCCAGTGGTAGCCACCGCCGGGCACGTCGTCGGCGCGGGCGAGTGCCGCGCCGAGCATGACCGCGTCGGCGCCACAGGCGACCGCCTTGACGATGTCACCGGACGTGCCGAGACCGCCGTCGGCGATCACGTGCACGTAGCGCCCGCCCGACTCGTCGAGGTAGTCGCGGCGAGCGCCCGCGACGTCGGCCACGGCCGTCGCCATCGGGGCGTGGATACCCAAGGAGGCGCGGGTCGTCGACGCCGCGCCGCCCCCGAACCCGACGAGCACACCCGCCGCACCCGTGCGCATCAGGTGCAGGGCAGCGGTGTACGTGCTCGCGCCACCGACGATCACGGGGACGTCGAGCTCGTAGATGAACTTCTTCAGGTTGAGCGGCTCGGTGTTCTTCGAGACGTGCTCGGCGCTGACGGTCGTGCCGCGGATGACGAACAGGTCGACACCGGCGTCGACCACCGTCTGATACAGGTCTTGCGTGCGCTGGGGGCTGAGGGCACCCGCGACGGGGACACCCGACGCACGGATCTCGGCGAGCCGCGCGCTGATCAGCTCGGGCTTGATCGGCTCGGCATAGATCTGCTGCATGCGGGCGATCGAGTCGGCCTCGGGCAGGTCGCGGATCTCGGCGAGGACCGCCTCGGGGTCTTCGTAGCGCGTCCAGACACCCTCGAGGTCGAGGACGCCGAGCCCGCCGAGCTGGCCGATGCGGATCGCGGTGGCCGGGCTGACGACCGAGTCCATCGGGGCGGCGATGATCGGAACGTCGAACTGGAACGCGTCGATCGACCAGCCCACGGAGACGTCGTGCGGGTCGCGCGTCCGTCGGCTCGGGACGATCGCGATGTCGTCGAACGCGTAGGCGCGGCGGGCGCGCTTGGAAACGCCGATCTCTACCTCAGTCACCGTGCCACCCTACCGGAGGGCACGTCACCGCCCCCGGCTGCGACGCGAAACGCTCGGGGTGGGACGGTACGGCCGCGGGCCCGCCCCTGCATCGTCCCGAGTCGAGTGCGACGCGACTCCTCCCCCGCGGCGTCACCAGCGCCTGCATCCCCAGCGGACGCCGGAGGCGCGGTGCGGGACGCCGCCACCCGTCACGCTGGCCGCATGCACAGCTATCTGACTCCGGGTCTCATCCTCTCCCGAGATCTGACGTCCACCGGTCGCGATGACCGCGAGCTCGCGCGTGCGTGCGTGCGCCGGCGGTGGACTCGCCCGCGTCCGGCCCGGCGCCTATCTCCCCACCGAGCCGGCGCGCCTGGTCGCGGCGCTGCGGCGGGCCGGGGTCGCGCGCGCGTGACACGTGAAAAGGGACGAGACGCCGCCGGGACCGGCGGTGTCTCGTCCCTTTTCGCGTGCAAAACGGCCGGGCCGGCGCCTAACGGCGGTAGTTCGGGGCCTCGACGACCATCTGCAGGTCGTGCGGGTGGCTCTCCTTGAGGCCGGCCGCCGTGATGCGGACGAACTTGCCCTTCGACTTGAGCTCGTCGACCGTGCGGCCGCCCACGTAGAACATCGACTGCCGAAGGCCGCCGGTGAGCTGGTAGACGACATTGCCGAGCGCGCCGCGGTAGGGCACCTGGCCCTCGACACCCTCGGGGATGAGCTTGTCATCGCTGGGCACGTCGGCCTGGAAGTAGCGGTCCTTCGAGTAGGACGTGTTCTTGCCTCGCGTCTGCATCGCGCCGAGCGAGCCCATGCCGCGGTAGTTCTTGAACTGCTTGCCGCCCACGAAGACCAGATCGCCGGGGCTCTCGTCGCAGCCGGCCAGCAGCGAGCCGAGCATGACCGTGTCCGCGCCGGCGACGAGCGCCTTGGCGATGTCGCCCGAGTACTGCAGTCCGCCGTCGGCGATGACCGGCACGCCGGCCTCGCGCGCGGCGAGCGATGCCTCGTAGACGGCCGTCACCTGGGGCACGCCCACACCCGACACCACGCGCGTGGTGCAGATGGAGCCCGGCCCGACCCCGACCTTGATGGCGTCGGCCCCGGCCTCGATGAGGGCCTCGGCACCGCTCCGGGTCGCGATGTTGCCGCCGATCACGTCGATCGCGGCGAACGAGGGGTCGGCCTTGATACGGCGGATCATCTCGAGCTCGCCGGCGCTCTCGCCGTTGGCGGTGTCGACGACGAGCACGTCGACATCGGCGTCGCGCAGGGCGCAGGCGCGCTGCCAGGCGTCGCCGAAGAATCCGATGGCGGCACCGACGCGCAGGCGGCCCTCGTCGTCCTTCGTGGCGTCGGGGTACTTCTCGCTCTTGTCGAAGTCCTTGACCGTGATGAGACCGCGCAGCTTGCCCTCGGCGTCGACGAGCGGCAGTTTCTCGATCTTGTGCTCGGCGAAGATGGCGACGGCCGAGTCGGGGTCGACCCCGACGGGGGCGGTGATCAGCGGGGCCTTGGTCATCACGTCGCGCACCGAGGTGGTGGCCATCTCGAACGGCGACACGAAGCGCATGTCGCGGTTCGTGACGATGCCGACGAGGGTGCCGTCGCTCTCGACGACGGGCAGACCCGAGACACGGAACTGACCGCACAGGGCGTCGACCTCGGCGACCGTCGCGTCGGGGGTCGTCGTCACGGGGTTCGTGATCATGCCGGACTCGCTGCGCTTGACCTTGTCGACGTGCGCGGCCTGGTCGGCGATCGAGAGGTTGCGGTGGATGATGCCGATGCCGCCCTGGCGCGCCATCGCGATCGCCATGCGCGACTCGGTCACCGTGTCCATCGCGGCCGACAGGAGCGGGATCGCGACCCGGATGCGTTTCGTCAGACGCGACGACGTGTCCGCCTCGCTGGGGATGACGTCCGTCCGCCCCGGCAGGAGCATGACGTCGTCATACGTGAGTCCGATGAATCCGAACGGATCCGGCTGGTCCATGAGTCCCCTTATGAGCAAGAGATTGTCGGGCGGTGAGACCGGATCGCCGTCGAGTACCGGTTCTCGATCTTAACCCGATCGGCCGCGAGATATTCCTGACGCGAGCGTTCCGATATTCGGTTTGCCCCTGACATAGGGCATGATGGCCCGACTCGCCTCTGTGCCTTGTCTGAAACACGGCGGACACACGGCGAAAGTAACGTCAACGACGACGGGGAGCCAGTGTCTCCGAGAGTCCTCTCTCGACTGGTCCGTCCCTCCAGGAGGTTTCGTGAGACTCTCGACGACCATCGGGTCGCGGCCACGGCTGCGACAGACCCTGATCGTGACCGCCTCAGCACTGCTGCTCGGCCTTCTGGCAGCGTTCTTCGGCGTCGCGACATCGCCCGGTGCCGCTCATGCGGCCGCGGCCGCGTGTGTGACGGACCCGGCGACAGGCTGCATCCAGGGCACGATCCGCGACGCCGACGGAAACGGCGCGAAGGACATCGACGTGACGGCGACCGGCACGGGCGGCTTCACCGCCACGTCGACGACCGACTCGACCGGGCGCTGGAGCATCCCCGTGACCGCCGCGGGCGCGTACACGGTGAAGGTCGACATCAAGTCGCTGCCCAGCGGGCAGTTCCTGGTGAACGCCGACAACCCCGAGCGCACCGTCAACGCGACCCTCGGCGCCAACTCGAGCGCCCTGTTCGCTCTGACGACCGAGCAGGGGGCGACGACGACCGACGCCACCGCCTCCGGCTTCGACTGGCAGCGTTTCGCCCAGCAGTTCGCATCCGGTATCCGCCTCGGGCTGCTGCTCGCGCTGGCCGCCATCGGCCTGTCGCTGATCTACGGCACGACGGGACTCAGCAGCTTCTCGCACGGCGAGCAGGTCACCCTCGGCGGGCTCCTGGCCTACTCGTTCACGTCGATCGGGGTGCCGCTCATCCTGGCGGCCGTCCTCAGCACGGTGATCTGCGCGGCGACCGGGTTCTTCCAGGACATGCTGATCTGGAAGCCGCTGCGAAAGAAGCGGATCAGCCTGACCCAGCTGATGATCGTCACGATCGGCCTCTCGATCGCGCTGCAGTACACCTTCCAGTACTTCTACGGCGCCGGCACCGTCCGCATCGACCGCGACAATCCGCAGACGGTGACGTTCGCGGGCATCACCCTCACCGTGCAGTCGTACGTCGCCATGGGCATCTCGGTCGTCGTGCTGATCGGAGCGGGGCTGTTCCTGCTCAAGACGCGCACCGGCCGCGCCACCCGCGCCGTCTCCGACAACCCGGCACTCGCCGCGGCGTCGGGCATCGACGTCGACCGCATCATCCGCCTCGTCTGGACACTCGCCGCCGGTCTCGCCGGTCTCTCGGGCGTCATGCTCGGCCTCGTGCTGAACGGCGTCAACTGGATGACGGGTCTGCAGATCCTGCTGCTCATCTTCGCGGCCGTCACCCTCGGCGGCCTCGGCACCGCCTTCGGAGCCCTGGTGGGCTCCATGATCATCGGAATCATCGTGGAGCTCACGAACCTGTGGCTGCCCGGTGACTTCAAGTACGCGACCGCCCTGCTCATCCTGATCCTGATCCTGATCTTCAGGCCACAAGGCATCTTCGGACGACGCGAGCGAGTGGGCTAAGGAGAAAAGCAATGGACTACGTCATCGGCCTGCTGCGCACCCTCTCCGGAGAAGCGCTCGCCCCGACGACCGCGGCGTTCGCGATCGCGGCCATCGGCCTCAACATCCACTTCGGCTTCACCGGCCTGATCAACATGGGCCAGGCGGCGTTCCTGCTGCTCGGCGCCTACGGTTTCGCCATCTCCATCACGAACGGGCTGCCCATCGGCGTCGCGATCCTCGTCGCGCTGCTGTGCGCCCTGGTCTTCGCGCTCATCCTCGGTGTCCCGACACTGAAGCTCCGAGGCGACTACCTCGCGATCGTGACGATCTGTGCGGCGGAGATCATCCGCATGGTCGGCAGATCGAGTGTGCTCACCAGCGTCACGGGCGGCTCGAACGGCATCACGGGTGCCTCGTTCCGCAACGCGTTCACGGACCTGTCACCGCTGCCCGACGGCCAGACGACCATCTTGTGGTTCACCTATGACAACAACGGGGTGAGCGGCTGGTGGATCCGCATCGTGGGGTGGGGCATCGTGGCCCTCCTGTGCCTCCTCGTGTTCGCCCTGAACCGCAGCCCGTGGGGCCGCCTGCTGAAGGGAATCCGCGAGGACGAGGACGCCGTTCGCAGCCTCGGCAAGAACGTCTACTCGCTCAAGATGCAGGCGCTCGTGCTCGGCGCGCTGATCGGTGCGCTGGCCGGCATCATCTACGTGCTGCCGTCGTCCGTGCAGCCGGACGCCCTGGGCCGCTCGACGACGTTCTTCATCTGGACGGCTCTGCTGCTGGGTGGCGCCGCGACGGTCTTCGGACCTGTGCTCGGGGCGATCCTGTTCTTCGTCATGCGGCTGTTGATCCGCACCCTCGCCGGCGAGTTCATCCCGTCGAGCATCATGAACGGCCAGCAGGCCGAGCAGTTCTCGTACGTGCTCGTCGGCGTCGCCCTGATGCTGCTGATCATCTTCAGGCCCCAGGGCATCCTCGGAAACAAGAAGGAGTTGTCGTTCAGTGTCTGAGCCCATTCACACGACCGAGCCCGCCGCGGCCCCCGCGCGTCCCGACGGATACGACTACGACCGCACCGTGCTGCGCCAGAAGCTGGCCAGCGTCGACGAGGCGCCCGGGTCGTCCAAGCCCGACCCGATCCTCACCGTCGACAACGTGGTGCGCCGGTTCGGCGGTATGACGGCCGTCGACGTGAACCACGTGGAGGTGCAGCGCGGCGCGATCACAGCGCTGATCGGCCCGAACGGGGCCGGGAAGACGACCTTCTTCAACCTGCTGACCGGCTTCGACAAGGCGTCGAGTGCACCGACCGCGTTCAAGCGCGGCGCGGGCACCGCCCGCTGGCTGTTCAACGGCAAGGCGATGGGCAACGTCGGCGCCGCGAAGGTGGCCCGCAGCGGCATGGTGCGCACCTTCCAGCTCACCAAGGCCCTCTCTCGTCTCACGGTCATGCAGAACATGCTGCTCGGCGCGAAGGACCAGCCGGGTGAGAACTTCTTCGTCGCGATCGTCAAGCCGCTCTGGAAGAAGCGCGAGGAGGAGATCGAGGCGAAGGCCGAGGACCTGCTCAAGCGCTTCAAGCTGTACGAGAAGAAGGACGACTACGCCGGCAGCCTGTCGGGCGGCCAGCGGAAGCTGCTCGAGATGGCCCGCGCGCTGATGAGCGACCCGGCCATGATCATGCTCGACGAGCCGATGGCCGGCGTGAACCCGGCGCTGACGCAGTCGCTGCTCGGTCACATCCAGTCGCTGCGCGACGAGGGCACGACCGTGCTGTTCGTCGAGCACGACATGCACATGGTGCGGCACATCTCGGACTGGGTCATCGTCATGGCCGAGGGACGCATCGTCGCCGAGGGTCCGGCGGACACGGTCATGGACAACCAGGCCGTCGTCGACGCCTACCTCGGCGCCCACCACGACACCGACCTCGGAGACGACTCGCTGCTGAGCGACGAGACGCTGGAACAGCTCGAGGACGAGGTCGCGGCGGAGGACGCCGCACGCGAGCACGAGGCCGCGCTCGACCAGGACGACACGAAGAAGGGCTCCGCATGAGCATCGCAGACACCCCCGCGGCCACGCCGCACCCGGGCACCGAGAGGTTCGCCGGCACGGAGCCGATCATGCGCGCCTCCGATCTGGTGGCCGGCTACCTGCCCGGCGTGAACATCCTCAACGGCTGCGACCTGGTCTGCTACCCGGGCGAGCTGATCGGCATCATCGGCCCGAACGGCGCCGGCAAGTCGACGCTGCTCAAGGCGCTCTTCGGCCTCGTCAAGATCCACTCGGGCGAGGTGACGCTCGGCGGTGAGGACATCACGAACCTCAAGGCGAACAAGCTGGTGCAGGCCGGCGTGGGCTTCGTTCCGCAGACGAACAACGTCTTCCCGTCGCTGACCATCGAGGAGAACCTCCAGATGGGCATGTTCCTGCGGCCGAAGAAGTTCGCCGAGCGCCTCGACGTGATCTTCGATCTCTTCCCGGTGCTGGCCGATCGTCGCGGTCAGCGCGCCGGCTCGCTGTCCGGTGGCGAGCGCCAGTCGGTCGCCATGGCCCGCGCGCTGATGATGGACCCCAAGGTGCTGCTGCTCGACGAGCCGTCGGCCGGCCTGTCGCCGGTGCGTCAGGACGAGACGTTCATCCGTACCCGCCGCATCAACAAGGCCGGTGTCTCGGTGATCATGGTCGAGCAGAACGCCCGCCGCTGCCTGCAGATCTGCGACCGCGGTTACGTGCTGGACCAGGGCCGCAACGCCTACTCCGGCACGGGTCGCGAGCTGGCCGACGACCCCAAGGTCATCGAGCTCTACCTCGGCACGCTCGCGAAGGACGTCGACGACGAGAAGCACTGACCGATCGCCGCACCGACGACGGCCCCGTGACGCTTCGGCGACACGGGGCCGTCGTCTGCGCCACCGATCGAGGAGGCGCGGTGCCGGAACGCGAGGAGGCGCGGTGCCGCGAGGCGAGGACGCGCAGCGCCCGGGGGCACCGGGCCTCGTCAGCGCCCGTCGACGATGGACATGAAGCCGGCGAACGCGAAGATCCCCGGCACGGCGTACAAGAACGTCAGCGCCGTGAACCACCCGATCGCGCCCACGATCGTCCAGGGGCCCGTACGACGGTCGCGGATGTCGAGACGGCGACCGTCGGGCCCGATGCGGGGCGGTGGCGGTTGCCACGGTACGAACGGGTTCTCGAGCTCGGCGCGGATCTTCGCGATGACCCGCGGCTCCTCCTGCCCGGGCACGCGCGCGTCGAGGTAGCGCTCGGCTTTCGCCGCGACGCGCGGTGCGACGTGGGTCAGCATCGCGTCGACCGACAGCCACGGCTCGGCGCGCCCGAAGTCGGCGGGCTTCCGCCGGAAGAACACGAGCGCGTCGCCCACGATCTCGACGTTGAAGTCGGCCGCGGTGTCGATCAGCGCCGCCATCACGTCGGGTGTGAGCACGTACAGCGCCTCGACCTGGTACCCGCCCGGCGCGTAGACGCGGTACGAGCGGTCGAAATCGCCCTCGAGGCTCAGCTGCTGCCCCCGGGCCACCCCGGCCGGCAGATCGCTGCGGACGCCGTCGTTGGACGTCGCGTCGAAGATCAGGTGCGGCAGCGGCGCGGGCAGCGCGACGGCGAGATAGGTCCAGTCGGTCCCCCGACGCGACCGGGGCGCGCGATACGTCAGGTTGCCGAACTCGAAGCCCGGTCCGACGTAGCGCGGATACGACCGGACGCCCTGCCGCGTCGGTGTGATGAGCGAGATGAACGTCGCCGATGTGGCCGGCTGCGGCTCGACGCCGTTCGCGAGCGCCGTGAGCGTCTGACGCCACTCGGCCAGACGCGCTCGGGGCGACGGCGGCCGGGTCGACCACCGGTACAGGAGGTAGGTGCCACCGAGCCACACGACGAAGAGGGCGCTGCACACGGCGAGTGCGCGGGCATCCGACGGCTGGACGACCCCGTCGTGCACCCCGTCGACGCTGACGCCGACCGTGAACAGGACGATGCAGACGAACCAGAGCAGGAGGCAGTTGTTGACGTGGAAGAGCACCTGACGCTTCGTGGGCACCCACCGGGGGCGCGAGTCGCGGCGCACGGTCGCCATCGCGGCCGCGACGTCGGTCTCGGGCGCCGTCAGCCAGCGCAGGTCAGCCGTCATGTCGTCCCCCTACGGCAGCATCGGTCGGCGACGGACCTGACCCGTGCCTCCTTCGATCCTAGGACGCGCCGTGGGGACGGGGACGGCCGGAGGCCCGGTGGGACGAATCCCACCGGGCCTCCGGTTCGGTACTGCGGTGCAGCCGGTTACTTCACGTCACCCTGGATGGCGCTCTGGAACACGGGCTTGTTGTTGTCGTCGTACTTGTAGATGCCGATGAAGGCGGACGACGGGTCGTTGTTCTTGTCGAACGGGCCGATGCCCGACGGGCCGACGTAGTGGATGTCGCCACCCGACGCGAGGGCCGCCTTGCACTCCTTGAACGTCTTGCATTCGGTGCCGCCGTTGGCGCCCGACACCGCGGCCATGTTGGCCTGGATGGTGCCGGAGTCGGTGCCCTTGCCCTTCTCGGCCGCGAGAGCGGCGAGCGTGACGGCGTCGTAGGACTCCGCCGCGTACGAGTAGTCGCTCAGCGTGCCGCCCTCGTTGGCCTGGTAGTAGGCCGACAGGCGGGTCTTCAGCTCGTCACCGGGCTGGGCGCCGGGGATGGTGCCCTGACCGCCCTTGAGGGTGCCGGCCTGGAAGTCCTTGCTGTAGTCGGCCGTGTTGCCGTCGGACATGTAGGTCTTGCTCATGTCCCAGCCCTGGGCGACGAGCTCGGGAACGATCGACTTCGTCTCGTCGAACGAGAGGATGACGATGGCGTCGGGCTTCGCCGCGATGGCCGCCGAGACCTCGGACGAGAACGTGGTCTGACCGGGAGGGAACTCCTGGCCCTTGCCGGTGCCGCCGTAGACGACCTGGCCGCCGGAGGACTCGATGCCCTTCTCGACGGAGTCGCGGAGACCCGTGCCGTAGGAGTCGTTGAACACGAGGAAGGCGACCTTGGCGTTGCCGTCACCCGTGACGAGCTGGGCGAGAGCCGAGCCCTGCACCGAGTCCGGCGGAGCGGTGCGGAAGTAGTGCGACGAGTAACCGCTGAGCGCGCTGGCCGTGTTGGCCGGCGAGATCTCGACGATGCAGTTGCTGGTCAGCTGGTCGATGACGTTCAGCGTCACGCTGGACGACTCGGCGCCGATCGCGACCGGGACCTTCGCGTCGATCAGCTTCGTCGCCGCGGCGCTCGACACGGTCATGTCGTTGCTGTCACCCGAGTCGGTCGCCGTCGAGATGCTGACGGGCTTGTCGATGACGCCACCGGCCTCGTTGATGTCCGAGACCGCGAGACCGACACCGGCGACGGCGGGAGGGCCGAGGTAGGCGAGGGTTCCCGTCAGGGGGAGGATCGTGCCGATCGCGAGGGGATCGGTGCCCGGCGTGCTGGGTGCCGTACAACTCGCGGCGGGATCGGTCTTCTTCGTCGAAGACGCCGATGCCGACGAGCCGTCGGAAGGAGTGGAACCCGTGGAGCAGGCGGCCAGCAGCACGGTGGCTGCACCGGCGAGTGCCAAGGCTCGGAGGGCAGTGCTGGATCGGATCATCCGTGAAACCCTTTCTGGACTGCGGTGTTCTCTGCCCGTCCGATGGCGTCCGGGCTTACCGCGTTGTCTGAAACTAGGGCTCGATTGTTTCTGGCGTGTGTTCCCGATATCAAAGGGGCGTTTCGTTAGCGTTTTGTGACATTGAGTCAGGTCACCACGTGCCCGCGTCGTCACAATTCGTCATACGACGGGAGCCACGGAGGCACGGCGCGAGGCCCGCCCCGATCGCACCATGTCGACGGTGAGCACGATCAGCGCTACCCAGACGAGGGCGAAACCGGCCCAGCGCCCCGCCGTCATCTCTTCGTGCAACAGGACGACGCCGACGACGAACTGCAGGATGGGCGCGAGGTACTGCGTCAGCCCGAGCGTGGTCAGCGGCAGTCGCCGGGCGGCCGCGGCGAAGAGCAGCAACGGCACGGCCGTCACGATGCCCGAGCTGATGACGGTGAGCGTGTGCAGCACGCTCACCGTGCCGAAGACGAGGCCGCCACCGAGACCGGTCATCCCCATCACGACGAGGGCGACCACGGCGACGGGCGTGAGCCAGAGGGTCTCGAGGGTGAGCCCGCCGATGGCGTCGACGCGCCCGCCCACCTGCTTCTTGACGAGACCGTAGAAGCCGAACGAGAACGCCAGCACGAGGGACACCCACGGGAACGCCCCGGTGCCCACCCCGATGACGAGGACCGCCACGAGGCTGAGACCGACGGCGACCCACTGCATCACCCGCAGCCGCTCGCGCAGGACGACGACGCCGAGCAGCACCGTGACGATGGGATTGATGAAGTAGCCGAGCGCGGCCTCGACCACGTGGCCGGCGAGCGTGGCGACGATGAACGTCGTCCAGTTCACGATGATGAACGCCCCGGCGAGGCCCATCGTGAGCACGATGCGGGGCTGGCGCAGCAGCGCGCGGAACGCCGCGAGGCCACGCGTGGCGAGCAGCAGGATGACACAGAAGGCGAGCGAGAAGACGATGCGCCAGGCCACGATCTCGTACGGCCCGCTCGGCGACATCAGCAGGAAGAACACGGGCAGCACACCCCAGAGCCCGTAGGCCCCGACGGCGTATCCGAGCCCGGCACCGGGCCCGCGGGAGGATGCGACGGCAGGAGGCGCGGGTACGGGCGGCGTGGTCACGTCACGACTCTAGGGCGAGCGGCCGACACCGGAGACGACGAAGGCCCCCACCACACGGTGGGGGCCTTCGATCAGCGGGTCCGACTAGCGGACGACGACCGCCAGGACGTCGCGAGCCGAGAGCACGAGCAGGTCTTCGCCGCCGTACTTGACCTCGGTTCCGCCGTACTTGCTGTAGATGACCTTGTCGCCGACGGCGACGTCGAGCGGAACGCGGTTGCCGTTGTCGTCGATGCGACCGGGACCGACCGCGACGACCTCGCCCTCCTGGGGCTTCTCCTTCGCGGTGTCGGGGATCACGAGGCCGGACGCAGTGGTCTGCTCGGCTTCGACCTGACGAATGACGATGCGATCTTCGAGCGGCTTGATGGAGACCGACACGGTTGACCTCTTCTTTCTCGGAACTTCGAAAAACACGGGGGTTGGCACTTGCCACGTGCGAGTGCCAGAACAACTGTAGGCCGAGTCTGGCACTCGGTCAATCCGAGTGCCAGCGACCACCGCGAGGAGTGGAACACTGGTCGGATGGACACGCCCGAGCTGCTCGAACTCCTCTCGCCGACCGGGCTCGACCTGCTCGACTCGCTGCCGGCCTACGACTCCGGGGCCGACGTGCTGGCCCAGGTGGCCGCCCTGCGGAAGCAGGGGCACTCCCCCGCGCTGGTCGCGGCCGTGATGAGCCAGGCCAAGCTGCGCGGCAAGGCGCGCGCCAAGTTCGGCGAGTTCGCGAGTCGCATGCTCTTCACCGAGGCGGGTCTGGAGCAGGCCACCCGGCTCTCCGTCGCGTCGCGTCATGCCGGGCGGTACCGCGCCGCCGGGCTGACCCGGGTGGCCGACCTGGGCTGCGGCATCGGCGGCGACGCGCTGGCGTTCGCCGGTCTCGATCTCGAGGTGCTGGCGGTCGACCGCGACGAGGTCACGGCCGCCATCGCATCGTTCAACCTCGCGCCCTTCGCGTCCTCTCGCGTCGTCCAGGGCGACGCCGCCTCCGTCGACCTGTCCGGCGTCGAGGCCGTCTTCCTCGATCCGGCCCGCCGGACGACCGGGCACGGCGCCACCCGGCGCATCGCCGACCCGGCCGACTGGTCGCCCGGCCTCGACGTCGCGTTCGGCCTGGCCGACCGCCTGCCGACGGGGGTCAAGCTCGGCCCGGGGATCGACCGCGAACTGTTACCGGCCGACGCCGAGTGCCAGTGGGTCTCGGTCGACCGCGACGTCGTCGAGGTCGGCGTCTGGTTCGGGCCGCTCGCACGGGAGGGCGTGAGGAGGTCCGCTCTGGTGATCAGCGCCTCCTCGGTCCACGAGATGGTCGCCCCGGCCGACTCGGAGGACGTCGACGCCGGCGACCTCGGACGCTATCTGTACGAACCCGACGGAGCCGTCATCCGGGCACGACTGATCGGCGATCTGGCGCGCACGATCGACGCCCGCATGATCAGCCGCGACATCGCCTACCTGACGACCGACGAGCGGGTCGACACGCCGTTCGCGCAGGGGTTCGAGATCACGGCCGTCCTGCCCCTAAACGAGAAGACACTCAAGCGCGAGCTGAAGAGCCGCGGCATCGGGCGGCTCGAGATCAAGAAGCGGGGCGTCGACGTCGACCCGGCGGCCTTCCGTAAGCGGCTGTCGTTGCAGGGCGAGGGCACGGCCACGCTCGTGCTGACCCGGGTGGCGGGTCGACACACGGCTCTGCTCTGCGAACGCCTCTGAGCGCGGACGGGCGCCGCTGTCAGGTACCCGAATAGCCCGAGTCGAAACCGGAGTTCGTCCCCAGGCTGAGGAAGAAGATCACGCCGATCCAGATGATCACCGCGAGGGCGATGCCGGCGTAGCCCGTGATGAGGCCGGTCAACCAGAAGCCTCGCGCCTGCCGTTCCCGCTTCATGCCGAGGTGGCCGAGCACGACCGCCGCGATGGACCCGATCACACCGAAACCGAACGTGAACGGGCTGAAGACGAGTCCGGCGATGCCGACGATCATGGCGATGAGGCTGAGCGTCTGCGGCCGGGACGCGGGTGCTCCGTAGCCGTAGGGCGAGTAGGGCTGGCCCACGTACGGCTGCGGCTGTCCGTACGGTTGCTGGCCCTGCGGCTGCGGCTGACCGTACGGCTGCTGGCCATACGGCTGCTGGCCGTACGGCTGGTGCTGCGGCTGCGCGGAGGGCTGCTGGCCGTAGGGCTGCTGCTGCTGCGTCTGCGGCTGCTGTCCGTACGGCTGCGGGGGTGCGTTGTACTGCGGCTGCTGCCCCGGGCCGGGCACGGCGCCGAATGGAGCTCGCGGCGGCTGCCCCGGCTGACCCTGACCGGGCTGACCGGGCTGGCCTCCGAAAGGCTGCGCCGGGCGACCGTACGGTGCCGACGCCGGAGCAGGTCCGCCGTAGGGCGACGATGCGGGCGCGGGCGTGCCGTACGGAGCCGAGGCGGGGGCCTGGTACGAGCCGTTGCCCGCGGAGGGCGCACCGGGGTTCTGGTAACCCCCCGGCGCTTGGAACGGACGATCGGGTGCGGCGGGAGGCGCGGTGTACGGCGCCGAGGCCGGCCCGGCACCCGTCGGCTGGGGAGCGCCGGGGGCGACGAACGGGTTCTGTGGGACACCGCTCTGCGGGCCGGACGAGGCCGGACCTGCACCGGGCTGAGCGGCCGCGGCATGCGGCGCGGGAGGCTGCGACGGAGCGCCGGGGAAGGCCGACGGCGGCAGAGGGGGCGACGCGGCGGGGGCGGCCGAATCGGACGTGCCTCCCGGGTAGACCGGAGGGGGCGGCGTCGCGCCCGGGGCGGTCTCGGCAGGCCGGTCGGCCGAGCCCGGTGCCGAGGCGGGCTGGTCGGGCGTGGGGTCGTCGGTCGCCATGGGATGCCTTTCGCCGGTGTGACGCCTGGCCGGGGTGGGCCGAGAACGCGGACGGGGCCGGAGCGCCGTGCTCCGACCCCGCTCATGCTAGCGATCGCCGCCGGGTGGACGCCGCGAATCGCAGACGACCGCGGCGGTCGTGATCAGTACGAGTAGGTCGAGTCGTACGAGGCGGCCAACGTCGTGAAGAAGATGACGAGGAAGATCGTCGCGATGATGCTCAGCGCGATGGCGACGTACCCGAGGATCGTTCCCCAGAGAGCCATCGTGCGGCCCTCCTCGCCCGTCTTCTTGATCTGGCTCAGCGAGATGTGGCCGACGACGATCGCACCGATGCTGGTGAAGCCGGTCACGAAACCGGCGATACCGAGGATGAGCGCGACCAGAGCGAGGGTGTTGCGACGCGGCACCTGGCCGTAACCGGCGGCACCGTAGCCCGGGCCGCTCGGCGCGACCGGCTGACCGTAGCCGGCCTGCTGACCGTAGGGCTGCTGCCCGTAGGGCTGCTGCGCGGAGCCGGGCTGCTGGCCGTAGGGCTGCTGCGCGGAGCCGGGCTGCTGGCCGTAGCCGGGCTGGCCGTACGGCTGCGACGGCTGCGGCGCACTCGGCGGCTGGGTGCCGCGCGGCTCGTCCTCGGGGCGGTGGGGAGGCTGGTCGGTCATGGATGCTCCTGTTCGGCGTCGTGCGGCTCGGCGCCGCAGGTCACCCGTCGATCAGGCGGACGGAGACGTCACGGCTCGTCAGACAGCTTGCACCACGGTGACGGGAAGCGTCGAGTCGGCCCCGAAGTCGAGGGGCGACGGGGCGTGACCCCGCGCCACGAGCTGAGCCCCGAGCGCGGCGATCATGGCGCCGTTGTCGGTGCAGAGCGACAGCGGAGGCACTCTCAGTGTCACCCCGGCCGCGGCACAGCGCTCCTCGGCGAGCTGGCGGATGCGCGCGTTCGCGACGACGCCGCCCCCGAGCAGTAGGCGGGGCACGCCACGATCGGCGCAGGCGGCGAGCGCCTTCGTCAGCAGCACGTCGGCGACGGCCTCGCGGAAGCTCGCGGCCACGTCGGCGACGGGCACCTCGACGCCATCGGCGCGGCGTTGTTCGACCCAGCGGGCCACGGCCGTCTTCAACCCCGAGAACGAGAAGTCGTAGCGGTGCTTCGCCATGTCCTTCGGCAGGGTGAGCCCGCGCGGGAACCGGATGGCGCGCGGGTCCCCTTCGGCGGCGGCACGATCGATCTGCGGCCCGCCGGGGTAGGGCAGGCCGAGCAGGCGGGCGACCTTGTCGAAGGCCTCGCCCGCGGCATCGTCGATCGTCTCGCCCAACAACTCGACGTCGTCGATCAGGTCGCGGACGTGCAGCAGCGACGTGTGCCCGCCCGAGACGAGCAAGGCGATCGTCGGCAGCTCGATGTCGCTGCCGTCGTCGCGGAGTACGTCGGCACCGACGTGGCCGACGAGGTGGTTGACGGCGTAGAGGGGTTTGCCGGTCGAGAGCGCCAGCGCCTTGGCGGCACCGACCCCGACCATCAGCGCACCGGCCAGCCCCGGGCCGCTCGTGACGGCGATCGCGTCGACCTCGTCGAGCGTCACGCCGGCCTCGGCGAGCGCGGCCCGCAGTGTCGGCTCCATCGCCTCGAGGTGCGCCCGGGCCGCGATCTCGGGCACGACGCCGCCGTAACGCGCGTGCTCGTCCATCGACGAGGCGATCACGTTGGCCAACAGCCGGTTGCCGCGGACGATGCCGACGCCGGTCTCGTCGCAGCTCGTCTCGATGCCGAGTACGACGGGCCCGGCCGCGAGGGCCGACGGAGAATCGGTGGAGGCGGTGGTCACGAGGTCTCCTCGATGCGGTGCGGGAGGTCGACGGCCGGCTGCATCCGCGCCTCCGTCATGGTCAGGCGCATGACGTGCGCGTCGACGCCGTCGGGCATGTAGTAGCGGGGCCGTATCGCGATCCGCTCGAAGCCGAGGGAGTCGTAGAGCGCCTGCGCCGTCGGGTTGTCGGCCCGCACCTCCAGGAACACCTCGCGGGCTCGTCGGCGTCGCGCCTCGTTCAGCAGCTGGGTCATGAGCACGCGGCCGAGCCCGTGCCGCCGGGCCTCGGGAGCCACGGCGATGGTCTGGATGTCGGCGTCACCGCTGCCGTTCGCCGCCAGCATGCCGGCGTAACCGACGATGACGGTGTCATCGTCGTCTCGCGTCGCCACGAGGTACCAGCCGTCGCGCGAGTCGAGTTCGTGCGCCATCGAGCTCGCCGACCAGGCGTCGTTCTCGAAGACGGACGACTCGATCGCCATGATGCCGTCGAGGTCGTCGGGCCGGGCGCTGCGCAGCACAAAGCTCATCGACCCACCGGCTTGGGGCCGGCCGACGGTGTCACGTCGGGCTCGCGCAGATAGAGCGGCTGGTCGTCGGCGAACGACCGCCCGTGCTCGAACAGCCGCTCGGCGAGCATGCCGAGCGCGGCGGCCGAGACCTCGACCGTGTCGGGATCGGTGCGAGTCCAGGACGAGGAGGCGCCGGTCACCTCGTCGAGGTCGGCCGGCTTGGCGAGGGACGGGCCCTCGACCCGCACGGGCAGCCCGTCGTCGTCGAGACCGGACCACGTGCTCCAGGCGACCTCGCGCCGCCTCGCGTCGGTCACGACCACGAGCGGCTCGTCGACGGGCCCACCTGCCTCGGCGACCGACCGGCCGGCCGCAGCCGAGAGCCGGTCGAACGCCACCGCGTCATGGCTGCCGAGCGAGAGGGACGGGATGCCGGCGCCGAACGCGAACGCCCGCGCCGCCGCGATGCCGACCCGGAGACCCGTGTAGGGGCCCGGCCCGATACCCGCCACCACGGCGCTGAGCCGCGCGGGCGACACGTCGGCCGCCCGCAGCGCCTCGTCGATGAGGGTGCCGATGACCTCGGCGTGGCGCCGGGTGTCGGCGACGGAGCGCTCGGCCAGCACCCCGGCGTCTCGGTCGACGACGGCGACGGCCGTGCCCGCGGAGGTATCGATGGCCAGGATCACGGGTCAATCGTAGGCGGTCCCGCCGACACGACCCGTGCCTCCTCGGCTCTCACCGATCGGGCTCCCCGTGGCCGACGCGACGGTCAGTGCCGACCGCTCAGCAGCTCGAGCACCGAGGCGTGCCGTCCCTCGGCCTCGGCGTTGCGGAGGAACAGCACGCGCTCGACCAGGACCTCCTCGACGTCGGGCTCGTCCGCCAGGATCTGCATCGTCTCGGCCACGAACTCGTCCAGCGGCATGGCGGACGGGTCGGACTGCTGGCCGAGCAGGGTGGTCTGGACGGCCGGCGGTGCGAGCTCGATCACCTGGAGCGGGCTGTCGGCGTACTGCACGCGCAGGCTCTGCGTGTACGAGTGCACCGCGGCCTTCGTCGCGTTGTACGTCGGCGTCATCGGCAGCGGCACGAACGCGAGCCCGGACGAGACGGTCATCACCACGCCGTCGGGCTTCGCGGCGAGATACGGCGTGAAGGCCGTGAGCGTGCGGATCGTGCCGAGCAGGTTGGTCGCGATGGTCGCCTCGGCCACGTCGAGGTGGGCGGGGTCGTGGAGGTCCTCCGGCTGCATGATGCCGGCCATCGTGATGACGACGTTGAGGTCGGGGTGCGACGCGGTCACCTCGTCGAAGGCAGCCGCGATCGACGCCGGGTCGGCGACGTCGAGCTCGACGGCGCCCATGCCGGGGTGTTCCGCGACGATGGCGTCGAGCCGGTCGCGACGGCGCCCCCCGACGACGACGGTGTTGCCCGCCGCCTCGAACCGCTCGGCGAGCGCGAGACCGATGCCGGACGTCGCGCCGGTGATGAGGATGGTGTTGCCCGAGGTCTTCACGGTGTCCCTTTCGTTACGCGGCCAATCGGCCGGCCCACCCCAGCATGGGAGCGACTCGGGCAGCGGTGAAGGGATCGTCGTTCGGGGGATCGCCGGTCCCTGGCAGGCGTCGCCGGGAGAGGCGACGATAGGGGCATGGACCGCCCCGGACTCGCCGAATTCCTCCGTCGCCGACGCGAGGCGCTGCAACCGTCCGACATCGGGCTGCCTGCGGGCGTGCGACGACGCACGGTGGGGCTGCGCCGTGAGGAGGTGGCGGCTGCGGTAGGCATGTCGACCGATTACTACACGCGTCTCGAACAGCAGCGCGGGCCGACCCCGTCCGACCAGATGATGGCGGCGATCGCGCGCGGGCTCCGGCTCACGCTCGACGAGCGCGACCACCTCTTCCGCCTCGCGGGGCACCAGGCGCCGCGTCGCGTCCACCGGGGCCCCCACGTCAGCCCGGGGCTGATGCGCGTGCTGGACCGCCTCGAGGACACCCCGGCCCTCGTCATCACCGACGTCGGCGAGACCATCGCCCAGAACCGCCTGGCCGCCGCGCTGTACGGCGACCACACGGTGTTCACCGGGCTCGACCGCAGCGGCGTCTACCGCTGGTTCGCCCACCCGGAGGCGCGGGGCGTCTACCCGGAGCGGGATCACGAGACGCAGGGCCGGATGCAGACGGCCCAGCTACGCGTCGCGTTGGCGATGCCCGACGCCGACCCGCTCGCGGCCCAGGTGGCCGCGGAGCTGCGACGCACGAGCGACGAGTTCCGGCGCTACTGGGATCTGCAGGAGGTCACGGCCCGCTACGCGGAACACAAGACCGTCGTGCACCGCGAGCTCGGCGAGATCGAGGTCGACTGCCAGACGCTGTTCACCGAGAACCAGGCGCAGATCCTGCTCGTGATCACCGCGAGCCCGGGCACCGAGTCGGCCCAGAAGCTCGCCCTGCTCGGCGTGCTCGGCGTGCAGACCTTCAGCGACGCGCAGGTCAGCGGAGACTGATGCCCGCCCAGCGCGGGCCGTGTGCGGTGATCGTGACGACGCGCGGCTCGTCGGCGTCGTCGGGCGCGTCGGCCGCGGCGGCCGCACCGGTCGGCCGCGCGATCACGACGTCGAGCCACGACTCGGCCACTCCGTCGAGCAACCCCGCCCCCCATTCGACGACCACCACCGAGTTGTCGTAGTCGAGGTCGAGGTCGTCGAGCTCGGCGGCGCCGCCCAGGCGATACGCGTCCACGTGCACGAGCGGTACCCCGCTCTCCGACGGGTGCGTGCGGGCCAGCACGAAGGTCGGGCTGGCCACCTGGCCCCGCACGTGCAGACCCTCGCCGATGCCCCGCGTGAGGGTCGTCTTGCCGGCACCGAGCGGCCCCGTGAGCACCAGCAGGTCGCCCGCCTGCAGCAGGCCGGCGAGACGACGGCCCAGCGCCTCCATCCGTTCGCTGTCGGCGATCTCGTCGTCGACGAGGACGCGCGAGGGCTCGCGAGCAGATGCGGCCGTGCTCATGCCGTGCCGCCGACGTAGACGCGTGGCACACGGGGCCCCACCCGGCACGAGACCTCCTCGGGGATCGTGCCGGTGACATCGGCCCACTCCCCGATGGTCAGCTCGCCCCGGTCGCCCGGGCCGAACAGGATGACCTCGTCGCCCACCTCGACGGTGTCGTCACCCACATCGATCAAGAACTGGTCCATCGCGACGCGCCCCACGATCGGGTAGCGCGTCCCGTTCACGGCCACCTCGGCGCCGTGCTGGGCCTGCCGGCTGACACCGTCGGCGTAGCCGATCGGCACGAGGGCCAGGGTCGTCTCGCGGTCGACGCGATAGGTGTAGTCGTACGACACGCCCGTGCCGGCCGCGACCCGCTTCGTCTTGGCGACGCGGGCCGACAGCGTGAGCACGGGGCGGAGACCGCGATCGGCCGCCGTCACCCCCTCGGTGACGGGGTTGCCGTAGCCGTTCGAGCCCATCCGCACCATGTCGAACCGGCGCTCGGGGTGCTCCATGCCGGCCGAGCTCGACGACATGTGGCGCTTCTCGAACGTCGCCCCGAGGGCTGCCGCCTGCTCGAGCGCCTCGATGAACACCAAGGAGGCGGCGTGATCGTCGGCCTCGCTCGTCTCGGACACGTGCGAGAACGCACCGCGCAGACGGACGACCCCTTCGTCGCGCAGCTCGACGGCCCGGCCCACCAGGGCGGGCCAATCGATCAGCAGGCAGCCTTCGCGGTGCAGACCGGTGTCGACCGTCAGGTGCACGAGGGCCTCGTGCCCGGGCCCGGCGGCGCGGGCGGCCGCGGCGAACGCCTCGAGCTGCTCCATGGTCGAGATGCCGAGGTCCACGCGGAACTCGACGGCGGCCGAGAAGTCTTCGTGCGGGCCGAGCTGCCAGGCGAAGAACGAGGCCTCGTCGCCGACACCGGCTCGACGCAGACGCAGAGCGGGCTCCGACTCGACGGTGCCGAACCAGCGGATGCCCGCGGCGAGCGCCTCGGGCACGATGGTCTCGAGGCCGAGCGAATAGGCATCGGCCTTGACGATGGCGAGCACCTCGACCGGGGCGAGACGCTCGATCAACGACGAGAGGTTGGCGCGGTAGGCCGCGAGATCGATGGTGGCGCGGCGCAGCCACGGGTCGGCGGTCATACGTACCTCCTGGCCAGGTGGGGCGACAGGGACGCGATCACCTCGTAGGCGATACCGCCGAACGCGGCCGCCCAGTCGGACGCCCCCTGCCGGCCGAGCGTCGGGTCACCGAACAGGACGACCTCGTCGCCCACCTCGACGAGGTCGTCCCCGACGTCGATCACGAGCGCGTTCATGGCGATCCGGCCCCGCACCCGGTAGGTGCGGTCTCCGATGGTCACCGACGCCCGGTCGCTGGCGGCCCGGTCGACGCCGTCGGCGTAGCCCACCGGCACGACGGCGATGGTCGTGTCCCGCTCGGGGCGGAAGACATAGCCGTACGAGACACCCTCACCGGCCGGCACCCGCTTGACGGTCGTCACGGGGGCGGTCATCGTCATCGCGGGGCGGAGGCCCAGCTCGGCCGAGGACCGGTCGTCGAACGGGCTGACTCCGTAGGCCGCGATGCCGAACCGCACCATCGTGATGCGGGCACCACTGAAGGTCAGCCCCGCCGCCGAGGCGGCGAGGTGCTGGAGGCGCGGCTCGACCCCGAGATCGCCCAGCATGCCCGTGGCACGGACGAACGCCGCCATCTGGGCACCGTCGTCCGCCGGTGACGTGTTCGCGAGGTGGCTCATCAGCCCCTCGACGGGCACGGTGTCGTGCGTCGCGACCGCGCGACGGAAGAGCTCGGGCCACTCGGACTCGACGGCGCCGTTGCGACTGAGCCCCGTGTCGACGCAGAGGTGGACGGCTCGGACGCCCGCGGCGACGGCGGCCTCGAGCTGCTCGACACCGGACACCGCCGGTGTGACGTCGTGAGCCGCAGCGCGCTCGAACGTCTCGCCCGGGGCGTGCAGCCAGGCCAGCACGGGCGCGGTGATACCCGCCTCGCGAAGCACCACGGCCTCGTCGAGATCGGCCACTCCGAGCCAGTCGACGCCCGCGCCCTCGAAGACACGGGCCGTCTCGACGGCTCCGTGCCCATACGCGTTGGCCTTCACGACGGCCATGATCGCGGCCGGAGCCACAGCCGCCCGCAGCGTCGCGATGTTGTGCTCCAGGGCCGCCTTCTCGACGGTCAGGGTGATCTCTTGCGTCACGCGCCCGCTTCCTCCCGGCCTTCTGCCACGACGTACGCCACGGCCACTCCCCCATCGTGGCTCAACGACAGGTGGAGGCGCGACACGCCTCGCGAGGCGGCCAGCGCTTCGGCCCCGCCCGACAGCACGAGCGACGGCGCCCCCTCGGGGTCACTCTCGACGACCACGTCGTGCCAGCGCACCCCCGTCGAGCCGCCGAGCGCCTTGATCAGCGCCTCTTTCGCGGCGAAGCGGGCGGCGAGCGAGGGGATCGGCCTCGGCTCGCCCCCGCGCAGCACCGTCTCGGCCGCGTTGAACAATCTCGCCTTCAGCGCCGGTGTCCGCTCGAGGGAGGCCTCGAAGCGGGACAGGTCGACGACGTCGACCCCGATGCCGACGATCACTCGACCGTGACGGACTTCGCCAGGTTGCGCGGCTGGTCGACGTCGAGGCCCTTGGCGGCGGCGAGCTCCATGCCGAAGATGTGCAGCGGGACCACGGCCAGCAGCGACTCGAACAGCGGAGCCGCCAGCGGGATCGGCAGCACCTCGTCGGCGTAGGGCAGCACGGCCGCGTCGCCCTGCTCGGCGATCGCGATGACCCGGGCGCCACGGGCGCGGATCTCCTGGATGTTCGAGACCACCTTGGGGTGCAGCGAGCGCGGGTCGCGCGGGCTCGGCACGATGACGAAGACGATCTGGCCGGGCTCGATCAGGGCGATCGGGCCGTGCTTCAGCTCGCCGGCGGCGAAGCCCTCGGCGTGGATGTAGGCCAGCTCCTTCAGCTTGAGCGCACCCTCGAGAGCGATCGGGTACCCGACGTGACGGCCGAGGAACAGCACCGAACGGGTGTCGGCCATCCAGCCGGCCAGCGTCTTGATGCGCTCCGCCGACTCGAGCACCTGCGTGATCTTGTCGGGGATGGCCTGCAGGTCGGTGACCTGCTCGGCGATCTGCTCGGCCGTGAGGGTGCCCCGCAGCGTGGCGAGGTGCAGACCGAGGAGGAACAGCGCCGTGCCCTGGGCGACGAACGCCTTGGTGGAGGCCACCGCGACCTCGGGGCCGGCGTGCGTGTAGATGACAGCGTCGGACTCGCGCGGGATGGTGGAGCCCTGCGTGTTGCAGATCGAGAGCACCTGGGCGCCCTGCTCGCGGGCGTACTTGACGGCCATCAGCGTGTCCATCGTCTCGCCCGACTGGCTGATCGACACCACGAGCGTGCGCTCGTCCAGCACCGGGTCGCGGTAGCGGAACTCGTGGGCCAGCTCGACCTCGACGGGGACGCGCGCCCACTGCTCGATGGCGTACTTGCCGAGGATCCCGGCGTAGGCGGCGGTGCCGCAGGCGATGATGATGACGCGGTCGACCGTGAGCAGACGCTCGCGGATCGGGTCGAGGTCGGTGAGGCTGACGGCACCGTCGTGCACGCGGCCGAGCAGGGTCTTCGCGACGGCCTCGGGCTCTTCGCTGATCTCTTTCGCCATGAAGCTCGACCAGCCGCCCTTCTCGGCGGCGGAGGCGTCCCAGTTGATCTCGAACTCGCTCGTCTCGACGGGGTTGCCGTCGAAGTCGACGACGTCGACGGAGTCGGGGCGGATGGTGACGAGCTGGTCTTGACCGATCGACATCGCACGACGCGTGTGCTCGACGAACGCCGCGACGTCGCTGCCGAGGAAGTTCTCGCCGTCGCCCAGGCCGATGACGAGCGGCGAGTTGCGACGCGCGCCGACGACCACGCCGGGCTGGTCGGCGTGCACGACGAGGAGCGTGAAGGCGCCGTCGAGCGTGTTGACGACGACGCGGAGCGCCTCGGTCAGGTCGCCGGACGCCCGGTAGGCCCGCGCCACGAGGTGGGCCGCGACCTCGGAGTCGGTCTCGCTGGTGAACTCGACGCCCTCGGCGAGGAGCTCGGCCTTCAGCTCGGCGAAGTTCTCGATGATGCCGTTGTGGATGAGCGCGAGCTTGCCGTCGTCGGCGAGGTGCGGGTGCGCGTTCGCGTCGGTCGGGCCACCGTGCGTCGCCCAGCGGGTGTGGCCGATGCCGGTCGCGCCGTTCGGCAGCGGGGTCGCCTCGAGGTCGTCGACGAGCATCTGCAGCTTGCCGGCCTTCTTGCGGCTGCCGAGCGTGCCGTCACGGTCGACGACGGCCACGCCGGCCGAGTCGTAGCCGCGGTATTCGAGCCGCTTCAGACCGCCGAGCAAGACCTCGATGCTCTTCTCACCGGCACCACTCGCACCGACATAACCCACGATTCCACACATGACAGCGATCCTAAGGGGTCGGCGATGGTCATCTCCGGCGAACGCCGGGCGGCCGGGCGTGCCGCGCCGCGCCCTCGCCTGTGGAGGACGGGTAGCCTCTCTCCCATGGCCGAAGCCACCCCGACGACCGCGTCCGTCCATGCCAGCCACGCCTCGCCGTTCGTCGAGATCGATCGTGCCGACTGGGCCGCCCTGGCACCGACCACGCGCCTCCCGCTGACCGAGACCGAGCTCGTGCAGCTGCGCGGCCTCGGCGACCGACTCGACCTGCGCGAAGTCGCCGATGTCTATCTGCCGCTCAGCCGCCTCCTCAATCTCTACGCCGCCGGCGCGCGCAACCTGCACCGCGCGACCAGCGACTTCCTCGGCGAGCGGGCGCAGCGCACGCCGTTCGTGATCGGCGTCGCCGGATCCGTCGCCGTCGGCAAGTCGACCGTGGCCCGTCTGCTGCGCGAACTGCTGTCGCGCTGGGACGACACCCCGCGCGTCGAGCTCGTCACGACCGACGGGTTCCTCTACCCGAACGCCGAGCTGGAGCGCCGTGGCCTGATGAGTCGCAAGGGGTTCCCCGAGTCGTACGACCGCCGTCACCTGCTGCGCTTCGTGTCCCAGGTGAAGAGCGGCGCCGAAGAGGTGCGCGCGCCGTTCTACTCGCACACGAGTTACGACATCATGCCGGGCGCGGAGATCGTCGTCCGGCGCCCCGACATCCTCATCGTCGAGGGCCTCAACGTGCTGCAGCCGGCCGCCGCGGGTCGCCTCGCGCTGAGCGACCTGTTCGACTTCACCATCTACGTGGACGCCCGGACGGCCGACATCGAGGCCTGGTTCGTCGATCGGTTCCTCGCCCTGCAAAAGGGAGCCTTCACGCAGGAGCGCTCCTTCTTCCATCGCTTCGCCGACATGGGAGAACAGGAGGCGCGGGCCTTCGCCGCGGGCATCTGGGCCTCCGTCAACGAGCCGAACCTCGTCGAGAACGTGCTGCCGACGCGCTCCCGTGCCACGCTCGTGCTCCGCAAGGCGGCCGACCACACCGTCAGCTCGGTGTTGCTCCGCAAGATCTGATGCGGGTGCGGCGGCGCTAGAGCGTGAGTCGCTCGCGGACGACGTCGGCCAAGGCATGGGCGACGCGGTCGGCGGTCTCCTGGTCGGCGGCCTCGACCATGACGCGCACGACGGGCTCGGTGCCCGACGGACGGAGCAGCACGCGGCCGGTGTCGCCCAGCTCGGCCGTGAACGCCGCCACGGCATCGGCGACGCCCTGGTCGGCGTCGAGACCGGCGCGGTCGACGCCCTTGACGTTGATCAGGATCTGGGGGAAGACGGTCATCGCGGAGGCGAGTTCGGCCAGCGTCTTGCCCGTGGCCGCCATGCGCGCCACGAGGTGCAGACCGGTGAGGATGCCGTCACCCGTCGTCGCGTACTTCTGGAAGACGATGTGACCCGACTGCTCGCCGCCGAGGCTGTAGCCGCCGGCGTTCATCTCCTCGAGCACGTAGCGGTCGCCGACGCGGGTCTGCTTGACCTCGATGCCGTGGTCGCCCATCGCGCGGATCAGGCCGAGGTTGCTCATCACGGTGGCGACGAGGACGCCGTCGGCGAGCTCGCCCTTCTCGTGGGCCGCCAGCGCCAGGATCGCCATGATCTGGTCGCCGTCGACCACGGTGCCGTTCGCGTCGACCGCGAGGCAGCGGTCGGCGTCGCCGTCGTGCGCGATGCCGACGTCGGCACCGTGCTCGAGGACGGCCTTCGCGAGGTTGTCGAGGTGCGTCGAGCCGACGCCGTCGTTGATGTTGACGCCGTCGGGGTCGGCCCCGATCAACGTGACCTTCGCGCCGGCGTCGACGAACACCTCGGGCGAGACGGCCGAGGCCGCACCATGGGCGCAGTCGAGGACGACGTGGATGCCGTCGAGCCGGTTGGGCAGGGAGCCGAGCAGGTGGACGACGTAGCGGTCCTCGGCGTCGGCGAACCGGCGGATGCTGCCGACGTCGCCGCCGATCGGCATCAGCTGCGGCTCGCTCATCGCCGCCTCGATGCGGTCTTCCACCTCGTCGGGCAGCTTCGTGCCTCCATAGGCGAAGAACTTGATGCCGTTGTCGGGGGCCGGGTTGTGCGAGGCGCTGATCATCACGCCGAAGTCGGCGTTGATGTCACCGACGAGGAACGCCGCCGCGGGGGTCGGGATGACCCCGGCATCGAGCACGTCGACACCGGAGCTGGCCAGACCCGCAGCCACGGCGGCGGTCAAGAACTCACCCGAGATCCGGGGATCGCGCGCGACGACGGCGACGGGTCGCCGCCCTTCGGCGCGGCGGGCATCGGCGTGATGCCCCTTCGTGAGCACCACCGCGCTCGCCTGGGCGAGGCCCAGGGCGAGCGCGGCGGTCAGCTCGCGGTTGGCGAGGCCCCGAACACCATCGGTACCGAAAAGACGGGACATGTCGAGACCTGCCTGGACGAAGCGCTTAGCGCTTCGAGAACTGCGAGGCCTTGCGGGCCTTCTTGAGACCGGCCTTCTTGCGCTCGATGACGCGGGCGTCACGAGTCAGGAAGCCGGCCTTCTTGAGCGTTGCACGGTTGTTCTCGCGGTCGATCTCGTTCAGCGAACGGGCGATGGCGAGACGCAGCGCGCCGGCCTGACCCGAGGGGCCGCCGCCCGTGACCTTGACGGTCACGTCGTAGGCGCCGAGCAGGTCGAGCACCTTGAACGGGTCGTTGATCAGCTGCTGGTGCAGCTTGTTGGGGAAGTACTCCTCGAGGGTGCGACCGTTCACGACGAACGTGCCGGTGCCGGGGACGAGGCGCGCACGGGCGATGGCCTCTTTACGACGGCCGACGGCCGAGCCGGAGACGTTCAGGACGGCGCGGGGCGTCGCCTGGGCCTCGGGAGCGGAGCTCTCGGTCGTGAAGCTCTCGGGAGCCTGGTCGATGGAATCTGCGATCTGAGCCACTGTGTGGGAATCCTTAGTCTGAAGGCGGACGCTACTGGGCGACCTGGTCGAGGGTGTACGGCGTGGGCTGCTGAGCAGCGTGGGGGTGCTCGGCACCCGCGTACACCTTCAGCTTCTTGATCTGGGCGCGGCCCAGCGAGTTCTTCGGCAGCATGCCGCGGATGGCCTTCTCGACCGCACGCGTGGGGTGCTTCTCGACCATCTCGGAGTACGTGGTGGCCGTGAGGCCGCCCGGGTAACCCGAGTGACGGTAGTAGAGCTTCTCGGCGAGCTTGGAGCCGGTGAGGGCGACCTTCTCGGCGTTGATGATGATGACGAAGTCGCCCATGTCCATGTGGGGGGCGAAGGTCGGCTTGTGCTTGCCGCGCAGCAGGGCTGCGGTGTGGCTCGCGAGACGGCCGAGAACGACGTCACTGGCGTCGATGATCAGCCACTTGGGCTGAACGTCAGCCGGCTTGGGGGAGAAAGTGCGCGTCACAGTAGTGCTGCTTTCTGGTCGAGGTGAGAGGTTCGTGAATCCCGCTCCGTTGCCGTTCCGATCGCAGATGCGAGGGGAACGAGTCAGGTGGAGGGCTCAACTTCGGGCGAAAGCGCGCAGTTGCGCAGACACCAAGGGGCAACGATACCCGACGGCGCCAAGGCGGTCAAACGGCGGCCGCGGCCTCGAGAGCGGAGCCGTCAAGTCGGAAGGTCGTCCACTCGTCCATCGACGACGCCCCGAGCGACCGGTAGAACCCGATCGACGGCTCGTTCCAGTCGAGGACGGCCCATTCGAGCCTCTTGTAGCCCCGCTCGACGCAGACCACGGCGAGCCGCAGCAGCAGTGCCTTGCCGAGGCCGTGACCCCGATAGGCCGGCGAGACGTAGAGGTCCTCGAGGTGGATGCCGTGCACGCCCTCCCACGTCGAGAACGTGGTGAACCAGACCGCGAGCCCGGCGAGCTCGCCCGGGGCCTCCCCGTCGACGACGAACGCGAAGACGGCGGGCGCGTCGCCGAAGAGGGCCGCCTCGAGCATGTCGGGTGTCGTCGCGACGGCGTCCGGCTCCTTCTCGTAGACCGCGAGCTCAACGATCAGACGGAGCATCTCGGGGACGTCGGCGGGACGGGCGGGGCGAACGGTCATTCGTCGAGGCTAGCGGCCGACCGTTCGAGCAAAGGTGAGCGTTCCTGTAAAAATGAGCACGAGACAAGTCAGTCATGCGTCTATAAGGGGAAAACCTTGCTTGATCGAAACAAGCTTGAGCCATTCAAGACAGCGCTTACAAAGGCGCTCAGAACGACAACCCACGCCGACGCAAAGTTGAACGCACGCTTCATTGAACTTCGGCCCGGGATCATCGGAACACTGGAAACGAACGTCAACCATCTCGTGACAGGACGCCGTGGGGTGGGAAAGTCGACCACCTTGGCAATCCTTCAGCAATCGGCGGAACGCAAGGGGAAGAAAGTCATTTTTGTGGACGTCGAGTCTCACAAATCACGGGATTATCCAGATGTTCTCATTGAAATCATTCTCGATGTTCTTCGAGCAATTAAGCCGAAGCGATCCCATCGTCGACGAACCTGGCGTGTTCGCGGTCGCATACGGGAATTGACTCGTGTGCTTTTATACCTGCGCGACGCTGGCAATGAAGTCCGCGAGGAGGCAGCCGAAAGCAGCATAAAGAGCCGAGGGGGCTCTATCGCACTATCCGGCAAGCTCGCCTTGGAGTTCAACAGGCTCAGCGGAAGGGCACACGCAGAAGCTGGAAGATCGTCTCGAAAAGTGAGATCTACCACCCGCCTACGGACGAAGGATGAGCTTCTACGGGACCTCGCGCCATCAATAGCGCAGACGCTCGAAGACGTTACGGATCTTGACGCTTCAACGTCACTGATCTTGGTGCTGGATGACTTCTACTTTGTTCCGAAGCAAACCCAACCATTAGTGCTCGATCACCTTCACGGAATAACCAAAAAGAGCAACGTGTGGCTGAAGATCGGCAGCGTGCAGTCCAGAACACAAACGTTTGCCGACGGAGACCCGCCGCTAGGAATGCAACCACCCCACGACGTACAGCACTTGTCCCTGGACGTTGGACTTGCCGACTTCCACACCGCCAAGACTTTTCTTGAGGAGGTTGCAGCGGGAGTCCTTGCGCCGGAGGGCTTTAAACTAAGTTCAGTTCTGACCGAGAAGGCACGTGAGCGTGCTGTTCTCATTGCGGGTGGCGCTGTATCGCGTGACTACTTCGATCTCCTAATTTCGGCGGCGGACGCAGCATGGGAGGAGGTTCAACGGGCCGACAAAGCGAACGCCCCTTTCGCCATAGATGCTGAACACATTCAAGCCGCCGCGGGTGTCCGACTCGCTCGAAAACAAGCAGATCTTCGCAATGACGCTGGAAGAGATGCTTCGAAACTAGAGCGCCGTTTTGAAGACATCGTGAAGTTCACCCGTAATCGAGACACTTTCTTTTTCCTCGTTCGACAAGAGCACATGGATCTCGAGTTTGGTCGGGAAATCCTTGAGCTTGAAGACCTCCGATTTGTTCATCGGATTATGACGACAAGGCCAAATTCCGGTAACTGGCGAGGCGTTGACACTGTCGTTTTCATGGTTGACATCCCGGCAATCGTGACGAAACGGATGCGGAAGGCACCACTGGAGTTCTGGAAACCAGGGCAAGTGGACAAATTGCGGAGGGCCGAGTGGGTTTATTCACCTGAATGGCAACCTCAAGAGAAGCTTCAGTCCTCATCTGAGGCGTCCTCCTCAAAAGAAGCGCGCAACGGCTCAACAGAGGTGACTCTCTTCGATTGAAACTCATGGGCCTTGTCGTGCATGGATTAGGCGCTCACGCGCTCAAACTCAAGCCGTCGCACTTCACATACGGCGGGACGGGCGGGGCGAACGGTCATTCGTCGAGGCTAGCGGCCGACCGTTTGACCTGCGTCGACGCGACCCGCGCCTCCATCTCGTCGTCCGGCGGATAGCCGACCTCGAGCATGGTCAGCCCGAGGGCCGGCACCACCCGGAACTCCCCGTTGCGCGCCGCCTCGCGACGGATGCCGACGGCGCGGTGCTCGGGCAGCACGCCCTCCCCCACGGCGACGCAGGCGCCGACCAGGTTGCGGACGAGGTTGTGGCAGAACGCGTCCGCCTGCACGGTCGCGACGAGTACGCCGTCGGCCTCGCGCCTCCAGCGGAACGCCTGCAGCTCGCGGATGGTCGTGGCGTACTCGCGATGCCGGCAGTACGCGGCCCAGTCGTGCAGGCCGAGCAGGCCGTCCGCGACGGCGTTCATCACGTCGAGGTCGAGCCCTTGGTCGTACCAGAGCGTGTGGCTGCGACGGGTGGGGTCGCGCTCGGCGCCCCGGTCGGCGATGCGGTACTCGTACTTGCGCCACAGCGCCCCGAATCGGGCGTGGAACCCGCGGGGTGCGACCCGCGCGCCGGTCACGACGATCTCGTCGGAGGCGCCGGCCAGGCCGTTGAGACGGCGCGCGAGCACGGTCGGCGCGTCGAGCGGCGACTGGTCGACCATGCCGCGGTGCGGGCGCTGCAGCTGGGCGATCTGCGGATCGGTGAGATCGAGATGCACCACCTGCCCGCGCGCGTGCACGCCGGCGTCGGTGCGACCGGCGACCGTGACGGTCGGCACGTCGCCGAGTCGCCGGAAGAGAGTCGTCAGGGCCGACTCGATCTCGCCCTGCACGGTCCGGAGCCCGGGCTGCTCGCTCCAGCCCGAGAACCCGGTGCCGTCGTAGGCGACGTTCAGCCGGAGCCGGGTCGTGGCGGGGGTGTCGCTGGTCACCGGTCGAGTCTACGAGAACCGACCCGCGCCTCCTCGACGGCCGAGGGGTGGTCGATCACGCGGTGTGCGTGGCCGACCACCCCTCGGTGGCGGTGCCCAGGAGGCGCGGCCCCCTAGGAGGCGCGGCGCCGGACCACGAGAACGGTGCCGCCCATCGCCATCAGCAGCAGCGCGAGGGCGATCCAGCCCGTGAGCTCGGCCGACCCCGTGTAGGCCAGGGCGCTCGAGGCGCCGTTCGGGATCGCGGTGGGGTCACCCGTCGCCGCGACCCGGACGGAGGTCCAGCCGAGCACGTCGCCCGAGGCGTTCAGCACGGCGATGCGGTGCGCTCCGGCGGGGGCGTCGGCGGGGATCGTCACCTGGATGGTGCCGGCGGCCGAGACCTGCTGCCAGTCGCTGAGCAGCACGGGCGTCGAGTACAGCCAAGCCGAGACCCATTGACCCGCGTACTGCTGGCCGACCGTCACCGTGATCGTCTGGCCGGGCGTGAGCACCGACTGCGCGATCGAGATGAGGCCGAGCGTGGCCGCGGTGAGGGCGCTCTCGGGCGCGGCGACGGGCGGCGTCGTCGGCTTGGCCGGCTGGCCGGCGCCCGGTCCCGGGTCGACGGGGGTCGTGCCCGGGTCGGTCGGCGGGGTGCCGGGGTCGGTGGGCGGCGTGCCCGGGTCGTTCGGGTCGGTGGGGACGGTCGCGACACCGAGGTCGACGCCGACGACGACGGGGTCGTGGTCGCTGGCCCGGAACTGGTCGGCTGCGTAGAGCTGCTTCACGTTGTAGTTGAAGCGGCTGTACTCGAGGCCGATGCCCTCGCCCGAGTTGATGTTCCAGATGTCGACACCCGTGACGGCCTTGGCCGCCGTGGGCGAGGCGAGCACGTGGTCGAGCGAGCCGCTGAGCCCTTGGAAGACATAGCTGTACTTGTCGGCGACCGGCTTGAGGTCGACGTAGCCCGCCGTGCGGAGCACCTCCATCGGGTCCTCCATCGTGTACGAGTTGAAGTCGCCGAGCAGGAACACCTTGTCCGTCCCCGCCGCCGTCTTCTGTTCGTCCGCGAACGCGACCAGCGCGTTCGCCTGGTTGACGCGCGACCCGTTCGAGCCACCCTGGCCGTCGCCCGTGTCGGCGTCCGTGCCGGAGCCGCTGCCCTTCGACTTGAAGTGGTTCGCGATGGCGACGAACGTCGAGTCGGCGTCGCCGCCGACGGGCTTGAACGCCTGCGCGAGCGGCTGACGCGCGTTGCTGAACGCGGCCGAACCGATCAGGATGTGCGAATCGCCGACCGTCTCGACGACGGCCTTCTTGTAGATGAACGCGAGGCGGATGACGTCGGCGTTCGCCGGCTGGGCCGCGGGCGACCGCGGGTAGTCCCAGACGTCGCTGCCGGCTGCCGCGTTGAGCGCGGCGACGAGGGTCGAGAGCGCCGAGTCGCGGTCCTTGCCGAAGCGGGCCGAGTTCTCGATCTCCTCGAGCGACACGACGTCGGCACCGAGCTTGGTGATCGCCGTGACGATCTTGGCCTGCTGACGGGCCAGGTTCTCGGCGTTCGCGGCACCGCGGGCGTCGCAGCCGCTGTTCACGGTGACGGGCGCGCCGGCACGGTCCGTGTAATACGTGCAGCCGCTCAGCTGATCGCCCGTCGTCGTGAAGTAGTTCAGCACGTTGAAGCTGGCGAGCTTCACGTCTCCCCCGACCGCACGGGGGGCCTCGGTGCGAATGTTCTGGAACGCGACGGGCAGGTCGGCGTAGGCCGTGTCGCCGGTCACGACCGACGTCGGCTGCAGCTTGTACGCGCTGTTGCGGTAGTCCATGACGACCGGCTTCGTGAACGTGAGAGCCGCGCCGACGGTCACGGGGTTCGTGTTCGACAGGTACGAGAGCGACGCGTCCTTGTTCGTGAAGAAGTTCGTCGTCTGACCGTCGTCGAGCGTGATCCGACGGGCTGCGTTGTCGGCCACCGCGGTAGCGAACTCGGGCGAGCCGGGTCGGCCGACCTCGGTCGGCTGGATGAGCGGCTTCGTGCCCGTGGCCAGCACGACCTCGCCGTACTGGTTCGTCGTGTACGTGTCGGCGACGGTGAAGTCGCCCTGCGGAGCGAGGAGCATGCCCTCGAGCGACTCGCGCTGGGCGACGGTCGCTGGGATGGCGACGCGGGCCGGCTCGACGGCCGCGGCGGGGGTGTCGAGCTTCCGCAGCGACGCCGCACCGGTCACGGTCATCTGCGTGAGCCCGAAGTACTCGCTGACGCGACCGTCGACCTCGATGTAGTCGCCGACCGACACCGAGGAGGCGGTGCTCGGTGAATAGACGAACATCCCGTCCGACGCGACGTGCGTCGTCAGGTCGATTGCACCTCCGGTGCCCGGGGTCTGGATGTAATAGCCGTTGATGCCACCGGTCGCGTACGCGGCGGTGACGACGCCGCGCGTCGTCACGACGCGGTCGACGTAGGGGCTCGTGTCCGTCGTGCCCTGGATCTGGGCGATCGCGACCGTGGCCTCGGGGGTGGGCTCCGGCTGCGGCGTCGGAGGCGTGCCCGGGTCGGTCGGGGTCGTGCCGGCTCCACCGGAGTTTTGCGGCGTGACGTCGGCCTGCTGGGTGAAGTCGGCGGAGTTGTCGTCCGTGTCGGCGAAGGCCGTGCGCACGTACGACGACGGGATGCTGTTGGCCGTGCCGGTCACGGCGGCCTTGGTCTCGTACGTGTTCGAGGTGCCGTAGCCGAGCGCGTCGACGACACCGGGGGTGGACGACGAGACGGACCCGGGTGCCACGGTCAGGGGCTGGGTCGTGCTGGCGAGCACGAGGGTGCCGCTGGCCCCGCCCGGGTTGACCGTGGTGACGGCGTCGGGGGTCGGGAGCGCCGCGCCCGTCGTCCCGTTCGACGTCATCTGCACCAGGTAATAGCCCTGCGGTGCGATGGACCCGCTGAGGTTGCCGACACCGTTGAACGCGGCCGTCCCGGTGGCGGAGCGGTACTGGATCGACCAGCCCGCGAGGGAGACCGTGGCGTTCGTCGGGTTGTACAGCTCGACGAACTTGTTGCTGAACGGCTGATTGGCGCTGCCGCCCTTGAGGTAGGCCTCGTTGATGACGACACCCGCGCCTCCCGGTGCGGCCGTGGCGGCGACGGGGACGAGCGGAGCGAGGCAGAGAACGAGGCCGAGCCCGGCAGCGAGACCGGTTCGGCGGAGAGATCGGGGTCGGGACGACATGGGTTCCTTCGGACGAGGTGCGAGGGGGACCCGATGACCGTAGAGGACATAGCTCACCGATAGGTTTCCGCGAGGAAACGACAAGGTAAACGACACCTGTTAGGGGTACGCGCGTCGTCCTCGCAACGGCCCACCGCCTCCTTCGTTCGCCCGGCCCCCGCTCCGACGGGAACGACGAAGGGCCCGTCACCTCGCGGTGACGGGCCCTTCGGCTGTGGCGGGACCTACTTGGCAGCCTCGTCGGTGCTGGCCTCGTCGGTGCTGCTCTCGTCGGTGCTGGCTTCGTCGGTGCTGGCCTCGTCGGCGGCAGCCGTCTCGGTCTCGACGGGGGCGCTCTCTTCGACCGTCTCGGTCTCTTCGACCGGAGCGGTCTCCTCGACGGAAGCGGCAGCGGCCGGGGCCGCCTTCGTCGACGACGACTTCACCTTCGGGGTGACGGGCTCGAGCACGAGCTCGATCTGCACCATCGAGGCGTTGTCACCCTTGCGGAAGCCGAGCTTGGTGATGCGGGTGTAGCCACCCTCACGCTCGGCGACCAGCGGCGCGACCTCGCTGAAGAGGATGTGCGTCGCCTCCTTGTTGTTGCGGAGGGTCTGGATGACACGACGGCGGGCGTGCAGGTCGCCGCGCTTCGCGAACGTGATGAGACGCTCGGCGACGGGGCGCAGGCGCTTGGCCTTCGTCTCGGTCGTCTTGATGCTCTTGTGCTCGATGAGCGACGCGGCGAGGTTCGCCAGCATGAGGCGCTCGTGCGCCGGGCCGCCTCCGAGGCGGGGACCCTTGGTGGGCTTGGGCATGATTCGTTCCTAAGTGTTGAAGATGATCGGGGTGACGGAGCGGAGGACCTAGTTGGTCTCTTCTTCGTCGTAGCCGCTGTAGAAGTGGGCTCCGTCGAACCCGGGCACGGTGTCCTTCAGCGAGAGGCCGAGCTCGACGAGCTTGTCCTTCACCTCGTCGACCGACTTCTGACCGAAGTTGCGGATGTTCATGAGCTGCGTCTCCGACAGGGCAACGAGCTCGGACACCGTGTTGATGCCCTCGCGCTTCAGGCAGTTGTAGCTGCGGACCGACAGGTCGAGATCCTCGATCGGCGTCTGCAGCTCGCTCGACAGCACGGCGTCGACCGGCGCGGGGCCGATCTCGATGCCCTCGGCGGCGGTGTTCAGCTCGCGGGCCAGACCGAACAGCTCGGTCAGCGTGCGCCCGGCCGACGCGATGGCGTCGCGCGGCGAGATGGCCGGCTTCGTCTCGACGTCGACGACCAGACGGTCGAAGTCGGTGCGCTCACCGGCACGAGTCGCCTCGACGCGGTAGGTGACCTTGAGGACGGGCGAGTAGATCGAGTCGATCGGGATCTGCCCGGCCTCGCTGAACTCGCTGCGGTTCTGCACGGCGGAGACGTAGCCACGGCCACGCTCGATCGTGAGCTCGAGCTCGAACTTCGCCTTGTCGTTGAGCGTGGCGATGACCAGCTCGGGGTTGTGGATCTCGACACCGGCCGGAGCCGAGATGTCGGCGGCCGTCACCTGACCGGCACCCTGCTTGCGCAGGTACGCCGTGATGGGCTCGTCGTGCTCGCTGGAGACGACCAGCTGCTTGATGTTGAGGATGACCTCGGTGACATCTTCTTTGACACCGGGAACGGTGGTGAACTCGTGAAGCACACCGTCGATGCGGATGCTGGTGACAGCAGCGCCGGGGATCGACGAGAGAAGCGTGCGGCGCAGCGAGTTGCCGAGGGTGTAACCGAAGCCGGGCTCGAGCGGCTCGATCACGAAGCGGGAGCGGAACTCCGAGATGTTCTCCTCGGTGAGGGTGGGGCGCTGTGCAATGAGCACTGTGGATTCCTTTCGGCGAAGAGTCCGCTATATGACTCTTGGCGGTACGACAGGTGGCTGGCCCGTCGGGTCTGTTGAGTTGTGTGTGCCTCGACGAGGAGGCGCGGTGAACGCGGTGGAGCCCGCCGCGCCTCGAGACCCCCTCGAAGTCGAGGGAGGCGAGACGCGACGGGCGGGTAACTCAGTTAGACGCGACGACGCTTCGGCGGGCGGCAACCGTTGTGCGCCTGCGGGGTGACGTCGTTGATCGAGCCGACCTCGAGCCCAGCGGCCTGCAGCGAACGGATCGCCGTCTCGCGACCGGAGCCCGGTCCCTTGACGAACACGTCGACCTTCTTGACGCCGTGCTCCTGCGCCTGGCGGGCGGCCGACTCGGCGGCCAGCTGCGCGGCGAACGGCGTCGACTTACGCGAACCCTTGAAGCCGACGGCGCCGGACGAAGCCCAGCTCAGCACGGCACCCGAGGGGTCGGTGATCGACACGATCGTGTTGTTGAACGTGCTCTTGATGTGGGCCTGGCCCACGGCGACGTTCTTCTTCTCTTTGCGGCGGGGCTTACGCGCGGCCGTCTTCGGTGCTGCCAATTTTTTCTCCTACAACCTAGATGGCGATCGGCGGGAGCCGGGGCCTATCGAGCCTTCTTCTTGCCGGCGACGGTGCGCTTCGGGCCCTTGCGGGTACGAGCGTTCGTCTTGGTGCGCTGTCCGCGGACGGGCAGGCCACGGCGGTGGCGGATGCCCTCGTAGCTGCCGATCTCGACCTTGCGGCGGATGTCGGCGGCGACCTCGCGGCGCAGGTCACCCTCCACCTTGTAGTTGCCCTCGATGTGGTCGCGGAGCAGGACGAGCTGGTCGTCCGTGAGGTCCTTGACGCGGATGTTGCCGTCGATCTCGGTGTCGGCGAGAGTCTTGAGCGCGCGGGTGCGGCCGACTCCGTAGATGTAGGTCAGTGCGACTTCCACGCGCTTGTCGCGCGGGATGTCAACGCCTGCTAGACGTGCCATGGTGGCTTCTCCTCGGAGATTGGTGGAGGTCTGTCACAGCACCGGTGCCCGGGCCTCCGACCCGGGGTGTCCCCCGGCGGGCGCTCTCACGACCGATGGGTTCTGGTGCTGCTTCGTGTATTCAGTTGTGTTCGTGGTCTCTCCGGCTCGCGAGGCGAGCCGAGAACCTAGCCCTGACGCTGCTTGTGGCGCGGGTTGCTCTTGCAGATGACCATGACGCGGCCCTTGCGGCGGATCACCTTGCAGTGCTCGCAGATGGGCTTGACGCTGGGGTTGACCTTCATTGCAGATTCCTTGATCTCGCTGGCTTCGTGCTCGGCGGGTGCGCCGGGCCGTTCCTTTCCAGCACGCCCTACTTGTAGCGGTAGACGATCCGGCCGCGGGTCAGGTCGTAGGGGCTGAGTTCCACGATCACGCGGTCTTCGGGGAGGATGCGGATGTAGTGCTGTCGCATCTTGCCGGAGATGTGGGCGAGAACTTTGTGTCCGTTGGTCAGCTCAACACGAAACATCGCATTGGGCAGAGCCTCGACCACTGCGCCTTCGATTTCGATGACACCGTCTTTTTTGGCCATAGCCTCACTGTCGCTAAAAATTGGGAGTGTTGGTCGTGCGGGGATGCGGTGTCTGCGGACACAGAAGTGGCCTGGGAACACCAAAGATCGATCTTATGTGATCGCGCTATAGTTTGCCAACCCGTGCGGTCAACCCGACACGCCGAGTTCGTTCTCAGAGAAGCGCGCGAGCATGTCCTGACCCTTCTCCCCCGACCGCTCCCCCGCGAGTTCGACCCGCCTCCAAGGAGGACGCATGCCAGACGGCCGCCGCACCCGAGCCTCCTCGACCTCTTCGAGCGCCTCCGGGCGCCGCGCCCCCCGCGGCGTGGCCCGTCACGGACGCCTGCGGCGGCGGGGCCCCTGGCGGCACGTGATCGCCCTGGTCGCCGGCGCGATGGCCGTCCTCCTGGTGAGCGGCGTCTCCGTGGCGGCCGTGGCGGTCAAGACGGCGACGTCGGGCGTCCAGACGGTCGCTCTCGGCAACGAGGACGCGGTGAAGGGCGTCGACATCTCGGCGATCAAGGGGGGCGCGAACATCCTGCTCGTCGGGAGCGACGAGCGCGACACGGGCAGCGCCGTGGCCGCCGGCGAGGTGGAGGGCGCGCGCAACGACGTGACGATCCTCGTGCACATCTCCGAGGACCACAGCCAGGTCACGGCCGTGAGCTTCCCCCGGGACATGATGATCGACGTCCCGGCCTGCACCGGGCCCGACGGCACCGTCTACCCGGCCGAGCGCTACGTGCAGTTCAACACGACGTACAGTCGCGGCGGTCTGTCGTGCACGACCAAGACCGTCGAGGCGATGACCGGACTCGGCATCTACTACGCCGGCATGATCACGTTCGACGGCGTCATCGAGATGTCCAACGCCATCGGAGGCGTCGACGTCTGCGTCACCAACAACATCCGCGACACCGACAGCGGCCTCCAGCTCACCGCCGGCACGCACACCCTGCAGGGCGCCGATGCCCTGGCCTTCCTCCGCACCCGTCACGGCGTGGGCGACGGCAGCGATCTCGCCCGGATCAGCTCGCAGCAGGTGTTCCTGTCGTCGATGATGCGGAAGATCATCTCGGGCGGGACACTCGGCAACGTCACGACGCTGTACAAGCTCGCCTCGGCGGCCCTCAGCAACATGACGCTGTCGTCCACCCTCAACTCGCCGGACACGCTCGTCCAGCTCGCCCTGGCGATGAACGACCTGAGCCCCGCCGGGATCGTCTTCGTGCAGTACCCCGTCATCGACGACCCCCGGAACCCGAACCGGGTGGTGGCGGCGACCGCCGACGCGACCACGCTGAACACGGCGCTCAAGAACGACACCCGCTTCACGCTCGGCGATGCCAGCACGGGGCGCGCCTCGGTCGACGACGGTACGGCGGCCCCCACCGAGTCGGCACCGGCGACCACCGCGCCGAGCACGCCGGCACCGACGGAGGGTGCCACGGGTGCCGCCTCGGGTGCGGCGTCGACGCCCGCCGAGGCCCCCGTCACCACGCTGCCATCCACCATCAGCGGACAGTCCGCGGCCGAGGCGACCTGCTCGGTCGGGTCGTCCCGCCGCTGACCCCCGAGCGGCACGTGCAGCACACCTCCTCGTGATCGTCGGACCACGAGGAGGCGCGGCGCGCCGATTCCCGCGAGTCGCTACGCGATCGGCGTGGGACGGATGCCGAGGGCGGCGAGTCCGGCGGCGCCGCCGTCGTGTGCCGTCAGGACCCAGATGCCGTCGGCGTGCACGGCGACGGAGTGCTCCCAATGGGCCGCCGACGAACCGTCGGTCGTCGTGACCGTCCAGTCGTCGTCCTGCGTGACGGTGTCGTTGCCGCCGAGGGTGATCATGGGCTCGATCGCGACGACGAGACCCGGTTTGACGCTCGGGCCACGGCCGCGCACGCGGTAGTTGAACACCGGGGGCTCTTCGTGCATCGAGCGGCCGATGCCGTGCCCGATGTAGTCCTCGAGGATACCGAACTCGCCCTGCGACTCGACGTAGTCCTCGATGGCCTCGCCGACCTCGTTGAGGTGCGAGGCACGGGCCAGCGCCGCGATGCCGTGCCAGAGGGACTGTTCGGTGACGTCGTTGAGGCGACGCCGCTCGGCGACGAGGTCGGGTCGCGACGGGTCGTCGATCACGAAGCTTCTGGCACTGTCGCCGTTCCAGCCCTCGAATTCGGCCCCGCTGTCGATGGAGACGATGTCGCCCGGTTCGACGACACGCGTCCCGGGGATGCCGTGCACGACGTCGTCGTTGATCGACGAGCAGATCGTGTTGCGATAGCCGGGCACCAACATGAAGTTGGGGACACCGCCCCCGTCGCGGATGGTCTTCTCGGCGATGGCGTCGAGTTCACCGGTGCTGATGCCGGGTCGGATCGCGTCGGCCACCGCATCCAGCGACTCGGCGGTCAGCAGGCCCGGTCGGACCATCGCCCGCAACTCGGCGGGCGTCTTGTAGATGCCCGACTTGCGAAACGCCACCGACTACGAGGCCGAGGCGACGGGACGGAACCCGCGATCGGTCAGAGCCGTGTCGATGCGCGACGCCACCTCGCCGATGGTGCCGAGGCCGTCCACCTCGATGAGCAGCCCACGGTCGCGGTACGTGTCGATCAGCGGTGCCGTCTCGCGCAGGTAGACGTCCTGACGATGACGGATCGCCTCTTCGGTGTCGTCCGAACGCCCCTGGTCGAGGGCGCGCTTGCGGAGGCGTTCGACGATCTCGTCGCGGTCGGCGACCAGCTGCACGACGGCGTTGAGCTTCTCGCCCTTGCCCTCGAGATACGAGTCGAGGAACTCGACCTGGTGGAGCGTGCGCGGGTAGCCGTCGAGCAGGAACCCTGCCTCGGCGTCCGCCTGACCGAGACGGTCGGAGATGAGCTCGTTCGTCAGACTGTCGGGGACGTAGTCGCCCGCGTCCATGATCGCCTTGACCTTGAGCCCGAGCTCGGTCTCGTTCTTGACGTTGGCACGGAAGATGTCGCCCGTCGAGATCGCCGGGATGCCGAAGGACTCGGCGATGGCGGTCGCCTGCGTCCCCTTGCCGGCCCCGGGAGGGCCGACGATCAGGAGGCGCGGGCTGAGTTCGGTCACGGAGCCCGCCGTCATCGCAGGAGCCCTTCGTAGTGGCGCTGCTGCAGCTGCGAGTCGATCTGCTTCACGGTCTCGAGACCGACACCGACGATGATCAGGATGCTCGCGCCTCCGAACGGGAAGTTCTGGTTCGCACCCACCGTGGCGAGGGCGATCAGCGGGATGAGCGCGATGACACCGAGGTAGAGGGAGCCGGGCAGCGTGACCCGCGTCAAGACGTAGTCGAGGTACTCGGCCGTCGGGCGCCCCGCACGGATGCCGGGGATGAAGCCGCCGTACTTCTTCATGTTGTCGGCGACCTCTTCGGGGTTGAAGGTGATCGCGACGTAGAAGTACGTGAAGCCGACGATGAGGGCGAAGTACAGGACCATGTACAACGGGTTGTCGCCCGAGGTGAGGTTGGCCTGGACCCAGCTCACCCATGCAGGCGGAGCGGTGCCGTCGGACGGCTGGTTGAACTGGGCGACCAGGGCCGGCAGGTACAGCAGCGACGAGGCGAAGATGACGGGCACGACGCCGGCCATGTTGACCTTAATCGGGATGTACGTGTTGTTGCCGCCGTATGTTCGCCGGCCGACCATGCGTTTGGCGTATTGGACCGGGATGCGTCTCTGGGACTGCTCGACGAACACGACGAGGGCCATGATGATGAGCCCGATCGCGATCACCATCAGGAAGATCTCGAAGCTGCGGGCCTGGGCGATGCTCCAGAGGGCCGTGGGGAAGCGGGCCGCGATGGACGTGAAGATGAGGATCGACATGCCGTTGCCGATGCCGCGCTCGGTGATGAGCTCGCCCATCCACATGATGAGGCCGGTACCCGCGGTCATGGTGATGACCATGAGCATGACGGCGTACCAGGCGTCGTTCGTGATGAGCTGCGAACACTCGGCCACGCTGGAGCCGCCGAACAGGGCGCCCGAACGCGCGACCGTGATCAGCGTCGTCGACTGGAGGATACCGAGCGCGATGGTGAGGTACCGCGTGTACTGGGTGAGCTTCGCCTGACCCGACTGGCCCTCTTTGTACAGGGTGTCGAAGTGCGGGATGACGACGCGGAGCAGCTGCACGATGATCGACGACGTGATGTAGGGCATGATGCCCAGCGCGAAGACCGACAGCTGGAGCAGCGCACCGCCGCTGAAGAGGTTGACGAGCTCGTAGAGGCCCGACGTGCCCTGATTGCCGGCGAGGCAGATCTGGACGTTCTGGTAGTCGACGAACGGCGACGGAACGAACGAACCCAGACGGAAGAGCGCAATGATGCCGAGCGTGAACCCGATCTTCCTGCGAAGGTCTGGGGTGCGCATGATGCGCGCGACTGCTCTGAACAACGTGGGCCTCCCGGTATGAAGGATAGACGACTGAAAGGGGTGGCCCGATTGGGCCACCCCTTCAGGGTGTTACTTGGTGACGGACCCGCCGGCGGCGACGATCTTCTCTTCGGCAGAGCCGGAGACCTTGTCCACGGCGACGGTCAGCGCAACGCTGATGTCGCCCTGGCCGAGGACCTTGACCTTCTCGTTCTTGCGGACCGCACCCTTGGCGACGAGGTCGACCGTGGTGACCTCACCACCCTGCGGGTACAGCTCGCCGAGCTTGTCGAGGTTCACGACCTGGTACTCGACGCGGAACGGGTTCTTGAACCCGCGCAGCTTCGGGGTACGCATGTGCAGAGGCATCTGCCCACCCTCGAAGCCGACCTTGACCTGGTAACGAGCCTTCTGGCCCTTGGTACCACGGCCAGCCGTCTTACCCTTCGAACCCTCACCGCGACCCACGCGGGTCTTGGCCGTCTTGGCCCCGGGGGCCGGACGGAGGTGGTGCACCTTGAGGACCTGGGCGCGAGCGACGTCGTCGGACGACTTCGGCTCGGCCTTGGTGGTCGACGCGGTGGATGCGGCGGCCTTGCTGGCAGCCGGCTTCTTGGCAGCCGTCGCCTTGGGGGCGGCGGCCTTCTTGGCGGGAGCGGCCTTCTCGGCCGTCTCCTTCTTCTCGTCAGCCATTAGTCAATCTCCTCGACCTTCACGAGGTGAGCAACCGTGTTGATGTAGCCGCGGTTCTGCTTGGTGTCCTCGCGCACGACCGACTGGCCGATGCGCTTGAGGCCCAGGCTCCGCAGCGTGTCACGCTGGTTCTGCTTCTCGCTGATTACGGACTTGATCTGGGTCACCTTGAGGTTGGCGGCCATCAGGCACCTGCCTTCTCGGTTGCAGCTTTGCGGGCCGCCTCTTCTGCGCGGAGCAGACGGGCGGGGGCCACCTGGTCGATGTCGAGGCCACGACGGGCGGCGACGGCGCGCGGCTCCTCGAGCTGCTGGAGCGCGGCGACGGTCGCGTGCACGATGTTGATCGTGTTCGAGGACCCGAGCGACTTGCTCAGCACGTCGTGGATACCGGCGCACTCGAGCACGGCGCGGACGGGACCACCGGCGATAACACCGGTACCGGCCGAGGCCGGACGCAGCATGACGACACCGGCAGCGGCCTCACCCTGGACGGGGTGCGGGATCGTGTTGGCGACGCGGGGGACGCGGAAGAAGTTCTTCTTCGCCTCTTCGACACCCTTGCTGATCGCCGTGGGGACCTCGCGGGCCTTGCCGTAGCCGACGCCGACCAGACCGTTGCCGTCACCGACGACCACGAGAGCGGTGAAGCTAAAGCGACGACCACCCTTGACGACCTTCGACACACGGTTGATCGTGACGACGCGCTCCAGGAACTGGCTCTTGTCGTCACGGTCGCCGCGGCCGCGGCCGTTCTGGTTGCGGTCTCCACGACCCTGGCCGCCACGACGGTCGGTGCGACCGCCTTCGCGGTTGTTCGACTCCGAGCCGGCTGCGGTCTCGACGGGGCGCTCGACGACGGCCTCGGCCGGTGCCTTCGCCGCGTCGGTCTCGACGGCGGGGGGAGTGGTGTTCGTAGCGTCGCTCACAGGTTCAAACCAGCCTCTCGGGCGCCTTCGGCGATGGCCGCGACGCGTCCGGCGTACTTGTTACCGCCGCGATCGAACACGACGGCCTCGATGCCCGCGGCCTTGGCGCGCTCGGCGACGAGCTCGCCGACCTTGCGGGACTTCGCGGTCTTGTCACCGTCGAACGTACGCAGGTCGGCCTCGAGGGTCGATGCGCTGGCGACGGTGTGGCCCTTGCTGTCGTCGACGACCTGCACGAAGACGTGACGGGCCGAACGGGTGACGACGAGACGGGGGCGCTCTTCGGTGCCCACGACCTTCTTGCGCAGGCGGGTGTGACGGCGCTTGGTGGCAGCCGACTTGCTTTTTCCTCGTGTACCGAGACCCATGATTACTTACCTGACTTTCCGGCCTTGCGGCGGACGACCTCGCCGGCGTAGCGGACACCCTTGCCCTTGTAGGGCTCGGGCTTGCGCAGCTTGCGGATGTTGGCGGCGACCTCGCCGACGGCCTGCTTGTCGATGCCGACGACGGTGAGCTTGTTGTTGCCCTCGACCGTGAAGCTGATGCCCGCGGGCGGCTCGACGGTGATGGGGTGCGAGTAGCCGAGCGCGAACTCGATGTTCGAGCCCTTGGCCTGCACGCGGTAACCGGTGCCGACGACCTCGAGGCCCTTCGTGTAGCCCTGGGTCACGCCGATGATCTGGTTGGCGATGAGGGTACGCGTGAGACCGTGCAGCGAGCGCGACTCGCGCTCGTCGTCGGGACGGGTCACGACGACCGTGCCCTCTTCGAGCTTGGCTTCGATGGGAGCCTTGACGGTGAGCGACAGCTCACCCTTCGGGCCCTTGACGGTGACGGCCTGGCCGTCGATCTTCACATCGACCCCGGCAGGGATCGAGATGGGGAGGCGTCCGATTCGAGACATAGTGAATTACCACACGTAGGCGATGACTTCTCCGCCTACGCCCTTCTTCTCGGCCTCACGGTCGGTCAGCAGACCGGAGGAAGTCGACAGGATGGCGACACCGAGGCCACCGAGCACCTGAGGGATCTCGGTCGACTTCGCGTAGACGCGGAGGCCGGGCTTCGAGACGCGCTTGATGCCCACGATGGAGCGCTCGCGGTTCGGGCCGTACTTCAGGTCGATCGTGAGGGTCTGGCCGACGCGGGCGTCTTCCACCTTCCACGAGTCGATGAAGCCCTCGCGCTTGAGGATCTCGGCGATGTGGGACTTGAGTTTGCTGCTGGGGAGCGAGACGGTCTCGTGGAAGGCCGAGTTCGCGTTGCGCAGTCTGGTCAGCAGGTCTGCGACCGGATCTGTCATCGTCATGCGGATGATCTCTTTCTCATCTGGTTTCGACATCCGGTACACCGGGTGCCGACCTAGATGATCGGGCGGGCGGAGAGCGGTTCTCTCCGACCTCAGGGGAACGGTCGGCAACTCGACGCGCGAGTTGCCGACCGAACGATCTTAGTTGGCCGAGTCGGCCGAACGGAACGGGAAGCCCAGCGCCTTGAGCAGCGCGCGGCCCTCGTCGTCCGTCTTCGCGGTGGTCACGACGGTGATGTCGAAGCCACGCACGCGGTCGATGCGGTCCTGATCGATCTCGTGGAACATGCTCTGCTCGTTGAGACCGAAGGTGTAGTTGCCGTTTCCGTCGAACTGGCGGTCGCTGAGACCACGGAAGTCGCGGATGCGGGGAAGCGCCAGCGACAGCAGACGGTCGAGGAACTCCCACGCACGGTCGCCGCGCAGCGTGACGTGCGCGCCGATCGGCTGACCCTCGCGCAGCTTGAACTGCGCGATGGACTTGCGGGCCTTCGTCACCTGGGGCTTCTGACCCGTGATGGCGGTCAGGTCCTTGATGGCACCGTCGATGATCTTGCTGTCGCGTGCGGCCTCGCCGACACCCGTGTTGACGACGATCTTCACGAGACCGGGCACCTGGTGCACGTTCGTGAAGCCGAAGTCCTTCTGGAGCTGCGGCAGGATCTCGGCGCGGTACTTCGCCTTGAGGCGGGGCTGGTTGCTGCCAGCCACTGCGGTGTCAGTCATTAGAGCGCTTCACCCGACTTCTTTGCGTAGCGGACACGGACGGTCTTGGTGACGCCGTCCTTGGTGACCGTCTCGAGGCGGAAGCCGACACGCGTCGGCTTCTTGGTCTTGGGGTCGACCAGGGCGACGTTCGACACGTGAAGCGGAGCCTCGTGCGTCTCGATGCCGCCGGTCTTGGTGCCACGCTGGGTCTGACCCACGCGGACGTGCTTGGTGACGAAGTTGACACCCTCCACTACCACGCGGTTCTTCTCGACGAGCACCTCGAGCACCTTGCCCTGCTTGCCGCGGTCTCCGCCGCGGGCCTGCGAGGCACCGGTGATGACCTGAACCAGGTCACCCTTCTTGATGTTTGCCATGACTTAGATAACCTCCGGCGCCAGCGAGATGATCTTCATGAACTTCTTGTCACGAAGTTCGCGGCCGACCGGCCCGAAGATGCGGGTACCACGGGGGTCTCCGTCGGCCTTCAGGATCACGGCGGCGTTCTCGTCGAACTTGATGTAAGAGCCGTCCGGACGACGGACCTCTTTCTTGGTGCGGACGATGACAGCCTTGACGACGTCACCCTTCTTCACGTTTCCGCCGGGGATGGCGTCCTTCACCGTGGCGACGATCACGTCACCGAGACCGGCGTAACGACGGCCGGAGCCACCGAGCACGCGGATGGTGAGGATCTCTTTCGCACCGGTGTTGTCGGCGACCTTGAGGCGGGATTCCTGCTGAATCACTGTTGTCTCCTTCTAAGCAGACCGCGAACGGTCTACTTCGCCTTCTCGAGGATCTCGACCAGGCGCCAGCGCTTGGAAGCGCTGAGCGGACGGGTCTCGCTGATCACGACGAGGTCGCCGATGCCGGCCGTGTTGGCCTCGTCGTGCGCCTTCACCTTGGAGGTACGGCGGATGACCTTGCCGTACAGGGGGTGCTTCACGCGGTCCTCGACCTCGACGACGATGGTCTTCTCCATCTTGTCGCTGGTCACGTAGCCGCGACGGGTCTTGCGGTAACCGCGGACCTCGACGGCCGAGTCGACCTCGGTCTTGTTCTCGGTAGCCATTACTTGCTCTCCTCGGCGGTCTCGGCGGTCTCGGCGGCAGGCGCCTCGTCGGCCGGCTTGGCAGCCTTCTTGGTCGACTTCTTGGCAGCCTTGGGGGCCGCCTCGACCGGGGCGGGGGTGGCACGGATGCCGAGCTCGCGCTCACGCAGGACCGTGTAGATGCGAGCGATGTCGCGCTTGACGGCGCGAACGCGGCCGTGGCTCTCGAGCTGGCCGGTGGCCGACTGGAAGCGCAGGTTGAACAGCTCTTCCTTGGCCTTCTTCAGCTCGTCGACGAGACGCTCGTCTTCGAATGTGTCGAGCTCGGTGGGACGGAGCTCCTTGGAACCGATCGCCATTATGCGTCGCCCTCCTCGCGCTTGATGATGCGTGCCTTGAGGGGCAGCTTGTGGATGGCGCGAGTCAGAGCCTCGCGCGCGATGTCTTCGCTCACGCCGCTGAGCTCGAAGAGCACGCGACCCGGCTTGACGTTGGCGACCCACCACTCGGGCGAACCCTTACCGGAACCCATGCGGGTCTCGGCGGGCTTCTTCGTGAGGGGACGGTCGGGGTAGATGTTGATCCAGACCTTTCCGCCACGCTTGATGTGACGCGTCATGGCGATACGAGCGGACTCGATCTGACGGTTGGTCACGTAAGCGGGCGTGATGGCCTGGATACCGTATTCACCAAAGCTGACCTTGGTGCCACCAGTGGCCTGGCCGCTACGGCCGGGGTGGTGCTGCTTGCGGTGCTTGACACGACGGGGAATCAACATGGTTATGCCTCAGCTCCTGTGGTGGCGGGCGCCTTCTGCTCGCGGGGCGCACGGTCACGGTCGCCACCGCCGCGACGGGCACCGTCACGGTCGTTGCGGCGCTCCGGGCGCGACGACTTCTGGTTCGCCTGCTCGCGCGCCAACTCTTTGTTGGTGATGTCGCCCTTGTAGATCCAGACCTTCACACCGATGCGGCCGAACGTCGTCTTGGCCTCGTAGAAGCCGTAGTCGATGTTGGCGCGGAGCGTGTGCAGCGGCACACGACCCTCACGGTAGAACTCGGAGCGGCTCATCTCGGCGCCGCCGAGACGACCGGACACCTGGATGCGGACACCCTTGGCGCCGGCACGCTGAGCGCCCTGCAGACCCTTGCGCATCGCACGACGGAACGCCACGCGAGCAGCGAGCTGCTCGGCGATGCCCTGTGCGACGAGCTGAGCCTCGGCCTCGGGGTTCTTGACCTCGAGGATGTTCAGCTGGATCTGCTTGCCCGTGAGCTTCTCGAGGTCGCCGCGGATGCGCTCGGCCTCGGCGCCACGACGACCGATCACGATGCCCGGACGGGCGGTGTGGATGTCGACCCGGACGCGGTCGCGGGTGCGCTCGATCTCGATCTTGGCCACGCCGGCGCGGTCGAGCGAGGTCTTGAGCAGGTTGCGGATCTTCACGTCCTCAGCGACGTAGTCGCTGTAACGCTGGCCCGGCTTCGTGCTGTCGGTGAACCACCGCGACACGTGGTCGGTGGTGATTCCCAGACGGAAGCCGTACGGGTTTACTTTCTGGCCCATTACTTGCTCGCCTTCTTGGTAGCAGCGGCGACCTCGACCTCATCGGGCGTCGCGAGGACGATCGTGATGTGGCTGGTGCGCTTCAGGATCTTGAAGGCGCGACCCTGGGCACGCGGCTGGAACCGCTTGAGGGTGGCGCCCTGGTCGACGAATGCACGGCTCACGTAGAGGTCCTGCTCGTCCAGGTAGCTGTTGTCCTTGTCCGCCTTGACACGCGCGTTGGCCATGGCCGACGCGACGAGCTTGTAGACGGGCTCGCTCGCGCCCTGCGGCGCGAACTTCAGGATGGCCAGGGCCTCGAGGGCCTGCTTGCCGTGGATCAGGTTGACGACGCGGCGGGCCTTCATGGGGGTGACGCGGATGTGACGCACGCGTGCGATCGACTCCACCATTTCTCTCCTCCTTACGTCGCCGCCTTAGCGGCGACGACCCTTCTTGTCGTCCTTCACGTGTCCACGGAAGGTGCGGGTCGGCGCGAACTCGCCGAGCTTGTGGCCGATCATGCTCTCGGTCACGAACACGGGGATGTGCTTGCGCCCGTCGTGCACGGCGATGGTGTGCCCAAGCATGTTGGGGACGATCATCGAACGGCGCGACCAGGTCTTGATGACGTTCTTGGTGCTGGCCTCGTTCTGCGAGACGACCTTGCGAAGCAGGTGGTCGTCAACGAAGGGGCCCTTCTTAAGACTGCGTGGCATCTTCTACAACTCCTACTTACGCTTCTTGCCAGCGTTACGACGGCGGACGATGAGCTTGTCACTCTCTTTGTTGGGGTGACGCGTGCGGCCCTCTTTCTGGCCCCACGGGCTGACCGGGTGGCGACCACCGGAGGTCTTGCCCTCACCACCACCGTGCGGGTGGTCGACGGGGTTCATCGCGACACCACGGACGGTCGGGCGGACGCCCTTCCAGCGCATACGGCCGGCCTTGCCCCAGTTGATGTTCGACTGCTCGGCGTTGCCGACCTCGCCGATCGTGGCGCGGCAGCGGGCGTCGACGTTGCGGACCTCGCCCGACGGCAGACGGAGCTGCGCGTAAGGGCCGTCCTTGGCGACCAGACGAACCGACGCACCGGCCGAACGGGCCATCTTCGCGCCTCCACCGGGCTTGAGCTCGATGGCGTGGATGACGGTACCGACGGGGATGTTCTTGAGCGGCAGGTTGTTGCCGGGCTTGATGTCGGCTCCGGGACCGGACTCGACGATGTCGCCCTGCGACAGCTTGTTCGGCGCGATGATGTAGCGCTTGGTGCCGTCGACGAAGTGCAGGAGCGCGATGCGCGCCGTGCGGTTGGGGTCGTACTCGATGTGAGCGACCTTGGCGTTGACGCCGTCCTTGTCGTTGCGACGGAAGTCGATCACGCGGTACTGGCGCTTGTGGCCACCACCGATGTGACGCGTCGTGATACGGCCGGCGTTGTTGCGACCACCCGACTTCGACAGCGGACGGAGCAGCGACTTCTCGGGCGTCGATCGGGTGATCTCGGCGAAGTCGGCGACCGACGAACCGCGGCGACCCGGGGTCGTGGGCTTGTAATTACGAATAGCCATGTTTTATCCCTCTGCTCCCTAGCCGACAGCCGTGAAGATGTCGATGGAACCGGACTTGAGCGTCACGATGGCGCGCTTGGTGTCCTTGCGCTTGCCGGTGCCGAAGCGGGTGCGACGGGTCTTGCCGACACGGTTCAGCGTGTTGATGCTGTCGACCTTGACGTCGAAGATCTTCTCGATGGCGAGCTTGATCTCGGTCTTGTTCGAACGCGGGTCGACGATGAAGGTGTACTTGCCCTGATCGATCAGGGAGTAGCTCTTCTCGGAGACGACGGGCGCGATGATGACGTCGCGGGGGTCCTTGCCGTAGCCGCTCATGCGGTGGCCTCCTTCTTGGTCTTCGAGGCGACGAAGCCGTCGAAGGCGCTCTTCGTGAAGACGATGTCGTCGCTGACGAGCACGTCGTAGGCGTTGAGCTGGTCGAACGTGATCACGTGGACGGTGGACACGTTGCGGACGCTCTTCTTGGTCAGCTCGTCGTCGCGGTCGATGACGACCAGGACGTGCTTGCTCGACGCGATGGTCGAGAGCAGTTCGAGCGCGACCTTCGTGGAGATGGCGTCGGCGACGAAACCCTCGACGACGTGGACGCGGGCACCGCGAGCACGGTCGGACAGGGCACCGAGCAGAGCGGCGGCGATCATCTTCTTGGGGGTGCGCTGCGCGTAGTCGCGGGGCACCGGCCCGTGGACGATGCCACCACCGGTCATCTGGGGGGCGCGGATCGAACCCTGACGGGCACGACCGGTTCCCTTCTGCTTGAACGGCTTGCGGCCGGCACCGGAGACCTCACCACGACGCTTGGTCTTGTGGGTTCCCTGACGGGCGGCAGCCTGCTGAGCGACGACGACCTGGTGGATCAGCGGGACGTTGGTAACGACGTCGAACAGCTCGACGGGCAGCTCGACCGTGGAGGTCTTCGTGCCCTTCGCGTCGAGGACGTCGACCGAGGTGGCCGATGCGGTAGTGGTGGCCATGAGCTACTTCCCCTTCACGGCGGTACGGACGAAAACGATGCGGCCACGAGCACCGGGGACGGCGCCCTTGACGAGCAGCAGACCCTTCTCGGCGTCGACGGCGTGCACCGTGAGGTTGAGGATGGTGACTCGCTCGCCACCCATGCGACCGGCCATGCGCATGCCCTTGAAGACACGGCTGGGGGTCGACGAGGCGCCGATCGAACCAGGCTTGCGGTGGTTGCGGTGCGCACCGTGCGATGCGCTGACGCCCTTGAAGTTGTGACGCTTCATGACACCGGCGAAGCCCTTGCCCTTGGAGGTGCCGACGACGTCGACCTTCTGGCCGGCCTCGAACGTGTCGACCGTCAGCTCCTGACCGAGTGCGTACTCGGCGGCGTCTGCGGTGCGGACCTCGGTGAGGTGGCGACGGGGCGTGACACCCGCGGCGTCGAAGTGACCCAGAGCGGGCTTGTTCGCCTTGCGGGGGTCGATGGCGCCGGCGGCGATCTGGACGGCCGCGTAGCCGTCCTTGTCGAGCGAGCGGATCTGGGTCACGACGTTCGGAGCGATCTCGACGACGGTGACGGGGATGAGCTTGTTGTTCTCGTCCCAGACCTGGGTCATGCCGAGCTTCTTGCCGAGCAGGCCCTTGACGTTCTTCGTGGTGCTGACAGTCATGGTGGCCCCCTTACAGCTTGATCTCGATGTTGACGTCGGCCGGGAGGTCGAGACGCATGAGCGAGTCGACGGCCTTGGGCGTCGGGTCGACGATGTCGATCAGACGCTTGTGCGTGCGCTTCTCGAAGTGCTCGCGCGAGTCCTTGTACTTGTGGGGCGAACGGATCACGACGACCACGTTCTTCTCCGTCGGCAGCGGCACGGGGCCGACCACGGTAGCGCCCGCGCGGGTGACCGTGTCGACGATCTTGCGCGCGGAGGTGTCGATGACCTCGTGGTCGTACGACTTAAGTCGGATGCGGATCTTCTGTCCCGCCATGTGTGACTCTCTCTCATTCGGACGTCGCGCACCTCGGGGGCCGCCTGACGCTGTTTGCTGGGCAAACATCTGGCACTACGTGTCTCTCGCGTACCGCTGTTTTTGTGTCAATCACCTCACGCCTGATCCAGGCCGCTCGGAAGACCCGGGGAGGGCCATCGTCACGCCGATGCCGCCGGGATGCTTCGCATCACTCGACCGCGCAGATGCCTGAGGGCAGACCTGCGGCTGCATCGTGAAACCAGTTGTGAGATGTGTCCTGCTACCCGCGGCCTAGGCGTCTCACGCCTATGCACTGCCTGGCAGTGATCCGAACTGTGCACGAAGCACAGTCGAAGTGTTGAACTAGACGATTTTGTCACAGCCCTGCATTTGCTGCAACCCGGGCGTGTCGCAATCGAGGATCAGGCCTCGTCCTCGATCTCGGTGGGGCGGAACCACGGCGGGTAGACGGCCACCCGAGGCGCCACTCCCCCGACCTCGACGAGCAGCTGCTTGACGCGATCGCGCATCTTGTCGTTCGGCACACCGATCAGCGTCACCGTGTCGAGGCCGACCGCGCCGGGCACGAGGACCTCGGGCTCGAGCAGGTCGGCGTCCACGATCGACACGCGTCGGAGCAACGGGGTCGCCTCGGCGGCACCCGTCGCGAAACGCGCGCCGTCGACGGTGGCCTCACGATCGGTGACGACGACCTCGTCGCCGAGCGCGGTGGTCGGCACGACGAACACGACGAAGTCGGTCGCCCGCGCCTTGCGGGCGGCGTCCGACCACGCGGCACCGGTCGCGCCGGTGCGGACGTCGTCCCACTTGCTCGAGTGCGGCGACAGCGCGAACGCGACGTGCGCCGCCACGGCCGTCCCGGAGGCGGTGGTCGCCTCCGCGCGGGCGTCACGCGTCGCAACCGAGCTGACGTCGAACGCCGGCACGACACCGGCGCGCAGGGCCCCGCCCTCGAGGATCGACTCCAGGTTGTCGATGTGGGTCCAGTGGTGCGCCCGTAGGGCGGAGAAGACGGGGCCGGTGGGGATCACCGGCGTCGAGGACGAGCTCGAGGGGGTGCTGCGAAGCGACTCGGGGCGGCGGGTCGACGGACGACGCGGCGACGTCGCCGTGCGCGGCGATCGAACGGCCGTCGCCTTGTCGGCGACCAGCGCCTCCGGACGTTGACGGGGCGCGCACATGTCGCATAACGCTCGCTCGAACCCGTGGATGCACTCGTCGGTCACTGCAGTTTGTCCTCTCGGCGGTCCGACACGATCGGACGCAACCCTCTACGGTACGTCATGAGCGCGACCGTCAGCGGAACAGCAGTGCCCTGACCTCGCTCTCGGCGGCCCCGAGACGTTCGGGGTCGATGGTCTCGCCGTGCTCGTAGGCGTCGACGAGGCGGGGGTCGACGTAGCTCGAGCGCGCGATGCTCGGGGTGTTGCCGAGCACCTCCGAGGCGTCGCGCATGGCCTGGGAGACCGCCCGCCGACGCTTCGAGTCGGTGTCGCGCGCGCCCGTCTTCGCGAGACTCACGGCCGCGGCGACCGTCCCGTGCAGCGTGCGGAAGTCCTTGGCGGTGAAGTCGTCACCCGCCCGCTCCTTGACGTACTCGTTGATCTCCGCCGCCCGCAGCGGGTGCCACGGCTCCCCCGCGGCCTCGCGCCAGGCCAACAGGCGCGCACGTCCGCCGCGTCGCTTGAGACCGCGGATGACGGCGGACAGGTCGATGTCCTTGATCTCGGACTGCCACGCCTGGTGGCTCTTGCCCGGGAACGCGAGCTTCACCACGTCGTCCGACACCGTCGCATGGGCGCAGAGCAGCGTGGACAGCCCGTGGCTGCCGTGGTCGGCCGCGTAGCGCTCCGAGCCGACCCGGAGCGATCCCGTGTCGAGCATGCGGAACGCAGCCGCCAGTGCGCGATCTCGCGTCGGCTCGTCCTGGCGGAGGTCCATCGTGACGAAGCGACGCGCCGTCGGCAGCGACTCGGCGAGGGCCAGCGCGCGATCGAACTTGATCCGGTCCTTCTGCTCGCGCCAGGTGGGGTGGTAGATGTACTGGCGGCGGCCGGCCCCGTCGACGCCTGTGGCCTGGATGTGGCCGTTGGGGTAGGGCGCTATCCAGACGTCCGTCCACGCGGGCGGGATCGCCAGGTGCTCGATCCGCTCGCGGAGCTCGTGATCGGTGACCGTGACGCCGTCCGCATCCTGGTAGCTGAAACCGGCCCCGCGCTTGACCCGGGTGAGTCCGGGGCGTGTCGAATCGGTGCGGCGCAGGCGTGGCATCCGTCGAGTGAACACGTCACAGCCTCAAGGAGGCTCGGGCCGGGGTACACGACGGCCCCGGTCACGATCGTGACCGGGGCCCCCGTCGAGGCGACGGGCTATTCGTTGCCGACGTGCTTGTCGGCCTGCGCCTTCGCGTCGTTGATCTTGTCGGTGTACTTGCCGCCGGTGGCCTTGTCGGCCGCGCCGGCGACGGCGTCGAGGATCTTGTCGCTCACGCCTTCGGCCTTCTCGCTCTTGAGGGCGTCCTGCACTTTGCCGTCCTTCAAGAACTCCTGAGCCTTCTTGGTGATGTCGTCGAAGCCTGCCATGGGGTCCTCCCTCGGTTCGCCGGAACATCCGGACTCCTCCATGGTGCCCACACCGCGCCTCCGGCACCAGGGAAGAGCCTCCGAAAAACGTCATGCGCACAGAAAAGGGGGCCGAGCCCGAAGGCTCGACCCCCTCTTCGGAGATCAGTAACCGAAGTTACTTGATGATCTTGGTGACGGTACCGGCACCGACCGTGCGGCCACCCTCGCGGATGGCGAAACGCAGGCCCTCTTCCATGGCGATGGGCTGGATCAGCTGAACGGTGATCTCAGTCGTGTCGCCGGGCATGACCATCTCGGTGCCCTCGGGCAGCGTGATGACACCCGTGACGTCGGTGGTACGGAAGTAGAACTGCGGACGGTAGTTCGCGTAGAACGGGTTGTGACGGCCGCCCTCATCCTTCGACAGGATGTAGACGTTCGCCTCGAACTCGGTGTGCGGCGTGATCGAGCCGGGCTTGACCACGACCTGGCCACGCTCGACGTCCTCGCGCTTGGTACCACGGAGCAGCAGGCCGACGTTCTCACCGGCGCGTGCGTCTTCGAGGGTCTTGCGGAACATCTCGATCGCGGTGACGGTCGTCTTGGACGACTTCTCCTTGATGCCGACGATCTCGACCTCGTCGTTCGGCTTCAGGATGCCTCGCTCGACACGACCGGTGATGACGGTTCCACGACCGGTGATCGTGAAGACGTCCTCGACGGGCATGAGGAAGGGCTGGTCGGTGGCGCGAACGGGCTCGGGCACGTTCTCGTCGACCTGGTCCATGAGGTCGGCAACCGTGGCAGCCCACTTCTCGTCGCCCTCGAGGGCCTTGAGAGCGGAGACCTGCACGACGGGAGCGTTGTCGCCGTCGAAGTCCTGGCTCGAGAGGAGCTCGCGGACCTCGATCTCGACGAGCTCGAGGATCTCCTCGTCGTCGACCATGTCGGACTTGTTCAGAGCCACGACGATGTAGGGCACGCCGACCTGACGGGCGAGCAGCACGTGCTCACGCGTCTGGGGCATCGGACCGTCGGTGGCGGCGACGACGAGGATCGCGCCGTCCATCTGAGCCGCACCGGTGATCATGTTCTTGATGTAGTCGGCGTGGCCCGGAGCGTCGACGTGAGCGTAGTGACGCTTCTCCGTCTGGTACTCGACGTGCGAGATGTTGATCGTGATACCACGCTGCTTCTCTTCAGGAGCGTTGTCGATCTGGTCGAACGCCGAGGCCTCGTTGAGGTCCGGGTACTTGTCGTGCAGAACCTTGGTGATCGCCGCGGTCAGCGTGGTCTTGCCGTGGTCGACGTGACCGATGGTTCCGATGTTGACGTGCGGCTTGGTCCGCTCGAACTTGGCCTTAGCCACTGTGGGTCCTCCTCAGGACTCGGTTGCAGTGCGGCCGGGGGCCGGGTCGATGACCCGGCCTACCGGACACTGCGGATTGGTGTGTGTACATGTTACGCGGTCGAGGCTCGGCCGCGTGGTTCGGACTATTCGCCCTTGTTCTTCTGGATGATCTCCTCGGCCACGGCCGAGGGCACCTCTTGATACGACTCGAACGTCATCGAGTAGACGGCACGACCCGAGGTCTTCGACCGCAGGTCACCGACGTAACCGAACATCTCCGACAGCGGCACGCTGGCCCGAACGACCTTCACACCACTGGCGTCTTCCATCGACGAGATCTGCCCGCGTCGCGAGCTGAGGTCGCCGATGACGTCGCCCATGTATTCCTCGGGCGTACGGACCTCGACCGCCATGAGCGGCTCGAGGAGAACAGGCTGGGCCTTGCGAGCCGCCTCCTTGTAGGCGATCGATCCAGCGATCTTGAACGCCATCTCGGACGAGTCGACGTCGTGCGCCGCACCGTCGAGAAGCAGCGCGCGGACGCCCACCGTCGGGTAACCGGCGAGGACACCGACCTGCATGGCGTCCTGGATACCGGCGTCGACCGACGGGATGTACTCGCGCGGGATGCGACCACCCGTGACCTTGTTGACGAATTCGTACGTCTGCTCGGCCGTGACCTCGAAGGGCTCCAGAGCGATCTGCACCTTTGCGAACTGGCCCGAGCCACCCGTCTGCTTCTTGTGGGTGTAGTCGTAGCGCTCGATGCCCTTCTTGAGCGTCTCGCGGTACGCCACCTGGGGCTTGCCGACGTTGGCCTCGACGTTGAACTCGCGCTTCATGCGGTCGACGAGGATGTCGAGGTGGAGCTCGCCCATGCCCTTGATGACCGTCTGGCCCGTCTCGGCGTTGAGCTCGACGCGGAACGTCGGGTCCTCTTCGGCGAGCTTCTGGATGGCCAGCGAGAGCTTCTCCTGGTCGGCCTTCGTCTTGGGCTCGATGGCGACCTCGATGACGGGCTCCGGGAAGGTCATCGACTCGAGGACGACCTGCTCGGCCGGGTCGCACAGGGTGTCACCGGTCGTCGTGAACTTGAGACCGATCACCGCGTAGATGTGGCCGGCGGTGACGCTGTCGACCGGGTTCTCCTTGTTGGAGTGCATCTGGAAGATCTTGCCGATGCGCTCCTTCTTGTCCTTGGTCGAGTTGACGACCTGGGCACCGGACTCGATCGAGCCCGAGTACACGCGGACATAGGTGAGGCGACCGAAGAAGGGGTGCACCGCGACCTTGAACGCCAGGGCCGAGAACGGCTCCGTCGACTCGGGCTTGCGGATGATGACCTTCTCGGCGTCGCGGACGTCGTGGCCCTCCATGGGAGGCACGTCGAGCGGCGACGGGAGGTAGTCGATGACCGCGTCGAGCATCGGCTGGACACCGCGGTTCTTGAAGGCGGAGCCACAGAAGATCGGGTACAGCTCGGAGTTGACCGTCATCTTGCGGACGGCGCCCTTGATCTCGGCGATGGTCAGCTCTTCGCCGCCGAAGTACTTCTCGAGCAGCGTGTCGTCCGACTCGGCGACCGTCTCGAGGAGCTTGGCGCGGTACTCCGCGGCCTTCTCCTTGAGGTCGTCCGGGATCTCCTCGATCGTGTACTTGGCACCCAGCTCGACGTCACCCTTGGCGTCGCCGCGCCACGTCAGCGCGCGCATCTCGACCAGGTCGACGACGCCCTCGAAGGACGACTCCGCACCGATCGGGAGCTGCATGACGAGGGGCTTCGCACCGAGACGGTTGATGATCGTGTCGACGGTGAAGTAGAAGTCCGCGCCGAGCTTGTCCATCTTGTTGACGAAGCAGATGCGGGGGACGTCGTACTTGTCGGCCTGACGCCAGACGGTCTCGGACTGGGGCTCGACGCCCTCCTTGCCGTCGAACACGGCGACGGCGCCGTCGAGGACGCGGAGCGAACGCTCCACCTCGACGGTGAAGTCGACGTGACCGGGCGTGTCGATGATGTTGATCTGGTTCTTGTTCCAGAAGCAGGTCGTCGCAGCCGAGGTGATGGTGATGCCGCGCTCTTGCTCCTGCGCCATCCAGTCCATCGTGGCCGCACCGTCGTGGACCTCGCCGATCTTGTGGGTGATACCCGTGTAGTACAAGATGCGCTCGGTGGTGGTCGTCTTGCCAGCATCGATGTGAGCCATGATGCCGATGTTGCGGACCTTGTTCAGGTCGGTGAGCACGTCCTGTGCCACGGGTTCCTCCGAAGGGGTAGTGGGGAGAGTGTGGGGAGTTCAGGAGGCGCGGTGTGCGTGTGCGCTCACCGCGCCTCCTTCGCTGCGTGTTACCAGCGGTAGTGCGCGAAGGCCTTGTTCGACTCGGCCATCTTGTGCGTGTCCTCGCGACGCTTGACAGCGGCGCCCAGACCGTTCGACGCGTCGAGGATCTCGTTCATGAGACGCTCGGTCATCGTCTTCTCGCGACGTGCCTTGGCGTACGTGGTCAGCCAGCGCAGCGCGAGCGTGTTGGCACGGTGCGGCTTGACCTCGACGGGGACCTGGTAGGTCGAACCACCGACGCGGCGCGAACGGACCTCGAGGGTCGGACGCACGTTGTCGAGGGCCTTCTTCAGGGTGACGACGGCATCCTGCTGGTTCTTGGCGGTCACGCCGGCGAGTGCACCGTAGACGATGCGCTCGGCGAGACCCTTCTTGCCGTCGAGCAGGATCTTGTTGACGAGCTGGGAGACGATCGGCGCGCCGTAGACGGGGTCTGCGACGACAGGGCGCTTGGGCGCGGGTCCTTTACGAGGCATTACTTCTTCTCTGCTTTCGCGCCGTAGCGGCTACGAGCCTGCTTGCGGTTCTTGACGGCCTGGGTGTCGAGGGCGCCGCGGACGATCTTGTAGCGGACACCGGGGAGGTCTTTCACACGACCGCCGCGGACGAGCACCATCGAGTGCTCCTGCAGGTTGTGGCCCTCACCGGGGATGTAGGCCGTGACCTCGGTACCGTTCGAGAGCTTCACACGAGCGACCTTGCGGAGTGCCGAGTTGGGCTTCTTGGGGGTGGTGGTGTACACACGCGTGCACACGCCACGCTGCTGGGGGTTGGCCTTCAGGGCGGGGGCCTTGGTCTTGACGACCTTCGGCGTGCGTCCCTTTCGGACCAGCTGCTGAATAGTTGGCACTGGTTCTCCTCGTTCGGTGTTGCTCTGCTCTGTCTGGCGGATTCGCCAGCATCCTCGTCTCACGCCCACGCCATGTGACGCCTTGCGGCGTCATGTGTGGCGGGGGTTTCGACCCCGGTGCAGAATGACTTCGCCCGGGAATCGGTTCGGCATTGTCGGCCCGACGGCCGAGACTGCCTCGAGAGACGGTCTGTCCGCTGCGAAGACGAGACGAGCCGTGAGGCCCGACCCGCGAATCTGCGGATTTTTTGCGCGCGCGACTGGTCGCACACCCGAACGAGCATAGCTTCGGGCGGGGGGTTAATCAAATGATCCCGACCGTCGTCGGCGCGCCTCCGACACGCTGTGGGCGAACGGGGGCAGACGGGTCCGCAACGGTGGCCCGCAGGCCGGCTAGCCGGGGTGGACCCGGGGCGGGCCGGGGGCGACGCGGCCGAGGGCGAGCACGCCCGCGACCACGAGACCCGCCCAGACCGCCGCTCCGATCACGAAGACGGAGACGGCGTAGTGGGCGGCGAAGAGCAGCACGGCCACGGCCTCGTGCCGCTGGAGGCCGTACCAGACGGAGCCGACCAGCAGCATGGCGACGTAGACGACGGCGGCCGTCGTCACCGCGGGGACGAGGAGGCTCGGTGCGGTGCCGCGGGCGCCTCGCGCCTCCTGCGCTCCGGCTGGTTCGTCGCGGCCGACGCCGTCCGCGGTGATGCCGTCGTCGTCGACGGCCGGCTGCGCGGGGAACGTGCCCTGCAGGCGGGGCGCGCCGCGCTCGGCGGCGTCCGACAGGGCCGCGGCACGGAACAGCGCGAGCAGCACGGCGAGGGCGGCGACCGCGACCATCGCCGGGCCGAGCAGGGGGCCGGCGTCGCGCTCGTCGATGACGTCCTGGTCGAGCAGCAGGCTCGCGAAGGCGGCCGTCGTGATGACGAGGGCCACGAAGAGCACGGCGCCCATGACGGCATAGACGGCACGGGACATGCAGGCCAGGGTACGCCGGGTCGGCGGGCCTGCGGGCTGGTCGGCGGCGGGCGGTGGTGCGGCGGGGCCGTCGTGTCGTGTTCGCGGCGTCGTGTCGTGTTCGTACGGCACACGATGCCGCGAACGCGACACGACGAGCCGCTTGCGGGCGGCCGGGGTCAGGCGTCGGCGCGCTCGGGCTCCGCCTGTTCGGCATGCTCGGCCTGCTCGGCCTGCTCGGCGGCGTGGGCGACGGCGGCGAGGGTGACCACGGCCAGGGCGGCGGTGATGACGGGGACCGACTCGACCAGGGGCACAGGGCTGGTGGTGGGGGCGGGCTGGGCGGCGACCCGCGCCTCCTCGGCGATGCGGGCCGCCTCGGCGGCGCGTTCGACGCGGACGGCGGCGTGACGCTTGCGGTACATGCGGACGAGCACGGTCGCGGCGATGAGCGCCCAGATCGTGTTGACGATCATCGAGGGGTACGCGCCGTGGTGGCTGACGTTGATCGAGACGGCGACTCCGCCGATCAGATTCGTCCACTGATAGAGGGGACCGTTGGCGATCTTGCCCAGTGAGAACAGGGCATAGCCGGCCAGGATGACGATCGCGCCGACCCAGCCAAGAACCTCGAAGACCACGCTTGTCTCTCCCTCGGATCGCGCAGCGGACGATCGATCATAAGGGGGCGGAGGAGGGGTGCGCGCTCCCCCCGTTCGGGTGCACCGCGGCGGGGTCTCGCCCGGGGCGCGGCCGGATGCACGAGAGGGCAGAAAGCGCGGGTCGACGTCGTGCCGACCCGCGCTTCCTGCCCTCTCGCGGGGTGCTCTCGACCTACCGGCCGGCGGCCGTGTCGGTCGAGTCGCTGCCCTCGGCGCCCGAGGCGGGTGTCGTGGGCGTGGCGTCGGCGGCCTGGTCGGCCTTCGTCGCGGCGGCGTTCTGCAGCACGAAGACGAGGCCGCCGATGGTCCAGGTCTGGCCGGTGGCCGTGGAGCCCGTGTCGTCCGTCTGCGAGGATTCTTCGGCACTCGTGATCGTCGTGACGAGGAAGAGCCGGGACCCCTTCTGCAACCGGTCGACGAAGTCGAGGGCCTGCGAGTACGAGCCCTGGATGTCGACCGTGATGGCGATCGACGAGAAGTTCGCGGCGGTGATCGTCGGGTCGGTGACGGCGGTCGGTGCCGTGGGAGTCGCTGCCGTCGGGGCGGCCGTGGGCTCCGACGTGGACCCGCTCGCGGGCTCGCCGGCGGTCGGGGCCGGTGTCTCGACTGCCGGGGCCGCATAGGCGACCGCATCGGCCGACGTGAATCCGGTGACCGTCGTGCGCGATGCGACGGCCAGGTCGTTCAGCTCGCGGATCAGATCGGGCAGGGCGGCGCCGCTGGGCACCGACGTGGACTTCGATGCCAGCTCGGTCTTGAGCTGTGCGAGGTTCTCGTTATCGGTCTTCAGTTTGGACAGGGTGGCCACAAGCGTCGCGTTCTGCTGGTCGACGCTGTCTTGTTGGGCCGAGGACGCCGCGGCAGCCGTGAGCTGCGGCTGGACGCCGAGCAGGAAGCCGAGAGCGAGTACGGCGACACCCGTGAGCACGGCCGCGATCATCTTGAAACGTGTGCGGTCCATGGCTCATTTGCCCTTCGTGAGGCTGTAGCGGTTGGAGAACGCCTTCTCGTTGATGTGCATGGTGACGTCCGCCTTGTAGACGCCCTCCTCCAACGAGACGGAGCCCGGGGCCGCGTCGACGTAACCGGGCAACGTCGTGAGCCCGTCGAGCCAGTCGGGAACGGACGGCAGCGTGACACTCTCCGCCGTGAACGTGACGGTGGCGACGCGCGCGCCCTGGAGCGGCGCGGTGGGCTGCTGGTAGGCCAGCAGCGGCGACATCTGATCGATCGTGATGGTCACGACGACGACCCCGTTCGGTAGGGTCGCCTGGATCTTGCCGAGGAAGTCGGGCCACGCGATCTCGCTCGCGCCCCCGACGGCCTGTGCGGCGGAGATGAGGTCGACCTCGTTCTGAGTGTTCCTGACCTCCTGGTACTTGCCCTGCTCGAGCAGCAGCGACTGCGTCTCGCCCTGGGCGGTGTTGAGGTCGCTCTTCGCCTGGACCGCGTGCAGCGACGCCGCACCGATCGCGATCGCGACCGCAGCGGCGACGGCCACGACACCCATCCACATCCGCCGGACAGTGACGCCGGCGCGGCGCTCGGCCCGCACCTCCGGAGGCAGCAGGTCGACGCGAGGTGCCCCGCCGACGGCGAGAACGGCGTCCTTGTTCGAGCCGCGCATCAGGCGGCGCTCCCGAGGGCCAGGCCGAGGGCCGTGGTGACGTCGGTCGCCCGGCTGCGCAACGCGGCCTCGTCGATCGACTTCGCCAGGGCGACGGTCGAGAACGGGTCGGCGACGACGACGGGGAGGCGCGTGACCTCGGCCAGCGCGTCGGGCAGACCGATCAACGACGCTCCCCCGCCGGTGAGGATGATCTGCGACACCGTCTCGGTGGGGCGCGTGTTGACGAAGTACTGCACCGTGTTGCGGAACGACCCGAGCAGGTCGTTGACCGACTCGAAGATCGCGGCCGACGCGTTCTGCTCGGCCGGCGACGTGATGACCGTGCTGAGCCCGCGCTGGCGCTTGATCGAGACGGCCTCGTCGACACCGACCCCGACCTTCGCCATGACGGCCTGCGTGATGTCGTCCCCGCCCGACGGGATGATGCGGACGAATTGCGGCGCACCGTTCGTCACGATGATGACCGAGGAGGTGCTGTGTCCGATCTCGATGAGGGCGACGGTGCCCTGCAGCTGGGGTCGGTTGACGAGCAGCCGGGTGTTGGCGAACGGGATGAGGTCGACGCCCATGGTCGACAGGCCCGCGAGCTTGCTGGCCCGGACGTTGCCGAGCACGGCATCTTTGACCGCGGCGATCAGCAAACCGTTGACGACGGGGCCGTTCTCGCCCTCGGACTCCGAGTAGGGGTAGAAGTCGAGCAGGGCGTCGCCGACCGGGACGGGCAGCATCTCCTGCACCTGGAAGGGCAGGAGCTCGCGGATGCGCTCCTTGGATGCCTTCTGCACCGTCAGGTCACGTGCGAGCACGCGCTGGTTGCCCATGCCGAGCACCACTCGCTTGCTCTTGAAACCGCCGGAGGACCAGAGCTGGCGGAGGCTGCTCGCGACCGTCTGTGGTTCGAGCACCTCCCCGCGACTCGCGGCGCCCTCGGCGAGAGGCACCTCGTAGAAACGCAGCAGCGTCGGCCGCGCCTTGTCGACGTCAGCGACCTCGACAGCGCGGAGCGATCGGCTGCCGATGTCGACGCCCACGATGGACTTGCTCATCGGTTCATCTCTTTTCTGCGTGAGGTCGGGATCACGCGAGGCCTAGGAGGGTGAGGTAGGCGGACGAGAGGACGCCGCCGACGAAGATGCCGACCCAGGCGCCCGCGAGCATCCAGGGTCCGAACGGGATGCCGCCCTTGCGCGTCGTACGACGCAGGGCGAGGAGGGCGATCGCGAACAGGCCGCCGAGCAGGAAGGCGGCGAACGCGCCGACGGCGAGCTCACCCCAGCCGAGGTAGGCGAGGAACAGTCCGAGCACGCCGGCGAGCTTGACGTCACCGAAGCCCATGCCGCCCGGGTAGGCGAACGCCATGGCGAAGTAGACCGCGTAGAGCGCTGCCATGCCGATGACGCCGCGCAGCAGGGCGGACCAGTCCCCCGACAAGGCGGAGGCGGTGGCCAGCAGCACGAGCCCGACCCCGTAGGCGGGCAGGACGATGGCGTTCGGCAGGCGGTGGTGCTCGAGGTCGATGATGCCGAGCGCGACGCTGATGGCGGCGAGATAGAGGTAGGCGATGACGACGACGACGTGCGACGCGACGAGCAAGCCGTCGGCCGGCACGGCGCCGAGGGGCCACAGTCGTGCCGCCACGGCCACGAAGAACAGACCGGTCGCCATCTCGACGATCGGGTACCGGGCCGAGATGGTCGTCTTGCACGCTCGGCACTTGCCACCGAGCGCGAGCCAGCTCAACACGGGCACGTTGTCGTACGCCTTGATCGGCGAATGGCAGGTCGGGCAGGCACTCGCCGGGCGAGACACGCTCAACCCGGCGGGCACACGGTAGACGACCACGTTGACGAACGATCCGATGAGCAGACCGAACCCGCCGGCGGCGAGCACGGCGAGCATCCACGGTGCAGCTGTAGCGATCACGGGTTGCTACTCCCGTCGACCTTGTAGCCCGCCTTGACCTCGCTGAGGGTGCTGACGCCGTACTCCGTCGTGACCGGGCTCAAGAACTTGGGCGGCGCCATGAACCGAAGTCGCGTGTCGTAGGTGTAGTTCTTGATGTACCCGTTCGAGCCGTTGCGCACGATGCCGCGGAACTTCTGACCGATCGAGCCCTTGAAGGTCAACGTTCCACGGTCGCCGCCGCGGGCGTAGTTCTGAACGGTGAACGAGTGGCCGACGGACAGCAACGCGGCGTTGATCTCCCGGTTCTTGGACAAAAGCGCGTTGTTGCTGGCATCGACCGGGTTGTAGACCCAGGCCGTGCTCAAGGGGGCCAAACCGAGGATGTTGGTGTTGGCGTCGGTGGTCGAGTACTTCAGGTCGCCCGTGACGTAGAGGTAGTTGTCGGTCGCGATGGTCAGCTGGCCACGGAAGGTGCCCTTGACGAAGGCGTCGCCCGCTCGAGCGCTGTAGGCGCACGTGCCCTTGCCCGTGCTGCCCGCGACGAGCGTCGTGTTCCCGCGATTGTCGGTGACGGTCGCCGGCGGGGCGACCTCGTTGGCGATGGGGTATCCGACGTGGTTGTTGCTGCAGGAGGTGTCGGTCAGATCCCCCGTGGCCGCTGAGGCGTTCACGTCGGCCGGAGCCGAGCCCGAGGGCGGCAGCGGGATGTTCTGCACGTAGATGAGGTTGTTGGCCGGGACGGTGATGGTCGCGCCCCCGGGGGAACCCAGCTGGTTGGCGCCCGTTCCGGGTAGTCCGCATTCGGCCGGCGTGGAACCCGCCGTCGCAGCCTCGTTCGAGGTGCGGGTCTTCTTCGTGTACGGCGACTTGATGGTCATCTTGCCGTCGTCGGTGAAGACGATGTCGGTCGGGCCCGTATACAGACAACCGGGCAGCGGGACGTCGTCGGGCAAGTCGGAACGCGTCTCGCGCTTCTGCTTGTCCAGGGTCACGGGAAGATCGAGCGACTTCACCTGCTTAGGCTGGCCCTTGACGAAGTTCTGCCCGGTGCAGGCGGTGTCGTTGGAGTCGCGCTTCGTGTAGGTGACCGCCGCACTCGTCGGGTTCGCGGTCGTGACCTCCTCCTGGAAGGTCGCCTGACACACGCGCAACGTGTCGTTCGAGTGTGCCGGGCCCGCGATGTTGTCACCGCCACTGAAGGCGATCTCTCCGCAGCCGTCGCTCTGCACCCGCCCCTCCCAGGCGTGCTTGGCCGAGGTCTGGCTGCACATCGTGGAGTTCTTGCCCGAGAGCAGAGGGTCCTGGATCTCGTAGTCGGTGAAGTAGAGGTAGTCGATGAACCCCTTCTGACGGATGTCGGCGATCACCGATCGGATGCTTTTGCCGACCTTGCCGGTCGAGCGGAGACGCAACACGCCCTTCGAGGCGTAGAGGCTGCTGTCGACCTCGTAGCGGAACTGAGCCTTGCCGTCGCTGCCCGCGACCGTCGACCACGTGCCCGACGTCCCGAAACCGAACGCCTTGTTGGCCTGGTTGCCGGTCGGGAGGATGAGGCTGCTGCGGCTCGCCAGGCTGAACGGCGCGTTGCTGTCGCCGTACTTGAAGTAGCTGTTGTCGTTCGAGAGCCGCGCCTGGTACTCCTCGATGCCCGCGTAGGCGGCCGAGAGAGCGGCGTTCCAGCTCTGATCGTTGTCGGCCTTGCGGAGACCGCTGGTCGCGACCGAGATCGCCGTGGCCGCCATGATGACGATGACCATGCCGAAGATGAGGCTGATGGCCATCGCCATGCCCCGGTCGTCGCGGAGGGCGTCGAGGCGCAACGCGCGGCGGAGGCGGATCATGGCTTGGCTCCTCGATCGAGGTTGGGGAGACCGACCGTGTTGGTCAGCGTGACGCCGCTCGATCCGAATGTGGTCGTGCTGTCGATGCTCAGTGCGATGGCGACCGAGCCGATGGTGTCCATCTGAGCTCGGGTGAGCCCAGCCGACGGGTCCGCGGCGACGAGCTTCACGCCTGTGACGTCGTAGTAGGTGAAGAGGGGCGCCCCGCTCGACGCGGCTGTCGCCACCGGACCTGTCAGCGTGCGAGACGTCGTCGCACCCGTGAACTGGTAGTAGCTCGTCTGGTAGAGCTGGGCCGCTGTGACGTTCTCGATGAGGCGTCGCGACCCGTCGAGCACGAACTGGGCGCGGCGGGGTGCCGTCGTGATCGAGGTGTCGAGGTTGGCGGCGGTCGCCACCGTCAGCGACTCGCTCTTGGCCTCGGTGAAGGCGGGCAGGTCGCCCGTCGTGACGGACGCGGGTACCGGGACCGTCCTCGCGCCACGGACGACACGGGTCAACTCGCTCATGCCGTTGGAAGCGGCACGGGTGTTCGCGTCGATGGATCGCGCCTGCGCCGTCGCTTTGGTCAGCGAGATGAACGTGGTCGTCACGACGGCGAGCACGATGCCGAAGACCATGATCGCCACGATGAGCTCGGCCAGGGAGATGCCCTCGTCCCGTCGCAGTTCGACCAGCCGGCCGCGGGCCATCACGGGGCGGTCCTCGGGTCGAGGGTGACGATGTTGCTCGAGGCGCCCGTGCCGGCGATGATCGCGCCCGTGAAGGCGCCGGGCGGAGGCGTGATGGACGACACCTTCGTGAGCCCGCTGGACGAGTCGCGCGCGGAGCTGATCGCCCAGGTCCCGTAGGGCAGGGCGATCGTGGCCCTGGAGGCGTTCGACGACAGCTGGTACGTGTAGGTCATGGTCTTCGCGCAGCCGGGATCGCCGTTGAGGCTGGCCGAGATCGTCGATGTCGTCGCCGAGATGAAGGTCTGGTTGCCCGACGTGAGGTTGACCGTGACGACGCCCATCGGCACGCCGACGGGCGCATCGGCCCGGACGGACTGCTGCGCCTTGCCCGTGCGGCCGTCCCCCGCGGCGGGCCAGGACGCCGGGTCGGGTGACAGGCAGCTCCCGCCATCGGAACCGGCTGGGGCGTAGGCGCCCGCGTAGAAGCGGTAACCGCTCGTCAACGGGTAGAGGAACTGGTCGGACGCCGGCGTCGTCGCCGTGTAGGACCCGTTCGAGCCGATGATCGTGGTCGCGAGATCGCGCGGAATGAGCGCCGTCCCCGTGTAGGTGCTGTTGTACTTGACCGCGTAGTCGTCGGCCGGGGCGTAGGAGAACGCCGCACCGGTCGAGTCGCCGGCGGCCACCACGACTCCGGTCTTGCTCGGCGACGGGTCGTGCTGCGGGTCCACGTAGACGGGAGAACCCGACTTGCTGATGCTGACCTTGTAGGCCCCGGGCTGCACCTTGATCGCGACCGAGCAGCCGTCGGCGTTCGTCGCCGCGGGCATCGAATCGACTTTCAGGGCCTTGCCGGGAGCACTGGACTTGGTGTCCGGTTCGACCGTGATGGCCACACCGGCGACGCCGGCTCCGGAGGCGCCGGTCACCTGGATGAGGATGCTGCCGGTGGACGGGTCGTTGATCTTGCCGTTCGGGGCGAGCAGGGTGTCGGCGCGGACGGCGCTCGTGCTGGCGCGCATGCCGTCCCAGGTGACGGACACGTTGAGACGCTTGTAGAACAGGGCGCCGTTATTGGCCGCGTTGACCGGGGAGCATGTCGCCTCGACGCCCGTCGTCGTCAGCCACGCCGCCGACTGCGCGACGGTGAAGGTCGTCCCGTTGACGACGGTCGTCGTCTCACCGCTCGTGACGCTGTCGATCTGGGCGGCGGCGCGCGCCGTGTCGATGGCTTGGGAGGCGAGGTTCGCCGCGACCTGCCGGCTCCTGTTGTCAGAAGACAGCGAGAGGGTGAGTCCGATCGACATGATCGCACCGGTCGTGATGATCGCGAAGACCATGAGGGCGATGACCGTCTCGACGAGCGAGAGTCCGGCGTCGCGCGTGTCGGGGTCGCTCGGGGCGAGCCGGGCGCTGAGGCGCTGGAACATGGGGGTCACCTCCCGGTCGGGTCAGGGGTGGGGCTCGGTATAGAGAGCCGAGGCGGAGCGCCGCATTGCAGCTTGCGCTCCGCCTCGGACACGATGACGGGCTATCAGGCCGGCAGAGTGCAGCCGGCGCCAGTCACCTCGGTGCTGGTGCCCTTCTTGGCGCCGGCCGTGGCCGTCGCGAAGAAGTAGGTGCCGGTGCTGCTCTTGCCTGCAACGCAGTAGGCGCTGGCCGAGGACGACTTGAACGTGAGCGAGGTCGTGTTGTCGCTCTTCGTAGCGCCAGCATCCGTCCAGGTCGTGACGGTCTGAGGCGTCGTCGTGTCGGCCGGCATCGTGCCGCCGTTGTTGGTCTGGAGGCTGATGGCTGCCGTCTTGAGGTTTGCCACATCACTCTGGGTACCCGAGTCCTTGGCGTTGTTCTGCACGCCCAGGTAGACCGGGATGGCGATGGCGGCCAGGATGCCGATGATGATGACGACGACGAGGAGCTCGATCAGGGTGAAGCCCTTGTCGTTCTGGTCGGCGAGGTTCTTGCGGCGGGCGTTGAGCTTGCCCATGAGGGTGAAGTACATGAGTAGTCCTGTCGGTGTCGGGGGGTGCGGGGATGTGATCGGGAGGCGGTCACCATGTCCCGCCGAGAAAGATGCTCCCAGCCGCGCGAGCCCCCCAGAATCCCGCAGACGGGGGGTTTTACCACGATTCACGACCCCAGTCCGGGGCACCCCCCAACGGGGAAGAACCCCAGTTCAGGGGGTACTTGCAAACCGATCCGACGAGCGCGACGAAAGGGCCCCGCACACGGCGGGGCCCTCTCGTTCGATGACGCGCTGAGCGCCTACTTGATCAGCGACGTGATCTGGAAGATGGGCAGGTACAGCGCGACGATCATGCCGCCCACCACGACGCCGAGGAAGGCGATCAGCAGCGGCTCGATCAGCGACGTGAGCGCCTCGGTGGTCGCCTTGACCTCCTGGTCGTAGAACGCCGCCACCTTCTCCAGCATCGTCTCGAGCGACCCCGAGTCCTCGCCGACCGCGATCATCTGCGTGACCATCGACGGGAACACACCGGACTGCGTCAGAGGGAGGGCGATCGACTCACCCTGCCTGACCGACTCGGCGACCTTGACGAGGGCCTGCTCGAGCACGTAGTTGCCCGATACCTCGCCCACGATGCGCAGCGCGGTCAGGATCGGCACGCCGGCCGCGATCATGTTCGAGAAGTTGCGGGAGAACCGCGCGATCGCGATCTTGCGGAAGAGATCGCCGAAGACGGGCAGCCGCAGCTTCAGCGGGTCGAGCACCGACCGCACCTTGATCGAGTTCTTGTTCGTCCGCCACCAGATCGAGAACGCGATGCCGAGCACGATCAGGACGGGCAGCACGAACGGCATCGCTCGCGACAGGTAGACGAGGATCATGGTCGGCAACGGCAGCTGACCGCCGAGGTTCGTGAACATGTCCTGGAAGATCGGCACGATGAACGTCAGCATGACCACGACGGCGACGAGCGACATGATGAGCACGACGACGGGGTAGGTCATCGCCGACTTGATGGTGGCGCGCAGCGCCACCTCCTTCTCGAAGTTGTCGGCCGTCGACTCGAGCGCCCGGTCCAGGAAGCCGCCGGTCTCACCGGCACGGATCATGTTGATCATCAACGGCGGGAAGTGCTTGTCGTGCTTGGCGACCGCGTCGGAGAACGAGACGCCCGTCTCGACGTCGTCCCGCACCTCCTGCATGATCTTCGACAGCGTCTTGTTCTCGACCTGGTCGGCGAGGATCGTCAGCGTGCGCAGCAACGACAGACCGGACCCGATCATGGTCGCCATCTGGCGCGACATGACCGCGATCTCCTTCATCTTGACGCCGCCGCCGAAGCCGCCGATGGAGATCTCGCGCTGCAGACCGGTGCCGGCCGACGCCTCCGTGATCGAGATCGGCGAGACGCCCATCGTGCGGAGCCGCGTGACGACGGCACCCTCGCTCGAGGCGTCGACCTTGCCCTTGACGACCTTGCCGGCCGTGTCGCGCCCCTTGTAGGCGTATGCGGTCGCGGTCGCCATCAGTTGCCTCCTGAGAACACGTCGCCGAAGTCGATACCGCCGTCGAGACCCTGCCGCTCGGACGTGTTGATCACGCGGGTGACGAGCCGGTCGAAGCCCTCGGCGTCGTGCACCTTCTCCATCGCGGCCTTGTGGCTGACGACACCCGTGTTGACGAGGTCGGCCAGCTTCTGGTCGAGCGTGTGCATGCCGAGGTCGCGACCGGCCTGCATCGCCGACGCGATCTGGTACGTCTTGCCCTCGCGCACGAGGTTGCCGATGGCGGGCGTCATCATCATGATCTCGGTCGCCACGACCCGGCCCTTGCCACTCGCCTTCGGCAGCAGCGTCTGGCAGACGACACCCTGCAGCGTCGAGGCGAGCTGGGTGCGCACCTGGTCCTGCTGGTGCGGCGGGAACACGTCGATGACACGGTCGATCGTCTGCGCGGCGCTCTGCGTGTGCAGCGTCGCGAACACGAGGTGACCGGTCTCGGCGGCGGTCAGCGCGACCGAGATCGTCTCGAGGTCGCGCAACTCGCCGATCAGGATGACGTCGGGGTCCTGCCGCAGCACGTGCTTCAGCGCGTTCGCGAAGCTGTGCGTGTCGCTGCCGACCTCGCGTTGGTTGACGATCGCCTTCTTGTGCTGGTGCATGAACTCGATCGGGTCCTCGACCGTCACGATGTGGTCGGCGCGGGTGCGGTTGACCATGTCGATGAGGGCGGCGAGCGTCGTCGACTTACCAGAACCGGTCGGGCCCGTGACGAGCACGAGACCGCGGGGCAGCTTCGCGAACCGCCCGATGACCTCGGGCACGCCGAGCTCGTGCAGCGGCTTGATCTCGGTCGGGATCAACCGGAACGCCGCGCCGATCGAACCGCGCTGCTGGTAGAAGTTCACCCGGAACCGCGACTCGTCCGACAGCGAGTACGCGAAGTCGAGCTCGAGCACCTCGTCGAACTGCTCCTGCTGCGCGGGCGTGAGCAGGCTGAGCAGCGCGGTGCGGACGGTCGCCGCATCCCACGGCTCGCCCGGCAGCGCCGGCTGCAACGCACCGTCGACCCGGATGGTCGGCTGGGCGTCGCTCGTCACGTGCAGGTCGGACGCGCCCTGCAACACGACCTCGCAGAGCGCCTGGATGAGCGGCGGGTAGGCCACGGTCTTGGCGTGCTCGTGCAGCTCGATGCCGGGGCGGGACTCGACGGCCGGCACGGCGTACGCCGGGCGCTCCTCGGCCACGTGTTGCGGCGACGACGGGGTGAGCCCCTTGGCCAGCGAGGCGGCCGCGGACGAGAAGCCCGAGCCCGTGTGCGCGGCAGCAGCCGTCGGCAGCGTGGTCGGTGCCGCCGGCCGCGCGGCGGGGTGCGAGGCCGGATGCGTCGCCGACGGCGGCGACGCGGGCGGCGCCATGTCGACGAACGGGCTGGTGGGACGCGCAGGAGGCACGGTGCCGGTCGGCGAGGTCGGCGCCGGCGGGCTGGCGGGCACGTACAGGGCGGCGTTCGCCGCGCGGGAGTCGGCCACCCCGCCACCGATGTGCGGGTCGCTCCACGGCGTCTTCGCGGGCAGACCGTTGCCGCCGAGGGCATCGGCCAGCCGTGCGGCGCGACGACTCGTCGGCGCGAGAGTCGGGGTCCAGCCGAGCACCGCCTCCGTGTCCTCGTCCATCGTGTAGACGGCCGACGGGGCGCTCTCGGGCTCGACCGGGGTGAGCACGGCGGGCTCCGGCAGGCCCCAGGGCTCGGCCGGGGTGTCCGTCGCGAACTCGCTGCTCGGCGTGCCGGGTGTCCAGCCGCCTCCCGACTCGACCTCGTCGGGGATCTCGTAGACGTTCTCGCTCATCGCGCGCCTCCTTCGGGGCTGATGCGGGGTGACCGTTCGGGGTCGCGACGGTTCGGACGGCGCGGGGCACCGGACACCGCGGTCATGCGACCACCCGCAGGATCTCTTCGACGCTGGTGAGGCCGAGCTTCGCCTTCTCCCACCCGTCGTGACGCAGGCTGACCATGCCCTGCTCCTTCGCGACGCGACGGATGTCGGCGCTCGACGCGCGGGCCACGGCGAGACGCTCGATCTCCTCCGAGACGCTCATCACCTCGTGCAGGGCGATGCGGCCGCGGTAGCCGGTGTTGGAGCACTGCTGGCAGCCGACCGGCTGGTACACGAGGGGCGCCGGCTCGTCGAGCCGCACGGGGAACCTCAGATGCTCGAGCTGGCGCGGCGTGTACGACGTCGGCGTCTTGCAGCGATCGCAGAGACGCCGCGCGAGTCGCTGGGCGACGACGCAGTCGATCGCCGACCCGACCAGGAACGGCTCGATGCCCATCTCGGTCAGACGCGTGATCGCGCTCGGGGCGTCGTTCGTGTGCAGGGTCGAGAGCACGAGGTGGCCCGTGAGCGACGCCTCGATGGCGATCTGCGCCGTTTCGTGGTCGCGGATCTCACCGAGCAGCACCACGTCGGGGTCGGATCGGAGGATCGACCGCAGCGCTCCGGCGAACGTCAGACCGGCCTTCGGGTTCACCTGCACCTGGTTGATGCCCGCCATCCGGTACTCGACCGGGTCCTCGACGGTGATGACGTTGATCTCGGGGCGCGCCACGGCGTTGAGCGTCGTGTAGAGCGTGGTCGACTTGCCCGACCCCGTGGGGCCCGTGACCAGGATCATGCCGTAGGGCTTCGAGTACGACGCCGCGTAGACGTCGAAGTTGCGCTCGAGCAGGTTCAGGTCGCGGAGGCTCATCGACGTGTTCGAGTTGTCGAGGATTCGCATGACGACCTTCTCGCCCCACACCGTGGGCAGCGTCGCGACGCGCAGGTCGATCTGACGACCGCCGTGACGCACCGACATGCGGCCGTCCTGCGGGCGGCGACGCTCGGCGATGTCGATCTCGCTCATGATCTTGAGACGGCTGATCACGCCGTTCTGGATCGCCTTGGGCGCCGGCTGCATCTCGTGCAGAACACCGTCGATGCGGTAGCGGATGCGCACGTCGTGCTCGGCGGGCTCGATGTGGATGTCGGAGGCGTGGTCGGTGATGGCCTGGCTGACCAGCAGGTTGACGAAGCGCACGATCGGCACGTCGTCGTCGGGCCCGTCGGTGAGGTCGGCCCCGACGACCTCGGCTGACTGCGTCTCCTCCTCCAGCGTCGACGTGAGGTCGTTGAGCTCGTCGTCGGCCCGCAGGTACCGGTCGATGGCGGCGAGCAGATCGGCCTTGTCGGCCACGACGGGGTCGACGCCCATCTTGAGACCGGCGCGGACGTCGTCCACCGCGAAGACGTCGCCCGGGTCGGACATCGCGAGCAGCAGGATGCCGTTGCGGATACCGACGGGCAGCACGCTGTGCCGGCGACAGACGGCGGCCGGCACCATGGACACGGCCTGACGGTCGACCGGGTAGTCGATCAGCTCGACGAACTCGAGCCCCGCGGCCTGGGCTCGTGCCCGGGCGAGCTGCGTCGGCGTGACCACACCCTCGTTGACGAGCTCGCGCAGCGACGCCTCCTCATCGGCGGAGCGCCGGCCGATCCGGTCGAGGTACTCCATCGGCAGCAGGCCGTGCAGGATCAGGATCTCGGTCATCGAAGCCACGGATGTACCCCTTTCGGCACGACCGCCGCGGGGGTCGGGGCCGCGACGACTAGTCGTTCGACAGAACTGGTCGGGTGTCGAACATGCGCCACGCTACGGGCGTCGCACGGCGATCACACGTCCCAGAGCGGGTGCCCCCCAATGGCGGCACAGCCATGCCCTCACGGGGCAGAAGAGGCCTCTGACCAGCCCAGAACAGGGGGTGCCGTTGCCCAGAACGGGGGATGGTGAGGCCGGAGGCGCGGCTGCTGTAGTGGACGCTGCGAGAGTTCCCGGGGCGCCCAGCGGTGTCCCCCAGGCGATCACGGACGACGATCTCGCACACCAACGGAATGGGGACGTAATGCCGCACCACCTGCAGACGGAGGTCACTCGATGAACATCGACGATCTCGTGACGCCGCCCGAGGCCCGCCGACGTTCGCACGTCTACGAGCCCGAGACGACCACGACGGGCATCACCGTGCCCGCGTTCGGCTGGACCGGCGTCGCGATCGCCTTGCACCGCCTCCAGACCGACCCGTCGCCGTCGATCGTGACGGTGCGGGTGCCCGGGCACCTGCCCCTCGTCATCGACGTCGAGACGCACGCCTACTGGTGGGACACGCCGCTGGCGGCCTTCCCGACCGAGCCGGGCGACATCGAGGTCGTCGTCGACACGAAGAACCCCGACGTCGAGGCGGCCCGCGCCCCGGGCACCGATCTCGACGCCCTGCTCTGGCTGATCGGGCTCAACTCCTTCTTGGGCGAGCTCGCCTGGTGGCTGCAGCGGCACGACCGCTACCGCCTCGTGCGCTGGCCGAACTTCACCATGCTGACCCACGACGGAGACCAGATGCGGATGACGGCCATGCTCGGCTACGCCTTCCTGCCCGTGGACGAGTTGGCCAATGCCTCCGAGTCCGACCCGTCCGAGGCGCGACGTCTCATCAACGCGTTCAGCCTGATGCGCCTCCTGCGGTCGGAGTCCCCCGTGGCGGCCGAGGTCGCCGCGGGCGTCACCACGGAGCCCGCCCCCGCCCCGGCACTCGTGCCGGTGAGCACGGGCAAGCGCGGCCTGTTCGGGCGCCTGCGCGATCGGCTCGGTCTCTGATGGCCGAGCACGTCATCCTGTTCGCCGGCCCGATGGGCGCCGGCAAGACGACCGCCATCGAGACGCTCAGCGAGACCGCCGTCGTCCGGACCGAGGCCGCCAACACCGACCGCGAGACGGCCGACAAGGACACCACCACGGTGGCCCTCGACTACGGCGAGATCACCCTCGCCGCCGACGAGAAGGTGCGCCTCTACGGCGTCCCCGGTCAACAGCGCTTCGACTTCATGTGGACGATCCTCAAGGAGCGCGCCGAGGGCATGGTGCTGCTCGTCAACAACGATGCGGCCGACCCGATCGGCGAGATGCTGCACTTTCTCGACGAGTTCCGCGACCTGTACGACAAGGGCGGCGTCATCGTCGCCGCCACGCGCTCGGACGTCGCGTCGACTCCTTCCGTCGCCGACTACTCCGCCGCCCTGTCGGAGCGACGCCCCGACCTGATCGTGCCGGTGTTCACCGTCGATCCCCGAGAAGAGAGCCAGATGCGCACCGTGCTCATGACCCTCGTCGCAAACATCGAGATGCGCTCGATGTTCGCCGTCGCGAACCCGACGGCTGCGGCCTCGGCCTCGGCCCCCGCCCGCGATGGGGTGTCCGCATGACCGCGCCGCACCTCGACCCCGACACGATCGCGCTCGGCCGCGAGGCCCTCCTCGACATGAAGTCGATCAGCGACGCCCTGCTCTACGCATCGCTGCTGACCGACGACGGTTTCGAGGTCGTGCACATCCCCGAGGCACCCGCCGGAGGCGCGGTGGACGCAGCCGTCGACGGCAACCGCTTCGCCAGCATGGCGAGCTCGATCCAGGCGCTCAGCGAGGCCGTGGCCCGAGAGCTCCGCATCGGCTCGAGCGAGTACGTCATCATCGCGTCCGCGCGCGGACACGTCATCCAGCTCCGCGTCGCGGGTCAGCCGATCGTCCTCGGCGCGCTCTTCGACGACGGCGAGATGCTCGGCAAGGCCCTGACCGTGGCCCGACGCTGCGCCCAACGCCTGTCGACGGCACTCGCCGAGCGCGCCTCCTCGGCTGCTCCCGCCTCGCCGCCGCTCGCGGCACAGGCCTTCTGACCCCCTCGAACCCCGTGCGTCCGCTCTTCCGTGGTCGCCGGCATCCCCGCGCCCGTCATCTGGCGGTCGACGTACCCGACACGAAAGAACCGATCTCCATGGCAAACATCAACGAATCCCTCGAAGCCCTCCTCGCCGTCGACGGCGCGATGGCGGCTGCCGTCGTCGACAGCGGCAGCGGCATGCTGCTCGGTGGCGCCGGCAGCGGCATCGACCTCGAGCTGGCCGCGGCCGGCAACACCGAGGTCGTCCGCGCCAAGCTGAAGACCGCGCGCTCGCTCGGCCTCGCCGACTCGATCGACGACATCCTGATCACGCTGTCGTCGCAGTTCCACATCATCCGCCCGCTGGCGTCGAACCGCGAGGTGTTCATCTACTTCGTCATCGACCGCGCCAAGGGCAACCTCGCCCTCGCCCGCATGAAGTCGAAGGAGGTCGAAGGCCAGCTCGCCTTCTGATCCTCCGCGTCGCCCGGAACCCCCGGGCGGTCGGTCACCTCGTCGCCGAGGCACGCCGATCGCCCGGGGGTTCTGTCGTGTGCCGGGCCGCGCGTCGCCGGGGCGTGCCCGCTTGCACGCGCCGCGCCTCCGGACCCACGCACACGGCGACGGCCCCGCCCGTGCCGGAGCACGAACGGGGCCGTCGAGGTGGAGCGGTGTGTGACTAGTTGTACGTTCCCGGCGTGAAGTCGTCGGACGAGAACGAGTCGAAGTCGACGAAGCTGAGGTCACCCTCGGTGAACGACGCGTCGTCGGTGAAGACGCGGTTCGGGTAACGCTCGGCCTTGGCCTCTTCGGTCGCCTCGACGGAGACGTTGCGGTAGCGGGTCAGACCCGTACCGGCCGGGATCAGCTTTCCGATGATCACGTTCTCCTTCAGGCCGACCAGCGGGTCGCTCTTGCCCTCCATGGCGGCCTGCGTGAGCACGCGGGTCGTCTCCTGGAAGGACGCGGCCGACAGCCACGACTCGGTCGCCAGCGAGGCCTTCGTGATGCCCATGACCTCCTGACGAGCGGACGCGGTCCGCTTGCCCTCGGTCAGTGCGCCACGGTTGATCTCGTTGTACTTCGACCGGTCGACGAGCTCGCCCGGCAGCAGGTCGGTGTCGCCGTGGTCGACGACGGTGACCTTGCGGAGCATCTGACGGACGATGACCTCGATGTGCTTGTCGTGGATGGGCACACCCTGCGAGCGGTAGACATCCTGGACGCCGCCCACGAGGTGCTGCTGAACCGCGCGGACGCCCTTCACGCGAAGGACCTCCTTCGGGTCGACGGCACCGGCGATGATCTGCTGACCGAGCTCGACGTGCTGTCCGTCTTCGACCAGGAGGGTCGAACGCTTGAGCACGGGGTACGCGATCGGCTCGTCACCGTTGTCGGGCTGCAGGATGACCCGGCGAGCCTTGTCGGTGTCCTCGATGGTGATGCGACCGGCACCGTCCGCGATGGGCGACGCACCCTTGGGGGTGCGGGCCTCGAACAGCTCCGTCACGCGGGGCAGACCCTGCGTGATGTCGTCGGCCGAAGCCGAACCACCGGTGTGGAAGGTACGCATGGTCAGCTGCGTGCCGGGCTCACCGATCGACTGTGCCGCGATGATGCCGACGGCCTCACCGATGTCGACCAGGTTGCCGGTGGCCAGCGAACGGCCGTAGCACTTGGCGCAGACACCGACGGCGGCCTCACAGGTGAGGACGGAGCGGACCTTGATGGTCTCGACACCGGCCGCCACGAGCTGGTCGATCAGCACGTCTCCGACGTCGGCGCCGGCGTCGGCCAGCACCGTGCCCTGCGCGTCGACGGCCTCGGCCGACAGCGTGCGGGCGTACACCGTGTTCTCGACGGTCGCGTCGCGCACCATGACGCCGTTGGCGTCGGGTGCGGCGATCGGCATCTCGAGGCCTCGCGTCGTACCGCAGTCGTCCTCACGGATGATGACGTCCTGCGACACGTCGACGAGACGACGGGTCAGGTACCCCGAGTCGGCCGTACGGAGAGCCGTGTCGGCCAGACCCTTACGGGCACCGTGCGTCGCGATGAAGTACTCGGCCACCGACAGACCCTCGCGGTACGAGGAGATGATCGGGCGAGGGATGATGTCACCCTTCGGGTTGTTCACCAGGCCTCGCATACCGGCGATGTTGCGCACCTGCAGCCAGTTACCACGAGCACCCGACGTCACCATGCGGTTGATGGTGTTGTCGACCGGGAAGTTCGAGCGCATCTCGGCGGCGACCTCGTTCGTGGCCTCCGTCCAGATCTTGATCAGATCGGCACGACGCTCGGCGTCGCTGATCAGACCCTTGTCGAACTCGGACTGCACCGCGGCGGCCTGCTTCTCGTAGCCCGCGACGATCTCGGGCTTGCGCGGAGGCGTGAGCACGTCGCTCAGCGCCACCGTCACACCCGAGCGCGAGGCCCAGTAGAAACCGGCGTCCTTGATGTTGTCCAGCGCCGCGGCGACCGCCACCTTGGGGTAGCGCTCGGCCAGGTCGTTGACGATCGTCGAGAGGACACCCTTGTCGGTGACCTCCTGCACGAACGGGTAGTCGGCCGGCAGGTTCTCGTTGAACAGCGCGCGACCCAGCGTCGTCTCGACCAGCACGTCGTTACCCAGCTCGTAGCCCTCGGGCGCCTGGCCCTCGGCGAAGTGGATGCCGTTCATGCGGATTTTGACCATGGCGTTCAGGTCGAGCGTGTTCTGGTCCTTCGCCAGGATCGCCTCGGCGACCGAGGAGAACGCACGACCCTCACCGATGGCACCGGGGGTGACCGTCGTGAGGTAGTGCAGACCGATGATCATGTCCTGTGCGGGCAGGGTCACCGGACGGCCGTCGGACGGCTTCAGGATGTTGTTCGAGGCGAGCATGAGGATGCGCGCCTCGGCCTGGGCCTCGACCGACAGGGGCAGGTGGACGGCCATCTGGTCACCGTCGAAGTCCGCGTTGAACGCGGCGCAGACGAGCGGGTGCAGCTGGATCGCCTTGCCCTCGACGAGCTGGGGCTCGAACGCCTGGATGCCGAGACGGTGCAGCGTAGGTGCACGGTTCAGCAGCACGGGGCGCTCGCGGATGATCTCTTCGAGCACGTCCCAGACCTGCGGACGCGAACGCTCGACCATGCGCTTGGCCGACTTGATGTTCTGAGCGTGGCTCAGGTCGATCAGGCGCTTGATGACGAACGGCTTGAACAGCTCGAGCGCCATCTGCTTGGGCAGACCGCACTGGTGCAGCTTCAGCGTCGGGCCGACGATGATGACCGAACGACCCGAGTAGTCGACGCGCTTTCCGAGCAGGTTCTGGCGGAATCGACCCTGCTTTCCCTTGAGCATGTCGCTCAGGGACTTGAGGGCACGGTTGCCGGTACCGGTGACGGGGCGACCACGGCGACCGTTGTCGAACAGGGCGTCGACGGCCTCCTGCAGCATGCGCTTCTCGTTGTTCACGATGATCTCGGGGGCACCGAGATCGAGCAGACGACGGAGGCGGTTGTTGCGGTTGATCACGCGGCGGTAGAGGTCGTTCAGGTCGCTGGTCGCGAAACGGCCACCGTCGAGCTGCACCATCGGGCGCAGCTCCGGCGGGATGACCGGGACGACGTCGAGCACCATCGCGGCCGGCGAGTTGCCGGTCGCGAGGAAGGACGACACGACACGCAGACGCTTGATCGCACGGATCTTCTTCTGACCCTTGCCCTCCGAGATCTGCAGGTGCAGGGTCTCGGCCTCGGCGGTCAGGTCGAAGCTCTCGAGACGCTTCTTGATCGCCTCGGCGCCCATGTGGGCCTCGAAGTAGATACCGAAGCGGTCCTGCAGCTCGTGGAAGACGGCGTCCTCGGGCTTGAGGTCGCCGACCTTGAGCGTGCGGAAGTCCTCCCAGACGCGCTCGAGGCGAGTGATGTCCTCGTCGAACGTCTTGCGGAGCTGCGACATCTCCTTCTCGGCGCCGTCCTTGGCACGACGCTTCTGGTCGCTCTTGGCGCCTTCGGCCTCGAGGGCCGCGAGGTCGTCCTCGAGCTTCTGCAGACGGTCGGCGATGCGCGTGTCGCGCTGCGTCTCGAGCTGCTTGATCTCGAGACGGAGCTCGTTCTCGAGCCCGGGCATGTCGGCGTGACGGCCCTCTTCGTCGATCGAGATGACCATGTAGGCCGCGAAGTAGATGACCTTCTCGAGGTCCTTCGGGGCCATGTCGAGCAAGTAGCCCAGACGCGACGGCACACCCTTGAAGTACCAGATGTGCGTGACCGGAGCGGCGAGCTCGATGTGGCCCATGCGCTCACGGCGCACGGACGACTTCGTGACCTCGACGCCGCAGCGCTCGCAGACGATGCCCTTGAAGCGGACTCGCTTGTACTTGCCACAGGCGCACTCCCAGTCGCGGGAGGGTCCGAAGATCTGCTCGCCGAACAGACCGTCCTTCTCCGGCTTCAGGGTGCGGTAGTTGATGGTCTCCGGCTTCTTGACCTCACCGTGCGACCACGCGCGGATGTTGTCGGCCGTTGCGAGGCCGATCCGCAGCTCATCGAAAGTTGTTGCTTCGAGCAATGTTTATCCCTTTTTCGAAAAGTGTCGAAGTTGTCTTGGGTGCGGCTTAGATCTCGTCGATGTTCGACGACTCGAAGCGGGAGGAGATGTTGATGCCGAGCTCTTCGGCGGCACGGAAGACCTCGTCATCCGTGTCGCGGAGGCTGACCGTCTGTCCGTCTGCCGAGAGCACCTCGACGTTCAGGCAGAGCGACTGCATCTCTTTGATGAGCACCTTGAAGCTCTCGGGGATTCCGGGCTCCTGGATGTTCTCACCCTTGACGATCGCCTCGTAGACCTTGACGCGACCGAGGATGTCGTCGGACTTGATGGTGAGGAGCTCCTGCAGGGCGTACGCCGCGCCGTAGGCCTCCAGGGCCCACACCTCCATCTCACCGAAGCGCTGACCACCGAACTGCGCCTTACCACCCAGCGGCTGCTGCGTGATCATCGAGTACGGACCCGTCGAGCGAGCGTGGATCTTGTCGTCGACGAGGTGGTGCAGCTTCAGGATGTACATGTAGCCGACCGAGACGGGCTGCGGGAACGGCTCGCCGGAGCGGCCGTCGAACAGCTGGGCCTTACCGGACGAACCGATGAGACGCTCGCCGTCGCGCGTGGGCAGGGTCGAGTCGAGGAGGCCCTCGATCTCGCGCTCCGCCGCACCGTCGAACACCGGGGTGGCGACCTTCGTGCCGGGGGCGGCGCTGAGCGCCTCCTTCGGCAGGTTCTTCGCCCACTCCTGGATGCCCTCGACGTTCCAGCCCTGCGCCGCGATCCACCCGAGGTGGATCTCGAGCACCTGGCCGAAGTTCATTCGACCGGGGACGCCCAGCGGGTTCAGGATGATGTCGACCGGCGTGCCGTCCGCGAGGAACGGCATGTCCTCGACGGGGAGGATGGTCGAGATGACGCCCTTGTTGCCGTGACGACCGGCGAGCTTGTCACCCGCGGTGATCTTGCGCTTCTGGGCGATGAACACGACCACGCGCTGGTTGACGCCCGAGCCGAGCTCGTCGTCGCCGTCCTGCGCGTCGAACACCTTGACGCCGATGATCGTGCCCTGCATGCCGTGGGGCACCTTCAGGGACGTGTCGCGGACCTCGCGGCTCTTCTCGTTGAAGATCGCGCGGAGCAGACGCTCTTCGGCGGACAGCTCGGTCTCACCCTTGGGCGTGACCTTGCCGACGAGGATGTCACCGGGACGGACCTCGGCTCCGATGCGGATGATGCCGCGCTCGTCGAGGTCGGCCAGCAGGTCGGGGCTGACGTTCGGCAGATCACGGGTGATCTCTTCTTTACCGAGCTTCGTGTCGCGGGCGTCGACCTCGTACTCCTCGATGTGGATCGAGGAGAGCGTGTCGTCCTTGACGAGGTTCTGCGACAGGATCATCGCGTCCTCGTAGTTGTAGCCCTCCCACGGCATGAACGCGACGAGCAGGTTCTTGCCGAGCGCGAGCTCGCCGTTCTCGGTGGCGGGGCCATCGGCGATGACCTCGCCGACCTCGACACGCTGACCGGCGTCGACGATCACACGGTGGTTGTAGCTGGCGCCCTGGTTCGAGCGGTCGAACTTGCGCAGGTAGTAGTCCTGCGTGCCGCCCTCGTCGAGCTGCACGGTGACGACGTCGGCCGAGACCTCGGTGACGACACCGGCTGCATCGGCCGTGACCACGTCGCCGGCGTCGATGGCGGTGTAGCCCTCCATGCCGGTACCGACCAGGGGGCTCTCGCTGCGGACCAGCGGGACGGCCTGGCGCTGCATGTTCGCACCCATGAGGGCGCGGTTAGCGTCATCGTGCTCGAGGAAGGGGATGAGCGACGTCGCGACGGAGACCATCTGGCGCGGCGAGACGTCCATGTAGTCGACCTCGTCCTTGGCGACGAGCTCCACCTCGCCGCCCTTCTTGCGGACCAGGACGGTCTCGTCGACGAAGTCGAACTTGTCGTTGAGCGGCGCGTTGGCCTGGGCGACGACGAACTCGTCCTCCTCGGAGGCGGTGAGGTAGTCGATCGTCGTGGTGACGTTGCCCTTGATCACGCGGCGGTACGGCGTCTCGATGAAGCCGAACGAGTTGATGCGCGCGAACGAGGCCAGCGAGCCGATCAGACCGATGTTCGGGCCTTCAGGGGTCTCGATGGGGCACATGCGGCCGTAGTGCGACGGGTGGACGTCGCGGACCTCGACACCGGCACGCTCACGCGACAGACCGCCGGGGCCGAGCGCGCTGAGGCGACGCTTGTGCGTCAGACCCGACAGCGGGTTGTTCTGGTCCATGAACTGCGACAGCTGCGACGTGCCGAAGAACTCCTTGATCGCGGCGACGACGGGGCGCACGTTGATCAGGGTCTGCGGCGTGATCGCCTCGATGTCCTGAGTCGTCATGCGCTCGCGGACGACGCGCTCCATGCGCGACAGACCGGTGCGGACCTGGTTCTGGATCAGCTCGCCGACCGCGCGGATGCGACGGTTGCCGAAGTGGTCGATGTCGTCGACGTCGAGGCGCAGCGAGACGGCCTCGCCGTCGCGGACGCCGTCCATGTTCTTCTCCTCGGCGTGCAGCGACACGAGGTACTTGATCGTCGCGACGATGTCGTCGACGGTCAGCACGGAGTCGGTCAGCGGCGCGTCGATACCGAGCTTGCGGTTGATCTTGTAACGACCGACCTTCGCCAGGTCGTAGCGCTTCGGGTTGAAGTAGAAGTTGTCGAGCAGCGCGCGGGCGGCCTCGGCAGCGACCTGCTCGCCGGGACGCAGCTTGCGGTAGATGTCCTTGAGCGCCTCTTCCTTCGTGAGGATGGCGTCCTTCTCGAGCGTCGCCTCGATCGAGGCGAAGCCCTGGAACTTCTCCATGATCTCTTCGCTCGTCAGGCCGAGGGCCTTGAGGAAGACGGTGACGCTCTGCTTGCGCTTGCGGTCGATGCGGACGCCGACCTGGTCGCGCTTGTCGATCTCGAACTCGAGCCAGGCACCGCGGCTGGGGATGACGCGAGCCGAGTAGATGTCCTTGTCGGACGTCTTGTCGGAGGCGCGCTCGAAGTACACGCCCGGGCTGCGGACGAGCTGCGAGACGACGACGCGCTCGGTGCCGTTGATGATGAACGTGCCACGCTCGGTCATGAGCGGGAAGTCGCCCATGAACACGGTCTGCGTCTTGATCTCACCGGTGAGGTGGTTCATGAACTCGGCGTTGACGTAGAGGGGAGCCGCGTAGGTCTTGCCGCGCTCCTTGCACTCGTCGATGGAGTACTTCGGGTCTTCGAGCTCGGGAGCCGTGAACGAGAGCTGCATCGTCTCGCCGAGGTCCTCGATCGGGGAGATCTCCTCGAAGATCTCCTCCAGACCCGAGTTCAGGGCGAGGTCGGTGCGACCCTGCTCGGTCGCCTCGGCGAGGCGCGTCTTCCAGATGTCGTTGCCGACGAGCCAGTCGAAGCTCTCGGTCTGCAGCGCGAGAAGGTCGGGGACCGTCAGCGTGTCTGTGATCTTGGCGAACGAGAGCCGCGAAGCTGCGCGGCCATTCTTGGGTGAGTTGGTGGATGCGGTGTTCGCAGCAGCCAAGGAAGTAACCTCCGTGGACCCCGTCGGGTCATCACTGTCGGACAGTATGGTTGTGAATGGTGGTCGGCCCACCGAGACGACTCGATACATGCCCCGCCGCCATATTCGGGGATGGTCGTCTCGGACCTGCTGTCGACCGCAATATGACGACAGAACGCAGGAGGAGCGCAAAGGTCAATACTAGGTCGGCCGGGACACGCCTGTCCAGCCCCATCGTTGACTCTTTGCGGAACCTTCGGTATAACCCCGGACTCGAAGCTTTATTCCCCTGCCGGCGAGGCGTGCACGGCGGCGATCGCCTCGGCCCGCGTGCGCACCCCGAGCTTCGCGAACACCGTGTTCACATGCGTCTTGACGGTGGCCACGCTGACGAACAGGCGCGCCGCCACCTCGGGGTTCGCGAGGCCCACGGCGACGAGCGCCAGCACCTCCGCCTCGCGCGGCGTGAGCGGCGGGAACCGGGCGCGGATCGACTCGGGTGACGTGACCGCGGGGGTCTGCCGCGCCTCCTCGGCCCTGTCGCCGCCCGCGAGGGAACGGGTCGCGCCTGCGACGAGCAGGGCGCCGACCGTCGCGTCGAAGACCGACTGACCGGCGGCGACGGCGCGGACGGCGCTCGCCAGCTCGGCCCGGCCTGCGTCCTTCGTGAGGTAGCCGCGGGCTCCGGCCCGGAGTGCGGCGACGATCGACTCGTCGTCGGCGTACGTCGTCAGCACGAGCACCGCGGCGGTCGGGTGCTCGGCCACGATGCGGGCCGTCGCACCCGGCCCGTCGAGACCGGGCATGCGGAGGTCCATCAGCACGACGTCGGGCGTGAGCTCGGCGACGAGCCGCACGGCCTCGAGACCGTCCGACGCCTCGCCGACGACGTCGACATCGGGCAGCAGCGACAGCACGGTGACGAGACCGTCGCGGACGATCGCCTGGTCGTCGGCCACGAGGAGGCGGATGGTCACGTCGCGCTCCCCCACGAGACCTCGACGACGAAGAGGCCGTCGCGCGGTCGCGTCTCAATGCGCGAGCCGTCGTCGAGGGCGGCCACCCGCTCGCACATGCCCACGAGGCCGTGTCCCGCACCCGGCGCCGCGGCGGCACGAGCGCCCACGTCGGTTGCCGAGTCGGAGACGGCGGCGGCGAGGGGGTTCGACACGAGGAGGCGCCCCGGCGTCACGACGATCGTCGCGGTCTCGCCCGGGGCGTGCCGACGGACGTTGCTGAGCGCCTCGCGCACGAGGGCCGTCGCGACCGCGCGATGCGGAGCAGGCAGAGCCGCCACGAGCTCGACCCCGTCGGCGACGACGGTGCCGCCCAGCTCCACGTGATCGGCGAGCAGCCCCGCGACGCCGGTGGACGCGGTCGACTCGGAGGCGGACGCGGAGGTCGTCGGCTCCCGCAACGCGGACACGGCGCGGCGGGCCTCGGCCAGGCCGTCGGCGGCGAGGGCCCGCGCCCGGCCGACCCGCCCGGTCGCCTCGTCGATGCGGTCCGCCTCGAGCAGTGCCTCGACCGCGTCGAGCTGCACGACGAGGCCGCCGAGACTGTGCGCCAGGACGTCGTGGATGTCGCGCGCCGCCCGGGCCCGATCGGCCAGCAGGGCGTTGCGCTGCTGCTCGCGCTCGATCTCGACGCCTCGGTGCAGCAGCTCGACCCGCTGGGCCTCGGCCTCGGCCGCCTGCCGGCGGGTCACGCCGAGGACGATGCCGAGCACGATGCCGGCCAGCACGCCGAGCACGAACTCCGGCGAGCGGCCGCCGAGTGCCGAGCCGACCGCCGTGACGACGGCGGCGACGAGCGCCAGGCCCGGGCCGAGGAGGCGCGGCACGGCCCGGTCGGCTACCAGCGTCACGAGACCCACGATGACCGGCGTGATGAGCACCGCGTCCGTCGGCTCGACGGCGAGCGAGCCGGCGACCACCATGACGACCGCGAGACCGGGAGCGAGGCCGGGACCGGTGCGACGGCCCGTGCGGGCGGGACCGGTCCGCCCCGTCGCCGCGAGCACGGAGCGGACGGCCCACGCGGCGAGCGCCACGGCCGCCAGGCCGATCACGACAGGCCGCGGCGCGGCCCCCTGCCCGACGACGGCCCAGTAGGCGACCACGACGACGCCCACCAGGTTGAGGGCGAGCCCCGCCCTCGTCATCGAGGCGGGAGCGGGTGCGGGAGCGGCGGCGAGCGGTTGCGTGCCGGACCAGGCCCCGGAGGCCGGGGCAGACGCCCGCGTCGACGGGGACTCGGGGACGCGCGACGACACCGACCCATTGTGGACCCGGGCCGTCATCGGGTGGCGACCCGCGCCTCCTCGGGCAGTTTCGCGTCGACGACGAGCGCCAGGGCGGCGCGGTTGACGGCGATGGTGAGCAGGATGACGCCGGTGCTCTCGAGCAGGTGCGCGCCGAGCGAGGCTCCGACCACGCCCATGAGCACGCGGACGGCGATGAGCGCGATCCAGAGCGCGGCACCCGCACGGCCGGTGCGCGCCTCGATCACCCGCCCCTTCCTGTCGGGTCGCGCCGCGGTGCGGAAGCGCGTCAGGCGACCCATCAGCAGCCCGAGACCGAGGGACACCGCGGCCTCGACCACGATCAGGGCGATGTCGACGGTGCCGACCGCGACACCGTGCGACGACTGAGCCAGCAGGACCAGCCCGATGCCGCCCAGCACGATCGGCGAACGCCACACGCTGCGCCGGTCGATGCCCGTCCACTGCAGCTGCCGGTACGCGAGCCAGCCGACCACGAGCAGGCCGATCACGATGGTGAGGAAGAGGTTGTCTGTCATGACTCCAGCCTCGCCGCGCACCGACGCGGGACCCACCACCCCAGGGTGGAGACCCGAGGAGGCGCGGGTGGAGATCGGCGCGGCCGTCGCGCACCCGGCATGGGAGGCTTGCGCGGCCGTCGCGCACCCGGCATGGGAGGCTTGAGGGCATGGCCGCAGCCCAGGACGACGCCCCGCACGAGATCTCGGTCGGCGCAGGCCTGGCCCGCGTCGACGAGGACCGACACCGACCCGGCTCGTACACCCTCGTGGTGGACGGCACACCGCAGTCGCACGTCGACCTCGACGACCCGACGCATCTGGCGTTCGAGTACATCCGGCGCATCGGGCACGCCATCGACCTGCTGCCCGACGGCCCGATCACGGCACTGCACCTCGGCGCCGGCGCGCTGACGCTACCCCGCTACGTCGAGGCGACGCGGCCCGGCTCGCGCCAGCAGGTCGTCGAGCTCGAGGCCGACCTCGTCGCCCTGGTGCGCGAGACGCTGCCGCTGCCGAAGGGCGCGTCGATCCGGGTCCGCTACGGCGACGCGCGCGAGGTGATGGAGAAGCTGCCGAACGGTCTGCGCGGTACCGTCGACCTGCTCGTGGTGGATGTGTTCGGCGGATCGCGCATCCCGGCGCACGTGACGTCGCTCGAGTTCTACACGGCGGCGGCGGCCTTCCTGTCGCCCACCGGGATGCTCGTCGTCAACTCGGCCGACGGTGCGGGGCTCGCGTTCGCGCGGGGTCAGGCCTCGACGCTCGCGACCGTGTTCGAGCACGTCGTCGCCGTCGCGGACCCCGCCACCCTGAAGGGCCGCCGGTTCGGCAACGTCGTGCTGATCGGATCGCCGTCGCCGCTGCCGACGGATCGGATGCCGCGGTTGTACTCGTCGGACCCGCTGCCCGCGAAGGTCGTGCACGGGCGCGAGTTGCGCGACTTCGTGGCCGGGGCCCCCGTCGTGACGGACGCGACGGCCGTGCCGTCGCCCGAACCGTCGCGGAGCGTGTTCGGGGCGCGGTAGCGGGCGCCGCGCCGGGCGCCGCGTCCGGCGCCGCGTCCGGCGTGGGGTCGGCGCTACACCCCTTTTGCGGCGCTACACCCCCCACGTCAGGGGTGTAGCGACGGATAGAGGGTGTAGCGACGGGCTACGAGTCGGCGCGGGGCACGGTACCGCCGAGTGCGGCACGCAACCGGGCCTCGGCGTCGTCGGGGGCCTTCGCCGCCTCGACGTTGGCCTCGGTCACGGCCTGGACGACCTCTTCGCGCTGGATCTTGACCCCGCGCGGTGCGTCGATGCCGATGCGGACACCGTCGCCGCGCGAGTCGAGCACGGTGATGACGATGTCGTCACCGATGAGGATCCGCTCCCCGACCTTGCGCGTCAACACCAGCATCCGGCCAGCTTAGTGAACGCGTCGTGCTGCCGCGGCTGCCCGGCCCGGCGTGGTCGGCGCGGCCGCTCGTCGCAATTCGCGACCGATCCGCTCGTGACCGAGCTGCAAAAGTGGGAAAAGCCACTGTTGCGCGCGAAATGGTCGCAAATTGCGAGAAGTGGGGCGGGGCGGGCGGGGCGGGCGGGGCGGGTCAGCCCTGCCAGCCGACGGGGATGCCGAGCAGGTGTACGGTGCCGGGGGTCGCGGTGTCGTCCTCCCCGACGACGGCGGCGGCGGCGACCGGCACGACGGCCCGGACGGCGTCGACCCAGCGCGCGGTGTCGTCGTGCTTGCGTCCGGCGTCGACGGCGACCCAGACCTGGTCCGCGCCGACGGCCTGCAGCACGGCGGCGGCCCGGTCGTCCCAGGCGAGCGCCGTGATGACGGCTGCTCCCTCGTGGACACCCGTGGCGCGGGCGAGGATACCGCTGCGCCGGTCGTCGACGTCGACCGAGCGGAGACCGTGGCTCGACGACATGGCCGCCGCCACGCGGAACGCGTCGCCGGGGCGGCCCACGACGACGACGAGGTCTCCGGCACCGGTGAGGACCGCAGGAGGGACGGGCAGCTCGCCGGGCAGCGAGGGCAGAGCCGAGGAGGCACGGCCCGGCCACCCGAGGTCGGTGACGGCCGTCGCGGACCCGGCCCGCGCCTCCGGGGCGGGTGTCGACACGGGCTCCGGGCTCTCGGCCGGGGCGATGCCGTTGAAGACGAGGTCGTCCATGATCGAGGCGAACGCATCGGACTCGGTCGAGACCGGCGCCGGTCCGACGGCGGCCGGGCCCGCGGCGAGCCGGGCGGCACGACGCGTGCCGGGGGCCGGCGCGGGCGCCGCGACGCGCGAACCGCGAGAGCTCGCAGCGGGAGCAGCAGCGACAGCCGCGCCAGAAGAGACGGACGACGCGCCCGCTCCCCCGTGCAGTGCGTCCTCCGCGGCGTCGGCGTCCGCCAGCAGCGCCGCGATGCCGGCGCGCGGAGTCGCCTGTGTGATCGTGACCCGGGCGACAGGTGCGTCGCGGCTCGGCACGGGCACCTCGACCGTGACCTCGTAGTGCTTGCGCGCGAAGAATCCGGCGATGCCGCCGACGGTGACGCGGCGGGCCGCGACGATGCGGGCCGCAGGGCCGTGCTCGACGCGCACCTGCTCGCGCAGCTCGTCGAGCGACGACCCGCTCAGGTGAATGCGTGTCGGCGACATCTCAGCCGACGATCGCGTCGGACGCGCGCACGACGCCGACCGTCTCGATGGTCGACCCGGCCGCGGTCGCCTCCTGGTACGACAGCACCGGCAGGCCGTTCTGCTGCGCCGACACGAGTCGACGGATCGCCGGCCGCAGCGCGGGCGCACAGACCAGCACGGCGCTCAGCCCCTGCGCCTCGACGGCCGCGACCGACTCGCGCAGAGACGCGAGCACCTGCTCGACCCGGTGCCCGTCGAGCAGGATCTGCGTGCCCTGGTCGCTCGGCCGCAGCCCCTCGAGCATCGACTGCTCGAGCGACGGGTCGATCATGATGACGCGCAGCACGGTGCCGTCGAGGTACTGCGCCGTCAACGCCGGACCCAAGGAGGCGCGGGCCGCCTCGACGAGTCCCTCCGGGTCGGTCGACACCTTGGCTCGCAGCGTCAGCCCCTCGCAGATCCGCGCGAGGTCGTTGATCGGGATGCGCTCCGACAGGAGACCCTGCAGCACGCGCTGCAACTCGGCCAGCGAGAGCATGCCGGGCACGAGATCGTCGACGGCCGACGGGTTGACCTGCTTGACCCCCTCGGTGAGGACGCGCACGTCCTCGCGGCTGAGCAGCCGGGCGGCGTTGTCGGCGATGATCGACGACAGGTGCGTGACGAGCACGGAGACCCGGTCGATCACGGTCGCGCCGGTCATCTCGGCGCTGTGCCGCATCTCGGCCGGCACCCACTTGCCGGCCAGGCCGAACACGGGCTCCACCGTGGCCGTGCCGGGCAGACCGTCGAGCGCGTCGCCGAGCGCCAGCACCGAGCGTGCGGGAGCCTGGCCGCGGCCCGCCTCGACACCCGCGATGCGGATCGAGTACGTCGACGGCGGAAGCTCGACGCTGTCGCGAGTGCGCACCGGCGGCACGACGAGGCCCATCTCGACCGCGATCTTGCGCCGCAGCGCCTTGACCCGGCCGAGCAGGTCGTCGGACGCCCCCGACACCATGTCGACGAGGTCGGGCGCGAGCAGGATCTCGAGCGCGTGCACCCGCATCTGCTCGATCAGGTCGTCGGTCGTCTCCGCGGGCGCGACCTGCGCCTGCTGTTCCGCGAGTGCCGCGCGCGCCTCCTCGGCCTTCGCCTTGACGTCGAGGCGGTAGGCGACGAGCAGCAGCGTCACGCCGATCAGCATGAACGGGATGATCGGCATGCCGGGGATGAACCCCATGCCGAGCGCCGCGACACCCGCGATCAGGATCGCGGTGCGCGACTGCGTCAGCTGCGTCGCCGCCGACGAGCCCATGTCGTTGTCGCTGTTCGCGCGGGTGACGATCATGCCGGTGGAGACGGCCATCAGCAGCGCGGGGATCTGCGTGACGAGACCGTCGCCGATCGTGAGCAGGCCGTAGGTGCCGAGCGCGTCGGTGATCTCCATGCCGCGCTGCAGCACGCCGATGGCGATGCCGCCGACGAGGTTGATGATGATGATGAGGATTCCGGCGATCGCGTCGCCCTTGACGAACTTCGAGGCGCCGTCCATCGCGCCGTAGAAGTCGGCCTCGGCGCTGACGTCGGCGCGGCGCTGCTTCGCGACCTCGTCCGTGATCAGACCGGCGTTCAGGTCGGCGTCGATCGCCATCTGCTTGCCGGGCATCGCGTCGAGGGTGAAGCGTGCGCCGACCTCGGCCACGCGCTCGGCGCCCTTCGTCACGACGACGAACTGGATGACGATCAGGATGCAGAAGATGACGGCGCCGATGATGATCGAGCCGCTCACGGCGACGTGCCCGAACGCGGCGATCACGTCGCCCGCGAACCCGTCGCCGAGCACGAGCCGGGTCGATGCGACGTTCAGCCCGAGTCGGAACAGCGTCGCGACGAGCAGCAGCGACGGGAACACGCTGAAGTCGAGCGGCTTCTGCACGAACAGCGTCGTCAGCAGGATGACGAGCGCGAGCAGGATGTTCACGATGATCAGCACGTCGAGCAGCTGCGACGGCACGGGCACGACGAGCAGCAGCACGATGCCGACGATGCCGATCGGCACGAGCAGCTTCGGCAGGCCCGCGAGGGGCGAGGTCTTCGGTGCGGTGTTCTGGGCCATCAGTGTGCTCCGGAGGTGCGGGGTCGGACGGACGGACGGGCTGCGGTCGCCGAGGGGGTCGCGCCGGCGGCGGCTCGCGCCTCGGCGGGGCCGGCGGCGCCGCTCGGGATGCGCAGCCGCCTCGGCACGACGTCGGGGTCGAGGGAGTCGGGCGTCAGCACCGTCGCGACCTCGTCGGCCGTGGTCGGGCGCGGGTTGACGTGCTGCCCGGCCGCGGCGGCGGCACCGCGGGCCTGCAGGGTCATGACGAAGGTGAGCACGCGGGCGACCGGCGTGTAGAGGTCGACGGGGATCTCGTCGCCGAGACCGCAGGCGGCGTGCAGGGCTCGCGTGAGCGGGACGTCGGTGACGATCGGGACGGACGAGGTCTCGGCCTGCTCGCGGATGCGCGCGGCCATGACGCCGGCCCCCTTCGCGACGACGCGGGGTGCGCTCTTGCCCGGCTCGTAGGTGAGGGCGACGGCGTAGGAGGTCGGGTTGACGAGCACGACGTTGCTGTCGGCGATCGCGCCGATCATGCGGTTGCGGCTCATCGAGAGCTGACGCGAGCGTCGCTGCGACTTGACCAGGGGGTCGCCGTCGCTCGACTTGTGCTCGTCCTTGATCTCCTTCTTCGTCATCCGGGTCTTCTTGCGGTTGCGACGGATGACGACGAACACGTCGGCGGCGCCCAGCAGCAAACCGGCCGCGATGGCGGCGCGCAGCAGCGTGCCGGTGCCGGCCTGCGCCTCCTCGATCAGGGCCGAGACGCTCAGCCCGCCGCCGCTCATCAGGACGGGCATGAGGCCCTGCACCGCGAACCACAGCACGAGGCCGACGACGGCGGTCTTGATCAGCGACTTCGCGCCCTGCCAGAGGGCCTGGGTGCCGAACAGTCGCTTCACCCCGGTGAGGAGGTTGAACTGCTGGTAGCTGCCGGTCATGCGCTTGAGGTGCACCCCGCCCTGCGCGACCGCGGTCGCGAGCACGGCGATGCCGACCACGGCGAGCATGGGGCCGAGCGTCGACGCCATCGAGCCGAAGGCGTGCATCATCGCGTTCACGACGTTGAGGTCGTCGGGGTGCGCGATGACGCTCTTGATCGTGAACAGCTGATCGGTTCCCGCTTCGGCGGCCCGCTCGATGGTCGACGGGATCATCACGGCCGTCGCGCCGACGCCGACCCACGCGCTGAGGTCTTGGGAGCGCGACAGCTGGCCCTTCGAGTGGACCTCGCGCATCCGCTTCTCGGTCGCCTGCTCGGAGCGCTCGCCCGAATCGTCCGCCATGTCAGCCCACCCCCAGCAACAGGTCGGCGGCGTCGCCGCTCAACTTCGAGACGACGCTCGGCAGGGCGAGGAACACGCCACCGGCGAGCATCACCGTCATGAGGATCTTCAAGGGGAACCCCATCGCGTACGCGTTGAGCGCCGGGGCGACCCGGCTCAGCAGACCGAGCCCGACATCGGCGAGGAAGAGCACGACGCAGAGCGGCCCGGCGATCTGCAGCGTCGCCAGGAACATCTGCGTGACGGCGTTCGTCATCAGCTCGACCGGGTTCGTGAGGTCCATGCCGAGCCCGAGCGGGAACGCGTCGAACGACCGGGTCAGGCCGCCGATGATCAGCTGGTAGCCGCCCGACGCGAACAGCAGGGCGAGCGCCGTCATCTGGAAGAGCCGCGTGAACTGGGCGCCGTTGACCATCGACTGCGGGTCGAACGCCTGCGCCAGCGTGAACCCGCCGAACAGGTCGATCAGGCTGCCGGCCGACTGGACGGCAGCGAAGACGAGCAGCACGAGGAAGCCGAGCACCGCGCCGACGACGATCTCGAGCACGAGCGCCACGACGAACTCGCCGGTGCCGAGGGCGTCGTACCCGGGGGCGACCCGCGGACCCACGGCGATCGCGAGCCCGAGACCCAGCATCGCCTTGACCCGGATCGGGAACGCCCGGTACGAGAACGGCGGCGCCACGACGAGGAAGGCCACCATGCGGACCCCGGCCAGCATGATCGCCTCGAGCTGGTCGAGATCGAAGGTCATCGGCCTAGCCGCCGCTCAGCAGTTGCGGGATGCGGTCGAACGCGGCGGTGGTGAACGACACCATCTCGCTGATCATCCAGTGCCCGCAGACGATGAGGGCGATCGCGACGGCGACGGCCTTCGGCACGAACGAGAGGGTGACCTCCTGGATCTGCGTGATCGACTGCAGCAGCGAGATCGCGAAACCGACGACGAGCGACGTGATCAGCACGGGGGCGGCGAGCTTGCCCGTGATGATGAGCGCCTGCATGGACAGGTCGAGGACGGCGTTGGAGTCCATCAGGCGGTCACCTGGTAACTCTCGATCAGGCTCTTGATGATGAGCCCCCACCCGTCGACGAGCACGAACAGCAGGATCTTGAACGGCAGCGAGATCATCACCGGCGGCAGCATCATCATGCCCATCGACATGAGCGCGGCGCTGACGACGAGGTCGATCACGAGGAAGGGGATGAAGATGACGAACCCGATGATGAACGCGGCGCGCAACTCGCTGATCATGAACGACGGGATGAGCGTCAGCATCGGCACGGACGCCGCGTCGGTCGGGTTCGGCTGGTTCGCGGACCGGGTCATCAGCGCGATGTCCTCCTCGCGCGTGTGCGCCAGCATGAACTGACGCAGCGGCGCGGCACCGGCGTCGATCGCCCCCTGGAAGTCGAGCTGCCCGTTGAGGTACGGCTGCACGGCGTCGGTGTTGATGTGCGCGATGATCGGCCCCATCACGAACAGGCTGAGGAACAGCGCGAGACCGGCGAGCACCTGGTTCGGCGGGATCGACGGCAGCGCCAGGGCGTTCCGCGTCATGGCGAGCACGACGAAGATCTTCGTGAACGACGTCATCATGAGCAGCAGCGCAGGCGCGACGCTCAAGAGCGTGATGCCGATCAGCGTGACGACGGCCTGAGACGGGGTGCCGTCGGGGCCGTTCAGGTCGATGGTGAGACCCGACGTCTCGGTCGTGTTCGCGTCGGTGCCGGTCATCGTCGAGCCGGTGCCGGTGCCGGTGCCCGTGCCGGGGGCGGCCGGTGCCGTCGGGGCGGCGGGCGCCGCGGGGTCGACGGGTGCCGCCGACGCCTGCTGGCCGATCAGCATGAGCAGCCCCGCCGTCGTGATCAGCACGAGCAGGGTGAGCACGACGAGGCGCGCGAGGCGGGTGTCGACGAAGCGCACGGGTGCGGCTCCGACGGCGGTCGAGCTCAGGGTCGGGGCCACGAAGGTCGCGCGGCGGCCCGGAGCCGAGGAGGCACGGTGCGCGCCGGTCGCGGAGCCGCGGCTCCCGGTGAGGCCGAATCGGGCGGTCGGCAGCGCGAGCTGACGCAGCGCGGAGCCGAACGCGGTCATCCGGCGCGTCCGCTGCGGATCGCGGCGGCGGCCTGGCGCCACGTGTCGGGCGCGAGGATCGAGCCCTCGATCGCCTTCGCGGTGCGGCGGGTGCCGACGGCACGGCGCCCCGAACCCCGTTGCGGAGGAAGAACCCCGTTCGAACGGGGTGCGACTTGCGCAACGGGGTTTTTGCGCGCGCGGGGCGCGAGGGCTGCGCGGCGGGCGGCGCCGCGGGGGCGCAGCGTCGGCGTCCCGGCGGCCGCGCCGCCGTCCCCGACCCCGACCCCGACCCCGACCCCAAACGATGTGTCGCGTCCTGTTGATGTTTCGACCGCGGACTGTGCGAACGCGTCATGTCGTTTGGGCTGGGGGCGCTCGGTCTGCACGGCCGCGAGCGTCCGTGCGAACGGGTCGGCGGGGGCCGCGGGGCTCGGCACGAGCTCCAGCGTCGGCGTCGCGACCGGTGCGTCGGCCGCGGCGAGCACGGTGATCGAGGCGTCGGTCACGCCGAGCACGAGCCGCTCACCCTCGACGTCGACGACGACGACACTGGCCTTGGTGCCGATGCCCTGGCGGGAGACGACCGTTACCGGAGACGCCGCACGACCCGACCTCAGGCCCTTGGCGAACCGCTTCTGCAGCACCCACAGCAGGGCCAACACGACGCCCAGCGACAGGACGACGCGGAGCGCGACGACGACGGTGTCCATGCTCAGGCGAGTCCCTCGGCGACGTCGAGGATCTTCGTGATGCGGATCGCGTAGTCCTGGTCGACGACGACGACCTCGCCGTGCGCGATCAGCCGGCCGTTCAAGAGCACGTCGGCGGGGGCTCCGGCCGAGCGGTCGAGCTCGATGACGGCACCCGGCTCGAGGCCCAGCACGTCGCGCACCGACATCCGGGTGCGGCCGATCTCGACCGTGAGGCTCATCTCGACGTTGTTGATGCGGCCGAGGTTGCCGGCGATCGACGAGAACACGGGAGTCGGCGAGGCGGGCTGCACCGCGCCTCCCACGGTTCCGTTCTCGCGGATGCGGATGGCGAACCAGCCGGCGGGTGCACCCGCGGCGGTCAGGTCGAAGACGACGGTGTCGGGGTCGGCGAGCAGCGCCTCGGCCGGCTCGCGACGGCTCTCGCCGAGCACGCCGGCGCCGAGGGTCGCCGTGGCGGCCTCAAGCGCGGGGCGCAGCACGTCCGTCACCGAGACGAGCGGCGAGTCGGTGCCGGCCGCGGCGGCGAGCTGGTCCATGTCGACGAGCACGAGGGCGAGGTCGGCCGAGACGGCACCGACGAACGAGGTCAGCACGACGTCGCGGGCGGCGGTGCGGGCTCCGGAGGCGATGGTCGCGTCGAGAGGCACGGCCCGCAGCGGCGCCGGGGTGGGCAGCTGGGCGACCAGGGCCTCCGCCGCGGCGGTGTGCAGGGTGATGGTGGCCACGGTCATGAGGTTCCTTCTTCGGTGCCGGTCAGAGAGGTGGAGACGACGATCCCCGCGAGCCGGGAGCCGTTGGCCCCGACGGCCGCGCGACCGACGGGCTGACCATCGACGACGATCGCGAGCGGACGGTTCTGCGGGTGCGGCAGCGGCAGCACGTCGCCGACGGCGAGCCCGAGCACGACACTCGGCACGACGGCCGCAGGGGCGAACTGCAGCGAGACGCCGACCGGCACCCCGGCCAGCTGGGCGCCGAGCAGCTCGCGCGCGTCGGCCGAGTTGATCGTCGGGTTCGCCTCGCCGAGCTGCGGCAGCAGCACCTCGGCCGGGATCGCCACCGTGCCCGGGGCGACGCGCTCGCCGACCCGGATCTCGAACGACGCGACGATCATCAGGTCGGACTTCTGCGCCGCCTGGGCGAACTGCGAGTTGTACTGGAACCCGCCGATGCCGATCTGGTCGACGAGCAGCGAGCCGAACGAGTAGCGGAGGTCGTCGAGCGCGTCCTCCATGAGGCGACGGACGAGGGCCTGCTCGATCGGCGTGAACGTGCGCTCGGGGGTGGGCGCGGGCTTCAATGCGCCCAGCATGTGGCTCACCCACGTGAGCGCGGCCGCCGACGGGAACTGCACGACGGCCTTCGGGCCGATGCCCTCCAGCGGGCAGAGCACCATCGCGGTGGTCGCCGGCAGCGACGACGCGTACTCGTCGTACGTGTACATGCCGACCTGCTCGCAGGTGACCTGCGACAGCACGCGCACCTTGGCCGTCAACTGCGTGCCCCACTGGCGCGCGAACGTGTCGAAGGCGAGCTCCAGCACGCGGGAGTGCTCGCGCGCGAGCGTCGTCGGACGACGGAAGTCGTAGACCTCGACCTGCCGCGACGGGCGCGCGAAGACACCGGCGGGAGGCGCGGGCGGGGTCGCCGGCGCGGCCATCGGTGCTGCCGTCGGTGCGGAGGCGTCGATCAGGGTCACGACGGCACCTATCGTCCGTCGTGCTCAGCGCGTTAGAAGAGAAGCGTCAGTGCCCCCCGGACTGGGTTGCCTCCTTCTTCTTCTTGTCGGTGCTCGTCCTGTCGGTGCCGGTCTTGTCGGTGCTGGTCTTGTCCGTGCTCGTCGTGGTCGTGCCGGTCGTGCCCGCGCCGGAGGTGTCGGTCGTGGTCGTGGCGGGAGTCGTGCCTCCGGCGCCTTCGACCTTCTTCTCGAGCTCGGGGATGAGCGCGCTCACGTCGTCGCTCTGGTTCGACAGCACGACGATGTCGACGCGCCGGTTCGAGGCGAAGTCGGTGTCGGTGGCCCCCGTGGCCAGCGGCCTCGACGACCCGAAGCCGACGGCCTGGATGTGCCCCTCGGGCATGCCGCCGCGCTCGACGAGGTCGCGGAGGACCTGCGTCGCCCGGGCGCTCGACAACTCCCAGTTCGTGGCGTAGGGCGCCGTCGAGTTGCGCTGATCGGCGTGGCCCTCGACCGAGACGTCGTGCTCGGACGTCTTGAGCACGGGGGCGATCGCATCCATCACCCGCACCGCGGTGTCGCTCAGGTCGGCACTGTTCGTGCCGAAGAACGTCTCGCTGCCGACGAGACGCACGGTCAGGCCGCGCGCGTCCGTCGCGAACTCGACGTCGGCCTTGAGCCCCGTGCCCTCGAGGTTCGCCGTGATCGCCTGCTTGATCGCGGTGAGGTCGTCGAGCTCCTTCTGGGCGAGGTCGACGGCGGTATTCGCCTGCCCCGACGCGGCGCTCGCGCTTTTCTCCTTGGCGTCGCCGATGGCGTAGCCGTCGCCCGTCTTCGACACCTCGTCGGGCGGCACGACGGTGCCCTTGGCGGAATCGACCTTGCCGACGTCGGTCTGCCCGAACCCCGTCGCGAGCGAGTTGCGGAGCGCGATGTACTTGTCCTGGTCGACGCTCGACATCGCGAACAGCACGATGAACATGCACATCAGCACCGTGATCATGTCCATGTACGACGCCATCCAGCGCTCGTCGGGGTGCTCGTCCTCGGCGTGCGCCTTCTTCTTGCGGCCGCCGCGCGAGCCGCTCACGCGGCCAGCTCCTGGTCCTTCGCGGTGCCCTTGCCCGCCTTCTCGCCCTTGGCTGCCTTACCGGCCTTGCCCGCGCCTCCCTTGAGACTCTGGACCGGCACCATCGCCTTGAGGCGTTCGCCGAGGAGGCGCGGCTGGCTTCCCGCCTGGACGGCCAGGACGCCTTCGAGCAGCAGCGTCATGCGGGCTTCGTCGAGATCCGCGAGCTTCTTCAGCCGCGAACCGAACGGCAACCAGATGAAGTTGGCGCTGAGCAGACCCCAGAGCGTGGCGACGAACGCGGCCGCGATGAGGGGGCCGAGCTCGTCGGGCGAGGCCAGGTTCTCGAGCACGTGCGTGAGGCTCACGACCGTGCCGATGATGCCGACGGTGGGGGCGTAGCCGCCGAGGCTCATGAAGAACTTCGCCGCGCTGCGGTCGGCGGCGACCCGGGACTCGATCTCGTCCTCAAGCAGGATGCGCAGCTCTTCGCCGTCGGTGCCGTCGGCGATGTTCTGCAGCGCGCCCTTCAAGAAGGGGTCGTCGTGCTTCTCGGCCTCGGCCTCGAGCGACAGCAGGCCCTCGCTGCGCGCCTTCTCGGCGAGCGCCACGACGTCGTCGATGACCGACTGCGGCGGGATCACCTTGCCGGTGAACGCCCGCGGGATCGCCTTGAACGCCGCGATCGAGTCCTTGAGGGTCGTGCCGGCGATACCGACGGCGATCGTCGCACCGAAGACGAGCAGCATGGGGGCCGGCAGCAGCAGACCCTCGATGTGCACGCCCTCGAGCTTGATCATGCCGAACAGGGCGCCGAAGGCGAGGAGGATGCCGATGATCGTTGCGGGATCCATGGTCAGCGCCCCTCGGGGGTGGCGGGGGCTGTTGCGGGGACTGCGGCTGCGGGGAACGCGCTGACGACGCCGTCGCCGGTCGAGCCGCGGACGAGGCCGAGCTGCGGGCCGGTCGTGCGGGCGGTCGTCGCGGCGGGCAGGGCGGGCTCGTCGTACGCGAGGGCGACGATGCGGGCCCGGTAGCGCGCGATCATGTCGATGACGTCGGCCATCGGCTCGGTCACGATGTACTTCGCGCCGTCCACCATGATCAACGTCGTGTCGGGGACCTCATGGATGCGCTCGATGAGGTCCGGATTGACAGCGAATCTGCTGTCGTTGAGTCGCGTGACGACGATCATCGGCCCGTCCTAGGTCTGTGTCTCCCGCCTCCATCCGTGGGGGCGGGGTGAGTGCTCGTCCTGAGCTGCTCAGGGGGGACTATCGGCCGGGGGCGACGCCTCGTTAGTGGGCGGCGCGGGTTCTCGCCACTACGGCCTGCTCTCTGAGCCCGGTGGCATACAGCCGGTCAGCCAGCCTCGGCCGAGGCGTCGATGCGGTCGAGCACCTGGAAGAGGTCGCGAACCACGGCGGTCTCGAAGAGATCATCGGGCCCGGTGGGCGCCCACGCGGTGAAAGGCGGCTCGTAAAGGAGAGCCTTGCTGACCCGGCCGTGGTCCGTGAGGCGATCGACGATCAGGTTGACGAAGGCGAGCTGGTTGCCTGTGAAGCGCGTCCCCGCGATGAACGCGCTGAGCGCGTCGCTCACCGCAGCGCGGTCCATGCCGACGACAGAGCGGATGAAGTGGCCGAGGCCCTGCGCCTCCTCGACGGCAAGGGCGAGGTGCGCGGGATCGACTTCGCCGCTCTCGAGTAGAAGGGTCTCGAGGCTCACCACGTCCTGCTCGGTCAGGGGCGCGCCCTTCCGCAGCTTGGCCAGCACGAGGTGGTTCTCATGAGCTCGGAGGAACGCCAGAGTCTTCGCGCGGAACCGCTCCCGGTCGATGGCCGTCCCGGCGCCGAGCACGATTTCGATGTCGTCGAGCACGTCGACCTCGTCGTCGAGGTCCGTGTAGACCACGCGCTGCTCTGCTCGCGGGGCGAGCTGGACGAGGCCGCGCAGGGCGCGTCGCATCGCCTCGAGCTGAGTCACCGTGACGCCGTCCCACCACTCGGGCGTCACGACCTGGTCGAGCAGCTCACCCTGGGCCCCTACCGCCGGTATGTTGCGCTGTGCCGACAGGGCCTTGGCGATTGACATGATGCGGGCACAAGCGCTGGCGAAGCCGGGCGCACCTTCGAGCACGCCGAGCTGAGCCCTGAGTGCGAGCAGGTCGAAGCGCTTGGCGTCCTCGTCGGTATCGGCGGCGTCGGCCGTCGAGGGCAGGTCGGCGACCTCCACGGCTGCGGCGACCGCGTCGTCGTCCAGCGACGCCCACTCGCGTCCCTGGGCGAAGCGCTCGACGACACGGCGGTGAGGCCGCACGAGGACGTTGGCCGCGGTCATGCCTGCCACCCGCCCGTGCAGCAGCGCCGCGAGATCGTAACGGAGCTGGACCTCGTCGCCCGCCCGCGCCTCCTGGTGGTCGAGACCTTGCAGGAGACGGAGGCGCGCGAGGAAGAGACGGGAACGCAGCGATCGGGTCGTGCTGGTCGGAGCCTCGGGGACGTCGGCGTTGAAGTAGGCGATGTTGCCGCCGACGTCGAAGATGACGAAGTCCTTCTTGTCGCCGGCGCGGTCAGACACGCCGTCCGTGTCCTGGCCGTTCGGCCCGTAGAGCTCGGTACGGAGGCGCGTGCCGCGACCGACCATCTGCCAGTACTTGGTCTTCGACCCGACGGGCTTGAAGAAGACGAGGTTGACGACGTCGGGCACGTCGATGCCGGTGTCGAGCATGTCGACCGAGATGGCGATCTGCGGCATGCGGTCGGGGTTCGAGAACTCGTCGATGAAGTGGCCGGGGTTCGGGGTCTGGTAGGTCACCACCTGAGCGAGCAGGCCGTGGAAGTGCGGGTAGCTCGCGTTGAAACGCTCCTCGATGAACCGGGCATGCGCCTGGTTCCGGGCGAAAACGATCGTCTTGCCGATCGTGTCGCCACCCCCGACGGTGCGCCCCTCGGCCATCAGCACTTTGAGGACGCCGTCGACGGTGTCGCGGTTGAAGAGCCAGTCGTTCACGGCCGAGGCGTCCACGGCGTCCGGGATCTCCTCACCCCAGTCCTCCTCCTCCCAGCGCTCCTTCTCGTCGTCGCTGAGGTCGTCGTAGCGGATGCCCTGACGCGTGAAGCGGGTCGCCACGACTCGACCCACCGGCGGCACGAGGTAGCCGTCGTCGATGGCCCGCTCGAGGTCGTACGAGTCGGTGGGGACGCCGGACTCGAGGCCGAAGAGCTCGTAGGTATCGTGGTCGACGTCGTCCTTGGGGGTCGCCGTGAGGCCGACCACGAGGGCGTCGAACCAGTCGAAGAGGAACCGGTATTTCTGGTAAATCGAGCGGTGGGCCTCGTCGACGACGATCAGGTCGAAGTGGTTCGGCCCGAACCGGCGCACGCCGTCCGCGTCCCGCTGATCGATGAGGCCCATCATCGTCTGATAGGTCGAGACGGAGACGCGACCGGTCACGTCCTTGGTCTCGACCAGGTTCACGACCGTCTCGTCCGGCAAGAACTCGACGAAGCGCCGGGCCGCCTGCCGCACGAGCGCGACACGGTCGGCAAGGAACAACACCCGCTTGACGCGGTTCGCCCGCATCAAGGAGTCGGCGAGCGCCACGACCGTGCGGGTCTTGCCCGTGCCGGTGGCCATGACGAGGAGCGCGCGCCGCTGGTGGGCGTCGAACGCCTCGGTCACGCGCGTGATCGCCTGCTGCTGATAGAGGCGGTCGACGATGGCCGAGTCGATCGCGGGAGGTGTCAGTGGGGTCTGGCTCTGGCGGCGCTGGACGAGCCACTGCAGCTCGTCCCGTGTGGCGAAGCCCTGGACCCGACGCTGCGGGTAGGCGAGGTCGTCCCACAGCCAGGTCTCGAAACCGTTGGTCACGTAGATGACGGGCCGCTGGCTGAACTCGCGCTCCAGCGCGTCGGCGTAGAGGCGACCCTGCTGCTGGCCCACGAGGGCGTCCGAGCTGGCCCGCTTGGCCTCGACGACCGCGAGCGGCTTGCCGTCCGCGCCCCAGAGCACGTAGTCGGCTCGGCCCGTCGCCGTGTCGCCGCCGTCGCGGTCGGGCAGCCCCATGACCGGGTACTCGCGATCGCGGGCCTGGTCGAGCAGCCACCCCGACTCCCTCAACAGAGGATCGATCAGGTCGGCCCGGGTCTGCGCCTCCTGGAAGTCGTGCGGCACCGGGTGGGCGACGTTGACGGGCTTGGCCGCTGCCACCTGAGCCCGGAGCTGCTCGAGCTCCGCCTCGAGCGCGACGTTGGCCTGTTCGGCTCGTGCGAGCTCATCGTCCGCGACGCGCAGTCGCTCGGCGAGCTGCTCGGTCTCGGCTCGAGTCGTCTGGGCGGTGCTCACCCGGGGGCACGGCACGAGCGCTGCGTCGAAGCGCAGCCCGGCCGCCGGGCGGGCGTCCGGGGTGAGGGCGAAGGTCGACGCGAACCACACGAAGACGTGGAAGAGCTCGCGAACCGTCGCCTCGCTCTCGCGGACGGTCACCGGGGCGTCGCGGTGGACCGCCGCGTTGCCGCGCTGGCGGATGACGTGCATCTTGTCGAGGACGGCCGGGCCCGCGAGGTGCATGAAGGAGGCGTCGTGCAGCCTCGCGTTGAGGTCTTCACGGTAGACGGGACCGAGGGAGGCATCGGCACGGAACGTCCACTCGACAGCGGCCTCGAGAGCACGGCGGGCATAGAACAGCGACGTGCGAGGGTCGCCGACGGCGTAATGCTCGGCACGGCGGGCCTGCTCGGCGAGCTCCGGCCAGCCCTGCCGGATGAAGTCGAAGTTGCTCATGACCGCCGCTGGCCCCCCTGGTGCGTGTGGCGTCAGCCTATCGGCGGGTCGCTCGGGCGACCAAGCCCCCAAGAGGTGGTTCATCGCTTGCGAAGCGGTGTCGATAGTGGAACCATAATGGAGTGGGTTCCCTCGATTCGATCATCACCAGCATGCGAAAGAACCCAGCGAATGTCCGCTTCGCAGACCTTGAGAAGGTCTGCGACAACAAGTTCGGCGAACCGCGCCGAAGGGGCGGGAGCCACTCGGTCTACCGGATGCCGTGGCAGGGAGACCCACGGGTGAACATCCAGAATGACCACGGCAAGGCGAAGGCCTACCAGGTCAAGCAGGTCCTGGCGGCGATCGACAAGATGGAGGAACGATGAACACCGTGCTCAGCACCCCCGATGTGCGGCACTACAGCTACGCGGTCGCCTGGTCGGCCGACGACCAGGAGTACGCGGCGACCGTGGCGGAGTTCCCGTCGCTCTCGTGGCTCGACGCCGATCAGGACGCGGCGCTCGCGGGCCTGCGCACGCTGGTCGGCGAGGTCGTCGACGACCTCGTGGAGAGCGGGGAACCCGTGCCAGCCTCCTTCGGCGAGCGCCGGTTCAGCGGAGAGTTCCGCCTGCGGACCACACCCGACATGCACCGCTGGTTGACGATCGCGGCCGCACGACAGGGCGTGAGCCTGAACCGGTACGTGAACTCGCTGCTGAGCCGGGGGTAGGAGGCGCGGCTCGTCTTGGACCTGCCGCCTACGCCTCAGAGCTGCCCGGTGAAGGCGCGGTGCTGCAGGGAGGCGAAGAGCTCGTCGAGGTGGGCGAGGTGCGCCTCCGCGGCTCGTCTCAAAGTTTCGATTCTATTGACCGTGCGAGCAAATGCCAGGCGTTCGGCCGCTGACGCATCCGGCACAGTGATGCTTCGGATCATCGAGAGATTGAGGTTCTTTTGCCTCGCGCCCCGCCTCCGAGCGAGCACGCTAGCCCGCTGAGATTGAACTGCAAAATAAAGGAATTCTGGACTGACATCAACCAGCGGTACACCGAACGCTACTGCCTGGTTACAGGAGACCCTACCCACACTGATGCTCGATTTGAGCGCAGCCGAATCGTACATGCCGAGCAAAAGTGACCCCTCTGGGATCATCTTGGCCGACGAATGGGCGATTGCATCCGAGGTCAACATCTCTTTGGACGCAGAGGCACGAATGGGCCCGAGCTCACCCGATGTCATCCATGGAATGTCACCCGAGAAGTAGGCATGTTCCGACCGAGAGGGTGTCCCTCCGGCCTGCCAAGTCGCCAGCTCTTCCAGGGAGGACTGGGCACGACCAGCACTGAGGAACGTCTCCGCAAAGATTTGCTCTGGAAGGTAGTCGAGTAGGGCGAGGGTTCGGCGGCGCTTGGCTCGAAGCTCGTCGGCCTGGTCGAGGATGGCGGCGATGCGGCGCTGCTCGGGGAGCGGTGGGAGAGGTACCTCCAGATTCCCGAGGTAGCTCGGTGGCACTCGTCGCTGGCCGCCACTCCCCGTCATGAAGCGCTCCCCCGCGATGCGAATCACAGGGGTCCGCAAAAGATGCATTACGTAGCGCGTGTCAGCTTTTGCACTGTCAGGTCGAATCACATGGAATTCAGTAGAGCCAAACCCGAGGTGATGTTCTGTAAGGGCTTGGGCGATTTTGCCATTCTGAAAGCACGGGGTGATCTTCGCAACGAGCACATCGCCTCGCTGAAAAGGTGTATAGCCCCGGCGGACTTCACGATATTCGCGAGTCTCACCTGGCGTCGTAGAACCCTCCTCACTGACGTCAGCCATGCTCAGGAACGACACGAGGCGGCCGTCATCTACTGCTTTCTCCTGCCGCGGATTTATTTGAGCTATATCTGCGAGCCTGCTCATGCGATCTCACGCCTCAATGACGCGAGTCCGTCGGCGATCTCGCGCTCACGGGCGGCGAGGTCGGCAAGGATCTCTTCCGGGGACCGGTGCACCGCCTCCTCGTGCTCGACCTCGCGGTAGCGGTTGATGCTGAGGTCGTAGCCCTCGGCGACGATCTCGTCGCGCCGCACGAAGAACGACTGCGCGGTGCGGGGGCGCTCCCGCTCGGGCGAGTCGGCGTCACCGATCGTCTTCCACCGAGCGAGCGCGTCGGGCAGGTCGTTCGCCTCGACCGGGGTGCGCTTGTCGTCGAGCGTGAAGCCGTCGGCACGGACGTCGTAGAACCAGACGTTGTCCGTACCACCCGAGCTCGTCTTCGTGAACAAGAGGATCGCGGTCGACACCCCGGTGTAGGGCTTGAAGGTCCCGCTGGGTAGCTTGACCACGGCGTCGAGCTTGTGGTCGTCGACGAGCATTTTGCGGATGTCCTTGTGCGCCTTCGACGAGCCGAAGAGGACTCCGTCGGGCACAATCACGGCGGCACGCCCGCCGTTCTTCAGCAGGCGCAGCATCAGCGCCAGGAAGAGCAACTCCGTCTTCTTCGTCTTCACCATCGACAACAGGTCCGTGGCCGTGGACTCGTAGTCGAGGCTGCCCGCGAAGGGCGGGTTGGCGAGCACAACCGAGTAGCGCTCCGCGGCGTCCGCGTGCCCCTGGGCGAGGCTGTCGCGGCGCTCGATCACCGGGTTCTCGACCCCGTGCAGCAGCATGTTCATGCTGCCGATCCGCGACATCGACGCGTCGGAGTCGAAACCGGTGAAGGCCGCGTTGTTGAAATGCGCCATCGCCGCCGGGTCGCTGTAGATCTCGGGATGGTGCTGGTCGAGGTACTCGGCCGCCGCGACGAGGAATCCTGCGGTACCCGCCGCCGGGTCGATGATCGTATCCTTCGGGCCGGGCGCGATCATGTCGACCATCAGCTGGATGATGTGACGAGATGTGCGGAACTGCCCGTTCTGACCGGAGGTCGCGAGCTTGCTCAGCATGTACTCGTATATGTCGCCCTTGGTGTCCCGCGCCTCCATCGGGATGTGATCGAGCAGGTCCACCACCTTCGACAGGAGGGCCGGCGTCGGGATGCCGAACCGCGCGTCCGCCATGTTCGCCGCGAACGACGAGCCCTCCTCGCCGAGGCGTCGGATGAACGGGAACACGTTCTGCTCGACGACATCGAACATCTCGGCCGCAGTGAAGTTCTTGAAGCGCGACCAGCGCAGGTCGTCGTAGGGACGCGGTCGACGTGCCGTGTCGTCGCTGCCGTCGGGGAAGACCCTCGTCCGCATCGGCTGGCCGGTCGCGTTCGACCGGTTCTCCTCACGCGTATGCACCTCGTCGAGGCGACGGATGAAGAGCAGGTAGGTCATCTGCTCGATAGCGTTCAGCGGGTTCGCGATGCCGCCCGACCAGAAGGCGTTCCAGACCTGGTCGACCTGCGACTTGACGGTGGCGTCGATGGTGGTTCCTTCCCTGCGGGCGCCGCGGGGCGCCTCCGGGATTCTGTCAGAAATGAGCCCGCCTTTTTGCCTTGCGACAGAAGGGCAATGCATCTGTCCACAGGAGGCGCGGTGCCGGTTGTCACGCCGCTCTCGACGACCCTAGGGTGTGTGACATTGCACATTCCACTTGTTCTGGAGAACCGATGTCGTCACACACCCCTTCATCCGACCACCCCTCGATGCACGTCGCGAGGGCGGCGACCGTCACCACGGCTTCGACGGACCGCGTCATCACCCGCCGTCCGGATCTGCGGCAGTTCGCGACGGGCCTCCTGCCCCGGGCTGCGGGGGCCGCCGTCGTGCTCACCGTCCTCGGGTATCGCCTCGGGCCGACGGCACTCGTGACGTTCCCCCTCATGATCGTCGTGATCGGACTCGGCGCGACCTGGTATCTCACGCGATCGCGCGTCACCCTCGACGCGCGGGCACTCCGGTACACGCGCTTCGGGCATACGACGACGGTGTCGCTGGAGCCGGGGCACCGTTCCGTGCTCGCGCTGATGAAGGCCCTGCAGCCGGTGAGCAAGCTCATCGTGCGCGGCGCCGACGGTCGGCGCCTGACCCTGACGACGACCTGGTGGAGGCCCGCCGACCTCGTCGAACTCGCCGAGGCGCTCGGCGCGGCTCGGCCCACGGCGGAGCAGCCGCTCACGCCCGCCCAGCTCGAGCGCCTCGCACCAGAGCTGCAGTCGTGGCCGCAGCGGCACCCGGTCGTCGCCTCGCTGCTCGCGGTGGTCGTGATCGTCGGCGGCGCCGTGACACTCGCGCTGGCGGGTCGCTGAGGGCCTGCGGCGCGGCTGTCCGGGGTGCGGCCCGCCCCTGTCAGGCGCCGGCGCCCCCATCCACCGGCACGATCGCGCCGGTGACCATCGAGGCACGGTCGCTCAGCAGCCAGGCTGCCACCTCGGCGACCTCCTCGGGGCGAGCCATCCGACCGAGCGGCACCGAGGCGTTGATCTGCTCGGTCACGCCCGGCGTCGCGGCCTCCCACGCCTCGATCATCTCGGTGGCCGTCCCACCCGGGGTGATGCCGTTCACCCGGATCGCCTCGGGCGCCCAGGTCACCGCGGCGGTCTCGGTGATGCTGTTCAGGGCTCGCTTCATCGCACCGTAAGCGGGCAGGGCGGGGTTCGCGCGGCGACTCCCGATACTCGACGTGTTCACGATGGCCCCACCGCCGGAACGGCGCATCAGGGCGGCCTGCGCCGTCATCGCGACCCAGTGCCCCCGGAAGTTCACGGCGAACTGGGTCTCGAGATCGTCGTCACTCGTCTCGTCGAGGGGGCCGGGCTCCTGGATGGCGGCGCCATTGTTGAACGCGCCGTCGAGGCGACCGTGCAGCGCGTCGACCCGCTCGACGGCCGCTCGAATGCTGGTGGGGTCGGCGAGGTCGAGCGGGACGGCGTCGGCGATGCCGCCGCCCTCGCGAATGTCGGCGACCACGGCGTCGAGGGCACCCGTGCTGCGGGCTGCCAGAACGACGGAGGCGCCCTCCCGAGCGAAGAGACGGGCGGCCGCGGCCCCGATGCCGCGGCTGGCACCGGAGACGAAGACGACCTTGTCGGAGAGCAGGCCGAGGGGACGGTGTGTGGTGGTGGTGTCGGTTGTCATGCGATCAGCCTCCCCTCGTCACGACGAAGGGAGCCAGGTACATCCGGTACCACCGTGCACACGCCCCGGCAGAGCAGACTCGGCACATGGACAGACAGCAGCTCGCGACGTTCCTCCGCTCCCGGAGGGAGCGCCTCCGGCCGGAGGACGTCGGGTTGCCGTCGGGGACGCGGCGTCGTACGCCCGGACTCCGCCGGGAGGAAGTCGCCGTGCTGGCACACATCTCCACCGAGTACTACGTCCGGCTCGAGCAGGGTCGCGCGCCCCGCCCCTCCTCGGAGGTCCTGGCAGGCATCGCGGGCACACTCCGCCTCACCGATGCCGAGTCCGCTCACCTGCATCTCCTAGCCGGCACCGCACCGCTGCACCACGGGACAGTCGACCGCACGGTCCGCCCGGGAATCCTCGCGGCGATCGGTCGGATGCCCTACACCGCAGCCATCGTCATCTCGGCCGATTTCGAGGTGCTCGCCTGGAATCCGCTCGCGGCGGCACTCCTGGAGGACTTCTCGCTTCGCGATCGGGCGAGCCGAAACCTGGCCCGTCAGGCCTTCCCCGCCGACACGCTCGACGAGCCCCCGGACACGCCATACGGGCTGTCCGACGGCGCCGAGTTCCAACAGCACGTCGTGATGCGCTTGCGCGCCACAGTGGCGCAGCACCCCGACGACGGCGAGGTCGTCGGGCTCGTCGACGAGCTGCGCGCCCGGAACACCGAGTTCGCCCGCCTCTGGGAGCGGCACGACGTGCAACCCTCACCGGCACTCACGAAGACCTTCCGGCTTCCGGCGGTCGGCGCGGTGACGGTGGACTGCGACACCCTTGCGATCACCGAGCAGAACCAGTTCCTGGTGCTCTACACCGCGCCCGTCGGGTCGCCCGTCGGGTCGCCCGACGGCGACGCCCTCGCGCTGCTCGGGGCGCTGCAAGCCGAGGCACTCGCCGAGCCTCGGCGCGACTGAGCGACGAGACCGCGCGGGCAGACCCCCGCGTTGCGGCGGAACCCTCGCCTGCGCGAGAGGGTTTCGCCGGGACGCGAGGGTCCGACGGCACGGGAGCGGCGGCGGGGCTGGCAAGATGTCCCGGTGACCGACCAGAGCACCCCGGGCGTGGACGACCCCGCCCTGACCGACGAGGCCGCGACCGCCGACGCGACGAAGCACTCGCTCGCCGAGAACGTGGCCGGGGTTCTGACGGGTGTCTTCACCGCCTCCTTCGGGCTGTTCCTGCTGAAGCAGAGCGGCTCGGTGTCGGGCGGTACGGCAGGTCTGGCGCTGCTCGTGAGCTACGCGACGCATCTGTCGTTCGGCGTCCTGTTCCTGCTGGTGAACGTGCCGTTCTTCGCGCTGGCGATCTGGAAGAAGGGCGTCGGGTTCACCATCCGGACGGTGATCACGGTCGCCCTCGTCTCGGCGTTCTCGTACCTGCACCCGCTGATGTTCCACATCGACCGGCTGAACCCGGTCTACGGCACCCTCGGCGGCAACCTGCTCGTCGGCATCGGGCTGCTGATCCTCTTCCGTCACGGGGCCAGCCTCGGCGGTGTCAACGTGCTCGCCCTCGTGCTGCAGGAGCGCCTCGGCTGGCGGGCCGGCTACGTCCAGATGGTCGTCGACGTGCTGATCGTGCTCGCGTCGTTGACCGTCGTCTCGCCGCTGACCGTGCTGCTGTCGGCCGCCGGCGCGGTCGTGCTGAACCTCGTGCTCGCCATGAACCACAAGCAGGGGCGTTACGTCGGTCACACCTGAGACACGACGACGCCATGAAATGAATCCCCTGGAGAGCCGGAACTCGGTATATTGAGGGCGCTCTGCACCTGGGGGGATTCGACCGGGCGCTGAGCTCATCGTCCGATCACCCATCAGGAGCAGTCATGACCACGCCCCAGCCCTACAGCAACCAGCCCGCCCCGACCGAGAAGTACAACGTCCTCTCGATCGTCGCCATCATCGGCGGCTTCGTCATCCCGATCGTCGGCATCATCGTCGGCTTCATCTCCCTGTCGCAGATCAAGCGCACGGGCGAGAAGGGTCGCGGCCTCGCCCTGACCGGCATCATCGTCGGCTTCGCCGCCATCATCATCTACATCATCTCGATCATCGCCCTGGTCGCCGTCGGCGCGAGCGACCCCAGCGTCTACTCGAACTGAGTCGGTTCCGTCGCGTTGACGGGAGGAGGCGCGGTGCATCGGCACCGCGCCTCCTTCTGTGAGGCGGCACACACGAAGAACCCCGTTGCGGAAGAAGAACCCGTGTCCAACGGGGTTCTTCTTCCGCAACGGGGTTTTCGGTGCAGGTGCGGCGACCCGAGGGGCGTCAGCGCCCCGGGACGATCACGGCACGCCCGCGGATCTCGCGGTTGTGCAGCTTCTCGTAGGCGGTGGTCGCCTCGTCGAGGGAGAACCGCTCGGTGTGGATGCGGATGGCGCCGCGCTTGGCGAGCTCGACGACTTCCATCAGCTCGGCACGCGAGCCCCAGTTGATCGCGCGACCGGTCACGTCGAGCGGCACGGTCGTCTGGCCGATCGGCACGGCCCCGCTCGCGACACCCACGATGACGACGCTGCCGGCCCGGGCGACGAGGGCGGCCGAGAGGTCCGCGGTCGGCTGGATGCCGACGAAGTCGAAGACGACGTCGGCACCGAGGCCACCGGTCAACTCCCTGATGGGCTCGACCGCGTCGGGGTTCGAGGCGAAGGTGTGGTCCGCGCCCACCTTCGTCGCGAATTCGAGCTGCTCGGGGCCGAGGTCGAGCACGATGACGGTCGACTGCGTCAGCGCCTTCAGCAGCTGGATCGCGACGTGCCCGAGCCCGCCCGCCCCGATGACGACGGCCGTCGTGCCGGGGGTCAGCTTCGGCAGCGCCGACTTCACGGCCCGGTACGGGGTGAGCCCCGCATCCGTGAGCGAGACGTTGTCGACCGGATCGAGGTCGCCCAGCGGCACCAGGTGGCGGGCGTCGTCGACGATCATGTACTCGGCCATGCCGCCGTCGCTGAAGATGCCCGGGGCGCGCATGCCCTTCTCGCAGTTCATCTCGTCACCCTTGGCGCAGTGGTAGCAGCGCCCGCAGCCCCAGGGGCCGTAGACGATCACGGACTCGCCGATCTCGACGTCGGTGACGCCGTCGCCGATCGCCTCGACGACACCGGCGACCTCGTGCCCGAGGGTGAGCGGCAACGGCTTGAAGTAGTAGTCCTCGGCGGAGGCGCCCATGATGAACTCGTCCGAGTGGCAGGCGCCCGCCGCGGTCACCCGCAGCAGGATCTCGGACGCCTTGGGCGTCGGCTTCTCGATCTCGACGAGCTCGGGGCGGGAGCCGATGGTCCGGTACTGCAGTGCTTTCACGGGGCGCTTCTCTCTCTGCGGGTCACGCCCTCGCACAGCCCCGATGCTCGGCGGATCGAGATGAACGACGGGCGTTGTTTTGCTTCGACGGTACACCCGGCATGCGGGGCTGGCGGAGCCGAGGAGGCGCGGGTTACGGTGACCGGGTGACGCGACGGGGGGACGAGGCGGCCGGCTCACGCGCTGAGCAGGCCTCTCCGGGGTTACCCCGGGGCACGCAGATCGACCACGGCACCGCTCCCCGAGCCGCCCACCGCGCTGCGCGCGGCCAGCGGCACGGACCGACGCACGAGTCGTCCTCCCGTCGCCGATCACCCGAGTCGGGCGGCCGGTCCTGAGGCCGCCGACGGGCAGGGCCGACGCCGTCGCCACGGGGCTCGCGGCCGCGCTGCTCGACGCGCCCGCCTGGCACGAGAGCGCGCTCGCGACCGCGATCGCCCGCGCCCTCGGCGACGAGCCCGCCCCGTGGCACCGCGGGCTCGCGCACGAGATCCGCCGCGTGTTCCCCCGGGTCCCGCAGAACGAGGCGCGGCTGCTCGCCGACGTCGTGCACGCGAGCGCCGCCCTGGGGCGGGGCCGGGCACGAGCCGCCGCGACGGGCCGCTCGCTGCGCATCGTGCACCCCGCGATCGTGACGGAGGAGGCGCGCTCGGCCGACCCGCGCCTCCTCGGCCTCGACGGGGTCGCCGACGTGGCACGCCTGCTCGGAGTCACCGTCGGCGAGCTCGACTGGTTCGCGGACCCGCGCGGCTGGAACACCCGCATCGCCCAGGGGGCCCTGCAGCATCACCGCTACGAGTGGCGACCCCGCCCCGGGCGCACTCCTCGGCTGCTCGAGGTGCCCGGCTTCCGGCTGCGGGACCTGCAGCGGGCCGTTCTCGATCGGGTGCTGTCGGCGGTGCCGCTGCATGACGCCGCCCACGGGTTCGTCCCGGGGCGCAGCGCGATCACGGGCGCCGGGCTGCACAGCGACTCCGAGGTGGTCATCGCGCTCGACCTCACGTCGTTCTTCGCGCACGTCACGGCCGGGCGGGTGTTCGGCGCGCTCCGCCGTGAGGGGCTGCCCGACGCCGTCGCCCACGTGCTGACCGGACTGTGCACGACGCGGGTGCCGGCCGCCGTGCTGTCGGCGATGCCGCCGGGCGGGTCCGTCGACGAACGCTTCGCATTACGGCGGGCACTGGCCGTCGCGCACGTCGCCCAGGGGGCGCCGACCTCGCCCGCGCTCGCGAACATCGCGACGAGGAGGCTCGACTCGCGACTCACGGGCTATGCCGCGGCCGCCGGGGCGACGTACACGCGCTACGCCGACGACCTCGCGTTCAGCGGCGGGACCGGGCTCGCGGCACGGGCGGACGCGTTCGTCCGCGGGGTCGGTCGGATCGTCGCGGACGAGGGGCACACGATCAACCCGCGCAAGACGCGCGTGCGAGGGGCGGCGACGCGGCAGACGGTCACCGGGGTCGTCGTGAACTCCGGGACGAACGTGACCCGCGCCTCCTACGACGAGCTCCGGGCTGTGCTGCACAATGCGGCCCGGACGGGGTTCGAGGCGCAGAACCGGCGCGGGGTGCCCGAGTTCCGGGCGCACCTGCTCGGGCGGATCGCCTGGGTCGAGGCGCTGAACCCGGCGCGCGGGCGGAGGCTGCGGGCGGCGTTCGCGGCTGCCGCTGCTGCCGGCGGGGCGGCGGCCGCCGGCGCTGCCGCGGCTGCAGCTGCCGGCGAGAAGAACCCCGTTGCGGAAGATGAACCCCGGTGAACAGGGGTTCTTCTTCCGCAACAGAGTTCGAGGCGGGGCCGGCGGGCGGCTAGCGCTTGAGGTTGGTGAGCTCCTGCAGCACCTCGTCGGACGTCGTGATGATGCGGGCGTTCGCCTGGAAGCCGCGCTGGGCGACGATCAGGTTGGTGAACTCCTGCGACAGGTCGACGTTCGACATCTCGAGGGTGCCGCTGGCGAGCGAGCCGACACCGGGCGAGCCGGGGATGCCGATGGTCGCGTTGCCCGAGTTCGCGGTCGCACGGTAACCCGAGGCGCCGGTCTTCTCGAGGCCGACCGGGTTGGCGAAGGTCGCGAGGGCGATCCGGCCGACGGCGAGCGACTCGCCGTTCGAGAACTGACCGACGAGCGTGCCGTCCTTCGAGAGCGAGAAGCCCTGCAGCGTGCCGGCCTCGCGACCGTTCTGGTCGGTGACCGAGACGGTGTTGAGCGTCGCGAACCCGGTGATCTTGGACAGATCGACCGTGACACCGCCGACGACGAGCGAGGCCGCGCCGGTCTGCTTGCCGTCGACGAACTGCAGCTGCGCCGAGCCGGGGGCACCGACGCCGTCGACTCCCGTGACGGACCAGTTGTCGCCGTTACGCGTGAACGACAGGGTGAGCGTGCGCTCCTTGCCGTAGGCGTCGTAGACCTTGGTGTCGCGCGTGAGGACGGAGCCGTCCGGGGTGTCGGACGGCAGGTTGCCCGCGACGTTCGCCGCGGTCGTGGCCGTGGCCGGTGCCGCACCGTTCAGGGGCAGCGTGATGTCGCCCACCGCGCCTCCGTCGTTGACGACGCCGTTGGTCGCCGAGTAGCCCTGGACGATCTTGCCGTCGGCCGAGACGAGGCGGCCGTCGGCGTCGAAGTCGAAGGCTCCGGCGCGGGTGTAGACGGTGTCGTTGCCGAGGCGGGTGATGAAGAAGCCGTCGCCCGAGATCATCAGGTCGGTCGCCTTGCCGGTCGCCTGCGCCGAACCCTGCGCGAAGTTCGTCGAGATGCCGGCGACCTGCACGCCGAGACCGATCTGCGCGGGGTTCGTGCCGCCGATGCCGGTCTGGGGGCCGCCCGCGCCCTGCGTCATCTGCGACAGCGTGTCCTGGAACTGCGTGGTCGAGCCCTTGAAGCCGGCCGTGTTGACGTTGGCGATGTTGTTGCCCGTGACGTCGAGCATCGTCTGGTGCGAGCGGAGGCCGGAGATTCCGGAGTAGAGCGAGCGGAGCATGGGAGCTGCCTTTCGATGGGTGTGTGGTGATGTCTGGGGTGCCGCTGCATGCACGCGGCGGGCCGGGGCGCAGCCGGGGAGGCGCGGCGGGCTAGGCGGGGGCGGGCGCGGTGATGCCCGAGATGAGATCCAACGCGACCTCCTTCCCGCCGACGGAGACCTTGGGCACGGAGTCGGTGAACGAGACGCTCGTCGCGACGCCGGTGACGTCCTTGCCGTCGGGGCCCGTGTAGCTGACCTGCTTGCCGACGAGGTTCGAGGCCGCGATGCGCATCTGCAGCGAGAAGTTCTCGTTCGCGGTCGTGGTCTGGTTGGTGACCTGCTCCATCATCGCGAGCTGGGTGGTCTGCGAGATCATCGCGTTGGTGTCCATCGGCGACGACGGGTCCTGGTTGCGCAGCTGCGTGACGAGGAGCTGCATGAACACCTCGCTGTCGAGGGTCTGCTTGGGCGTGCGCGTCGCCTTGTTGGCGGCGAGGGCCGCGGCCGTGGTGGCCGGGTCGACCGTGCCGGTGATTCCGTCGAGGGGCATCTGGCGTTCCGTTCAGGCGAGGACGTCGAGCGACGTCAGGAGGGACGAGGAGGCACGGTGCGGGTCGTGCAGGTCGTGCAGGTCGGTTTCCAGCTGGCCGGAGCCGGGCCGGCCGTCCGCGCCGGTGGCTCGGGCGACCCCGGATACCGGCGGCTCGGCCGGGCGCTGCGGCTGACCGTCGCCGGACGTCTGACCGGGCTCGCGTCCTCCGCGGGGATCGGACGGCTGGTTCTGCGAGGACAGGTCGACGCTCGCCTGCATCCCCTGCCCGCCGAGGTCGCGACGGAGGTCGGGCAGGATCGCCCGGACGGCGTCACGCCCGGCGTCGCTCGCGGCGAACATCTCGACGTGCATGCCGTGGGCTCCGACGTGGGCGCGGACCGTGACGGTACCGAGGGACTCGGGCGACACCGTGACGGTGACGACGTGCTGGCCGGGGCCGGCGGCAGCGAGTGAGAACAGCGGGCGGAAGAGTTGCTGCGCCAACGGGGGCTGTGCGTTGGCGGTGGCCGCACCGGACGGCGCTGCGGAGGCGGTCGTAAGGGGGGCCGCTGCCGCGGGGGCGGCGAGCGGGGTCGTGACCGGGGCCGGGGCCGGGTCCGGGTGCGCGGCCGGGTCGGTCGTCGCCGTCGCGGTCATCGTCTTGCCTGCTGTTGTCGTGCCGGCTGTCGTCGAGGAGGCGCGGGTGCCGTCTCCGAGGCCGGTCGCGGCCGCGAGCGCCGCGGGGTGGGTGGGAGCGGTGGCAGTGGTCGTGGTCGCGGTCGCGTTCGCGGCGGCTGGGGACGAAGGCGCTGCCTGAGGTGCTGTGGAGGAGTTGTCCGCCGAGGAGGGATTGTTTCCCGAATTCGCTAATGCGGTTTGAACCACAGAAGCGGGGTACGCCGTGTCGGCCCGCGCCGAAGCGAGCTGCGCCGAAGCGAGCTGCGCCGGACCGACCTGCGCGGAAGACGCAGCTGCTCCCGCGGTGCCGCTGGCAGTTCCTGTCGTTGAAACCGTAGGAGCGGACAGCCCGGCAGCAGATGCGTCGGTGGCTTCTGCGGTCTGAACCGTAGGAGCCGAAGCGTTACCGGGCGCGGGTACGGGCGCGGGCGACGTTGCGGAGGTGAGCGCGTCGACGCCAACACCAGCTGGGGCCGAAGCGAGCGGGGCCGGGTGAGAATTGGCTCCTGTGATGTGAACCGTAGGAGCGCCCGACGGGGGCGCCGATGACTCGAGGGCGGTGTTGGTCGCCGCCGATGCGGTGTTTCCGAGCCCGAACGCAGCACCGGTCGCCGCGCCTGCCGCGGACGAGAACGTGTCCGCGGAAGAGACCATGGTCGTGTCCGAATCCGCTCCTGCGGTTGGAACCGTAGGAGCGGATGTGGCTGCGGCTGCTGTTGCATTGGATACAGCTCCATCGGATACTGCGGCGCCAGCACCGGCGGCAGCCGGGTCCGGGGCAGCCGGGTCCGGGGCAGCCGGGTCCGGGGCAGCCCCGGGGGTTCCTGCGGTTTGAACCGTAGGAGCTTCTGCGGGAAGACGCCTGGACGAGCCGGCGCGCGCCTCCCGCAGTTCCTGACGGGCTACGGCCGAGTCCTGAGGGGCAGCAACCGAGTCCTGACGCGCAGCGGCCGAGTCCCGGTTTGCGGCCGGCGACAGGAGCCCGCCGCCGAGGCGGTGCTGACGATCGCCCCGACGGGCCGCATCACGAGCTGCATCACGAGCCGCGTCACGCGCCGCGTCCATCGCCGAACCGAAGTCCGACGACGACGACGCCAGGTCGGCCGCCCCCCGCGGCGTCGCGGACGAACGCGCTCCCTCGGCGGCAGCTCCCCCGGAGAACGGCACGGCCTGCCCGAACGGCAGGGTCGTCGAGACACTCACGAGATCGCTTCCGAGGACATGAGCTGCTTGAGCGCCGCGGTCATCATGTCGGTCTGCGACGACGCGCCGACCGAAGCACCCGCCGACGCGCCACCGACCGACGCGGTGCCCACGGAGGCCGACGCCGCGAGCGTCCCCGGCACGATGCGCCGGATCGTCGAGAGATCCGAGTCCTTGTACCAGTTGTCGACGATCTGCACGTCCTTGCCGGGTCTCGGCGCATGCAGGACCTTCCCGTCCCCGAGGTAGATCACGATGTGCCCCTGCCCCTTCGGGATGAGCAGATCGCCCGGCTTCGCCTCGGCCAGCGAGGGGACGGCGGCGCCCATCTTCGCCTGGTCCGGGACGACCCGCGGCATGCTGACACCGAGATCGGCGAACACCCGCTGCACGAGACCGGAGCAGTCCATCCCCGCCGCCGTCTCGCCCCCGAACACGTACGGCACACCGAGATACTTCTTCGCTCCGGCGACGACATCGGCACCCGAGGCCCCGCTGCCGGTCGCGACCGCGCCCTTCACGGCGTCGACCGACGGCGCCGTCGCCAGACCATCGGCAGCCAGCCCGCCAGCACCCAGACCAGACACCCCCGAAGCCGAGGAGGCACCGGTCACCCCGAGCGCCTGGGCGAACGCCGACGCGCTGGTCGCGTTCGTGCCCGCGCCGGCACCGGTCGCGGAGCCGGAACCGGCCAGCGACGACGTGCCACGCAGCTGCGCGATCGTGTTCTGGATGTCGTGGATTCTCGACAGGACGTCGCTCACGGGGCTCATGCCGCGCCTCCTGAGGGGTCGGGGTCGGGTGCCGAGGCGACCGGACGCGGGCGCCACGACGTCGTCGCGATCTCGTCGAGGGCGAGCTGCTCATCGCGGAGGTCGGCCGCAGCCTCGGCCTCGACGTGCTTCGCCTCGAGCTTCTCGAGACCGAGCGCGGCACGCCGGGCCTCGGTGAACGCGGCCTGCGCCTCGTCGGCCTCGGCACGACGCTTCTGCGCGACGGCATCGAGCTCGTGCAGCATGCCGCGGGTCGACGCCCGGGCTGCGGCGACGGCGCTCAGCATCGCGGCGTCGGTGATCTCGACCGGGCTCTCGTCGAGCGTGCGACGCGCGGCGAACCGGCGATCGGCCGCATCACGCAGGCGCTCGTTCGCGTCGGCCAGTCGACCGGCCGCCTGATCCTGCTGGGCGTGCCGCAGACGCAGGAGTCCGATCAGCGAGAACGGCCGGGCCATCAGGCACCCCCGAGCTTCTGGACGAGACCGGCGAGACGCTGCCAGGACTCGGCGGCGGGCGCGCGATCGTCCATGCCCTGCTGCAGAAAGGCATCGATCTCGCCCTGGTGGGTCACCGCGGCATCGACGAGCGGGTTCGTCCCGGGTTGGTAGGCGCCGACGTCGAGGAGGTCCTGCGCGGCACGACGCGCGGCCATGACGGTCCGCAGCATCCGCGCCGCCTCCCGCTGCGCCGGCGACGTCACCTTGCCCGCGACGCGGGACACCGAGCCGAGCGCGTCCACGGACGGGAAGTGCCCGGTCACGGCCAGCTTGCGATCGAGCACGACGTGCCCGTCGAGGATGCTCCGCGCGGCATCGGCGATCGGCTCGTTGTGGTCGTCGCCGTCGACGAGCACCGTGTACATGCCCGTCACGGAGCCGACCGTGTCGGTACCGGCCCGCTCGAGCAACCCGGCGAGCACGGAGAACGTCGACGGCGGATAGCCGCGGGTCGCCGGAGGCTCGCCGACGGACAGGCCGATCTCGCGCTGGGCCATGGCCACCCGGGTCAGGGAGTCCATCATCAGCATCACGTCGGCTCCGGCGTCGCGGAACGACTCCGCGATCCGCGTCGCGACGAAGGCCGCCCGGAGGCGCATCAGGGCCGGTTCGTCGCTGGTCGACACGATCACGATCGAGCGGGCGAGACCCTCGGGTCCGAGATCGTCCTCGAGGAACTCCCGCACCTCGCGGCCGCGCTCCCCCACGAGGGCGACGACGCTGACCTGCGCGTCGGTGCCGCGCGCGATCATCGACAGCAGGGACGACTTGCCGACGCCGGAGCCCGCGAACAGGCCGACGCGCTGCCCGCGACCGACGGCGGTCAGCGTGTCGAGGACGCGGACGCCGAGTTGCAGCGGGCTGTCGATCCGGGCGCGGTGCATCGCCGACGGGGTGTCGTGATCGAGTGTGACCAAGCGGACGGGGTCACGGCGTCCGTCGGAGCGGGACGCACCGACGAGAGGGCCCTTGCCGTCGATCGGACGGCCGAGCCCGTCGAGCACACGGCCGAAGAAACCCGAGCCGGTCGGCACGAGCAGCGGGCGACCCGTGCTGCGGGCCGGCGTACCCGCCGTGACACCGACGAGACGACCGAGCGGCATGCAGCGCAGACCGTCGGCACCGGTCGCGACGACCTCGGCGAGGGCTGCTCCGGGGCCGGTGCCGATCTCGAGCACATCGCCGACGGCGGCGTCGAGACCCGCGACGGCCAGTCCGAGACCGACGGCGCTCGTGACACGACCCACCCGCTGCGGACGGGCGGCCTCGCGAGCGGCCGAGAGGCGCTCGGCGAAGGCGACGCTCATGCGCGGGGTCCCAAGGCGGAGCCGGAGCCGGAGCCGGAGCCCGCGGTCGACGCCGCGCTCGTCGCGAGCGCCGCATCGTCCAGGAGCGCGGCCCGCGCCCGGGCGAACGCGGTGTCGAGGCGGGCGTCGACGATGCCGTTCGGCAGGTCGGCCTCGGCGTCGCCGCGAGCGAGGCCGGCGTCGGCGACGAGCGGGACGCCGACCGTCGCCACGATCTCAGGCGACAGCTGGGCGAGGTCGGCGGGGTGCAGGCGCACGGTCGCGACGATCTGCGCGTCGGCCCCGCGCAGGGCCCTCGCGAGTGCGGCGCGAGCGGTGCGGCCGGCCGCGCGCGCCTCCTCGGCTCCTGCCTCGTCAGGTCCAGCCTCCGAACGAGGTGTCGCGTCGGGTGCATGTCCCGGCGAGACATGCACCGGACGGGTCACATCGTTGGGCGAACCGACGGAGGCGGCCGACATCGCGAGCTCGTAGCCGAGCACGGACTCGGCGAGCTCGACCGCGACGGCGACCAGCGCCTCCTCGGCCTCGGCGAGCACGGGGGCGACGCGGGCCTGCAGCGCGCGAGCGGCGCTGTCGAGGGCAGCGATGGAGGCACGGGTCGCCTCCTCGAGGCCGGCCGCCCTGGCCGCGAAGTCGGCTTCGAGCGAGGCCCGACGGACGGCGAGCTCGGCGTCGGCCTGGCGGAGTCCGGCGGCGTAGCCCGCGGCGTGACCGCGAGCCTCGGCACGGGCGTCGGCGACGGCGCGGACGCTCGGCTCGGCACCGGTGGAGGACGGCGTGCTGCTGTGGGGCGGGACCGCCGCTCCCGATCGCGTCAGACTCGGGTACACGACGCGCGTGAAGTCCGCCGGAGCCGACGCGGGGGCGTCAGCGGGGGCGGCGGTCGCACCGTCGGGTGCGGCCAACACGGATTCGAGCATCACAAGCCGTTCAGCGGTTCGGGGTGAGGCGGCCGATCCGTGGCCGGAGGGGTGAGCGATCCGTGCTCATCAGCGACTGTCGGCCGGGGTGGGGGTGGCGTTAGCGCCGATCCCGAACGGGGGGCATGTCGTGCCGCCCGCCCCTCTCGCACTTTGCGACCATCCTGCGCGACGCGGCCCGCGCCTCCTGAATTGGTCGCAAAATTGCGACCAATCCGTCGCGACACGCGGCCTTTCGGGCGCCGGGACGGTCGCGAATTGCGAAACGGTCGCAAAGTGCGGAGGCGCGGGGCACGACGGCGCGAAACGGTCGCAAAGTGCGGAGGCGCGGGGCACGACGGCGCGAAACGGTCGCGAAGTGCGGCGAGCCCGGCTACTCGACGAGCGCGTCCTCGTCGGCGCGGTGCACGGTGATCGCGCCCATCGCCTCGAGCTCGCGGATCGCGCGGACGACCGACGCCCGCGCCTCCTCGACCTGCGACTTGCGCACCGGGCCGATCGCCGCGATCTCGTCGTCGAGCAGCTCGCGGTTGCGCTCGGACACGTTGCCGCGGATGACCTCGACGACGGCCGGGAGCGCGCCCTTCATCGCCGTCGCCAGCACCGACGCGTCGATGCCGCGCAGCACCTGCTGGATGTCGCGCGACTCGAGCTTGACGATGTCCTCGAACGTGAGCATGCGCGAGCGCACCTCCTCGGCGAGGGCCGGGTCGCGGGCGTCGAGCCCGTCGAGCAGGGCCCGCTCGGTCGCGCTGTCGCTGCGGTTGATGATCTCGACGAGCGGCTGGATGCCGCCCACGACCTCGACCTGCTCGCGGGGCGAGACGACGGCCCCGGCACGGACCTTGAGGGTCGTCGACACGATCCCGACCGACTCGGGCGTCGCCGTGCCCATCGTCGCGATCGCCTGGGCGACGTCGGTGCGGAGACCCACGTCGATGCCGGTCAGCACGGCCGACGCCTGCTGCGGCTTGAGGTGGGCGAGCACGAGCGCGATCGTCTGCGGCAGCTCGCCGTCGAGCAGGGTGATCACCTGGCCGGGGTCGGCCTCGTCCAAGAACTCGAACGACTTGCCCATCGCGTTCGAGGCGAGCCGCTCCATGACGCCGGCGGCCCGCTCGGAGCCGAACGACGCCTCGAGCAGCCCGACGGCGACGTCGTGCCCGCCGCGGCGCTGATACCGCCCGGTCACGCTCAGGTCGTGGAACTCGGCGACCGCCTCGTCCGCGACGGCCGGATCGACCCGACGGAGGCGCACGATCTCGGCCGTGATGTCCTCCGCCTCGGCCTCGGAGAACTGCTTCATGACGACGGCGGCCTTCGACTGGTCCATCTGCATGAGGATGACCGCGACCTTCTGCGCGCCGGTCAGGTCCTTGGCGGACGCAGGCAGACCCGAGCCGCCGAGGCCCCCGCCTCCCCCGGCGGACGAACCGCCGAAGCCGCCGATCCCGCCGGCGTTGAAGCCGGCCGCGAGCGCGGTCACAGCCCGGGCCTGTCGTCGAGCAGACCGCGCAGCAGCTCGGCCGTCTTCTCGGGGTCGCGCTCGGCCATCGCGTCGATCTCGGCGCGGCGGCGCTCGGCCGACACGTATTCGGGGTTCGGGGCGGGAGCCTCGACGGGCAGCACCTGCGTCGCCGTGTCGTCCCCGCCGAGCAGCGACCGGCGGGAGGCGGCACCCGCGTCGTCGAGGTTCAGCGGCATGGTCGCGTCCCAGGTCTGGGCGGCGTTCGCACTCGAGAGCTCGCCGAGGTCGAGGTCCTCGACGCTGTTGCGGCGGCTGCGACGGGCGAAGACGATCAACCCGACGATGATCGCGATCGCAATGGCCGACACGATGCCGACCGTGCGGATCGTGCCCCACATCGCCTCGCTCGCGGCAGCGGCGTCGGCGGCCTTGAGCGCGGCGGCCGCGTCGGCGGCACCGCTCTTGTCGAAGTCGACGAGCGCGACCTTGACGGCGTCGCCCCGGGTGAGGTCGATGCCGGCCGCGTTCGCGACGAGGTCCTGGATGCTCTGCATGTTGACGCCCGCAGCGGCCTTCGCGTCCAACGCGACGGACACGGTCTGGCGACTGACGCCTCCGGCGGGGATCGACATCGTCTCGGTCGTCTTGTCGACCGCATTGTTCTTCGTCGCCGACTCGTTCTTGTAGCCGTTGTCACCGGTGCCGGTTCCGGTGCCGTTCGCCGTCGCCGTGTTGTTCGGCACCGCGATGTTGTCGGGGCCGAGCACACCGGTGGCACCCGTGCCGCCGGCACCCGTGCCCGCGCCGTACTGCTCGGTGGTCGACGACTCGTTGAGCGCGAGCGGGCCGGACGTCGGCGCCGAGAACGACTCGGTGACCTTCGTGCCGCTCGCCTGGTCGACGTCGGCCGCCACGACGACGGAGGAGTTGCCCGCACCGACGACCTTGTCGAGCATCGCCTGCACCGACGACTGCACCTTCGACTCGTAGTCGCTCGACTGCGCGCCCGCGCCGCCGATCGCCCCGGTGCCGACCTGCGACAGCACGGCACCCGACGAGTCGGTGACCGCGACGTCGGTCGGCTTCATGCCCTCGACGGAGGCGCTGGTCAGGTTCACGATCGCCTGGACCTGCTTGTCGTCGAGGCTCGCACCGGCCTGGGTCTCGATGAAGACGGACGCGGTCGGGTCCTTCTCCTCCGCGACGAACACGGTCTTCTCGGGGATGGCGAGCTGCACGCTCGCGGTCTTGACCCCGTTCATCGCCTGGATCGTCTTGGCGAGCTCGCCCTCGATCGCGCGCTTGTAGGTGACGTTCTGCTGGAACTCCGACGACGTGACACCCATGGTGTCGAGCAGCGAGTAGCCGCCGCCCGAGTTCGTCGACGGCAGCCCGGCCGCCGCGGCCTTGAGTCGTTCGTCGTAGACGTTCGCCTCGGGTACGAGAATCGTCGCGCCTCCCGCCGTCAGCTCGTACGGCACGCCGTCGGTGCGCAGCTGCTCAACGATCGCGTTCGCGTCGGCCGGTGCGATGCCCGAGAACAGCGGGGTGTACGACGGCTTCGTCAGCCAGCTGGTGAGCGCGATCGCGCCGAGGATCACGGCCGCGAGCAGGATCACGGCGATCGTCCGCTGCGCGATCGTGAACGACTTGAGAGCCGCCGCCAGGCGCGCGAAGGTGTTCTGGATTGCGCTGGGCATCAGGCCTGCATCCTCATGATCTCGTTGAAGGCGTCGACGCCCTTGTTACGGACGGCGGCGACGAGCTCGAGCGTGACCTGCGCACGGGTGGCGGCGATGGTCGCGTCGTGGATGTCGGTCAGGTCACCGGTGACGGCCTTCACGGCCAGGGTCTTGGCATTGCTCTGCAGCTGCTGCAGGCCCTCGACGGCGCCGGCCATGCTGGCGCCGAACGTCGCGCCCGAACCGGTCGTGCCGGTCGTGCCCGCGACTCCCGACAGCCCCGCGGCACCGGAGGCCGAGGAGGCGCCGGTCAGGTCGCCGACACCGGCCGCGGTCGTCGGCAGGGTGGGCTGGACGGAGCCGATGGCCCCGATCGAGGAGAGGGGCATCAGCCGCGTCCGATCTGCAGTGCCGCTTCGTAGGCGGTCTTCGCCCGGTCGACCACCGCGGCGTTCGCCTGGTAGCCGCGCTGGGCCATGATGAGGTCGCCCATCTGGGCACCGAGGTCGATGTCGGGCATGCGGACATACCCCTCGGCGTCGGCGAGAGGGTGATCGGGTTGGTACGTGACCCGGCCGGCCGCGCTGCCGTAGCGGTCGGCCTTGACGAAGACGCCCGACGTGCCGGCGCCCTCCTGCACCTCGACGTAGCGCGCCTGGAAGGCGGTGTCGTCCATGCTCTTGACGGTGTTGACGTTGGCGATGTTGTCCGAGACGGCGTCGAGCCACTTGCGGTGCGCCGTGAGCCCGGTGCCGGCGATGCCGATCGCGTCGAAGGTCATGAGTTCGTCCTGAACGCGGCACGGACGGCGGTGAGCTCGCTGTTCATCGCCTGCGACGCGAACTGGTAGCGGAGCACCGTGTCGACGTTCGACAGCGTCTCGGTGTCGAGGTTGACGTTGTTGCCGTCGAGACGGGTCGGCTCGAGCGAGCGGGCCGTGGTCGCGCTGACCGCTCCGTCTCGCTGTCCGACCGACTTCGCCAGTGCCTCCTCGAACGACACCCGCTTGGCCTGGTACCCCGGCGTGTTGACGTTCGCGATGTTGTTCGCGATGGTCCTCTGGCGCAGCGAGAGGCCGTCGAGCGCGCTCTGCAGCGCGGCTTGCGTCACGGATTCGAGGGGCATCACGCCTTCTTCGCGGGTCAGGTGAGAGAGGGCCGATCCGTGGCCGGGGTGTGCGAGCGATCCGTGCTCACTGCGCTCTATCGGCCGGGTCGAGGCGCCGCGTTAGGGCGGGGTGCGCCGGGACGTGCCCCCTCTTCGGGGCGGCGGCAGGGCGGGGCGCCGGGCGGCGCTCGCCCGACGACGGGGCGCCGGGCGCCGGGCGCTAGCCGACGACGTCGAGGTAGACGGGGCGCTCGGGCTCGTGCGACCGCTCGACACGGCCGACGAAGCCGAGATGCTGCAGCACGCTGAGCCGCGCGGCCTCGAGCCGGGCGATCACGCCGCCCTGGCGTTCGACCAACGAGGAGGCACGGGTCGCCAGATCCGCCGGCAACGGTCCCAGCCCCGTGGGCGGCGTCCAGCGGCCCCCGGCGCCCATCGACCCGGTACCGGTCGACCCGGCGCCTATCGACCCGGCGTCCACGGCGAACGTCGGCACCCCGCCGGCCGCGGGCTCGGCGTCGGAGAGCGACGCGTCCGCCTCGGCGACCAGCGCCTCCAGCTCGTCGAGGGCGGCGCGCCAGGCGGCGTGGGTCTGCTCGGTCCTAGGCGACACCGAGTGCCGCCCCTCCGGTCGAGCCGCTCGCCTGCAACGACGCAGCGGCCTCGTGCCAGGCCTGGCGCAACGGCTCCAGCAGTCCGACGACCTCGCGGGTCACTGCGACGTCGCGGTGCACGTTGGCGTTGACCAGGGCCGTGGACGTGTACGTGTAGAGCGCGAGCAATCCCTCGCCCCCGTCCCAGACGTCGATCTTGAGCGACGACGACAGCTCGGCGATGATCGCCTGCGCGTGCAGCAGCTGCTCGGACGCGGCCTGCCAGTCGGCGGCGACCTGCGCGACCTCGGCTCGGGAGAGGTCGAGCATCAGCCGGTCGTAGAGCATCGTGACGAGCTGCACCGGCGTCGCCGACAAGACGGCGTCCTCGGTGTACTGCGCCCGCTGCCGCTGCACGACGGCGGAGGGCCCGGACGAGGCGGCGGCGAACGCCGCGAAAGCGGTGGCGTCCATCAGCTGCTGCTCGTCGACAGGCTGGCGAGCTGGCTGGTGATGTACTTCTGCTGGGCGGTCAGCGCGCTCAACGACGTCTCCAGGGCGGAGTAGGTCCGCTGCAGGCTGGCCCGGCGCGCGGTGAGGCGGTCGTCCCAGTTGCTGACCTGATCGTTCAGGTCCTTGACGACCGACTGCTGACCGGTGATCACACGGGTCAACGAGCCGTCGTACTTGTCGGAGGCGGTGGTCGACGTCGCGGCGACGCGCTCGGCGATCGCGCTCATCGTCGCCTGCACCCGGTCGGGGTCGGCGGCGAGCGCGGCGGCGAACTTTGACTCGTCGACGGCGAACTGGCCGGTCTTCGCGTCGATCGAGATGCCGATCGTGCTCGGCGAACGCCCGTCGATCGGGCTGAGGACGGCGTCCGTGAGCTTCTGCGTGAGATCGCGCGTGGTCGCGTTGCCGCCGAACACGCCCGCGGTGACCGTCGTGGTGCCGGTCGAGGTCGTCGACGAGGTCGACGCGCTCTTCGAACTGATCAGACCGAGCGCCGCGTTGACCCCGGCGATCAGGTCCGTCGCGACCTTGGTCGTCGCCGTATTGTCGCGCGTGATCGCGAGATGGACGGGGTCGGTCGTCACGGCCGAGACCGTGACCGAGACACCGGGCAGCAGATCGGTGAACGTGTTGCTGCCGCTCGTGACGACCTGCTCGGCCGAGGTGCCGGCCCAGAGCGTGATCGAGGCGTCGCGTGCCTGCGAGATCACGGCGGCGCCGGGCTGCGTCAGCAGATCGGGAGCGGTGCCGGCGTCGACGTCGGCCTTCGAGCCGCGGTAGACGTCGAATCCACCGTCGGCCCCCGTCGTCGCACTGGTCAGCTGGAGGCGATACTGCACGACACCCGACGCGTCCTTGCCCGACGCGACCTTGACGGCCGAGACACCGGACTTCGACGCGTTGACGGCCTTGACGACGTCGTCGAGCGACGAGGAGGCGGCGGTCACCTCGGTCGTCGTGCCCGACGCCGAGACGAACGTGAGGGTGGCGGGCGAGTCGGGCCACGCGGTCATCGCCGCGGTGACGGCGGTCTTGGCCGAGGCGGTGGCGCCGACGACGACGTCGAGCGAGCCCGCGACGGCTCCGGAGGCGGTGGTCACCTTCACGGCGGCCGAGCTGCTGGTCGACGTGAACAGCGAGAGCGAACCGGGCTTGGCGACGGTCGCCGCCTGCGTGGCGAGGTCGGCGATCCTGCTGTTGAGACCCTGCAAGGCCGCGATCAGGGCCTGCCCGGCGGTCGCCTTGTTCTTGAGGATCGTCTGCGGCACGGCCTCCGACTTCATCAGCGTGTTGATGAGCGTGGTCGTGTCGAGCCCGCTGACGAGACCGTCGATGCCGAGCGAGGCCATCTGGTGCTCCTGTCGAGGTGTCGGTGCGGGTGCGGTGGGTGATGCAGATCGAAGATCGGGGGGGGTGACGAAGAATGGTCGAGACCGGATGGCGCGGGGTCGCAGGATCAGATGCGCCCCGCGACCACCCGGCCTCGACCGTGGTGGTGCCGTGTCAGGCCCGCGCTGGGATCGCGGGCCATCGCTCAGCTAGGACTAGCGGAGCAGCGACAGCACGCCCTGGGTGCTCTGGTTCGCCTGGGCCAGCATCGCGGTGCCGGCCTGGCTGAGCACGTTCGAACGGGTGTACTTGACCATCTCTTCGGCCATGTCCACGTCGCGGATGCGCGACTGAGCCGCCGTGAGGTTCTCCTTCGCGACGTTCGTCGACGCGATGGAGTGCTCGAAGCGGTTCTGCACGGCACCCAGCTCGGAACGAGCCGACGAGACGGCCTTGATCTGGTCGTCGATGCCCTTGATCGCCAGCAGGGCGTCCGCCGCCGAGCCGAGACCCGCAGCCGGCGTGGCCGGGTCCGAGACGTGAGCCGCGATGGCGTCGATGGCCGTGCCGACGGCGAGGACGCTCGTGAGCTTCACGTCGATCTGGTCGTTGGCCGCGGTGGAGCCGGCGCCGACCTGGAAGGTCAGCGTCTTGTCCGCCGTGTCGAGCAGGTTGATGCCGTTGAAGTTCGTCGAGTTGCCGATTCGGGTGAGTTCCTTCGACAGCGCCGTGACCTCGGTGCCGATGGCGGTGCGGGCGTCGGCGTTGTTCGAGTCGTTACCGGCCTGGACAGCGAGGTCGCGCACACGCTGCAGGATGGAGTGGACCTCCGTCAGCGCACCTTCAGCGGTCTGGACGACCGAGATGCCGTCCTGGGCGTTACGAGCGGCCACCGTGAGTCCGCCGACCTGCGAGCGCAGGCCCTCGGAGATCGCGAGACCTGCTGCGTCGTCAGCGGCACGGTTGATGCGAAGACCGCTGGAGAGCTTCTCGAGGCTCTTCGACAGGTCGTTCTGCGTGCTGTTGAGGTTGCGGTAGGTGTTGTTGGCCGCGAGGTTGGTGTTGATCTGCATACCCATGGTGTTCTCCTCCGTGACTGGGTGGTGTTCGTCTGCCCGTCCGTGGGCTGACGTGTGTTGCTATCGGCATCCGCGACGGTCGCGTTAGCGATTCGCGGAAGATTTTTCGGCCGGTCAGCAGGTGCGGGTCAGCCGGCTCGGCTGACGCTGCTCTGCTCCGGGTCCCGCATCGCGCGGGCGATGCCGACGGCGGCGTTCGTGGCGACGCGCGACAGGTAGGCGCTGCGGCGGGCCGGTGCCGTCTTCGAGACCGGTACGTACTCGGCGGCGGCCCGCTCGTCGTCGGCGTAGTGCGACTCGAGCGCGTCACGGAGCAGGCGCACCGCCTCCGTCCGCTGCTGCGACACGGCCGAGTGCGTGATGCCGAGCTCGTCCGCGATCTCGCTGACCGTGCGGTCGCCGAAGTAGACGCCCTGGACGATGTAGCGCATGCGCTCGGGCAGCGCCTCGACGGCGGCCGCCACGTAACGGCTGCGCTCGGAGACGAGCACGTTCTCCTCCGGCAGCGGCAGGTCGGCCGCGAGGTGGTCGGCGACGGTCTCGTCGAGGGAGGCGACCGTGCGAGCGGCGTCCTGCAGAGCCGAGGAGGCGGTGGCCCGGTCGACGCCGAGGGCACCGGCGATCTCGTCCACGCTGGGCGTGCGGCCGAGCGTCGCCGCGAGCGTGTCCTGCACGGCCAGGGTCTCCTTGATGCGCTTGCGCGTGCCGCGGCTGGCCCAGTCGCCGGCACGCATGTCGTCGGCGAACGCGCCGACGATGCGGGTGCGGGCGTAGGCGCCGAACGGGATGCCGAGCGTGGGGTCGAACGCGTCGGCGGCCTGGACGAGCGCGACGGCGCCGACGGACGCGAGGTCGTCCCGCGACAGGTGCGTGGCACGGGCGCAGACTTCGGCGACGAGATAGCCGACCAACGGCAGATTCTCGACGACCAGAGCGTTTCGCTCGGTGCGGTTCATGTGGTCCCCCTGCTTGTCGTGCCTACCCTGACGTGGCCGGACGGTGGCGCGCGTGATGATCGGGACGCGCCGATTCGTGGCAGCACGGACAGCCCTCGGCGAGGGCTGCGACGAATGCTGTCGCGATGCCGAGGAGTTCGGGATTCTCTCTCGACACCGTCAACGCTATCGGCCCGGGGAGGGGCGTCGACAGGCCGCGCTGTCCCCAGTGCGGGGGAACACGGGTCGCGTCTTCGGGGGACACGGGAGGCACCCCGTCCCCCGAATTGGGTGACCAGGGGCCTGTCGTCGGACACCCCGGACGCGCTATGCGGCGGCGGCGGTCGCCACCTCGGGGAGTCCCCCTAACGTCCGACCGTCGTCGGCCGATAGTCAGCGTCGACCCGAACACGTCGGGACCCGCATCACGACCCGACCGAGGAGGCACCATGGGCGCGAACGAATTGTCCGCACTTCTATGGCGCGAACGAGAGCTGCTCGAGCTCTTGACCTTCAAGCTCGAAGTGGAGCAGCTGCTCCTCACGGCCGGACGCACACGCTGGATCGACCATGCGACCCGCGAGGTCGAGCAGGTGCTCGACCGTCTCCGTGCAGCCGGGCTCGAGCGCACCGTCGAGGTCGCCGCCGTCGCCGTCGAGTGGGGCACGGACGAGCAGGCCCCGCTCCGCGAGATCATCGAATCGGCGCCGAGCGGCCCCTGGGGCGAGATCTTCACGGCGCACCTGCGCGCGATGACCGAGCTCACCGTCCGCATCAAGCAGCTCCGCGACGAGAACGAGCGCTTCCTCCGCGCGGCATCCCGAGCCACGCAAGAGACCCTGGCGTCGCTCGGCACCGGCGAGGCGACCGGCGATCTGTACGACGCGCAGGGCGCGACCGGGGCGAACGGCTCGACCCGCGCCTCCGGCGGGCACCTGTTCGACGGGAGGCTCTGACCCGTGGGCAGCACGTTCGGCGGTCTCAGCACCGCGTACTCCGGCCTGATGGCCGCGCGCACCGGCATCGACGTGACCGGGCAGAACATCGTGAACGTGACGACCGAGGGCTACACGCGACAGCGCGTCACGACGTCCTCGGTCGAGGCCCCGACTCGCGCCGGCCTGTTCAGCGCCGGTGTCGGAGCCGGTCAGGGGGTGTCGGTCGACGCGATCGCGCGACTCGGCAACCTGCAGCTCGACGGCCAGGTACGTGCCGCGGCCTCGGCGTCGGGGTACCAGACGGTCCGCGCCTCCGGGCTGGCATCGCTCGAGGCATCGCTCAACGAGCCGAAGACGACCGGTCTCGGCGCCCAGCTCGACAAGTTCTGGGCGGCCTGGCAGTCGCTCTCGAACAACCCGTCCGAGCCGGCCGCGGGCTCGGTGCTGCTCGGCCAGGCGTCGACCGTCGCGACGACCATCGCCTCGGGCTACCGGGCCGTCGACGACCAGTGGACCTCGCTGCGCCAGGGTGTCGACGGTCTCGCCGGGCAGCTCAACAGCGCCGCCACCCAGGTCGCCGACCTGAACGACCGCATCCGCACGGCCCTGCAGGCCGGCGGCAGCGCCAACGAGCTGATCGACCAGCGCTCCCGCCTCACCGAGACCATCGCGACCCTGGCCGGAGGCACGGTGCGCGAGAACAAGGACGGCACGGTCGACGTGTTGGTCGGCGGCAACCAGCTCGTGGCCGGCACCAGCGCGCGCAGCGTGGCGGTCGTCGGCGAGTACCGCCTGGGCTCGGCGACGGCGGGGGTGCACCTCGAATGGTCGCACCGCCCCGGCGACCCGATCGCCCTCGACGGCGGCAGCATCGCCGGCTCGCTCTCGCTGCTCGGCCCGGCGACGGCCGCCGGCACGGGAGGCGCGTTGGCCGAGGCCGCCGCGTCCTACGACGCGCTCGCGACCCAGCTGGCCACGCAGGTGAACGCCGTGCACAGCACGGGCAACCGGGCGGACGGCACGAGCGGCCACGCGTTCTTCGGGCAGAAGGCCGGCGTCCCCGCCGCGCTCGGCCTCGTCGTCCTGCCGACGAGCGTCGGCGAGATCGCGTCGGCGGCCCCCGGCTCGGGCGCACTCGACGGCGGCATCGCCGGAGCGATCTCGCAGGTCGGCACCGGCACGGGCTCGCCCGACCGCACCTGGGCCTCGATCGTCAGCGGCATCGGCGCCGCCGCGAAGACGGAGGACGACCAGGCGACCCTCACGCGACTGGCATCCACGGCGGCCACGTCGCGCCAGCAGTCGTCCGCCGGTGTCAGCCTGGACGAGGAGAACGTCAACCTGATGAGCTACCAGCACGCCTATCAGGGCGCCGCGCGCGTCATGACGGCGATCGACGAGATGCTCGACACACTGATCAACGGCATGGGCCGAGTAGGACGGTAGCGACGATGATCACCCGCGTGACCAACCAGATGACGATGCAGTCGGCGCAGCGCAACCTGCAGACGAGCGCCTCGCGCATGAACGAGCTGCAGGAGCGCGCGACGACGCTCGACAAGATCGGCAAGCCGTCCGACGACCCGACCGGCACCGCCGAGTCGTTGCGCGTCCGCGGCCAGCAGGCGGCGACGGCGCAGTTCACCCGCAACGCCGACGACGGGAACTCCTGGCTGTCGGTCGCGGACGAGGCGCTCTCGTCGGCACACGACATCCTCGCGAAGGCGCGCGACCTCACCGTGCAGGGCGCGAACACGGGTGCACTCTCGCCCGATGCGCGCGAGGCCATCGCCGTCCAGCTCGACGGTCTGCGCACCGACCTGCTCAACACCGCCAACCGGTCGTTCAACGGCCGCAGCGTCTTCGCCGGCACCTCGGACGCCGGGGCCGCGTTCGCCCCCGATTACTCGTTCACCGGTGTCGCCGGCTCGTCGGTCACCCGCCGCGTGGGCGCCGACACCGTCGTGCGCGTCGACGCGGACGGGGCCGCCGCGTTCGGCGACGGCGCCTCGTCGGCCTTCGCCCTGCTCGACGGCATCGCCGCCGATCTCCGCGCCGGCGTGAACGTCGGCTCCCGCCTCGCCGGCCTCGACGAGCGCCTCGCCGCCGTCCGCGGCACCCAGGGTGTCGTGGGGGCGAACCAGACTCAGATCCTCCGAGCCAAGGACACCTTGATGGACACGACCACCTTCCTCGAGACGCAGCGCTCGGGCATCGAAGACCTCGACCTCGGTCAGGCGATCCTCGACCTCAAGATGCAGCAGACCGCGTACCAGGCCGCGCTCGGCGTCACCGCGTCGGTGCTGCAGCCGACGCTGATGGACTTCCTGCGATGAGCGCCGTCGCCCCCGCCTCGCCGCCCCGCGCCCAGCCTCGCCCCCAGCCCCACCCGCACGCCCAGCCCCACCCCCAGCCCCACCTCGAAAGGCCCCTCGTGATCTCGTTCGTCGCCGCCCCGTTCGGACTCGAACCGCTCGTCCAGTTCGAGCTCGACGAGATCGACGGTGCGACCGGCCTGTTCGCCCTCCGTGGCGGCGAGGGCGTGCGCCTGTTCGTGCTCGACGCGGCCGTGCACCTACCCGACTACTCGCCCGTCATCACCGACGAGCAGACGGCCCTCCTCGAGCTCGAGACGGCGGAGGAGGCCCTGCTCCTCGTCGTCGCCACCCCGGGCGACGGCGGCACGACCGTCAACCTGCTCGCCCCGATCATCGTGAACACGCGCACCGCACAGGGGGCGCAGCTCATCCTCGAGGGGCAGGACTGGCCGCTCCGCGCAGAGCTGGCCGCGCGCGCCTGACGCGACCCGCACCTCCTTCTTGCTTCCGCCCCTCCTGTAACGAAGTGACCCGTTCGGTCGATGTTTTCCCGGAACACCCGCCCGACGCGTCATCTCGTTGAGAGGGAACGCGCAGGCGCGTCGGCTTGTCTGTCGAGAACGACACGAGGAGGCGCGCCATGCCCCGCACCGACCCCCACGCTCCGATCGCCACCGCACCCGCTCGCGAGCGGCGGCCTGCACGCCGGGCGGGCGCACTCGCCTCGGCCGCCGTCGCCACGCTGCTCCTCGCGGCCTGCACCACCGACATCCAGAGCCAGGCGGGCCCCTCGCTGACCGCGGCCGGCCCCACGACGACGTCGGGCCCCGGCCCCTCCCCCGTCGCCCCGACGACCGACACGGCCGGAGTCACCGTCGCGTCCGACGCCACGCCCACCGACGTCGTCACCGGTCTCGAGGCGCCCTGGTCGGTCGTGCGACTCGACAGCGGCTCGTCGTTCATCAGCCTGCGCGACTCGGGCACGGTCGTCGAGCTGCAGGCCGACGGCTCGACGCGTGACGTCGCGACGATCGACGGCGTCGTGCACCGGGGCGAGGGCGGCCTGCTCGGGCTCGCGGTGCTCGGCGGCTCGCCGTCGTACCTCTACGCCTACACGACGACGGCCGACGACAACCGGGTCGTCCGGGCGCCGATCACCGGCGAGCCGGGATCGTACGGATTGGGAGCCCAGGAGGCGGTGCTCACCGGCATCCCGAAGGCCGACAACCACGACGGCGGGCGCCTCGCCTTCGGCCCCGACGGCATGCTCTGGATCACGACCGGCGATGCCAGCACCACCGACAACGCGCAGGACCCGCAGTCGCTGGGCGGCAAGATCCTACGGGTGACCCCGACGGGCGAGGCCGCGTCCGACAACCCGACCGCCGGCTCGCCCGTCTACACGCTCGGACACCGCAACCCGCAAGGCATCGCGTTCGACGCGAACGGCGGCGTCTGGGCGGCGGAGTTCGGCCAGAACACGTTCGACGAGCTGAACGCACTCGAGCGGGGCGGCAACTACGGCTGGCCGATCGAGGAGGGGCCGTCGACGGACGCCGACTTCCGAGCGCCCGTGCTGTCGTGGTCGACGAAGACGGCGAGCCCGAGCGGGCTGACGGCGATCGGGTCGACCCTGTTCATGGCGGGGCTGGGCGGCAAGCGACTGTTCGAGATCCAGGTGCCGCCGAACGCCGAGGCGACCCCGACCGAGCTGTTCACGGGCGGCTCGTCGCTCGGCCGCATCCGCGACGTCCTGCCCGGTCCCGACGGGACGCTCTGGATCGTCACGAACAACACCGACGGGCGGGGGACGCCCGGCGCGGGGGACGATCGCATCGTGAGTGTCCCGCTGACCGCGCTCGCGCCGGCGTCCTGACCCGCGCCTCCTCGTCTCCTGTTCTCCTTTTCCCAACGATGTGACCCGTTCGGCGCATGTTTCACCCGAACATGCACCCGAAGCGACACATCGATCGGGGAGGGGAGAGAGATTCGACGCGCTGATCGGCGCGCGGGCGTCCCGAACGGGGTACGGACGGTTACCCTCGTAGTCGATGAGCGAGCACGACCACCCGAACGCACGACCCGCCGGCAGCACCCCGCACGAGGTGCCGCCCGGACTCGCCGCGCCCATCGCGCCGTCCCGCCGTTCCGGGGAGTCGTTCGACCCGATCGCACTCCGCCCGGCCGTCGACGTCGCGGCCGCCGAGGCCCGGCTGGCGCAGCTCGGCCAGAGCCGCAGCACTGCCGCACTGGGTGAGCGGGCCGACCTGCTCCGCACGCTCGGGCGTCTCGACGAGGCCCTCGCCATCGCCGAGGAGGCCTTCCGTCTCGCCCACTTCACGGGCGACCGGGCCGACTCGACGCAGGCCCGCATCCGTCGTGCACACGTCTTCCGTGAGCAGGGCCGCCTCGAGCGCGCGCTGAACGACCTGCACACGAGCCACATCACCGCGACCACCGAAGAATGGCGCGACCTCGAGGCCGCCGCCGCCGAGCTCGAGGGGTACACGCTCTTCGACCTGGGTCGCATCGAGGAGGCGCGGGCCGCCCTCGGCGACGCACTCACGGCCTACGAGGCGGCGGGTGCCCCGCGCGAACGCACCGACGGCCTGCGTGCCGCGATCGAGGGCATGATGCGCTCGTACCTTCAGGCGTCGCAGCCGGCCGCCCCGGAGTTCTCCGCTCCCGCCCCCGTGATCCCGATCGACCTGCCGCCGACCGAGTCGGCCGCCGCCGGTCGCGACGATGCCGGCGACCTGTCCGACACGAACGAGGTCGCGGGCCCGCTCGTGGCTCCCGCCGTCAACCCGGCCGATCTGCCCGCTGCCGTCATCGACACGCCCGCGACGACCCCGACGACCCGCGACACGAGCCTGTGGGGCAAGATCAGCAGCCTCGCGACGAACGCCGCCGCCGGGCGCCGCGACCACGACGACGAGGACCGCAACGAGGACGACGAGCCGGCCCGCGGTGTCACCGGCGTGACCGGACGGGTCGAGCGGCTGCCGCGCGACGACGAGCAGACCACCTGGCCGTTCCCGCGGAAGTGACCCGCGCCTCCTCGGCTCCGCAGCGACGCCCGTCCTCCGGGCGGGGCTGACGTGGCCGATCTCGACCGCGTCCGCCACTGGGCCGACGCGCTGATCGCGCTGCATCTCGACCCCGCCGTGTGGAGCTTCGACTTCGACAACGCGAAGACCCGCGCCGGGCTGTGCAACTACACGTCGAAGACGATCACGGTGTCGCGGTATCTCGCGGGGCGGTACGAGGACGACGAGATCCACCAGGTGCTGCTGCACGAGGTCGCGCACGCGCTCGCGGGGTCGCGCGCCGGGCACGGCCCGACCTGGCGACGTGTGGCGGCCGAGCTCGGCTACGAGGGCTCGCGGCTGCACGACGGAGCGATCGCGTCCGAGCTCGCCCCCTGGGTCGGCGTCTGCCCGGCGGGGCACGAGCACTTCCGGTATCGCGAGCCGAAGCGAGCACTCGCGTGCGGTCGGTGCGGCCGCGGCTACGACCCGGCGAACCTGATCACCTGGACGAAGCGTCCCGTCCCCGCAACGACGTGACCCGTCCGGGCTCGGTCGTGCTCGCCCGAACGATGTGACCCGTTCGACCGATGTTCGAGCAGAACATCAGCCCGACGGGTCACATCGTTCGTGCGCGTTCGGGCTCGTTCGTGCTCCTTCGAACGATGTGACCCGTTCGACTGATGTTCGCGTGCAACATCAGCCCGACGGGTCACATCGTTGAGGGAAGGGGAATCTCGGTAACCGACTAGGGTGGTTCGGTGGCAACAGGACAATGGCTCACGTCGGACACCGACACCCGCTGGTTCTTCGACTCGGGCTCGATGAGCCTCGACTTCGCGTATCTCGGCGGGTTCCGGGCGGGGTCGGGCTTCGGTTCCGAGAGTGGGTTCGCCGCCCCCGCCGACGGCTCCGCGGGCTGGAACGGCCTGCTCGTCCCCGCCGATCTGGACCAGTGGCTCGGCGAGCGCTTCGAGGGACTGGGAGGCGCGGCGAGCGACCGCGAGCTCGGTGACGCCCGCGGGCTCCGCGACGCGATCGCGCGCATCGCCGTCGCGTCCGCCGATGCCGCCCAGCCCGACCCCGACGACGTCGACACGCTCAACCTGTTCGCCGCCCTGCCCGACGTGCCCCCGTCGCTCGACGGAGGTCGCCGCCAGGCGGGAGCCGGCCGCCTGCGCCTCGGCCAGGCGCTCTCGTCGGTCGCCCGTGACGCGGTGCGCCTGTTCGACGCCGTCGGATTCGCGGGCGGCCCCGACTCGCGCCTCCGTCGTTGCGGCAACGAGCTGTGCGGTCTCGTCTTCCACGACGACTCCCGGGCGGGCAGCCGCCGCTGGTGCTCGATGCAGCGCTGCGGCAACCGGGCCAAGGTGCGCGCTCACCGGGCCCGCGCCTCCCGGGCGTAGCCGACCCGCGCCTCCCGGCCCGCGAAAAACCCCGTTCCAACGGGGTTCATCGTCCGCAACGGGGTTCGCGGCGGCAGGTCTTACTCGACGACCTGCACGTCCTTCCAGAACGCGACGTAGTTCGAGTAGTCCTTGCCGACCCGGTCGAACGACGACGGGATGGGCTCGGGGTAGCTCCACGCGCGGTCCTGCAGCAGCTGCTCGCCGGCCTTCACGCTGAAGTACTGGGTATCGCCCTTCCACGGGCAGTGATACGCCGTCGGGCTCTTCTCGAGCAGGTCGTCGTTGACGCTCGCGGGCGGGAAGTACCAGTTGCCCTCGATCGAGATCAGGTCGTCTTTCGGGGCCTCGGCGACGACGGTGCCGTCGGTCAATACAGCCTTCATGATTCCTCCACAGTCTCACCGGACGGGCCCTCGACGGGGCCGTTCACGGTGCGAACGCTACGCCGTGACGCTGAATTCCCGGATCACGTCGACCTGCGGCGACCGATCGGCGATCGTCGCGACCGTGCCGCCCGCCTCCGTCACCTCGGCGGCGGACGAGGAGGCGGTGAGCAGATGCCCCGCGGCCTTCTGCAGCGAGACGGCGGCGGCGCACGCGGCGGCGGCCTCAGGGGACGAGAAGTCGATGCCCCGAGCGGCGAGGGCGTCGACGACGGCACCCGCGGCCAGCAGGTCCTCGACGCACGGCCGGAACCCCGTCGGGTCGTCCGCGCCGACGGCGACGATCGCGACGATCGCCCGGTCGCCGCGCGCGGCCTGGGCGTCGAGCACGTACCGGGCCGCGTCCGCCGCGGAGGCGGTGGTCGCGTGCAGCACGGACGCCCCGGCGGGCGCGTGCCGGGCGATGCGTTCGACGGCCGCCCGGGTCGACGACGAGCCGTGCCCGTCGAGCTGGTCGACCACGACGACCACGTGGGCTCCGTCGGCGACGCGCGCCGCGCCTCCTTCGCCCCAGTCGAAGCGGACCTGATAGCGGGTCTGACGATGCGCACTCACCCCCGCAGGTTAATCGGCCGCGTCCCGTCGTGCGCGGGCTGTGACCCCGCGTGACGCGCGACGCTCAGCCCGGGGGCGTTGACTGGCGCGATGTACGTGCAACTGAAGCTGCGACTCGACGCCCCGGTCGACGCCGTGTCCGATGCCCTCACCGACCCCGCCGTGATGGTCGCCGTCGCCGGGCCGCTGCTGCAGTACCGGTCGGAGGCGCCCGACGGGTTCCCGACTCGGTGGTCGACGACCCCGCACCCGGTGAGTGCGAGTCTCTTCGGCATCGTGCCGCTCGGCCGCACGCGCGTGGATCTCGACTGGCACGAGCGCCATGGTGCCTGGGTGCAGACGGACACCGGCCGGGGCCAGACCGGCACCTTCCTGCGGATGCGCATCAAGCACCGCATGGCCGTCTCTCCGCTCGGCGGCGGGCAGACCCTGTTGCGCGATCGGCTGCAGTACAAGGCCGGGCTGCTCGGCATCGCGCTCTGGCCCGGGCTCTGGGTGACCTGGCAGTGGCGCGCGTACCGGCTGCGCACGCTCGCCCCGACCTGGACGGCTCCCGAGCCGCACGGGGCACACGCGGGGTAGCGTCTGCTCTCGTGACCGACAGCAGCGCCTCCACCGTCCTCTCCCCCGCGCAGAAGGCGCTCGACCTGGCGCACTGGCGGCGGACCATCCACGGCCTCTACCGTTCCGTGCGCGAGGCCGACGACCCCGCCGTCGCTCACGACCTCTGGCGCCGCACCCGTGACGAGCTGTTCGCGACGAGCCCGCAGACTCCGCTCCTGCCCGAGGACCGCCCCTCGTTCTCCGGCCTGCCGACCGAGCCGTACGACCCGGCGTGGCGCTTCGAGCTGCCGATCGAGCCGGCCGAGCCGTACCGCATGGTCGTGCCGACCGGCACCGACGGCGACGTGCTGTTCGACCGCATCGGCGTCGTCTCCGTCCCGGACGTCGGCTCGCTCGACGTGTGGCGACTCGCGACCTACGGCGGCGGCATCTTCGTGCCCGTCAAGGACGCGCTGGCCGGCACGCCCGGTGGAACGTACGGAGGCGGTCGGTACCTCCTCGACACCGTCAAGGGCGCGGACCTGGGGCCGGGTTCGACCCCGGGGTCGGTCGTGCTCGACTTCAACTTCGCGTACAACCCGAGCTGCGCCTACGACCCGATGTATGCCTGCCCGCTCGCGCAGCCGGGCAACACGGTCGCCGCCGAGATCCCGGTCGGCGAGCGGTACCCGGGTCAGCACTGACCGGTCGCGGCGGAGGGGCCGAGCGCCCGTCGAGCACGGCTCGGGGTGCGGCCTGGGCGACGCCCGTCGCGTTTTGCGGCCCCGCACGCTAGGCTGGGGTCACTTGCGAGTCGATCCCGATCGACTCCCTGCGTCGTAGCACGCCCCTCACCTGCCTCACGATCCGCTCGAGCCCCCGGCCCGCGGCGAGACCGAGCGAGGCGAGCGATGCTCACTCTGCGGCGAAACGATCGTGCACTCCTGCACCGTCGCCACACCTCGAGCCCGGCTACGACAGCCGCTCCCGGCCTTGCGCCGCGCTCTGCGCTGCACACGCCGACGGGACCACGGGTCCGGCTCGACACCGATGCCTGAAAGGCACCACGGAATGTCAGAAACCCTCACCGCGAACGACGTCACCGACACGGTCGACGCGCCCGCCACCTCCTTCGTCTCCCTCGGCGTGCCCGCGCCGATCGTCGCGGCCCTCAAGGCCGACGGCAAGGAGAACGCCTTCCCGATCCAGATCGACACACTGCCCGACACCCTCGCCGGGCGTGACGTGCTCGGCCGCGGAAAGACCGGCTCGGGCAAGACGCTCGCCTTCTCGATCCCGATGGCCGCGCGCCTCGGCGGCAAGCTGGCCGGCGGCAACCGCCGCGCCGGTCGCCCGCTCGGCCTCGTGCTCGCCCCCACGCGCGAGCTCGCCACCCAGATCGACGCCGTGCTCGCGCCGATGGCCGCGGCCTACGGCATGCGCACCACCACGATCTTCGGCGGTGTCTCGCAGAACCGTCAGGTCCAGGCCCTCAAGGCCGGCGTCGACATCATCATCGCCTGCCCCGGTCGCCTCGAAGACCTGATGAAGCAGGGCTTCGTGAAGCTCGACGCCATCGAGATCACCGTGCTCGACGAGGCCGACCACATGGCCGACCTCGGGTTCCTGCCCGGTGTGACCCGCATCATGAAGGCCACCCCGAACGACGGCCAGCGCCTGCTGTTCAGCGCCACGCTCGACAACGGCGTGGACAAGCTGGTCAAGCAGTTCCTGCACAACGAGGTCCTGCACTCGGTCGACGAGGCGAACTCGCCCGTCGCCAAGATGACGCACCACGTGTTCGAGACCGAGTCGGTGGAGACCAAGAAGGCGCTCATCGAGAAGCTCGCCTCGGGCAAGGGTCGTCGCATCCTGTTCATGCGCACGAAGCACCACGCCAAGAAGCTCGCGAAGCAGCTGACCGACAGCGGCATCCCCGCCGTCGACCTGCACGGCAACCTGTCGCAGCCGCAGCGTGACCGCAACCTCGCCGCGTTCCAGGACGGCTCGGCCCGCGTGCTCGTCGCCACCGACGTCGCCGCCCGCGGTGTGCACGTCGACGACATCGAACTCGTGATCCACGTCGACCCGCCGACCGAGCACAAGGCGTACCTGCACCGCTCGGGCCGCACCGCCCGCGCCGGAGCCGAGGGCGACGTCGTCACCCTCGTCATCCCCAGCCAGAAGCGGGACGTCGCCCAGCTGATGAAGAAGGCGGACATCCGCCCGACCATCACCGCCGTGACGCCGTCCTCCCCCGAGGTCGCCGCGCTCGTCGGCGAGGTCGCCGCGTACGTCAAGCCGGCCCCTCGTGCGGCCGTGCAGCAGCAGGGCGGCGGACGCTCGCAGGGTGCCAACGCCCAGCGCAAGCGTGCCGCCCGCCACGACTCGACGGGTGCGCCGATCGCCCGCAAGGACCGCTCGGGTCACCCCGAGGCCGGCGGCACCAGTGGCGGCGGTCGCTCGGCCGGCGGCAACGGAGGTCGCGGCTCGCGTGACGGTGGTGGTCGCGGCTCGCGCGACGGTGGCGGCTCGCGTGACGGCGGCGGCTCGCGTCGCGACGCGGCTCCCCGCGGCGGCGCCTCGACGTTCTACTCGACCGAGTCCGGCCGTGGCGCCGTGACGCCGGCGCGCGACGACGCCCGTGGCGCAGGTCGCGACGGCGGTCGTGACGAGGCCCGTGGCACGCGTCAGCCCGGGCGTCGCGCCCAGAGCGACGGCGGCCAGAGCCGCACGAACGCGGTGCGCAACGACCAGGCGGAGTTCGCCGCCTCGCAGGGCCAGCGCTCCGGCGGCGGCTCGCGCCGCGCCTCCTCGGAGGGCGGACGCCCGTCGACGCTGCGCGTCGGCGGCCTCGTCGGCGGCAAGGGCCGCACCGGCGGCCAGCGCGGCGGCCGCTGACCCTCGCCCTCGAGACACCCATAAGTCGCCGAGACACCCACGAATTCGTGGGTGTCTCGGCACTTTAAGGGTGTTTCGGCGAGATCCCAGCCGGGCGGATTCCCGCGCGCGCGAGCTTGAGCAGCATCGGACGCACCGCCAGCGCGTCGGCCCAGTTCCACCGGACGAGCGTGCGCACCTCGGCCCGGGCACGCAGCCTGTCCTCGCGATACTTCTCGTCGAGCAGCACCTGCTCGGGCGTCCGCCCCTGACGGAACCCGTCGTCGCGGTACTTGTTCTCGCCGTCGAACTCGCCGATCACACCCTGGTCGGGCCACCAGAAGTCGACACGGTCGACACCTCTACCCTCGCGCACGAACGCCTGCTGGAGCACCGGAGGGGGCAGCCGGTTGGCCAGCATGCCCACCCTGCTGAGGGACTCGCCCGGCGACTCGGCACGGGCATCGGCGAGTTCGAGCGCGGTTCGCGCCCGACGGCACCCGCGGACACCCACCGCCGCGTCGACGAGAGCGCTCAGATCCGCGACGTCGAGCGAGCCCGAATGCAGAGCATGGTCGAGGATGATCACCGCGTCGCGAAGCTCTCGCGCGCGGATGACGTCGAAGACGGCACGTGCGACACCGACCGTGCGCAGTCCGCCGACGTCCTCGACCTGCCCCACACCGTCTCGCGGCTCGACATGTCGGACCAGCCAGGTATCGGTGCGAGCCCGGGTGCGATGCAGGTCGATGACGTGGACGACCCGCGGCCAGTCGCCGAGCAACGGGAAGGCACGGAGGGCGAGGGCCGATTCGTGCGACACGAGAACATCGGTGCCGAGACGGGGCACGATCGCGTGGACGGCGATGGCGTGCCGTTCGGCCGGGCGTGCCCGGGAGAAGACGGCGGCGTCGACGTAGACCCCCGGCCCGACCGCCGTCAGTCGTCCCGCGTCACGGTCGCGGAGGAGCGCACGCTCGTCGCCTCCCGCCCGCATGACATCCGCACGACGGACCAGTTCTGGTATCTGAAACACCACCCCATTCTGGCCGCCGCGGGGCCGCCAGCAGCGAGACACCCAGAAGTGGCCGGGACACCCACGAATTCTTGGGTGTCTCGGCCACTTCTGGGTGTTTCGGCGGCTAGAGGACGCCGAGCGTCGCGAGCGCCGAGCGCAGCAGGGCGCCGCGGCCGCCCTCCATCTCGGCGGCGACCTCGTCGGACGCGGCCTGGTGCGGCGACAGCCACGAGAGCTCGAGCGCGTCCTGGCGCGGCTCGCACGTGCCGGTCACGGGCACGACGTAGGCGAGCGAGACCGCGTGCTGACGCGAGTCGGTGTAGACGGAGGCGCCCGGCAGGGGGAAGTACTCGGCCACCTGGAACGGCACCGGCGACGGCGGCAGCTGTGGGAACGCCATCGGCCCGAGGTCCTTCTCGAGGTGACGGAACAACGCGGTGCGCAGCGACTCCCCGTACATCACGCGGCCGGAGACGAGCATGCGCGAGATCGAGCCCTCGTCGGACGCCCGCAGCAGCACGCCGACCTCGGTCACGACGCCCATGCCGTCGAGCCGGACGGGCACGGCCTCGACGTACAGGATCGGCAGCCGCTGCCGGATCGAGAAGAGCTCCTCTTCGGAGAGCCAGCCGGGGTTGGGGTCGGGGGTCTGAACGGAGCTCATGGGGAATGTCTACTAGGCGCCTGCGTCGGCCGCGGTGCGAATCGCCCACGGCGAACAAGGCGAGACCACGGCCAGCGCCTGTGCAGGAGTCGTCCACGGACGACCGTAGGAGGCACGGGTCGCCTCCCCGACGGACCGGCGGCCCCCGAGGCGGGCACGCCGCACCCCGAGCCGCCTATGCTCGCAGGCATGGTGCAGATCGACCCGACGCTCATCCGCTGGTCCCACGACGAGGCCGATCGGGCCGGGCGCCCGCTGCTCGTGCTGCTGCACGGCGTCGGCTCGCACGAGGGCGACCTCATCGGACTCGCACCCTATCTGCCGCAGGATGTCGTCATCGCGTCGCTCCGCGCACCCCTGCTGCACGGCAACGGCTACTCCTGGTATCCGCTCTCGACTCCGGGGGAACCGAACTCGGGCCCCGTCGACGACGCCGCGCGGGCCGTGCTCGAGTGGCTGACGACGGTGACGGACGCGCATCCGACCACGAGCCTCCTCGGCTTCTCGCAGGGCGGGTCGTTGTCGCTGCAGCTGCTGCGACACGCTCCCGAGGCGTTCGCGTACACGATCGTGCTGGCCGGATTCGTCGTGCCGCTGGCCGGCGACGACGCCGAGGCGGCGGCCCGCGACGAGGTGCTCGCCGGGCTGCGGCCGCCCGTGTTCTACGGTCGCGGCGACGTCGACCAGGTCATCCCGGCGGCGGCCACCGAGCGCACCGCGCAGTGGCTCGACGAGCACGCGGACGCCGAGCAGACGATCTACCCGGGCCTCGCCCACGGCGTCTCGAACGAGGAGCTCGACGACGTCAACGCCTTCATCTCGCGGGTCACCGCGCCGGCCGAGCTGACGGAGTAGGGCCGTGGTCGCGCTCGTCGTCGAAGGGTCGGTCACCCACCGTCATCGTGCCGAGCGCGGCATCGTGCACCTCACGCTCGGCTTCGACGGCGACGACCGCGAGCAGGTCGCCGCCGACGCGATCGGCCTGCACAACGAGGTCGCCGAGCAGGCGACGCGCCATCGACGATCCGGTGCGGCGACGTGGTGGACCGCGCAGAACGTCACGACCGGCCCGGTGCGCGAGTGGGTCGACGGCGGCTCCGGACACGCTCAGGAGGCACGGGTCGTGTTCCGATCGCGATCCCGCGTCGACGTGAGGTTCCAGGACTTCGACGCGCTCGCGTCCTGGATCGCTGAGTTGGTCGACCGCGACGGCGTGAGCATCGACGGCATCGACTGGTCGCTGGGGCACGAGCGGCGTGACGAGGTCGAGCGGGAGGCACGGATCGCCGCCGTCACCGACGCCGTCGCGCGCGCGGGCGACTACGCGACGGCGCTGGGGCTCGCGGCGCCACGACTCGAGACGCTGTACGAGGCCGGGCTCCGGCCGGCCGGCGGCGGCGCGGCCGCATTCGGCCTGGCGCGGTCGATGGCCTCCGGGCCCGGCGAGGCCTACGACCTCAACCCCGCCGACATCGAGGTCACGGTGACGGTCAGCGCCGATTTCGTGGCGGAGCCGCTCGCCCCCTGACGCACGTCTTGCGGGGCCCGGCCCGCGCCTCCTCGGCTCGTGCCGCCGCTGGTCTCCCGCACGATGCGACTGTTTCGCAATTTGCGACCTTCTGGACGCCCGATTCGGGCCCTTCCGCGCGAAACGGTCGCACATTGCGACCGAGAGCGGCAGAGCGGCCGGGCGGCAGAGCGGCCGGGCGGCCGGGCGGCAGAGCGGCAGAGCTGCAGAGCTGCAGGGCGGCCGGGCGGCGTCAGGCGTCGTCGAACCGCTCGTGCATCCAGCGCGCCAGCTCGTCCTGGATCTCGAGCGCCAGGTCGCGCAGCAGTTGCAGCTCGACGTCCGACATCGTCCGCGGCTCGGTGTCGAGCACGCTCAGCACGCCGACGCGCGCACCTCCGGGGGCCTCGACCGGGTACCCCGCGTAGAACCGGGCGAGCGTACCCGAGTCGAACCGCGCATCCTTCGTCGTGTCGGTGACGACGAGCGGCTCGGAGGCGCCGACGGCGTGCATCCCGAACAACGATGGCACCGTACTGCCGTCCCACTCCATGCCGATGATCGACACGACGTCGGACTCGTTCGCGCCGACGAGGGTGAACGCGGCGACGTCGGAGCGGAAGAGATCCCGGGTGCGCTGGACGATGCGGTCGATCCGCGGGGTGTCGATGCCGGCGGGCAACTCGAGCGCCTTGATCGCCTGGATGCGGCGCTCCTCGCTCTGGCGCGTCTTTCGGATCACCCTGGCCGCGCCTCCCCGGCTGCCGTCGCCGGCCGCCTGCTCGTCGAGCAGCGGCGCGAGACGCCGCGCGACGGCTGCGGCCCAGACACGGTAGTGCTGTGGGGATCGATAGCGGTGACGGTCCTCGGGGCCAACCTCGACCGATGAGATGTCCGGAGGTGCGAGATAGTGCACGCGATCGCGCCCGATCACGAGACGGCGGGTCTCGACGTTGAGTCGCTGGGTCCAGCGGTCGACGATGCCGCCGCCCTTGGTGCCGAAGAACGGGATGGAGCTGATCGGTGCGACACCGACGACGACGATGGGCGTCGACTCGGACGTCGCGCGGACGATGTGCGTGATCAGCGCGTCCATCTGTCGACGCCACGACTCGATCGAGATCAGCTGGTACGCGTCGCTGGCCCCGATCACGGCGACGACCACGTCATAGGGCAGCAGGTATTCGCCGCCGATCACCTCGATGGCGTTCGCGAGCGTGATATCGGGGCGGGCGAGCAGGTGGACGTCGGCGCCGCGATCCGTGAGTGTCGCGAGCTCGCGGGCGAGTTGACCGGGGACTGCGAGGTCGTGGCTCCGCACGCCGTAGCCCACGGCCGTGCCGTTGCCGAAGACGAGCACCCGGTCGGGGTCGAGGCCGCTGGCGTGGCCGAGCGGCGCGTCCACCGGGCGCACGAGTGATGGGAGTTCTCCGCCCACGACCCGGTAGCGCTGTCGAAGCACGGGTCGCGCCAACAGGGCGAGCACTCGCATCTGGGGTGCCTTCTCGGGTAAAGGTGTGGGCAGTAGCCCGCGCCTCACCCCACGCGGACTCCTGACCTTATTGCGTCGGGGTCACCTTTCGAAACCCTCAGACCGTTCGGTCGATCAGTGCATCGGCGTCCCGCCCGCGACGCCGATCGTCTCGCCGCTGACATAGCTCGACTCCTGCGAGGCGAGGAACACGTACGGGGGCGCGAGCTCGACCGGCTGACCGGGGCGACCGTCGGCGGCCTCGGACCCGAACGACTCGATCTTCTCGGTGGGCACGAAGGCCGGCTGCAGCGGCGTCCAGACGGGCCCGGGTGCGACGCCGTTCACGCGGATGCCGCGCTCGGCGAGCTGCTGCGCCATGGCGCGCGTCCAGTTGGCGATGCCGGCCTTCGACACGGCGTACTCGGCGAGCGACGGCGACGGCACGAAGCCCTGGATGCTCGATGTCGTGATGATCGACGCCCCCGGCTCGAGGTGCGGCGACGCGGCCTTGGTCAGCCAGAACAGCGGGTAGATGTTGGCCTTGAGCACGTGATCGAGCGTGTGCGTCTCGAAGTCGTCGATGCTGTCGACGGTGGGCATGACCCCGGCGATCAGCGCCAGGATGTCGAGGCCCCCGAGCTCGGCGATGCTCTTCTCGATCAGCGCGTCGTTGAACGCTTCGTCTTGGAGGTCGCCCGGAACGAGGACGGCGGTGCGCCCCTCGGCCCGCACCAGCTCGGCGACCTCGTCGGCCTGCTGCTGCTCTTCGGGCAGGTAGGTGAGCACGACGTCGGCACCCTCGCGCGCGTAGGCGATGGCGACGGCGCGGCCGATGCCCGAGTCGGCACCCGTGACGAGTGCCTTACGACCGGCGAGGCGACCGCTGCCGATGTAGCTCTGCTCGCCGTGGTCGGGCTTCGGGTCCATCTCGTGGATGTCGCCGGGGCCGCTCTGCTGCTGCGGCTTGAACGGGGGCTGCGGGTACTGCTCGATGGGGTTCTGGGGGGTGTACATGTTGTCGGCCATGTCCCCGGTCTACAGCCCAGGAGGCGCGGGTCGGCTCAGCTTGTACCCCGCGTCGCCGGGGCTGCCGCGGCTGCGGCGCCCATTCGGCCTGCGGGTCGCGGCGGCTCGCGCGCGCCGGGCTGTCAGCGGCGCGGCTCGCGCGCGCCGGGCTGTCAGCGGCGCGCCGAGGCCGTGACCGCGCGGACGAGCGCGTAGGCGATCGCGACGAGCACGAACGCGACGAGCAGCAGCACACCGCCGACGACGGGGTTGCCCTTGGCGACCGTCACGACGCCGACGATCGCCAGCAGCGCGGACACGAAGCCGAGCAGTCGCGCCCCGATGCCCTGCACGCGACGCGTGACGGACCGCCGTCGCGACGGGACCGACCCCCTCGTCACGCCGTCAGCCGAGCCGACGGGCGGAGGCCCGCGCCGCGTCGACCGCCTCGGCCAGCTCCCGGTCGGACCGCTCGCGTGCTGCGTCGTCCATCGACAGGTGCCGGCTGAGCGTGAGGTTCGTCGCGATGGTCTCGACGGTCATGCCGAGCGTCGTGCCGAGGATGATCTCGAGCACCGGCGTCGCGTGGTCGAACCCCTCGGTCGGCGTCCCCGGGTCGTAGACGCCGCCCCGGGCGGTCGCGATGACGGCGGTGCGGCCGAGCATCGGCTGCTGGTCGTCGCCGTCGAACGGTGCGGTGACCGCCGGCAGGTGGATGTTGTCGATCCACGCCTTGAGCGTCGACGGGACGGTGTAGTTGTACAGCGGCGCACCGATGACGACGACATCGGCGGCGACCAGTTCGTGGATGAGCTCGGCCTGCAGTGCCTCGGCCGCGGGGTCGGGCGAGGCCCCGGGAGCCCGGAGGCGCGGCGGCCAGTGCAGGGCCGGGTCACCCAGGTGCGGCAGCGGGTCCCGGTGCAGATCGCGACGCGTGACCGTGTGATCGTCGCCGAGCGAGCGCCAGGTGTCGGCGAAGGCCGCGCTGATGGCACGCGAGCGCGACGACTCGAGATCGGCCGAGGAGTCGAGGTGCAGCAGGTGGGGCATGCGACAACCGTAGGCCCGATGTCAGTGGCTCGGAGCATCATGGACCGCGATGGCAGACGTGCTCGACCGCTTCTCCCCCGCCACGCGCGAGTGGTTCCGGGGGGCGTTCGCCGCGCCGACCCACGCGCAAGAGGGCGCATGGCAGGCGATCAGCGGCGGGCACAACGCCCTCGTCATCGCGCCGACCGGGTCGGGCAAGACGCTGGCGTCGTTCCTGTGGTCGATCGACTCGCTCGCGTCCGGGCCGCCGCCCGAGGCGAAGGAGCACCGCACGCGGGTGCTGTACATCTCGCCCTTGAAGGCCTTGGGCGTCGACGTCGAGCGCAACCTCCGGTCGCCTCTGGTCGGCATCACCCAGACCGCCCGCCGGCTCGGCATCGACGCCCCCGAGATCACGGTCGGCGTCCGGTCGGGCGACACGACGACCGGCGATCGACGACTGCTCGCGCGCACACCCCCCGACATCCTCATCACGACACCCGAGTCCCTCTATCTGATGCTGACCTCGCAGGCTCGCGAGACCCTCAAGGGCGTGCGCACGGTCATCATCGACGAGGTGCACGCCGTCGCCGCGACCAAGCGCGGCGCGCATCTCGCCCTGTCGCTCGAACGCCTCGACACCCTGCTCGACCAGCCCGCGCAACGCATCGGGCTCTCGGCGACGGTGCGACCGCCCGAAGAGGTGGCGCGGTTCCTGGCCGGCCCCGCGCCCGTCACGATCGTGAACCCGGCGTCCGAGAAGAAGTTCGACCTGCGCGTGGTCGTGCCGGTCGACGACATGACCGAGCTCGGTACCGCCGCACCGCTCGAGGGGTCGGCCGCGGGCAGCGCGCCGCAAAGCTCGATCTGGCCGCACGTCGAAGAGGGCATCGTCGACCTCATCCTCGAGCACCGCTCGACGATCGTGTTCGCGAACAGTCGGCGGCTCGCCGAGCGGCTGACGGCGCGTCTGAACGACATCTACGTCGAGCGGCAGGGCGGCGAGATCACCGAGCAGGCCGGCGACGTCGCCGGGCAGACCGGACGAGATCTGGTCGGTGTCGGGGCGATCAGCGCGTCGGGCGGCGGCGAGGCCGATGCGTCCGTCGCGAGCGAGGTCGACCCGTTCGCGCCCTCCGCCCCGCCACGCTCGAACCCGGCCGTCGGCGGCGGGGCGCCCGCCCAGCTGATGGGTGGCTCGGGTCAGACCGCGGGCGCCGAGCCCCTGCTCGCCCGTGCGCACCACGGCTCCGTCAGCAAAGACCAGCGCGCCTTCATCGAGGACGACCTCAAGAGCGGTCGTCTGCGCTGCGTCGTCGCGACCAGCTCGCTCGAGCTCGGCATCGACATGGGTGCCGTCGACCTCGTCATCCAGGTCGAGTCGCCGCCCTCCGTCGCCAGCGGGCTGCAGCGTGTCGGGCGTGCCGGGCACCAGGTCGGCGAGACGTCCCGCGGTGTGCTGTTCCCCAAGCACCGCGCCGATCTGATCCATTCGGCCGTCGCCGCCGAGCGGATGGTCGAGGGTCTGATCGAAGAGCTCCGCGTACCGACGAACCCGCTCGACGTGCTCGCCCAGCAGACCGTCGCCGCCGTCGCCCTCGACGAGCTCGACGCCGACGAGTGGTTCGACACCGTGCGGCGGAGCGCGCCGTTCGCGACCCTGCCGCGGTCGGCCTACGACGCGACCCTCGACCTGCTCAGCGGCAAGTACCCCTCGGACGAGTTCGCCGAGCTGCGCCCCCGCATCGTCTGGGATCGCGTGCACGGCACGCTGACCGGCCGTCCCGGCGCCCAGCGACTCGCCGTGACGAGCGGCGGCACGATTCCCGATCGCGGCCTGTTCGGCGTCTTCATGGTCGGAGAGAAGGCCGCCCGGGTCGGTGAGCTCGACGAGGAGATGGTCTACGAGTCCCGGGTCGGCGACGTCTTCGCGCTCGGTGCCACGAGCTGGCGCATCGAAGACATCACGCACGATCGCGTGCTCGTCTCGCCGGCCTACGGGCAACCCGGCCGTGTCCCGTTCTGGAAGGGCGACGGCATCGGGCGTCCCGCCGAGCTGGGCCGGGCGATCGGCGGCTACATCCGCGAGTTGGCGAACTCGAGCCAAGCCGAGGCGACCGCGCGCGTCGCCGCCGGCGGTCTCGACGAGCGGGCCGCGCGCAACCTCATCGCGTTCATCACCGAGCAGCGCGAGGCCGCAGGGCACGTCCCCACCGACACGACGCTGGTCGTCGAGCGGTTCCGCGACGAGCTGGGCGATTGGCGGCTCATCCTGCACTCGCCGTACGGCATGCAGGTGCACGCGCCGTGGGCCCTGGCCGTGTCGGCACGCATCCGTGACCTGCTCGGGGTCGATGGCGGCGCGATGGCGGCCGACGACGGGATCGTCGTGCGCATCCCCGACACCGACGCCGCGCCTCCGGGTGCCGAGCTGTTCGACTTCGAGCCCGACGACCTCGAGGCGATCGTGACGGAGGAGGTCGGGGGCTCCGCCCTGTTCTCGTCGCGGTTCCGCGAGTGCGCCGCGCGGGCTCTGCTGCTGCCGCGCTACAACCCGGGTCGCCGCTCGCCGCTCTGGCAGCAGCGCCAGCGCGCCTCGCAGTTGCTCGACGTCGCGCGCAAGTACCCGACGTTCCCGATCGTGCTCGAGGCCGTGCGCGAGGTGCTCCAAGACGTCTACGACCTGCCCGCACTGATGACGCTGACGCGAGAGCTCGGCAGCCGCCGCGTGCGCGTCGTCGAGACCGAGACCGAGGTCCCGTCGCCGTTCGCGCGATCGCTGCTCTTCGGCTACGTCGCCGCCTTCATGTACGAGGGCGACTCGCCGCTGGCCGAGCGCCGGGCCGCGGCGCTGTCGCTCGACTCCACGCTGCTGCAAGAGCTGCTGGGCCGCGCCGAGCTGCGCGAGCTGCTCGACGCCGACGTCATCGACCAACACGAGCTCGAGCTGCAACGCCTCGCTCCCGACCGTCGCGCCCGCGACATCGAGGGGGTCGTCGACCTGCTGCGGCTGCTCGGGCCGCTCACGTCGACCGAGATCGTCGAGCGCAGCTGGCTCGCCGAGAGCGGCGCGGCGCTCGAGGCGGGTCCGGAGCTCGAGGCGGGTGCGGATGCGAGTGCCGACGCACGCGAGTCCGGGCTGGTCGCTCTCGAAGCCGCGCTGACCGATCTGGCGAGAGCCAACCGTGTGCTGCGCTTCACGCATGCCGGCGTCACGCGCTGGGCCGGCATCGAAGACGCGTCGCGCCTCCGGGACGCCCTCGGGGTCGCCCTGCCGATCGGTGTGCCCACCGCGTTCATCGACCCCGTCGACGATCCGCTCGGCGACCTCGTCGGACGTTTCGCCCGCACGCACGGCCCGTTCACCCCCAGCTCGGCCGCCGATCGTCTCGGCCTCGGCACCGCGGTCGTCGTCGAGACGCTCAAGCGGTTGGCGACGCAGCGACGCGTGGTCGAGGGCGAGTTCCGACCGCGGCAGCAGGGCAGCGAGTGGTGCGACAGCGAGGTGCTGAAGCGCCTGCGCAATCGGTCGCTCGCGGCGCTGCGACACGAGGTCGAGCCGGTCGCGCCCGACACGCTCGGGCGGTTCCTGCCTGCGTGGCAGCACGTCGCGACCGGGCTGAAGGGCTCAGGGCTGCGCGGCCTCGACGGCGTGATGCAGGTCGTCGACCAGTTGAGCGGTGTCGCCCTGCCCGCGTCGGCGTGGGAGTCACTCATCCTGCCCGCGCGCGTCACCGACTACAACGGCTCGATGCTCGACGAGTTGACCGCGACCGGCGACATCATCTGGTCGGGCTCGGGAACCCTGCCGGGCAATGACGGCTGGGTCAGCCTGCATCTGGCCGACGGGGCCCAGGTCACGCTGCCCGAACCGGTCGGCGGCGAGACGACGGAGCTCCAACGCGATGTGCTGGCAGCCCTCGCCGGTGGGGGCGCGTACTTCTTCCGGCAGCTGTCGGATGCCGTGGGCAGCACCGATGACACCCAGCTCGCGACGGCGATCTGGGATCTGGTCTGGGCCGGGCAGATCACGAACGACACGTTCGCGCCCCTGCGCACCCAGGTCGGCGGCCGGGCACCCCGCCCGCGCACGCCGACGCGCTCGCGATCGTCGTACCGCAGCCGCGGTCGCGTCGCGATGCCGCGTCAGGCCGGGCCGCCGACGGTCGGTGGGCGGTGGTCGCTGCTGCCCCTCGCCGAGCCCGACTCGACGGTGCGTGCGGCGGCGCAGGCCGAGATCCTGCTCGAACGACACGGTGTCGTGACCCGCGGAGCGGTCCAGAACGAGGGCGTCCGCGGAGGGTTCTCGACGGTCTACAAGGTCCTGAGCGGTTTCGAGGAGACGGGCCGGGCACGCCGCGGCTACTTCATCGAAGGTCTCGGAGCCGCGCAGTTCGCCACCGGGCCCACCGTCGACCGGCTGCGCTCGTTCGTGCGCGACGAGTCCGACCGGCGGGACGACGACGTGCTCGCGTCGGCCGGTCGCGGGCGTGACATCCCCGTCGTGACGCTGGCCGCGACCGACCCCGCGAATCCGTACGGAGCCGCCCTCCCCTGGCCCGACTCGACCCCGGCGACGGCCGCCGAGGCCGACAGCTCCGGAGGCGCGGGCGACGACACCAAGACGTCCCGAGGCCATCGCCCCGGTCGCAAGGCGGGCTCGCTCGTGGTGCTCGTCGACGGGCGCCTGACGGTCTACGTCGAACGCGGAGGCAAGAGCGTACTGACGTTCGGCTCCCCCGACGCTCGGGAGCTCACCCTGGCGGCCGGCTCGATCGCCTCGGTGGTGCGGGGCCGACTCGGCAAACTGGCCGTCGAACGCGTGGACGGCGAGTTCGTGCTCGGCACGCCGCTCGGCGACGCGCTGCGCGACGCCGGCTTCGCGCCGACGCCGAGCGGCGTGCGGCTGCGCGCCTGACGGCGCCGCCGCCTGCTGGGTGCCGCTGCCGCCGCCGCCGGCGGCGCTGCCGCCGCCTGCTGGGTGCCGCCGCGGGCTTGCCGCCAGAACCTCGTTCTGATCAATGCACCACGGTTTAGCGAGGTGCGTTGATCAGAACGAGGTTCTTAACGGGACGGGACGAGCGGGCGACCAGGGTTCGGCGGCCGGGGCCGGCGACGGACCCGCCGCCCGCGCTCGCTTAAGCTGTCGTCATGCTGACCGTCGTGATCCCCTGGCGGCCGCAGCCGTCGCGCCTCGCCGCCTTCGACGAGGTGCACGCCTGGTACACCGAGAACCTGCCCGAGGCCGAGATCGTGACGGTCGACTCGGGCGACGAGCCGTTCAACCTCGCGCGCTGCCGCAACGTCGGTGTCGCCCAGGCCGCGGACGTCGGCCCCGCGGGGACCGGCACGACCGACGGCGGCCGCACCTCCTCCGACGTCGTGGTCATCGCCGACGCCGACACGCTCCCCCAGCGCGAACCGTTGCGTGCGGCGATCGAGGCGGCTCGCACCTCCGGCCGGGTGCACCTGCCGTACACCGAGTACCACTGGCTCGGTCGCGACGGGACGGCTCAGTTCCGCGACGGTCGCCCCCTCGAGCAGTGCGATTTCGAGCTGGTCCGCGGTGCGTGCTCGGGGGTCTACGTCACGACTCCCGAGACCTGGAGCGCACATGGCGGACAGGACGAGCGGTTCCGCGGCTGGGGCTTCGAGGACGCCGCCTGGTTCGTCGCCCACCAGGCGTTGTTCGGCGAACCGCCTCGCCGCCACGACGGCATGGTGTTCGCGTTGCACCACGAGGCGCAGCTCCGCGAGGGTCCGCAGTACGACGCCAACGCCGCACTGATGCAGCAATACCGCGACGCCTCGACGAGCGAGGACGCGATGCGCGAGTTCGTCTCCTCCCGCCCGGCGACCTAGCCGCCCTGCGACCTAGCCGCCCGGCGACCTCGCTGCGCAGCGGCCTAGCCGCGCGACACCCTAGCTGCCCGCGCCCACTCCCGCGCCGCCCGCACCCGCACCGCGCAGTCCCGCACCCTGCAGACCCGCCCCCTGCACCGCCGCGAACGCGCGCTCGCGACCGGGTGTCTCGCGCAGCGAACGGGACAGGCCGTCCAACCGGGCCCGCGCCTCCTCGGGGAGGTCGAGCGCCCGGTCGAGCGCATCGGCGAGCTCGTCGACGCTCGCCGCGTTCGGCGCGAGCGAGACGCCGAAGCCGGCTCGGACGAGAGCCTCGGCTCCGGCGAATTGATCGGTGGAGAACGGCAGTACGACGAGCGGGACACCGTGTGTCATCGCCTCCGTGACACTGTTGTTGCCGCCGTGCGTGACGGCCGCCGAGGCCTGGGAGAGCAGCGTGACCTGCGGCAGGTATTCGCGCACCAGCCAGTCGGCCGGGATCTCGCCGAGATCGGCCCGATCCGCCGAGCCCAGCGCGATCGCCGCCCGGAGCCCCCGCGATCGCAGGGCGGCAGCGACGCGGCCGAGCACGTCCGATCGCACGGAGAGGAAGCTCCCGAAGCTGACGTAGACGAACGATGCACCAGACGCGCCCGCCGCACCAGACGCGCCCGCCCCGGCCGCCAGCCACGCCTCGACCTCGGCGTCGACGGGCTCGCTCCGCACCGCCGACCCGATGAACCCGTGCGGCGGCAACGGCCGAGACGGGTCGGCCAGCTCGGCCGGGTAGTTGAGCAACAGCAGGTCGCCGTGCTCCGAGAACGCACTCGCGGACGGCGCCCGCGACGGGTCGAGCACCGACATCGCCGTGTTCCATTCGAGCGTGAACGACTCGCTCACGCGGTCGCACAGAGCACGGAGCTCGGCCAGCTCGTCGGGTGTCGGCTCGAACGCGGCCGGCCACTCCGGCGGGTAGCCGTAGACCTCGTCGCCCACGGGTAGCGCGGTCGGGTGCCCCAACACGACGTCGACGTGCGGCACCCCCGCCGCGACGAGCGCGAGGCGGGCGCTGAACGCGAGGTGGTCGACCATGATCGTCGTCGGCTCGACGGCCGCGACGACGTCGTGCACGGCACGGGCCGTCTCGACCGGCTGCCACATGAGGTCGGTCAGCCGTTCGTTCGCCTGGAACGACAACGTCTCGACCATGCCCCGCCGAGTGGCGTCGAAGAACCCGCGCAACGAGTCGTCCTCGCCCTCCGGCTGGTCGTCGGCCCGGATCACACCGGGGTTCGAACCCCGCGCGAGTTGCAGGTTCACGCGCTCGAAACCGAAGGACTCCACGATGGAGGCGGTGGCCGGCCCCGTCGCCACGACCACCCTCTCGCCGCGATCCCGCCAGGCCGTGCCGAGGGTCGCCAACGGCAACAGGTGAGACGCGTAGTCGGGGCTGATGATCAGCAGGGTCATCGTGCGACCACGTCGTCGTGCCGCATGGACTCGTCCCGGTGAACGTCGGCGTAGACGCGGGTGAGGGCCGCGGCCATCGCCTGCACCGTGTAGCTCGACTCGACCGTCGCGCGCGACCGGCCCGCGCGATCGTCGGTCGTCTCTGCGGCCGCGGCGTCGAGTGCCGCCTCCAGCGCTGCCCCGAGCCGATCCACGTCCCAGGTCTGCGTCAGGAACCCGGTGTCTCCCTCGACCACGTAGGTCGCGGGCCCGCCGCCGTCGGGCGCGACGACCAGCAGCCCCGACCCCATCGCCTCGAGGAGGGCGATGCCGAACTCCTCCTTCAGGCTCCCGCAGACGTAGACGCCCCGCGGCGCCACGAGCCCGGGCACCCCGAAGCGCGCGGCGGCGACCCAGCGCGCGACCGTGTCGTTGGGTCGATGACCCGGCACGAGCAGGCCCGCAGCCGCCTGTTCGGCGACCGGCACCTCCTCGGCGATCGCCTCGAGCTGCTCGCGCTCGTCGGCCGACGGATGCGCGACGTCGCCGCCGACGATCAGCAGGTTCGACCGGTGGCGGAGCGGCCCGCGGGCCCACGCCTTGACGATGGTCGCCATGCCCTTGACCCGGTGCAGGCGCCCGACGCTGACGAGCAGCGGCAGCCCGCGGCGCTCGACGGGCAGGGTCTCGACGAGGGCGCGCAACTCGGCGAGCGGAGCCGTGGCCGGCAGCCCGGCGGCGTGATCGGCCGCCTCGCTGACGGAGCGGTCGACGACGTGCAGGTCGATGCCTTCGGGCACGATCGTGTGCCGCTCGGGGTGCGCGCTCATGTCGATGCCGACCAGGTCGCGCATGTCGCGCTGCAGCTCGGGCCGGGGGAAGAGCACGGTGTGCGAGGCGTTCGACGCGAGCTGCTGCACGAGACGCGCCCGGAACCAGTAGTGCTCGCGCTCGTCGACGTCGCCGAAGTTGGAGCGGGTGAGGTCGCCCGCGAGATCGAGCGACTGGATGACGGCGTGCGGGTCGGGTGCGACCGTGAAGACGACGGGGATGTCGAGCTCGCGGGCCACGTCGGCGGCGGCCAGGCTGCCCACGTCGGCCATGCGGAGGTGCAGCATGTCGACGCCGCCGCTCGCCCGCAGCAACCGCCGGATACCGCGCCGTGCCGCCACACGGAGCGGCCAGGCGTTCGCCGAGGCGACCGGCTCGCTCAGCAGGGGGACGCGACCGTAGGCGTGCCCGGCGTCGGCACCGGCCACCTCGGCGACGCTCTGCACGGCCTCGCGGACCGAGCCGCGCGACATCGTGATCACCCGGTCGACCCGCCGACCCGGGCCGTCGAGCGACCCCTCGGCGGCCAACGCGTCGCCGAGTCGCACGAGCAGCGTCGCGATCCCGCCGTTGTCGCCGCTGCCGGCGTGCGTGAGGTGCGCGTCGATGTCGGCGTGCAAGAAGAGCTGCGCGACCGTGAGGCCGCGCGGGTCGGAGTGGGTCGAGCCGGAGGAACGGGCCGGGGACAGCACGGAGGCGTCGAACGGCGTCACCACGGCCGAGAGGTCCACGAGGGCGAGCCGCGCCACGTCGCCGACATCGCCGGAGCGCTCGGCCAGCCGCTCGACCAGCGACGTCACGTCGCGGTCGCCCTGTCGCTGACCGAGAGCCGAGACGGCCGCGGTGCGGACCGGTGTGCTCTCGGAGTCGTCGGCCGCGATCACGAGCAGGGGTCGCGTCGCGATGACCGCGCGCACGAGGCCCAGGGTCTCGACGAGTCGCGAGCGGGCTCCGGGCGAACGCACGCCGAGCAGCGCACCCTCCAACGCGACGGCGACGTGCTCGGACGCCGCGGTCGACCACTGCTCGAGCGTCCGCTGCGCGACCATGCCGCCGAAGCCACCCTCGATCACCATGCCGATCAGGCGCCCGATCGTGTCGAACCGCGGGAGGCGCAGCGCGAGAGCCGAGGCGGCGTGCTCTCGCAAGAAGCGTCGGTCGCTCGACAGCAGACCCGACAGCGCGACGTCGGCCTGCTGGTCGAAGACCTCGGCGAGCGCGTGCGTCGCGGCGATCGCGACGATCTGGTCGTCTCCGGCGACGGCACCGGTCAGGACCCGGATCGTGCGGAGCCCGCCGTTGCGCCCGGCGTCGAACGCGAGGTCGTCGGCGAGGCGCATCGACTCCACGAGGCTGCCTGCCTGCTGGACCGCGTCGAGCGAGGTCTGAATGCCCATCTGGAGCGCCTTTCACGAGTGACCGACGACGGAGCTTCGACCGGATCGGCTCCGACTCTAGCCTCGGCGGGTGACACGGGTGCGAGCGTCCGTCCAGGGACGAGGGCGACGCCGAGGAGGCGCGGTGTCGGCGTCCGATGACACCGGCTTCCAGTACCGTCGTACACGCCCTCGACACGGCACCGAACCACGACCGACGCCGGTCGACGACCCCTGGAGAACACGTGCGCATCCTCGCCATCGGCGACGTCGGAGTCCTCGACGACATGATCCACATCGGCGACGAGGCGATGTTCGACGAGCTCGTCGAGCAGCTGCGCCGACGCGGTGTCGACGCGATCACCGCGGTGTCGTCGCAGCCCGACGAGACCGTCGCCCGCTGCGGCGTCGACGCCGTCCTGCCGGTCGGGTTCCACCCGGCCGTCGTCGGCGACCGCGCCGCTCAGGGCGATCGCATGCGCCGCGTGCTGGCCGCCGCGTCGGGCGACGCGTCCCAGCTCCCCGCCGACGACCACGCGTGGGGGCTCGTCGAAGCGGTCCGCGCGGCCGACGCCGTCGCCATCGCGGGCGGCGGCAACATGGCCTCGATCTGGCCGATGCACATCTTCGAGCGGGCCACCATCGGCGCCCTGGCCGAGCTGTTCGGCAAGCCGCTCGTCGTCACCGGGCAGACGATCGGGCCGGAGCTCACGGGCGACGACCGCGACCGCGTCCGCACCCTGCTGTCGTCGGCTCGCCTGGTCGGCCTCCGCGAGGGCGCGTCCGCCGAGCTCGTCCGCACGCTCGGCGTCGACCCGGCCCGACTCACCCAGACCATCGACGATGCGAGCTTCGTCGGCGAAGGCCGCGAACCGGAGGCGGGACGAGACGCGGCGCCGTACGCGGCGGTGAGCCTGGCATCGCACGTGGGCGACGCCGACCGCGACGCGGTGGTCTCGTCGCTGGCGCGCCTCCTCGACTCGGTCGTCGACGAGACGGGACTCGAGATCGCATTTCTCGCGCACTTCGCCGCCCTCGACGCCTCGGTCGAGCGCGGCGACTCGGTCATGCACCGACGGGTGATCGACGCGATGCGCAGCGACCGCGTGCGGGTCGAGCCCACCACCGACACCCCGGCGGCGGCGGCGTTCGCGCGTCGCGCCTCCCTGTCGCTGTCGAGTCGGTATCACCCGGCCGTCTTCGCCGTCTCGGCCGGTGTGCCGACGATCGGCGTCGCGGTCGACGACTACACGACCGTCAAGCTCACGGGCGCGCTCGGCAACCTCGGGCAGAGCACCGTCGTCACGGCACGATCCGTGATCGACGGGACGGCGACGCCGCGGGCGCTGTCGGCCTGGCACGACCGGGCCGAGACGCGCGAGGCCTGGGCGAGTCGCATCGACGACGTCCGCGCCGCGTCGGCCCTCTGGTGGGACCGGGTCGCCGACGCCCTGCACGGTCGCGAGTGACGGTGATCGCCGATGCCTGAGGGCGACACCGTCTACCGGGCCGCCAAGAATCTCGACGCGGTGTTGCACGGGCAGACCCTGACCCGGTGCGACGTGCGTGTGCCCGCGTTCGCGACGCTCGATCTCACCGGCCAGGTGGTCGACGACGTCGTCAGCCGGGGCAAGCACCTGCTGCACCACATCGGCGAGCTGACGCTGCACACGCACCTCAAGATGGAGGGGTCGTGGCACGTCTACCGGCACGGGACGGCCTGGCGACGCCCCGCGTACCAGGCACGGATCGTGCTCGAGACCGAGGAGTGGGTCACCGTCGGGTTCGACCTCGGCATCGTGGAGTTCGTCCCGCGCGACGACGACGACAGCGTGGTCGGGTACCTCGGCCCCGATCTGCTCGGGCCGTCGTGGGATGCGGCGCAGGCCCTCGTCAACCTCGAGGCCGACCCCGCCCGCGAGATCGGTCTCGCCCTGCTCGACCAGCGCGTGCTGGCCGGGCTCGGCAACGTGTATCGCAACGAGTTGTGCTTCTTGCGCGGGGTCCTGCCGACGCGGCCCGTGGGCGAGGTGCCCGCTCGGGCGAAGATGATCGACCTGGCGCATCGCTTGATCGTCGCCAATAAAGACCGCGTCGAGCGCACCACCACGGGCACCCTGCGGGGCACGACCGATTGGGTCTACAACCGATCGGGCAAGCCGTGCCTGCGCTGCGGGACGAAGATCAAGCGGGGCATGCTCGGCGAGAGCGAGCTCGAACTGCGCGACACGTTCTGGTGCCCGCGCTGCCAGACCTGAGGCGCGCGACCACCCGCCCTGCGTCGCGGCCTTGGTGCGTCACGCCGGGCGGCGGAACACGTACTCCAACCCGTCGACGTCGTCGATCTGTTCTCCGACACGCTCGAACCCGTGGGCCTCGAGGACGGCGAGCGACGCGGCATTGCTCGGCGACACGCTCGCGACGACCGACGACACGGCCGGAGACTCCGCGCAGAACGCGAGGAGCGCCTCCACCATCTCGCGTGCGTGCCCCTGACCACGGCGTTCGGGCAGCACCGTGTACGAGACCTCGACCACGCCCTCGGAGTCGGGTCGGCCGTGGAACCCGGTGTGACCGACGACCTCGCCATCGATCGTCGCGAGCCACGCGACCCACGGCTCGTCGCGCTCGTCGGCGAGCACCTGGTCGAGACGGATCTGCCAGAGCCACCGCTCGTCGAGGAAGAACTCCGGCAGCGGCACCCCGATGGCGATGGACGCGAGCTCGAGATCTCCGAGGACGAGCGCGTCGAGGGCCTTGAGGCCGAGCGGCCCGAGGGCGACACGCGAAGTCATCGCGCCAGTGTAGGGGCCGCCCCCGCGAGCGACGACGTCGCCCGAAAAACCCCGGTGCGGAAGATGAACCCCGTTCGAACGGGGTGCATCTTCCGCACCGGGGTTTTCGGGAGGAGCAGGGGCCGCAACCGGGCTCGGTCAGCCCGCGTCGACCTCACGTCCGAGACGCGAGTGCCGCCGCCCGTACACGAAGTAGACGACGACACCGATGACGAGCCAGACCGCGAACCGCGCCCAGGTGAGCGTCGTCAGGTTGAACATCAGCCAGACGCAGAGCACGGCCGACAGGATCGGCAGCACGGGCGAGAACGGCACCTTGAATGCGCGGGGCAGGTCCGGGCGGCGACGGCGAAGCACGATCACACCGATGCTCACCAGTACGAAGGCCGACAGGGTGCCGATGTTGATCATCTCCTCGAGCACGTCGACCTTCGTGAACCCGGCGATCAGAGCGACGGCGACACCCGCCAGGATCTGCACGCGCACGGGCGTCTTGCGCGTCGGCGACGTCTTCGCCAGAGCGCGCGGCAGCAGGCCGTCGCGGCTCATCGAGAAGACGATCCGCGCGAGACCGAGCAGCAGCACCATGATCACCGTGGTGAGCCCGATGAGGGCGCCGACGGCGATGACCTGACCGGCCCAGTCGATGCCGACGAGCCGGAAGGCCGTCGCGAGGTTCGGGTTGTCGGCGGCTGCGAGGTCGCGGTACGAGACCATGCCGGTCAGCACGATCGCGACGAGCACGTAGAGCACGGTGACGATGCCGAGCCCGAGGAAGATCCCTCGCGGCATCGTCTTCTGCGGGTTCTTGACCTCTTCGGCACTCGTCGCCACGACGTCGAAGCCGATGAAGGCGAAGAACACGAGCGACGCACCGGCGAGCAGGCCGAAGACGCCGTACTGGGCGGGCTGGGCACCCGAGACGAACGAGAAGAGCGACTGCGTCCAGACATCGGAGGCCCCGCCCTCGGTGGGCTGCGCGGCCGGGATGAACGGCGTGTAGTTCGCCGCCTTGACGAAGAAGAAGCCGACGACGATCACGAACAGCACGATCGCGACCTTGATGACGGTGAAGACGCTGCCGACGCGGGAGCTCAACTGCGTGCCGAGCACGAGCAGCACCGTGAAGGCCGCCACGATCAGGAACGGCGCCCAGCTCAGCTCGATCGGCCCCAGGGCGATGGTGTCGGGCAGGTTCATCCCGAACCCGGTGAACACCTCGCTGAGGTAGATGCCCCAGTACTTCGCGAGGACCGCGGCACCGGTGAGCGTCTCGAGGATGAGGTCCCACCCGATGATCCAGGCGAGGAACTCCCCCAGCGTCGCGTACGTGAACGTGTAGGCGCTGCCGGCGACGGGGATGGTCGACGCGAACTCGGCGTAACACATGATCGCGAGGCCGCAGGTGACGGCGGCGAGGATGAACGACAGCGTCACGGCCGGCCCGGCGAAGCTCGCGGCGGCCTTCGCGCCGACCGAGAAGATGCCGGCCCCCACGGCGACCGCGATGCCCATCAGGGTGAGGTCGATGGTGCCGAGCGAGCGCTTCAGCCCGTGCGACTCGTCGAGCGAGTCGCTGATCGATGCCTCGACCGATTTGGTCCGCCACAGACTCGCGATGCCGCGTGCCCTCGTGTCGATCGTCATGATGCCTCCTCCGTCGCGCCCTGCCGGCGACGTCCATCCCCCGATCGGGGGCGGACGCGTCAGCATATCGAGGAGGCGCGGGTCGGCGGAAAAGACTACCTCACGATATTGACATGTCACGAAGAAACCGCGGCGGCGGGAGCAGCCCTCGAGGCGTCGACCGGGGCGCCACCGTCGTGTCGCGTTCGTGGCGTCGTGCCGCGTCCGAACGGCACACGACGCCGCGAACGCGACACGACACCGCCCGGGCCCGGCCGTCCGTGCGACGATGGTCGCCATGGCATGGCAGCCGGCACGACCCGACCGGGGGGCCGTCGCGTGGGAGGCGCGCGACACCTCGCGAGACTCCGCCGAGCACGCAGACGGCGGCCACGCGACCCCCGTCCCCGCGGTCGCGACGCGACGGCTCGCCGCTCGCTGGCACCGTGCCTCCCGGGCTCGTCGATCGGCCCTCGCCGCGACCTCGCTGGTCGCGACGGCCGCGGTCGTGACAGGGCTCGGGCTCGCGGCCGCTCCGCACTATCGCGCCGGCGCTCCGGTCGACGGGATCGTGGTCGACGATCTGCGACACGAGCCGGCACCCACCGCTTGGAGCATCGACCCGCAGGACGACCTCGGCCTCACGGTCGCCGGCCGCTGCCTCCAGTACGAGCCCGCCGGCACGGTCGACGGCGATCAACTGGTGACCGTGCGGGCGGTCTTCGACACGTCGTGCGACATCCGCGACCCTGGCGGCCAGCGCCTCGCGCGCATCGACGCCGCCACGGGCCGCGTGCTCTGGTCGATCGACGTCGGCACCGCCCTGGACGTGGGCACGGGCGACGTGAAGGTCTGGCCCCAGGGCGGTTCGAGTGCCCTCGTCTCGATCGGCTCGTACACCGCGCTCAACGCGGCGGCCGGCTCGTACGGCATCGGGTTCGACGAGGCGGACGTCGATGCCGCCGTGCGGCGCAACGGCTTCGCCTACTCCGAGGCGTACGCCCCGATCGATCTCGCGACGGGGAGGATCGGCACCGTCCGCGGGTCGACCGCCCAGACGCCCGAGCAGGTCGTCGCCGCGGACGCGGACGTCGTGCTGGTCAAGACGGAGTCCCGCGAGGTGATCGGGACGAACACGACGATCGACACCGACACGCAGGAATCGACGTCGATGCCCTCCTTCGCCCCGCCCACGTACACGCTGATGCGGGCCGACGCGCTCGACGTCCCGCTCTGGTCGGGCACCGTCGCCGACGACGCGCGGCCCCTCCTGTTCGGCGGCCGGGTCGTCTTCCTGTCGGAGTCGGCTTCCACCGCGCTCGACCCGGCGACGGCGACGCTGTCACCGTGGGGTTCCGAGCTCGGCAGGGTCGGCGAGGGCGGGGTGTACGACGGCGTGCTGCTCGTCTACGCGCGCACGACGAGCGGCGACCGCGCCGTGCTGTCGGGTGTGAGCCCCGAGGGCGACGAACTGTGGTCGCGCGGGTTCCGCCAAGGCCGCTTCCCCCGCCTGGCTGCCGGTTGCGTCGTGTTCAGCGACCGGACCGGGACCGACTGCGTCGAACCCACGACCGGTGACGTCCGCTGGACACGGCCGTCCGACGAGCAGACCTCCCTCGCGTCGGTCCCGCACGACGACCCGGTCGGTTCCCGGGGCGACGTCGTCTTCGTGCAGACCTTCGCCGACAGCTCGGCACGCTCGGCCTCGGGCTCGTCGCGCGACCGGGACCGCGACCTGCTCGCCGTCGACGGGGCCACCGGAGCCGAGCTCCTGCGCACGTCGGTGCCCGGCGAATCGTTTATCGCGGCGATCGGCCGCACCGTGGGGTACGTGCTGTCGGACCCGACCCCCGACTACGCCCCCCGCACCGTGACCGCCTTCGATCTGTCCTCGGGCGCCCGCCTGTGGCAGACCCGCCTGGACGCCGGGTCGTTCCAGTTCTGGGCCGGATCGCTCGTCTCGATCGACGCGGACGGCGTCGTGCACGGGAACGCCGACCCGGTCGAACTCGCCGCCGCACGAGGCGCCGCATGACCGCCCCCTGGACGCCGCCCCGGCCCGATGCGCACACCGCCATCTGGGAGCCGCGCCCCGGCCGACCGACCGACACCGCGCCTCCCGGGTTCACCGCCCTCGACGACGACGCCAGCGAAGGAGGCGCGGGCCCCGATCGCACCCCGAGCCGCCCCCGCCGCGTCGTCGCGGCCGCCGGGCGAGCACTGCGCGCCCGTTGGCAGGCCGCCTCCCGCGGTCGCCGCGCGGCGTCGAGCCTCGCCGCGCTGCTGCTGGTCGCGGGGCTGGTCGCCGTACTCGGGTCCGCCGTGCAGCCGAGTTACCCGGCTCTCGCCGCTCCCGGCCAGACCATGACGGGTACCGATCCGTTCGGGCGTTCCCAGGGCACCGGCCCGATGCTGCTCGACGATCTGCGGGCGCTGCCGACGGGCGCGGCGTGGACGACCGACCTGCGTGCGGCCCTCGCGCCGGGGACGACGACGGGGTGCGTGTCGTACCGGCAGGTGGGCACGGTCGGCTCGGACGTGCTGGTCGGCACGAGCTGGCTCGGCGGAGGCGGCGACTGCATCGACGCGATCGGCCGCGTCGCCCGGATCGACCCGGGGACGGGGCGCATCGAGTGGACCGCCGACATCCGGGCTGCCCTCGACATCGGCGACCCCCAGTACGTGACGGTCTACCCCGACTCGGACGACCGGGCCGCCACCGTCTCCCTGTCCCGCCAGGTGGGCACGCCGGCTGTGCGCCTCGATCTGCGGACGGGCGAGATCCTCGGCACGATCGTGCGACCCGACGACGTGACGTTCACCGAGCCCGGCTCCGACTCCGGCACCGGCAGCGGCTCCGACGCCGGCAGCGCCCCCGGCTACGACCCGTCGGGTCTCGGGGAGCTCTCGACGCAGGGCGACGGCAGCAGCGACTCGCCGACCATCACGCCCCCGGCCACCGGCGTGCATTCGCTGACGACCGCGTCGTCGGGCGCCTTCGTCGTGGGGACGATCCCTCGCGAGTACTTCGACGGCACCGGGGCCATGACCTACAGCTCGGACGACCCGTTCCACTACGACCTGTATCGGGTGGCCGACCCGACCACCCCGATCTGGAGCGGGGACGTCATGTCCTCGAGCTACCCGACCATGATGGACGGACGGATGTTCGTCGAGCTGTTCGGCGGCGGCCAGATCAGCGTCGACACGACGACCGGGGCGGTCACGCACTGGCCGACGTCGCTGTCGGGCGTCAACGGCGCGTTCTCGATCGAGGGCCAACTGTACGTCGTCACGTCCGGAGACGGCAGCGACGGCGACCCGACCCCGCGCAACACGCTGACCGCCCTGGGCGAGGGAGCCGTGCCCCGCTGGTCGGCCGACATCTCGCCGAACAGCCAACCCACGTCGGGGCCCGGCTGCCTGACGGTCACCGAGCTCGCCGGCGGCATCTCGTGTCTCGACGTCGACACGGGCACCCCGCGGTGGACACTCGACCCGCCCGTGCAGCGGGGGCAGTCGGCCCAGCAGGTCTACGCCGTCGACCGCCCGTCGACGCAGGACACGTTCGTGCAGATCGCGCGCCCCGACCGCGCGTACTCCGACACGGGCACGGGCGACGCCGATGACACCCGCCTCGCCGCGTTCGACTCGCTCACCGGAGCCCGACGCTACGACGTCGCGCTCCCCGGCCTGATCTATCTAGCCGGGACCGGGCGGACGACCGGCTACGCCTTCTCGTACTCGAGCTCGTCGCAGTTCGGCGCGTCGGTGCTCACCGCGTTCGACCTCGCCGACGGGCACCATCTGTGGACCCTCGACGACCCGTCCATCGCGACGGAGGAGTTCTGGCAGGGCACGCTGGTGACCGTCTCGAGCGCGGGAGTCGCCCGGGGGCTGCGCGACGACGTCACCGTCGCGGGCTGAGGCGGCGGGGTGGTGGGCCGACCCGCGCCTCCTCGGGGAATCGTCAGCGGACGAGCTGCGGGAACACGAACACCGCGAACAGGAAGAACGCGGCCATGGCGGCGAGCATGATCCAGGGGCCGCGGCCGAGCGTCGTCTGCCCGGCGGCCTCGCGTCGCTGCAGGGTCCGTCGACGGTAGAACACCTGGATGCCGATCAGCGCCACGGCGGCGACGATCAGGACGGGGACGATGAACGAGTCGATGAGGCGGCCTTTCGGAGAACGTCCGACCAGCCTAATCGCGGGGGCCAGGACCAGCAGCACCACCGCCGGGCAGGCACGATGCACCACGAAGGGTGCGCTAGGTGCCTCAGTCGGCTGCGCTGGGAGACGCGCCGATACTCTGCCGGGTCGGGATTCGGTGGTGCTGCTGGCGGCCTGTGCCACCTCTGGTCCGAGCTCCAGCGGGTGCGTGCGCCTCGGGTGTGCACGTAACCGCTTCGCCATCGTTCGGGTCGAGGCGAGTCGCGCTCCCGGTGTCGGGTCGTGAGCGTGAACGGAGCGTCGGCACCAGTGGCGACTGTGATCGAGGGCCGGGGTAAGTCGACCGTCCGATCTGCCATCGTGTCGGCCTTTTGGGGGACCGGATGACGTGAGAAACGGTACCCCCCGATCTCACGCGGTGATGACACCCGTTTGGGGGTCAACGCGGACGTAAGCGGTTACAGGACGCTTTTTAATGCGTTCGCGTCACCCGTCCGGAGGCGCGGGTCACCCGAATCGCGTCACGATCACCTTTCGCACGCCTGACGGACGCGCTGCGGCCGGCGGCCGGCAGCCCGCGCCCGGTCGCGTCAGCGGACGACGTCCACGACCCACCCGGCGAGGAACTCGGCCCCCGCCTCGTCGTGGATCGCCCCCGTCGCGCTGGTCAGCACCGGGTAGGCCGTCGCGGGCACCCCGTCGGCGGGCCGCACGTCGACATGGGCGACCTCGTGACCGTTCTCGTGCAGCCAGTCGGCCATGGCGTAGTCGCTGCGCGAGTCGCCGACGGTGCGCCAGGCCCGCGGCAGGGCGCCGTCCAGGGCCAGCAGCTCGAGGGCGCGCTCGGCGCCCAGGTCCTTGCCGAGGCGCACCGACTCGATGTCGGTCGAGATGATCGTGGGGTCGACCCGCCACTGCACGTCGCCGGCCGCGTCGGCCCGCACGTCGTCGAGACGTCGCACCCCGAAGCCGCGTCGGGCCAGCGCCTCCATCGCCTGCTCGTCGAAGTCGCGCTGGCGCGCGAGGTAGGCGGCCGACTCGACCGAGGTCAGCTGTTCGATCGACACCATGGCGCGCTTCGTCTCGTCGAAGAAGACCAGGTCGGCGTACTGGCTCGCGACGAGCTCGCGCATCTCGTCGCCGAAGTCCGTCGGCATGGCGAGCGACTCGTCGACGAGCACCTCGCTCATGCCGTTCGGGCGGTGCTCGGGCCCGATCGAGAACCACGAGGCTCCCTTCTCGCAGACGCCGTGCACGCGAGCACCCCGGGGCAGACCGGCGGCCATCAAGGGGGCGACGACCTCGTCGCGGATGAACGCGTCCGAGCGCCCAGTGTTGAAGACGAGAGGGATGCCGGCCGACGCCAGGGCCACGAGGTCGCGGGTGATGCCGGGGAGGGCGATGCTGCGCGTGATCGGGCTGGCGATCGGCCCGTCCACGTCGAGGAGCAGCCCGAGGGCGGGGGCGGACGAAGAGGAGGCGCTTGAGCTGTCGGTCACGAGAGTCCATCTTGTCAGCACACCGGTCGCTCGACGGAGGCGCGCAGTGGGCACAGATGGGAGAATGGACGCCTCGACCTAAGGAGTCACTCCGTGGCGCTGCTTCCCCCCACCGTGATCGAGGCCCTCGAGGCCTTCTCGGCCCCCGATCGTCGAACCGAGGTCCAGAGCCTCGCCCACGCGAGCACACCCGAGTCGCGTGCCGAGCTGACGCTGCTCACCGACAGCACGTCCTGGGTCGACATGAACCGCGCCCACCCGCTCGGCCCCGATCGCAGCGACCCCGAGGGCATCCGCCGCATGCTGCAGAAGCTCGGTGCCGAGAGCCGCTGCGCGGTGCTGTCGGCCGCGGGCTCCGAAGACGACCGCGACCTCGGTGGCGCGCTCGACGGCGCGCTGCACAGCACCGGAGGCGCGTTGGTCGTCTGCAGGCCCGGCCCGTTGGCCTTCTTGGTCACCGCGTCCGGCGAGCACTGGTTGCTCGCCCAGACCGAGCCCCCGGCGATGACGTCGCCGATCTCCGTAATCCGCTGACCGGGTGCAGCGCTGCGAGGGCGCTGCCGGGGTGCTTCGCCGACTCAGCGCCGGACGGGGTCGCCCGTGGTGAGCTGCCAGATCGCGACGCCGTGCAGCCCCTTCTCCTTCGCGAGCTCGGCGCGGGCCGTGATGGATCGACCGTCCGACCACCAGATCGTCGAGCCGTCCGGCGGTGACGCCGTGTACTCCTGCTCCGAGTCGTCCCATCGGCCGGTGCTCTGCGCCGCCTTGCGCGCCTGCGCGACGGTGACCGCCGCACCCGCCTTGCCCTCGCCGGTCCACTGGTAGCCGTAGTTCGCGACGCCGAGATCGACCTTGGCGGCGGGGACGAGGGTGACCAGTGCCTCCACGGCCCTGGTGGTCCACGGCAGTCCGCCGACGGCTCCTGGCTCGGAGAACCCCGCGCCGTGCTGGTCGTAGGCCATCAGCACGAAGCGATCGACCGAGTCGCCGAGGCCCTGCAGGTCGTATCCGAGGGCGGCGTACCCCTCGGGGGTGGTCGCCGCCTGGACCGCCATCGAGATCGTCGCCGTGGCCGGCAACGTCGCCCGGAGCTCGCTCGCGAACGCGGTCAGACTCGGGGCGACGGCACCGGGTAGCGACTCGAAGTCGAGTTGGACGCCGTCCCAGCCGCCGTTGACGACCTCGGCGGCGAGACCCGCGATGACGAGTTGGCGATTCTGTTCGTCGTTCAGCATCGCCGAGGCGAGCTCGCCGCTGAAGTCGCTCGTCGTGTCGTCGAAGTTGGCGACGAGCAGCTCGGCCTTGGCACCGCCCTTCTGCGCCGCGGTGCGGACGGCGTTCGCGGTCTCGCTCGAGGGCGTCACACCGGCGCCACCCGCCGTGAGCGTCACGCCGTCGACGCCGACGAGGTCGATGGCGGCCTTGCTCTTCTCGTAGCCGGCGACGGCCGCCGAGGACGCGACGACGTAGCCCTCGACCGACAGCCCTGACGGGATCGTCGCGGTCGGGGCGACCGTGTGATTGACGCCGTCGCCCGAGCAGCCGGCGAGGGCGACGGTCAGCGCGAGAGCGACCGCTCCGGCGGCGAGGGAGGTCAGGGCTGTGCGCACGCTCCGAGGGTAACGCGCGCCCTGCGGCAGACTCTGGATATGCCTACCGCACTCGTCACCGGAGCCTCCCGCGGCATCGGACTCGTCATCGCCCGCGATCTCGCGCGCACCCACCACGTCGTCCTGCACGGCCGGGACGAGGAGGCGCTGGCCGCGATCGCCGCGTCCCTCCCGTCGGCGTCGGTGTGGGTCGCAGACCTCTCGGGGCCCGAGATCGTCGTCCCCACGACCCGCACGGAGTCGGGCCTCGACGTGCTCGTGCACGCGGCCGGCGTGATCGGCGGGGTCGACATCGCCGGCACCTCGCGCGACGACTGGCGTCGGGTGTTCGAGGTGAACGTCTTCGCCGTGGCCGAGATCACCCGGCAGCTGTTGCCTGCCCTGCGGGCCGCGCAGGGCACGGTCGTCACGATCAACAGCGGTTCGGGGCTGACCGCCGGGCCGAACGGCGGCACGTATGCGGCGAGCAAGTTCGCGCTGCGGGCCTTCGCCGACTCGTTGCGCGAGGAGGAGCGACCGAACGGCGTCCGCGTCAGCTCGGTGCACCCGGGCCGGGTCGACACCGACATGCAGCACGAGCTCGTCGAGAAGGAGGGCGGCGTCTACCGCCCCGAGCTGTATCTCGAACCGGCGTCGGTGGCTGACGCGGTGCGACTCGTGGTCGATCTGCCGCACGGGGCGACCGTCGAGATGCTGTCGGTGCGGCCGACCCGTCGCGCGTAGCTACAGGCGCGCAGAACCCCGGTGCGGAAGATGAACCCCGTTTGAACGGGGTTCGTCTTCCGCAACGGGGTTCTGCGGCGGCGCCGACGGTGCGGCGCCGGGCCAGCTCAGGAGTAGTCGTGCTCGGCGACACCGAGCGAGCGGTACACGTAGGCATCGCCCACGGACGAGCTCTCGTCGAGCTCCCAGTTGAGGTCGTCGCCCTTCGAGTCGGGGCGGACGAGGCTCTTCTGCGGCAGCCCGTCGATGTACTCGAGTTGTTCGGTCTTCGTGCCGTTGGAGGCGACGAAGGAGGCGGTGTACGTCGGGTTGCTCATGAGGGTGAGAATACCCCGAACAGGGGCCTCCGGGACGCCGACGCCGCCGGGCTCGACGGGATGCGCCACGGCCGCCCCGCCGTCTCGGCGATCAGGCCCCGGGCCAGCCCGGAACCTGCGTCTGCTTCACGACGGCCTCGTCGAGCAGCTCGGCCGGCAGGTACTGCTCGTAGACCCCGGCGTCCATCTTGGTCAGCTGGAGCCCCTCGGCCAGGTCGGCGTCGTGCTCCATGTAGGAGCCCATCAGCGCCGAGCCGCCCTGGCCGTCGTCGACCTGGTCGACGATGCGGAACCCGAGGCCGTTGAACCGCACCCGGGCATCGAGCTCGTAGTACTCGTCCACCGTCGAGGTCGGGACCGTCTTCGCCCAGACGTAGGGAGTCGTCTCGGCCCAGCCGTCGGCGGCAGCGCCGCCGTTCGCGGCATCCTCGTCCTGACGCACGAGGATGACGTTCGCACCCTCGTCGATGAGGTCGGCCGTGTAGACGTCCGCACCGACGCGGGCGATTCCGCCGACGAGCTTCGTCAGGAGGCGCGGCTGCATCTCGCGCTGCTGCTGCAGGTGGTCGTCGTAGATCCAGCCCCAGGCCGCCGAGTGGAAATACGCCATATAGGTGGACGAGCCGTCGGCGCCGAGGCGGTAGATCTCGGTGCCGGCCGGCACGCGGGTGTGCGGCATCCACGAGACGGGGATGATGTGGTCGGGGTCGGCAACGAAGCCCGAGCCGGTGAACGGCGGGCGGTCGATGAACGGGCCGCCGGTGAGCTTCTGGGTCTCGCGGTCGGGACCGCCGGTGGCGTCCTCGAGCAGCAGGTTCGGGGTGGCCTCGAAGCGCAGCACGTCGATGTAGGGCATGTCGGCCGAGAACGGCGTCCCCGGGAAGTCGAGCGCGTGCGCCCGGATGAGGTCGGCTGGTGTGCGCGCCCAGCTCGTCGTTGCCCACGGCATGACGAAGCCGAAGACGCGGTCGAAGTTGTGCTCGAAATAGGCGTCGCTCAGCTGCGGCGTGATGGCTTTCTGCAGGATCATGCTCGGTACTCCCCCTTGATACGAACCGGTCTCGACCGTACCGGTGAAACGGCGGCGGCGTCGACTATCGACCGGCGCCCGCCGCGTCCAGACCCGCTACTTCTCGACGGACCAGCTGATGATGTCGCCGCCGATGCTGCGTCGCGCGTCGCTCGAGGCGCCCACGAACGCGACCTCGCTGGGTGTCGAGCCCGCCTCGGTGAGCAGCAGAGCGCACGCCGTCGCCTCGTCGCCCGCCGCGAGCGCCGCACCCCGCGCCTCCTTGTCGTTCGGGCAGGCCTTGTTCAAGGCCTCGCGATCGATGCCGAAACTGCTGTAGAGGGCCGGCCCCTTGGTGGTCTCGCCGTCGACGGTCACGCCCCATTTGTCGTTGCCGAAGGCATCTCGCGTGTCGGCGTCGTAGTCGCCGCTCGCCACCGAGATCGTGAAGGTCGCGAGGTAGGCGTCCTGGCCGAGGGGATCGATCTTCCACGACTCCAAGTCGCTCGCGCTGACCTTGTCGAACGACTCGGCGGTGAAGTTCAGCGAGCCGTCGAAATCGCTGGCGTAGAGCCCGGCCTCGATCGGCTGCCCCAGTGGCTGCCCTTCGCGCGAGTTCTGCGCGCAGCCGGTCAGCACCCCCACGGAGGCGGTGGCCACGAGAGCGGCGGCGAGAACGGTCGTGCGGACGGAACGGCGAGAGCGCAAAGGAGAAACCCCTGATCGAGATGGTCGTGATGACCGGTGTGGACGTGATCTGTTCAGGGGCGAGACCCCCGACTCGAATCCAGCATATCGGCCGCGAGCCCCCCGAACGGGTCTCATGCAGGATCTGTGGAGAGCGGGCCCACCGTGCCCGTCGTGGAGAGCCGTTGCGGGATGAACCCGACCCGCACCTCCGGAATGCCCACGCTCCTGCCTGAGGCCTACTGCCGAAGGCTCGTGCACGCGGGGAGACGGGTTAGAGATATTCGCTCTGAATATCGTCGAGATGGAACCGCCCTACCGAGACGCCCCATGATCCATCCTGGTTCAGGACAATCATCGGCTGGTGACCGTCAGCCAGCACCAAATCGTCCGGTGCGGTTCCCTGTCCGACAACGGCGACTCGTGCCGCCGACGCAAATTGAGATGCGGGACCCCTTAGTTCCACATGATGGCCAGCCAGGGAGGCGGTGGTTCGAACCTCGACGCAGCCCTCGACGGCAGACGTCGGCGAGGTCTCCCGTCCGAATGACCCCGCGTAGCGGAAGTCCCGAGACCGGGGTGCGTATGGTCCATAGGTCCGCAACTCGACCTCTCCCGGGTCCGACGACGAGTGCACCGAGTAAACCGTGCCGTCGATCGATCCGTAGACGCCTTGCGGCAGGTACATCGGCACGCGCGTGGACCACCGACGCTCGATGGCACCTGTCACAGCCACCGTCTCCGTGGGCACCCACGCCGCGTACATCAGCCCAGCTCGCACATCGTCGACCGTGCCGATGATGCCTTGCACAGAGACACCCGCGATGCGGCGCGCGCTAAACGTGATCCACGACCAGCCAGCGGGGTCCTCGAACCACACGTCGACGGGTACGTCGTGGACGGTACCCACGCCGCGGGTCCAGACAAGGCTCTCATCCGACTGCGCGCCCCGGTCGGAGCCATCACGTAACTGGAAACGGAGCCCTTCGGGAGAGGGGATTGGATCGCTCGATCGAAGCGGGACTGTGGCCGAACGGGAGGAGCCCTGGCGAACTAGCGAGACTCCGATGACGTACTCACCATCGGTGTCCGTCAAGAAGCGATCGGTCGTCCATTGCAGGTCGTGAAAGACCTCGTCGCCATCGACGTCCGCAGTGAAGTTCCCGGTTTGTGAATCCACGGAAATCGACACTGGCTGCGGCTTCGTGGAAGTCCACTCGCTCCCGAACACCCTGAGGCCGCCAGTGCGAGCTCGTATAGCCACTTCGTTCCCCCGCCACCATCCCATGGTGAAGGTTTCTTCCAGCACGACACCCTTCGCCGACACGGAGAACTTTTCCCGAGAGACCGCGTCGCGGACGGATATCTCTGCATCGGCCGACCTCGGCAGGTGACCATCTCCGAAGGCGAGCACCTCGCTTTGAGCTTCCACGCGCAGACCCGACGGGTGCGTGACGGGTCGGGGCTCGTCTCTCACAATGGCGCTGACGCTCGCTTTCTATGCATGTGGACCACATTCCTACTCTGCCGAATCAGACGACGTTCGTCTGCAGATCCTGAAGGTCTGAACTCCGAACGGTCGCTATCCAATCTCCCCCAGGCACACGCGAAGGAACGACGACGTATCCGTCACCGAGAGTCCACGCCTTGGGCGGCTTCTTCGTCCCCCTGACCAGGACTTCGTCCCAGGATCGCCATGCGTCATAAGGCCGGACGAGCGAGACCTCCGCATCTCGGAAGCGGGCGGTCGTCGCCACGCTGACCACGTCCGCGGCGTCCTCGACAGTGTCCTCCCACAGGTGCACCACGGGGTCACCCACACCCCGGCTCAACGTCGGAGAGTTGCGGGTCAGATGTAGTCCCGCGGCGGCTCTTCGGGAATCCGCATCCTCTGCCGCTACCGGTATGCCATAGGAGCCCTGAGGCAGACTTGCAGGCGGAGAGGGCGACCACCTGCGGTCGTAGACGAAGAGACTCTCCACGTCGTGGGGTGCTGCCCACATGCCGCGCCAGGAGGACGGATACACGTCCGTGCTGTTCACGACGGGGAGCACCCCGGGGAGACTTTGCGGAACCCCGGTCAGCCAGGCATCCCCATCGACGTAAGCCCAGACATGGACAGGACGCCCGTCCGATAGTGCGACTGCCCGTCGCCAACGCAAAGCATCGACGGCACTGGCATCAAAAAGACGCCCGTCTGTCGCCTGATAAGCACCGTGCGGACTGCTGTCTCGCGTGACCACCGGTTGCAAGCCTTGAAGCGGAACCGTTCGACCGTCGACCAGATCAGCGTAAGCCCCGATTTCTTGAACCCATGAACTACCGGCTGCGAGCGGAATGATGCTATCGACGGTCGTCATCAGCTTTGTGACGACATCGGGTGACATCACCTTGGCATGGAACAGGCCGTTGTCTTCGACGTGATAAACGCCGACAGGGGCTCTCTGCGACCTGTCGATTTTCCCGCTGAGAAGATAGGAACCCCGTTCGCCCTGCTGGACTTGAACGCGATGCCCTTGCCACCAGCCCACCGTCCGAGCGACCTCTACGGTCGCGTCTTGGAGAGAAACCTCGACCCGAGCTTGCCCTCGACCGTCGAAGACTTCCATGACAACTGGCGAATGAGACAAATCTCGTATGTCTGCCCGAAGGCTGTACAGCTCTGTCCCGTCGGCCTGAGTGATGTAAAGCCCTGATGGACGACCTTCTACCATTTGATCCACGTTCCTGAAGGCTTTGTCGAAGGAGGCGACAATGCGCTGCCTGCTGCTGGTGGCGTATTCCCACATTCGCCGGCGACGAGGATATTTTCTCTCATCGGCGCGGCGAAACGGGCAATGCTAGAGGACGAAACCGACCTGTACGTTCGTGAGATCGATGAGCCGCACGGAAGCCGTCCAGTAGTCCGCATCAACTTGGCGAGGCGTCGTCGAAAAGCCGTCGTCCATCTCGAGGCCACGCGGTGCCTCGCCGTCGCCGCGGACGAGGACGAGCCCCTCGTCAGCGATCTCGTTGTAAGGCCTTGCCAGCGAGACCGCGTAGCCCCCCACAAGGGCGGTCGTCTCGATCACCCTGACATTGGTCGCTTCTCCGGGGCCGATCGTCGCCCAGCCTCGCGATCGGTCGTAGGTGAGAACGACGCCGTGGGGAGGGAAGATCGAGCGTGACACCGCGGTGTCGAAGGGCCCTCGCGATGCCACTGCCGAGACCCCTCGTACGTCAAGTGCCATGCCTGTCCCCCGCACCATTCCATATGCCCCCTGGGGCAGGTAGGACGGAACACCCGCCGACCAGTGTCGCTCCACGGTCGCTGAATACTGCAGCTCGGATGTCGGCACCCATGCGCCTGTGACCGAGGAGAACGCAGGGCCTGAGACGACTCCTAGCCAGCCCGAGCCGGCCACCCCGATGTCGTCACGATCCTGGAAGACGATCCAGGACTGCGAGCCTTCCTCGTGCCAGACCTCGACATCGTGGCCGTGGAGCGTCGCAATCTTCCGTCGCCAAAAAAGCCTCGCCTGCTCCGAGGGCACGACAATGTTGCCGTCGGCGGTCTGATAGCCGAGCGAGGAATCGAACGGCATCGGTTCCGTGCTGCGCAGCCTCGTGGTCTCGGACGGTGCCTCGCCCGGCTCTAACAACCACACGCCTGCCTGCTCGATCGTTTCCGTACTCAGACGGTCCTCCGTCCAGTTCACGTCCAACAAGCCCGCGAAGTCCTCGACATCGTAGGAGACTTGCCCCGCATCGTCGACGACCAGGCCGTCCGGCTGTGGGTGGCTACTCGACCATGCGGCCCCTGCAAGCCGCATCCCACCACCCCGGCGAATTCCCACCTCGACACGGACTCCGTTCCACCACGCGATCGTCTCCACGCGCTCGATGACGCGTCCATGAGGAGGAACGGCGACCATGTGCCCGCTGATGACGTCGCGAACCTTTACGACGTCGTCACAAGCTCCCCTCCTGAGATTGAGGCGTCCGACCACGACAAGTTCTCCGCCGACGTAGACGTAATCGCCCGAAGGCTTCAGGCCTGCTCCATCTTTCACGAATTCATCTTGGCCGCAGAATCGAGCCGACCTCGACCCACTCGTTGAGCTGTTCCGAGTACACGGCGACGACATGCTGCGAGCCGTTAACGTCGTAGCGCCACATCTCCGCTCCATCGTTGACGGTCTGCTCGTGCTGGTATCGGAAAATTTGCTCCGGAGTGTAATGGCCCGTTTGCCCAGCCCAGCCTTTACCCCGGAAAGGATACTTGTTGGCCGGCTTCATAGCGTCCTTGAAGCCATCTCGGGCGCGCTGATCAGGAATGGAATTATCCGCGCTTGTATCCAGGTAAGCCTTTCGAGCACCGGGTGTCATGCCGTCCCAAGTCGACCGCGTCATGCCGTCGTTCTGGCTCCCATCGATCCATCGGTCCATGAACCTCAACGGATCGATTTTAGGGTCTGCGTCAACAGCGGCATCGAAAGCATCGTCCAACTCGAATCGGATTGCGTACGTGTGTTGATCTTTCAGAGTAAAGCTGGGTTTAGCCCCCCTGGCAGGCAGGTAGCCCAGCCCCAGTTTCTGGAATACCAATCGTGGCGTCAGACGGTTTCGGTTCGAGAACCGAGTGATGTGATCGAACTTCGCGACGAAACCACTGACCGTGTTCACAATCGGATTGGAGGCGTTCGTCGCGGTTCTCTGACTGCGGAGATACTTGTGAAGGTCCTCGAACGGGAGCACCTTCTGTACGACGTCACCGCTCTTCAAATCAGGAATCGAATTCCGGACCGAGATAAGGGTGCCAATCTCAGAACTCGATAGGCGATGCAGCGGACGGTCGACGAGTCGTCGGAACGACTTGCGATCGAGTCCGTGCTTGGCGAGTGTGCGATCGAGGTCGGCACGGAACTGACGGGATCCGGCCTCGACACGCTCCTCGGGATAGCGCGGGGACCGCGTAGCGGAACCGTCATGAGTGCCAGGAGCATCGGAGGGATCGACGGGCGTCGTCCGACCACCGTCGCCACCATCCGTCCGCGTCCCGACCGCACCACCGTCGATGGCCGGAGCATCGGCAGCCTCGGGGCCACGCGTCGCGATCGTCGGGGCTGCGCCCTCGGGGCCACGCGAGCCACCGCGGTTCGCAGGACCGTTCGGCGATGCGGCACCACCTCGCGACGGGGTGGCCGTCGACGTGCCGAAACGACCGGCCACGGCCAGGCTCGCGGCACCGGCTGCTCCGCCGGCAGCCTCCACGTGTGACACCGGGTCGACACCGTGGGCGGCGGCATCCGCGTGGGCGGCGTCGGCGTGAGGCGCATCGGCATGCGCCGCATCCGCGTGGGCCGAGGCATCAGCTGCGATGTCAGCTCGCACCGCATCGACGTCAGCCGCCCGAGGCGCCTCGACATCGGCGTGCGACGAACCGTCGGCAGCCGCACCCTCGTGGGAGGCGGCATCGGCCGCGATGTCGTTGTGCACGGCCGCGATGTCGGCCTGCGTCGGCGTGGTCGAGTCCGCACGGGACGACACGTCGACGTGCGACGCACCACCGGCGCCCGTGTGGGCGTCGACGTGACCACCGGCATCGGCGTGCGCGGGCCCGTCGGCGTGCGCCGGCGCGTCGACATGCGCGGGGGCATCGACATGAGCAGGCGCATCGACATGAGCAGGCGCATCGACGTGAGTCGGAGCATCCACGTGCGACGGGGCCTCGACATGCGAAGGAGCGTCAACATGCGACGGAGCATCAGCGTGCGTCGGCGCATCCACGTGCGACGGCGCGTCCACGTGCGACGGCGCGTCGACATGCGAAGGAGCGTCCACGTGCGACGGCGCATCAGCGTGAGCAGGCGCGTCGGCGTGCGTCGGCGCATCGACATGCGACGGCGCATCGACATGCGACGGCGCATCGACATGCGACGGCGCATCGACATGCGACGGCGCATCGACATGCGACGGCGCATCGACATGCGACGGCGCGTCAGCGTGCGTCGGCGCATCCACGTGAGCGGGCGCATCCACGTGCGACGGGCCATCCGACACCGAGGGCGCATCCGCACCCGACGGACCGTCTTGCGGCAACGGGCTCGAGGCGTCGACCGTCGGAGCATCCGTGTTGACGGGGGCGGCGCCACCGTGGTGAGCCGAGCCTCCTGAGGTCAAACCGCCGGAGGCGGGGGTCGGCGTCGTGTGGCCGCTCACGTCGGGCGTGTGGGCGCCACCTCCGTGGGTGCCGCCACCGCCACCGCCGCCTGCCGCCGGGCCGGGGGTCGGGACGGACGGCGCCTCGGGGCTGAAGTGCGATCGGACGGCCGAGACACCGTCTCCGACAGCGGGGAGGCCGCCTCCGAGCACCGTGCCGAAGATCGTCGACGCCCGGACCGACTCGAAGTCGAAGCCGTTGCCGCGAGCGAGGTCCTCCGACGCCTGACTGGTCGCGCCGTCCACCGCACCCGAGGCCGCGTTGATCGCGGTCGATCGGTAGAACGACCCACCGGCCTCGGCAGCGGCGCCGCTGAGATGGCTCGCGCCGCGACCGATCTTGCCGAGCCCGGTCGACAGCGCCGTGCCGGCGACACTGCCGACACCCGTACCGAAGAGGACGCCGAGAAGGTCGCCCGGCGTGAACGGTTTGCCGTCGTTGTGCGGCTTGACGATCGTGTTCGACGCCGCGGTGCCCGAGACGCTCTTGAACGCCTCGAAACCGAGCCGGTAGCCGAGAGGACCGTGCTCGAGCTTGCGCAGCCCGGTGGCCAGCCGCTCGAACTTGGCCTTCGAGATGCGGTTGAGGATCTTGAGCTTCTTGATCAGCTCGGCGACCTTGTAGGCCCACTTCGCGATCGTCCCGGCGGCCTTCGCCGCGCCTGCCAGCGCGCCGACGCCGAACGTCACGAACGACAGCGCCACCGAGATGCCGATGTCGGCAGCGAGCTCGATCGCCATCTGGATGAGCATCTCGCGGATCTGCGCCCACGTGTCGTCGAAATTCTGGCGGATCTGCTCGACGGCCTCGGCGAGGTTGGTCGCCGCCTCGCTCTGCTCGGTGAGCATCGTGGTGATGGCCGATCGCGACCCGCGGATACTGGCCTGCTGCGGGAACTCGCCCGCCTCGACCCCGTGCAACGTCGAACCGAGCGTGCTCTTCGCGCGCTCGATGTCGCCCTGGAACACGTGCCAGGCCGACGAGGCGGTGTCGAGCTTGGCCGTGTCGGCCGTCGGCAGGATGATGCCGACCGTGTGCAGCGCACCCTCGATCAGCTCTTGGAACTCACCCAGCGCGCCCGGCCAGCCGGGGCCGAGGGCACTCGGGATGCCGCCGCTGTGCGCCGAGTACTCGGCGGACGTCGGCACCGTGATGGCCGTGCTCTTGCCCGAGCCGGCGAGCTCGGCGTTCTCGTACTGGGCACCGGTGGCGGCCAGCATGGCCTCCATGCCGTCGAGGGCGCCGACGGCGCTGGCGATCCAATCGCCCATGTTCTTGGTGGCCTTGTCGTAGTCGGGCGACCACTCCTCGGCACCGTCGTCGTCGCCGGCCATGCCACCGCAGCCGGCGAGGACGCTGCGCAGACTCGTCCACGCGGCGCCGAGGTCGACACCGACCGCCCGGAACGTGTCGCCGTCGGCATAGACCTGATAGGGATCGAGGCGCACATCGCTCATGCCGACAACCCGCTCTCGAACTGGCTCCAGCTGTCGGTGAGCGCGTCGATCGTCTGCTCGTACGCGTCGAGCGCGACCTGCGCCTGGTCACGCAGGGCCCCGGCCTCGACGGTGAGACCGGAGGCACCGGCGGACCACTGCTCGAAGCTGGCGACGAAGGCGGCCATCGACGGCCCCTGCCACTCGTTGGGCAGCATGTACGCGAACGTCGACGCCCCCTGGCGCAACGCGTCGCAGTAGTCGCTCAACGACTGCATGTTCTCGACGAGGCCGCGGAGGGCCTCCGTCGACGCCTTCTGCTCACTCACCGTGCGACCCCCCGATCGACCTCGGCCTCGGTCGACTGCGCCAGCTGCGCGGCCCCGAGCCCGTTCTTCTTCTCCTGCGGCCGAACGGCCGACTTGTTCTGGTTCTGCGCGAACGCCCCCGACAGACCCGTCTCGGTCATGCCGTAGGTGCCCTCGGCCTGGTACAGACGACCGATCAGGCTCTCGAGCACGGCGCGCAACGCGGCCGCATCGCCCTGGAACTGCTGCCACGACGCCTCGAACGCGGTCGCGTCCTCGCCCTCCCACGTCGCGTCGACGACATTGCGGACCGACGCGTTCGTCTGCGACACGTGCGCGTCGAACGTCGATACGACGGACTGCAGCATCCGAGCGACCTCGCCGAGGCTCTCGGTACGGACACGGAACTGAACCAACTCACACCCCCCACGGACGACGCGTGCGGCACCGGTCACCCGGGCCGCACGCCGTCACGAATCGACTAGCCGCGGAACGTACCCGAGATGGAGTTCTCCGACTCCTCGTACGACAACGCGGCCTGGCCGAGCAGATCGCTGATGCCCTGCAGGCTCTCCTTCAGCTGGATCGCTGACTGGTCCCACTGCGAGTACAGCTCTTGGAACGACTGCGACGCCGCACCGGACCAGTCGCCGCCCACCAGACCGTCGACGAGCGACTTCAGGTTCTGCAGCTGCGACTCGATCGACTGCGAACCGCTCGAGAGCTGGTTCGAGACTCCGGACAGCGAGTCGGACGTAACGCGGATATCCGCCATGATTCCCTCCACAAAAAACACTCGTGTACACGGGACGTACCGTTCGACACGCCCCCATGTCCCCCCGAACGAGGCACATTACCGAGAACGATCATAACCACAGCCCGAAGACAGGTCGTTCTCTTCGTCGAATCCTACGAGCCGAACTCATCGTTGGTCGAGAAATCTTGTGAATCGTCGACCATGAGGAGGCGCGGGTCGGGTCGACGACGCCCGTCGCGTCGCTTGCGCGCCCGCCCCGTCGACGCCGCCGCGTCGGCTCAGTCGAAGATCTTGGAGATGGTGCCCATGTGCTCGACGAAGTCGGCCGCACCCTCGCTCAGCGTCGTCGTGACGCCGTTGCGCTCGGCCAGCACCGCCGTGGCCATCGAGATCTGCCGCACCTGCTCGATGTCGACCGTCGGGTCGAGCGTGTACGACAGCACGCCGAACTTCGGGTTCTCGAAGTGCGACCAGAGCTCGACGACCTTCGCGTACTCCGGCGGGCGCACCTGCTGGCGCAGTGCCGCACCCTCGGGCAGCACGATGTTGATGTGCCGCGCTCCACGGCCGTTCGCCCGCGCGTAGCGGGCCGCGAGACCCTTCATGCCCTTGAGCGACAGGGCGTAGTCGACGTGCCGCGACTCGTCCATGACGAAGACGGCGAGCACGTCCGACCACGGGATCGTCGGCAACACCGGCGTGTGGATGCCCTCGGTCGAGACCCCGAACGCCAGCCCCGGCCGACCCGCCGACTGACGCAGCAGCGACAGCCGCTTGCGGAGCGACATGAGCCCGTAGATCGCCAGCATGAGCGCGAGCACGCTGCCGATGACGATCGTGAAGACGCGACCGTAGACGAGCACGGCCACCAGGACGATGACGGCGAGCGAGAACGCGACGATCGCCGAGATCACGTTCGTGCGCAGGATCTTCCGATACCGCGCCTCCTGATGGAAGACGTCGAACCGCGGTGTGCGCGCGAAGTAGTCGTCCCAGCCCTGCTTGATCGTCGCGTCGATGTCGAATGCCATCGGTATCCCTTCTCCTGATTACCAGCCGGGCTGGCCGAGGCAGGCCTGACCGAGGGCGGCCATGCCCCGGGTCGGGTGCGTGAACGCACGCCAGGCCGCGGGGGCGTCGCCTCGGTCGGCAGCCGTGATCATCTCGTCGAGCGTCGTCGGAGCCTCCGCGTGCCAGCCGAGATACGCCTGGTCGGTGATGCCGTCCGAGCCCTGCTCGACGATGCCGCGCATGGCCCGCGCCTGCGTCGCGACGGCAGCCAGCCGGCCGGCATCGCTCTGCGCCTCCATGGTCACGCGCATCAGATCGACGACGATGCCGCCGAGTGCCGAGCAGCGGTCCGCAAGTGCGTCCGTCATGGTCGTTCCCCTCCCCCGAAGTGTGCGGCCAGCCTAGCGGCAGGGCACCGACCGGGGTCCGACGCGCCGGTCAGCGCGCGACGACCGTCGCCGGGACGGAGCCGAACTCGATCACGTCGCCCGGCACGACCGCCACGGGCTGACCCGGTGGGCAGTCGATCTCGAGCTCGCCGCGCAGCACCCGGGTGCCGTTGCCCGAACCTCGGTCGGTGACGACGAGCGCGGAGCCGACCACGCCGAGACCCGCGTGCACCCGGGACACCGACTTCGTCGGATCGTCGATCGCGAAAGCCGTCGCTCCCTCGGCTGCCGCGCTCGCCTCGGGGCTGCGCCCGACGAGCACGGCACGGTCGGCGGCGGCGAGGCTCAGGGTCTGCCCGGTCGAGAAGTCGAGCGTCAGGGCCGCGGCGACGGCCGGAGGCGCGGGCGGGGTGGGCGCGGAGGGTGCGGCTGGAGCTGGAGCTAGAGCTGGGGCTGGTGCCGGGGCTGGGGCTGGTGCGGGTGCCGGGGTCGCCGGCGATGCGTAGGGAAGCCCGAACGACGGAGGCGGCGGCACCGTGTTGCTCAGCGGAGCGGCCGGCGCCGCGGGCGGGGCGGGCGGCGGGACGACCGCGGTGTCGAACGCGGACGGAGCGGCACGACGACCATGCCCCCGCCCGGAGGCGACGAGCTGGCCGCAGGACAGGCAGAACATGCTGTTCGGGCGCAACTCGGCCCCGCAGTATTCGCAGCGCGTCGCCATCTGCCCGAGACCCCCGTCAACTTGCCATTCGCCAAGACCTCGACCACGATACGCGACCTGCGCCGTGCCTCCTGCCGGTTCGCCGTGGTGGGCGCCGCGTGCGCATGTCACGGACGCGCGTCGCGGGCGGGGAGGGCATTCGCTCACGGGCTCCTACGGTTCGAACCGCAGGAGCGCGGGAGAGGAAGCGTGCCGGCGGGACGACTCGCCCGGCAGACGAGTGGGCGGGACTCGAGGGTGCAGCGCGGGCCGGGAGGCGCGGACAGGTCAGCGGGTGACGTCGGGGACCTGGATCTGGGCCCAGCGTCCTCCGCTGTGCAGGGCTCCTCCCCCGGCGGGCGCACGGCCGACCATGAACTTCGGGATCTTCTGCCCGAACAGCTGCGTCCCGAGCAGGGCCGACGCCGGGGAGAGGATGAGCCCCTCCTGCGTCTTGCGGACCTCGCCGTACGGCCCCGCGAACAACTTCGATGCGGCATCGGGCGACAGGGCGACGACGAACGCGATCCGTCCGCGGTGCAGCATCAGCGTCTGCTCCAGAGCCGAGTCGCGGATCGCCTCGGCGTCGTCGATCACGACGGTCACGACCCCGGCCGCGCCGACCTCCGCGCCGACACCGGCACCGGCACCGGCACCGGCACCGGCAGCACCGTCGAACCGGGCGAGCATCGCCTCCACGTCCTCCGCCACCGACGGTGCGACGGCCGAGGCGAACAGCGGCACCTCGGCCGTCCGCGCCCACGCCGACAGCGGCGACTCGCGCGTCGCGACGACGATGACGGGCCGCCCCTCCCACATCAGCTGGTGCGCGATCGAGGTCAGCGCCGACGAACGACCGGTCCCCCGATCGCCGATCACCGAGAACCCACCGATCGTCGGCCAGTCGATCGTGTAGCGCGACAGCACGTCGCCGCCGACACCGACGGTCGGCGAGTCGGTCCGCGACCAGGCCGCCCGGGGCAGCTCGGCCGCGGCGCTGAGTGTCATCGACGTCGGCAGGGCATCGACCCGGAACGGCCGCGGAGCGGCAGGGTCGCGGGGCTCCGCGTCGAACCGGGCCCGCGCCTCCTCGACGATGTCGCGCAGCGCCTGGGCCTGGACCTCGGCCGACGCGTCGCGGCCGAGCACGGCGACCTGCGCCTCCCGCGCGGTCGGCCCGAACAGCACGCGCCCGGGCGGGATGTTCTCGGGCATCTCGCGGATCATCACGCCCGCCCCGCGGTAGTCGTTGATGTCGCGCAGCGGCAGCACGTACTGACTCGAGATGAAGCCGGCCACGCGGTCGCCGGCGGCCGTGCGGTCGGCGGACATCACGACGCGCAGCCCGACGGCGGGCCCCTCGCGCAGCACGCGGGTCATCTGGTCGCGGAACATCACGAGCTCGTCCGCCTGCATCGTCGACGTGACCCGCTCCCAGCCGTCGAGCGCCAGGATGAGATACGGCAGCGCCTCCGAGCCCGCGGTGACGGCCCGGCGACGCTGCTCGACGATCGTGCCGACCGACGCGGCCGACAGCACGGACTGGCGTCGACCGAGCTCGTCGAGCAGCCGCGACATCAGACGCGGCAGGCGCGACGGCTCGAGCGACGTGACGACCGCCCCGGTGTGCGGCGCGATCGCGAGCGGCAGCAGGCCGCCGTTGCCGTAGTCGACGACGTACAGCTGCAGATCGGCCGCGTCGTGCCCGCGGACCGCCTGCGCGAGCAGCGTGCGCAGCGCGGTCGTGCGACCGGACAGCGCCGACCCGAGGAAGAGCAGGTGCGAGCCCGACTCGAGATCCCAGACGAGGGGGCGCTGGGTCTGCTGGCCGGGCACGTCCTCGAGCCCGATCACGAGTTCGGCCGGGTTCGGCGACACCCCGGTGCCGTCGGCGGCGGCTGCCGCGGCGGGAGCGGCCGGGTCGCTCGACACGACCGTCGACAGCGGCAGCAGCGTCGGCAGCGGCAGCAGCCACGGCGACGGGTTCTTCGGCACGCCGAGCAGTCGCGACGCCTCGGTGACGAGGTCGACGAGAGCCCTCAGATCGGTGTCGTCCTGGTCGACCCGGGCAGCGGTCGACGCCTGCGCCGGGAACCGCGGCTGGTAGCCGACGGTGCGCCACTCCAAGGAGGCGCGGGCCGGCAGGACCTTGCGGGTCCGGTGCGCGCCCTGCCGCACTCCCGCGACGCGGGCGGTCTGGAACCCCGCCGGCGCGGCGCCCACCCCGGCCCGCACGTAACCGCGACCGGGTGTCGCGACGCCGATGAGCGAGGCCTCGGGCGAGCCGAGCACGTCGGTCGAGTCGGCACGGTCGGTCACGCGGAGCGCGACGCGCATGTTGATGTTCGACTGCATCTCGGGGGTGATCACACCCGAGGGCCGCTGCGTCGCCAGCACGAGGTGCACACCGAGCGAGCGGCCGACGCGCGCGATCCGGACGAGACCGTTGATGAAGTCGGGGTGCTCCGTCTTGAGCTCCGCGAACTCGTCGATGACGATCATGAGGCGGGCGAGACCGAGCCGGGCCGCCGCCTCCGGGTCCTTCGACCAGGCGGCGTCGACGTCCTTGACGCCGAGCTCGGGGCGACGCAGCACCGTCTCGCGACGCTTCAGCTCGGCGTCGAGCGACTGCAGCGCGCGTTCCGTCTCGCGGGCGTCGAGGTTCGTCACCATGCCCACCGTGTGCGGCAGGCGGGAGCAGTCCTCGAACGCGGACGCGCCCTTGTAGTCGACCAGCACGAAGTTGAGGGCGTCGGGCCGGTTCGCCAGCGCGAGCGAGACGACCCAGGTCTGCAGGAACTCCGACTTGCCCGAGCCGGTCGTCCCCGCGACGAGGGCGTGCGGGCCGTCGGCCGCGATGTCGATCGCGAACTGCGAGTCGGGCCCGGCACCGACGACGACGTTCGTGCGCCGCGGCGACAGCGCCCAGCGGTCGACCAGCGCCTGCGGGTCGTCGAGGTCGACGCCCATCAGCTCGGTGTAGCGGACCGACGTCGGCAGCATGCCCTCGTCGCCCACCCCGCTGACGTGCTTGATCGAGCACAGGCTGCGCGCGATCGCCTCGGCGCGCGGCAGCGACAGGCCGTCGAGCAGCACGTTCGCGTAGTACGCGCGGTCGGACTCGAGTCGGGCCAACGAGTGGTCGTCGGGGTCGACGACCACGACCGTGCGCGACTCCTCGGGCAGCCGGGAGCGGTCGCTGTCGATCGCGATGACGTGCACGTCGGCGAGACCGCCCGACTCGAGCAGCGGCACCATGCCGGGCAGCATGCGGAATCTGCGGGCACCGTCGACGATCACGACGACGGTCGAGTCGAAGCCGGCCGAGCCGCGGTCGCCGGCCGCCCGGAGGCGCGCCGTCGCCAGGGCGTTCAGCTCGCGCAGGCGCTCCCGGCGCGCGTCGTCGGTGTTGCCGACCATCGCGACCACCGACGACCCCGCCTGGGTGTGCGGCAGCCACTGCAGCCAGCTCCACTGGTCGGCGTCGTCGTCGTCGCAGAGGACGACGATCTGCGCGTCGCGCGGGGACCGGAGCGTCGCGAAGGACGCGATCATCGCGCGCACGGCGCTGCGGGTCGCGTCGGGCGCCCCCGCGAGGCCGACGACGCCCGCGGCCAGATCGACCGCGACGGGCGACGGGGCCACCCCCACGTGGCGGGCCGTTGCGCGGTCGCGTTGCGCGCCTCCTTCGAACGAGGCGTCGAGCGGCACCTCGGTGACGCCGACGCGGACGTGCAGGGCGTCGACGTCCTTCTTGCGGCGCTCCCAGAGGCGGGACAGCGGACGGGTCGCGATGTCGCGCACGACGACAGGGTCGGGGTGGGCGTACCAGCTCTCGAGGCGCTGCTCGCGGACCAGCTGGCCGATGCGGGTGCGCGAGTCGGCGATGTCCTGCTGCCACTCGTCGAAGGTGCGGATGCCCTTCTTCTTGGACCGCGACCGTGCGGTGAGGAAGGTGCCGATCACCATGACGGGAGACGCGGCCGCCATCATCAGCATCACCGGGCGCTTGAAGACGATCGCCATCGTCACGCCGAGGATGACGGGGATCACGGCGGACAACCACGGCAGCGGCGTCTTGTCGGCGTCGTCGGGCTTGTCGCCCGGCAGCGTGACGATCGGCGGCTGCTTGGCCGGCGCGATGCGCGACGTGCGGTTGAAGCCGCGCATGCCGACCTCGTCGGGGGCCAGGTCGGCGTCGCTGAACGGCTCGAGTCCGATGCGCACGATCGAGCTGCCGAGCTGCACGACGTCGGCGGGCACGATGCGGCCGTCGCCGGTCAGCGGCTCGCCGTTGACGGCCACGCCCTCGGCGCCCTCGACGACGCCGAGCGACGCCGCGAGCGGACCACGCCGCGACGGATCGGCGACGTCGGCCGCCTGCAGCGTGAGCGTCACGTGGTGCGCGGCCAGATACGGGTCGGCGATGCACAGCCCCATGTCGCCGCCGCTGCCGATACGGAGCGGCACACCGGCCGACAACGGCACGGTCTCGCCCGCGAACGGGCCGCCGATGATCTCGAGGCGCGGCTGCCCGGGCAGCAACGTCGTCGGCGTGGTCGGAGGCAGCGTCTGGCCGTTGAGGACCTTCGCGTCGATCAGCGACGTGTCGGGGTCGACGGCCGGCGCGATGACGTGCGGGGCGACGCCCATGCTCTCGGCGACCTCCGCGACGGACGTGTCGTCGCTGACGTCGAGCAGGTACGACTCGACGACCGCGGTCTCGGCGGACCGCTCGGTCGTCGCGGGTCGCAGGCTGAGTCGCAGGGTCACGGGGTGCCTCCCAGGCGGTCGAGGACGGAGATCAACGGCGAGAAGAGCCCGGTCACGGGAGCGTCGGGGGCGTCCTCGTCGTCGGCGGGCAGGGTCGGGACGAGCGTGCGGACGAAGGCGCGGTCGCGGTCGCGGTCAGCGTCGTCGCCGTCGCCGTCGGCCGGGTCTGCCGCCGAGCTGGCGAGCGGGCCCGTCTTCAGCGTGTCGGCCGCGTCGCCGCGCACCAGCGTCACGCTGCCGGTCGCCTGCCGGCCGTCGGGTGTCGTCACGTGGAACGAGAACTGGTCGACGTCGGAGGGTTCGCGCCCCGCGACCGGTGGCAGCGGCTGGTACGTGGCCGTGCCTCCGGCGCATTCGACCGAGCCGGTCACGGCCGGTCCGCAGCCGAGCAGCGTGACGTCGCCCTCCGCAAAAGTCAGGGCCGAGAGGTCGACCGTCGTCGGGCCCTCGGCCGCGAACGGGGCCGCCACGGCGAGCGCGACGAGACCGTCCCGGCCCGAGTCCTCGCCCCCGGGTGCCGGCCGCGTGAACGCGATGGTCGCGGACGTCGTCTCGGAGGTCTGCCCGAAGCCGTCGCGCAACCGGTACGACACGGTGACGTCGCCGACGAACCCGGGCGCGCCCTGCACGACGAGGTGCGTCGACGTGACGCGCGCGACGGCCGACGACGCGGGCGACACCCCGGTGACCTCGATGCCGGGGCCGGTCGAGGCGCAGCCGTCGCAGCGCACCCCGAGATCGGACAGGGGCAGCAGCACCGCGTCTCCGACCTGGGCGGGGTAGTCGTAGGTGAGCTCAGCGGCGGACGGCGGCGTGGGCGGCGCCATCGAGAGGCGGTAGGTCACGACCATCGTGACCGGTCCGTTGGCCAGCAGCACGGGCATGAGGCTGGTGCCGCGATCGGGGTCGTAGACGGGAGCCGTGACCGTGAGTCGCGACGGCTCGCACGCGACAGCGAAGTCGGTCGGGGCGGCGACGTTGCCGCAGTCAGCGACGGTCCAGCCGTCGGCCATCGCGACCTCCGCCTCGGCCCTGAACGGCACCGCGACGAGCGTCGAGTCGGCCGGAGGCGCAGTGTCGGTCGCCGTCGCGCCGTCACTGCCCGGGTCGGTGCCGGAGTCGCTGCCGGCCGCGAGCGCGGCCGGTGCCGCGGCCCCGGCGACGAGAGCGAAGGAGGCGCAGGTCAGCACGACGAGACCCGTCACCACGGCTCGCACGGAACGTCGCAACCCCCGACCCCTCCCCTAGAAGTGCTCCTTATACTAGGGCCCTGTGACCTGCCGGTTCGGGGGCGGGTCCGGTCTCGGGGGGACGATGAGCGACCAGCAGGGCGAGGACGACGACGTCGCCATGACCGTGACGAGCGGACGCCGACGCGCCGCCGCACCGGTCGACGCGCTGCCCGGGGAGGCGACCGTCGCGAGTGCGCCGGGCCGGTCTGCCGCGTCGGATGCGGCTGCGCCTGTTCCTCCCGCCGTGCCTGCGGCTGCGGTCGCGGCTGCGCCTGGCGCTGCGCCGGCCGCCGTGCCGGCGCCTGCCGCTGTGGTCGCGTCCGTGCCCGCGCCGTCCGCCGCACCCCTCGCCGACGCGGGGCTGCTGCCGCCGATGCCGACGGGAGCGGCGTCGGCTGCCGCCCGCGCCTCCTTCGCGACCGCGGCGCCCGCCGCCGCCGGGTCGTCCCGACTCGGCTGGGAGCCGGGCGCACCGCGGTTGTACGAGACCTGGGGTGAGGCGTCGACGGCGTCGAAGCGCCCGCTCGGCAGCGAGATCGGCGTGCTGCCCGAGCTCGAGGAGCGCGAGGAGAAGAAGCGTCCGCTGTGGCGGCACCCCGCGTTCATCGTGTCGGCGATCCTGACACTGCTGGCGATCGGCGTCGGGGGCACGCTGATGGTGATCTCGTTGACGTCGGCCGGGCCTCCCACGGTCTCGAAGCTCTCGATCGCGGCGGGCAGCGGCAACGTGCGCCTGACCTGGTCGGGCCCCGACGTGCCCTACGACCTGTACGTGACCGACGCGGACGGCACGTCCGCGGTCGACCTGACGCAGCTCGTACGGGGGCGCGAGGCGTGGGTGCCGAGAGCGGCCCAGCTGTTCACCGACGACTCGTGCTTCGTCGTGCGGGCCGCCGAGTCGAGTCCGGGAGCCGCCGTGTCGACCGACCCGGACGAGCTCTCGGCCCAGGGCGCGCAGAGCGTCTGCGTGGCCGATGCGGGCTGAGCGACCGGTGTCGTCGGTGGCGCGGGCGCGCACGTGGTCGCGCGCGGGAGTCGCCGTCGGCGCGGGGCTCGTCATCGCTCTGCTGACCGGATGTACGTCGGGCGGGGACGCCGTGCCGACGCCGGACGGGGTCGACCTCGGCGCGGTCCAGATCGACTCGGGCGACCGGAACGGCATCGAGTACGTCTCGGGTCCACAGGCGCTCGAGGCGGTCCTGCGGGCGGTGCGGAGCGCCTCCAGCGTGTCGATGACGGGGTCGTTCACCGAGCTGACCGCTCCGGCGGAGGGGACGACGACCCGACAGGAGGGCCGCACCCTCGACGTCGTCTTCGACGGGGTGCCGACGAACTACACGGCGACGGTGACGATCGCCGGGGTCGAGCAGGCGTCGGTCCGCTCGACGGGAGGGCGCGCCGCCGTGAGCGGCGACGCCGGCTTCGCGGCCGCCAGCGGTCTGGCCGACGCGACCTCGGGGCCGGTCTGCGTCGACTCGACCGACCCGGTCGTCACTCGGTTCTCACCGCTGCTCTCGCCCGCGAACCTGATCGCGGCGCTCGTCGGCGGACGCGGTGCGGGTGGTGCGGGTGGCGGCAGCAGCGGGGGCTCGAGCGCGGGCGGCGGCGTGACCGTCTCGACCGGAGCCGTCAGCAGCAACCTCGACACGACGGGCGAGCCGACCGTCCAGCTCGTCGTCAACGACGGCGAGACGACCGTCGGCACCCTGGTCGTCGCCGCGACCGGTGAGCCCTACCCGATCTCGTTCACGGGCGGCGACGCGACCGGACGCGGCTCGTTCGCGTTCGCACGCTGGAACGAGAAGAAGGCCCTGCCCGGCCTCAGCTGCTGACGGGGGCGGGGGCCGACCCGCGCCTCCTCGGCTCTGGTGGCTTCGCAATGTGCGACCGTTTGCGTTCAGAAACCCCGTTTCAGGCGCCAAAACGGTCGAAAATTGCGAAACGGTCGCATCGTGGTCGCCGCGCACCCGCAGAACGGTCGCACAGTGCGAAACGGTCGCGACATGCGCGCCGCGACGCCGCGACGCCGCGACGCCTGAAGCGTCAGCCGAGCGAGACGAACTCGCGCGGGTCGTCGAGCGGCAGGACGTCCGCGACCGCGCCGATCCGCATGCTCACGACCGTGACCCGGCCGCCGCGGCTCGACAGGAACGCGGTGTCCGACGCGTCCCGACCGGTCGCGATCCGCAGCAGCGTCTGCCGTGGGGCGAGCGACGTCGCGTCGACCACATGCCACTGCCCGTCGACGAATGCCTCGGCCACGGCGTGGAAGTCCATCGGCGACAGCCCCGGCGCGTACACCGACACCAGCCGCGCCGGCACGTCGAGGGCCCGCAGCAGGGCGATCACGAGGTGCGCGTAGTCGCGGCAGACGCCCTGACGGTCGAGCAGGGTCTGGACGGCTCCGTCGGTCGGAGCCGACGCCCCCGGCACGTACCGCAGCTGCGACCCGACCCACGAGCTGACGGCGGCCAGCAGATCGCGCCCGTCGAGCCCGCCGAACTCGGCCCGGGCGGTCGGCCCCAGCGTGTCGGACTCGCAGTACCGACTCGGCCGCAGATACCGCACCAGGTCGATCGTCTCGACCGCGGGCGGCCGCCGTCGCCCGTCGACCTCGACGCGGTAGTCGACCGTCACCCGCCCCGCCTCGACATCGCACACGTGGAGGCGCGTTCCGTGATGATCCGCAACCTCGCGCACCGACACCGGCCGGCCGTCCTGGCTGACGGCGAGCGCCTCGTCGACCGAGGTGCCGGGGTCGGCCGCGTACTCGGCGGCGGCCGCGACGGACAACACGAACTCCGCCGGGGCGGCGACGTCGAACTCGAGCCGGGCCGATGCGCTGCGCTTCATCTGCGGATCATCGCAGTCGCATGTGTCGGACATGTGACGGGACGATTCGCGCCCGAGCCGCCTAGCGCCTCCTCGTCGGCGATGTCAAGGGGGTACCCCGGGGACAAGTGAGGCCCCATCTAACATTTATTCTCGAAGGATTGAAAGGGAGGCGAGTGGGCACACTGTTCTACGGCGCGAATCGGCTGGCCATCGACTTCGACGATCGGGCACTCGCGCATCTGCAGCTCGCCATCGTCACCAAACTCCGCCGCCACGAGAGCTTCGCGTTCACGTGGAGGCACGACGACGCGTCCGGGCAGGGCCGTAACGTCATCTGGCTGCACGAGTCGATCCCGCTGCAGTTCAGCTATGCGGGCAGCCGCATGGCGAACGTCAACCGCCAGTGGATCGACGCCCTGCTCGCGAGCGCCTCGACGACCCTCGGCATGCGCCTCGTCGACGAGCCCGCCGTCGAGGGTTCACAGCAGCCTCATGCCGCGATGTCAGTGGACGGCGCTTAGATCGGGGCATGCCCTCGTATCGCGTGACACTCAGCATCGGAACCCTGCGCCCCGGCGTGCGCCCCGATCAGGTGCTGCCCGCGGCCGCCGAGAGCGCAGCGCAGTTCACGACGGTCGAGGCGCGCGATCTCGACGTGGTCCGGGGTGAGCCACGACTCGTGGTCCGCTACGAAGGGGCCGACGACACGGTCGCGGTGCGCATCGCCGCCGTCGTCGAGTCCTCGGTCGGGGTACTCGCCGACGTGCTCGACGGGCGCGTCACCCGCCGCGACGGCGGGGCCTGGACGCTGGTCGGGTCGGTCTGAGGGGCTGCCGCCGCTGCGGCTGCTGGGGCGGCGGCTGTTGCAACGGGGTTCGGGGCACACTCAGCGAGCGGGGCGCGTCATCCGGATCTCGACGACACTCGTCCCCGGGTCGAGCTTGCGCGCCCCGTCGAACTCAAAGCCGTGCGACCCGTAGAAGGCGACCGCCCTCGTGTTGCGCTCGAACACCCAGAGGTACACCGCGCCTCCTTCGTTGCCGGCCGCGGCGAGCACGCGCGTGAGCAGCGTGGCGCCGAGGCCCGACCCTCGAAGTCCGGCGTCGACGTAGAGCGTCTTCAGCTCGACCGCGTCGAGGTCGTCACCGTCGTGCGTCGGATCGCCGCGTGACCAGCTGACGACGCCGACGATCCGTTCGTCGTACCGGGCCACGACGACCTCGCGCGACGACGACGCGATGCGGGCGCCCCAGCTGTGCTCGCGCTCGGTGACTCCGACGGCGTCAAGATAGTAATCCGGCACGAGCCCGCGGTACGCCTCGCGCCACGTCTCGGTCTGGAACACGGCGACGTCGTGCACGTCGCCCGCCTCGGCCGACCGGACCACGAGGAGGCGGGGGTCGGGGACGCGCAGATCGGACCCGGTCATCGCTCCAGTCTGACCGATGGCCCACCGAGAACCCCGTTGCGGAAGAAGAACCCCGTCGTTCGGCGGTTCTTCTTCCGCAACGGGGTTCGGGGAGGCGCGGGTAACCTCGGGGCATGAGCCGGGAGCGTCTGTCCGTCGTGACCGCGTCCGCCGTGCGCGTGGGGGCGGCCGTCGTGCTGGCCGCGGGCACGGTCGTCGGACTCGCGGCCTGCGGGGGGCCGGAGGACGATCCCGTGGTGACGGTGTCGCCGAGCATCACGCCGACGCCGACTCCCGAGACACCGACCCCCGTCACGACGGACACGCCGTCGGACACGCCGTCGCCGAAGTTCAGCCCGCCGTTCAAGACGATCCCGCCTCAGAACTGACGCGTTGCGGACGGCTCGACCCGCGCCTCCTCGGTGTTCTGGGTCCCCGCCCCCTCCCCCTCCCCCGAACGAAGTGACCCGTTCGGTCGATGTTTCCGCGCAACATCGACCCGCCGGGTCACATCGATGAGAGAGGGGGACGGACGAGAGACCTCCCCCGAACGAAGTGACCCGTTCAGTCGATGTTTCCGCCCAACATCGACCCAACGGGTCACATCGATGAGAGAGGGGGACGGACGAGAGACCTCCCCCGAACGAAGTGACCCGTTCAGTCGATGTTTCCGCCCAACATCGACCCAACGGGTCACATCGATGAGAGAGGGGGACGGACGAGAGACCTCCCCCGAACGAAGTGACCCGTTCAGTCGATGTTTCCGCCCAACATCGACCCAACGGGTCACATCGATGAGAGAGGGGGACGGACGGGAGACCTCCCCCGAACGAAGTGACTCGTTCGGTCGATGTTTCCGCCCAACATCGACCCAACGGGTCACATCGATGAGGGAGGGGGACGGACGAGAGACCTCCCCCGAACGAAGTGACTCGTTCGGTCGATGTTTCCGCAGAACATCGACCCGACGGGTCACATCGATGAGAGAGGGGGACGGACGAGAGACCTCCCCCGAACGAAGTGACCCGTTCAGTCGATGTTTCCGCCCAACATCGACCCAACGGGTCACATCGATGAGAGAGGGGGACGGACGAGAGACCTCCCCCGAACGAAGTGACCCGTTCGGTCGATGTTCGAGGCAAACATCGACCCGACGGGTCACATCGTTGGGACGGGAGGGGGGAGGGAAACGAGATGACCCGCCCGGCGGGTGTTCGAGGAGAACACCCACCGGACGGGTCACATCGTTGCGGACGCGAGAGGGACTACCGGCTGCCGGCTGCGATCACCGCCAGATTCGCGGCCCGCACGGCTGCGCGGTCCATCTTCTCGATGCGCCGGTCGTACGTGTAGAACCCGTTGACCTCGCCCTCGACGTCGGTCAGCTGCGTGTAGACCGACCCCGACAGGTACGTCGACGCGGGTCCGACGAGGGCGTTCGTGTTCGCGACGTACGCCGCCGTCAGCTCGGCCGGTGTCGCGACCTCGCCGTAGGGGTTGACCGACCCGCCGGGCCAGACGTGCCCCGGAGCCGAGTACGAGAACCCGCCGTGCTCACCGTCGATCGCGGCACGTCGCGCGTCGGGCTTCGGCAGCGCCGGCCCGGTGTACTGGTGCCAGTCGATGATGTCGCCGCGACCGGAGTCGCCCTTCGAGTTGCAGCAGTTCACGCCGCTGTGGGCGTTGACGAGGCGCGAGGGGTCCTGGGCCTTGACGTTGTCGGCGATCTCGCCGGTCACGTCGCGGTTCCACTCGCCCCAGCCCTCGTTGAACGGAATCCAACCGATGATCGACGTGAACGAGTCGTGCTGGTCGATCATCGTCTTCAGCTGGGCCCGGAACGAGTCCTGCGTGGCCCGATCGGCGTTGCCGCCGTTGTTCGCGGGCATGTCCTGCCAGACCAGCATGCCGATCTGATCGGCGTGGTAGTACCAGCGGGCCGGCTCGACCTTAATGTGCTTGCGGATCGTGTTGAAGCCGAGCTCCTTCGTGGTCGAGATGTCCCAGGCGAGCGCCTCGTCCGTCGGCGCGGTGTACACGCCGTCGGGCCAGTAGCCCTGGTCGAGCGTCGACAGCAAGAACGTGGGCTTGCCGTTCAGCAGGATCTTCTTCTGGCCGCCCACGTCACCGATCGAGATCGACCGCATGCCCTGGTAGCTCGTGACCGTGTCGCTCGTGCCGCCGCCCTTCATCGTGGCGGTGACGTCGTAGAGGAACGGATCGTCCGGCGTCCACAGGTGCAGCTCCGAGATCGGCACCGTGAGCTGCTGGTTCGCCGCTCCCGTGGCCGACCCGACGATGACGCCGTCGTGGTCGCGGACGAGCACCTCGACCTTGGATTTCGAGGAGGCGCTGGCCGACACCGCGGTCACCTTCAGCGACGAGGTGGTCAGGTCGGGCGTCATCTTCAGCCGGTCGATGTGCGCCGACTGGACGGGCTCGAGCCACACGGTCTGCCAGATGCCCGAGGACGGCGTGTAGAAGATGCCGCTGGGGTTCGGGTCCTGCTTGCCGCGCGGCTGGTTGCCGGTCGTGTCGTCGACGCGGACGACGATCTCGTTCGCGCCCTTCTTGTTCAGCGCGTCCGTGATGTCGGCGCTGAACGAGTCGTAGCCGCCGACGTGCGTGGCGACCTTGCGGGCGTTGACGTAGACGGTCGTCGAGTAGTCGACGGCGCCGAAGTTCAGCTGGACGCGGTTCTTGTCGTTGCGCTTCCAGTCCTTCGGCACCTCGAACGTGCGGCGGTAGACCATGGAGTCCTCGTGACGCTCGACACCGCTCAGCTGCGACTCGATCGGGAACGGCACGACGACCTTCTCGTCGAGGTCCTTGCCGAACGGCAGGCGGTCGGTCTTCGCGAAGTCCGCGAACTGCCACTGCCCGTTGAGGTTCTGCCAGGCCTCGCGCGCGAGCTGCGGGCGCGGGTACTCGGGCAGCGGGTTCGCCGGGTCGACGTCGTCGGCCCAAGGCGTGGTGAGCACGTAGGTGGACGTGTTCGTGACGGGGACGTCGAAGGCCGGCACGGCGACACCGTCGACGGTCACGCCGCCGAGGCCGTCGTACGCGACGCGTACGCTCGTGCCCTTCTGGATGGGCCCGCCCGGCGTGACGACGAGGCCTCGGCCGTCGGGGGCGACGGCCACCGACTCGATCGGGAACCCGGTCTGGTCGACCGAGACCTTCACGTGGTCGGCCGCTGCCTCGGCGCCGGTGACGGCACCCGGCAGCGCGATGTTCACCGTCTCACCCGACGGCGGCACGCTCGCGACCGCGGGGTAGACCTCGAAATCGGCCGGAGGCGCGAACGCGCTGAGCGGGACGATCGACTTCGCGAGGTTCGGCCCGGCCCACGACAGGTGCATGTTCGCCCCGCCGGTCGCCTGGAACATGTCGAAGCGGAACTCGACCGCCTCGCCCTTCGTCATCGAGAACGGCTTCGCGGTCTGCTCCACCTCCCAGTCGTTGACCCAGTGGTCGATCAGCTGCGTGCCGTCGACCCAGAGGCGCATGCCGTTGTCGCCGATCGCCGAGAACGTGTAGTCGCCGGTCTCGGGGGCCGTGATGGTGCCGGTCCAGCTGACGCCGGCGTTCTCGCCCTGGCCGGTGCGCTCCGCGAAGACGGGCACGAGGTTGCGGTAGTCGATCTGGGTGTCGAGCACGGTCGCCGTCGGCGTGCCCAGCTCGAAGCCGGGGCCGGTGAGCGAGTACTCGCCCTTCAGCCCGTGGACGCCGGCGGTGCTCGTGGCCGACGCCGCGCCTCCTGCGTTCGGAGCGGGGTCGGCGCTCGCCGAGCCCGCGAAGACGGACGTGGTGGCGAACAGCGCCGCGACGGTGAGCGCCAGAGCGGCGACCTTCCGCCTCGGCAGTGCACCACTTCGTTGTGGTTCTGACATGACTGTCTGACCTTCCTATCGGTGATCTCGATGTTCGGGTTTGTAGGTGTCGCTGGTGGTGCGGGGTGCTCGGTGGAACTCGGGTACCGCGCGGCGTCGAGCCGGTGCCGCGTGGGTGCTGCGGCTCAGTCGGACTCGGCGGCGCCTCCCCCGGTCGCCGATCTCGATCGGGCCTGGATGCGGGACAGCTGCACCTGCCCGACGGCGACGACGACGAGCACGGCGCCGTTCACCACGGCCTGCCAATTGGAGTTGGTCAGGCCGAGTCTGTTGATGAGGTTCGCCACCACCTGCAGCAGCACGATGCCGACGAGCGAGCCGAACACGGTGCCCGCGCCGCCCGTGAGCAGGGTGCCGCCGAGCACGACGGCGGAGATGGCGGTGAGTTCGAGCCCGACACCCAATGTCGTGACGCCCGAGGCGGTGTACGACGCGGTCAGGGCGCCGGCGAGACCCGCCAGCAGACCGCTGACCGTGTAGACGATCATCTTCGAGCGGGCGACCGGCAGACCCATCAGGTTCGCGGCGTCCTCCTGCCCGCCGATGGCGAGCAGGGTCGAGCCGTAGGAGGTGCGGCGCACGACGATCACGCCGGCCACGAACAGCACGACCGTGATCCAGACCGGCCAGCCCAGGCCGAGGAACCGGCCCTGCGACAGGCCGAGAAAGGCGCTGCCCTGTTCGACCTTGTACGTCGTGGAGCCCTCGTTCGTCAGGATCAGCAGCAGCCCCCGGGCGAAGAGCAGCCCGGCGAGCGTGACGATGAACGCCGGGATCGCCGTCCGCGCGATGATGACGCCCTGAACGAGACCGATCAGACCGCAGCCGAGCAGTGGCAGCAGGACCGCGACGGCGAAGCCGTACTGCGAGCCCCACGCGGCCAGGATGCCGCCGAGCGCGTAGACGCTGCCGACGCTGAGGTCGATGCCGCCGGTGAAGATGACGAAGGTCATGCCGAGGGCGAGCGGCGCGAAGAACGACGCCTGGATCGCGATCTGCGACAGGTTGCCGGCCGTCGCGAACGTCGGGAAGGCGACCGCCATCACGCCGGCCAGCACGACCAGGATGACGAGCGAGCCGTTCCGCTGCGCCAACCGCGCGACGATCTCGGTGCGGCTGCGCCGGTTGTGGATGACGCGGGTCGAGTCCGCGGCGGCGGCGACGACGGTCGCCGTGCCGGTGCCGCCGGTCGTGCCGGGGCCGGTGGTCTCGGGGCTCATGCCTTCTTCCTTCCCAGTTGCACGTAGACCGCGATGACGATGACGGCCGCCTGGATCATCTGGGCGACCGAGTCGGGGATGTCGTGGGCGACGAGCGTCGACACGATGAGCTGCATCAGCAGGGCCCCGGCGACGGTGCCGACCGCGCGGATCTTGCCGCCCGAGAGCGGCGTGCCGCCGATGACGACCGCGGCGATCGCGTTGAGCTCCATCAGCAGACCGAGGGTGCGAGGGTCGCTCGCCTGCGAGCGCGCCGCGGCGAGCACGCCGGCGAACGCCGCCAGCACACCGCAGACGATGTAGACCGTGACGAGTGTCCGCTTGATGCGGAGGCCTGCCAGCTCGGCCGCCCGGGGGTTGCCGCCGATCGCCTCGAGGGCCCGGCCGAACGTCGTCCGCCGGACGGTGAACCAGACGAGCACGAACACGATCGCCGCGATGAGCACGGTGTACGGGATGCCGACGACCGAGCCGCTGCCGAGCGACACGAGCCCGGGGTCGCTGAGGTTCTTGATCTGACCGCCGATCACGTTCGCGAGACCGCGGCCACCGACGAGGACGGCCAGGGTCGCGACGATCGGCTGCAGGCCCAGCCGGGCGACGAGGGTGCCGGACAGGAACCCGGTGACGAGACCGGCGGCGACGCCGATCAGGATCGCGGGCAGCGTGCCGTAGCCGATGTAGAGCGGCATGATCGCGGCCGACAGGGCCATGACGCTGCCGACGCCGAGGTCGATGCCCTTGGTGCCGATCACGAGGGCCATGCCGAGGGCGACGATCAGCACCGGCGCCGTCTGGATCAGCTGCAGGCGCAGGTTCGAGGCCGAGACGAAGTACGGCGTGATGACGACGTTGACGATCACGAGGACGAGCAGCGCGAGGTAGACGCCGTTACGGGCGAACCAGGCTCCGTCGAGGCGGCGGCGCGGGCGCGGGTCGGGCGTGCCCGGGTCGACCCGCGACTCGGGTGCGGTGGTCTGCGTGCTCATGCCGCGCCTCCTTCGGTGTCGGTGTCGGTGCCGGTCTCGGTGTCGGTGCCGGTCTCGGTCTCGGTCTCGGTGCCGGTCTCGGTGGCGGGCGTCGGGGCGCCGACGAGCGCCGCGAGCAGGCGCGAGTTCGTGACGTCGTCGCCCGACAGCTGCTCGCTGACCGAGCCGTCGCGCAGCACGACGATGCGGTCGGAGCCCTCGACGAGTTCCTCCGACTCGGACGAGATCAGCACGACGCCGAGTCCGCGACCGGCGAGCTCGTCGATCAGCGACTGGACCTCGCGCTTGGCACCGACGTCGATGCCGCGCGTCGGCTCGTCGAGCAGGAAGACCTTCGGCTCGGTGCAGAGCCAGCGCGCGATGAGCACCTTCTGCTGGTTGCCGCCCGACAGCTGCGAGACGAGCTGCCGGGAGCTCGACACCTTGATGCGCAGCCGGGCGATGAGGGTGTCGACGATCTCGTCGACCTTCTTGTCGCTGATGACGCCGAAGCGCGAGACGCGCCCCATCACGGCCAGCACGATGTTGTCGCGCACGCTCAGCTCGGGGATGATGCCCTCGGCCTTGCGGTCCTCGCTGAGCAGCGCGACGCCCGAGCCCAGTGCGGCCCGGATCGAGTTGCGCTTCACCGGTCGGCCGCTCACCCTGACGTCGCCGCCCGTCGTGCCGAGGGCGCCGTAGACGGCCTTGACCGTCTCGCTGCGCCCCGAGCCGAGCAGGCCGGCGAGACCGACGACCTCGCCGGGTCGCACCTCGAAGTCGATGTCGTGCAGCGTCGCGGCGGCGTCGAGGCCGCGCACGCTGAGCACGGGCTCCCGGTCGAGCGCGGGGGTCGCGTTCGTCTCGCCGATACCCGAGCCCGAGAAGCTCGTCGAGCCGTGCGCCGCCACGTCGTCGATGTCGCGGCCGAGCATGTGCGAGATGAGCCCGCGGCGGTCGAGGTCGGCCATCTGCCCGGTGTGGACGACGCGGCCGTCGCGCAGGATCGTCACGGCGTCGCAGAGCTGCCACAGCTCGTCGAGCCGGTGCGAGACGAAGACGATGCCGGCTCCGCCGTCGCGCAGGCGGCGCGCCACCGTGAACAGGGTCTCGACCTCGCGCATCTCGAGCGACGAGGTCGGCTCGTCCATGATGATGACGCGGGCGTCGATCGTGACCGCCCGGGCCAGGGCGATCATCTGCTGGATGCCGAGACCGAGCGTGCCCAGGTCTTCGGCGACGTCGACACGGATGCCGAGGTCGGTCGTGATGCGCTCCGCCTCTCGGTTCATGCGCTTCACGTCGATCAGGCCGAGCCGGGTGCGCGGCTCCCGGCCGAGGTAGATGTTGCGCGCGACCGACAACAGCGGCACCAGGTTGACCTCCTGGTAGACGGTCGAGATGCCGGCATCCTGGGCGTCGGCCGCCCGGGTGAAGTGCGTCTCGCGCCCCTGGAAGAGCAGCCGGCCGTCGTCGGGCTGGTGCACGCCGGTGAGCACCTTGATCAGCGTCGACTTGCCGGCGCCGTTCTCGCCGACGAGGGCGTGGATCGAGCCCGGCGCGACCTCGAACGACACGTCGCTGAGTGCCGTGACACCGGCGAAGCGCTTGGTGACTCCGTCGGCCTGGAGGGCGGGCCCCGACGCGCGCGACGGCGCGGGTGGGGACGGTGTGGTCGTCGTCATCGACAGATCCTTCTCGAGAATGCGGCTGGGCACGGAGGGTCGGAGCCGAGGAGGCGGTGGTGACGGACCTCGGGCCCGGTCACCGCCTCCTCAGCTCTCGCTCGCGGATCAGAAGGCCTTGTCGAGGTCCTTCTGCGCGTTGTCCTTCGTGTACTCGCCGTCCTTGATGATGATGTCCTCGGAGATCCCGTCGCCGCCGTAGAACTTCTCCAGCGTCTGGAAGACGAGCGGACCGAAGCGCGGGTTGGACTCGATCACCGCGTTGTAGGTGCCGTTCGCGATCGCCTGGACGGCGTTGCGCGTGCCGTCGATCGAGACGATCTTGACGTCCTCGCCCGGCTTCTTGCCCGCGTCGCTGATCGCGGTCATGGCGCCGAGACCCTCTTCGTCGTTGAACGCGTAGACGGCATCGATGTCGGGGTTCGACTGCAGCAGCTGGGCCGTCACGTCCTGCCCCTCGGACCGGCTCGCATTCGCCGTCTGCTCGGCCACGATCGTGATGTCGGGGTACTTCGCCGCGACCTGGTCCTTGAAGCCCTTCTGACGGCCGTCGGTGACGTTGTTACCCGACGGTCCGAGCAGCACGGCGACGTTGGCCTTGCTGTCGGTGACCGTCGCGAGGGCGTCGGCCGCGCGCTTTCCCTGGTCGACGAAGTCGCTGCCGATGAAGGTCAGGTAGTCGTCGCAGCTCGTGTTCGTGACCTTGCGGTCGATCGTGACGACGGGCACCTTCTTGGCCTTGGCCGCGGCGAGCGCCGGGTCGAGACCGTCGGAGTTGACGGGGGCGACCACGAGGATCTGCACACCCTGGTTCAGCAGGTCCTGGATGTCGCTGATCTGCTTGGGCAGCTCGTTGTTCGCGTTGGTGACGACCAGGTCGGCGCCGGCCTCGGCCGCGGCGTCCTTGATCGACTGCGTCTCGGCGGCCCGGAAGCTCGCCGAGTCGGGCTCGGACTGCGAGAACCCGACCTTGGCCCCCTTGAGGTCGATCTTCTCGGCGCCGTAGTCGGCGAGCGTGCACCCCGGGCCGGCGCTGCCGCTCGGGCTGACCGCCTCGGCCGCCTCGCCGCTCGACCCCCCGGCCGTGGTCGCCCCCTCGTTCGTGCAGGCCGTCAATGCGAGCCCCGCCGCCGCCACGACGATGACGCTGCGCAGCATGACGCCGCGCTTGATGGACTTGTACATGCGTTCTCCCTTGAACGGTTCCCACCCGACAACGTTGTCGGGAACCTGTGCAGAACGTATCAGAACCGAAAGAAACGAAGCAATAGCTTGCGGAAACGAAAGTTTGCGGGTCCACACGTCCCCCGGCCGGGGGTCACCGACCACGAGGCGGCCCGGTGTCTCACCCGATGACGGAGGAGGCGCGGGTCACCGCCCTAGGGTGGCGGTGGCGTGAAGGGAGCCGAGGATGCGCGTCTCGGTGATCGAGGACGAGGTCGAGCTGCGAGCGCAGATCGTCTCGGGCCTCACGGCGTCCGGCCTCGCCGTCGACCCGGTCGGGTCGCTGGCCGACGCCGACTTCTCGATGTCGGTGAACCGGTACGACTGCGTCGTCGCCGACCGCGGGCTGCCCGACGGGGACGCCGTCGACTTCGTCTCGGCCCTGCGCGCGGCGGGCGACGCCGTCCCCGTGCTGCTGCTCACCGCTCGCGGCCGCCTCGACGAGCGGGTCTCGGGGTTCGAGCACGGAGCGGACGACTACCTCGTCAAACCGTTCGCCCTCGAGGAGCTCGTCATGCGCATCCGGGCACTGACCCGGCGCACCCAGCCGCCCCGCGCCTCCGTCGTCACCGTGGGCGACATCCAGCTCGACCTGGCGAGGCGCCGCGTCTTCGACGCCGGCGTGCTGCTGACCCTCACCGCCAAGGAGTTCGCCGTGCTCGACGTGCTCGCCGAACGCCCCGGCGAGGTCATCTCGCGGTCGGAGCTGATCGAGCGCTGCTGGGACGAGGCCACCGAGCCCATGTCGAACGTGGTCGACGTCGTCATCGGCCAGCTGCGTCGACGGCTCGGCCGCGCCGACGCCATCGAGACCGTGCGCGGGGCCGGGTACCGGTTGGTCGAGGCGCCGTGAGGGGCCGGCGGACGGGTGGCGGTGTTGTGGGCCGTGGCGGTGTCGTGCGTCGGGGCGCGGAGGGGTCGGCCTCGCGCCGCCTGCGCCGGACACGCATCGGCATGGCTGTCGCCTTCACTGCCGTGACCGCGATCTGCCTGGCGCTGCTGGCCACGCTGGCCCTCCGTCTCGACGCGACCTCCGGGGCGAACGCGGCGACGGCCGATGTCGCGGAGCGTGCGACCGGCCTGGCCCGCGCCGTCTACTTCGACGGCGGCATGCTGCATCTCGAGCCGCTCGACGAGGACGAGCTCGCGACCGGTGCGTCGCTCGTCGCGATCTATCGACTCGACGGCGATGCGGTCGTCGCGACCCCCGCCTACCGGTCCGGGCAGCACGCCGCCGACCTGTCGGACGACCAGCGGAATGCTCTCGTGGCCGACGTCCTCGACGCGCAGGACTCCGTCACGGCCCGCTACCCCGGTCGCGCCGGTCACGAGTTCGCCTGGGCGGCGGCACCCGTCTACGACGGCGACACCGTGGGCGCCGTCGTCGTGGCCGGTCAGGACATGGAGGCGCAGCGAGCGGCACATGACCGGCTCGCGCTCGGCCTGTGGCTCGGCTGCCTCGCCCTGCTGATCGCGGCGGCCGCGTCGGGTTATGCCCTGTCGGGTCGCGCGATGCGCCCGGCGACGGCGGCCCTCGCACAGCAGGAGCAGTTCTTGACGGAGGCGGCGCACGAGTTGCGCACGCCCCTCGCGACCCTGCGCCTGTCGGTCGAGGCAGGCGACCCGGACGATCGCACCCGTGCCCTCGCGACGGTCGACCGGCTGGACCGGCTGCTCACCGCCTTGCTGACCCGCGCTCGGATCGAGGCCGGCAGCTTCGAGCCCGAACGGCTGCCCCTCCGTCTCGACCAGGTCGTCGAGGAGGTCGTCGCCGAGACGAGCCCGGGCGACCGGGACCGCGTGCGCTTCAGCGGGGAGGCCGTCGTCGTGGTCGGCGACCCGATCCTGCTCGGGCAGGCCGCCCGCAACCTCATCGAGAACGCGCTGCGGCACGCCCCCGGGCCGGTCGAGGTCGTCGTCGCGGATGGCGGGCTCGTCGTGCGGGACCAGGGTCCCGGGATCGCCCCGGTCGACCGGGCGGCCGTGCTCGACGCGGGCGTGGGCTCGGGCACCGGGACGGGCACCGGACTCGCGATCGTGAACTGGGTCGCCGAGCTGCACGGGGCCGCGTTCACCCTGGCGGACGCGCCCCGGGGCGGGCTCGAGGCGGAGCTGCGGTTCCCCGAGCGCTGAGCCGCTTCATCGTCGCCTCATGTTCGTTTCGAGAGGCTGCTTCCGCGAGCCCGCCACCGGGCCGCTCGAGACAGGAAGCTCCCCCATGACCGCGCACAGAACACGCCTCGTCGCCGGCATCGCCGGCCTGCTCGCCCTCGGGCTCCTCGTGGCCGGCTGCACCGCAGCGAGCGCCAGCGGTGAGGCGACGGGCTCGACGCCCGCCTCGCCGTCGTCCGCGGCGAAGATCGAGCTCGGCCTGTACTACGGCGACCAGTCGCTCACCGCCACGAACGAGGCGCTCGGCACGACTCCCGCGATCCATCTCACCTACTTCGATTGGGAGTCGAACTGGAGTGCCGACCCCGTCCTGAAGGCCGATGCCACCCGCGGGCAGACGTCGCTGGTGAACTGGGAGCCGTTCGGCGCCGACTTCCACGACATCCTCGAGGGCCGCTACGACGGACTGATCACGAGGCAGGCGAAGGGCGCGGCGACGCTGTCGCAGCCCGTGATGCTCGACTTCGCCGCCGAGATGAACGAGGAGGAGGGCTGGGGCGGGCACGACCCGCACCTCTACATCGCCGTCTGGCGCCACGTGCACGACATCTTCGCGGCACACGCGCAGGGCAACGTGCACTGGGTCTGGGCGCCGAACAACACGGACAGCGCCGGCGCACCCCCGGCGATCGACTACTACCCGGGTGACGCCTACGTCGACTGGACCGGCATCGACGGCTACAACTGGGGCACGTCCGACCCCGACTTCGACTGGCAGTCGTTCGGCGAGGTCTTCGGCGACCTCTACGACGACCTGCATACGATCGGCAAGCCGATCATCATCGGCGAGACCGCGTCCGCGACCGAGGGCGGCGACAAGGCCCGGTGGATCACCGACATCCTGCCGACGCTGACGACGCGGTTCCCCGACGTCAAGGCACTCGTCTGGTTCGACATCGACAAGGAGCGCGACTGGCGCCTGCACTCCTCCCCCGAGGCGTTCGACGCGTTCAAGAAGCTCGCGAACGACCCCGCGGTCGAGTCGGCGGGCCGCTGAGCCGGGCCTCCTCGGGGCCAGCTGACGATAGTCAGTCGGCGGCGAGCCCGTTCGACGTGTCTTCTGCCCAGTCGAGAGCAGCGGTGATCTGTTCGGCCGTCGGGAGTGCCCGGCGTTCGGCATCCGGAAGGGCGTCGTAGGTGTATGTCGACACTGCAAGGGCTGATTCGGCGTTGCCGAGGGCGTACCGGACAGTGTGGTCGTTCCGACCGCCGCAGATGAGGATGCCGACGGTCGGGCGATGACACTCCCGCCGCATGGTGTCGTCGACGACGGCGACATAGAAACCGAGCTGTCCGGCGTAACTGGGTTCGAACTTGCCGGTCTTCAATTCGACGACCACGTAACGGAGCTGCTCGACGTGGAAAAAGAGTAGATCGATATAAAAGTCATCGCCGTCGACCTCAAGGTGCACTTGACGCCCGATGAAGGCGAACCCCGCACCAAGCTCACGAAGGGTGTCGACGATGCGATCGAGGAGCGCCTGCTCGAGGTCACGTTCTGTGACCTCCTCCGTCAGCTCGAGAAAATCGAAGACGTACGGGTCTTTAGCCAGCTGCCTGGCGAGATCGGAGTCGGCGGGAGCCAGGCGACCGGCAAAGTTGGAAGGTGCGGCACCGATGCGTTGCCGCGTGCCGTTCATGATCTGGTTCAACAGCACGCTCCTGGACCAGCCATGGATCGTGGCATGTTCGGCGTACCAGTCGCGGGCTTGCCTCTCATCTAATTTGTCGAGAAGCACGGTGATGTGACCCCACGGCAATTGGCCAACAGCTTGTTGGCCGATTGACTTCGCGTCCGGCCACGCCTGGGCGAAGGCTCGCATGTACTTCAGATTGGACCTCGAGAAGCCCCTCATTCGCGGGAACTCAGCCCGAAGGTCGTCAGCGAGCTGATTCAGCACACCGGTGCCCCACCCTCCGGCAGCCTGGCGTTGGGAGAGGAGATCACCGATGGACCAGTACAACTCGACGAGCTCTGTGTTGACCTGCCGCTGAGCTCGGATCTGCGTGTGCCGGACCCGGCTCTTCAGCTCAGCGAGGACCTGACTGTACGCGGCGGGCGTCAATTGCTGGGACACAGCCCAACCCTAGATCGGCCCCCTGACACGGAGACGGCGCCGACGTCGTCAGGCCGACGGCGATCCGGGCGGGCCGCCGTCGCACCGCGTGGTGCGAATCACACCGCGTCGTATCGCGGTGCTGTGCGCACGACGCGGTGTCACGGCCAGGCCGCACCGCGCCTCCTCGGGGCCAGACTGTCGGGGACGGCCTGCGGGGCCGTCGGCGCTCGACGCCCGACCCGCACCGCGCCTCCGGCCAGCGAAGGAGCCTCATGCACATCCGCGTGTTCGACGAGAAGGACACCGCGGCCGTCGTCGCCCTCTGGCGGGCGGCCGGCCTGACCCGCCCGTGGAACGACCCGTATGCCGACATCCGGCGCAAGCAGCAGGAGCAGCCCGATCTGTTCTTCGTCGCCGAGGTCGCCGACGACCTCGTGGGCGTCATCCTGGCGGGCTACGACGGGCACCGCGGCTGGATCCACTACTTCGCGGTGTCGCCCGACCACCGGCGCGAGGGCATCGGCCGCGCGCTGCTCAGCCACGCCGAACAGGCCCTGGCGCGGCGGGGCTGCGCGAAGGTGCAGCTGCAGGTCCGGCCGGACAACCTCGCGGTGCTCGACTTCTATGAGGCCGCCGGGTACGAGCCGTACGAGGCGATCAACCTGGGGCGGCGCCTCGAGGTCGACTGAGCACGCCGCGCCAGGCGTCTCCCGCCCATGGCGAGAGGCCCGACACCAGCGGTGTCGGGCCTCTCGTGTCAGCGCACAGCTGGAAGGTCAGTTGCCCTCTTTGGCGCGCTCGGTCTCGAGACGATCCTCGCTCATGCCCTTGTCCTTCTGGCCCTGAGCGGTCAGCTCGGCGTCGTCCGTCTTCTTGCCGACGGCTTCCTCGACATGGCCGGCGGCCTTCTGCACGAAATCCTTCGCCTTGTCTCCAACAGACATGAACACTCCTTCTTCGTCATAACCCGGTGGGGGTGAGAGTCCGACCGTAGGCCGCGGGCCTGCTCCCGTCCGGCCAGCGGGCCGGACTCACGGTCTTGCCAGCAAGTTGACGGCCAACACCCCAGGACACCGGCGCTGCGTCCCCCGACGCACCGCTCCCCCGCTACTCTCATTCGGTGCCTGCCGCCGCCTCTTCCGCCTCGTCGCGCACGATCTCACGGGCACGACGCCTGTCCGTCGGCGTCGCCCTGCTCGCCGCGTTCGTCGCCCTTTACGCGTTCTCGAACCGGACGGCCCTCGGCCAGTCGCTCGAGAACTCGTGGGCCCGGCTGTACGACGTCGACAAGACCCTCGGTCACCACCTCGACTTCGGCGGCATCGTCCCTCCGTTCACGTTCGACATCGAGACCCTCGTAGCCGGTGTCGGAGCCGCCGTCGTCATCGCCCTCGTCCGACGCCGCTGGCGCGCGGCGGTCCTGGTCGCCGTGGCCATGCCGATCGTGGTGCTCGGCACGTCCCTCTTCAAGCAGGTCGCCGGCCGCCCGGAGCTCGTGCCGTCCCTCGACACCGAGGTCAGCTACCCGAGCGGGCATGCGGGCATCGCCCTCGTCGTGACCGCGGCCCTCCTGATCGTCGCCCCCCCGCGCCTCCTCGGCTGGTGCTTCGCCGTCCTCGGGGCCTGGTGCCTCCTCGTGCTCGGCGGCCTGCAGGCCGAGGGGCAGCACCGAGCCAGCGAGGTGATCGGTTCGAGCCTGCTGACGGCGGCCGTGATCGTCCTGGTCGACGCGACCACGAGGAGGCGCGGTGCGAGTCTGCGAGACACGCTCCGGTCGACGAGACGCCCCGGTCGTGCAGGCCTCGCCGCGGCGGCCGTCGCCGCCGTCGCGATCGCCGTCATCGGCGCCTGGTGCCCGGTCTGGTGGCCCATGCCGTTCTACGCGGCCGCGGCGCTCCTCGCGACGGCGCTGGTCTGTGCCGCGGCGCTGCTCGCCCGCGACGCCGGCTGAGCGGGCTCACGCCCGGTCGGCGCCGGCCATCGTGCGGAGGGTCCCGAGCACGACGCGCACCGGGCTCGAATCCGCGACGGCCTGCCGCACGACGACGTAGATCGTCCGGGTCGGCGCGGGGCGCACGACGGGGATCGACACCACACCCGGCGGCAGATGACTCGCTCCCAGCGCCGGCATGACGCTGATGCCCAGACCGGCCCCGACGAACGCGACGGCCATCGCGTAGTCGTGCGCCTGGACGTGGAACGTCGGGACCACCCCCGCGGCCGCACACGTCCGCAGCAGGTTGGCTCGGCACCACCCTGGGCGGGCCTCGTTGTCGATCCAGCGGTCGTCGCCGAGCTCGGCCAACTCGATCTCGTCGCGGCCGGCCAACGGGTGGGTCGTGGCGAGCACGACGTGGTACGGATCGTCGATCAGGCGGTGGGTGACGTAGCCGGCCCCCGCGGGCGGAGCATCGCGATCGCCGACCAGCAGCTGCACGTCGTGTCGGCCCTCGACGGCCGGCACCCCGTCTTCCAGCAGCGCGAGATCGAGCGCGACCTCGGGATGCGCCTCGGCCAGACGGCGCGCGATCTCGGGCAACCAGGTCGTGCCGGCGGACGACATGTACGTGAGCCGCAGCACCCCGGTCTGCTCGGCCCGCAGCGCCGTCACGACCGCTTCGGCCTCGCTGAGCCGGGACAGCACCTCCTGCGCCTGGGCGGCGATCGACAACCCGGCGGGCGTGGGGCGCAGACCGCGACCGACGCGCTCGAGCAGGGCCAGACCGGTCTCGCGTTGGAGCGCCGCGAGGTGCTGACTGATCGCCGAGGGCGTGTACCCGAGGTTCGTGGCCGCAGCCGCCACCGAGCCGCTCGCGACGACGGCGGAGAAGACCCGGAGGCGGTGGACGTCCAACATGCCTCGACCCTACAGTCTGGCTACACGATCGACCAGAAATCAGTACTGGTGCTGCATCGTTCGGCAGGCCAAGATCGAGATCATGACCTCGTCACCCACCCTCGCGCCTGTCGCCCGAGATCGCACACCGCGCCTCCTCATCCTCGGGGCGGCGACGGTCACGGTCGTGCTCTGGGCGTCCGCGTTCGTCGGCATCCGCATCGCGGCCGCCGACTTCGGGCCGGGTGCGCTCACGCTCGGCCGCATCGCGATCGGCACGGTGGTGCTAGCGGTGCTGCAGCAGATCATCGGCCGCCGACGACGCGACGCGTCCGCCCCGGAGACGCGGACGCTCCGTCAGGCACCGGGACGCGTGATCGTGGGCGTCGTGCTCTGGGGCATCGCCTGGTTCGGCGTCTACAACCTCGCCCTCAACGCGGCGGAACGTCACGTCGATGCCGGCACCGCGGCGCTGCTCGTCAACACGGCTCCCATGATCACGGCCGTGCTCGCCGGGCTGTTGCTCAAGGAGGGGTTCCCGCGGCGTCTGCTGATCGGCATGCTCGTCTCCCTGCTCGGCGTCGCGGTCGTCACCGCCGCCACGACGACCGGTCAGTTCGACGCGATCGGCGTCGCACTCGGCCTCGCGGCCGCCGTGCTCTACGGAGGCGCGGCGACGCTGCAGAAGCGGCTCCTGGCCTACCTGCCCGCGTCGACCATGACACTCGTCGGCTGCGCCGCCGCGGTCGTGGCGTGCCTGCCCTTCGCACCGGAGCTGATCCGCTCGATCCAGGCCGCGCCTCCATCGGCTCTGTTGGCCGTGCTCTATCTGGGTGTGTTCCCGACGGCCGTGGCGTTCACCACCTGGGGCTATGTGCTGTCGCGCACGAGCGCGGGGCGGACCGCCGCGACGACCTACGCCGTCCCGGCCATCGTGGTGCTGCTGTCGTGGCTCGTGCTGCGCGAGACGCCGCCGCTGCTGGCGCTCGTCGGCGGGGCGCTCGCCCTGGTCGGCGTGGCGATCGCGACGCTGCGGCGGCGGCCCGCGCCGGTGGCGGCCGCGCCCGCTGCCGAGTAGTCCGGCGGGGCTGCGTCTGCGGCGGGGTCGCGTCGGCGGGTGTCGTGTCGCGTTTGCGGCGTCCTGTCGTGCACGGACACGACACGACGCCGCGAAGCCGACACGACGGCCCCCTGTTCTGGGGTCAACGGGCAGGCGATATGCGCCTACTGTTCGACAGGTGCCACGGGGAGGCGCGCTCGCCTACGAGATCTGGAGCCGTTCCATGCCCGCTGTTCCGCACCTCCTCGACCGTGATCAGACGGACGAAGTCCTCCTCGCGCTCGCGGCCGACGGGCAGCACGCCCCCTTCGCCCAGTTCTACGACCGCGCCGCGCCGCGCGTACTCGGCATCGTGCAGCGCGTCCTCGTCGATCGGGCGCAGGCCGAGGAGGTGACGCAAGAGGTGTTCCTCGAGACATGGCAGCACGCCGCGCGCTTCGACCCCGCCAAGGGCAAGGCCCTGTCGTGGGTGCTGACGATGGCGCACCGCCGGGCCATCGACCGCGTCCGTGCCTCGCAGTCCAGCCGCGATCGCGATCTCACCATCGGCATCCGCGACTTCACGGCCTCGAGCGACGATGTCGCGCACACGGCGGAGACCCGGTTGGAACACGCCCGCGTCACCCGTGCCCTCGGCTCGCTGACCGCGTTCCAGCGCGAGGCACTCGAGCTCGTCTACTTCGGCGGGCTCACCCACTCCGAGGCCGCTCGGCACGCCGACGTCGCCCTCGGCACGATGAAGACGCGGCTGCGCGACGGGCTGATCGCCCTCCGCCGCGTGCTGGCGCCGGCCGAAGCCGCCTGACCCGGGGATGCAGGAGGCGCGGGTCACGCGCCCCGCGCCTCCCGCGTCCCCCCGGCGCGCGCCCTGGTTCGCAATTTGCGACCGTTTCGGCTCGACACGCCGCGAAAGGGGGCTCGAGACGGTCGCAAAGTGCCAAACGGTCGCGTTTTGCGGGCCGCGCGGCGCGGTGCACGGGGAGCGAGCGGGCGGTTTCGGCGGGTCGGGGCCGGCCGCACCCGCTGTTTCTGCCCGCTCGCGGCGCGACGGACGCGCGAGCCGACGCAGGCCTAGATTCGTGAGCAGCCGTCACCACTGCCCGCTGATGTCACGCGACCGCCCGAAAGGTACGCGCCATGAAGATCCTCGCCGCCGTCCTGTCGATCCTGATCACCACGGGCGGAATCATCGGCGGCGCCGTCCTGCTCGCCTTCGTCGCGCCTCCCGGAGAGCTGTGGACCCTCGTCCTGGCGGGGACAGCATTCGCGCTGCTGCTCGCCGGCCCCCTCATGATCGGGTCGCTTCTGGCCGCGTGGGACTTCCGGCGCGACGAAACGTCCCGGCGTCTGCTGCGACGCTGGTGCGTTGCGATCGGGGTCGTCGAGCTCGTGTCCGTCGCTGCGATCGTCGTCGCGTCGGTGGCGAACGGGACGCCGGCATGGATTCCCGCCCTCTTCATCGGCACCGGCGCGGTGCTGACGGTCGTCGCGATCGTCGTCGGGCCGGCCCTCAGACGGCGGGATGACGCGACCCGCCCGGAGGCCACGGAGTGGGTGCCCATCACCCGAGCCGAGATCCGGCGCAAGGCCATGACGATCGTGGCCACCTTCGTGGCGTTCGTCGTGGTCGGAGGCATCGTGGCCGTCGTCCTCGCCCTCATGTTCGGCGATCCGGCCGAGGACATCGGCTTCGGCCTGACCTTCGCCATGGTCATCGCTTTCTACGCCGGCGGCGTCGCCGCCATCCTGGCGACGCTGTCGTTGAACCGAGCGTTGCGCGAGAGTGCCGGACGCGACGTGGCCTTGTTGACAAAGGTCGCCAAGGTCGTCCTCCGGCGCAAACCGCTTGAGCTCGACCCGCACGAACGGGCAGTCGCCCTGACGTACGCGCGCATCGTGGCCATCACGCTGCCCTTCCAGCTCGTCTACACCGGCATGCTCTACGCGGGGCTCGTGATGCAACAGACGGTGCTCGTGGCATCGGGGCTGGGTCCACTCCAGATCGTCGTCGTGGTCGTGCTCCTCGCCGCACTGGCCTTCGTCGTCACCCTCACGGTCCAGCGCGTCTCGCGCGCACGCCGCTGGGTGCGCGAGCACACCGAGGATGTGTCGACGGACGCAATCTCGGAGTCCTCGACCCGCGCCTCCTGACGGTGCACGCGCCAACGGGCGGTTTCGGCGGGTCGGGGCCGGCCGCACCCGCTGTTTCTGCCCGCTCGCGACGGGTGCCCGCCGAGTAGCCTCGCGACATGCAGCCCGAGGCCGAGCCGAGCGAGACCGCGCCGCCCGAAGACGTGCCCGTGCCGCTGCGTCGCCTGATGCCGTGGTGGTACATCGCGGGTGCCGTCGTGACGTTGGGCGTGCTCGTCGCCGTCGAATCGGGTGGCGTGGCCATCGGGGCCTTCTGGGGTCCGGCCATCGGCCTCGTCATCAAGGACCGCCGCACCGACGCGCAGGACAGGCAGCGGCGAGGCCTCCCGGTCTCGCGATGCGACCTCGTCGGGCCGGCGTGGCTGGAGCCCGTGTTGGCCGGCCTCCTCACGATGTTCGCGATCGGGCTGGGTCTCGCGATCGGATTCGTCTTCGACGACGTCTCGCCGGCGGGGCTGTGGGCCGGCCTGGGGTTGATCGTGGCGTCGGCGCTCACGACGCTGGGGCTGGTCGTCGTGCGTCGACGGGCGACGCAGAAGGCGCTGTCGCAACTCTGACGCCTCGGCGGGACTCGAGACGACACGAGGGTTCGTCATCTGGCACTCTTCTCGCGTGCCTCCCCCTCGCCCTGCACGCCCCCGCGGGCCCTTCGCCCAGCGACTAGAACGCGTGGGGCAGGTCGCCGCGTATGTCGGCTGTGTCGTGCTCGCCGCCTTCTTCGTGTTCGTGATCGTGGCCACGGCCCATGACCGGGGCGAGCCCTAGGTCTGGGGAACGTTCACGGAGGAGCGGCGCGAGATCTCGGGGAGAGGCGGCGGCGAACGAATCGTGGGCCGGTGGACATCCGACGACGGCAGCCTCAGCTTGCGCGAGGTCACGCTCTCGGGGTCGACCGACGACAAGGGAGAAGCTCGCGCCTATGCCCGACCGACCGCCCTGCTCGGAGCGACCACATCGGTCAGCGATGCCACGCAGAACGGGGTCGACGTCGTGCTCCCGCCGATCTTCGCGCTGTTGTCGCTCGGGATGCTGACACTGCTCCTGTGGGCGTGGGGCGATCTCGACACGATCCGCTCGCGGTTGCGTCACCGGTGACGGGGGTCCGCGGTGACGCAGAATGAGCTCATGAGCCTCTCCCTCGACGACGCGTGGCCCGAGCTCTCCGAATTGATCGCCGCTTCGCCGCTCGACGCGGTCGTGGTTCCACCTCACGACGGCTCCGGCACGGCCACACGGCTGCGACTCGGGTCCCGTTTCTATCTGGGCGCTCTCGCGTCACACACCTCCGGGGTCCTCATCGACCAGGGCTGGCTGCGGCTGCTCGGGGGCAGCTCCTCCGTGCCCGGACTCCCCGGAATCGACGAGGCCACGGCCGACCAGCCGGGCCTGGTCGTGATCGCGTACGACGTGCTCGGCGGAGCCTTCGCGCTGGACGGCGGGTCGCTCGGCGCCGGCGACGGCTCGGTGCACCACTACTCGGTCATGTCCCTTGAGTGGGAGAACCTCGAGCTGGGCCATTCGGCTTTCGTGAGAGCGATGCTCGGCGGAGCGACCACACGCTTCTACGAATCGCTCCGGTGGCCCGGCTGGCAGGACGACGTCGCGGGGCTGGCCCCTACTCAGGGCCTGTCGCTCTACCCCTACCCGTTCACCGCCGAAGGCAAAGACCCTGCCTCCGTGAGCAGAGCGCCCGTGTCCTTCGCCGAGTTGATCGGCCTGCACAACGACATCGCCGGACAAGTCGGCCTCCCGGCACGCGTGCCCCTGCCCGCCCTGAAGGACCGCCCCTGAGCGACGACCCGCCCGCGCCTCCTACGCCTTCGCCAGGTGGGTCCGCTTCATGAACCACTCGACGCCCTCGGCCAGGCCGACGCCGGCCGTGTGCCAGTCGTGGCCGCTGTTCGCGAGGACCCGGCGCGTGACGTCGATGCCCGCGGCCTCGGCGGCGTCGGCCACGGTCGGCAGCACGGGTCCGTACCGGCTGTCGTCCGCGCCGGCCACGAAGAACGCGGCGGACGTCGCGTAGGGCGCGTTCTTCTTCAGGATGGCGACCGGCTGAGCCGCCTCGTACGCCGCCTCGTCGCCCGTGAAGCCTCGCTCGATGGTCTCCGCGCGGTCGTGCAGGATCGGACCGAGCTGACCCGACACGTCGATCAACGACCCGAACAGGTCGGGTCGCGACGCGCCGAGCTGCAGGGAGCAGGTCCCGCCCTGCGAGAACCCGCTGATCGCCCAGTTCCCGGGTCCGGCGGCCACGTGGAGGTGCTGGTCGATCCAGGCGGGGACGTCCTGGGTCAGATACGTCGCGCTGTTACCCAGCGGGCCGTCGACGCACATCGGGTTGTTCGTCGACATGGCGAGCTGATCGGGCATGACGACGATCGGCGCCAGGCCGTGATGGGCTTCGGCGAGCTCGTCGAGACGGGACGCCATGCGCCCGGCCTCGATGATGTTCGCCGGCGCCGCCCCGGGGCCCTGCCCCGAGAGCATCACGACGACGGGGAGGCGCGGGGCACCCTGGACGAGTGCGGCCGGCGGCAGGTAGACGATGGCCGGGCGGGCCTTGAACGACGACACCGTCCCGGGAATGTGCACGGAGCCGTACCGGCCGTGTTGCGGCATGTCGGCGGGAGGCGTCCAGTCGGTCGCGGTCGCCGTCCGGTCGGACGGCTGCGGATCGTCGGGCAGCGTCAGCGGCTGGACGTGCGACTCGCCCAGCGCATCGGCGAGCGTCGGGAACAGCCCGGCGTCGCGGTTGACGGCGAGCCCGGTCGACACGAGGGCGAGCGGCACGAGGGCGATGGCCACGACCCTCGTGACCCACCGGCCGCGGACGATACCGACGAGCGCGATGGCGATGAGTGCGCAGGCGGCGCTGGTCCAGATGCGGTCGACCCAGGTCGGCGCGACCTCGAGCAGGTTGAGGACGTCGCCGAGCCACCAGGAGAGGAACGCCCCGACTCCGACCCCGATGACGGCCGCGATGACGAGCGCCCTCCAGCGACGACGGACACGGAACGCGACGACGAGCGCGAGAACAGCGGTGAGCGCATAGACCGGGAGCAGGATCTGCGCGGAGAGGAGCGGGAGATTCACGTGTGGTTCCGTCACTGGCGGGGCTGGTGAAGACGGCTAGAGGCTACTGCCTCCACGTGACCATCCGGGGGAGGCTCTTGCGAAACACGTCGGACACTTGACGGCGAGTCCGGACCGGGCTCACAGACTCATTCTTTCGGCTGATGTGGACGGTCCGGCGAGGGTGCGACACTGTTCTTCACAAGGGGGGCGTGCCTATCGGGGCGCCTTGTCTGGTTCGATTTCCGGAGCCCTCCACTGTCCGCCCGTCTCATGGGCACGCAAGCCGCCGTCGCTCTCGGAGCACGGCGGCTTCGTTCGTTCCGGGGTCGCTCGCCCGCGCCCTCGCCCTCGCGAACGATGTGACCCGTTCAGCGCATGTTCGCGCGCAACATGCACCCGACGCGACACATCGTTACGACAGAGAGAACGAAGTGACCCGTTCGGCGCATGTTCGGGCGCTACATGCACCCGACGCGACACTTCGTTGAGACCAACAGAACGAAGTGACCCGTTCAGCGCATGTTCGCGCGCAACATGCACCCGACGCGACACATCGTTGCGAGGGCAAGCGGGAGGGGCAGGAGACGCCCGCGTCAGCGCTCCACGGCGACGTGGTGCCGGCCGAGCGGCAGCATCATCGGGGCGCCGGTCGTGGGGTCGACGATGACGCGGCTGTCGAGCCCGAAGACGGTGCGGACGCAGTCCTCGGTGAGCACCTCGTGCGGGCTGCCGACGGCGTGCACGCGGCCCTCGACGACGGCGACGAGGTGGTCTGCGTAGCGCGCCGCGAGGTTGAGGTCGTGCAGCACCATCACGATCGTGGTCCCTCGCGACCGGTTCAGGTCGGTGAGCAGATCGAGCACCTCGACCTGGTGGCTCACGTCGAGGAAGGTGGTCGGCTCGTCGAGCAGCAGCACGTCCGTCTCCTGTGCGAGGGCCATCGCGATCCAGACCCGCTGCCGCTGACCGCCCGAGAGCTCGTCGACGGGGCGGTCGGCGAGACCGGTCGTCTCGGTCGCCTCGAGGGCGGACGCGACGGTGAGGTCGTCGGCGGCCGTCCAGCGCGACAGGAGCCCCTGGTGCGGGTGCCGCCCGCGGCCGACCAGGTCGGCGACCGTGATGCCCTCGGGCGCGAGGGGCGACTGCGGCAGGAGCCCCAGCGTGCGGGCGAGCTGCCGGGCGGGCAGCCGGTGCACCTCGGCCCCGTCGAGCAAGACGCGCCCCGTGAGGGGCTTGAGCAACCGCGACATCGATCGCAGCAGGGTCGACTTGCCGCACGCGTTCGCGCCGACGATCGCCGTGATGCGGCCCGGTGGCACGACCAGGTCGAGGTCGTCGACGACGACGCGATCGCCGTAGCCGAGGGTGAGGTGCTCGATCTCGAGCGTGTGGTCACGGGTCACAACGAGCCTCCGGCGCGATTGGTGCGGACGAGCAGGTAGATCAGGTAGGGCGCCCCGAGTACGCCGGTGACGACACCGACCGGGAACTTCGTGCCGAGCGCGTACTGCCCGACGACGTCGGCGACGGAGACGAGCAGTGCGCCGACCAGGGCGGACGGCACGAGCGGCGAACCGTTCGGCCCGACGATGCGCGCGGCGATCGGCCCCGACAGGAAGGCCACGAACGCGATCGGCCCGCAGGCCGCCGTCGCGAACGAGATCAACCCGACGGCGGCGACGATCACGACGAGCCGGGTCCGGTCGACGCGCACGCCGAGGGCCGAGGCCGTGTCATCGCCGAGCTGGCTCACCGCGAGGTCGCGCGACCTCGACAGCAGCACGGGCGTGAGTACGACCAGGGCCACCAGCACGGGGCCGACCTGCGACCAACTCGTACCGTTGAGGCTGCCGGTGAGCCAGCGCGTGGCCTCCTGCAGGTCCCACTGCGAGGCGCCCGACAGCACGTAGGCCGTCAGGCTGTCGAGCATCGCGGCGACCCCGATGCCGATGAGCACGAGCCGGGTGCCGACGACTCCCCCGCGTCGGGACAGCAGGTACACGAGCACGGCGACGGCGAGCCCGGCGACGATCGCGAACGCCGACACCTGCGGGCCGGTGAGCGACAGGGTCACGATGGCGAAGGCGGCGGCCGCGCTCGCGCCCGAGCTGATGCCGATGATGTCGGGGCTCGCGAGCGGGTTCCGCAGCATGGTCTGGAACGTCACCCCGCCGAGTCCGAAGCACAGGCCCGCCGCGATGGCGAGCACGGCCCGGGGCAGACGCAACCGGCCCACCGTGAACGACGCGCCCGGCACCTCCTGACCCAGCACGACCCCGAGCACGTCGCCCGGCCCGTAGAACGTGCGGCCGATCATGAGGCTGAGCACGAACACGACGACCAGCACACCCACGAGCAGGCCGATGACGGTGCGTCGGCGCCGACCGCGATGCCGGCGCCCTCGGACGACCGCATCGACGATCGCGTCGACGCTCGTCGACGACGACGCCGACGCCGACGAGCCCGACGACGAGGAGGCACGGGTCGGGCCCCGCAGGTCCGTCCCGCTCACAGCGCGCGCATCTTCGAACGGCGGACGATCCAGATGAAGACGGGAGCTCCGATCAGCGCGGTGATGATGCCGACGTCGATCTCGGCGGGTCGTGCGACGACCCGGCCGACGATGTCGGAAGCGGTGAGCAGCACCGCGCCGCCCAGCGCCGAGAAGGGCAGCAGCCAGCGGTGATCGACCCCGGTGAGCAGGCGGCAGGCATGCGGCACGACGAGTCCGACGAAGCCGATGGGCCCGGTCAGTGCCGTGACGGCCCCGCAGAGCACGACGGCGCCGAGGGCGGCGGCACCGCGTGCCACGGCGACGCGTTCGCCGAGGCCCGCCGCGAGGTCGTCGCCGAGGGCGAGCGAGTTGAGCGCCTTGGCCGACAGCAGGCAGACGACGAAGCCGACGGCGAGAAACGGGAGCACCTGGCCGAGGCCCGAGAACGTGCCGCCGCCGACGCCGCCGATCTGCCAGGAGCGGATGTTGTCGGCGATGTTCACGCGGGGCAGGGCGACGGCCGTGATGAACGAGGCGAGGGCGGCCGACGTGGCGGCCCCCGCGAGGGCGAGCTTGAGGGGCGTCGCGCCGCCGCGGCCCAGCGAGCCGATCGTGTAGACGATCAGAGCGGTGACGGCCGCGCCGGCGATGGCGACCCAGACCTTGCTCGTCGCCGAGCTGAGTCCGAAGAACGCCAGCCCCGAGACGACCGCCAAGGAGGCACCGGCATTGACCCCGAGGATGCCCGGGTCGGCGAGGGGGTTGCGTGTCACGCCCTGCAGGACGGCGCCGGACACGGCGAGCGCCGCGCCCGCCACGACGGCGAGCAACGTACGCGGGACGCGCTTCGCGACGGACGCGCGGTCGAACCCGTCGGTGGCACCGCCGAGGGCGGCGAGCACGTCGCCGAGCGACACCACGCGGGTGCCGATGACGAGCGACAGGATCATGACGGCGACCAGCACACCCACCAGGGCGAGCAGCCACGCGGCACGGGACAGCCTCGGTCGGCGCCCGGAGGCGACGACCGAGGCGGACTCGATGGTGCGAAGCGAGGTCACGACGTCGCAGTGGCCTTGTCGATGAGGTCGGCGTAGTCGCCGACGATGGACGAGATCGACAGCGGTGTGGGGTTCGCCGAGGTGCCGATGGGCCCGTCGATCGGCAGCGCGACGATGGCACCGTTCTTGACGGCGGGCATCTGCGACAGGACCGGGTCGGCCTCGAGGGTGTCGACGAGTTCCTGGTCGCCGTACGTGACGATGATGTCGACGTCGTCGAACGTGTCGGCCGTCTCGGCGCTCTGGGTCAGCGAGAAGAGGTCGGTCTTGTCGGACGCGGTCTTGATGCTCGCGGGCTGCGACAGCCCGAGGTCGTCGAAGAACTGCACGCGGGTGTCGTGGGTCGTGTAGAAGCTGACCTCGCTGAGGTCGGACGTGTCGACGTGGGTGAGGAACATCGCGGTCTTGCCCTCGAACGACGGGTGCGCGGCGGCGATGTCGGCGATCTCGCCCTCGAGCTTCGAGATGAGCTGCTTCCCCTCGGCAGCCATGCCCATGCCCTCGGAGTTGAGCGTGATCATGTCGCGCCACGACGTGCCCCAGGCGGTCTCGGGGTAGGCGACGACGGGAGCGATCTGGCTCAGCGTGTCGTAGTCCTCCTGCGTCAGGCCCGAGTAGGCGGCGAGGATCACGTCGGGGTTCGTGTCGGCCACGGCCTCGAAGTCGATGCCGTCGGTCTCGTCGAACAGCACCGGCTTCTCGCCGCCGAGCTCGTCGAGCTTCTCGGAGACCCAGGGCAGGATGCCGTCGCCGTCGTCGTCGCCGAAGTCCGCACGCGCCATGCCGACGGGCACGACGCCCAACGCGAGCGGCACCTCCTGGTTGGCCCAGTTGACCGTCGCGACGCGCTCGGGCTTCGTGGTGATCTTCGTGGTGCCGAGGGCGTGCTCGATCGTGATCGGGCTGAAGTCGCCCGAGGCGGAGCCGCCGGTCGAGCCGGCGTCGGCCGAGCAGCCGACGAGGCCGAGGACGAGCGCCGCGCTGACGGCGAGCAACGCGGACGTGCGGGAGGTGCGGGACATGGGTTCCTCTCGGAGCGGGAAGGGACGCCGGGCATGGCGAAGCACCGCCTGTCGGAAGGGAGCGCGAACCGTGCACCGCATCGACGGAACACCCGGCGCTCTGCTGTGGGAAGCTCCGGGCGGGAGGGGTGATCGCCGTATTAGGCGTGCCTAACCTAACTTAAGAATCGGCTGTGGGGCAAGGCCGGGAGCGTGCGCTCCGCTCGTTCCGCCGCGCGTGCCGCCTAGCTCGCCGAGCGCGAGCGGAGGCGGTACTGCAGCGGCGACTCGCCGAGCTCGCGCTTGAACGCCGTGCTGAACGCGCTGTCGGAGCCGTAGCCGAGTCGCGTCGCGAGCTCGCCGACCCGCACCTGCGGGTCGCGCAGCGCCCGTTGCGCGAGCAGCATCCGCCAGCGCGACAGGTACGTCAGCGGCGGCATGCCCGCCACCGAGCGGAACCGCTCGGCGAAGCGGGTGCGGGACATCCCGGAGGCGCGGGCCAGGTCGACGAGGCCCCACGCCTCCCCGGGGCGGCCGTGGATGAGATGCAGCGCGGGAGCGAGCTCGTCGTCGGCGAGCAGTCGGAGCCAGCCGACGGGCGGACGCTCCTGCTCGAGGTGGGCACGCAGCACCTCGAGCAACAACAGCTGCCCGTGCTGGCGGAGCGCGAACGCCGACCCCGGGCGACCGCTCATCGCCTCGTCGAAGAGCCGCTCGACGAGGTCGCCCAATGGAGACGCGGACGGACGAGCCGCCCGCACGTGCACGACACCCGGCAGCGCCGCCCGGAGCAGCTCCATCGCCGATGGATCGACCTCGATCCAGCCGCCGACGAGCACGTCGTCGACCGCCCGATCAGCCGTGGCGACGGCCATCGAGTCGAAACTCGAGTCGGGCAGGTATTCGGTCGGCTCGCCCTCACCGGAGCCGCTTTGCACCTCGAGCCGGGTGCGGTGATTCAGCAGCGCGACGTCGCCGGGAGCCAGCGCGATCGGCCCTTGCGCGCCTCCGGGGCCGTCGACGGTGACCGTGGCCGACCCTGCCACGAGCGCGACGAGCTTGAGCGGGTGCCGGACGCTGCCGCGGCTGACCCAGGGCCCGCGCGCCGCGAAGCCGCCCGTCACCAGGCCGCGGACCTGCACCTGCTCGAGCACGTCGGAGAGGGCGTCGGTCTCGGTCATCGGGAGCATGCCCGTACTCTCGCGCAAGAAAAGCGAACGTGCAACCATTCCGCGTCCGCGATCGAGCACGCAGACTTCCGTCATGACCTCGGATCAAGTACCCCTGCACACTCCCTTCACCGCCGCGTCGACCGCCGCCGACGTGCTCTCCGGCGTCGACCTCACCGGCGCGAACGTCGTCGTCACGGGTGGTCACAGCCGCCTCGGGCACGAAGTCAGCCGGGCTCTGGCCGCCGCGGGCGCCTCCGTGATGGTCGCCTCGCGTGACACGTCGCGGGCCGCGTCCGCCGTGGCCGACATCCCCGGTGTCGCGGTCGAGCAGCTCGACCTCACCGACCCGCGGTCGATCGACGCCTTCGCCGCCCGCTGGCTCGAGTCCGGTCGGCCGCTGCACATCCTCGTGAACAGTGCCGCCGTGCTGTTCCACCCGACCCGGCAGCTCGACTCGCGCGGGCACGAGCTGGCCTTCTCGACGACGCACCTGGGGCATTTCCAGCTGACCCGCGCGCTGCTGCCGGCGCTGCGGGCCGCGAACGGGGCGCGCGTGCTCACCGTGACGTCGGGAGCCGCACGCTTCGGCCAGATCCACTGGGACGACCTCGACCTCGCCACCGGCTACGACCCGCGCGTCGCGTACGCCCAGTCGAAGCGCGCCAACACGCTGTTCACCGTGGAGCTCGACCGCCGCTACGCCGCCGACGGCATCCGGGCGTTCGCCGCACACCCCGGCGTCGTGATCGGCCCCGGCCCGCACGCCGAGGCACGCCTCGAGTCGTACCGCGCGCACGGCCTCGTCGACGAGAGCGGCGAGACCGTCATCGACCCCGCGACCGGCAAGAAGTCGATCGAGCAGGGTGCCGCGACGCTCGTGTTCGGCGCGGCCAGCCCGCTGCTCGACGGCATCGGCGGGGTCTACCTGAAGGACAGCGACGTCGCCGAGCTCGACGACACCGACTACCCGTTGACGGCCGACAGCATCCCGTCGATGGCGAACTCCGCGATGCTCGACGCCGACGACGCGCGGCGGCTGTGGGAGGTCAGCGAGCAGCTGACCGCCTGAGCCGGGGTGCCTGCGGGGGCCGGGCCGCGCCTCCTCGGGTGTCCTCGGGGGCGGGCCACGCCTCCTCCGGTGTCGGCGAACCTCGTTCTGATCAATGCACCTCGTTCTACTGAGGTGCGTTGATCAGAACGAGGTTCTGCCGCGGCTACAGCCGCTCGAGCGGGTTCGCCGCGAGCTTCGACACGACGCCGCCGTCGACGAGACGGCGGGCGGCGGTGGTCGGCTTGCGCGCGGCCTGATCGGTGACGCACGCGCCGAACTCGGCAGCCAGCGTGCCGCGGGGGTGGGCCGCGAGCACCTCGCGAAGGAACTCAGCGGGCAGGACGTCGGGCCGAGCTCCCGAGATGTCGAGCCCGGTGGCGATCTCGAGCAGGTGTCCCTCGACATCGAGGCGCGGATCGACCTCGGGCCAGTTGTGGCGGACGATGACGTCGAGGACGCGCTGGCGGCGGTCGGCAGGCCAGCCGGCTCCGGCGGTGAGGGCGACGGCGACGTGGCCGCCGGCGTGCTCGTACGAGATGGTGTGGTTGTCGTACTCGGTCACGGTGCCGATGTCGTGCAGCAGCGCGGCGACGTAGAGCAGCTCGCGGTCGACCTCGGCCAGCCCCTCGACCACGGCGAACGCCGACGCCCACAGCCACGAGCGCACCGCGTGAGCCGTGATCGCGGGCGACTGGTACTCGGTCGCCAGGGCGAGGGCGCCCCGGGCTGCGGCGGTGTCGGGCGTCGGGAAGTCGGCGATGCGCATGCCTCACTGTGGCATGCCGCCGCGGGTGTGTCGGCGGCTGCGGCGCGGCGGCAGGCGCAGGGGCGGAGCGCAAGTGCGGCGGACGGCCGCACCTCGTTCTGATCGACGCACCTCGGTAGAACGCGGTGCGTTGATCGGAACGAGGTGCGTTGCGGGGTCAGCGGCTGCGGGGTCAGCGGCTGCGACGCCGACGGAGCCGACCGGCCACGTAGTCCGCCGCGACGAAGACGCCGACGAGCACCGGCAGCGCCACCCAGAACGGGATGTCGGCCGCATCGACGGCCCACCAGAAGAGGGTTCCTCCGATCACGATGACGGCCAGGTTCGTCACCGTCCTCCGCCAGCCCGACCAGCGCCGCGCCTCCTCGACGTACGCGTGCTCGTCGACGGGGCGTGCCGCGAGTGCGTCGTGAGCGTTGGTCATGTCTCGAGTCTGCCAGACGCGGCCGTCGGGCGCGAGCTCGGGCCGCGAGCCGGGCCGGCTTCAGCCGCGAGCCGGCCCGACGTCAGCCCGCGAGGACGACGTCCAGCGTCACGGACACGGCGGCGATCTGCCGGGCGGGCGGCCAGCCGTCGGGGTCGCCCGCGCTCAACGACGAGACCCCCTCGACGGCGGCGGCGAGCGCGGAGGCCCGCTCGACGGCGACGGCTCTCGACACGGTCGAGGAGGCCATCAGGAGGCGCGTCAAACGTTCCGAGAACGCGCCGCTGTTGGCCGCATGCCGCGTCGCGAGTTCGGGGTCGGCGAGTGCGGCCGTCAAGAAGCCGACCCAGACCCGCGCCTCGTCGATGCGCTCCCGATCGGTGGGCAGGGCTCCGAGGACGATGGCGCGCACGGCCGCGCGGGGATCGGTCGCCTCCCGTTCGACGGCGTCGGCGCGCAGCTTGGTCCGCTCGTGCAGGACGTCTCGGGCGTGCAGCAGCAGCGCACGCTTGTCGGGGAAGGCGTGCAGGACGAGTCCCGTCGTGCAGCCCGCCCGCTCGGCGACGGCCCGCAGCGTCAGGCCGGTCGGGCCGCGATCGGCGAACGTCGCGAAGACGGCTTCCGAGAGTCGTGCCCGCTGAGCGTCGTCGTCTCGTTTCCGGGGCACGAGCCGACTGTAACATCTGTTACCGTAACGCTTGTTACCGAAAGGATGACCATGCCCTGGATCGTCACCCGCACCTCCTTCGACCACCCGGACGCCGCCATGCTCCGCGCCGCCCAGCGCCGTGAGTTGGACGCGCGGTACGGCTCGGACGACCACGAGCCCGGGACGCCGCCGTCCTCATCGGACGTCCCCGTCTTCCTGGTCGCCCGCGACGACACCGGGGTCGCGATCGTCTGCGGCGGCCTGCGCCCGTTACCCGACGAGCTGTTCGGCGAGCCGACGGCCGAGATCAAGCGGATGTACGCCGCACCCGCAGCCCGTGGAACGGGGGCGGCCGTCGCGGTCCTCCGTTCCCTCGAGGCGGCGGCCGTCGAGCTCGGTATCCGACGGGTCGTCCTCGAGACGGGCACGCTCCAGCCCGACGCGATGCGTTTCTACGCCCGCGAGGGCTACGAGCCGATCCCGCTGTTCGGCGCCTACGCGGGGTCGGACAACTCGGTGTGCTTCGCGCGGCGGCTCGACGACTGAGCCGGGCCGGGCCGGGCTGCGGCGGCGGTCACGTCCTGTCGCGTTCGCGACATCGTGTCGTGTCCGAACACGACACGACGCCGCGAACGCCACACGACACCCCGAGCACGAGGAGGCGCGGCGCACCCGGTCACGCGACCTGGACGTCGACCCCGGCCTCGCGCAACGCGTCCAGATCCGGTGCCGGCGCTGCATCGTCGGTGACGACGTGCGTGATCGCCTCGGTCGCCGCCGTGCGGACGGCCGTGCGCACGCCGATCTTCGTGTGATCAGCCAGGACGACGAGCTGATACGCGGCCGTCGCGATGACGCGGTCGACGTCGGCCACGGCGAGGCTCGGGGTCGACAGCCCGAAGTCGGCTGCGAGGCCGTTGCCCGACAAGAACGCGGTGTCGGCGTGCAGCCCGCGCAGCGCCTGGATCGCCGTCTCGCCCACGAGAGCCCGGATGGAGGCGCGGAGGGCTCCCCCGGTCACGATCACCTCGTTCTCGGGCGTCCCGACGAAGGCCTCGGCGACCGGCAGGGAGTTCGTGACCACGGTCAGACCGGAACGATCGCGCAGGTGCCCGGCCAGCGCCTCCGTCGTCGTCCCGGGGCCGATCACGAGCGTGTCGCCGTCGTTCACGAGGCGCGCGGCCATCCGGCCGATGCGCTGCTTCTCGGTGGCGGCGAGCTCGATCTTCTCCGTGTACGGCGACTCGCGCGACGAGCCGTGGGCGACGGCACCGCCGTGCGTCCGGGCGAGCAGCCCCATCGCGGCCAGCTGGTCGAGATCGCGGCGGACCGTGACCGTCGAGGTCGAGAGCCGCTCGGCCGCGGCCGTGATCGAGACCGCGCCGTCGCTCTGCAGCATCTCGAGGATGAGGTTCCGGCGCTGGGCTGCGATCACGCCGACCATCGTACGCAGCCCGCACGAGCAGGCCGAGTGCCCCCTTCGGGGCTCGGTCTGGGAAGCACGCCTCAACGAAGTGACCCGTCCGGCTGATGTTCACGGAGAACATCGACCGGACGGGTCACATCGTCGAGAGGAGAGGAAAGGATCAGTACCAGTTGACCGACTGCGAGTGCGACCAGGCGCCGCACGGGGTCCCGTAGCCGCGCTTGATGTAGTCGAGGCCCCACGCGACCTGCGTCGACGCGTTGTCCGCCCAGTCGGTGCCGAACGATGCCATCTTGCTGCCGGGCAATGCCTGCGGGATACCGGTGGCACCGCTGGCGTTGTAGGCCTTGTAGTTCCAGCCCGACTCCTTCTGCCAGAGGTTGACGAGGCAGCCGAACTGGTCGCTGCCCCAGCCGTACTTCGACGATGCGAGCTGCTGGGCGGTGGCCTTCGCGCCGGCCGGGGTGTTCGCGGCGGCCTTGGCGGCGGCGGCTTCGGCGGCTGCAGCCTCGGCGGCGGCCTGGGCTTCGGCAGCGGCCTGCGCGGCGGCGGCGCGATCGGCCTCGGCGGCCGCGGCCTGCACCGTCTGCGACGCGGTCACCGTGGCGGCGACGCGCGCATCGACGGTATCGGCGTCGAGCGTCTCGTAGTCGGCGAGCGCCGCGACCGAGGTCTGCAGCTCGCTGGCGTCGACCTTCTGGTGGTTCGCCTCGATCACCTGGGTGGCGATCGCGATCGTCGACTTGGCCTGGGCCTTCGCGAGGGACGCGGCGACCGCATCCTCCTGCGCCTTGATGTCGTCAGGACTCGAGGAGGCACTGGTCGCGCCGTCCGCCCCGCCGGTCGTCGTGTAGACGGCGAAGCCGGTGCCGACGATCAGGGCTGCGGCGGCGATCGACGAGATTGCGGCGACCTTGCGGCGCGCGGCCTTGCGGCGGAGGGCCGAGGCGGAGCGTCGCGTCGAGGGCGCACCCGTGGCGGGCGTCGTCGGGGCAGCGTCGGAGGTGGGGGCGGCGTCGGGCAGAGGGGTGCCGGGGGTGTCGTGGGTCATGCGGTCCTTTGATGGGCCGACCCGCGCCTCCGGACGTGGGGGATGGTGCTCTCGTCGGAGGACGCGCGCACGACGACGACCGCACGGCAGTGCGGTCTCGGCAGGCGCTGGGGGGTGCGTTCTGCCGGCGTGACGGGTCGGTGTCGGTGTTCGCTTCCGTAGAGTCGCCGGGAGCGTCCACCCGAGCGACCGATCGGGCCAAAGGATCACGGAGAACGCGACCATGGACGACCAGCGACCGGACCTGAGCCCGGGCGAAGCCGCAAGTATGCAGAAAAACCCTGGGCGGAACCACACAGAGTCCTGGCAGACCGATCTGTCTCGGGAGTCATCGATCAGGTCGGCGCATCCGCCCAGCGATGTATATCGGGTCGCCGCGGGGTGGATTCTTGCGTCGTGTGGGGTCCGCGACATGGTGTCGCGCCCGGGCGGCACACGACGTCGCGTTCGCGACACGAGAACACCACGAGGAGGCGCGGGTCGACCCTGAGGGGCCGGCTGCCGGCCTCCGGGTCGCACCGCGACGTCGGTCAGGCGCGGGCGGAGTCCGCCGTCGTCGCGGCCCCGCCGACAGCTGCGTCGGCGCTCGCCAGGACGAGCTCGACGCCGGTGTCGCGGAGCACGTCCGCCGCATCGGCCGGCAGGCCGGCGTCGGTGATGACCGTCTGCAGCTCGCTCAACCGCAACGCGCGGTACTTGCCGAAGCGCCCGTATTTCGAGCTGTCGGCGACGAGGACGGACCGCTCGGCGACCGCCAGCGCGGCCCGCTTCGGCTCGATCTTCGCCTCGACCGGGGTGGTGACGCCGTGCGCCAAATCCCACGAGCTGGACGAGATGAAGGCGAGATCGAGCGACAGCTCCGCCAACGTGAGACGCGTGAGCCGCCCCATCGTCGACTGGTTACCCCTGTCGACCCGCCCGCCGATCACGATCAGGTCGACCGACGGGTGATCGACGAAGGCCTGCACCGTCACCAGGTCGTTCGTGACGACGGTCAGGTCGGCGACGTCTTCGAGGTGGGGCCGCATCGCCTGCACCGTCGTCCCGGCGTCGAGGTAGACCGTCATGTGATCGCGAACCAATGCCGCCGCCTCGCGGGCGATGGCCTGCTTCTCGGCGACGTCGGACTCTTGCTTGACGGCACGCGTCGGCTCGACGATCAGTCGCGACGCGAGCATGGCACCACCCGGCGTGGCCCGCACCAGACCGTCGGTCTCGAGGGCGGCGATGTCGCGGCGAATGGTCATCTGACTCACGCCGATCAGTTCGGTGAGCTGCCGGAAGCTCAGCACGCGCTCGCGGAGCAGGTGCTCGAGGATGCTCTCACGGCGCTGTTCGGGGATCAGGGGGGTGGTCTGTGACACGACTCGGCCTCTCTCGCGACCGTCAGCCTAGTGTGGCCGGACCCGTCCAGGGCGTGCCCCAGGCGGTCGTGATCGCCATGACCTGATCGGCCGGGATGAGGCGCCGATCGGCGCCGCGGGTGAGCAGGGCGATGCGGCAACTCTCTTCGACCTCGACGGCCGCGATCACGGCTCCATCGAGATCGACGCCACTCGCCACGCTGCCATGGTTTGCCAGGAGAGCCGCCGTGAAGGGTAGAGAGCTGTCGATGACGACCGACCCGAGCGCCGACGACCCGGGAGCCACGAACGGCAGCAGCGGCACCTGGCCGACACGCATCAGCACATAGGGGGTGAGGGGCGGAACGGCGCTGTGCTCGGACCACGGCTCGAGGCACGCGAGGGCGACGGCCGATGGGGAGTGCACATGGACCACGGCCGCGTGGCCGGGGTTCTTCGCGTAGAGCGCGAGATGAAGGGCCACCTCTTTCGACGGACGGGGGCCGTCGACGAGCGTGCCGTCGAGCGTGAGCACCGAGATGTCGGCCGGTGTCAGGGCTCCTAATCGCGTGCCGGTGCCCGTCATCAGCAGGCGGTCGCCGTCGCGCACGCTGACGTTGCCCGAGTCGCCCGGGCTGAGCCCGGCCGCGACCAGCGCGCGCCCGGCTGCGATGAGGCGGTCGACGGCGGCGGCGCCGGCGCCGGCGGCGCTCACGAGATCACGCCCCAGGCGCTGGAGAACAGGTCGAGCGCGCCGAAGTTGCCGCTCTTGAGCACGATCGCGACGTCGCGCCCGGTGTCGGTCGTCGCCGCACTCCAGCAGACGCCCGGAGCGAGCGCGGGCCCGATCGTGAGCGCCGAGACGCCGAGCGCGGTGACGACCGCGCCACTCGTCTCACCGCCCGCCACGATGACCTGGTCGACCGCGGCACCGGGGTCGCCGGTCGTCACCAGGTCTCGGACGAGGCTCGACAGCACCCGTTCGACGGCATCGGCGGAGGCGGAGCCGTGACCGCCGGAGGGGTCGACGTCGGCGAGCTCGCCGACCGAGTAGACGACGGGCTCGGTGTCGGGGTCGAGACCACGCACCCAGGCGGCGAGGGCCGCCGCCTCGGCCTCGGGATCGGCGACGGCCGCCGACAGATCGACCTTGCGCGTCGGATGACTCGTCGCCGCGTCGGCGATCTGCGCCCGGGTCGCGGCCGAGGCCGACCCGCAGACCACGAGCCGGCGACCGGTGAACGTCGGGAAGGAGGCGGGGCCGGAGGTGACGTCGCCACCGTCTCGGGGAGTGCCCTCGAACCCGAGGGCGAGACCCGCGCCTCCGGACACGAGGCGGTGCGCGGCCGTGGCCCGCGCGATGGCGACGAGGTCGGAGTCGTCGATCGCGTCGACGACGAGATGACCGGGCTCGGCCCCGTCGAGCGCGACCCGGAGGGCGTCGACCCCGTGGCGGACGACCGACAGCGGGATCTCGGTGATCGGAGCCACGGTCTGCGGCGCGAGCAGGTCGCGCAGGCGGGATCGCGTCATCGGGGTGAGGGGGTGATGCCGCATCGACGAGTGCTCGAGCAGGTCGCCCCCGACGAAGAGATGACCCCGGTAGACGGTGCGACCGTTCGCGGGGAACGCCGGAACGACCACGGCACGGTCGACACCGAGCTGCTGCCGGACCGCATCGAGCACGGGACCGATGTTGCCGTCGTCGGTCGAGTCGAAGGTCGAGCAGTACTTGACGTAGAAGCGCTCGGCACCGACGGATCGCAACCAGGAGACGGCCGCGACGGACCGGGCGACGGCGTCGACGACCGGGGCGGTGCGGGTCTTGAGGGCGACGACTACGGCGTCGAGCCCCGAGAGCCGCGCGGCGTCGACGGGACGGTCTTCGATCACGACCGCGACCCGCAGGCCACGGCCGTGCAGCGCGGTGGCGAGGTCGGTCGCACCGGTGAAGTCGTCGGCGACGGCGCCTAACAGCATGGGGGCCCTTCTTCGTTCACATCGCCCGGTGGTCGTCCGGACGTGACCAGTCTATGTGATTATTTGGTGCGATGTTTGCAGATTTGGTAAATCTGGGTACGCTGGGCCTACCGCCTCGGGTGACGAGGCGCCACGAACGAACGGGAACAACGGTGATCCACTCGACATCGCGTCGCGCGACCCCCATCCGCATCCTCCTCACCGGGGCGAACGGCGGCTACGGGCGCACCCTCCTCGACCAGCTGCGTCGCCTGCCCGACATGACGGCGGTGCAGCTCGTCGACCCCGACGTCGACGGCGTCCGTCTCATGCTCGACGAACTCGGCGTGCCGGGCGACGAGATCGCCACCCCCACGACCTCCGACGAGACGGCCGCCGCCGTCGCCGACGGCCGTGTCGCCGTGATCGCCGACGGGGCCGCCGTCGACTGGTCCGGTATCGACGTCCTCGTCGAGGCCACCGGCCGCATCGACGCCGGCTTCGGGTACGCCGACAGGGCGCTCGACCACGGCGTGCACGTGGTCATGGTCAGCAAAGAGATCGAGTCGGTCGCCGGGGTCGCCCTCGGCGCCAAGGCGCGCGCGGCCGGCCTCCGTTACCTGCCGGGCGACGGAGACCAGCCCGCCAACCTGCTGCGCCTCGTCGACTGGGTGCTCCGGGTGGGCTTCGACATCGTCGCGCTCGGCAAGTCCGGCGAATACGACCTGGCGTTCGACCCGGCCACGGGCGTCGTCGACCAGAACGGCGTCACCTTCGAGGCCCCCGGGCTCGCCGACCTCCTCGAGCTCGGTGACGACGCCGTCGAGACCGTCCGGGCGCGTGCCGCTCAGGTGCGCGGCCTGAAGCGCGCCGCGGCCGCCGACTCGTGTGAGATGGCCGTGGTGTCGCTCTACACGGGCGCGCACGCCGACGTCGAGTCGATGCACTACCCGGTCGCCCGCCCCGACGAACTCGCCGACCTCTACGCGGCCCGTGACGACGGCGGTCTGATCGGCCGGCCCGGCAGCGTCGACGTCTTCTCCATGCTCCGTCTGCCGGGCGAGGCCAGCTTCGCCGGCGGCGTCTTCGTCGTCGTGCGCACCGGCGATCCCGTCACCTGGCAGACGCTCCGCGGCAAGGGTCACGTCATCAGCCGCGACGGTCGCTACGCCTGCATCTACTGGCCGTACCACTACATGGGCGTCGAGACGCCGCTCACCATCGCGGCGGCGGTCGACGACACGTCGCCGCTCGGCGAGGCGCGACAGCACACCGTGCTCGCCGCCCGTGCCGCGGTCGACCTCAGTGCAGGCACCTCGTTCCGCGTCGAGGGCCACCACCACGAGATCTCCGGGGTCGCGCCCGTCATCGTCGACCCGGCCGGGTCCGCTGCCGGGTCCGGCACGGAGTCCGACATCGAGCGCGACGGTGCCTCGTCGACCGAGGACGACATCGCCCCGTACTACCTGCTCAGCGGCGCGCGGCTCGTGTCCGACGTCCCCGCCGGCGAGCTGGTCCGCCTCTCCGACCTGGCCGATGCGCCCGAGGCGGCACTGGCCGCCTACCGGGCCGGGCTCGCGCTCGGATGACGACCCGTGCCTCCTCGGCTCCGGTTCCGCACCACCCGACCACACTTCCCTTCCGACTCAGGAGATCGACGACGATGACCCCTGCACAGCCCCAGCCCACGCCCGATCGCCGCGAGGTGACGTCGTGAGCGTCGAGATCATCGCCCTGATCGTGCTCGTGGCGGTCTTCGCCATCTCGGCGATCCGCAACATCCACATGGGCGCCCTGGCGCTCGTGGCCTCGCTGCTCGTCGGCGTGCTCGTCGTGGGCGAGAGCCTCGACGACGTGCTGGGCGGGTTCCCGGTCGACGCGCTGCTGATCCTGCTCGGCATCACGTATCTGTTCGGCATCGCGCGGCAGGTCGGCGTCATCGATTGGCTGGTCGACCGCTCGGTCGGGCTGATCGGCGACCGCGTCGCGCTGATCCCGTGGGCGATGTTCGTCATCGGCACGCTCGTGGCCTGCCTCGGCACGTCGCACGCCGCGTTCACCATCGTGCCGATCGCGATGAGCCTCGCGCACAAGCACCGCATCCACTCGACGATGATGGGCATCGTCATGAGCTCGGCCATCGTCGGCGGAGCCCTCGCGCCCACCAGCATCAACGGCATCACGGTGATGACGGTCGCGAACGCGTCGGGCATCCCCTACAACCCGGGGCTCATGTTCGGCCTGTCGGTCGGCATCAACACGCTCGTCGTGACGGTCGCCTTCTTCCTGTTCGGCGGTCGCGAGCTGATCGCCCGCACCCGGGCCGCCGGCCGTCCGGGCCTCGCGACGGCGGTCGCGACGACGGGTGGCGCACGGCCCGCCGACACTTCCGGAGGCACGGGTCGCGTCGACACCGCCGGCCGCGGCACCGAGGGCGTCACCGCGACGGCCGGCGGTGCCACCGCGGGCACCGCCGTGCTCACCGAGGCAGAGCAGACCGCATCGACGCGGCTCGGCGGGTACCAGCTGGCCGTGCTCGTGGCGATCCCGGTGCTGATCATCGGCTTCTTCACGATCACGCTGCTCGACATCGACCTGAACCTGGGAGCGGTGGCCCTGACCCTGGCCGTCCTGCTCGCCTTCATCAAGCCCGACGTGGGTCGCGCCGCGCTCGGTCGCGTCGACTGGAACACGATCCTGCTGCTCGGCGGCATCATCACCTACGTCGGTGTGCTCACCCGTCTCGGCGCCATCGACCAGCTCGGCGAGGTCGCCCGCTCGGTGTCGTCGCCGCTGCTCGCCGCCTTCGTCATCTGCGTCATCGCCGGGCTCGTGTCGGCCTTCGCGTCGACAATCGGAATCCTCGGAGCGCTCATCCCCCTCGCCGTGCCGCTGCTGCTGCCCGGCGGCGGACTCGAGATGACCGGCTTCATCTACGCCCTCGCGATCTCGGCCTCGCTGGTCGACTGCGCCCCGTTCGGCACGACGGGCGCGACGATCGTCGCCTCCGGCGTCGAAGACGAGCGCCCGCGGCTCTACAAGCACCTCACCGCCTGGGGCCTGTCGATGGTGGTCATCGGGCCGGTGGCCACGCTGCTGCTGTTCGTCGTGCCGTTCCTCTGGGGGTAGGCGCTGCTGCGCTCTGCTCGTCGAACGCCCCGCGGCGAGGCGAAACTCCGGCCACTCGGACCGCGCCGGCCGCGCGCGCCTAGGGTCGGACGCACGACCAGAGGAGTACCGCATGAGCGATCACGACCAGCGAGCCGTCGAGGAGGCCGCGCTCGAGACGCGCCGCGCGTCGACAGAGCCCGGCTCCGACAAGGCCGATGCCCACGCGGGCACCGACACGCAGGGCGACCCCGCCTCCGGCACCGACGTCACCCCGGACGGTGACGTGACGGAGGCGCTCGGCGGCGTCGCCTCGGGCGAGCAGGACTACGTCGCCGTGAACCCCGCCGGCGAGTCGGGCGACCCCACGGCCGGGCTGACCGCGGAGGACGAGGACGGGCGCGACGAGAGCGGGCCCGAGCCGGGCGCGCAGGTCGGCGGTAGCTCGGGGCGGTAGCTCGGCGCGGTAGCCGCTGCTGTTGGAGCAGTTGGGGCCGCACGCCGGCCCCGGACCCGCGCACGGAACCCGTGAGGATCGGTCCGTCACGCGTAAGGAAACCGTGAGTACCGCCGCCTGACTCCTCCCCAGGCGCAACACTGGGTCGACCCATGAACACTCGCCCCGCGACCGCTGCCGCGGCTCCGCCCGAGATGCGAAGCTGAGCGCATGAAACGAGGCCGCCTCCGAGTGCTGCTCGGCGCCGCACCCGGCGTCGGCAAGACCTACACGATGCTCGAAGAGGGCGCGCGCCTCGGCCGCGAGGGCAAGGACGTCGTGGTCGCGATCGTCGAGACGCACGGCCGCGCGGCGACCGCCTCGATGCTGCAGGGTCTCGAGGTCGTGCCCCGCGCCTCCTCGTCACATCGCGGTGTCGAGCTCGACGAGATGGACCTGGAGGCGGTGCTCGCCCGCCGGCCCGACGTCGCGTTGGTCGACGAGCTCGCGCATACGAACGCTCCGGGTTCGGCACACGAGAAGCGCTGGCAAGACGTGCAGACCCTGCTCGACGCCGGCATCTCTGTCATGTCGACCGTCAATGTGCAACACGTCGAGTCGCTCAACGACGTCGTCGAGAAGATCACAGGTGTGCCGCAGCGTGAGACGGTGCCCGACTCGGTGCTGCGGGCGGCCGATCAGATCGAGGTGGTCGACCTGGCACCGCAGGCGCTCCGCGATCGGCTCGCCGAGGGCAACGTGTACCCGGCCGAGCGGGTCGACGCAGCGCTGTCGAACTACTTCAGGCTCGGCAATCTGACGGCGCTCCGCGAGCTGGCGCTGCTCTGGTTGGCCGACGAGGTCGACAGCGCCCTCAACGCCTATCGCGACGAGCACGGCATCGACAGCGCGTGGGAGGCCCGCGAGCGCGTCGTCGTCGCCCTGACCGGCGGGCCCGAGGGCGAGACGCTGATCCGCCGCGGGGCCCGCATCGCCGCCCGCTCGGCCGGTGGCCAGGTGATCGCGGTGCACGTGACGACGCAGGACGGCCTCCGGCAGGGCACTCCCGGCGCCCTCGCCGTGCAGCGGACGCTCGTCGAGAAGCTCGGCGGCACGTATCACCAGACCGTCGGCGACGACGTGCCCGAGGCGCTGGTGCAGTTCGCGAAGTCGATGAACGCGACCCAGCTCGTGCTCGGGGTCAGCCGCCGCGGTCGGCTCGCGGCCGCACTCACCGGGCCGGGCATCGGGGCGACCGTCATCCGCGAGTCGGGTGCGATCGACGTGCACATCGTGACCCACACGGCCGCGGGCGGTCGGTTCACGTTGCCCCGGGTGGGCGGCTCGTTGTCGGTCAAACGACGCATCGCCGGGTTCGTGCTCGCTCTGACCGGCGGGCCACTGATGACGGCGCTGCTCGTCGCCCTGCGCAACGACGACACCATCGCGAGCGACGTGCTGGCCTTCCAGCTGCTCGTCGTCGTGGTCGCGCTGGTCGGCGGCATCTGGCCCGCCCTGTTCGCGGCCCTCCTGTCGGGGATCACGCTCGACTTCTTCTTCGTGCAGCCGTTCTACAGCGTCACGGTCGCGCAGCCGACCCACCTGATCGCGCTCGGGCTGTACGTCGCGAACGCCATGCTCGTCAGCTACGTCGTCGACCAGGCCGCGCGGCGGTCCCGGTCGGCGGCTCGGGCGCTGGCCGAGACCGAGCTGCTGACGACCGTGGCCGGGGGTGTACTGCGCGGGCAGGGTGCCCTGGAGGCCCTGATCCAGCAGGCGCGCGATGTCTTCGGACTGCACTCGGTACGGGTCGTGCAGGGCGGCGAGGTCGTCGCCGCGACGGGTGATCGCGACGAGGCGGGTACTCGCGACGAGGCGGGTGCTCGTGACGAGGCGGGTTCGAGTGGGGAGACCGGCGACTTCTCTGCGGCTCCTCCGGTTCGAACCGCAGGAGCGAAGGAGGTGCGGAGCACCCCTCCGGCGCCCGTCACCCGCGAGCCGGCCACCACCGCGGCGGTCGACCGCGAGCCGGCCACCCCCGCGCCCGCTACCCCGGCACCCACCACCGCTCTCCCCGTCACGACGCTCGCCGTCGGCCCCGACGCGCAGCTCGAGCTCGAGGGCAAGACGATCGGCGCCTCCGAGCGGCGTCTGCTCGGCGTCGTCGCCGCGCAGGTCGAGGCCGCCCTCGAGCACGGGCGGCTCAGCCGCACCGCCGACGAGGTCGCGCCGCTCGAGCAGGTCGACCGGATGCGCAGCGCGCTGCTCGCCGCCGTCGGGCACGACCTGCGACGTCCCCTCGCCGCAGCCACGACGGCGATCAGTGGTCTGCGGCAGCACGACGTCACGTGGACCGACGCCGACCGCGACGAACTCCTCGCCACCGCCTACGAGAGTCTCGAGTCGCTGACCGCTCTCGTCACGAACCTGCTCGACGTCAGCCGTGTCCAGGCGGGAGCCCTCGCCGTCTCGACCGCCGTCGTCGACCTCGACGACGTCGTCACGGCGGCGCTCGACGAGCTGTCCGTCGGCCCCGAGCGCGTCGACCTCGACCTCGTCGACGAGACTCCGGCCGTGCTCGCGGACGCCGTGCTGCTGCAACGCGTGGTCGTGAACCTGCTCGACAACGCCCTCAAGTACTCCCCCGCGGGCGGGCGGGTGCGCATCGCCACGAGCGAGTTCGCCGACCGGGTCGAGCTGCGTGTCGTCGACACCGGCCCGGGGGTGCCGGCCGATCGTCGCGACGAGGTGTTCGCCGCGTTCCAGCGGCTCGGCGACACCGACAACACCACGGGCCTCGGACTCGGGCTCGCCCTCAGTCGCGGGTTCGTCGAGGCGATGCAGGGCACCCTCGAGATGGACGACACCCCCGGTGGCGGGTTGACGACCGTGGTCTCGTTGCCGGCTGCTCCGGGGCGGGATCGACCCGCGCCTCCTGAGCTCGACCGCACGACCGACCGCCCAGCCCCCGAGGAGGCACCGTGAAGATCCTGATCGCGGACGACGACCCGCAGATCCTGCGCGCGCTGCGCGTCACGCTGGGGGCCCGCGGCTACGACATCGTCACGGCGGCCGACGGGCGCGAGGCGCTCGACCAGGCGATGACGCAGCACCCCGACCTCGTGATGCTCGACCTCGGCATGCCGCACCTCGACGGGCTCGACGTCATCGCGGGGTTGCGGGGCTGGACGCAGGTGCCGATCCTGGTCGTCTCGGGCCGCAGCGGAGCTGCCGACAAGGTCGACGCGCTCGACGCCGGGGCCGACGACTACGTCACGAAGCCCTTCGCGATGGAGGAGCTCCTCGCCCGCATCCGCGCCCTCACCCGCCGACTCGCGCCCGTCGACGAGGAGGCGCCGGTCACCCGATTCGGCGACGTCACTATCGACTTCGCGGCGAAGACGGTCACGAAGGCGGCCGCCACACCGACCGGCGTGCCCGAGACCGTGCGGCTCACCCCCACCGAATGGCGCATCGTCGAGGTGCTCGTGCAGAGCGCCGGGCGGCTGATCACGCGCGAGACGCTGCTCACGCAGGTGTGGGGTCCGACGCACACGCGCGACACCGGGTATCTGCGCCTGTACCTCGCGCAGCTGCGCAAGAAGCTCGAGCCGGTGCCGTCGCAGCCGCGCTACTTCGTCACCGAACTCGGCATGGGCTACCGCTTCGTGCCCGACGCCGACGCAGGCCGCTGACCGACGCGAAAGCGACAAACCGACGTGACTCATCACGTCGGTTTGTCGCTTTCGGGTCGGGAAGCCGTCGCGGCCGCCTCCGGCCAGGTCTCAGCTCCCGAGATCGGCGAGCGCGAGGTTCAACTCGAGCACGTTGACGGTCGGCTCCCCGAGGTAGCCGAGGTCGCGCCCCTGCGTGTGCCCCTCGACGAGTGCCCGGACCCGATCGACCGACAGATGCCGCGCCTCCGCGACGCGATCCACCTGCTCGAGCGCGTATTCGGGGCTGATGTGCGGGTCGAGGCCGGAGCCCGACGCGGTCAGCGCGTCGACCGGGACCGAGTCCGGCGCGACGCCGTCACGCGCGGCGATCGCGGAGCGACGCTCCTCGACGGCCTTGATCAGGTCGGCGTTCTCGGACCCGAGGTTGCTACCGCTCGACGCCGAGGCGTCGTAGCCGTCACCGGCCGCGGACGGACGCGACTGGAACCACTCGGGCAGCGCCTCCCCGTCCTTGTCCGTGAACGACTGCCCGATCAACGCCGACCCGACGGGGGCGCCGTCGTGCTGCACGACCGAGCCGTTCGCCTGCGCCGGTGCGACGAGCTGCGCGACCCCGGTGACGACCGCGGTGTAGACCGCCCCCAGCAGGAGCGTGAAGACGACCATCGCCCGCAGGGCGACGCCGTACTGGCGGATCAAGGAGCGGAGGTTCATGACTGTTCTTTCTGTGCGATTCGCACGATTCAGGAGGTGCGGTGAGGCTGAGGAGGGCGTGGCCCGGCCCGGTCGCGGCCCGGCCTCCGGGTCAGAACCCGGGCAACAGACTCACGACGAGGTCGATCAGCTTGATCCCGACGAACGGCGCCACGATCCCGCCGACCCCGTAGACGAGCAGGTTGCGCGACAGGATCGACGACGCCGAGGCCGCGCGGTACCGCACACCCCGCAGCGCGAGCGGGATCAGCACCACGATCACGAGCGCGTTGAAGATGATCGCCGACAGGATCGCCGAGGCGGGCGAGCTGAGCTGCATGACGTTGAGCAGCCCCAGCCCGGGGAAGACGCCGGCGAACATCGCGGGGATGATCGCGAAGTACTTCGCGACGTCGTTGGCGATCGAGAAGGTCGTGAGCGCTCCGCGGGTGATGAGCAGCTGCTTGCCGATGCGCACGATGTCGATCAGCTTCGTCGGGTCGCTGTCCAGGTCGACCATGTTGCCGGCCTCCTTCGCGGCCGACGTGCCGGTGTTCATCGCGACGCCGACGTCCGCCTGGGCGAGGGCCGGGGCGTCGTTCGTGCCGTCGCCGGTCATGGCGACGAGCGCGCCTCCCTCCTGTTCGCGACGGATGAGCGCGAGCTTGTCCTCCGGGGTCGCCTCGGCGAGGTAGTCGTCGACGCCGGCCTCGGCCGCGATGGCCTTGGCCGTCAGCGGGTTGTCACCCGTGATCATGACGGTGCGGATGCCCATGCTGCGCAACTCGGCGAACCGCTCGCGCAGGCCGGTCTTGACGACGTCCTTGAGGTAGACGACACCGAGCACCCGGGCCTCGCCGTCCGCCGTGACCGTCGCGACGACCAGGGGCGTGCCTCCTCGGTTCGAGATCTCGTCGATGCGCGTCTGCAGCTCGTCGTGTTCGGTCGAGGCGAGCCGGCGGTGCTCCTCCACCCACGCGATGACCGAGCTACCGGCACCCTTGCGGATCTGCGTGCCATCGGGCAGGTCGAGCCCGCTCATGCGCGTCTGCGCCGTGAACGGAACGATCTCGCCGCGGAGGTCGGTCGGCTGCTGCCATCCGGTCGTGAGCGCCAGGTCGACGATCGACTTGCCCTCGGGGGTCGGGTCGCTCAGCGACGAGGTCGCGGCCGCCGCGACGAGCTCGGTCTGCGCGACGCCGCCGAGGGGCGTGAACTCCGCCGCCTGACGGTTGCCGTACGTGATCGTGCCGGTCTTGTCGAGCAGCAGCGTGGTCACGTCGCCCGCGGCCTCGACGGCGCGACCCGACATCGCGAGCACGTTGCGCTGCACGAGACGGTCCATGCCGGCGATGCCGATGGCGCTGAGCAGGGCGCCGATCGTGGTCGGGATCAGACAGACGAGCAGCGCGATCAGCACGGGGACGCTCACCGATGCGTCGCTGTAGCTCGCGATCGGGTTCAGCGTCAGCGTCACGACGACGAAGACGATCGACAGGCTCGCGAGCAGGATGTTCAGCGCGATCTCGTTCGGTGTCTTCTGCCGGGCGGCGCCCTCGACGAGCCGGATCATCCGGTCGACGAACGTCTCGCCGGGCTTGCTCGTGATGCGCACGACGATGCGGTCGGACAGCACCCGCGTGCCGCCCGTGACGGCACTGCGGTCACCGCCGGACTCGCGGATCACCGGCGCCGACTCCCCCGTGATCGCCGACTCGTCGACCGAGGCGATGCCCCAGACGATGTCGCCGTCCCCGGGGATCAGCTCACCCGCGGTCACGACGACCGTGTCACCGAGCACGAGGTCGGCCGACGAGACCGACTCCGAGGAGGCGCGCTCGGCCGCCGCGTCCGAGGTCGCGTCGTACGACACCACGCGTCTCGCCGTCGTGCTCGTGCGCGTCTTGCGCAAGGTCTCGGCCTGGGCCTTGCCCCGCCCCTCGGCCACGGACTCGGCCAGGTTCGCGAACACGACCGTCAGCCACAGCCACACGGCGATGCCCCAGGTGAACGACCCGGGCACGGCCGAGCCACCCGAGGTCTGCGGCCCGGTGAAGAGGCCCACGATCGCGAGCAGCGTCGTGTACGCGGCGCCGACCTCGACGATGAACATGACCGGGTTGTGCCACATGTCGCGCGGGTTGAGCTTGCGCAGGGCTCCGGGAAGGGCCTGGACGAGCTGGGCGAGACCGAACGCGCTGCCGCGTCGGGGTTCGTGCGCGGGATCGGTCGACGACTCGTGCCGTTCCGAGCTCGGAGCATCGGTGAGTGTGGACATGGTTACTGCAGCCCTTCCGCGAGCGGTCCCAGTGCCAGCACCGGGAAGTAGGTCAGCGCCGTGACGATCACGGAGACGCCGGTGAGCAGGCCCACGAACTGCGGGCGAAGGGTGGGCAGCGTGCCGGCGGTGGCGGGCACCCTGTCCTGTGCCGCGAACGAGCCGGCGAGGGCCAGCACGAGCACGATCGGCACGAAACGGCCGAGCAGCATGGCGATGCCGAGGGTCGTGGTGAACCACGGTGTGCTGGCCGTCAGGCCCGCGAAGGCCGAGCCGTTGTTGTTCGCGGCCGAGGTGAACGCGTACAGCACCTCGCTGAAGCCATGCAGCCCCGGGTTGGCGATGGAGGTGCCCTCGACGTCGGCACGCACGGCCGGGATCGCGAAGCTCAGCGCCGTGAACGCGAGCACGATGGTCGGCGTCACCAGGATGTACAGGCTCGCGAGCTTGATCTCGCGCGGCCCGACCTTCTTGCCGAGGTACTCGGGTGTGCGGCCGACGAGCAGGCCGGCGATGAACACGGTGATGACGGCGAGCACGAGCATGCCGTACAACCCCGACCCGACACCGCCCGGGGCGATCTCGCCGAGCATCATGTTCAGCATCGCCATCATGCCGCCGAGGGCCGTGTACGAGTCGTGCATCGAGTTGACCGCGCCCGTCGACGTGAGAGTCGAGGTCGAACCGAACAGGGTGGACCCCCAGATGCCGAACCGCGCCTCCTTGCCTTCCATCGCTCCGCCGGCGAGCTGCGTCGCGGTGCCCGCACCGCGCAGCTCGAACCAGGTCATGGCCGCGAGCGAGACGGCGAAGATCGTCGTCATGACCGCGACGATCGCGAGGCCCTGCTTCGTCGAACCGACCAGGCGACCGAAGGTGCGCGGCAGGGCGAACGGGATCACGAGCATGAGCAGGACCTCGACGACGTTCGTCCAGGCCGTGGGGTTCTCGAACGGATGCGCCGAGTTCGCGTTGTAGAAACCGCCGCCGTTGGTGCCGAGCAGCTTGATGGCCTCCTGCGAGGCGACCGGGCCGCCGGGGACCGTCGCCGATCCTCCGGTGAGGGTCGTCACGTCGGTGAACCCGGCGACGTTCTGCACGACGCCGCCGAGCAGCAGCACGAATGCCGCGAAGACGGCACCGGGCAGCAGCAGCCGGATCACACCGCGGGTCAGATCGACCCAGAAGTTGCCGATCGTGCCCGACTTCACGCGTGCGAGACCGCGGATCACCGCGATCGCGACGGCGAGACCGACGGCCGCCGACACGAAGTTCTGCACGACCAGGCCGAGCGCCTGCACGGCGTAGCCCATGGTCACGTCGGGCGAGTACGACTGCCAGTTCGTGTTGGCCACGAACGACGCGGCCGTGTTGAACGACAGCCCCTCGGGCACGGCCGGGAAGCCGAGCGAATAGGGCAGGACCGCTTGGAGGCGCTGGACGGCATAGACGAACAGCACGCCGATCAGGGAGAACGCGAGCACCCCGCGCAGATAGGCGGGCCAGGTCTGCTCGGACGACGAGTCGACGCCGATCAGCCGGTAGAAGCCGCGCTCGCCGCGCAGGTCGCGGCTGCTCGAGTAGATCCGGGCCATGTAGTCGCCGAGCGGGCGGTAGAGCAGCACCAGGACGAGGACGACCGTCAGGATCTGCAGCACGCCGAAGAGGGCGTCCATCAGAACCGCTCGGGTTTCACGAGGGCGTACACGAGGTACGCGAGCGAGGCGACGGCGAGCACGGCGGCCCCGATGCCGGTCACCGTGTCGAGGGCGGCGGTCACAGTCGCTCGACCCCCTTCGCGACGAGGGCGACCACGGCGAAGACCGCGATCACGGCGAGCACGTACACGATGTCGAGCACAACGACTCCCTGGGAGAGGGCGACGGGCCGCGGACGACCCGGTGCCCACCAGCGGGGCACAGCGAGTCAGTAGACACCCGGGTCCACGGGGTGTCGCGGGCCCTCACGACTTCCTTACGGGTGCGGTCGGCATCCCTACAGATCGCTAACGCAGGGGGGTGCTGCGGCTGCGTCGTGTCGTGTTCGCGACATCCTGTGCCGTCCGTGCACGACACGATGTCGCGAACACGACAGGACGCGGGGAGGCGCGGGTCCTCTGAGGCCCGGAGGCCCGGGTCGAGGGGGCACAGCAGAACGGCGGATGCCCCACGGCGTACCGTGGCGCATCCGCCGTGCTGTGCTGTGCTGTGCCGTGCTGGGCTGCGAGACCGGCCGGGTCAGCCGATCTTGTTCTCGAAGACGGCTCCGTCGGGGCCGAACGAGGTGATCACGCCGCCGATCCGGAACGGCACGGGTGCGACCGAGGCGAAAGTGCCCGACTGCCCCGCCGTGTTCGTCGCGTTCGCGGCGAACGTCACCGAGCCCGTGACGGTGCTCGAGACGACCCAGCCGCTGCCCTCCCAATCGCCGATCTTGTACTGCGGCGCGGCCTCGAGGGTCCACTTCTGGTTGGTCAGCGTCAGTGTCGGATCGGTGTTGATCAACGTGAACGTGCAGCCCGGAGGAGCGAGCTCCGGCGAGGCGACACAGCCCTGCACCCAGGCATCGACCGCGGCGTTCGCGGCAGCGACGCCCTCGGCCGTGAGTTTCGCCTCGAGCACGGCGGGCTGGCCGGTCGGCGAGCCGAAGCCCTTCACCTGCGCGACGGTGTCGTCGGCCGCGTAGAAGCCGCCCTCGGAGGTCAACGCGACCGCGTACTGCCCCGGGAACGCCTTGAGGCTCAGTGCTCCGTCGGCCGGTGTCACGGCCTGGCCGTCGACGGTGACCCCGGCGTCACCGGGGGCTCCGACCTGCACGTCGACGGTGCCGAGAGCGACGGGCTGGAGCTTCCACTCGTCGAAGAACACGGCCGTCTTGCCGCCCTTGTCGACGACGAACGTCTGCGGGAACGAATCGCCGCCCTGCCGGACCCGGGCCTGCACCGTGGCACGCCCGTCCGACTCGGTCGTGGCGACGATCTCGTAGCCCGAGATGTGGACCTTGGCCTTCTTGTACGCGGCATCGGTCAGGAGCACGTCGCCGTCGGCCGGCTTGGTGCCGTCGAGCTTCATCGCGTTCTCGATCTGACCCGACTTCACGGAGTCGAGGTACTCGCGGACGGCGGCCTCGGGCGTGTGCTTCGCGGCGGTCGTCGCGAACAGGATGCCGCCGACGATGATCAGGATCAACAGCAGAGCACCACCACCGAGCAGACCCACGAGGAGGCGCGTGCGTTTCTTGCGCTGCTCGGGCGTGCGCTCGGGACGCGACGGCTGCCCGGGGTATTGCCCGTAGGGAGCCTGGCCGTTCGGGGCTTGGCCGTAGGCCTGCTGCGGCTGGCCCGGCTGGCCGTAGGGCTGCTGACCGGCGTACTGCGGCTGCTGCGCGGCGGGCGGTTGGCCGTACGGCCCCGGTGCGGAGCCGGCCTGCGGCGCGACGTACGACGGGGCCGCGTCACCGGCCTGCGGCGCGGCGTACGACCCCGGCGCGGCACCGGCCTGCGGCGCCGAACCGGGCTGCGGAGCACCGCCCTCGCCGTGCGACGCGGGCGCCTGCGGCTCGGTCGACTGGCCCTGCCCACCCTGGGGCGCCTCCGGGTTCTCGGAGTATCGCGGCTGCCGCGACGGCGGTGTGTTGACGCCCTCGGGCGCGTTGGAATCTGTCATCGTTCCCCCTCACGACGAGCCTACTCGTGCTCCGCGCCCCCCTTCGAGTCGCACCCGTCGCGCTACCGCCGCAGGAGGCGCGCGCGGCCCCCGGCTCTCCGCCCGCCCACCCACGTCGCGGCGACGGCGCCGTGCAGGTGAGCTCCGCCGAACGCCGACACGGGGTTGCGGTGCGACAGCGCCTCGACGTCGACGACGACCGAGGCCTCGGGCTCGAACGCGACGAGGTCGGCGGCGGCTCCGACGGCGATGCGGCCCTTGTCGGTCAGCCCGACGAGGTCGGCCGTGCCGCGGGCCATCCAGTCGAGCACACGCTCGAGCGGGATGCCGCGGGCCCGCGCTCCCGTCCACACGGCGCGCAGACTCAGCTCGAGCCCCGAGATGCCACCCCAGGCGACGTCGAACGAGCCGTCTCCGGCGAACTTGAGCGCGGCGGTCGAGGGCGAGTGGTCCGAGGCGACGATGTCGATCGTGCCGTCGACCAGCGCCTCCCACAGGGCCTCGCGGTTGCCCGCGTCGCGGATCGGCGGGCAGCACTTGTACTGCGTCGCTCCGTCGGGGATGGCACCCGACTCGAACGAGAGGTAGTGCGGGCAGGTCTCGACGGTGAGCCGCAGACCCTCGTCCTTGGCCGCACGGATCGCGGGCAGCGCCGACGCGCTCGACAGGTGCAGGATGTGCGCGCGACCGCCCGAGTCGCGCACGGCGTCGATCACGTGCTCGATGGCGGTGCGCTCGACCACGTCGGGGCGCGAGGCGACGAAGTCGGCGTACACCGCGCCTCCGGAGCCCTCCGGCAGCGCGGCGGCGGCGACGTCGAGCGACGCCGGGTCCTCGGCGTGCACGATCAGCAGGCCGTCGAACGCGGCGATCTCGTGCATCGCCGCGAGCAGTTCGTCGGTCGACAGGTGCGGGTACTCGTCGACGCCCGACGGCGAGAGGAACGCCTTGAAGCCGAACACCCCGGCGTCGTGCAGGGCGCGCAGCGAGCCGAGGCTCGACGGGATCGCCCCGCCCCAGAACCCGGTGTCGACGACGACCTGCGGCGCGGCGGCGGCCCGCTTGAGCTCGAGCGCCTCGACCGTCGTGGTCGGCGGGATGCTGTTGAGCGGCATGTCGACGATGGTCGTGACGCCTCCGGCGGCGGCGGCCCGGGTCGCGGTGGCGAAGCCCTCCCACTCGGTGCGACCGGGCTCGTTGACGTGCACGTGCGTGTCGACGACACCGGGCAGCAGCACCTGCTCGTCGGGCAGCGTGACGTCGTCGGCCGCGTCGCGGTAGGACGCGTCGAGGTCGCCGATCGCCACGACGACGCCGTCGCGCACGACGACCGAAGCCGGAGCGAACGCCCCGTCGAGCAGCACCCGTCGGGCCCGCACGACGAGGTCGGGGGCGGCTGCGGCACCGGGAGTCGAGGAGGCACGCCCCGCGTCACGCATCGACCGTCTCCTTCTCGCCGACCGGCTTGCGTTCGCGGGCGAGATGTCCGACGAGGGCGACGAGCAGCGTCAGCCCACCGGCGACGCCCATGCCCACGCCGATGTGCACCTGCAGGAGCAGCGCGCCGACACCCGCCCCGACCAGGATCAGCGCCACCGCGAGCACCCGCCGCGGGAAGTTCTTGCCCGTGCCTCCGGCGATCTTCGACTCGGACGCGAGTCCGACGATGGTCGACGTGACGACGACGGTAGTGACGTCGGCAACCGCGATCCGTCGGGCGGCGGCGGCCTGCAGGCCCATCGCGGCGCCGAGCAGCCCGGTGATCGTGTACGCCCACGGCGTGTTCTCGACCGGCACGACGACGAAGCACGAGAGGCCGAGCGCGAAGAGCAGACCGCCGGTGACCGAGAAGACGGTCGTGCTGAGCCCCGACCAGCCCGTCCGGGCGCGGCGGAGCAGCCCGCCACCGAGCGCGGCGCCGAACATGAATGCGGCGAGGGCGACGACGGGGCCGACGATCGGCAGCCCGTCGGCCCCCGTGAGGGCCATGCCGAGGATGACGACGTTGCCCGTCATGTTGGCCGTGAACACCCGGTCGAGACCGAGATAGCCGACCGCGTCGATGATGCCGGTCGTGAACGTCAGCGCGAGCATCATGACGAGGTGCATGCGCGACTGGTCGGTACGGAGTCTGCGGATCACGGGGTTCTCTCCACTTCGACGAGGGCCTCGTAGGCGCTCGTGATCTCGGCGACACGGGTGCGGGAGGCGCGGGGGTCGACGCCCTGGACGGCCGACGCGAGCAGGTTGACGAGGCTCATCGCGGTCGCGTAGCTGTCGAACGCCGAGGTACTGCCCACGGCGCATTCGAGCCACAGCGTGCCGGTCGCGTGCGGCCCGGTGGCCAGCCCGCGCGCCGACGAGTCGGCCAGCAGCACGACGGGCACCTGCGCGGCCCGCAGCGTCTCGAGCACCGCGGCGAATCCGGCAGGGCGCCGACGGAACCCGACCAGCACGACGACGTCGTCGGCGGTGAGGCCGATCAGCTCCTCGCCGACGGACTGCCCGGGCTGCGGCGCGACCTGCACGCCCGCCCGCACCTGCGCGAGCTGCTGCCGGAGGTGCAGCGCGACCGGGTAGCCGTTGCGGAACCCGATCACGACGACGCGTCGGGCGGCGGCGATCTGCCGGGCCGCGATGTCGAGGCGACCGTCGGCGAGCGAGTCGACCATCGTCGCGAGCGCCGACTGCTCGGCGGCGAGATGCTCCGCGAGATCGCCGGAGGCGCGGGTCGGCCCCACGGGCACCCCGCGACTGCGAGACGCACGCGCCTGCTCGCGGACCTCTTGGGCGTCACTGAACCCGAGCCTCCGGAACAGCCTCGACACCGTCGCCTTCGAGACACCGCTGCGCTCGGCGATCTCGGTCGCCGTGAAGACGGCGACGTCCGAGAGGTGGTCGAGGAGGAAGTCGGCGGCGCGCTGCTCCTGCCGCGTGAGGGCGGCGTAACCGCTGTCGATGCGGCGGCCGAGGTCGGCGGGGGCGTCGGGCTCGGCGTCGGTCATGCCGCGCCCTCGGAGGCGACGCCGCGGACGGCGGCCTCGAACGCGTCGAGCGCGATGGCGACGTCGGCGGCGTCGACGATCTCGTCGGGGTGGTGGCTGATGCCGCCGTTGCCGCAACGGACGAACAGCATCGCCCAGGGCGTGAGGTCGGCCATCGCCATGGCGTCGTGCCCGGCCTTGGAGAACAGGGTCATCGGGTCGGTGTCTCCCGTGGCGGCGATGCCGTCGCGGATGACGTCCCGGAGGCGCGGGTCGGCGACGACCGCATCCGCGGCATGCGTCTCGGTCGCCTCGATCGTGAGCCCCCGCCGCGCGCAGACCTCGGCCGTCGTCGCCTGGATCGCCAGCCAGACCTCGTCGCGGCGGTCGTCGTGCTCGCCGCGCAGGTCGAGGCTGAACTCGACCCGTCCGGGGATGACATTGACGCCGCCGGGGTAGGCCTGGAGGTGACCGACGGTGGCGATGCAGTCGCGGTCGCGCGCCTCCTTCTCGACGGCCAGGACGATCTCGGCGGCACCCGCGAGCGCGTCGTGGCGGCGGTGATAGGGGACGCCTCCGGCATGACCGGCGACCCCGGTGAGGGTGAGCGCGAACCGGCGGGCGCCCGCGATCGAGGACACGACGGCGAGGGCGCGGTCGGCCTCCTCGAGGTACGGGCCCTGCTCGATGTGCGCTTCGAGGTAGCCGACGGTGTCGGCCGTCGTCCGTGCGGCCTCGGCGACCCGGTCGGGGTCGAGCCCGAACGCGGTGAAGGCGTCGCGCATGGTGATGCCGTCGGCGTCGACGAGGTCGAGCCAGGCGGTGTCCCACGTGCCGGCGGCCGCGCGGGAGCCGAGCAGGGTCGCTCCGAAGCGGGTGCCCTCCTCGTCGGCGAACGCGAGGACCTCGACGGCGAACGGCAGCCGGACTCCCGCACGCTTCAGCCGGTCGACGACGGCGATCGCGAGCAGGACCCCGAGGATGCCGTCGTAACGCCCCGCGTCGCGAACCGTGTCGAGGTGTGAGCCGAGCAGCAGGGCGGGCGCGCCGGGGTCGAAACCCTCGTAGCGGCCGCACTGGTTGCCGGCGGCGTCCTGCCAGGTCGTCATACCGGCCTCGGTCATCCAGCGGGCGGCGAGGCGGTTCACGCTGGCGTGGTGCGGGGAGAGGTAGACGCGCTCGACGCCGCCCGGGAGGCTCGTGTGGGTCGCGAGCTCGTCGCAGCGGGCGAGGATGAGGGCGGCTTCGTCGCGGCCCCTGGTGGTGCCGGTCGCGGCGGTGCCTGCTTGAGCGGCGCCGGCGGCCGCGCCGGTCGCGCCGGTCGCGCGAGGGGAAGGGTAATTGCTCATCGGCTAATTCGTTTCGAACCGTAGGAGCGTCTGCGCACTCACACCGCACCTCCGGCAGCGTCGGCCGAATCCGCGGCACCGGCCGCATCCGCGGCACCGGCACCCGCACCCGCTCCGCGGCCCGCATCCGCGTATACGTCGTACGCGGCGCCGACCCCGCCGCCTGCGGTGATCGGGGCTCCCGCCCGCCGGAGCACCGCCTCCAACGCTGCCAACGTCGTGAGCACCGTGTCGCGCCGCGCGTTGTAGCCCATCGTGCCGACCCGCCAGACCTTGCCGTGCAGCGGTCCGAACGAGGTCCCGATCTCGATGCCGAAGTCGTCGAGCAGCTCTCCACGCACGGCGTCACCGTCGACACCGTCGGGGATCACGACCGCCGTCACGTTGTTCATCTTGTGCGCGGTGTCGCCGAAGACCTCGAGCCCGAGTCCGCGGAGCCCCTCGAGCATCGCTCCGCCGTGCAGGGCGTGGCGGGCGACGGCGTCGTCGACGCCCTCCTCGACGAGCAGTCGGGCGCACTCCCGCGCGCCGTAGAGCATGCTCGTCGCCTCGGTGTGGTGGTTCAGTCGACGCGGTCCCCAGTAGTCGAAGACCATCGCGAGGTCGAAGTAGTTCGACCGGATCGGATGCGCCGACACGGCATCGCCCTCGGCACGGATGCCGGCCTCGATCGACCGGCGTCGCTCGATCGCCTCGACGGCACGCGGGCTGAAGGTGACCGGGCTCGATCCCGAGGGGCCGCCGAGGCACTTCTGCAGTCCGGCGGTGACGGCGTCGAGCCCGAGCTCGTCGGTGCGGAACGTGTTGCCCGCGAGCGACGCCGTGACATCGGTGTAGAAGAGGACGCCGTGCCTCGCGCAGACCTCGGCCAGGCCGTCGAGGGGCTGGGCGACGGTCGTCGAGGTGTCGCCGTGCACGACGGCGAGCAGCGCCGGCTTCACCCGCTCGATCGCCTCGACGATGACACTCGTCGGGAAGACCTGTCCCCACTCGACCTCGATGGTGTGCACCTCGGCGCCGCAGCGGCCGGCGATCTCGACGAGGAGGTGCCCGAAACGTCCGAAGACCGGTACCAGCACGCGGTCGCCGGGCTCGATCAGCGAGACGAGCGCGGCCTCGATGCCGGCGCGCGACGTGCCGTCGATGAGCATCGTCTGCTCGTTCTCGGTCTGGAAGACCTCCCGGTAGAGCGCCTGCGTCTCGTCCATGTAGGCCGTCATCGCGGGGTCGTACTGCCCGACGAGCTGGGCCGACATCGCGCGGAGCACCCGCGGGTCGGCGTTGATCGGGCCCGGACCCATGAGCAGGCGGCTGGGCGGGGCGATCTGCTGAAAGGAACGTTTCACGCTGCGAGTGTACGCAAACGGTGTTTCAGCCGGGTTTCGTGTGTCGGGGCGCGCGCCACCGAGCATGCCGACCACGAGGAGGCACGGGTCAGCGACCAGCGCCGCCCGCGTCGGTGTCGCGGCGGAACGCCTCGCGCACCCGCTGCAGCCACCCCGCCGTCGAGATCGCGTTCGGCACGCCGCCACCCGCCATGAGCCCGGCGGCCTGCCCGCGGAACCCGTCGAAGCACTCGCGGCAGAGCGTCCGGGTGGCGGTGCGATGCTGCTCGCCGTTCACGGCGCGGCGGCACTGATCGCAGACGAAGGTCATGCCGCCGACCCTACCGGCGGCGCGCAGAACCCCGTTGCGGAAGAAGAACCCCGTTCGACGGAGGTTCTTCTTCCGCAACGGGGTTCTGGGCGAGCGGGGCAGCGGGGCGGCAGCAGGGGTGTCGGCGGCGGCACCTAGGGTGGCGGCATGTCGATCGTCGGAGTGCTCCTCGCTGCGGGGGCGGGCAGCCGCATGGGCTGGCCCAAGGCGCTGACGCACGCCGACGACGGGTCGTCGTGGCTCGCGACCGCGATCGACGCACTGCTCGGCGGCGGCTGCGACCACGTGATCGTCGTCCTCGGAGCGCAGGCCGACCGCGCCCTCGAGCTCGTGCCGACCGACCGGCCCGTGCAGGTCACGGTCGCCGACGACTGGGGTGAGGGGCTGTCGGCATCGCTCCGCGCGGGCCTCGCCGCGGCCGAGACGACGGAGGCGCGGGTCGCGGTGATCACGCTGGTCGACCTCCCGGAGCTGCCCGCGAAAGCCGTGGCGCGCCTCCTCGGCGAGGGAGACACCCGCGCCGACGCCGCGACCGTGCGGCAGGCGGTGTTCGGCGAGCGCCCCGGGCATCCGGTCGTCGTCGGCCGCGAGCACTGGGCCGGGCTGACCGCCTGGGCGCACGGCGACCAGGGGGCCCGCGGGTATCTGCGCGAGCACGGTGCCGAGCGGGTCGACTGCTCGGACCTCTGGTCGGGCCGGGACGTGGACAGCCTCAGCTGAGCGCGCGGGGCGGCGCGGGCGGGTCGGTCCCACCGTCGTGTCGCGTTCGCGTCATCGTGTCGCGCACGAACACCACACGACGCCTCGAACGCCACACGACGCGGCACGGGCGCGGGCGCGGGCACGGGCGCGGGCAAGCCCCCGCAGCTACCCCGCGAACACCGACGCGGCCAGCTCGATCAGCGCCAGATCCGTGTATCGCGGCCCGACCAGACAGAGCCCGACCGGCCCTCCGCTCACCCGCATTACCGGCGCCGACACCGCCGGGTACCCGCCGACACCGGCGACGCAGGTCAGCCCGAGGGTCGCCGTGCGGGTCGCGTCGACCTCGGCCGCGGTCGCCCCGAGCGACGGCGCGGCTGACGACGCGCTCGGCAGCAGCAGCACGCGATCGCGCAGGACCATGTCGAGGCGGTGACGTTCCTCGTCGAGGGCGACCCGCGCCTCCTCGACTCGCTCGGCCTCGAGGCCGGCCCCGAACGCGAAGCGGGCCGCGACCTCGGGAGCGAGCTCGCCGGGGTGCGCCGTGATCCACTTTCCGTGCGACTGCCACGCCTCGAACGCCTGCACGACCCGGAACAGCTCGAACAACGCGGGCACGTCGCCGAGGTCGACCCGCTCGGGCTGCAGACCCTCGGTCGCGGCGACGAAGGCGTCGCGCACCTCCGGCTGGACGAGGCCGAGGAGGCTCGGGTCGACGACGAAGGACGCCTCCACCGGTCGCTGGTCGGCTCGCACCAGCGTGCTGTCGGCCGCGCGGTGCAAGAGGTCTGCGCTCCGGGTCAGCCAGCCGACGGTGTCGAACGTGGGGGCGAGGGGCAGGAGTCGGCGGCGGTCGACGGCTCCGTGGGTCGTGCGGAGACCCCAGAGCCCCTGGTACGACGCGGGCACCCGGATCGAGCCACCCGTGTCCGTGCCGAGCCCGATGTCGGCCTGGCCGAGGGCGACCGCGGAGGCGGGGCCGCTCGAGGAGCCTCCGGAGACGCCGCCGGGCACGGCCGGGTTGGGCGGGGTGCCGTAGGCGGAGTTGCGCCCGGCGATGCTGTACGCGAACTCGTCGGTCTGCGCGATGCCGAGCACGCTCGCACCCGCGTCGAGCAGGGCCTGAACGGCCGGAGCGTGGACGGTCTCGACCGGCGCGCCCGCCAGGTACGCGGGCACTCCGGCGCCGATCGCGTGCCCCGCGACCGCGAACAGGTCCTTGACCGCGACCGTCCGCCCCGCGAGCGGCTGCCCGCGCTCGTGCGCCGGCCCGGGCGCCGGCACCGCTGCCCGCCCGGGCGAGTCGTCGCAATTTGCGACCGTTTCGGCCGAATTGGCCGTCAGAACCACGTTCTTGGGGCCGTCGCCACCGGTTTGGTCGCATTTTGCCGCGCCGACCCCCGCTAGACGCGCCGGTATGAGCGGATCGCCGACGATCCGCCACACCCGCCGATCGATCGCACCCGTCGGAGCCTGCACCTGCGCCGACGCTATCCGCCACGAACCGTCGTCGTGCCGCCGCCACAGTTGCGTGACGACACCGCGTCCGCCGCCCACGGGGACGTTCACCGACACGATCAGCGCCGTGTCGGCATCGAGCGCTCGCACGTGCCGGGACTCGATCCGGCGGACGGGAGCCGACCCGCGCCTCCCCCGGAACCCCTGGATCGCGTCGTGCCCGACCAGGAGACCCGACGCATCCGCGCGCATCGACAGCGGCCCCGGCTCGAAGGCGTCGGCCAGCGCGTCGAGGTCGCCATCGGCGAGCGCCCGCTCGTAGGCATCGAAAGCGGCCAGGAGCCCGTCGGGCAGCTCGCCCTCGAGTGTGGTCGGGACGGGCTCGGACGCGGCCGGCGTGGTGCCGTTCACCGTGCCTCCTCGTCCCCGGTTCTCGCAATTTGCGACCGTTTCGCGTCGTGAGGGGCCGTATGCGGCGTGTCGCTGGGGTCCGCGGCCGGATCGGTCGCAAATTGCGAACCAGAACCAGAACCAGACCCCGCACCCGCACCCGCGAGCGGCACGCCGGCGAAGTCGGCGACGCGGATGCGCGCGTGCACCCCCTTGACGAGGTCGACGACCTGCGAGATGTCGAAGTCGGTCGCGGCCGAGAGGTAGGCGTAGGCGAGGGTCCGGTCCATGCCGAACCGCGCCTCCAGCAGGGCGATGGCGGCGCGGACGCAGGCCTTGACGGCCTCGTCGAGATCCTCGTCGAGGCCGGTCGGCACGAGGTAGTCGGCCGTCTCGGCGAGCGGCCCGGTGATCTCGCCGAACATCGCGAGGGCCTCGTCGCGGGGCACGACGTCGAATTGCAGCGTCACGCGCAGGGACGCCTCCATCGCCGTGAGCGCCACCTCGCCGTCCCCCTGCGCGAAGTGCGGGTCGCCGACGTACGCGAGCGCTCCGTCGACCTGCACCGGCAGGTACAGCGACGCTCCCTCGGTCAGCAGGTTGATGTCGATGTTGCCGCCGAAGACACCGGGAGGCACGGAGTGCGGACGCGCGTCGCCTGCGACCGCGACACCCATGATGCCGAGGAACGGCCGGAGCGGAAACCGCACCAGGTGGTCACCGCCCGGCGTGACCGGCATCGTTCCGACGAGCGAGCCGTCGGGCTCGTGGTCGACGGCGGCGAACGTGCTCACGGTCAGGTCGCCGAGCGGGTACTCGCCGGCCAAGGCGCCGCGCCCGTGCCGGTTCGAGACGATGCCGTAGGGCACGCGCGGTGTCGTCCGCAGCACGGTGATCTTGAGCAGGTCGCCGGGTCGGGCGCCCCGCACGGCGATCGGGCCGGTGACGACGTGCGGGCCGTCGACCGCGGCGTCACGACCGGACGACGAGGAGGCGGCGATCGCGATCGCATCCTCCAGCACCCCCTCGGCTGCGATGCCGTGAGCCCCGAAGAAGCGCACCGGGTCCCGACCCTGGTCGTCCAGCAGACCCTCGTGGCTGAGCGTGTCGACGGTGACCTGCTGCCCGGACTCGACGGTCAGGACGGCCTCGTCGGCGGCGCACGGCAGTCGCCCCCACAGGGTCGTCCCGGGTGTCGCGGGCAGGTAGAGGTCGGCGGGGATGTCGCCGGAGCCGGGCTGCAGAGCCCACGTCGCGGAGGTCATGCGGCCAACGATAACCAGCCGATGACTCCTCCCGAGGGCCGTCCTGAAACAAACCGTTCACAAAGGGCCCGTGCTGAAACACGTTTGTCACATGCCTGTGTGAGGATCACGGCCATGGCGATCATCCTCGGCGACAACCAGTACGGCAAAGCGGAATCGCGGCTCGTGCGCATCTACCGCGACAGCCCGCGGCACGAGATCCGCGACCTCAACGTGACCACGGCGCTGCGCGGCCCCTTCGAGCCCGCCTACCTCGAGGGCGACCAGTCGAGCGTGCTGCCGACCGACACGCAGAAGAACACGGCGTTCGCGTTCGCGAAGTCGAAGGGCGTCGCCGCCATCGAAGACTTCGGGCTCGACCTGGCACGGCACTTCGTCGACGACATCGGTCCCGTCGCCGGCGCCCGCATCGAGATCGAGGAGTTCGCCTGGCAGCGGGCGCTCGTCGACGGCGTCGAGCACGATCACACGTGGGTCCGTTCGGGGCAGGAGGTGCGCACGGCGGCCGTCACCGTCGACGCCTCGGGCGAGCACATCGTCGGCGGCCTGAAAGACCTCGTGCTGCTCAAGTCGACGGGCTCGGAGTTCGCCGGGTTCCTCACCGACGAGTTCACGACCCTGCCCGAGACGCACGACCGGGTGATGGCGACGGCCCTCGACGCCAAGTGGCGTTTCGCCCCCGGCACCGACGACGCCCGCTTCGCCGACCGAGCCATCGACTGGAACACGGTCTACGCCGACGTCAGACGCCTCATGGTCGAGCAGTTCGCCACGGTGCAGTCGCTCGCTCTGCAACAGACCCTGTGGCACATGGGCAAGGCCGTGCTCGAGGCGATCCCCGAGATCGTCGAGGTGCGCCTCGTCGCACCCAACAAGCACCATTTCGCCTACGACCTGTCGAACTTCGCCCTCGAGAACCCGAACGAGGTGTTCTGGGCGGCCGATCGGCCCTACGGTCTGATCGAGGCCACGCTGCTGCGCGACGACGCCCCGCCCGCGGGCGACGCGTGGCGCGCCTCGGCCGGGCTCGCCTGAGTCGGCTTCACTCGGCACCGTCCACGACACTGAATCACCGCACGACCCTGTCACCGCCTGATCGCCAGGCCGATCCGACCGCCTGCGCCCGCAGGCCCCTCACCGAAGGAGGCGCGATGAGCGCTCTCGACGACTCCCGCTGGCTCGCGCGCACCATCGAGCTCGCGATCGACAACGTGGCGAACGGCGGCGGCCCGTTCGGTGCCCTGATCGTGCGCGACGGCGAACTCGTCGCCGAGGGGCAGAACCGCGTCACGGCCAACCTCGACCCGACGGCCCACGCGGAGGTCGTCGCGATCCGGGCCGCGTGCCAGGCCGTCGGCGACTTCGCCCTCACCGGTGCGACGCTCTACACGTCGTGCGAGCCGTGCCCGTTGTGCCTGTCGGCCTCGCTCTGGGCCCGGGTCGACCGCGTGGTCTACGCCGCCGATCGGCACGACGCCGCTCGGGGCGGGTTCGACGACCTCGAGTTCTACGAGCTGTTCGGCCGTGACCGCGACACGTGGGACCTGCCGGTCGAGTCCGTCCGCCCCGGCAATGCCCCGGCGCCGTTCGACGCGTGGTTGGCGCACGACCACCGCACCGATTACTGAGCGGGGTGCGTCCGTGAGGGGTGCGTCCGTGCGCGGTGGTGGGGCGAGGTGGGGCCGCCGCGTCGTCTCGGGTTCGCGGCATCGTGTCGTGTTCGTGCACGACACGACGCCGCAAATGCCACACGACAGCCGGCGCACGCACGGCGGCGGCCTCAGCCGGCCGGGCGCCCCCGGCGCGGCAGCTGCCTCGGCAGCCGGCGCGTCAGCTGCCGCGGTAGGTGCTGTAGGCGAACGGGCTGAGCAGCACGGGCACGTGATAGTGGCTCGCGGTGTCGGCGAGCGAGAAGTCGATCGTCACGCGCGGGTAGAACGCCTCGCGGCCGCTCGCCGCGAAGTACGTCGCCGTGTCGAACACGAGACGGTAGACGCCGGCGTCGAGGGCGTCGGGGCCGAGATCGGCGACCCGGCCGTCGGCATCCGTCGTCCCCGAGGCGAGCACCGCCCCGGTCTCGTCGGACAGCGACACGGGCACGCCCGTCGCGGGGCGCCCGAGTGCCGCGTCGAGCACGTGCGTCGTGATGTGGCTCATCGGCCGCTCGCCCCGTCGCTGCGGGCCGACGAATGGCTCTCGTCGGCCTTGATCGCGTCCTCGACCGCGCGGGCGCCCTCGGCCTCGCCGAACATCGACCGCAGGCGGAGCACGGCGATCTCGCGCAGCTGCTCGCCCACGATCCGGCGCTCGGTCTCGTCGTCGAGCTTGAGCCGACGTTCGAGCTCCTCCACGATCTCGGCCCTCGATCGGCCGGCGGCCCTGATCAGGAACACGCGGTCGAAGCGGTCCTCGTACGTGGCGTTGCCCTCGGCGAGCGCGCGGGCGACCAGCAGGTCGTCGGCGTCCGCGGCCGACGCCTGCTCGCGACGGCTGAACTCGGCCGCGGCACCCGGGCCCACCGGCTGCTCGCCGATACGCGGGTGGTGCGCCATGGCGGCGTCGATCTCGGAGTCGGTCAGCGGGTCGGCCGCCGTCTCGGCAGCGACGATGAGCGCGTCCACGTCCGAGAACGGCGCGGCGGCGACGATCTCGTCGATCCAGCGCGGCACGGAGAGGGCGGTCGCGAGTCGCTCGCGGAGGTCGGACTCGGGCAGGTCGATCATGATTGTTCACTGTAGCCACGCACCCCTGGGCGGCCACGCCGCGGCGCACCCCGTCGTGCACCCCGATCTGCACCCCGTCACCGCCTCACCCGACACGAGATACCCGAGCACGCCATGGATCTGATCACCGTCCGCGAGATACGCGTGCCGCGCGACCGGTCGGGGCTCGTCTTCGGCCCGGGAGAGCACCCGCTCGGCGGCGGCACGTGGCTGTTCTCCGAGCCCCAGCCGGGTCTGACCGGGCTCGTCGACCTGACGACACTCGGCTGGACGCCGCTCGAGGTCGACCGCGACGCCGATCGCCTGACCGTCGCGGCGACCTGCACGATCGCCGAGCTGACGCGCCTGCCTGCCGAGGCCGACTGGCTCGCCCACCCGCTGATCGGGCAGTGCGCCAACTCGCTGCTCGCGTCGTTCAAGATCTGGAACACGGCGACCGTCGGCGGCAACATCGCCACGAGCCTGCCGGCCGGCCCGATGACCTCGCTGATGGCCGCCCTCGACGCGACGGCCCTGGTCTGGACGGCCGACGGCGGCGAGCGCCACCTGCCGGTGAGCGACTTCGTGACGGGCGTGCGGCAGAACGCGTTGGGGCACGGCGACGTGCTCCGCGCCCTGGAGGTGCCGCTCGCGTCCCTGCGGTCGCGCACGGCCTTCCGTCGCATCGCGCTGTCCGAGCTCGGGCGATCGGGCACGCTCGTGATCGGACGCGTCGCCGCGGACGGCGAGTTGGTGATCACCGTCACGGCCGGTACCCCGCGTCCCGTCCAACTGAGCTTCGCCGAGCTGCCGTCGGCCGACGCCCTCGAGACCGCGCTGCTCCGCGTCGACGACTGGTACGACGACCCGCACGGCGCCCCCGACTGGCGCCGCCACGTCAGCACGCTCTTCGCGCACGAGATCCGCGACGAGCTCGCCGGGCCGCCGCCACAGGCACCCCCGGCACCCGCACCCGCAGCACCGGCACCCGCAACGGCACCGGCACCCGCAGCACCCGCAGCACCCGCAGGAGGCGCGGCATGAGATTCGAAGTCAACGGCGAGCCGGTCGACGCCGAGCCGCAACCCGGTCAGGTGCTCCGCACCCTGCTGCGCGAGCACGACCACTTCGAGGTCAAGAAGGGCTGCGACGCCGGCGACTGCGGCGCGTGCTCCGTGCTGCTCGACGGTGCGCCCGTGCACTCGTGCCTCATCCCGGCGCACCGGCTCGACGGTGCCCGCGTGACGACCGTCGCCGGTCTCGGCACCCCCGAGCACCCGCATCCGATGCAGCAGGCGTTCGTCGAGGCGGCCGGGTTCCAGTGCGGGTTCTGCACGGCCGGCATGATCGTGACGGCCTCGACGTTCACGGAGGCCGACAAGGGCGATCTCCCGCGCCTCCTCAAGGGAAATCTCTGCCGCTGCACCGGGTACCGCGCCATCGAGGACGCGATCTGCGGCGTCACGAACACGGTCGCGCCCGCCGACGGCGACGCCGCGGGTCGCAGCGTGAAGGCACCGGCCGCGATGCGCGTCGCGACGGGCACCGAGGCGTACACGCTCGACTTCCGCAGCACGACCAAGGTGCTGCATCTCGCGGTGCTCGGCAGCCCGCACGCGCATGCGCGCATCGTCTCGATCGACACGAGCGCTGCCGAGGCGCTGCCGGGTGTGCGCCTCGTGCTGACGCATCGCGACTCCCCCACGACGCTCTTCTCGACCGGCCGGCACGAGAACCGCACCGACGACCCCGACGACACGCTCGTGCTCGACAGCGTGCTGAGGTTCCGGGGGCAGCGGGTGGCAGCGGTCGTCGCCGAGTCCGTCCGGATCGCGCAGAACGCGCTCGACGCGATCGTCGTCGAGTACGAGGTGCTGCCCGCCGTGTTCGATCCGGAGGTCGCGCGGTCGCCCGGGGCTCCGCTCGTGCACGGCGAGAAGGGCGTCGAGTCGCGCATCGCCTTCCCCGAGCGCAACACGCTCGCCGTGATGCACGGTGAGACGGGAGACGTCGAGGCGGGCCTCGCGGCCGCCGCCGCGACGGTCGACGGCACCTGGCGGACCCAGCGCGTCAGCCACGGTGCCCTCGAGACCCACGCGACCCGCGGCTGGCTCGACGACGACGGCCGGCTCGTCCTCCGGACCTCGACGCAGGTGCCGTTCTTGATCCGGGACGAGATCTGCCACATCTTCGATCTGCCCGACGACCGGGTGCGGGTGCTCGCGGCCCGGGTCGGCGGCGGGTTCGGCGGCAAGCAGGAGCTGCTCACCGAAGACCTGGTCACCCTGGCCGTGCTGCGCACCGGCCAGCCGGTGCAGTACGAGTTCACGCGCGAGGACGAGTTCACCATCGCCCCCACCCGCCACCCGATGCGGGTGCGCGTGCGCCTGGGGGCGACCGCCGACGGTGTGCTCACCGCGATGCACGTCGACCAGCTGATGGACACGGGTGCCTACGGCAACCACGGCATCGGCGTGATGTTCCACAGCGTGCACGAGTCGACCAGCGTGTACCGCTGCGCCAACAAGCGCGTCGACGCCGAGTCGGTCTACACGAACAACCTCCCGGGTGGGGCGTTCCGCGGGTACGGCCTCGGGCAGATCGTGTTCGCCGTCGAGTCGGCGATGGACGAGCTCGCCCGCAGGCTCGGCATCGACGCGTTCGAGCTGCGGCGCCGCAACGTCGTCGTGCCGGGCGACCGCATGGTGGTCGTCGACCCCGACGAGGAGAGCGACCTGCTGTTCGGCAGCTACGGCCTCGACCAGTGCCTCGACCTCGTCGAGCGCGCCCTCGGCGAGCCGGGTCCGGTCGACGTGCCCGTCCCCGTGGGCGACTCGTGGTCGGTCGGTACCGGCATGGCCCTCGCCATGATCGCCACGATGCCGCCGCGCGGGCACTTCGCCGACACGACGGTCGCGCTGCAGCCCGACGGCGGCTACGACATCGGGGTCGGCACGGCCGAGTTCGGCAACGGCACCACCACCGTGCACGCGCAGTTGGTCGCCACCGTGCTCGGGACGACGCCCGAGCGCATCTCGATCCGGCAGTCCGACACCGATGTGGCGCGCTACGACACCGGTGCCTACGGCTCGGCCGGCGTCGTCGTGGCCGGCAAGGCCCTCTTCGCCGCGGCGCAGAAGCTCCGGCTCGCCATGGTCGAGCGCGCCCTCGCGATCGTGTCGCGCGACGCCGGGCCGACGAGCGCCTCGCCGACGGGTGCCTCGCCCGGTGCCCCCGCCGTCGTCGTCGGCGGCGTCCTGATCGGCGAGCGCCTGGTCACCGCGGCCGAGCTGCTGGCCGATGGGCCCCTCGTGGCCGACGGCAGTCACGACGGCACGCCGCGGTCCGTCGCGTTCAACGTGCACGCGTTCCGGGTCGCCGTCGACAGCGCGACCGGCGAGGTGCGCATCCTCCGCTCGATCCAATCGGCCGACGCGGGCACGGTGCTGAACCCCGAGCAGCTCCGCGGCCAGATCGAAGGAGGCACGGCGCAGGCCATCGGGACGTCCCTCTACGAAGAGATGCTCCTGGACGACGAGGGCCGGGTGACGACGACCGCGTTCCGCAACTACCGCCTCCCCAAGTTCTCGGACGTGCCGCGCACCGAGGTCCTGTTCGCCGAGACGCACGACGACCTGGGGCCGCTCGGCGCCAAGTCGATGAGCGAGGCACCCTACAACCCGGTCGCCCCGGCGCTGGCGAACGCCGTCCGCGACGCGATCGGCGTGCGTCCGCACGAGCTGCCGATGTCGCGCGACCGCGTCTGGAGGCTCGCCCGCGACGCCGGTTGACGGTCGAGAACGGGCAGCCGCCGCTACCGCACCCCGCGCATCAGCCGCAGCACCGGACGTGACGCGGCCAACAGCAGCGCCCCGACGACCACCGCGACGATCCCGATCACCGAGAAGTACGGCACCTCGTTCGCCGGGTCGTAGAAGCCGGCCAGCACGCCGGATGCCGACGTCCCGAGCGCGACCGACAAGAAGAACAGCGCGACCATCTGCGTGCGGAACCGCTCGGGCGCGAGCTTCGTCGCCGCCGAGAGCCCGACGGGCGAGAGCAGCAGCTCCGCCACCGTGAACACCAGCAGGATGACCACGAGCGCGAGGACCGGCGTGCCGTGCGCCCCGGTCCCGACGAAGGGCAGGAACAGCAGGAACGCGAGCCCGACCACGCCCGTGCCGAGCGCGAACTTCACCGGCGTCGAGGGCTGTCGGGCGCCGAGCTTCGTCCACAGCGCGGCGAACACACCCGACAGCACGATGATGAAGATCGGGTTGATCGACTGCACCCACGAGATCGGGAACTCCCAGCCGAACACCGACCGGTCGAGACGCTCGGCCGAGTAGATCGTGATGACCGTGAACTGCTGCTGGTAGATCGACCAGAACACGGCGCTGGCGAGGAACAGCGGCACGAAGGCGAGGACGCGGCTCCGCTCGTCGGACGAGATGCCGCGACTCGACAGGATGACGACGAAGTAGGCCACGGCGGCGAGCGCCGTCACGACGATGACGACCACGGCGAGGTTCGTCGCCGTGACGAGCCCGAACGCGACGGCCGCGACGATGACGGCGACCCCGACCAGAGCGATGACGACGACGCGCGGCAGCAGGCGTCGGGGCAGCGGATTGGGCACGAGGCGCGACTCGTCGGGCAGGTTCTTCAGGCCGAACGCGTACTGGACGAGCCCCGCCGCCATGCCGACGGCCGCGAGCCCGAAGCCCCAGTGGAACCCGACGGTGCTCTGCAGCAGTCCGGTCAGGATCGGACCGAAGAACGCCCCGAGGTTGATGCCGAGGTAGTACAGCGAGAAGCCCGCGTCGCGGCGGGTGTCGCCCGGCGCGTAGAGCGTGCCCACGAGGGTGGTGGCCGTGGCCTTGAGGCCTCCGCTGCCGAGCCCGATCATGATCAGCCCGACGGCGACACCGGCGACCCCGGGGATCGCCGCGAGCGCGATGTGCCCGAGCATCACGACGACCGCGCTGATCAGCAGCACCCGGCGCGAGTCGAGCAGTCGGTCGGCGACCCACGCGCCGAGGACGGTCGAGAGGTAGACCCCGCCGCCGTAGGCGCCGACGATGCCGGCGGCCGTGGTCTGGTCGATGCCGAGCCCACCGTCGGCGACCGAGAAGTACAGGTACAACAGCAGGATTCCCTGCATGCCGTAGAACGAGAACCTCTCCCACAACTCGACGCTGAACAGGGTCGCGAGGGGCCGCGGTTGCCCGAAGAAACGGGTGTCGGGCTGCGTCGTCGAGGGAGAGCTCATGACTGATATGTTTCCACCGCGCTCCGTCGGCGGGGCGGCGGCGAGCCGAGGAGGCGCGGGTCGGCTACACGAGACCGTGCTCGTACGCGAAGATCACGGCGTGCACCCGGTCGCGCAGGCCGAGTTTGGCGAGCACCCGGCCCACGTGTGTCTTGACGGTCGACTCGGACAGGAAGAGCGACCCGGCGATCTCCGTGTTGCTGAGGCCGTGGCCGATGGCGACCAGCACCTCCTTCTCGCGCTCCGACAGGACGGCGGTCGCGGCGGCGGACGCGCTCTGCGACGACGACCCTCCCGTCGGCAGCTCACCCCGGTACAGGTCGATCATCGCCCGCGTGACACGAGGCGAGACGATCGCGTCGCCCGCGGCGACCGCGTGGATCGCGGCCACGAGCTCGGCGGCGGGGGCGTCCTTGAGCAGGAACCCGCTCGCCCCGGCGTTGAGCCCGCCGAACGCGTACTCGTCGAGGTCGAACGTGGTCAGGATGAGCACACGGGCCTCGGGCTGCGCCGCCACGATCTGCCGGGTCGCCTCGATGCCGTCGAGGCCGGGCATGCGGACGTCCATCAGCACGACGTCCGGCTTGAGCTCCGCGGCCCGAGCGACCGCGTCGAGTCCGTTCGAGGCCTCGCCGATGATCCGGAGACCGGAGGAGGCGCCGAGCACCATGGCCATGCCGGCCCGGATCAGGTCCTGGTCGTCGACCAGCAGCACGCCGATGTCGGTCATGAGTCTCCTTCGAGAGGGGGAGCGGGGGCCGGACTCGTCTCGGGGGCCGGACTCGTCTCGGGGGCCGGACTCGTCTCGGGGGCCAGGTCGGCGGCAGGGGCCGGACTGGTAGCGGGGGCCGACACGTTCGCGGCGCCGGGCAGGACGAGACGGACACGCCAGCCGGGTCCGTCGAGACGCGGCCCGGCCAGCAGCGAGCCGCCGAACAGCGCCGCGCGTTCGCGCAGGCCGACGAGTCCCCGCTCCGTGCCGACCGACTCGGCCGGTGTCGAGGCGGTCGCCCCGTCGTCGGTCACCTCGACGACGACGTCCTCCGCAGACGCGGCGGCGGCACCGACGCCCGCACCCGTACCAGCACCGGCACCGGCACCGACGCCCGCCCCCGCAGCGGCACCGACGCCCGCGCCCGCCCCCGCACCCGCACCCGCACCCCCGTACGTCAGCGACACGAGCACCCGGCTCGGCCGCGACGCATAGCGCAGGCAGTTCGTCAGCGCCTCCTGCACCGCGCGGTACACGACGACCTGCACGGCGTCCGACGTCGGCGGCGTGCCCGTGCGGCGCACGACGACCGGCAGCCCGGCGGCACGATACGTCTCGAGCAGGTCGTCGAGCTCGTCGAGGGTCGGCTGCGGAGCCCGCGGCGCGTCGTCCGCGGTGCCACCCGCGGTGTCGTCGCGGAGCACGCCGAGCAGTCGACGCATGTCACGCAGCGAATCGCGGCCCACGGCACCGATCTGGCGCACCGCCTCCTGGGCTCGATTCGGATCGCTCTCGGCGACGGCGTCGGCGCCGTCCGACAGCCGGATCATCACCGACAGGCCGTGCGCGACGACGTCGTGCATCTCGCGGGCGATACGGGCCCGTTCGGCGGCCGTCGCGAGCTGCGCCTGCTGGTCGCGCTCGCGGGCGAGCTGGGCCGCGAGATCGATCAACGCGCCGAGATACCGACGACGTCCGCCGACGGACTGGCCGATCAGGATGACGAGGACGAGGCCGACCACGAGGCCCGAGTTGCCCTCGACGAAGACGGGTGTGAAGAACATGGTCGCGGCGACGGCGACGGTGAGGGCTCCGGCGGTGATCCAGGCGGCGGCGGTGCTGCGGTAGACGGCGATCGAGTAGACGGCGACGACGAGCGCGAGCGGGATCACGCGGACGTCCACCGTCGAGAGCATCAAGGTCACGAGGGCCTCGAAGACGGTGACCGAGATCGGTCGGCTGCGCCGGAACACGAGTGCGGCCGACGCGACGAACCCGATGACGAGGTAGTACGGGCCGTGGCTGAAGCCGATGCCGTCGTCGGTGCCCTCCAGGCCGCCGAGCAGCACGAGCAGGAAGCACGCGAACGCGATCGCGATATCGACGAGCAGGGGGTGCCGCGCGAGGAACCTGCGGAAGAACCCCGGCGTCCGCGGCAGCCGCAGGCCACCGACCTCGTCGCGCGGAGGGCGCGGCGGGGCCGGTGGCGAGGACGGGCGCGACGACTCGGCGGACGCTCGTGAGGCGGGTGTCACGGTCGGCTACACGTCCCGCCGGGTGAGCAGGGCGATCGCACCGACCGTCGGCAGGACGAGCCAGCCCGCCAGCACGGCGATGTCCCGGCCGAGGTCGGCCATCGGCTCGACACCCGCGACCAGCTTGCCCATGATCTGGTCAGCGTACGGCAGCAGGTACGACGTGGCCGAGCCGTCGCCGATGAACGCGAAGGCCACCGGCACGACGAACAGCAGCGCGAACACGAGCGAGATGCCGGCGGCGGCATTGCGGACGATGGTCGCGATCATGACGCAGACCACCGCGAGGAACACCCAGAACAGCGTCGTCCCGCCGACCGTCTGCGCCAGCTCGACGCCGATGGTCGCCTCGACACCGCGGCTCGCGAACACGGCGGCGCCGGCGGCGAGGGCACCGAGCGCCGTGACGATCGACAGCACGACCGCGGCCGCAGCGGCGACGATCGACTTCGAGGCCAGCACGCGCAGTCGGCTCGGGTCCGAGGCGAGGGTGGTCCGCATCTGGCCCGACGCGTACTCGCCGGTGACGAGCAGCACGGCCAGGATCGCGACGATCAGCTCGCCGACGGTGCTGACCGAGCCGACCACCCGGGCGGTCGAGGCCGCGGTGTCGACGATCGCCGCGCCTCCGTCGCGGGCCTCGGTCGCCGCGACCAGGGCGGCGGCGCCGGCCGAGAGCACGAGGGCGACGGCGGCCAGCACCCAGGTCGACGGCAGCGTGAGGAGCTTCGTCGACTCCGACGAGAGCGAACGGGCGAACGAGATGCGGGGAGGGCGACCCGAGCGGGTCAGCGGGGTGTACCCGAGCACCGAGGAGGCGCGGGTCGGCTGGGCCGGGGAGGCAGCGGTGGTCATGGGGTTCTCCTTCGAGAGGGGTCGATCGGGGCGAGTGGTGAGGAGGTCGTAGGCGGCCGCGTGCGCGCCGCTCATCGGGCGACTCCGGCGCGGTACTCGACGGCGCCGTCGGTCAGGTCGAAGAACGCGTCCTCGAGCGAGGCCTGCAGCGTCGTCAGCTCGAACACGAGCAGGCCGGCGTCGGCCGCGGCCCGGGCGATCTGCTCGTCGGTGAGGCCGGTGACCTCGAGCGTGTCCGGTGTCGTGCGGGTGACCGTCGCGGCCGCACCGCGCAGCACCTCGTCGAGCCGTCCGGCGTCGTTCGAGCGGACGCGGATCGCTCCCCCACCCGCCCGGGCCAGCACGTCGGCCATGGTCGCGTCGGCGATCACCGAGCCGCGACCGAGCACGATCAGGCGATCGGCCGTCTGGGCCATCTCGCTCATCAGGTGACTGGAGAGCAGCACGGCCCGCCCCTCCGCCGCCATCGCGCGGCAGAGCTGACGCACCCAGATGACGCCCTCGGGGTCGAGGCCGTTGACCGGCTCGTCGAAGATCAGGGTGCCCGGGTCGCCGAGCAGCGCCGTGGCGATGCCGAGCCGCTGCCCCATGCCGAGCGAGAACGACCCGGCGCGCTTGCCGGCGACGCTCTCGAGACCGGTCATGCCGAGTACCTCGTCGACGCGGGCGTTCGTGATGCCGTGCGTGCGGGCGACGACCCGGAGGTGGTTGCGGGCACTCCGCGACGGGTGCACGGCCTTGGCGTCGAGCAGCACCCCGACCTCGTGCAGCGGGGCGACGCTGTCGACGTAGGCGTGACCGTTGACGGTCACGGCGCCCGAGGTCGGACGGTCGAGTCCGACGATCATGCGCATGGTGGTCGACTTGCCGGCGCCGTTCGGGCCGAGGAACCCGGTCACCGTCCCGGGTTCGACGGTGAACGAGATGTCGTCGACGGCGGTCTTGGCGCCGTAGCTCTTGCTGAGGTGGGTGGCTTCGATCATGGGGACGACGCTACGAACGGGCCGGGGTGCGCCGCGTCGGCTCGGAGTGCCGTCGTCGTGGTACCCCGGTGCCACTCGCCGAACCCCGCGGGGCGGGCCGCGGGCGCGCGAGGGCGGCGTCGAGGAGGCGCGGCTAGCGTGGCCGCATCTCCCTCCGTCGAAAGGACGCCCGTGACCCTGAGCACGCCCCCGACCGTGTCCGACACCGACCGCCGCGCATTCGAGACGCCGAGCGGCACGATCGTCGGCCGGGTCGACGGCGATGTCGTGCGGGTGCTCGGCGTGCCGTACGCCGAAGCCGATCGGTTCGAGGAGCCGCGACCCGTCCCCCGCCGCGCCGAGCCGCTGCTCGCGTTCGACCGGGCGCCGGCCTCGCCGCAGATCCCGTCGGCCCTGCTCACCGAGCTCATCGAGGGAGCCTCGGCGGGCATGCGCGACGACGAGCACTGCCAGCGGTTGTCGATCACGATCCCGACGGCGACGGTGGACGACGGCGACACGACCCGCGCCTCCGTACCGGTCATGGTCTGGATCCACGGCGGCTCGTACGTCACCGGAGCCGGCGACCTCGACGTCTACGACCCGCGCGCGCTCGTCACCGAGCAGGACGTGATCGTCGTCACCGTCACGTACCGGCTCGGCGTGCTGGGGTTCCTCGGGGACGGCGACGACGTGCCCGCGAACCTCGGGCTCCTCGACCAGCTCGCCGCCGTGCGCTGGGTGCACGAGAACATCGCGGCGTTCGGCGGCGACCCCGATCGCATCACGCTGTTCGGGCAGTCGGCGGGCGGCGACGCGATCGCGCACCTCATGATCAGCGAGGGTGCGGAGGGGCTGTTCCGACGGGCCATCGTGCAGAGCGCTCCGTTCGGGCTGACGGCCGGGCGGTCGCGGATGAACGCGGCGATGAGCAAGGCGGTCGGCTCCCCGGAGCGGACCGCGCCCATCGCCGACGTGCTGCGGAAGCAGGCCGTGGCCGAGCGTGCCGCCCGCCGGTTCGGGTTGCGCGGCGGCATGGCGTTCGGCACGCAGTACGGGCATGCTCCCCTACCGGACGAGCGCGACCGCGACGCCGCCTGGAGCCGCGTCGCCCCCTCGATCGACGTCATGATCGGGTCGACGACCCACGAGACGGGCCTGTTCGCGGCCTTCGTACCGGCGCTCGCGCGGTTGTTCGCCCTGCCGGTCGTGGGTCGCCACCTGCGCGAGCTGATCGTGGGACGCACGACGCGCCTCCTCTATACGGACGGCGCTCGGCGGTTCGCCCGCCGGCATCGCGCGGCGGGCGGTCGGGCGACGGTGTTCGAGTTCACGTGGGCTCCGCGCGACACGGTGTTCGGCGCGGCGCACGTCACCGACGTGCCGCTACTGCTCGGCACGCGCGAGGCCTGGGAGCACACGAAGCTCGTCGGCTCGAGCGCATGGAGCGACATCGACCGGCGCGGGCGACGCGTGCGGCAGATCTGGGCCGAGTTCGCACGGACGGGGCGCGTCCCGGCCGACGCCGCCGCCGGGATGCGCGACACGCTGGTGCTGCACCGCGGGTGACGCGCGGCCAGCGCGGCGGCGGACCGGCTGCCGCGAACCGGCGGCGGCGACGACGGTGGCGACGGACCGGGCCATCGCGTGCGGCGTAGGCTCCGAACCTCCTCCGCATGAACGATTCCTCCCCCGCCTCCGCGCCCGCCTGCTCGATCTGCCACGGGCCGACCGAGCTGCGTCCCAACCCGTACTTCGGGTCGGGGCTGTCGGTGCACCCGCACCTCCGGGTCTGCCAGCGCTGCTCGGCGGTCGCGTTCGAGCTGGTCGACGACCCGATCGACGCCGAGGAGGCGCGGGGCACGACACCCCGGAGCCTGCGTGGCCGCCTGGCGGCCTGGTACCGCGCGCTCCCCTGACCGTCGCGCCTCCTGAGCGGCGTGCCTCCCGACCGACGTCCGGGCCGCCTCGAACCCCGTTGCGGAGGCGCGGCGCGAGCGGGGAGGCACGCGCGGGCAGACCGGGCGGCGGTCGGCTCCGAACAGCGAGCATGAGCGACGAACGCAACGCAACGGCGGTCGGGGCGTCCGCGACCGGCGTGACCCGTGCCTCCTCGGGGGTGGCCTGGCGCATCGGGACACCGATGACGCCGGTCGGGTACTACCCGGCGTACGGGCCGCTGCCGGCCGTGGACGAGGTGCGCGAGCAGACGGGCGCATGGGACTCCCCTGGCCAGACGCGGCAGCTGATGCTGTCGGACGGCGGCAGCGTGGTCGAGACGCTCGTGCGGGTGGACCCTCCGGCGGACGGGGCGAGCGGCACGTTCGTGTACGAGCTGAGCCGGTTCCAGAAGCTGTTCGGACGGATCGTCTCGGGAGCGCGGGCGGTCTGGGTGTACACGCCGGACTCGCGCGGCACCCGCATCGACTGGACGTACACGTACGTCGCGCGGCCCGGCTGGGGGCTGGTGCTGCGCGGGATCATCCGGTTCTTCTGGGCGCCGTACATGCGCCGCGTGCTGCCCGGCATCATCGCCGAGATCGACCGGCACGCCTGAGGTCGCGGCCGCGCGGCGGATCCGTCTCGAATGTGCGACCGATCGACGGCGCAACGGGGTTCTTGAGCGGCGTGTCGAGGCCTGAGCGGGCGAGACGGTCGCACATTGCGAACACGAGCCGCCGGCGCGCACGACGCACGCACTCGCCCGGCACGTCCCCCGGCCCAGCGCCTTCGCAGGGCGGCGCCCCGGCGCGCGGCGTAGGACGGACTCATGACCCGCGACCAGTACACGTTCCACGACCCCCGCACGCTCTACCCGAACATCAGCCCCGAGGTGCAGCAGCAGCCCGAGCCCGGCCTGCAGTCGCGCATGACCCCGGTGCCCGACCTCGGCGAGGACACCTACCGCGGCACGGGTCGCCTGACCGGCCGTCGTGCGCTGATCACGGGTGCCGACTCCGGCATCGGAGCCGCCGTCGCGATCGCCTACGCCCGCGAGGGTGCCGACATCGCCCTGTCGTACCTCCCCGAGGAGCAGGAGGACGCCGACCACGTCGTCGCGCAGATCGAGGCCGCGGGGCGGCGCGCGGTGACGATCCCCGGGGACATCACCAGCGCCTCCTTCTGTCGTGAGCTCGTCGCGACCGCCGCCGAGGAGCTGGGCGGCCTCGACACCGTGGTCAACGTCGCCGGCAAGCAGGTCTGGCACGAGAAGATCGAGGACATCGACGACGAGGACTTCGCCGCCACCTTCGCCACGAACATCTTCGCCCCGTTCTGGATCGTCAAGGCGGCCCTGCCGCATCTCGCCCCCGGGTCGACGATCATCAACACGGCGTCGCTCGAGGCGTACAAGCCGGCTCCCGATCGACTCGACTACGCGACGACCAAGGGCGCGATCAACAACTTCTCGAAGGGGCTGGCGCAGCAGCTGATCACGCGGGGTATCCGCGTGAACGTCGTCGCCCCCGGGCCGACCTGGAGCGTGCTGCAGGTCACCGGCGGGGTCGATCCCGAGTCGCTGCCCGAGTTCGGCTCGAGCGAGACGCCCCTCGGCCGCGCGGGCCAGCCGGCCGAGCTCGCCCCCGCGTACGTGTTCCTGGCGAGCGCCGAGTCGAGCTTCGTCGCCGGCGAGACGCTCAACGTGAACGGCGGCATGGTCACCCCGTAGCCCGGCACGCAGCGCCCGGTGCCCCGGCGCGCTGGCGCGTTCGAGGCACGGAAGACCCGAGGAGGCACGGTGCGGCGAGAGCGCGCACCGTGCCTCCTCGAGGTCACCGGTCGGGAGCTAGTCCCAGATCGAGATCCAGTCGATGCTGACGTGTCCGTCGGCGTCGGCCGGCACGTCGCCGCTCAGGGCGGTCTCGCCCTGGAGCGTCACGCGCATGTCGGACTGCGGCACCGCCTCGGTGGTCGACGCGACGAGCGCGCCGTCCCAGTAGAAGCGCACCTCGCCGTGATCCCACTCGGTGGTCGCGACGTGGTACTCGCTCGAGTCGGAGGTCGTGAACTGCTCGTCGTCGGGCTTGAACGTCATGGTGCCGTTCGACATCGACCCGGGGATCGCCGACGCGGGTCGCGGTACCCCGCCCAGCCCGGCCTCGGGCCAGTCGATCTCGCCCTCGTTCCAGTTGTCGCTCGACGGCCACAGCATGCCGACGAACTTGTAGCCCTCGGTGTCGGTCGTCTTGTAGCGGATCGAGACGCGAGCCGTGTCGTGCGGAGCCCAGCCGTCGGGCAGGATCGTCGCGACGAGCGGCTGCCCGTTCTCGGAGTGCAGGTGCATGTCGAGGACGCCGTCCGATGCGCTCAGCACCTTGTCGGGGGCGTAGAGACCGCGACCGCTGGTGTCGCTGTGGCCCTCGTAGACGCCCATCTGCCGGTACGTGCTCAAGAACGAGCCGACGGGCGCGTCCGTGTCGAAGTCCTCGGCGTAGCTCTGCTTCCAGGTGCGTCCGTTCGAGGTGACGTCGCCCTTCGGCATGGCCGTGCTCGCATCGGCGGCCGACGTCGATTCGACGGGCTGTGGCGCGACGGCCGGGGCGGGTGCCGCCGACTCGGTCGGCTGCGGCGTCGTGCTCGGCGTCGGCGTCGCGCTCGGTGTCGGCTCGACCGTGTCCGTCGCACTCGGCGTCGGCGTGACGGCGTCCGTCGACGGTGCGGACCCCGTGGAGGCGCCCGACACGCTTCCGAGGACTCCGACCATCGACCCGGCGGTGGCGGCCGTCGCGGCCCACATCGCCCATCTGCGGTAATTCCATCTGCTCATGTGCTGCATTCCTCCCAGATAGCCCTGAAGCGATCAGAACGCTAACCCGGGTGAAACCGTCCCCCCTTCGAGGGGCAACCCGGATACCATCGAGGAGGCGCGGCTCCGGCCCCCGAGACAGCGATCGTCGATCGTCGTCTCGGCCGGTCCGAGCCGCAGAAATCCCTGCACCACCGCGCTTTCTCGGCAATCTCCGCACTGATCCACAGGCTCGCCCAGGGCCTGATCCCGACAATTCGATCAGTTCGACGCGTCTCGAACCGTGTAGGGGCACGCAGTTCGACGGGCATCGAACCGTCCGCACCGATCCGCACGACCCGCCCGACCCGGGGCGTGCCGGATCCGCCCACCCTCAGAGGCCCCATGCCGCCGCGATATCTGCATCAACCCGATATCGAGAGCGCCGAACTGCTCGACATCATGAGCGCGCTCTCCGACCCCGTCCGTCTGCGACTGTTCGCGCGCCTCCTCGATGGGGAGTACCACCTGCTCGCGACCGAACTCGCCGACCTCGAGGTGAAGAAGTCGACCATGTCGCATCACGCGAAGGTGATGCGCGAAGCGGGACTCACGACGACGCGCATCGTCGGTCGCCAGAACGAGATGCGGCTGCGACTCGAGGAGCTGGACGAGCGGTTCCCCGGCCTCATCGAGGGGCTGCGCCCGGCGGCCCGCGAGGCGGAGGCGACGACGCGCTGGCTGCGGTCGCAGGCGCGGCCGCCCGGGTGAGCCGGGTTGCCCTGTTCCCAGCTCCCTGCTCCCTGCTCCCTGCTCCCTGCTCCCTGCTCCCTCGACGATGTGACGCGTTCGGTCGATGTTCGTCGGGAACATCGACCCGACGCGACATGTCGATGAGGAGCGTCAGGAGGCGGGGCGTGCGAACCGCGTGCTGACTCCCGGTGAGTAGAGCACCGAGTCGGGCGGGGTCTCGGCGAGCCCCTCGAACCCCGTCGCGGCGAGCAGCTCGTCGTCGAGTTCGAGCAGCTCGGCCCGGTGGAGCGACCAGGTCGGGTGGTTGTTCGGCCAGAACCGGGTGCGCCCGCGACGGCCGACGTGCATGCCCCAGCGCGCCGTGAGGAACTCCGCGAGCGGGTCGTCCGTCACGGGTTCATCGAGAGGACGGATGCGGACATGCGTCTGCGGCCGGGTCGGAGAGAACGGAGACGCCGAGGGCCACCGGCGACGACTGTCGTACGTGATGCCGTCGGCGTCGCGGCGGATGCTCATGCCGGCCCAGGTATACGGCAGGCCGAGGCCGATGCGGGCGGCCAGCACCGGGACGAGCTTCGACGCCTCGAGCGTGCGGAACACGACACCGCGCCGGCCGTCGGCGCCCACGCTGTACAGCCGCACATTGGTCTCGGCGAACCGGCCGAAGTACGGCACGGCCGGCAGCGGACCGAACGCCGAGCTCGAGAGCTCGAACGGGATCAGCCCGACCCAGCTCGTCCCGTCGACGACGTCGGGGCGGGTGCCGGGTGGGAGGAACGGCTCGACCCGAGCAGGATCGACCCGCCAGTGCAGGAACGCGAGATCACCCCAGAACTGCGAGATGACTCCGGGGCCGGGCAGCGCGGGGGCGAGCCGCGAGATCGGCTCGGGGTCGCGGCCGGACTCGGGCGGAGGGGTCATGTGCCGAGCGTACGCAGCGCGGGTTGCCGCGGGCCGGGTTGCGGCGCGGCGGGCTGCAGCGGGTGGGGCCCGTATGCCGGTGGGCAGGGAAAAACCCCACCCCGCGGTGCGGGATGGGGTTCCACCGGGAACACCGGCCCCGATCAGGTCAGGGTCGGAGCCGGTGTCGCCGTCACGAAGAACCGGACACCCGGACCCCTCTGTGCGGAGGGTCCGGGTGGTGCGGGTTACTTGGTGGCGACGGTGATCTTCGCGACGCCGACGAGCATCTCGGCCTTGACGGCGTCGGTCTTGAAGGTCTGGTTCAACAGGCCGGCCGCGTCCGAGGAGATGTGGACGGTGGTGCCTTCGAGGACGGCGTTGTCGCCCTCCATCTGGAGGGGCTTCAGCGAGCCGCCCCAGAGGTTGAACAGGTAGGCGTGGCTGGCCGCGGTCTGGCCGTTGACGATGACGTCGCCGTAGAGCTTGGAGGCGCCGGGGTCGATGTCGAAGTTCGTCAGCTCGACCTTGGTGTCGCCCGCGGTGAGGCTGAGGCCCGAGTTGTCGTGCTTGATGTCGCCCTGGACGTAGGGGCGGACGCTGCCGGAGGGGTCGTAGTAGTCGACGTTGCCGCCGGTGATGGGGAACGAGAACGTTCCGTTGGCGAACGTGGCGTTGCCGACGACACCCGGGGTCAGGCCGAGGGTGGTGAGGGCGTCGACGAAGGAGGCGTCGACGGCGACCTGGGTGTCGACACCCTTGGACAGGTCGGGGAGCGAGGCCAGCGGGGTCGCGGCGGCCGACGGCTCGGACGATGCCGACGACGACGAACCCGAACCACTGGTGCTGTCGGAGTTCATCGAGCAGGCGGCGAGGCTGAAGGCCAGGGCTCCTGCGGCGACGATGCCGACGGTGGTCTTGGCGATGTTCTTACGCGTGAATGCGTTCATGATCAAACCTTTCGTTGTTCCCGGTGGGGATGTCAGTGGTTCGCCGCCCCCCGGGAATCCGATTGGTGCGTTACCTGACCGTGACCTGCGAGCGCGCCGGGCACCCCGGCCGTGCCTCCCCGGGGGTCGTGTCGCGCTCGCGACGTCGTGTCGCGCACGAACACGACACGACGCCGCAGACCGCACACGACACCAGCCCGCGGCCCGCGCGGTGCGACCGGGCCGCGAGCGGCCAGAAACCAGGGGTTGCCGGGCGGCACACCCGCAGGAAGCGCCCACTCGCGCGGGTGGGCGCGGGGTTACATCCGTCAGGGGAGGGTGCAGGGCTAAGCCCCGGGGTGTGTTGTCCCGGTACGGGTGCGAAGCGCAACCGACCCTGGGGAGGCGCGGCGCGGGCCGGGCGGACACGGCGCCTCCTCGGGGTCGTGTCGCGTTCGCGACGTCGTGTCGCGCACGAACACGACACGACGACGCGAACCACACACGACACCAGCGCCGGGCCGCGAGCGGAAAGAAACCGGGGGTCGCGGGGCGCCGCACCCGCAGCAAGCGCCCACTCGCGTGGGCGTCGCGGCGGGCACCAACTCGACCCCCGGGGAGGCGCGGTGCGGGCCGGGCGGACACCGCGCCTCCCGGGGTCGTGTCGCGTTCGCGGCATCGTGTCGCGCACGAGCACGACACGACGACGCGAAGGCCACACGACACCGGCCCCGGGCCGCGAGCGGGCAGAAACCGGGGGTTGCGGGTCGGCGCACCCGCAGAACGCGCCCACTCGTGGGCGGCGCGGGTCAGCGGCGCGGGCCGATGTCGTCGAGGGCGTAGCCGCCGGGGTAAACACGCGACGCCTCGCCGCTCGTGAACTCGACGCCGGCAGAACCCCGCGCAGCACGCCGCACAGCCGCGCGGCGCCGCAGCCGGACGCCCGCGGCCACGGCCCGACGCACGAACCGCGGCAGCACCGGCAGCCCGAGCGCCCGCGACATCACGGGGTCGTCGAACAGCGCGCTGACGCCGAGCCGCGCCACGAGCGTCACGGCGGGCCGCACCCGCCGCGGAGCCGACTCGACCAGCGCACCGAGCGTGCTCGCCATCAGCCGCGCCCCGGCTGCGCTGGGCTCGGCATGGGCCGCCTCGTACGCGGTGCAGAACCGCTCGGCCTCGGCCAGCGTCGCGGGAACTCCGTCGAGGCCGAGCTCCGCCCCGAGCCGGCCGAAGAAGGCGGCGGCCTGGGCGAGCTCGTGCGCGTCGAGCGACCGCGGCGCCGTCCGCCGCACCAGGCGCAGCGGGGCGACGAACAGCGTCTCGAGCACATACAGATAGTCGTCACGCGACCCGGGGACACCGCGGTGCACACGGCGCAGGAGGTCGACCATGCGCCTCCCGCGCTCCGAATCGAAGCCGTTCGTGACGATCTCGTAGACGACGATCGACGTGTCCTTCGCCCGGCGCATCGGCTCCGACGCGATCTGCCCCGACGCGTCGAGCGGCGCCGCGATCGCGGGGCTCGCGAAGTTCGAGAAGTAGGCGAGCTTGAAGCCGAGCCTGAAATCGGGGCCGAGATCGGTCAGCACGGCGAGCCGGAACCGGCCGAACAGGGCCTCGTCGGCCGCCGACAGGACGGGCAGCGAAGGAGGCGCGGCGGACGCACCGGGGACTGCTCGCGAGGCCATCCCTCATGGTAGACATGTCGCCATGAACGGCCCCGACCCCCGCGAGCTCGCGAAGCGTCTGACGCTGCTGCTCGACCACGTCGAGGCGGTCCGCGGCGCTCCGTACACCTTCACCGAGGTGAACCGCTTCCTCGAGGACCGCGGCATCCCGCTGTCGCGCGCCCGCTGGTCGTACATGCTGAGCGGCGACTCGTTCCGGGTGCGCGACGCCGACGTGCTGACCGGGTTGGCCGAGCTGTTCGGCGTCGACGCCGACTACCTGCGCGGCACGGGCGAGCTGCCCCGCGCGGTCGAGGCCGAGATGCACCTCGTGCGCTCGCTCCGCCGGGCTCGCGTGCAGAACTTCGCCGCCCGCAACCTCGGCGACACCGACCCGGCGGCCTACGAGGCGATCGCCGACTACCTCGACCGCCAGGCCGCGCAGGAAGCGGCCGAGCCGCGATGACCCGCGGAGACGCACAGACAGCCGGAGGCACGGACGACGCACAGGGCACCGGCGCCGACGCGACCGCGACCGCGACCGCGAGACGAGCTCAGCACGACGGCGAAGAGCTGGCGGCGCGGGCCTTCGCGCAGCTGACCCTGCCCGACGAGCCGACCCTCGACAGCATCGTCGCCTACGTCGCCGCGGTGCGCGACCGCCCGATCAGCGTGACCGAGCTGCCCACCCTCACCGGCACGAGCACCTGCGGCTGGTGGAACGCCCTCGCCGACCGCGACGAGATCCTCATCGCTCCCCCGCTCTCGGAGCAGCACCGCCACGCGCTCGTGCTGCACGAGGTCGGCCACCTCGTCCTCGACCACACCGGGCTCGTGCCGGCGCGATCGATCGCCACGACACTCACGGCGGTCGCCCCGACGCACGGCACGATCTCGGCGGCCCGCTCGCATTTCACGGACGCCACCGAGGTCGCGGCCGAGCTGCTCGCCGATGCGTTCGCGCGGGCGATCCGGCGCGGACCGACACGGCTCAGCCGGTTCCTCGGGGTGTTCTCGTGACACGCGCCGCGTCGTCGCACCGGGCGCCAGCCGAGCCGAGGCCGCTCGACCCGTGAACGACGTGATCCTGCCCGCCGTCATGTGGGCGGTCGTGATCTGTTGCGCGTTCCCGCGTCGCCGTGGCCGCGATCTCTCCGTGCTGCTCGCGGGTCTCTTCATGGCGCTGTCGTTCACGGTCACGGCGGGGCCGGTCTACCGGGCGGTCGAGCACCTGACCGGTGACGTCAACGTCACCGATCTGATCAAGCACACGCTCTTCGTCGTCGCGGTCACGTTCCTCGCCCGGGCGATCCTGCGGGCGGTGGGCCCCGCCTCCTTCGCCCGCGGCAGTCGGCTGAGGCGGTTCGGCGCCCTCGTCCCGCTCGGGGTGCTCGTGGTGCAGACCGTCGCGTTCGTCGCCATCGATCGCAGTGCGGGCTCGACGACCTCGTTCATGCTCGAGTTCGGCGATCAGCCGGCCGCGATGGTCTACTCGATGGCGCACTTCGTGTACTTCGGCGTGACCCTCGGCGCCGTGGGCTTCGCGTGCGTCCACTCGGGGTACCAGTCGGCGCCGACGTTCGTGCGCGTCGGCATCCGCTTCTTGATCGCCGGATGCGCGGTGTCGGTCGTCACGGCCGCCCTGTTGGTCGTGCGCGACGCGACCCGGGTCGCGGGCCTCCGAGAGTTCTCGGACACCCTCCAGCAGGGTTACGCTCCCCTGCTGCTCGCCTCGGTGCTGCTCGTCGCCCTGGGGTTGGGCCTGCCTCCCGTGCTCGGTGGGTCGACGCGACGTCAGCTCGCGCGACAGCTGCCCGAGCTGACGGTCGGCCTGGAACGGATGCGCGACCGCGCCTCCGGAGATCGCGTCAGCCTGAGGTTCCCCTCCGGCACCCGCATGCCCGGCGACGAGGCGACCCCGCTCGACGAGGTGCACCGCCTGGTCGTGGAGGTGCGGGACCAGATGTTCCTGAACCCCGCGTTCGTGCCGACGGACGACGAGCAGCGCGTCCTGGCCCGCAGCGAGCGCCTCGTCGGGCGGCTCGAGCTGCTGTAGCCGCCCCGCCCTCGAACGATGTGTCGCGTCGGGCTGATGTTCCGCCGCGACATCGGCAGAACGGGTCACGTCGTTCAGGAAGCCTGCCCCGCCCTCGAACGATGTGTCGCGCCGGGCTGATGATTCGCCGCGACATCGGCAGAACGGGTCACTTCGTTGAGGAGATGCCCCCGTCAAAGAGATGACCCCGCGTCAGCCGGCCTGTGGGGGGACGAGCACGGCGACGCGGGGTCGTATCAGTTGGGGGGAACTGATGTCGTCAACGGTACGCACCCGCGACCGTTGTCGGCAACCCTAGACATGTCCAACTTGGTCCGTGTCGCCGCACACCCCCGAGATCAGGCCGGGACCGCGGCCGCCGTCACGGCCGCGACCGCCCGCATCGCGCCCACGACGCGCTCGACGGTCATGCCGCGAGCCCGCAGCGCGTCGCCGGCCGGGGCCGACAGGCCGAACTCGTCGATGCCGACCATGACGCCGTTCGGGCCGGTCACGCCCTCCCAGCCGAATCCGGTCGCCGCCTCGACGACGACCCGGTCGCGGAGCGCCGACGGCAGCACCGACTCCCGGTACTCCTCGCTCTGTGCGGCGAACCACTCGCGGCACGGCATCGAGACGACGCGCACGTCGAGCTCGGGCACCGCGGCGACGGCCTCGAGCGCCAGGGCGACCTCGCTGCCGGTCGCGACGACCACGACATCGGGCGACGACGACGCAGCGCCGTGCACGACGTAGCCGCCGCGACGCACCCCGGCGATGACGTCCTCAGCGGGCGTCGACGCGACGGGCAGCGGCTGGCGGGCGAGCACGAGCCCGGCGGGGGCGTCCTTCTCGAGCACGGCCAGCCACGCGGCGGCGGTCTCGGCGGCGTCGGCCGGGCGCACGACGGCGAACCCCGGGATCGCACGAAGGCTCGCCAGGTGCTCGATCGGCTGGTGCGTCGGGCCGTCGGCGCCGAGCGCGACCGAGTCGTGCGACCACAGGTACGTGACCGGCGTCTGCATCAGCGCCGCGAGACGGATCGCCGGGCGCTGGTAGTCGCTGAACACCAGGAAGGTCCCGGCGAAGAACCGCGATCCGCCGACGAGCGCGATCCCGTTCATCGCCGCGGCCATCGCATGCTCGCGCACACCCCAGTGCACGTTGCGACCCGCGCGCCCGGTGCCGGGACCCTCCTCGGGGAGGAACGACGCGCCTCCTGAGATCGACGTCCGGTTGGGCTCGGCGAGGTCGGCCGAGCCGCCCCAGAGCTCGGGCATCGCCGCGGCGAGCGCCTGGATCGTGTGACCGGACGCGTCGCGGGTCGCGAGCGCCTGCCCCGGCTCGTAGGTCGGCAGAGCCGCCTCGAGCCCGGCCGGCAGGGCGCGGTCGAGGGCGCGTCGACGCGAGGAGGCACGGGTCGGCTCCGCCTGCTCCCACGCCTCGAACGCGCGCTGCCACGTCTCGCGCAGCTCACGTCCGCGATCGAGGGCGCGGCGGGTGGTCCGGAGCACGTCGTCCTCCACCGTGAACGCGGGGGTGTCGACGCCGAGCAGGGCGCGGGTGGCCTCGACCTCGGCGGCTCCGAGCGGGGCGCCGTGCGACGCGGCGGTGTTGCGGGCATTCGGAGCCGGCCAGGCGATCTGCGACGTGAGGACGACGAGGTGTGGGCGACCGCCGACCCCGGTGTCGCTCGACAGCACGAGGTCGAGCGCCTCGATGTCGACGTCGCCGCCGGACGCGAGACCGACGTGGTCGACCCGCCAGCCCTGGGCCTCGAAGCGGGCGCCGACGTCCTCGCTCATCGTGAGGTTGGTGTCACCCTCGATCTGGATGTCGTTGGCGTCGTAGATCACGACGAGGTTGTCGAGCTCGTGCCGGCCGGCGAGGGCTCCGGCCTCGGACGAGATGCCCTCCTGCAGGTCGCCGTCGGACGCGATCACGAAGACGCGACGGTCGAAGACGGAGGCTCCGGGCAGGGCGTCGGGGTCGTGCAGGGCGCGGTCGTGCTTGATACCCATCGCCATGCCGACGGCGGTCGCGAGCCCCTGGCCGAGGGGGCCGGTGGTCGTCTCGACGCCGGGAGTGTGCCCGAGCTCGGGGTGCCCCGGAGTCGTCGAACCGAACGTGCGGAACGACTTGAGGTCGTCGAGCGACACGTCGTACCCGGTCAGGAAGAGCTGCGTGTACAGCAGGATGCTCGCGTGCCCGCACGACAGCACGAACCGGTCGCGGCCGTGCCAGTCGGGCTGGGCGGGGTCGTGCCGCAGGTGCCGCTGGAACAGCAGGTGCGCCACGGGGGCCAATGCGGCGGCCGTGCCCGGGTGCCCCGAGCCGGCGCGCTCGACGGCGTCGAGGGCCAGCAGGCGGGCCGTGGTGATGGCGGCGCGGTCGTTGTCGTCGATCACGGTGAACTCCTTCGTCGGCGGGGTCGGCGGTGGTCTCGCCGGTGTTCTCGGCACCGCCCCGAGCGACCCTAACCGAGAAATCATGACGTCATAACGACTTAAGACGACTTCCGGCATCGGCGTCAGTCGAGGACGCACAAGACGAGGAGGCACGGGTCGAGTTGCGAAGACACCGTCTCGGACGTACGATCCTCAAGTCATCATGACGACTTGACGACAAGACGACTTCTTCAGCAACGGCGCGGAGGCACCACGACATGTCCACGACGAGTGGCACGAGCAAATACGTAGCGGTCCGAGAGCACCTGCTCTCCCGCATCCAGAAGCTCGAGCCCGGTGCCCAGCTGCCCGCCGAGCCCGTGCTCTGCGACGAGTACGGCGTCAGCCGCATCACGCTCCGGCACGCGGTCGACGGTCTCATCGCCGACGGGCACCTCGTGCGCGAGCACGGTCGCGGCACGTTCGTGACCGAGCCGCAGTACCGCCTGCACTATCGCGAGCGCTTCGCCGACGAAGTCAAGGGCTTCTACGCCCAGCAGACCGAGGAGGGCTTCGTCGTCAGCACCCGCGTGCTCGACCAGCGGATCGTCCGCGCGGGCGAGACGGTCGCGACCCACCTCGACATCAGCTCGGCCGACGAGGTCGTCGAGCTCACGCGCCTCCGCTTCGTCAACGGCACGCTGCACCACCTCGTCGTCACGTGGCTGCCGCTCACCGCCTACCCGACGACGGCCACGGTCGACTTCACCGACGGCTCGCTCTACAAGCACCTCACCGAGCAGTACGGCCTGCGCCTCTCGCGCAACGACCTGCTGGTCAGCCTCGACACCGCGAACGAGACCGTCGCCGACCTCATCGACGTGCCGCTCGGGTCGACGCTGCTCAAGATCGCGTCGACGGTGTTCGACGCGGACGACCGGGCGGTGGCGTACGGCACCACGCACTTCACCCCGCAGAACAGCGAGATCTTCTTCGGCCTGCACGGCTGACCGGAGGCGGGCGGCGTGATCGCCCGCACCGTGCCTCCTCGGCTCCCCTCCCCCGCACCATCGACCACGGAACAAGGACCATGCTCAACGACTACCTCACCCCGGACACGATCCGCTTCGCGGACTCGGTCGACGGGTGGCGGGACGCGATCGATCGCGTCACGCGCCCCCTGCTCGACGCGGGCGACATCACGCCCGAGTACGTCACGGCGATCACCGACTCGATCGCGGCCGGTGGCACCTACATCGACCTCGGCTTCGGCATCGCGCTCGCGCACTCCCGCCCCGAGAACGGCGTCGTGCGCACCTCCCTCTCGAGCCTGCGGGTGGCGATGCCCGTGCTCCTGAACGACGAGGCCGAGCACCCCATCGACCTGTTCTTCTGCCTCGCGGCGACCGACCCGCAGGGTCACCTGAACACGATGATGGAGCTCGCCACGCTGCTCTCCGACGAGACGCTCCGCACCGAGCTGCTCGCCTCCACCTCGGCCGCCGACACCCTGGCGGTCATCACCAAGATCGGACAGAACGCATGAAATTCCTCGCAGTGTGCAGCACGGGCCTCGGCTCGAGCTTCATGGTCCACATGAACATCGACAAGGTGCTCAAGGAACTGGGGATCACCGGGGTCGACGTCGACCACGCCGACCTCGGCTCGGTAGGCCCCGGCTCGGCCGACGCGATCTTCGTCGGGGCCGACCTGGCCGACTCGGTCGGCGGGCTCGGCGACGTCGTCGTGCTGAACAGCATCATCGACCTCAACGAGCTCCGCACCAAGGTGCGCGAGACCGCCGAGCGCAAGGGCATCACCGTGCCGGACGCCGAGGCCGGCCGATGAACGCCGTGCTCGACGTCCTGCTCGACATCTTCCGTCAGCCGGCGATCATCGTCGCGCTGATCTCGCTCGTCGGCCTGCTGCTGCAGCGCAAGGCGTTCAGCGACGTGCTCAAGGGCACCGTGCGCACGCTCGTCGGGTTCCTGGTGCTGGCCGCCGGTGCCGGTGTCGTCGTCGGCGCGCTGAACCCGTTCGGCGACATGTTCCAGCACGCGTTCAACGTGCAGGGCGTCGTGCCGAACAACGAGGCCATCGTGGGTCAGGTGCTGCTCGACTACGGTTCGGCCGCCGCCCTGATCTTCTTCTTCGGCATGATCGTCAACGTGCTGCTCGCCGCGACGACGCACTACAAGTACATCTACCTCTCGGGTCACGTCGCCTTCTACATGGCCGCGATGATCGCCGTGATCCTCGGTGTCGCCGGGTTCCCGGTCTGGGGCGTCGTGCTCTGGGGCGCGCTGCTGCAGGGTCTCGTCACGACGCTGTCGCCGGCGATCGTGCAGCCGTTCATGCGCAAGGTCACGGGCACGAACGACGTGGGCATCGGTCACACCGGAGGCGCGGGCATCGCCCTGAGCGGACTGGTCGCGACCCTGACGCGCAGCAAGAAGAACCCGTCGAAGTCGACCGAGGAGATCGTCTTCCCCAAGGGGCTCGGGTTCCTCCGCGACACGACCGTGATCGTCGCGCTGTCGATGGCGGTCATCTACGTGATCGTCGGCCTGTTCGCCGGCTCGGCGTACATCGAGTCGGAGCTGAGCTCGGGCCAGAACTACATCGTCTACGTGCTGATGCAGGCGGCCACGTTCTCGGCCGGTGTGTTCATCATCCTGGCCGGCGTGCGCGTCGTCCTCGCCGAGATCATCCCCGCGTTCAAGGGCATCAGCGAGCGCCTCGTCAAGAACGCCATCCCCGCGCTCGACGTGCCGATCACGTTCACGTTCGCGCCGAACGCCGTGCTGATCGGGTTCCTCGCGAGCTTCGTCGGCGGCATCGTCGGCATGTCGATCATGATCTTCGCGGGCACCGCGATCATCATCCCGGGCGTCGTCGCGCACTTCATGACGGGTGCCGCGTCGGGTGTCATCGGCAACGCCGCCGGCGGTCGTCGCGGCGCCGTGCTGGGCGCCTTCGCCAACGGCATCGCGATCACGTTCCTGCCGCTCTTCCTGCTGCCGGTGCTCGGCGACATCGGGCTGTCGAACTCGACGTTCTCCGACGCCGACTACGGCGTGGTCGGCATCATCTTCGGCCACATCAGCCAGGCCGGCGGCCAGGGCGCCGTGATCGGCGCGATCGTCGTCTCGCTCGCGCTCGTGTACCTGTCGAGCTTCATCGTGCGGGCGCGGCGGAAGCGCCGCGATGCCGCGGGTGCTGGTGCCGCGGGTGACGCTGGTTCGGACGCTGGTGCCGCTGCCGGCTCGGCCAGCGACGAGACCGCGGGGTCGATGGCTCGCTGAGCCGCGCCTCCTCGGCTCCGGTGTTCGGAACGGGCGCCTCACCTGCGGGTGGGGCGCCCGTCGTCGTCCGTGCCGCCGAGGCCCGCGGCTGTGCTCGGGTCGGTTGTCCGAAATGCGAAGAATGCCGATCTCAGCTAGACGGTCTAGGTAAATCCCGACACAATTGTGGATGCCACCCCAGGTGGCAGGGTCCTGATTCACGGCAGGGCCCGACAGCACGACAGAGTCCGACGGCAGCGCAGGGCTGCCAGAAAGAGCGACCGATGACCATCACGTCTCACGACCTCGCCGGCTTGTCCCACGACAGGCTCCTCTCGACCATCACGCGCACACTCGGTGTGTCCGGCGGTTTCGAGCGGGCCGAGATCGACAGCTACTACACACGGGCCAGCAACGTCCGCCCGGTGCACATCGACACCTACCCGAAGCGTCGCCGTTCGTCGAGGCTCTCGGCTGCGGCCACGACGGCTGCCTCGATCGCCGCCGCCGTCTCGACCGGTGTCGCCGGATCGTCGGCTGCTGCCGACGCCGGCCCGTCGTACGCCGACTTCTTCGCGCAGCCGCACGCGATGACCGCCTGACGACACCCGCCCCGACGCGCGGCCGGCGCACCTCGTTCCGACGAGGGCCCGGCCGCTCGGTGTTTAACGGCGGCCCGATGCCGCGAACCGCACACGACCCGCCGCCGGGCAGCACTTCTCGCAATTTGCGACCGATCGGCCGCGGACGGCACCGACACGCCGCTCACAAACCCGGTTGCGACCCTAGCCGGTCGCAAATTTGCGACCATCCGGGACGCAGACAGCGCGGGAGGCGCGGTGCAAGTCCTGCCCGCACCGCGCCTCCTGCGTCCTGTCGCGTTCGCGGCATCGTGTCGCGGACGAACACGACACGATGCCGCGAACCGCACACGACACGACGCCGCGCCACCGCAGGGGCGTGCCTCAGTACGCGACGTTGAACTGCGCGCGCCGCACCGTCGGCGCCTCGATCTGGTCCACGATGGCCCGCGCGAAGTCGGCACCGCTCACGGCGGACACGCCTTCGTCGTCGAACAGCGCGACCTCGCCACCCAGACGGTAACGACCGAGCGACTCGCCCGGGGCATAGGCGCCGAACTGCATGGCGGGCGACGCGAAGAACCAGTCGAGCGTGTCCGGCGTCTGGCCGAGACGGGTCAGCACCTCGTTCATCTGCAGGGCCTCCGAGGCGTACTCCGGGGGCAGCTCGCCGCTCTCGGCGAAGCGCTGCGCACCCTCCGACGGGCGGAGCGAGCTGAACCCGCCGACGACACCGAAACGCACGCCGGCGTCGGTCGCGAGCTCGGCGAGGGCCAGGTCGGCGTCCACGATCTTGCCGTCGAGCTCGCCGCGGGGCGACAGCGCGGAGACGACGATGTCGGCTCCGGAGACGGCGCGGGCGCGGACATCGGCGTCGGTCATCGAGCCGGTCTCGTACCGGACACCCTCGACACGGGCGTCGCCCCCGGGGGCGGTGCGGCTGAAGGACGTGACGTCGTGACCGCGGCTCGCGGCCTCGCGGACGATCGCGCTGCCGGCGTAGCCGGTTCCGCCGATGACGGTGATGCTGCTCATGATTTCTCCTTCGGAAAACGGGGGTTCGGCGTTTACGCTAGATCCATTAGTCACTGATGGGAAGTAGGCACTTCGTGGTAACCAACCCCGCAGCGGGAGAGACCGCCGATCACCTCTCGGTCGGCGGCCGCGAGCTGAACCCCTACAGCGACGACTGCCCGACCCGCCGGGTGCTCGACCGCATCGGCGACCGGTGGACCGTCCTGATCGTCGGCACCCTCAGCCACGGCCCGCGCCGCTTCAGCGAGATCCGCCGCCATGTCGAGGGCATCTCGCAGAAGATGCTGACGCAGACACTCCGCGGGCTCGAACGCGACGGACTCGTCACGCGCACCGTCTTCGCCGAGGTGCCGCCGCGCGTCGAATACGCGTTGACCGAGGCCGGCCGCACCCTGTGCGCTCCGCTCAAGGCCCTCGAGGACTGGTCGATCGAGCACTTCGGCGACGTGAAGGAGGCGTGGGTCGAGTACGACACGCGCGTCGCGTCGTAGCGGGGCGTCCTTCTGGAGGCCGAACCGCGCCTCCTCGGGGTCGGCAGAACCTCGTTCCGGCCATTGAACCTGGATATGACGCGGTTCATTGGCCAGAACGAGGTTGACAGCGCGGGAGGCGCGGTGCGAGTCAGCGCCCGTCGAGCACCGTGCGCGGGAGGCGCGGTGCGAGTCAGCGCCCGTCGAGCACCGTGCGCGCGAATCCGGCCGCACGCGCCCGCAGCGCGGCGATCTGCTGCTCGCGCGCGGCCTCGATGTCGAAGCCGAGGTACGCGACCGGGGGCGCCTTGCGCGCGTTGGCCGAGCACTCGAAGTCGGCGCAGACGAGGGTGCCGATCGTGTCGCCGTTGCGCCCGGCGGCTCCGGCCCGCTTCGCGCTGTAGAACACGACGGGGTTGGGCAGCGTCACGTCCTGGCACCAGGTGCACTGGACCTGGGCGCGCGGCGACGCCTCGGCCTGCTTGAGCAGCACGCCGGTGAGTCCGGCCGCGGCTCCGGCCTCGGTGTCGGTCGGCACCACGACGTACGCGCGGCGGGCGAACACGGGGTCGCGCCAGCCGACGAAGTCGAGGGCGTCGAAGTCGAGCTCGTCGAACCCGGGCGGGAGCTTCAGGTCGGAGACCTCCTTGCGCGAGGCGTTCACGAAGGAGGCGCGGATCATCTTGTCGGTCACGGAGAACATGCGGAGATCACCAATCACACGGGCCCGGGGCACGGCTCGACGGCCGCGACCGCACCGGGCGGTTCATCAGGAAAAGAGGTCACATCGGGTAGCGACGGCTACCTGATGCCGGCGGACGAACCGCCGACGACCTCCTGACGCCCCGCGGGCGTTGCTGACGAACGAGTGATGCTCACCCCGACAGACTACGTCGGGGGCGACGCGGCCGCCAGCGTCCTCGGGTGCCGCACCGCGCCTCCTCGGCTCTCGCGGCTGGCCCGCACCTCGTTCTGATCGACGCACCGCGCTATGACGCGGTGCGTCGATCAGAACGAGGTGCGCAGCCCAGGAGGCGCGGGTCGCGCAGTGGCGCCGGCTACGACGCGGTCTCGTCCTCCGTCTCGAACCGGTCGATGCTGATCGTCGGGATGGACGCCGTGATGACCGAGCCGTCGGCGCGGGTCTGACCGCGCAGGTCGTCGGTCGTGGGCACGCGCGTCGTGATGCGCGGACCCTGGTCGGCGAGGGCGACGCGGGTCGGAGCCCCGGGCGGAACGTGCACGCGATCGCCGCGGACGCCGACCGTGACCCCGTCGCCGGTCTCGATCGTGAACACGATCTCGTGCGAGGCGAGGTCGACGCGGACGCGGCTGTTCTTGATCGTGACGCGGAAGGTCAGCTCGCTCCAACCGGCGGGCAGGCGCGGATCGAACGTGATCGAGCCGAGCCAGTCGCGCATGCCGCCGAAGCCGTTGACGAGCGCCGCCCAGACCCCGCCGGTCGACGCGACGTGCACGCCGTCGGCCGTGTTGCGGTGCAGGTCGGCGAGGTCGACGAAGAGCGACGACATGAAGTACTGCATGGCGAGCTGGTGGTGCCCGACCTCGGCCGCGATGATCGACTGCACCACGCGCGACAGCGTCGAGTCGCCCGTCGTGAGCGCGTCGTAGTACTCGAAGTCGCGACGCTTCTGCTCGTCGGTGAACTCGTCGCCCTGCAGGAACAGCGCGAGCACCACGTCGGCCTGCTTCAGCACCTGGAACCGGTAGATGACCAGCGGGTGGTAGTGCAACAGCAGCGGCCGCTTGCTCGCCGGGGTCGCCGCGAGATCCCAGAGCTCTTTGTCGAGGAATTGGGCGTCCTGCGGGTGGACGCCGCGGTGCGCGTCGTACGGGATGTGCATCGCCTCGGCGGCGGCTCGCCAGCCCTCGACCTCGTCGGCGTCGAGCCCGAGTCGCAGAACCATGCGCTCGTACGCGACCGGCGACTCGCGCTCGAGCGCGGTCACGGTGCGGACTGCCGCCCGGAGGTTCGCCCGCGCCATGACGTTCGTGTAGAGGTTGTCGTCGACGACCGTCGTGTACTCGTCGGGCCCGGTGACGCCGTCGATGTGGAACTGCTCGTCGCCGTTCGACCGCCAGAAGCCGAGGTCGGCCCAGAGGCGGGCGGTCTCGACGAGCACGTCCACACCGCCGCGCTGCATGAAGTCGTCGTCGCCCGTGGCGTTCACGTACTGGTTCAGTGCATGCGAGATGTCGGCGTCGATGTGGTACTGCGCGGTGCCGGCTGCGTAGTACGCGCTCGACTCGAGTCCGTTGATGGTGCGCCACGGGAAGAGCGCCCCGCGCTGGTTCAGCTCGACGGCGCGATCGCGGGCCGCGTCGAGCATGCCGAGCCGGAAGCGCAGCACATTGCGCGCCGCGTTCGGCGACGTGTACGTCAAGAACGGGAGCACGTAGATCTCGGTGTCCCAGAAGTAGTGACCGCCGTAGCCCGAGCCCGTCACACCCTTCGCCGCGACGCCCTGGCCGTCGGTGCGGGCACTCGCCTGTGCGAGCTGGAAGAGGTTCCAGCGGACGGCCTGCTGGATGGCCGGCTGACCCGCGATCGCGACGTCGGCCCGCGCCCAGAAGTCGTCGAGCCAGGCGCGCTGGTGTGCGAAGAGGACCTCGGGGGTCGACTCCCGGGCCCGGTCGAGCGTGCGGTCGCAGCGGTCGGCGAGCTCGCGAGGAGGCACGCCCCGCGACGTGTGGTAGCTGAGCGTCTTGACGAGGCGCACCTTCTGGCCCGCCCTGGCCCGCACGCGGTACACGTGCTTCGCGAGGTCGTCGTCGATCTGCGACGACTCGTCCCACTCGTTCTCGGTCTCGAGCACGTGGTCGGCACCGACGGCGATCGTCATGCCCGAGTTCGACGTGCGGTAGCCGAGCACGGCACGCGAGCCGCCGTTGCGACGCAGCACCGGCTGCAGCACCCGCTCGTCGAACGAGGAGGCGCGGCGCGGGTCGAACGCGTCCGCCGCGGCCCGCATGCCCGCGTGGTACTCGTCGCCGAGGTCTTGCCGGTTGAGGATCTGGCTCGAGATGAGCAGCGACGCATCGGAGTCGAGCACCGTCACCTCGTACTCGATGACGGCGAGGTGACGGTCCTCGAACGAGACGAGGCGTCGACTGGTGACCAGGACCTCTTTGCCGGACGGGGTGCGCCAGTGGATCTCGCGCGACAGCACGCCGTCGCGGAAGTCGAGGCGACGCACGTGCGACAGGATGTCGGCCTCGAACAGTACGAACGGCTCGTCGTCGACGTAGAGCCTGATGACCTTGCCGTCGGGCACGTTGACGATCGTCTGGCCGACGCGCGCGAAGCCGAAGGCCTCTTCGGCGTGCCTGATCGGCCACGTCTCGTGGAACCCGTTCACGTAGGTGCCGAACGAGTGGCCGCCCCGACCCTCGTCGGGGTTGCCGCGCATGCCGAGGTAGCCGTTGCCGAGCGCGAAGATCGTCTCGGTGACGCCCTCGTCGCCCTGGGTGTACTCGTCCTCGACCAGCGCCCATTCGTCGATGGGGAACCGGTTGCGGTCGAGCGGATCGGACGAGATGTCGTTCACGAGATGCCTTCGGAGGGGGAAGCGGGTGTGCGAGAGGTGTTCGTCGCGGCGGACGGGGTCGTTCGGTCGAGGGCGTCGACGACCTCGGCGAGGTCGTCGACGACGACGTCGGCACCGAAGTCGAGGAGGGTCTGCGCCCCCGTGCCGCGGTCGACGCCGAGCACGAGGCCGAAGTGACCGCGACGGCCGGCCTCGACACCCGACTGGGCGTCTTCGACGACGACGCAGTCGGCGGGACTCAGCCCGAGCCTCCGTGCCGCGTCGAGATAGGTGTCGGGCGCGGGCTTGCCCGCGATGCCGTCGGCTGCGGCCACGACGCCGTCGACGATCACGTCGAAGCGGTCGCGCAGACCGGCGGCCTCGAGCACCGGCACGGCGTTGCGCGAGCTCGACACGACGGCGACCTGGACACCCTCGCGGATGGCGCGGTCGACGAACGCGACCGAGCCCGGGTAGGGGGCGACGCCGTTCTCGCGCAGCTCGGCCTCGAAGACGGAGTTCTTGCGGTTGCCGAGACCGCAGACGGTCTCGACGTCGGGCCCGTCGTCGGGGCTGCCCTCGGGCAGCGTCACGCCGCGGGCGGCGAGCATGGCCCGCACACCGTCGTAACGCGGCCGGCCGTCGACGTGCTCGAAGTAGTCGGACTCGGTGTACGGCGCGAGGTCGTGCGCCGCGAAGTAGTCGTTGAACAGGCGCGACCAGGCACGCATGTGCACCTCGGCGGTCGGCGTCAGCACGCCGTCGAGGTCGAACAGCAGGGCGCGGAGCACCGCCAGACGCGAGGCATCGCGCGGCGTCACGGAGGCGGCGCCGGACGCGGCGTCGGCGGGGTCGCCGGGGGTTCGTTCTTCGGGCACGGGGAAGTCCTTCGGACGGTCGGGAGGGAGCGAGCGTCATCAGAGCGGCTGTGGTCCGATGGGGTCAGCGACCAGTCTGCACGACGCGGGGCGTCGTGTGTGGCTGACGCCGTGCCTCCTGGGGATGGATCTGGGGCGCCTGTGGAGAGAAGCGGACGCACGACGAACCCGGGAGGCGCTGCGGTCCGAACCGCAGGACGCAGAACGAGGAGGCGCACACGCAGGAGGCGCGGTGCCCGCAGACACCGCGCCTCCCGTCACGTCACTCCCGTGACGCCACCGGGCCTCAGCCCGCGTGACGCCCGTGCTCGTCGGGGTGCGAGCCGGCGGGCACCGCGTCCACGGGGACGGTCGGGTCCACGTGCGAGTGCGACTCGCCGCCGTGCGGGTGCTTGACGGTGCGCTCGAGGGACGCGCCCTCGACGTCGACGTCGGGCAGGATGCGATCGAGCCACTTCGGCAGCCACCAGGCCGCGTCCCCGAGCAGGTGCATGACCGCCGGGATGAGCAGCAGGCGCACGACGAACGCGTCGATCAGCACGCCGAGTGCGAGCCCCAGACCGATCGACTGGATCAGCACCGAGTTCGAGAACACGAAGCCGGAGAAGACCGCCGTCATGATCAGGGCCGCCGCGATGACGACCGTCCGACCGGCGTGCACACCGCGCTGCACGGCCAGGCGGGCCGACGAGCCGTGGGCGTACGCCTCGCGCATTCCGCTGACCAGGAACAGCTGGTAGTCCATCGCGAGTCCGAACAGCACGCCGACCATCAGGATCGGCAGGAAGCTCAGGATGGGCCCCGGATCGTGCACCCCGAACACCGGCGCGAGCCAGCCCCACTGGAACACCGCGGTCACGCCACCGAACGCCGCGAACAGCGACAGCACGAAGCCGAGCGTGGCCGTGATCGGCACGAGGATCGACCGGAACACGAAGATCAGGATGATCAACGACAGGCCGACGACCACGAGCAGGTAGAGCGGCAGGGCTCCGGCGAGCTTCTCGCTGACGTCGATGTTGCCGGACGCGTTGCCTGCGACGCCGAGCGAGTCGACGCCGTCGATGTCGAGTCCGCGCAGGTCGCGGACGAGCTGCTCGGTCGACTCGGCGGTCGGGCCGCCCTTCGGCACGACCTGGAACGCCAGCAGCGTGTCGTCCTTCGAGGCACCGATCGGCGCGACGGCCGCGACGTCGTTCTCCGCCTTGAGCGCGGTGCCGATGCGGACCTGCTCCGAGACGAGGTCGTCCTCCGAGACGGCCTCGGGCAGGTCGGCGACGACGAGCAGCGGACCGTTGACACCGGCGCCGAACTTGTCCTCGACGATCTTGTACGCCTTGTAGGCACTCGAGTCGACGGGCTCGGACGAGCCGGCGGGCAGCCCCAGACGCATCGACAGCGCGGGGATGGCGACGATCAGCAGCACGGCGATGCCGGCGATCAGCGTCAGGACGGCACGCACGGTGCTCATCGGCTTGTTCGGCACCGGCACGGCACCGGTGTGGCCGACGTTCGCGCGGGCCTTCTTCGTGAGGATGCGCATGCCGACGAGGCGCAGCAGCGCCGGCGTCAGCGTGATCGCGATGAGGATCGCGACGAACACGCAGACCGCGCCGACGGTGCCCATCAGGCCGAGGAAGGGAATGCCGGTCAGGTTCAGCGCGAGCAGGGCGATCAGCACCGTCGAGCCGGCGAACACGACCGCGTTGCCCGACGTGCCGTTCGCGAGCCCGATCGACTCGTGCAGCGGCACCCCGTCCTTCAACTGGTTGCGGTGCCGGTTCAGGATGAACAGCGAGTAGTCGATGCCGACCGCCAGGCCGAGCATCACTCCCAGCACGGGCGTGACCGACAGCATCTCGACGGTGCCCGAGAGGGCGAGCGAGGCGAGCACGCCGACGCCGACGCCGATCAGGGCGTTGATGAGCGGCAGACCCGCACCGATCAGCGTGCCCAGCATGATGAACAGCACGATCGCGGCCACGACGACACCGGCGACCTCACCCGCCCCGAAGATCTCGGGGATGCTCTGCGCGATGTCGTTCGACACCTCGACCTGGACGCCGTCGATCGAGGCGCCGTTCAGCTCGTCGACCACGCCGGTCTTCGACTCGGCCGGGACGAGGTTGAGCGCCGTCGAGAACTGGATGGTGGCGACCGCGGCGGTGTCGTCGCTCGACACCTGGCGCAGCTCCTTCGCGAGGTCGATCAGCTTGGCGCCGTCTTCCAGCTTGGTGCTCTGCGCCGCGAGCTCGGTCTTGCTCTGCTCGAGCGTGGCCTTCTGGGTGTCGAGCTGCTGCTGACCGGCCGTGATCTGGGCCTGCTGCGCATCGAACTGGGCCTGCGCGGCCGCCGGCAATGTGCCTCCGGCTGCCTGGGCCTGGGCGGTCGCCTGCGCCTTGGCGGCGTCGAGCTGCTGCTGACCGGCCGTCAGCTGCGCCTGGCCGGCAGCGAGCTGCGACTCACCGTCGGTGATCTGCTGCTGCCCCGCGGTGAGCTGCGCGCGGCCGTCGTCGACCTGCTTCGCCTGCGCCTCGATCTGCGCCTGCGTGTCGAACGGGTTGGTCGTGCCCTTGACGTCGTCGAGCTTCTTCGTCTTCTCGAGCAGCTCGCCGATCGCGGTCTTCTGCGTGTCGCTGAACGGCTTGTCGTCGGTGGTCGTGAAGACGACCGAGCCCGCGCCTCCGCTCGCCTGCGGGAACTTCTCGGACAGCTCGTCGCTGACCTTCTGCGTCGCGGTGCCGGGGATGCTGACGGCCGACGTCAGTGTGCCGCCGAACAGCGCGAAGGCGCCGCCGGCGAGACCCAGGATCACGATCCAGGCCACGATGACCAGCCAGGCCTTCCGGGCCGAGAACCGGCCGAGTCGATAGAGCAGTGTTGCCATGTTCTCGGTTCCTCCAAGAGATGCTGCGGTGGTGATGGGGTGGGTGCCCCTTCGCGTCGTCGAGAAGGAGGTGCGGTGCGGGTGGGTCGGGTGGGTCAGGGGTGCGAGACGGGGGCGTAGCCGGCGCGGATCGACGTGATCATCCGGTCGAGCAGCCGCGCCCAGACCTCGCGCGAGGCGTCGTCGAGGGCGGCGCCGGTCTCGGCGATCCAGTGCTGGGCGATGACGGCGATGCCGTTCATCATCGAGCTGACCAGCAGATCGATCTCGAGCCGGTCGAGCGTCGCGCTGCGCTGTTCGAGCTCGTCCGCGAGCTGCGCCGTCGCGCGCGTGAAGACCTCTTGAACGGCCTGGTGCGAGCGCCCCGTCGAGGCGTCGACGCCGAGCACGCCGCACAGGTAGCTGATCACGGCCGGCAGGTCGATGCCGCGCATCGCGAGCGTCACCTCGGCGAACAAGGAGGCGCGGGTCCCGTCACCGACGGGCGTCGCCGCCGCGGCCACCCGGAACTCCTCGACCGCGCCGGTCAGCACCTGCGTGCAGACGCTCATGACGATGTCGTCGAGCGAGGCGAAGTGGTTGAAGACCGTGCGGCGTGAGACGTCGGCCCGTTCGGCGAGTTCGTCGACGCTGAAGCGCGTGTCACGCCGCTCGGCGATCAGTGCGTCGGCCGCGTCGAGGATCGCCTGACGGTGCCTCGCCTTGAGGGCGGCACGACGATCGGTCGCCACGGGTCTCTCCTGCACGCTGATTACACTAAGTGCACCGACGCACTCGGTGCATGCTCAGGAGGCGCGAATTCGCTGGGATTCCGCTGGCAATTGCGAGGCGGCCGTCTGCTGCGCCGCGCCTCCGGCGGTTGGCGAGTCGCGCCTCCTGCGCTTCGGCTCCCCCGCACCTCGTTCTGATCACCGCACCGCGTTGTAGCGAGGCGCGGTGATCAGAACGAGGTGCGCAGCGGAGCCCGGGCCGCTCAGCGGTAGTGCCGCTCGCCGCGCGCCGCCTTCTCGACGACGTCGCGGATGCGCGCGGCGCGCACCGCGGGCGTCTTGATCGCGGCGAGGCGGAAGTACACGCGGAACCGCTCCGTCTTGGTGAGCGTCTGCCAGAACGCGAGGGCGTCCGCGTTCGCGGCCAGCGCCTCCTCGAGGTCCGGAGGCGCGACCGCGCCCTTCTGCCGATACGCCGCGTCCCAGCGACCGTCGGCCCGGGCGCGCTCGACCTCGGCCAGCCCGCGCGGGAGCATCCGCCCCTCCGCGATCAGCCGCGCCACATGCTCGCGGTTGACCTGCGACCACGGGCTCGCGCTGCGTCGCGGCTGGAACGCCGTCAGCAGGTAGTCGTCGTCGAGTCGGGCGCTCTGACCGTCGATCCAACCGTGGCAGAGGGCGACGTCGAGCGCCTCCGACCAGGTCATGCCGTCCGCGGTCGAGTTCTTCTTGCGCAGCGTCAGCCGCACGCCGACCACGTCGGTCGCCGCGTGCTCGTCGAGGTACTGCTGCCATTGCTCGACCGTGAAGCGCACGATCGGCTTGTCGGCGATGCTCGCCATGCGGTTCCCTTCGGCGGTGGGCGGGGCGCCAGAACCTCGTTCCGGCCAACGCACCTCGTTATAGCGCGGTTCGTCGGCCAGAACGAGGTTCGTGGCGTCAGCCGGCGGCCGGCGCGGTGGCGTCGACGACCCACGTGACGCCGAACGGGTCGGTCAGCATGCCGTAGAGCGGCGACCACGCCGCCGGGGCCAGCGGCACGATGACGGTCGAGCCGACCGACAGCTTCTCCCAGATCGCGGTGATCTCGTCGGCGTCGGTGCCGCGCAACGACTCGAAGAACGGATCGGTGCCGCGATCGAGGGCCCGCGACGCCGGCATGTCGAACGCCATGATGCGGAACCCCTCGGGGCTCTCGACCTGACCCCAGACGATCAGGTCGGCCTCGGACGGCACGGCGCCGCTGTCGGCTCCGCCGCCGAAGTCGGCGTACGTGAACGCGGTGAGCTGCCCGCCGAAGACGGACTGGTAGAACTCGAGGGCCTGCCGAGCGGTGCCGCGGAGGTTCAGGTGGGTGGTGGTCGTGATCGTCATGGTGCTGCCTTTCGGGGTCGGTGTCGGTGTGACGGGAACCACACTCGCGGCAGAAGCGGACAGATCGCGTCCGCTTCTCGCGGCAGAATCGACCCATGTCCGGACCGACCTCGCGCATGCTCGTGCTGCTCTCCCTGCTGCAGACGCGGCGCGATTGGCCGGGTCAGCTGCTGTCCGAGCGACTCGACGTCAGCGACCGCACCGTGCGGCGCGACGTCGACCGGCTGCGCGACCTCGGCTACCGCATCCACGCCACGAAGGGCCCCGACGGCGGTTACCGCCTCGACGCCGGCTCCGAGCTGCCTCCCCTGCTGTTCGACGACGAGCAGGCCCTCGCGCTCGCGATCGCGCTGCAGTCGGCGGCGCAGCCCGACAGCGGAATCGAGGAGGCGGCGGTCAGGGCCCTGACGACGGTCCGGCAGGTCATGCCCTCGCGTCTGCGGCACCGCATGGACGCGCTGAACATCACGGCGCTGCCGTCGCGACCCGGGGGCGGCGCGCCCGTCGACCCGGAGGTGCTCGCCCTGCTCGGCACGGCCGTCCGCGACCGCCTCGTCGTGCGGTTCGACTACGCGACCGAGGGTCGGCCGGTCTCGGTGACCGACACCGCGCCTCCTCGGCGGGCGGAGCCGCACCACCTCGTGACCAACGCGGGACGCTGGTACCTCGTCGCGTGGAGCCTCGACCGCGAGGCCTGGCGCACGTACCGGGTCGACCGGATGACACCGCGGACGCAGCTCGGCGCCCGCTTCGCCCCGCGCGAGGTGCCCGGGGGCGACGTGGCCGCGTTCGTCGCGGGCCGGTTCAAGGGGTCGACGACGGACGGGGTCGATCGGTGGCCGTGCACGGGTGAGGTGATCATCGACGCGGCCGTGGCGGACGTCGCACCCTATGTCGCGGACGCGGTGGTGTCACCGGTCGGCGGGGACCCGGTGGGCGGCTCTGCTGGTCGCGAGCGGTGCCGGGTCGTGGCCGGAGCGTGGTCGTGGGCCGGGCTCGCCGCGTCGCTGATGCGCTTCGACGCCGACGTCGAGGTGGTCGGGCCCGAGCCGTTGCGCGAGGCCTTCGCGGCGCTCGCACGGCGGGCCGCCGCTGCCGCCCGCACCTCGTTCTGATCGACGCACCACGTTCGAGTGAGGTGCGTCGATCAGAACGAGGTGTTCCGAGCGCCCCCGCCCGACCGTGCTCAGCCGGCCGCGGCCCCACGGCGGTACCCGCGCGCCCGAACGGCGAGCATCGCACCGCCGACGACCGCCGCCACGAGCGACCCGGTCAGCACGCCGACCTTGACGTGGTCGTCGGCCGTGCTGCCCGGGCCGAACGCGAGCTCGCCGACGAGCAGCGACACGGTGAAGCCGATCCCGGCGACGCAGGACATGCCGACGATGTCGGGCCAGCGCACTGTCGGGTCCAGCCGCAGCCCGGGCAAGCGCGTCACGAGGAAGGTGCCGCCGGTGATGCCGATCGTCTTGCCGACGACGAGCGCGACCGCGATGCCCACGGTGACGGAATCGCCGAACGACTCGACGAGCCCCGCAATGCCGCCGACCGTGACCCCGGCCGAGAAGAACGCGAAGACGGGCACGGCGATGCCGGCCGACCACGGGCTCCACGTGTGGGCGAAGGCGTGGGTGAGTCCGACGCCGCTCTGCTCCGTCTTCGTGCGACGGCTCGCCACGACCGGCACGACCAGGCCGAGGGCGACGCCGGCGATGGTCGCGTGGATGCCCGACGCGTGCACGAGCACCCAGGTCAGCACGCCGAGCGGGATGAGCAGCCACCAGGCACGGACCCCGCGCTGCACGGCGAGCGCGAACAGGCCGAGCGGCACGAGCGCCAGCAGCAACGGCCCGAACGCGATGGCCGACGTGTAGAAGACCGCGATGATCGTGATGGCGAGCAGGTCGTCGACGACGGCGAGCGTCAGCAGGAAGACGCGCAGCGCGGGCGGCAGCCCTTTGCCGACGACGGCGAGCACCGCGGTCGCGAACGCGATGTCGGTGGCGGCGGGGATCGCCCAGCCCTGGAGCGCCTCCGGACCCTGCCCGAGATTGATCAGCGTGTAGATGACGGCGGGCAGCGCGACACCGCCGACGGCCGCGACGACCGGGATCGCGGCGACGCGGGGGTCGCGCAACGAGCCGGCGACGAACTCCTGCTTGAGCTCGAGCCCGACCACGAAGAAGAAGATCGCGAGCAGGCCGTCGGCGGCCCACGCTCCGACGCTGAGGTCGAGGTGCAGCGACGCCGGGCCGATGGTGGTGTCGCGGACGGCGGCGTACCAGCCGGCGGCTCCGGTGTTGGCGAGCACGAGAGCGAGCACCGTGGCGGCGAGCAACAGGGCGCCGCCGACGACGTCGCGGCTGACGAAGGCGGCGAGGCGGGCACCGGGCGAGGAGGGACGGGACGGGGATGACGACATGGACGGCCTTAAGAGAGAAGGGGAACGCGGATGCGGGGCGCCGCCGATCGTCGATCGAGACGGCTCAGCGCCGTGGCGGCGGGCACCCGGCGATCTCTCCGTGGGCGTTCGTGCCCCACGAGCTCAGCCAGCCGTTCGTGCCGATGGCCTTCTTGGTCAGCACGAGTCGGTTGGGGAACGCCGCAGCGGCCGTCGCCCGACGGCGCGACCGGCCGGTCAGGCGCGCGTGTTCTCCCATCCGTCCAGTCTACGAAACGGGAGGAGGCGCGGCTCGGCCGAACCGCGCCTCCTGCGGTCGTCACGCCTCGCCGTGTCGTGTCGTGTCGCGTTCGCGGCATCCTGTCGCGTCCGAACACGACACGATGCCGCGAACGCCACAGGACACGATCGCGACCCGGCCGACCGCGGACGCGACCGGTCACGGCATCGCGCGCCGCGCCTCCTGGTCGATCACCGCGTCGAGGTCGGCGAGCCCGCGCATCTGCCGTAGTGGGTTGCGCATCCGGGCGTTGTCGCGGAGCGCCGGCTCGGCCCGGTGCAGGAAGGCCCAGTACCCCGCCGTGAACGGGCACGCGTCCGGTCCGACGCGCACGGTCGGCGAGTAGGCGCACGAGCCGCAGTGGTCGCTCATCGAGTCGATGTAGCGGCCTCCCGAGGCGTAGGGCTTCGTCGCGACGACCCCGCCGTCGGCGTGCTGCGACATGCCGACGATGTTCGCGGGCATGACCCACTCGGTGCCGTCGACGAACACGTCGGTGAACCAGTCGGTCAGCTCGGCCGGGCGGTACCCGCGCTGCAGGGACCAGTTGCCCAGGATCATCAGCCGCTGGATGTGATGCGTCCACCCGTGCCGTCGAACCGTGTCGAGCGCGACGGACAGGCACTCCGCCTCGACCTCGCCCGAGTCGAGGGTCTGCCACCACGCGGGCAGCTCGACCGTGGCGTCGAGGGCGTTGTTCGTGCCTGTGTAGGACTCACCGAGGTGCCAGTACAGGTGCCAGACGTAGTCGCGCCAGCCGATCACCTGGCGGACGAAGCCCTCGACGCTCGCCAGGGGCGCGTCGCCGCGAGCGTGCGCCGCGAGCACCCGGTCGACCGCGACGCGGGGGTCGAGCACACCGAGGTTCATCGGCACGCTGAGCAGGGAGTGCGCCATCGTCCAGTCGTTCGAGAGCATCGCGTCCTCGAACGGGCCGAAGTCGCCGAGCCGGGACTCGACGAAATCGTCCAGCGCGGCCTCGGCCTCGGCGGCGGTGACGGCGAAGCGGCGGGTGTCGTCCTCGCCGACGAAGCGCACGACGCCGTCGGCCTGCCAGGCGTCGAGCTGTGTGCGGACCTCGTCGTCGATCGAGTCCTCCACAGGCCAGAGCGGCTCGGGCAGCCCCAGCGTGAAAGCGCCCTTCGGAGGCGCGTGCCGGTTGTCGGCGTCGTAGCTGAAGCGACCGCCTGTGGGGGCCGGGCCCTCCATCAGGATCTGCTCGCGCCTCCTCACGTTCTCGTAGAAGTCCTCCATGAGCAGGCGTCCGGGCCGGTTCGCGGCCCACGCCGCGAAGTCGGCCTCGGTCGTGACGAAGCCCCGACTCGGCAGGATCTCGATCGCGGGCGACGCGTCGCGCACGAGCGTCCGGAGGCGCCGGCTGGGCGGGTCGATCACCTCGAGATCCCTGCGCCCCGCGATCGCCTCGGTGACCGACGCCGCGCGGACGTGCTCGACCCGCTCGCCCAGCTCGGCCACGCGGTGGCGCAGCGCCGACAGCCAGAGGTGCGCCTTCGCGCGGTGCATCGGACGCTCGGTGAAGAAGTCGGTCGCCTCGACGATGAGGACGGAGCCTCCGTCGTCGAAGGCCGGGCCCCACTGGCCGGGCAGCAGGAGGCGCGTGCGGGGTCGGTCGCGGTCGGCGGGTCGCTCGGCGGGTCGCTCGGCGGGTCGCTCGGCGTCGCGTCGCTCGGAGTCGGGGGTCACCGCTCGGAGGCTACGCCGCGGCGTCGGTGAGCTCTCGAACGAAGTGACCCATCGGGTCGATGTTCGGCGCGAACATCAGCCGGACGCGACACTTCGTTGGGGATGGGGAGCGACGGAGGGGCCCTCCTCAACGATGTGACCCGTCGGGTCGATGTTCGGGGCGAACATCAGCCGGACGCGACACTTCGTTGGGGAGGGGGGAGCGACGGAGGGGTCCTCCTCAACGATGTGACCCGTCGGGTCGATGTTCGGGGCGAACATCAGCCCGACGCGACACTTCGTTGGGGAGGGGGGAGCGACGGAGGGGTCCTCCTCAACGATGTGACCCATCGGGTCGATGTTCTGGGCGAACATCAGCCCGACGCGACACTTCGTTGGGGAAGGGGGGGAGAGAGAGCGGGAGGGACGACGGAGGGGAGGCATAGAGTCGGCGGATGAGCGACGGACGCGAGCGGGACGGCGGCTCGTCGCGCACCGCGTCCGAGCTCGACCCGCGCCGCTGGCGAGCGCTCGTCGTCATGCTGATGGGTCAGTTCTCGGCCCTGCTCGACGTGAGCGTGACGAACGTCGCCCTGCCGTCGATCGGGCGGTCGACCGGTGCGGGGCCGGCCGAGCTGCAGTGGATCGTGAGCGGGTACATCCTCGCGTTCGGCCTCATGCCGGTGATCGGCGGACGACTCGGCGACACCCGGGGCCGCCGCCGCATGTTCGTGATCGGGGTGACCGGCTTCGTCCTGGCGAGCGCCTGCGTCGGACTCGCTCCGACCCCGATCGTGCTGATCGTCGCGCGGGTCGTCCAGGGCATGTTCGGCGGCATCATCGGGCCGCAGGTGTCGGGGTACATCCAGAGCGCGTTCCCGCGGTCGGAGCGGGGTCGGGCGTTCGGCGGCCTCGGCCTGACGGTCGGCGTGGGCACAGCGCTCGGTCCGGTCGTCGGCGGTCTGCTGATCGCGGCCGGCGGGCCCGAGTTCGGCTGGCGCCTCGTCTTCTTCATCAACGTCCCGATCGGGATCGCCGCCGTCGTCCTCGCCCGTCTCTGGGTGCCGCGCTTGGAGCCCACCGGGACCACCGCCTCCGGCCGGCTCGATCTCGGCGGAGCCCTGCTGCTCGGCGCGGGGCTGCTGTGCGTGCTGTTCCCGATCGTCGAGGTGAACGAGCTGCACAGCGGGTGGGTCTTCATGCTGCTCGTACCGGCCGCGGGACTGATCGCGCTGTTCGTCCGGCGGGAGGCGCGGCTCACCCGGCTCTCGGCGTCGCCGCTGCTCGACCTGCGACTGTTCCGCGTGCCGACGTTCGTGACCGGCGTCGCGTTCGCGGTCGTCTTCTTCTGCAGCAACACGGGCATCCCGCTCGTGCTGTCGCTGTACTACCAGAACGGGCTCGGCTTCTCGGCGCTGGAGTCGGGGCTCGGCGTCTCGGCGTTGGCGCTCGGTTCGGTGCTCGGCGCTCCGGTCGCGGGTCGGCTGGTGAACCGGATCGGCCGGCCGCTCGTCGTCGGAGCCGTCCTCCTCTTCTTCGTCGCCACGATCGCGACGGGGCTGATCGTGCACGGCGACCCGGGGCTGACGTCGCCTCTCGAGGTGATCCTGCGACTCGTGCTGCCGCTCTTCGCGCTCGGGATCGCCGGCGGCGCGATCGTCACGCCGAACCAGACGCTCACCCTGATGGACGTCGACCCTCGGATGGGCGGTGCGGCGGGCGGAGTGCTCCAGACGGCGCAACGGGTCGGGTCGGCCACGGGGCAGACGGTGCTCGGCACGGTGTTCGTCGTCGCACTCGGCGGGGCGGCCACCTCGCGGGTGGAGGGCACGGCCGCGCCCGACCCCGGGTCGTTCGCCGACTCCCTCAGCCTCGCGCTGATCGTGTCGCTCGTATTCTCGGGGGCGGCGCTCACGCTCGGGATCGTCGACCTGCGGCGGACGCGGCGGCTTGCGGCGCGCGGCCGGTAGGCACGCGGCCGGTAGGCGCGCGGCCGGTAGGCGCGGGGCCGGTGCGGCGCGAAACACGCCCCGCGGACGTGGGCGCGGAGGCGACCAGCCGGGGAGGCGCGGTGCGCGGGGGACACGACCCGCGCCTCCTAGGCTCGTCGCCATGACCGCCGACGTGACCGCCGCCTACGATCGCCGTGCCCTCGAGTACCGCGACCGGCTCGGCACGATGAGCGCCGTGCACCCGGCCGACGAGTCGCTCGTGACGACGTGGGCCCGGGCGGTCGACGGACCCGTGATCGACGCCGGCTGCGGCCCCGGGCACTGGACGGCGCACCTCGCGTCGCACGGCGTCGACGCCCGCGGGGTCGACCGGGTTCCGGCGTTCGTCGAGCTCGCGCGGGCCTCGTACCCCGACGTCCCGTTCGCGGTCGGCGACCTCGGCGACCTCGGCGACGCGTCCGGCAGCGTCGGCGGCCTGCTCGCCTGGTACTCGCTGATCCACCACGAGCCGTCGACCGTGCCGGACGTGCTGCGCGAGTTCGGGCGGGTGCTACGGCCGGGCGGGAGCCTCCTGATCGGCTTCTTCACGGGGGCGACGCTGGAGCCGTTCGAGCACGCCGTCGTCACGGCGTACCGCTGGCCGATGGAGGCGCTGGCCGACGAGGCGCGCCGGGCCGGCTTCGAGGTGGTCGAGACGCACACGCGGACCGGGCCGGGGTACCGGCCGCACGGCGCGCTCGTGCTCCGCGCGGGGGCGTGAGCGGCGGGGCGGCGCGGCCGCGGGCTGGTGCCTGCTGTCGCGCGGCGGTGCGACGCGTCACGGCGCCGCGCGCACTGCCGCCCGCCCGGCGGCGCGGGCCGGCGCACGCCCCGCCGCGCGCACCGCGGCCGCCGCGACCAGCTCCCCGACGAGGCCGGCGTAGTCGAGCCCGACGGCCTCGTACATCCGGGGCACCTGCGACCGCTCGGTGAACCCCGGCGACGTGTTCACCTCGTTGAGGACGACCCCGTCGACCGTCACGAAGAAGTCGAAGCGGGCGACGCCGTCGCAGCCGAGAGCCTCGTAGAGCGCCCGCGCCGCCCGGTCGATCGACGCCAGCTCGGCGGCCTCGAGGCGGGCCGGCACGGTGAACCGGGCGGTGCCGTCGTACTTGCGCTCCCGGTCGAAAAAGCCGGACTCGGGCACGCCGATCTCGAGCGTCGCCCCGGCCCGCAGCACGCCCCACCGGTCGCGGAACAGCGCGATGTCGACCTCGCGCCCGACGACGAACGACTCGACGAGCACGTCCTCGCCCGCCTCCCGCGCGTGCTCGATCGCCGCGGGCAGTAGCGCCGGGTCGTCGACGCGGGAGACCCCGTTGCTGGAGCCTCCGGACGTCGGCTTGACGATGAAGGGCCCCGCGAGCCGCCGGACGCGATCAGGAACGGCGCGCGCCTCCTCGTCCGGCCGGACCAGCACGCCCCCGGCCGTCCGCACCCCGACGGTCTCGGCGAGGAGCTTGGTGACCGCCTTGTCCATGGCGAGGGCTCCGGCGCGGACGGGCGAGCCGACGAACGGCATCGACGTGAGCCGGAGCAGGCCGGCGATCGCTCCGTCCTCGCCGTCGACGCCGTGCAGCACCGGGAAGACGACGTCGCACCCGGCGAGCAGGCCGACGGCCTCGGCGGGTGAGAGGGGGCGGCCGTCGGCGTCGAGCCAGCCGCCGTCGCGGTCGATGGTGACGGGCACGGCGGTGTCGCCCAGACGGCGCACCGCCCGGGCGACGGCCGCGGCCGAGGCCAGGGAGACGTCGTGTTCGTCGTTCGCGCCTCCTCCGAGGACGGCGATGCGTCGGGAGGCGCGGGTCGGGTGGGGCGAGGAGGCAGCGGTCACGGGTTTCTCCTGGGGACGGGGGCGGGGACGGGGACGGGAGCGGGTACGGGGACGGGGACGGGCGGGACGACGGGTGCGGCGGGCGGCTCGTCGCAAGGTGCGACCGTTTGGGCGCGGCGGCCCCCGACACGCCGCTCAAGAACCTCGTTGCGCGGCGGATCGGTCGCAAATTCGAGACCGACTGCACGCGAGGCGGCACCGGCACCGGCAGCATCAGCATCAGACGCGCGGCGGTGCACCCGCGCGACGCGCTGTCCGACCCGGGTCACGATCTCGTGCGGGATCGTGTCGGCCCAGTCCGCCCACTCGGCGACCGTCGGCTCCCCCGAGCCGCCCGGCCCGAAGACCGTCACGGACTCGCCGGGCCGGAGCCGCTCCTCCCCCGTGTCGACGACGACCATGTCCATCGAGAACCGTCCGACGAGCGGACGACGCCGCCCCCGAACGAACACCTCGGCCCGGTGCGACGCCGCCCGCGGCAGGCCGTCCGCATAACCGAGCGGCAGCAGCGCCAGGTTCGTCGCCCGCGACGTCACGTGATCGAGCCCGTACCCGACGCCCTGCCCCGCCGCGACCGCTCGTGAGTCGATCACGGTCGTCGTCAGGGTCAGCGCCGGGCGAAGATCCGAGGAGGTGCGGGTCGGGTCGATCCCGAACAGTCCGGCCCCGACGCGGTGCAGCTCGATGCCCGCACGGGCCTCGGCACCGGCACCCGCACCCGCGCCGGCACCCGCACCCGCACCCGAGGCGCCGCCCCCGCGCGCCCCCGTGATCGTCGCCGCCGTCGCCGCGAGGTGCGTGACGCGCGGAGCCAGCCCGCGCCTCCGGGCGGTCCGAACGACGGCGTCGAAGACGAGCCGCTCCGTGATGTTCTGCGGATGCTCCGGCCGGTCGGCGCAGGACAGATGCCCCATGACGCCGACGGCGCGCACGACGCCGTGCGCCTCGGCGTCGCGGGCCAGCGTGCAGAGCGCGGCCCAGTCGCGCGTCGGGCAGCCGTCACGGCCCATGCCGACGTCGACGTGCAGGTGCACCCGCGCGCGACGACCGGTCTGCCGGGCCGCCCGGCGCACGGCGTGCAGCAGCTCCGCGCTCGGGACGGCCAGGTCGACGTCGGCGAGCAGGGCCGATGCGAGGTCGGCGTCGACCGGGTTGAGCCAGCTCAGGACGGGCACCCGCACCCCCTCGGCCCGCAGCGCCAGCGCCTCGCCGATCGACGTGACACCGATCGAGCGCGCTCCCGACTCGACCACGGAGCGCGCGACCGCCCCGTGCCCGAACCCGTCCGCCTTGAGCACGGCCATCAGCCGCCCGCCGGTCAGCCCGGCGAAGAACGCCGCGTTGGCCCGGATCGCGTCGTCGTGCACGAGCAACGTCGAGGCGGGAGCGGTGGTGCTCACCGGCTCATCCGCGGGTCGTAGGTCGGGTCGACGTACTTTCGCGGGCAGCCGTCGGTCACGGCGTCCGGGCGGAGCTCGAAGTGCCACGGCTCGTTGTCGTAGATCTGGCAGAGCCCGTACGACGAGCCGTGGTCGGCGAGCCACGCCGCCGCGTTCCAGAGACCGATGTCGACGGCCTCGCCGTGCACGTGCACGGACGTCTCGGGCGTCGACACCCAACGCCGCGCCTCCTCGATCGAGCCGTACTCGGCGACGGCGTCGTCGAGCAGCTGCTCCTGATACGCCGACGAGCGCCAGCCGCTGTTGACGACGAAGCGTACGTCGTCCTCGGCCGCGTCCGTCGCCGCGTCGCGGAGGGCCTCCAGGAGGCGCGGTTCCAGTCGCGAGACCGCCGGCACGTCGTCGAAGACGGACGTGTCCGCGTCGGTGACCCCGCCCTCCCGACCCGTCGCGATGTCGGCGGACGCGGGGACGCGCGCCGCGCCTCCGGACGGTGTGGACGACACGACCGACGTCGCCAGCGAGAGGCCTCCGGCGACGAGCGCCATGAGGGCCAGCAGGGCGAGGCCGCCGATGACGAGGGCGACGAGCGGGCGGCGTCGGCGCGAGGGACGGGCCGGGACGGACGGGCGCGGTTCGAGGTTCGACATGCCCACGAGTCAAGGGCGACGCGTGTTGCCGCACCGTCTGCGTTTTCCCATACGCGGACGATATGCCCGGCCTCGTAGCATCGGAGTGTGCGCGTACTGATCGTCGAGGACGAGCCCCTGCTCGCCGAGGCGATCCGCGACGGGCTCCGGCTCGAGGCGATCTCGGGCGACATCGCGGGCGACGGCGACACCGCGCTCGAACTGCTGGGCCTCAACGACTACGACATCGCGGTGCTCGATCGGGACGTGCCGGGGCCGTCCGGGGACGACATCGCCCGCGAGATCGTCGACTCGGGCAGCGGCACGCTCGTGCTCATGCTGACGGCGGCCGACCGGCTCGACGACAAGGCGTCGGGCTTCGAGGCGGGCGCCGACGACTACCTCACCAAGCCGTTCGAGCTGCGCGAGCTCGTGCTGAGGCTGCGCGCCCTCGGCCGTCGGCGATCACGACCGCGACCGCCGGTGACCGAGATCGCCGGGGTGCGGCTCGATCCGTTCCGGCGCGAGGTGTTCCGCGACGGTCGCTACGTCGCCGTCACGCGCAAGCAGTTCGCCGTGCTCGAGGTGCTGATCGCGGCCGGCGGCGGCGTCGTCAGCGCCGAGCAGCTGCTCGAACGGGCCTGGGACGAGAACGCCGATCCGTTCACGAACGCGGTGCGGATCACGGTCTCGGCGCTGCGCAAACGACTCGGCGAGCCGTGGGTGATCGCGACCGTGCCGGGCGTCGGGTATCGGATGGAGGAGGCACCGGGCGGAGGCGCGGGCGCAGGTGGGGGCAGGGCTGCCGGTGACGGTGCACTGGGCGCTGACGACGTGCCCGCGGGCGGGCGCGACCCGGAGGCGCGGGACCGTGCCTAGGAAGCCCGGCCCGAGCGTCCGGTTGCGTCTCACCCTGAGTTACGCGGCCGTCGTCGTGGTGACGGGAGCGCTGCTCCTCGCCGTCGTGTGGGTGTTCCTGCTGCGCTACGTGCCGGACGGGCCGATCCAGACGACCGGCTTCGTGCCGAACCGCGGCGACCTCGTCGACGCCTTCGCGCCGGCTGCCGCGGCCGCCCTCGCCGGCCTCCTGCTCGTCGGACTGCTCGGCGGCTGGTTGCTCGCCGGACGCATGCTCGCGCCACTCGACCGCCTCACGGCCGCGGCGCGACTCGCGGCGGGAGGCTCGCTCGCGCACCGCGTCCGGCTGCCCGGTCGCGACGACGAGTTCCGCGAGCTGGCCGACGCGTTCGACACGATGCTCGCGCGGCTCGAGGCACAGGTCGGCCGGCAGGGGCGCTTCGCCGCCAACGCCTCGCACGAGCTGCGGACTCCGCTCGCGATCACGAAGGCGATGCTCGACGTCGCGGCACGCGACGTCCCGGCCGACCCCGGCGAGCTCGTGTCCCGCCTGCAGGGCGTCACCACCCGCGCGATCGAGTTGACGGAGGCGCTCCTGCTGCTCTCGCGCGCCGAGAACGCCGTCGTCCCGGCGGAGCCCGTCGACCTGTCGCTCGCGGCCGAGGAGGCCGCCGAGACGATGCTGCCGCTCGCCGAGTCCCGGGGCGTCACCATCGACGTCTCGGGTGAGCCCGCGACCGCCGTCGGGTCGCCGGCTCTGCTCGCACAGCTGGTCACGAGCCTCGTGCACAACGCGGTCGTGCACAACGTGCCGACGCCGGGTGGGGCGGTGTCGAGGGGACCGGCGCCGGGTGGGGCGGTGCACGGTGGGCCGGAGCATGACGGACCGGCGGCACGCACGGGAGGCGCCGGGTTCGTGACCGTGTGGACGGGCGAGCGCGACGGGTCGGCCGTCGTGGTCGTCGAGAACAGCGGCGGTCTCGTCGCGCCCGACACCGTCGCGAGCCTGACGGAGGCGTTCCAGCGCGGGGGCGAGCGGGTGCACGACGACCACGGCGGCGTCGGCCTGGGGCTCGCGATCGTGGACGCCATCGTTCGGGCCCACGCCGGCCGGCTCGAGCTGGTTCCGCGACCCGCCGGTGGACTCGTGGTGCGCGTGTTCGTGCCCCGCGCCTCCTCGGCTCCGCCCCTGCCCCGTCCCCTTCCCCTTCCCCTCTCAACGAAGTGACCCGTTCGGTCGATGTTCGGCGGCAACATCAGCCGAACGGGTCACATCGTTCGGAAGGGTCTCAACGAAGTGACCCGTTCGGTCGATGTTCGGCGGCAACATCAGCCGAACGCGACACATCGTTCGGAAGGGTCTCAACGACGTGACCCGTTCGGTCGATGTTCGGCGGCAACATCAGCCGAACGCGACACATCGTTCGGAAGGGACTCGACGAAGTGACCCGTTCGGTCGATGTTGGGCGGCAACATCAGCTCAACGCGACACATCGTTGAGAGAAGGGGCCGGGGAAGGGGGGGCGGGACCGGGGGCGACGACGAAGACCCGCCGCCGGGCACTGAGGGGAGCAGCACCCGGCGACGGGTCGGATTCGATCGGGCGTGCCTAGCGGGTCGACGAGGCCTTCGCGGCCGCCGTGGCCGCGTCCGCGTCGGCCTGCTCCGCGGCGAGACGCGCGTCGCGCTTCGCGCCGGGCACCCAGCCGCCGTCGACCAGCTTGACCTGGTAGACCGACGCGCCGATGACGAGCGCGACGCCGACGATCAGGCTGATGATGACGCCGACCATAGGTCCGCCCGTGAAGCTGACACCGATCAGCGTGCCGAACCAGCCGAAGTCCGCGTCGCCGAACGTGCTGTTGGCGAGGCCGAGGTTGCCCAGCACGAGCAGCAGGATCGCCGGCAGGAACGTGATGATCAGGCCGTTGACGAATCCGCCGGCGACGGCGCCCTTGCGTCCACCGGTCGCGTTGCCGAAGACTCCGGCGCCACCACCCGTGAAGAAGTGCGGCACCATGCCGGGCAGGATGAGCGCGAGGCCGAACACCGGGTTGAGCCAGGCGGCGAGCACGCCGAGGGCGACGAGACCACCGGCGAACGACGACAGGAACCCGATCAACACGGCGTTGGCGCCGTACGGGAACACCAGCGGGATGTCGAGCGCAGGCTTCGCACCCGGCACGACCTTCTCGGCGATGCCCTGGAAGGCGGGGACGAGCTCGCCGAGCACCGTGCGCACACCGTAGAGGATGATCGCGACGCCGACGCCGAACTGCAGCGCCTGCGCGAAGCCGGCCATGATGAACGCGCCGCCGTCGGTGACGCCGAAGATCTCGAACGCCTCCTTCTGCGGCAGCACGATGAGACCCCAGACCGTGAAGACGAGGTAGATCAGCACCATCGAGAGGCTCGTGGCGACCATCGAGTCGCGCAAGAACTTCAGCCCCTGGGGGAACTTGATGTCCTCCGTCGACTTGCTCTTGCCGCCGACCGCGATACCGGTCGAGGCCGCGGCGACGTAGCCGAGCGTGCCGAAGTGGCCGATCGCGATCGAGTCGTCACCGGTGATCTTCTTCATGAACGGCTGCGCGAACGCGGGCATGACGACCATGATCACGCCGAGCAGCACCGCCCCGAGCAGCACGGTCAGCCAGCTGAGCCCGTCGCCGAGACCGACCGAGAGCACGACCGTGATCAGCACCGACATGAAGACCATGTGGTGACCGGTCAGGAAGATGTACTTCAGCGGTGTGAAGCGTGCGAGCACGAGCATCACGAGGAACCCGAGCACCAGCACGTAGGCGCTCTGCGCGCCGTACTGCTGCTGAGCGACGGCCGCGATGACCTCGTTCGTCGGGATGACGCCCTGGGCGCCGGTCACCTTGAGGATGAGCGTGCCGAGCGGGTCGAGCGACCCGGTGACGACGGTCGCGCCCGCGCCGAGGATGAGGAACCCGAGGGCCGACTTGAGGGCGCCGCCGACGACCTGTCCGGCGTTGCGGCGAAGGGCGATCAGACCGATCGCCGTGATGATTCCGATGAGGTAAGCAGGAACGTTGAGGATCTGCTTACCGATGAAGTCGAGTACGACGACCAGCCACTCCATTGGGACTCCTTGTCCGAGTTCTTCGTACGATCAGCCGACGCGAGGCGTCAGGCGATCGATTCCTGGATCTTCGCCTGGATCTCGGCGACGTTCGTGAAGTTGTTGATGACGACGACCTTGGCCGGGACCTGGCCGAGCTCCTCGACGAGGTCCTCGCTCGTGAGCACGAGCTGGGCGGTACGGGCGGCGCCGCGGGCGGTGCCGATGTCGGCGGCCTCGACGTCGGCGTCGATGTCGAGGGCGCGCAGCGCCTTCTCGGCGTTCATCTTGAGGAGCACGGATGTTCCGATGCCCATGCCGCAGACGGTGATGATCTTCATGGTGGGTTGTTCCTTCCGAGGAGGTGCGGGGTCGTGGTCGGCGCGGTGGCCGCTGGTGAGGGGGCCGGGTCGGCCCGGCGGGGTCAGACGGCGGCGAGCTCGTGCAGTGTCGCGAGCACGTCGTCGGGGCCGGCGGCCGCTCGCAGTCGGGCGAGGCCTTCGTCGTCGGCGAGCACGCCGGCGAGCGCCGACATGACCTCGATGTGGCCCTCGTGGTCGAGGGCGGCGAGACCGATGACGAGGTCGACGGGGTCGTTGGTCTTGTGACCGAACTCGACCGGGGAGGCGAGACTCACCCAGCTGAGGCCGGTGGCCGTCACGGCCGGTGACGGACGGCTGTGCGCGAGCGCGAGACCCGGCGCGATGACGATGTACGGACCGAGCTCGTCGACGGCGGCGATCATCTCGTCGGTGTACGCGTCGGTCGTCGCTCCGGAGGCGACCAGGCCGGCACCGGCGAGACGGATGGCCTCGCGCCAGTCGGAGGCGTGCGCACCGGTCGTGATCGATTCGCGGTGCAGTTCTTCTGCCAGGTCGACGGCCATCGTCGGGCTCCTTCGCTCGGCGCTGCGCGGGCAGCTAGTCTCGCCGACGGCGCTCCCGTCGACTTCGATGGAGCCTAGCCCGAAACGAGGCTTTTGACCACTCGTGTCCTAAAGTCCGCCGCCGAGTGAGGCGAAACACCGGTCCTGGGACGACGCAGGCGCGGGCCCGGGGGCGCTTCGTCCCCCGAGCGGTGTCGTGCGGCCCGCTAGGCGGGGCGACGGCTCGTGGCGGCGCTGACGCGGGCGATGTCGAACAGGGCGTCCTGCGCCATGAGCGAGGCCCCGCGCACGCCGGCCTTGTCGCCGAGCCGCGCGCGCTCGACGACGAGACCGCGACGCGAGAAGTCGTGCGTGCCCGAGAGCAGGGCGGTGCGGATGCCGGCGACGAGCCGCTCCCCCGTCTCGGCGAGGTTGCCGCCGACGATGACGGCCTGCGGGTTGAGCAGCGCCACGACCTCGGCCAGCGAGTCGCCGATCTGCTCCCCGACGCGCTGCAGTTGCTCGAGCACGATCGGGTCGTGCGCCCGGGCGGCGGCGACGAGATCGGCGCTCGTCGACACGTCGCGCCCGGCCTCCCGCATCACGGCACGGATGGTCGCCCCGCTCGCCACCTGCTCGAGACGGACGAGCGGCTCGCGGTCGCGACGGGGCGCGCTCAGCTGACCCGCGCCTCCTCGAGCTCCTCGGTAGACGTGGCCGTCGAGGACGAAGGCCGAGCCGACGCCCATGCCGACCTTGACCACGGTGAGGTGCGAGTACTCGGGCCAACTGAGCCGGGACTCGCCGATCGCGAGGATGTTCACGTCGCGGTCGACGGCGAAGACGGCGTCGAAGCCGGCGAAGTAGTCGTCGACGCGCACCTCCTCCCAGCGCGGGTCGAGCTGCGGGCTGCCGAGCCGCCCCGTGACGGCGTCGACCGGGCCGGGCACGCCGACGCCGATCGCGCGGACGTCGGCGCGCGTCCGGCCGAGGTCGGCGAGCAGGAAGTCGAAGACCTGGATCGCCCAGCTGAAGATCTCGTCCGGGCCGTCGTGCAGGCCGATGTCGGCCTCGTCCTCGCTCAGCACCGTCGACACGAGGTCGGTCACCCCGACGCGCGTGTGCGAGCCCCCGATGTCGATCGCGAGGATGACGCCGGCGTCGGCGTCGACCGCGAACTCCTCGGGCGGACGGCCGCCGCTCGAGCTGAGCTGGCCGGCGCTGACGATGAAGCCGGCGGCGAGCAGGTCGTCGAGACGGCGGGCCAGCGTGACCCGCGACCAGCCGAGGCGCTCGATCAGATCGGAGCGCGTCGTGGCGACCCCGCGACGGACGAGATCGAGCACCACGCCCGAGCCCGTGGACGGCGATCGGGGAGTCGTGACCACGGGACCTCCAGGGGGTGGGTGCGGGGCGGGCGACCGGGCGGAGGCACGGCAGCGACACACAGCTTGGTTGACTTATGTCTATTTGTATACGAATGTGGACGAATGGCCAACGACGACGTTCACCCGACCCGATCCGAAAACGACCCTAGCGGCGTCGCCGCCCTGCTCGAGGAGCGCGCCTCCCTGGAGGAGCGCGCCGTCGCCGCGGCCGTCGCGATCCCGGCCGAGGTGGTCCAGGCCAAGGGCCACGGGCACGCCGGCACCGCGATGGCGCTGGCTCCGCTCGCGCACACGCTCTTCCAGCACGTGCTGCGGCACGACCCGGCCGACCCGCAGTGGGCCGGGCGCGACCGCTTCGTGCTGTCGGCCGGGCACGCGAGCCTCCTGCTCTATACGCAGCTCGTGCTGACCGGCTACGACCTCCGCCTCGACGAGCTGGCACGCAGCCGCACGCTCGGCTCGCGCACGCCGGGCCACCCCGAGCTGCACCACACGGCCGGTGTCGACATGAGCACGGGCCCCCTCGGTCAGGGCGTCGCCAGCGCCGTCGGCCTGGCCCTGGCCGCCCGCCGCGACGAGGCCCTGCACGGAGCGGGCACCGGCCTGTTCGCACCCACCGTCTGGGTCGTCGCCGGCGACGGCTGCCTCGAGGAGGGTGTCTCGGGCGAGGCCTCGAGTCTCGCCGGCACACTCGGCCTCGACAACCTCGTGCTCGTCTGGGACGACAACCGCATCACGATCGACGGCGGCACGGATGTCGCCTTCGCCGAAGACGTGCGGGCTCGCTACCGCGCCTACGGCTGGCAGGTGCTCGACGTCGACGACGCGACAGATCGCGACGCGCTCCGCGCCCGCCTCGAGGAGGCACGGGTCAGCACGGGCCGCCCCACCCTCGTCGCCGTGCGCTCCGTGATCGGCGCGCCGTCCGTGCTCCGGGCCGGCACCCCGGCGGCGCACGCGGGCGGGTTCGGCGCGGACGAGGTCGCGGCGGTCAAGACGACGCTCGGCTTCGCGGCCGACGCGACCCTGGCCGACCTCGTGCCCGACGACGTGCGCGACTGGGCCCTCGGCGCCCGCGAGCGCGGCCGTGCCCTGCACGAGCGGTGGGACGCGGACGTCGCCGCGTGGCGCGAGGCGCATCCCGCCGAGGCCGCGGCGCGGGACGCGCTGCAGGCGGATGTCGACGAGGCCGCCGTCGACGCGGTTCTCGCGGGCATCCCCGTCGACTCCGGCGCCGCGACCCGCACCACGTCCGGCGCGGCCCTCGTCGCCGCCCGCACCGTGGGGCGACTCTGGGGCGGCTCGGCCGACCTCTCGTCGTCGACCAACGTCGCCGTGCCCGGGGAGCCCGTCACCGCGAGGAACCCGGGGGGCGACTTCGTGCACTTCGGCATCCGCGAGCATGCGATGACGGCGATCCTGAGCGGTATCGCCCTGCACGGGCTCTGGCGGCCCTACGGCTCGACCTATCTGGCGTTCAGTGACTACGCCCGGCCGAGCATCCGGCTCGCCGCGCTGATGGGCCTGCCCAGCCTGTACGTCTACACGCACGACTCGGTCGCGGTCGGCGAGGACGGTCCGACGCACCAACCCGTGGAGCAGATCGCCACGCTGCGCGCCGTCCCCGGTCTCGACGTCGTGCGCCCGGCCGATGCGCGAGAGGTCGTCGCCGCGTGGCGCCGCCTCCTCGTGTCCCCCACCGGGCCGACTGCGCTCGCGCTGTCCCGGCAGAACCTGCCCGACCTCGAAGGAGGCACGGCGAGCGTCGCCGGGACCGCCCGCGGCGCGTACGTGCTGTGGCGTTCGACCCCGGCTGCCGACCCGGCGACGGAGCTCGCCCTCGTCGCCGCCGGCAGCGAGGTGCACGTGGCCCTCGCGGTCGCTCGGACGCTGGCCGCGTCGGGGACGGCCGTCCGCGTCGTGTCGATGCCGTGCCACGAGTGGTTCGAGGCCGAGCCGCGCGAGTACCGCGACGAGGTGCTGCCGCCGAGCCTGCGCGCGCGGGTCACCGTCGAGGCGGGCAGCCGTCAGCCGTGGTACCGCTGGGCCGGGCTGGACGGCGAGGTCGTGGGCATCGACGAGTTCGGCGAGTCGGGCTCGGGGCCGGAGCTGCTACACCTGCGCGGCGTCGACGAGGAGGCCGTGCTCGCAGCGGCCCGGCGCCTCCTCGGGTAGCTGCTCGCGTCACATCCGTTCCCGAACTCGTCAGGACCCTCGCGACGAAGTGACCCGTTCGGCCGATGTTTCGCGGTGACACCCACCGAACGGGTCATCTTGATTGGTGGGCGGTCTCGGGTCAGAGACCCGCGCCTCCTTGCATGATGCCGCCGTCGACGACGACCGTCGTCGCGGTGATGTACGACGCGTGATCGGAGGCGACGAAGACGACCGTGCCCGCGATGTCGGACGGCTTCGCGAGGTCGCCCTCGGGGATCGACTCGCGCAGCTTCGCGAGCTTCTCGGGGTCGCTCTTCGTCGAGGAGTTGATGGGGGTGTCGACGGCACCGGGGGCGATGTTGACCACGCGGATGCCGTGCTTGCCGAGCTCGACCCCGGCGTTGCGGGCCAGCATGCGCGTGCCGCCCTTCGAGACGCAGTAGGCGATGTTGCCGGGCATGGGCCAGTCCTCGTGCACGGACGAGATGTTGATGACGACGCCGGGGCCGTCCTGCTTCAGGAACTGCTTCGCCGCGAGCTGCGTGCCGAAGAACGCGCTCTTCAGGTTGACGGACATGACCTTGTCGAAGTCGGCCTCGGTCGTGTCGAGGATGCTCGTGCGCGTCTCGATGCCGGCGTTGTTGACGATGACGTCGAGGCGGCCGTACGTCTCGACGGCGACCTGGATCAGGTGACGCACGTCGTCGATCTTGCTCACGTCGGCCTCGACGCCGATCGCGTGGCCGCCGTCCTCCTCGATGCGCTTCACGAGGTCGTCGGTGTCGTCGGGGCGCGCGACGTAGTCGATCACGACGTTCGCGCCCTCGGCCGCGGCGGCGAGCACGATCGCCTCGCCGATCCCCGAGTTGCCACCCGTCACGATCATCGTCTTGCCTTCGAGCAGCATGGTCCGTCCCTTCGACGCCGGCACTGTGCCGGACCTCTCGGACCGTACCCGCGCCTCCTTGTCTTCGGCAGACAACCTCGGTCTTCGGCAGACAGCCTCGGTCGCCGAGAACCTCGTTCTGGCCAACGAACCTCGTTGTAGCGAGGTTCATTGGCCAGAACGAGGTTCGGAGCGCGGGAGGCGCGGGTCGGCCGACGCGGGAGGCGCTGGCTGCGCGAGTCGGCGAGCGCGGGAGGCGCTGGCTGCGCGAGTCGGCGAGCGCGGGAGGCGCGTCCGCTGTCCGGCTCCTACGGTTCAAACCGTAGGAGCCACGGCCCCAGCCAGCCGGACGCTGCGGTACGAACCGTAGGAGGCGCGGCCCAGCGAGCAGGATGCTGCGGTTTGAACCGTAGGAGGCGCGGGGCCGGGCGCCGAGGACTCGTCCCACGGCTCCGCACCGGCTGGCACCGCTCCGCGCAGGCTGGCACCGCACCGCACCGGCTGGCACCGCGTGGCACTGGGTTATGCGCGAGACACCGCGTTATATCGCGGTGTCTTGCGCAGAGCGCGGTGTCATTGTGCGGCGGTGAGCTCCTCGAGCAGACGGTGTTCGTCGCGATCGCTCAGCCCGACCGACGAGCCGGCGGTCGAGCCGGCAGCCGAGTCTCCACCTGACGCGGCCTCGCGCGCGCTCAGCGCATCGGCGAGCGTCTCCTCGAGCGGCCGCAGCCGCAGACCCGCCGCCCGCGCCCGAGCGTTCGACCGCGCGTTCATGCCGTACCAGTCGGGGTCGGCGATCCAGAGCGGGAGGGCGCCCGGTCCGGCCCACTGGCCGACGCCGTGGTCCGTCAGCCAGGTCTCGGGGGCGAGGACGGGCCGACTCGCGCCTCCTACGATTCGAACCGCAGCACGACGGGCGGCCTCGAGGTGCTCGGGGAACGGCACGACCGGGCCGAGGGCGTTGAACGTCCCCGACACTCCGGCCTCGATGCCGTGCACGAGCCAGTCGGCGAGGTCGCGCACGTCGATGATCGACGCCGGCAGCTCGGGCGCATCGGGAACCAGCACCGCACCGTCGGCCGCCGGGTGCGCGAACCGCCAGGGCCAGTGGTCCGTGCGGCGCGTCGGGTCTCCCGGGCCGCCGATCAAGCCGGGACGGACGATCAGGCTGCGGTCGTCGAACCCGGCGCGCACGGCGTCCTCGCACGCGACCTTTGCGGAGCCGTAGAGCTCGGCGCCGTCATACGTGTCCGCCTCGAGCGGCTCGAGCACCGCGCCGGTCTCGTCGGCATCGAGCTCGGCCTGGGATGCGTAGACGCTCGTGGTCGAGACGAACGCATACCGATCCGCCGAGTCGCGCAGGTCGCGGACCGCCCGGCGCACGTGCCCCGGCTGCCGGGCCACGTCGACGACGGCGTCCCAGTGCTCGGACGCGACGCCGCTCAGCGCGTCGTCGTCGTCGCGGTCGGCCGTGACGAGCCGGGCACCGTCCGGGATGTCCGAACCCCGTGCCACGCAGGTCACGTCGTGCCCCCGCTCGAGGGCGCGCTGCGCGAGGTGCCGACCGAGCCAGGCGGTGCCGCCGAGGACGAGTGTCTTCAGCGATGCAGCTTGCCACGGGGCGCGGGGCGGGCGTTCTCGGGGACGCGACCCGCGCCTCCTCGGCTCCCGAAGGACCTCGTTCTGTGCAACGAACCGCGTTATAACGAGGCTCGTTGTACAGAACGAGGTTTATATAATCTTCGACAACCGTAAACCTGTAGCGCTGGTTAGCAGTACTTCTTCGTCCAGGTCGCCCCGGTCAGGGCGCCGAGATCGGGGTTGGCGTAGAGCGTCGTCTCACCCGGTGTCACGCACATCTGCTTCGTCGCATAGGTGTACTTGACCGTGATGGTGACGTTCTTCGACTTGCAGTTGTTGTAGGTCCCCTTCTCGTAGTGACCGTCGTCACCACCCCCGAGGCTGCCGGTCGTGATCGGGTAGAACCCGCACGGCGAGGCGGCTTGCGCGGGCGCGGCGCCGACGAGAGAGCCGCCGACGACGGCGACCCCACAGGCGGCCAGAGCAGAGATTCGCTTGAGCTTGTTCATGCTTCCCCCTCTCAGCAGGTGCCGGTCTTCTTGGCGCCGCTGATCTGCTTGTCGTTCTCGGTGAAGCCGAGTCGGGTGTCGCCCTTCGGGACGCAGTACGTCTTCGAGCCGCCCTTCCAGGTCACCTTCACCTTCTCCTTGCCGCTGGAGCAGTTACCCCAGTGCGCCACCTGCCGCTGTCCGCCGAACGGATCGACGGACCCGACGATGGGCACGCTGACCTGCCAGTCGGAGCTGTAGGACTCGATCTCCTCGCTGTAGTTGCACACCATCGCGCTCGCGGGTGCGGCGGTGAGGAGTGCTCCTCCACCGACGATCGCAACCCCCGTCGCGACACTCGCGGCCAACGCCCGGACTCCGTTTCGAATTTGCATGTGTGTTCTCCTATCAGCCGCCCCCGCGGCCTGTTGGTATATCCAATGCACATTCACCCCATCGGAGGGCATCAACCACGCTTGCACTGCATGAACGTCATGTCAAATTATTTGAACTTTCGGGCCTGATACGATGCACTAGTCAATAATCGAGCAGAGGGGGTATGCACCTTGACGAGAATTTCTACAAGGGGAGCGACCTGGGGCGCCGTGGCGTGCCTCGTCGTGGCGCTCGTCGCCGTGGGGCTCCGCCGCAGCGAGACCATCGGCGATGCGATCGCGATCCCGGTGGTCGCCGTGTTCGTCCTCGGCTTCGTCGCGCTCACGATCGTGACCGGGCTCCGCCGGAGCCGACGGCAGCCGTAGCCGCCCCTCGCCCGCGAGCCCGACGAGGTGTCGCTTCGGGTCGATGTTCTCCGAGAACATCAGCCCGACGCGACACATCGTTGAGAGGAAGGAAGGGAGGGAGGGACGGACGGGGAGGGACGGGAACGCAGGAGGCGCGGGTTACGGCGCGAGACTGGTCCAGACGGTCTTCGTCTCGAGATACGACTCGAGGTTCGCGTGGCCCATGTCGCGCCCGTACCCCGACTGCTTGTACCCGCCGAAGGGCGCGGCGGCATCCGTGGCGCCGTACATGTTGATGTAGACCGTCCCGGCCTGCAGCCGCCGGGCGAGTCGGTTGGCGCGCGAGATGTCGCGCGTCCAGATGCCGGCCGCGAGTCCGTAGGGCGAGTCGTTGGCGCGCCGCGCGATCTCCTCGATGTCGTCGAAGGGTTGGGCGACGACGACGGGGCCGAAGATCTCCTCGCGCACCGCCGTGAACGTGTCGTCGACGTCGGTGAGCACGGTCGGGCTGACGTAGAAGCCTCCGGGGTCGACGGACGACGGCATCGAGCTGCCGCCCGCGGCGACGGTCGCGCCCTGCTCCTGCGCGCCGTCGATGAACCCGCGCACGCGCTCGTGCTGGCGGGTGCTGATCAGTGGCCCGACCTGCGACGCGGAGTCGAGACCGTGCCCGACTCGCATCGCCGACGCGATCTCGCCGAGGCGACCCACGACGTCGTCGAACGACCTCTTCTGCACGTAGAGCCGCGACCCGGCCGAGCACGACTGACCCGCGTTCGAGAAGATCGCGGCGGCGGCTCCCGCGGCGGCCTCGTCGACGGGGCTGTCGTCGAACACGATGTTCGGGCTCTTGCCGCCGAGCTCGAGTGTGACCCGCTTGACCATCGGGGCCGCGCGCTGCGCGATCCGCGTGCCGACGGCCGTCGAGCCGGTGAACGCCACCTTGTCGACACCGGGGTGGTCGACGAGGGCCTCCCCCGCCTCCTGACCGTATCCGGTGAGCACGTTGAGCACGCCCGCCGGGATGCCTGCCTCGAGGGCGAGCTCGCCGAAGCGCAGCGCGGTCAGCGGCGTGTTCTCGGCCGGCTTCAGCACGATCGTGCAGCCGGCCGCGAGCGCCGGGGCGATCTTCCACATCGCCATCAGCAGCGGGAAGTTCCACGGCACGATCTGCGCGACGACGCCGACGGGCTCGCGCTCGGTGCGCACCATGACGTCGGGCATCGACACCGGGATTGTGTTGCCCTCGATCTTCGACGACCAGCCGGCGAAGTACTCCAGGTGCCGGATCGCGAGCGGCAGGTCGTTCTCGATCACGCTCTGCCGCAGCTTGCCGCCGTCGAGTACCTCGAGCGCGACGATCTCGTCGGCGTGGGCCTCGAGGAGGCGCGCGAAGCGTTCGATCAGCCGCCCGCGGTCCAGCGCGCTCATCCGGCGCCACGGGGCATCGTGCGCGAACGCCCGACGTGCCGCCTGCACCGCGCGGTCCGCATCGACGGCGTCGCCGGCCGCCGCGTGCGCGATCACGTGCCCGGTGCCGGGATCGACGACGTCGATCACCCGGTCGCTGTGGGCCTCGACGAACCGACCGTCGATGAGGAGGCGCGGGGGACGAGCGAGGAACGCCCGCGTCGTCTCGTCGACCCGAGGGTCGAGATCGGTCGGGGCCGCGGTGGCCTGAGTCGTGTCGTACGTGGTCATAGCTGTCTCCCGGGGTGAGGGGGGCGAGGGGGTCGAGGGGGCGAGGCGCCGAGGTGCCGAGGTACCGGCTCAGGCGTGGTGCAGCGCGGCGAAGTCCGCGGCCGGGAACTCCGACGTGGTGTCGCCCAACGCGAGGGCGCGGTAGGTCGCGGTCGCCGCCTCCTCGAGGTTGAGCGCGCGGCGGAAGGCCATCTCGATGGAGTCGCCGAGAGCGGAGCAGCCGTGGTGCCCCATGATGATGCAATCGTGCTCGGCCGCCTGCTCGGCCGCGGAGTCGGCCAGGACGTCGGAGCCGTTCGGATAGAACGGCGTGCGCCCGACCGACTTCACGTAGTACGCGTGGTCGAGGGTGATGAGCCGCACGCGGTGTCCGAGCGCGTCGAGCAGCACGGCGTGCTGCGGGTGCACGTGCACGACCGCGTTGACGTCGGGGCGCACCTGGTAGCTGCGCTGGTGCAGCTTCCACTCGCTCGACGGTTTCGGCGAGCCCCCGGCGACGTCGCCGTGGAGGGTCATCACCGAGAAGTCCTCCGGCCGGAGGCGGTCGAGCCAGGTGCCCGCCCCGGTGACGACGAACCGGTCGGCGCCGATGCGGGCCGACAGGTTGCCGCCGCTGGCGAGGGCCAGACCGCGCTCGACGGCGTTGCGACCGACGTCCTGCAGCTCGGCGATCGCGGCGGCGACGGCGGTGGTGTCGGGGGTGGTGGTACTCACGGTGGTGCTCCTCTTGTCTGGGTGGTGTCGCGGCTGCCGGGTGGTCGTCAGGCGACGGCGCCGCGTCCGTCGGGTTCGATGGCCACGCCGGAGGCGCGGGCCGGGTCGGTGTCCCGCTCGACCTCGTCCGCCGGCTTCTTCAGCAGGAAGGTCAGCCCGAAGCCCACGAGATACATCACCGCGATCACCCAGACGGTGCCGCCGACCCCGATCGGGCCGACGAGCCCGGCGATGACCGGACCGATGAACTGGCTGAGCCCGGCCCCGAGGTTGAGGATCGCGACGGCGGCCGCCTTGTGCATCGGGGCGAGCAGCGGCACGACGGCCGACAGCGGGACGAACATCCCGAGCGCGAGTCCGTAGAGGATCGCGATGACGAGGGTGAGCCCGAAGACCGGGCCGAGCACCGTCGGCACGTAGTACAGGCCTAGCACGGTGGCGAAGCAGCCGATGCCGCCGGCCCAGGCGATGACGTTGACGCGGCCGATCCAGTCCGACAGGTAGCCCGAGATCAGGTTGGCTGCGACGTTCGCCGCGAGCATGGTGCCCCAGATGACCTGCCACTGCGTCTGCGTGAAGCCGATGTCGCGCACCATGTACGTGCTGAGGAAGACGACGAACGCGTAGAACGACAGCGTGTTGATCAGGCGGACCACGCCGCCGAATCCGACGCGCGGGTTCGACTTCACGATCGTGATGCTGCTCACGACGCCGCGCACGCTGGCGGCGACCGTGATCGGCTCGCGCACGGGGTTCCGCAGCAGCACGGCGACCATGATGCCGCCGACCGCGATGAACGCGAGCGAGAGCCAGAGGGTGGCGAGCTCGCCGATCACGGGGATGACGGCACCGGCGAAGTAGGAGCTGATGACGCCGAGACCGAGAGTCGAGAAGAACCAGTACCAGCCGACCGCGCGGCCCATGACGGCCTCGTCGGTGTCCATGGTCACCCAGACCAGGAAGCCGTAGGAGAACATCGGGTAGCCGAGCCCCCGGATGCCGAACGCGATCAGCATGACCGTGAAGTTCTGCTGCATCACGCCCAGCAGCAGGAAGACGACCTCGAAAACCACCCAGATGCCGAAGCCGAGCATCATGACGCGCTTCGGGCCCCAGGCCTCGGCGAGCGCGCCGCTGAGCCAGGCGGCCGCGGCGACGACGATGCCGTAGACGGCGAACAGCAGGGCGACGGAGCCCTCGGTGAAACCGAGGCTGTCGAGGTAGGGCGAGAGGAACCCGGCCTCGATGCCGTCGCCGACCATGAACAGCGTGACCGCGACGAAGCCCCAGGCGATCGGACGGGAGATGCCCTGCGTGCGCAGGAGCCGGGCGAATCCGCCCTCTCGGGGCGGGGTGATGCTGACCATGCTGACCATGTCGTGACTCCTCGTTGAGTGACCCGGGTTGAACAATTGTTCAGCAGACTGAACTAATGCACTCATCTTGCCCCGCGCCTTCTGCGCTGTCAAGAACAGATGTACGACGTCGAGTACGCTCGTTCACATGCTCATGGGTCGGGTCGCTCGCATGTACTACGAGCACGGGCTCACGCATCAGGAGATCGCGAATGCGCTGGGGCTGTCCCGCATCCGCGTGACGCGACTGCTTCAGGAGGCGCGCGCGACCGGCGTCGTCGAGATCGTCGTCCACGTGGACGAGTCGTTGTTCGCGGACGACGAGCATCGCCTCGCCGAGCGCTACGGCCTGAACCAGGTCTGGATCTCGCCGAGCGTCGGCGACGCCGACAAGGCCGACCGCGCCTTCGCGAGCGTCGGCGCCGAGGCGCTCGGCACCGTGCTCGACACCGACATGACCGTCGCGCTCGGGCTCTCGACCGCCGTGGCGCAGGTCGTCTCGGCCGTGCCACGCAGCACGACCGGCGGCACGTTCGTCCCGATCGGCGGCAGCAGCAGCGGACCCGCCCAGGCATCGAACCCGCACGAGCTCGCACTGCGGCTCGCGTCGGCGACCGGGGGGCGGGCGTTCCACCTGCCCGCACCGCTCGTCTCGGCCACCGCCGAGGCGGCCGCGCTGGCGTACTCCGACCCCGCCGTCGCGGACGTGCTGACCCTCGCGGCGGGCGCCGACCTGCTCGTCGCGGGCGTCGGGGGCACGGGTCGCGACGAGGGCATCCTGCTCGGCTCGCTGCCCGCCTCGACGCGGGACGAGCTGATCGCGGCGCACGCGGTCGGCGACCTGGCCGGACGGTTCTTCGACGCCGAGGGTCGGCACGTCACGAGCCCGCTCGACGACCGGATCATCGCGCTCGACCTCGACCAGCTGCGCGGCATCCCGCGCCGGCTCGGCATCGCCCGCGGCGCGTCGAAGGTCGTGCCGCTGCGCGCCGCGCTCGCGAGCGGGCTGCTGACGATGCTCGTGACGGACTCCGCGACGGCGGAGGCGCTGCTCGGCTGAGCCGCCGCCGCTGTCACTGCCGCTGCCGCTGCCGCCGCCGCCGCCGCTGCCGCCGCCTACGCACCTCGTTCTGATCAACGCACCTCGCAAGAACGAGGTGCGTTGATCAGAACGAGGTGCGACGGCGCGATGTCGCAGCTGCGGGAGGCGCGGAGGCGACCGGCGCGGTCGACCGGACCCGCGCCTCCTACGCGGTCGTCGACGCCGCCGCCGCGAGCTGCCGCGCGTTCGCGATCGCCCGCGGCTGACCGCCGTCGGCCCACGTGACGAGCGCCTCCGCGGCGATGCGGGAGTGTTCGCCGATGACGTCGTCGGAGGCCCCGGCGATGTGCGGCGTCAGCGTGACATTGTCGAGGGCGAGCAGTTCGGAGTCGTGGGGCAGCGGCTCCTGGTAGTAGACGTCGAAGCCGGCGCCGGCGATGCGGTGGTCGCGGAGCACGTCCATCAGGGCGGTCTCGTCGATGATCGCGGCCCGCCCGGCGTTGATCAGGAACGCGCTGGGCTTGAGCAGGGCGAGCTCGCGGGCACCGAGCAGCCCCTCGGTCTCGGGCATCAGCGGCACGTGCACCGTGACGATGTCGGACGTGCTCAACACCTCGTCGAGCGGGGCGACGACGGCCTCGTCGCCGAACGCGTCGGCGGGCAGGAAGGGGTCGTAGACCTTCACGGTCATGCCGAAACCGCGGGCCCGTTTCAGCACCCGCGCGCCGACGGCACCGCCGCCGAGGATGCCGAGCGTCCGGCCGCCGAGCCCGATGCTGCGGAAGATCGAGTACGGCTCGAACACGTCGTCGTCGCTCCAGTTGCCGGCGCGCAGCCAGCGCTCGGACGCGCTCACGTGGCGGACCGTCGCGAGCAGCAGCGCGAAGCTCAGGTCGGCCGTCACCTCGGCGTTGCGTCCCGGCGTCGTCGCGACCGGGATACCGCGGGCCGCACACGCGTCGAGGTCGACGTTGACGGGCTTGGCGCGGCACGAGACGACCAGTTGCAGGTCGGGTGCGAGCGCGAGGGTCGCCTCGTCGACGACGTCGAGCTCGGCGACGATGACGTCCGCCGCGGCCAGCTCGCGCTCGAGACCCATCTCGGCGAGCGACAGGCCGTCGAGACTCGGCTCGATGACGGTGACGTGGAACCGCTCGGACAGACGCGCGACGACGTCGGGGTCGAACGCGGCGGTGACGAGTACGCGGGGTTTGTCGGTCATGAGGTCCTCCTGGGTGGTTCGCGGGTCGTGGGGTCGGTCGGTCTGGGGGGGGGTGCGGGCGCGGGCGCGGGTCAGGCGAGCACGGTCGCGTCGGCGGGCGCGGGTGCCGGGTCGGCTGGCGCGGGCGCGGGTGCCGCGTCCCGCAGCCGGCGCAGGGCGCGCCAGTGCGGCCGGAGCGCATCGCGGGTCGCGGCGAACACCGCGGCGGACTCCCGGTAGGAGGCGCGGCGTGCGTCGTCCGGAGCGAACACGGTCGACGAGGGCGTCAGGGCCGCGACACCCGCGGGCAGATCGGCGAACACCCCGGCGGCGACGCCGGCCATGATCGCGGAGCCGCGGGCGCCCACCTCGGGTGCGTCCTGCCTCCTGACCTCGCGACCCGAGACGTCGGCCAGGACGGAGCAGAGCAGATCCGAGTCGGAGCCGCCGCCGCAGATCGCGAGCGCGCCGTCGAGCCCGAGCGCGTCGAGGCACTCGGCGAGACCGAACGCGAGGCCCTCGTAGACACTGCGCAGCAGCTCGCCGGGCGAGGTCGTGATGCTCATGCCGAGCCAGGCGGCCGAGGCCGCACTGTCGAAGAAGGGGGCGCGCTCACCGCTCGGCGAGCCGTACGGCAGGTAGACGACGCCGTTGCTGCCCGGCGGGACGGCGGCGGCCTGCCGCTCGACCTCGCGCCAGTCGAGGTCGCCGAGCCCGAGGGTGTCGCGCACCCAGTCGAGATTGGGCGTGCCCGTCATCGGGGCCAGCGACTCGAGCACCTGCGTGCCCCGACCGGTCGAGAGGACGATGCTCGCGTCGACCCGCACGTCGGAGCGCCTGGCGTGGTTCACCCCGACGAACCCGGTCGTGCCGAGGATGGCGTAGCCGTCGCCGTCGTTCACCGCACCGAGCCCGACACCCGCGGCCGCCGTGTCGACGAGACCGACGCTGACCGGGATGCCCGGCGGCAGGCCGAGACTGGCCGCGACGCGGGAATCGAGGGCGCCGGCGACGCTCACGGGGTCGAGCACCTCGGGGAGTCGGTCGCGCATGTCCGACTGGCCCAGCGCCTCCAGCAGGTCGTCGCTGTAACGCCCCGTGGCGGTGTCGAGCCAGCCGCGGCTGGCCTCGCTCGGGTCGGTCGCCCGGCGACCGGTCATCTTGAAGCGCAGCCAGTCCTTGCAATTGAGCTGCGTCGCGATGCGGGCCCGCGCCTCCGGATCGGTGTCGGCGAGGTCGGCGAGCAGGAGGGGGACGGCTCCGGGGAAGAGCGGCGAGCCGGTCGCCCGCGCGACGGCGTCGGCGCGACCGTCGAGCAGCCAGGCGTCGAGGCGGTCGGAGGTGCGGGCGTCGAGCCAGAGGGCGGCATCGCGGACGGGCACGCCGCGCTCGTCGACGAACCAGGCGCCGTCGCCCTGACCGGTGATGCCGATCGCGACGACCTCGTGGCCGTCGGCGGAGATCTGGTCGACGACGGCCGAGACGGTCGTGGCGGCGGCGTCCCAGACACGGTTCATGTCGGCCTCGGCCTCGCCGTGCTCGCCGCGCGCGATGTGCACGGTGGAGCGGGCGACGCCGACGATCGCACCGTCGAGCGTGAAGGCGACGGTCTTGACCGAGGTCGTCCCGGCGTCGATGCCGAGGATGGTGGCGGTGCGTCTTTGCACGGTAACTCCGAACATTGGTGCGGTTGCACGATCAGATGTTCAGCGTAGCTCGTCGGGCGCGGTGGCGCCAGCCCTGCGGTGAGTGGGGGTGCTGTGGGCGGGGGCGCGGCGGGCGGGTCCGGGCCGAGAACCGCGTTCTGGCCAATGAACCTCGTTGTATCGAGGTTCTTTGGCCAGAACGAGGTTCGCCGCCCGGCACAGCCGCTCCTGCGGTTCGAACCGCAGGAGGCGCGGGTCGGCAGGCCGGGTGCTGCGGTTCGAACCGCAGGAGGCACGGGTCGGCAGACCGGGTGCTGCGGTTCGAACCGCAGGAGGCGCGGGTCGGCAGGCCGGGTGCTGCGGTTCGAACCGCAGGAGGCACGGGTCGCGACGGGCAGGAGGCACGCCTCGCGAAAAGAGAGGGCGCGCGCTGCGGGCGGCATCGTGCAGAATGCCGTCATGCCGGTGCCCGCGTCGCAACCCTCCGCCGAACGTCGACTGCTGCGCGAGACGGTGCGCGATCGAATCCGCGAGGCGATCCTCGACGGGACCCTCGAACCGGGCGAGCGCCTGCACGACGAGGAGCTGATCGCGTGGCTGCAGGTGTCGCGCACCCCGATCCGGGAGGCGCTCGGCGAGCTGGCCAGTGCCGGACTGATCGAGATGGCACCGAACCGGTACACCCGCGTCATGACGCCCGACCCCGACGAGGTGCTCGATGCGATCCAGACGCTCGGGGTGATCCTCGGCGGAGTGACCCGCCTGGCGACTCCCGACCTCCCCACGGCCGCCCGCACCTCGGCGACATCCCTGATCGAGGACGCGACGAAGGCCGTGGCCGCCCGTGACGGCGCCGCCTGGAACAGCATCAACCTCGAGCTCTTCGACCTGTTCGCCGAGCACTGCCAGAACACGCTGCTCGTGGAGCTGTACCGCAGCACGCGCGACGGTCTGTCGTACAAACTGCGCGCACCGGGGCTCGTCGACATCCTCGACTGGGACGACCTCGCCGGGCACTACGCGGATCTGGCCGAGGCCGTCACGTCGCACGACGCGGTCGGTGCCGAGCTCGCGACGGAGTCGATCCACCATCTCCCGCATCGCCCCGTCGCCTGACCCGCGCCTCCTTCTCCCCCGTCCCTCCCCCGCACCTCCCGACGATGTGACGCGTCCGGCGGGTGTTGCGGCCGAACATGCACCCGACGCGACACATCGTTGCCCCGGTCGGGCACGCGCCGCGGCCCGGGGGCACCTCGTTCTGATCAATGCACCTCGCTCCAACGAGGTGCGTTGATCAGAACGAGGTGTTCGGCACCCGGCGCCGCGCAGCGGTGCGCCCCGAATTGGGGTGTCCTCACTTTTGCGGACACACCTACTGTGACAAGTGTCCGGTGTGGGACCGATCGTTCTGTCGCAGAGCGCCCGGCCCGGCTCGATCACAGCTATCCGGACCGCAGTGCATACGCCCCGACCGAAAGCACGGATCACCGATGACCTCGTCCCACCGCGCTCGCGCGCGCCTCCGCACCACCCCGCTCGCCCTCGTGACCGGCCTCGTCGCCGCGTCGCTCGTGGCCCTGACCATGTCGGGCACGCTGTCGGCGTTCTCAGCCAGCATCACGAACTCGCAGAACACCGCCGCCACCGGCACCCTGCTGATGGAGGAGAGCAGCACGGGCAAGACCACGTGTACGAGCTCGCCCGCCTCGACCGTCTCGAGCAGCAATGCGAACGCGTCGTGCACGTCGATCAACAAGTTCGGCGGCAGCACGCAGATGACCCCGGGCACCACCGTGACCACCGACGTCGTCATCAAGAACACCGGCACGCTCGCCGCCTCGACGTTCACGCTGCTGCCTGCCGGTACCTGCCAGCGCGGCACGAACGGATCGACGAACGGCACCGCCTCCGACATCTGCGCGAAGATGACCGTCGTCATCAAGACCGGGACGTCGCAGGTCTTCTCCGGCACGCTGGCCGCGCTCGGCACGGCCACGCCGGCCTCGTTCACCAACATCCCATCGACGGTCGCCGCCGGCTCGTCGGTCCCCTTCACGTTCGCCGTCACCCTCGACCCCGGCGCCACGAACGACTACCAGGGCCTGAGCGCCTCGGTTCCGCTCACGTGGACGTTCACGGCCTGACCCGCACCGCGCCTCCGGCGGCTCACCCGCCGGAGGCCGCGGCCGGTGCGCCCGCGAACGACGCACGCGCGAACGACGGCCTGTCGTCGCTCTTCGGCGCCGCCGCGCCCACCACGGCCGAGACGCCCGGCAGCACCACCGCCGACGCGCCGAACCGCGCCTCCCGCCGGGCCCTCGCCATCACGATCGCCGTCGCGGCCGCCGTCCTCGTCGCGCTCCTCGCGCTGCACCTGGCCGGTGTCCGCAGCTACGTCGTGCGGACCGCCTCCATGGGCACCGCCGCGCCGGTCGGCACGCTCGTCGTGACGTCGCCGGCAACGGTCGACGAGCTGCGCGTCGGCGACATCGTCACGTTCCGCCCGCCCGAGCGGGAGGCCACCACGTTCACGCACCGTGTCGTCGACATCACGGCGGCCGGCGTCTCGACCCGCGGCGACGCCTCCGAGGTGGCCGACCCGTGGACCATCGGCGACCGCGACATCGTGGGCCGGGCCGACCTCGTCCTGCCGGGGGTCGGCTGGATCGTCCGGGCCCTGCCCTGGCTCGCCCTCGGCTCCGGAGTGGTCTGGGCCCTCACCCTGCTCGTGACCTCGCGCCCGCACCGCTCGGCCCTGCGCGTGCTCGGCGGCACCCTGGTCGTCGCCGGGACATCCGCTCTGCTCAAGCCGTTCATCGCCGCGACGGTGCTCGCGACCACGTCCGCGCCGACCGGCGACGGCGGCACGGCGACGGTCGTCTCGACCGGCGTCATGCCGATCCGCCTGACCACCCCCGAGGGCGTGTCGACCGTCTTGACGAGCGGCCAGGTCGGCGAGCTGACACTCGCCGGCACCAGTTCAGGAGGCACGGGCAGCCTCATCACGCTGGCCCCGCATCTCGACGTGGCCGGTTGGATCGCCTTCGCCGCCGTCAGCTGCCTGCCGCTGATCTGGTGCCTCACGGTCGGGTTGACCCCGCACCACGCGCCGAGCGGCCGACGGGTGGCGGCGCCGTGACGCGCGGCTCCTCGGGGACGGGACGTCTCTCGCGCCCCGGCCCGCGCCTCCTGCTGGTCACGGCCCTGGTGCTCGCGGCCACGCTGCTCGCCCTGCTCTCGGCGACGCCGGGCACCTCGGGCGCGTTCACCGCGTCGGTGCGGAACAGCACGAACACGGCCGTGACGGCGTCGGACTTCGGGCGCACGACGAACGAGCTGCCGTACCGGTCGACGTTCGCGGGCGGCACGGCGGGCGTCTCGGAGTGGACGACGTACGACGACCCCACGTGCTGGAAGACGATGGTCGTCAACGGATTCGGCATGTACTACGACCAGTGCAAGAGCGCGTACGACGGCGACAAGGCCGTGACCGGGCGCGCCGACTGGACCGACTACACCCTGCAGGCCGACATCAAGCTCGACGAGGGCGACCAGGTCGGTCTGCTCACGCGGGTCACGAACCCCGGCAAGGGCTTCGACAACTACACCGGTTACTACGCGTACATCACGGCCAGCGGGAACCTCGAGCTGGGTCGCACGATCAACGGCAGCTACACCTTCCTCACGACGACGAAGATCCCGGGCGGGGTCTCACTCGATACCTGGTACCACCTCGTCGTCCAGATGAAGGGCTGCACGATCACGCTGTCGCAGAGCACGGTCGGGGCGTCGGGGCCGAGTGCCGTCAACTCCCTGCGCTACATCGACACGAATTGCGTGCCGACGGCCGGCGCGATCGGCCTGCGCGACTTCAACGCACGCGGTGCCTGGCGGTTCGTGACCGTCACGGCCGGGGCGAATGACACGGCCCTGTCGACGGCCAAGATCCCGTACAACTCACCGTGGAAGACGGGCCTGTCGCCCGGATTCACGACGTACGGCGGCACGTGGAGGAACGACGAGGTCGCCGAGACCTACTCGAACACGGCCGACGGCAAGGGCAACAAGTCCGTCGAGACGACGCAGAACTGGACCGACCTGTCGCTCACGGGCGAGGTGCGCTTCGACGCCGCGCCGATGTCGTACCTCGACGCCGGGTTCAACGTGCGGGTGCGCAACCCGGGCGTCGGCACGGACCAGCTCGACGGCTACTACGCGGGCATCTCGAGCACGTCGTTGATCATCGGCCGGCACGACGCCGGCAGATGGACGGAGTTCGTCCGGACGCCGTTGGCGGCCACCGTGACACAGGGCGAATGGCAGCACCTGACGGTCGAGATGGTCGGCTGCCGCATCACGGCGACGGCCCAGGCGACGAACGGAGGGGCGCAGACCTCGGCGAGCTACCTCGACACCGGGTGCACGGGGACGACGGGCACGGTCGGGGTGCGGACGCTCGCGATCCCGGCGAGCTTCCGCAGCCTGGCGGTCACGCCGCGGTAGCCCTCTCCGCCCTGGTCTCTCTCGTCCCCTCGTCTCCGCAACGAAGTGACCCGTCCGGTCGATGTTTCGCGCAGACATGCGCCCGACGGGTCACATCGATGAGACGGGGAGAGACCTCTTCCAACGAAGTGACCCGTCCGGTCGATGTTTCGCGCACACATGCGCCCGACGGGTCACATCGATGAGACGGGCCGGCCCGAGGAGGCGCGGGTCAGCCCTCGACCACGGCCGTCGTCAGCACGCAGGCCCCGGCCCGCCGCGCCTCGTCGACCTGCGCCCAGACGAGCGCGGCGCCGGCCGGGTCGAGCTCGCTCGTGGGGTCGTCGAGGCAGAGCACCGCGGGCTGCCCGATGAGCGCCCGCGCCACGGCCACGCGCTGCTGCTGACCCCCCGAGAGCTGCTCGAGCAGGTTGTGGTGACTCGCCTCGGGCACACCGAGACGGTCGAGCACCGACTCGATGTCGGCCCAGTCCGGCACCCGCCCGCCGCGAGCCATCAGCGACACCGCGACGTTCTCGGCAGCCGTGAGCGAGCCGATCAGCTCGTGCTGCCGGGTCACGAGTCCGGTACCCCCGGCGGGCAGCTCCACCCGCCCCCGCACCGCGGCGTCGAGTCCGGCGACGACACGCAGCACGGCGGTCGGCACACCGTCCGGCCCGCCGGGCAACTCGGCGCTCGTGCCGGGCGGGACGTGCAGGTCGATCGGCTCCGAGGTCGAGCCGTCGGGCGCACGCACGACGAGACCGACCAGGCGCAGCCCCTGGTCGGCGACCCGTGCCTCCTCGGTGGTGTGGTCGGTCACGACAGCTCCTCGTCCGCGACGCGGCGCACGCGCAGCTCGCCGTCGCCCACCTGCTCGACCGACACGAGCGCGCCGTCGGGCCAGTCGGCGCGCAGGGCCTGCGGCAACTGCAGCGAGCCGTCGGTGCCGAGCACGGACCAGCGGCCGGCGGCGGTCGCCTCCTCGCCGACGCGACCGTCGCGCAGGTGCACCATCCGCTGCATGCGCTGCGCCACCGCGTCGTCGTGCGTCACGACGAGCACGGCCGTCCCCGCCGCGTCCGCGGTCTCGACGAGCAGGTCGAGCAGGGCGTCGCGCGCGGTCGGCCCGAGCCGGCTGGTCGGCTCGTCGGCCAGCAGCAGCCGGGGCCGCGGCGCCAGCGCGACGGCCAACGCCACGACCTGCTGCTCGGTCGGCGTCATCTCGCCGACAGGGCGCCGGTCGCCCGACAGCCCGCCCGAGCGCAGCACGCGGCGACCGACGTGCGTGTCCTCCCGGGCCGACCGGCCGGCGGCCCAGGCGAGGTTGCCGGCGGCGTCCTCGTGCAGCAGCAGGTTCGCCGACGCGCCCTGCATCATCAGGCCGAGCGTGCCGCGGCGCAGCTTCCGCACCTGCGCCGCACTCGCCGTCGCCAGATCGGTGCCGAAGACCTCCGCCCGCCCCGCCGACGGACGCGTCACCCCCGCCACGATCGACAGCAGGGTCGACTTGCCCGACCCCGACGGGCCGAGCACGGCGAGTCGCTGGCCGGCGGGCACGAGCAGGTCGATGCCGCGCAGGGCCGCGACGTCGGTGCCCGCCTCGCGGTAGACGTGCACGAGCCCCTGGCAGAGCAGAGCGATGTCGGTCACGGGGTGCCTCCGGGCGGTCGAGGGTGCGAGCGGCGACGGACGGGGTCGCGACGGGCGCGGCGGGTGCCGTGCATACCGCTGCCGGGACCGGCGCGACCGTCACCGCGGGCCAAGCCGGCACCCCGAGCCCCCGCGCCGACCGAGCCCCGCGCGCCCCGCCGGACGCCGTCCCGCGGCACCTCGACCCGCGCGGCCACCCCGGCGATCCCGGCGACGAGCGCGAGCATCCCGAGCCCGATCGCGACGAGCGGCCAGGCAGCCGGCGCGAGTTCGGGCGGCGGCGTCCGTCCGACGCCCACGAGCAGCGGCAGCCCCGACACGGTGGCCACGTAGGCGAGCAGTCCCGCGCCGACGCCGAGCACGACCCCGACGGCGGGAGGCACGAACGTCTCGAGCGCCGCCAGCAGCCGCAGCCGCCGCCGGGGTACGCCGGCGGCTTCGAGCGCCTCGCGGTCGCGGCGACGCGACGGCGCCGACACGATCCGCAGTGCGGCGGTCGCCGCGAGCGTCAGCAGCAGCGACGCGGCCCCGACCACGACGGTCGCCGAGGAGGCGCGGGGCGTCGACGCGCGCCGGTACTCCTCCGTCACCGTGGCGAGCGAGCGCGAGGCGACCACCTGCACGCCCTGACGTGCCAGGTCGTCGACGACCCGCGCCTCCTCGGTCTTCGACAGGGGCGCGAGCCACACCTCGTGGCTCGCCCCGGATTTCGCCGGGTCGCTGATCCGCTCGAGCATGCCGAGGTCGACCATGACTCCCTCGCCACCGATCCGCGGCAGGATGCGCGCGTGGCCGACGTCGGCCAGTGCCCGCTCGCTCAGGTCGGGCCCGATGCCGACGATCCCGTCGTCGACGCCGGCGAGCGGCGAGACGGGTGTGCCTTGCGCGACCAGGGCGGGCAGCGGTTCGGGGGCGTCGAACGGCGCGATGGACGACGTGTTGGCACCCTGCTCGTCGATCAGACGCAGGGCCAGGCCGCCGTCGGGGGCGTCGGTGACGGTGGCCCTCGCCGGTCGCTGGGAGTCGACGTCGTCGCCGATCCGGTCGTGCCAGCGCTTCTCGCTCAGCACGGGCTGCAACTCGGCCGCGCTCTGACGGTCGGTCGAGATACCGGCGAGGCGCAGCTGCACCCCGAACGGCGGGGTCGTCGCGCGGGAGGCGGTCGCGCCGAACCAGACGACCCGGCAGCCGGTCTCGCAGGGGAACCGTCCGGGCACGCTCGTCAGTGTGCCGTCGCGCGGCGAGCCGAAGTCGACGGTGTGCCAGCCGTCCGCCGACTGCACGACGAGGCGCAGCGAGACGTCGTCGAGATCCGTGACGAACTGGTCGCCGCTGTAGCCGGACGGAGCCGCGGTCGCAACGCCGTCGACGTCGATCGACACGCTCGACCCGGTCAGCTCGACGGAGTCGGCGACCTCCGGCGCCAGCAAGCTCGCGAGCCGCTGGGGGGTGCCGGCGTCGCTCCACGCGCTCGACCAGGCCGAGACGGCACCGAGCCGGGACGAGTCGACGGCCACCAACCTCCCGACGCCCTGACCGCGCTCGAAGACGTCGACCGCCATCGCCCTGCGGCCGTCGGGGTCGGCGGCGCGCACGGCGTCGACGAACGGGACATCGCCGGGCACCGCGACGGTCAGCGCCGTGGCCGCCCCGACGGAGGCGCGGGCCCGGTCGATCTGCAGTCGGTCGGCGGTCGTCGCGACCTGGGTCGACCAGCCGGCGATCGCGACGCCGAGGCAGACGAGCACGGCCGCGGTCAGCACCGACGGCGTGCGACCGAGACGGCGGACCACGAGGAGGGACGACAGCGTCCGCGGCGGTCGTCACGTCGAGCGCCCCACGGCGAGCGCGACGACGCGCAGGCCGATCACGCCGACGAGCACGGCGACGAGGCTCGGCGCGAGCAGCGCGACCCCGGGCCCGGTCGCGTCGGACTGGGTGACGGCGCTGGCGAGCACGACCACCGTGACGAGTGCGAGGCCGGCCTGGACGACGACAGCGAGGCGGCCGAGTCGGCGGGGCTCGGCGGAGCGGGCGAGCAGTTCGTCGAGGGGCACCCGCGCCGAGCGGAGGCTGGCCGCGGCGAGCGCGACGAGCGAGCCGACGACGGCGAGGGCCGCGGCGCCGACGACGAGCGGCTGGAGGGGCTCGACCGGCACGTCCGCGCCGAGCCACCCCCGCACGACGACGACGACGAGGGCCCAGCCGGCCAGCGCCCCGAGCACGCCGCCGACGAGCACCGCGAGCGCCGGCTCGGTGAACACGATGCCGAGCCAGCGGCGTCGGGTCGTGCCACGCAGCCGGGCCAGCCCCCACTCGGCCGAGCGCACGCGGGCGAGTCTCTGCACGACGAGCGCGACGGCGAACCAGGCGAGAGCGAGGGCCTGCAACGCGGTGACCGCGGCGAGGATCGTCGCGGCGTCGGCCTGCGCCGCGTCGCGGCGGAGCACGTCGGCCAGTCGGGTGCGCAACTCGGCGCCGGAGTCGGCGCCGGCCTGACCGAGCGTCGCCTCGCGGGCGGTGTCGAGGTCGGCGTACACCGTGTCGAGGTCGTCGAGGGCGAGGGGGCGGGCGAGGACGAGGGCCGCGTAGGCCTTGGACGTGAGCAGCAGCTGGTCGAAGCCGCTCGACGTGAGCACGAGGTCGCTGCTGACCGGAGCGTCGACGCTCACGGCCCGAGACGGCGCCGCGTAGAACCGGCCGTCGCCCCGGGCGGTGTCGTAGCGGCCGACGACCGTCAGCTGCGTCACGCCGTTGTCGGCGGTCACGGAGAGGACGTCGCCGGGGACGACGCCGTCGTCGGTCGCCGGGACCATGACGTCCGTCGCCGCCTTCGGGCACGTACCCGCGACGAGCACGACGTCGCCGCAGTCGGTGTTGTAGAGACCCGCGACGCGGGTGGAGCCGGTGGCCGACGCGTCCCGGGTCGAGACCCACGTGACGGGGCTCCCCGACTCGGCGGCCACGACGGGCTCGCGCCAGATCGTCTCGCTCTCGACGGACGACACGACCGCCCGGGCGTTCGACGCGGCGACGACCATGCGGCCCGGGTCGACGTCGGCGACGCTGACGATGGCCGTGTCGTCGAGGTGGGCGCTCGACGTGGCCTCGGCCAGGCCGAGTTGCTCGACGGAGCGCAGCAGCGTCGGGGCGAGCACCGACACGAGCACGGCGAGGGCGGAGAGCACGACGAGCGAGAGCGCGCCCGCGGGCCGCCGACGGATGCTCGTGAGCCACGCCGGTGTCGCCATCGCACCTCCCTGTGCTCGATCGACCCCCGTGGTCGCCTGGAAAGAACCTAGACCCTCCCGTCCGCCCAGCGGAGAGCCGGGACGCCCGGCCCGGTCACCGGCTAGCGTGGTCGGACACCTGCACGACGACGTGAACGGACCTCTGATGACGCATCCCTCGTACCCCGGCGGCGACCAGCAGCCCGGTGGCCCGGCGTATCCCGCACAGCAGCCCGCGTACCCGGGGCAGCCGAGCTACCCCGGCGGCTCCGACCCGGGGCAGCCGCGTCGCACCGACGTGTCGCCCTCGACGCCGTTCTTCTGGGTGATCGTGCTGTTGCCCCTGACCGGCCTGCTGATCTTCACGATGGTCGATCTGCACGCCTATCTCTCCGACATCATGCGAGTCGCCGAGGCGGGCGCCGACCCGTCCACGGGCGCGGTACCGATGATGCCGACGCCCCCGGGGCTGCTCATCGGCCAGCTGATCAGCTGGGCGGCGTACGCACTCACGGTCGTGCTCGCGTTCTTCGACTGGCGGACCCTGCGCAACCGCGGCATCGACCGGCCCTTCCCCTGGCCGTGGGCGTTCCTGTCGCTCGTCTACGTGATCGGGCGCAGCGTCGTCGTGAAGCGACGCACGGGCCGCGGGCTCGCGCCGCTCGTCGTCTACATCGTGGTCGTCGTGGGTGTGTTCGTGGTCTCGTCCGCGATCGTCGCCTCGGCCGTCGGCGCGGTCGCCTCGACGGTCTCGGGTTCGTGACCCGCGCCTCCTGATGTCCCGCTCCTCCCCGTCTCATCGAGGTGTCGCGTCGGACTGATGTCGTGGCCGAACATCGACCCGACGCGACACCTCGATGCGGGGGCGGGCGGCTCGCGCCGGAGCGTGTTGGGTGGAGGGATGCAGACGTTCCTCCCGTACCCCGGCCTGCGCGCGAGTGTCGAGGTGCTCGACGACAAGCGGCTCGGCAAGCAGCGGGTCGAGACACTGCAGGTGATGCGGGCACTCGTCGTGCCGGGCTACGGCTGGCAGAGTCACCCGGTGACGGCGATGTGGCGCGGGTACCGGCCGGCGCTCATGGCGTACCAGGTCGAGACGTGCGCCGTGTGGGCCGAACGCGGGTTCGCCGACACGTGTCTCGAGAAGACGCTCGCGACGCTCGACGAGGTGCCCGACGACGCGGCCGCGTTCCGCAGCGGCGAGTACGAGATGCCTCCGTGGTTCGGGCGGGAGGACGTGCACCGCTCGCACCGTTCCAAGCTGCTCGCGAAGATGCCCGAGTTCTACACGGACGTCTTCGGCGACGAGCCCGCCGATCTCGAGTACGTCTGGCCCGTGCCGTCGGCGTCGTCGACCCCGACGAAGTGACCCGTTCGGTCGATGTTGACGCGAAACATCGACCCGACGGGTCATCTCGATCACACGACTCGAACGAAGTGACCCGTTCGGTCGATGTTCCGTCGAAACATCGACCCGACGGGTCATCTCGATCGGAGGACCGGCGTCAGCGACGCAGCACGTTCGGCACCTGCGCCCCGAGACGCGAGCCGTCGCGGTCGATCCAGTACCGCCGCCGCAACCCGAGCCCCGCGACACTCTGGATCGAGCGGACCCACGGCATCGCCCCGAGGTCGTCGCGGATGAACGCCGCGAGATCCGCGGGCCCGGTGAACACGCCCGACAGGCTGATCGGCACCGACCCGGTGACCGTCGAGAGCAGCCGCACACTCGGGTGCAGCGCCACCCGCTCGAGCGTGCGCGGGATGTCGCGCGGCTGCACGTCGATCGACACGAGTCCGTGCAGCGGGTACCCCATCAGGTCGGACTGGATCTCGACCCGCGGCGTCACGGCTCCGGTCTGCAGCAGCAACCTGATCGCCCGGGCCGCGGTCGAGGCCGACACACCGAGCGTCCGTCCGACCTCGGCGGCCGTGACCCGGCCGTTCGCGCCGAGCATCCGCATCGTCTCGAACTCGAACTCGCTCAGCTGCGCGAGGTCGTGCAGCGGTGGCTGCGCGGTGACGGCGGCGTGCTTCTCGAGCCGTGCGACGCGGTCGTCGTCGAGGCGGCGGTAGCGCCAGGCGAGCCCGACCTTGGCCGGCTCCAGGATGAGCCGGCTGTCGATCGCCCGCACCCCGGGGATGGAGGGGATGACGCTCGCGAGCAGCTCCTCGTGGTCCGACCCGTTCAGCGGGAAGAGATTCGCGTAGATGTCGGCCGGCCCGCTCGTCTGCACGACGAACTGCACGTCGGGGATGCGCAACAGCTCCGTCAGCACCGCGCGCGACTGGCCGGGCGCCGACGTGATCCAGAGTTCGTAGGGGTTGCTGGACGTGATCAGCTCCCACGCGAAGCGGCCGACGACACGAAGGAGGCGCTCCTCCTGCAGGCGGACGAGTCGCCGACTCAGGGTGCTCACCGGCAACCCGACGATCTCGGCGAGCGCCGCCGTGGGCACGCGCGGTGCGACGTGCATGGCCGCGACGATGTCGAGGTCGGTCTCGTCGAGGAGGGGCTGCGGCTGGCCGGCAGCGGACACGAGGCGTGGCACGGCCTCAGGATACGGGCGCGACGCGAGGGGCGGACGTCGCCGACCCGCGCCTCCTGATTCATCCAACCGTTTCGAGGTTGAAATGCGACGGAAACAACCATTTCGCTTGAGTCTGATTGTATTTCTTTCTACAGTGACCTACGTCGGTGACATCGAGGTCAGTGACAGCGCCAGGAGGAACCTCATGGAACAGCAGCAACCGTGGCAGTGGAGCGAGTCGGAGTGGCGCGGGCACGTCGAGTTCGTCCGTGCCGGTCGATCGCTCGTCGACACGGACCCCGCCCTCCGCTGGCCGGGTGGCGCGCAGGTCGCCGTCGCGATCTCGTTCGACTCCGATCACGAGACCCCCGCCCTGCGGGACGGTGAGACCTCGCCGGGCCGCATGGCCCAGGGCGAGTTCGGCGCCCGTCACGCCGTGCCGCGCATCCTCGACCTGCTGGCCCGGCACGAGGTGCCCGCGTCCTTCTTCATGCCGGCCGTCTGCGCGCTGCTCCGCCCCGAGGAGGCGCCGGGTTACGTCGCCGCCGGTCACGAGGTCGCCGTCCATGGCTGGATCCACGAGCGCAACACCGCGCTCGGCCACGACGACGAGCTCGAGCTGACGTCGCGGGCGATCGAGGTCTTCGAGAGGCAGATCGGGCAGCGCCCGGTCGGCATCCGCACCCCGTCGTGGGACTTCTCCGGGTCGACGCTCGCCGTGATCCGGGAGCTCGGCTTCGCGTACGACTCCTCGCTGATGGCCGACACCGAGCCGTACGAGCTGCTCGAACGCGGCGAGCGCACCGGTGTCGTCGAGCTGCCCGTCGAGTGGATCCGCGACGACGCGCCCTATCTGATGATGGATCGCTTCGGCGGCCTCCGACCGCACATGCCGCCGCGCGACCTGCTGCAGATCTGGATCGACGAGTTCGAGGGCGCGCGTGCCGAGGGCGGGCTGTTCCAGCTCACCCTGCACCCGCACATCATCGGCCACCGGTCGCGCCTGCGCATCCTCGACGACCTGCTGGCGCACATCCGCCGGGTCGACGACGTCTGGTTCGGCACGCACGCCGACCTCGCGGCGCACGTCGGGCGCCTCCTCTAGACGCGACCCGCGCCTCCCCCGCGACCCGCGCCTCCCGGTGCATCGCACCATCCTCCCCCGCACCACTCACGTCCCCCTCGAGAGAGACCGCACATGAGCACAACCGCAAGCGCAACCGAGTCCGTGCACGACACGAAGCTCAGCCCCAAGGGCCGCAAGGCCATCGTCGCCGGCAGCATCGGCAACGCCGTCGAGTTCGTCGACTGGGCGCTGTACTCGACGTTCTCGTCGATCTTCGCCCACCACTTCTTCCCGCCCGGGGACGACCTCGCCGCGCTGCTGTCGACGCTGGCGATCTTCGCCGTCGGCTTCATCATGCGACCGATCGGCGCCGCCGTCATGGGCAGCTACGCCGACCGGCACGGCCGCAAGAAGGGCCTGCTGCTCACCATCACGCTGATGGCCAGCGCGACGCTCGTGATCGGCATCTCGCCGACATTCGCGCAGGTGGGCTACCTCGCCCCGGTCATCCTCGTGCTGGCCCGCCTCGCGCAGGGCTTCGCGGCGGGCGGCGAGTTCGGCTCGGCCTCGGCCTTCCTCGTCGAGTCGGCGGCGCCCAAGCGGCGCGCGTTCGCCGGGTCGTGGCAGCAGGTGTCGGTCGCGTCCGGCGTGCTCATCGCATCGGCGCTCGGCTACGTCATCACGACGGCGTTGCCGGCCGAGGCCGTCGACAGCTACGGCTGGCGCATCGCCTTCGTCGCGGCCGCGTCGCTGGGCTTCGTCGGCCTGTGGCTGCGTCGCTCGGTGGAGGAGACGACGTCGTTCGCGACCGGTGTCAGCCGCGTCGAGAGCGCCGGCTCGGCCGACCGCCGCAACGCGTTCGTGCGCATGGTCAAGGACCACCCCAAGGCCACGCTGCGGGTCTTCGGCATCACGATCGCGGGCACGCTGCTCTACTACCTGTGGGTCAACTTCATGCCGACGTATGCGGCGGTCACGACGGGCATCCCGCTCAACCAGGCGCTGCTCGCGAACGTCATCGCGATGGTCGTGTTCATCTGCCTGCTGCCGTTCGGCGGCATCCTGTCCGACACGATCGGCCGCAAGCCGACCATGGCGGCCTTCGCCGGTGGATTCCTGCTGTTCGCGTGGCCCGCGTTCACGTTGCTCGACGGCAACTTCTGGACCCTGCTGGCCATCGAGCTGATCGGCATCGTGTTCTTGGTCGGGTACTCGGCGAACTGCGCCGTGATCATGGCCGAGCAGTTCCCGCCGGAGGTGCGGGCCACCGGCATCGGCCTTCCCTATGCCCTGGCCGTCGCGATCTTCGGCGGCACGGCGCCCTACATCACCACCTGGATGAACACGAGCGGATACGGCGGCTGGGTCTGGGCGTACGCCGCCGCGGCCGCCGCCATCGGCCTCGTGGTCTACCTGACGATGCCCGAGACGAAGGGCAAGGTGCTCGACTGATGCGGCACGTGCTCGTGACCGGGGCCGGCTCCGGCATCGGACGGGAGATCGCGCTCACCTTCGCCCGCGCGGGCGAGGCGCTGACGATCGCCGATCGGAACGCCGACCCCCTCGAGGAGACCGCGTCCCTCGCCCTCTCGGCCGGCGCCTCCGCGTGTGCCACGACGACCGTCGACCTGCGCGACGGCGACGCGGCCGACGCGCTGATCGGGTCGGCATGGGCGACCGCGCCCGTCGACGTGCTCGTCTCGAGCGCGGGCGTCTACCCGGCGACCCCGTTTCTCGACCTCGACGCCGCGACCTGGGACCTGGTGCTCGACGTCAACTCGCGGGCTCCGGTGCTGCTGACGGTCGCGCTCGCGCGGCGGGCCATCGAGGCCGGCCGCGGTGCCAGCGTCGTCAACATCTCGTCGGGTGCGGCGTTGCGGGCGCGCCCCGGTGCCCTGCCGTACTCGACGTCGAAGGCCGCTCTCGAGGCGGCGACCCGCGCCTCCGCGTTGGAGCTCGGCCGGTACGGCATCCGCGTGAACGCCGTCGCACCCGGGTTCGTGACGGTCGACTCGGCCGTCAACCCGGTGACCGACGAGTACGCGGAGGCCGTCGGCGACAACCCGCTCGGCCGACGGGGCAGCCCGGCCGACATCGCACGCGCGGTCGCCTGGATCGCGGGCGACGAGGCCGAGTGGATCACGGGCGAGGTGCTGCGCGTCGACGGCGGCTCGTCGACCGGAGCCTGGCGCCTGCCCGAGCACTGGGCGGCCACGAGCGCCGCCGATCTGGGTCGCAGCGCGCACTGAGCGTCGGCGGTACCGCCGCCCGGCCCGCGCCTGCGCCCGCGCTCGCGCTCGCGCTCGCATCCGCGCTCGCATCAAGGAAGGAACCCCATGACCACCTCCACCACACCGCAGTACACCGTCGTCGGTGCCGGAGCGATCGGCGGCACCCTCGCCGCGCACCTGCACCTCGCCGGAGCCGACGTCCACCTCGTCGACGCCGACCCCGAGCACGTCGCCGCGATCCGCGAGCACGGCCTGCGGATCGAACAGCCGGGCGACGAGCTGATCGCGCGGATGCCGATCTCGACCCCCGACGACGCCCCCGAGCGGCTCGGCGCCGTGCTGCTCGCCGTCAAGGCGCAGGCGACCGACGGCGTCGCCGCGTGGATCGCGCCGCGCCTCGCCGACGACGGCTGGGTCGTCTCGATGCAGAACGGCCTCAACGAGGCGACGATCGCGCGGCACATCGGCGCCGAGCGCACCGTCGCCGCGTTCGTCGACCTGTTCGCCGACGTGATCGCGCCGGGTGTCGTCAAGGACGGCGGCATCGGCGACATCGCGCTGGGCGAATACTCCGGAGGCGCGAGCGAGCGGGTGCACACCCTCGCGTCGGATCTGCGGCACTGGGGCAGCCCCGTCGTGTCCGACAACGTCCAGGGGTTCCTGTGGTCGAAGCTCGGCTTCGGGTCGATGCTCGTCGCGACGGCCCTGGCCGACGACGACATGGGCGACCTGATCGACCGTCACCGCGTCGGCATGCACGCGCTCGTCCGCGAGGTGCTCACCGTCGCGCGGGCCGAGGGCATCGTGCTCGAGGGATTCGACGCGTTCCTGCCGGACGAGTATCTGGGCGACGCGGCTCTGGGCGACGCGGGTCTCGGCGACGCGACGGGTGCGGGTGACGCGACCCGTGCCTCCTCGGCTGGTCCTCGCGGCGACGCCGCCGAGGCTGCGCGCGCGGATGCCGCGACCGACGGCCTCGTCGCCTGGCTCGCCCGGCAGACGAAGAAGCGCTCGGGCATCTGGCGCGACATCGCCGTGCGCGGTCGCCGCACCGAGGTGCCGACGCAGTACGGCCCCGTGCTCGAGGCGGCGGAGCGGCACGGCCTGCCGACCCCGCTCGTGAGCTGGTTGGTCGACACGATCGTGCGACTGGAGACGCACGAGATCGAGATGGGCGACGACCATCTCGTCGAGCTCGATCGGTTGGCGAGCGCATGAGCGCGCTGACCGGCCCCCGGCTCGACACGCTCGTCGACGCCGCCGAGGCGCGTCGCTCCGAGCTCGTCGCCGACGTCACGGCCTACGCCGAGCAGGAGACCCCGTCCGACGACCTCGCCGCCCTGGCCGCGGGGCTGACCTGGGTGCGCGCGTACGTCGCGTCGCACCTGGGCGCGCCCGAGGCCGAGCGCACCGTGGCGGGCGGGTCGCAGGGCGACATCGCCGTGCTCGACTTCGCGGCGAGCGCCGGAGGCACGGGTCGGGTCGCGATCCTGTGTCACTACGACACGGTCTGGCCGTTGGGCACCCTGGCCGACTGGCCCGTCACGATCGACGGCGACCGGCTCACCGGCCCGGGTGTCTTCGACATGAAGGCCGGTCTCGTCCAGGTCACGCACGCCATCGCGATCGCGCGGTCGCAGGGTCTGCCGCTGCCGGCGATCCGGCTCGTGCTGAACGGCGACGAGGAGATCGGCTCGCTCGCCTCGCGCCCCGTGATCGAGGAGGCGGTCGCCGGCGTCGACGCCGTGCTCGTCTTCGAGGCGAGCGCAGGAGGCGCGCTCAAGACCGCGCGGAAGGGCGTCGGCCTGTTCTCGGTCACCACCCGCGGCATCGAGGGGCATGCGGGGCTCGACCCCGAGAACGGGGTGAGCGCGATCGACGAGATGGCGCGCGTGATCCTGACGTTGCACGGCTCGGCGGACCTCGCGGCCGGCACGAGCGTGAACGTCGGCACGATGTCGGGCGGGTCGCGGTCGAACGTGACGGCCGGTGTCGCCCGGGCGTCGGTGGACGTGCGGGTGACCGCCGCGCCCGAGATGGAGCGGATCGACGCGGCCTTCGCGGCGTTGACCCCGCGCAAGGCGGCGGCCGGCATCTCGGTCGAGGGTGGCTGGAACCGCCCCGTGATGGCTCGGAGCGACGGCACCGCCGCACTCTTCGCCGTGGCCCAGCAGGTCGCGGCCGAGCAGGGCACCGCCGTGGAGGAGACCTCCGTCGGCGGCGCCAGCGACGGCAACTTCGCCGCGGCGCTCGGCCTGCCCGTGCTCGACGGCCTCGGCGCGGTCGGCGACGGCGCCCACGCCCGGCACGAGTGGATCTCGATCGACGGCATGGTCGAGCGGACGGCGCTGGCCGCGGGCCTGCTCGCCCGCCTCGGCGGCGCGGGCTGACGCCGAGACAGCCCGAAGTCGCCGAGACACCCACGAATCCCGGGGTGTCTCGGCGACTTCTGGGTGTCTGGGCGAACGCGCGGCGGCGGCCGCGCCGGCCGCGCGGGCGGCGCGCTAGAAGAGCTCGGCGAAGCCCATCGCGACGAGGTTGTCGTACGACGTCTGCAGGCACTCGAGGGCGGTGCGGCCGTAGCGCTGGTCCTGCTCGACGAGCAGGTACTTCGCGCCGACCTCGCCGGCCGTCGTGATGATCCCCGGGAAGTCGAGGTTGCCCTCGCCGACCTCGCCGAACTGGATGTTCGACGTGAACGCCTCCGTGAACGCGTCGTGGTCGCCGGCGTCGAGTGCCGCGAAGGCCCGATCGGGCAGCAGGGCGACGCGGTAGTCCTTGAGGTGCACCATCGCGACGCGGCCGCGGTACTTCTCGAGCGTCCGTGCCGGGTCGAGGCCGCCGCGGGCGACCCAGTGCACGTCGATCTCGAGCCCGACCCTCGGCGCCCGCTCGGCGATGATGTCGAGCATGTAGCGCCCGTCGAACTTCGTGAACTCGATGTGGTGGTTGTGGTAGTACAGGTCGATCCCGTGCTCGGCGAACCGTTCGGCGTAGGCGTTCGTCCGATCCGAGAACTCGAGCACCCGGTCGAGACTCGCCATCGCGGGGATCGGCAGCATCCCGATCCGTACCATGCTCGCGCCGAGAGTCTGCGCGTCGGCCACGATCTTGTCGAAGTCGTCCGCGAGCGAGTCGTTGTTCGCGCTCGACGACGAGTCGAGCGCCGCCGACAGCGACGCGATGTCCATGCCGAGCTCGTCCCTGGCCCGCCCCAGCTCGGCGACGTTGTCCGGCGTCATCGGGATCTGCGAGACCTCGACCGCGTGGTACCCGATCTCCGACACCCGCCGGAGCGTCTCGAACGGCCCCGCCTCCGCGAAATCGTCCTTGAGCATCATCGCTTGGACACCGATCTTCGGCATGAATCCTCCTTGGTCCATGACTGGTGCGGTCAGCCTACGTCTCGGTCCCCTGGTTTTGTCAATCGGTTGCCAGACCGTGACCAGGCGGATATCGTCGGCGGTGCCGCCCGGTCTCGACCGGTCCGGCTCCCGATGACGCGAGCAGACGGTGTACGAGCAGACGCCGTGCACGAGCAGACAGAGAGCGGTGACCCATGTCAGATCGACGAACGGCCGGAGGCGCGGGCCGGGTCGACCACGCGCCCCTCCGTTCCGCGGTCGTCGGCCTGGGTGACATCTCGGCCCTTCACCTTGACGCCCTCTCCGGGCTCCCCGACGTCGAGCTCGTCGCGGTCTGCGACGTCGACGCCGACCGTCTCGCGACCGCCGTCGCGCCGGGCGGCCCCGCCGAGGGGGCGACCCCGTTCGCCGACTGGTCGACGATGCTCGACGAGGCCGGTCTCGACGTACTGCACGTCTGCCTGCCGCATCATCTGCACGCGCCCGTCGCGATCGACGCGCTCGAGCGGGGCGTGCACGTGCTCACCGAGAAGCCCGTGGCCGACTCGAACGCGGCGGCCGACGCCCTCCTGGCGGCTGCCGAGGCCTCGTCGGCGATGCTCGGCGTCTGCTTCCAGAACCGGTACAACGAGCCCGTGCTCGCCCTCCGGCGACTGCTCGACGAGGGCGAACTGGGCACCCCGACGGCCGCAGCGGCGACGGTGATCTGGCACCGCACCTCCGGGTATTACGCGGCCGCCCCGTGGCGCGGCGCCTGGGCGACGGCCGGGGGCGGGCTGCTGATGAACCAGGCGATCCACACGCTCGATCTCGCGCAGTGGCTGCTCGGTGACGTCGTCGGGGTGGAGGGGCACGCCGCGACCCGGAGGCTCGGCGACGTCATCGAGGTCGAGGACACCGCCGAGATGCTGCTGACACACGAATCCGGCGTCACCACGGCGTTCTACGCAACGCTCGCACATGGCCGCAACTCTCCCGTCGAGCTCGAGATCGTGACCGACACGGCGGTGGCGCGCCTCCGGGACGACCTCGTCGTGACCTACGCCGACGGGCGCGAGCTCACCGTCGCGGCCCCGGTCGCGGAGGGCGCGCGCTCGTACTGGGGCGTCTCGCACGCGGCCCTCATCACGGACTTCTACGACGCCGTGGCCGCCGGGCGGCCCTTCTGGATCGACGGCCCGGAGGCGGCCAAGACACTGCGCACCATCCAGAGCGTCTACGACACGTCGTTCCCCGACCGGGTGCAGCGCTGACGTGTTGCGGCGCGTCGCGCACCCACACAGTGAGATCGTGGAGACATGACCCGTGACCTCGACGCCGCCGCCGCGCCTCCGGACGAGAGCACGGCCGAGAGCGCAGCCGAGAGCACGCACGAGACGCCGGACGCGACGCCGGGCGAGGCGCCCGCCCCGCCCCGCCGCCGTGCGGGCTCGGCGCCCACGATCTACGACGTCGCGAAGCTCGCCGGGGTCGCGCCGTCGACGGTGTCCCGCGCGCTCGGCAAGCCCGGGCGCATCACCCCGCGCACGCAGATGAAGGTGCAGGCCGCGGCCGACGAGCTGCAGTACCGCTTCAACCCGATGGCCCGCGCGTTGCCGACCGGTCGCAGCAGCACCCTCGGCATGCTGGTCGCCGACTTCACGAACCCGGTGTTCTTCGAGATGGTGCGCGGCGCCGAGCACCTCGCGGCCGATCACGGGTACACGCTGATCCTGTCCGAGTCGGAGGAGTCCGGGCCCCGCGAGGCCGAGCAGGCGGCCCGGCTCCTGCCGTCCGTCGGTGGGCTCGTACTGGCGACGACGCGGCTCACCGACGACGAGATCCTGTCGTTGGCCGCCGCGAAGCCCGTCGTGCTGATCAACCGCGCCGTGCCCGGCGTCGACAGCGTCGTGTCCGACGTCGCGCCCGGCATCGACGCCGCCCTCGAGCTGCTGCACGATCTCGGTCACCGGTCGATCGCGTACCTCGCCGGCCCCGAGCTCGCCTGGATCGGCCGCCGCCGCTGGGATCATCTGCTCGCCGCCGCCCCCGCCCTCGGCATGCGCATCGTCGAGATCCCGACGTCGTCGCCGACCATCGAGGGAGGCGCCGATGCCCTGACCCGGGTGCGCGCCTCCGGGGTCACGGCCGTCGTCGCGTACAACGACCTCGTCGCGATCGGCCTGATGCAGGCCGCGAAGGAGGCGGGGGTCGGCGTGCCCGACGAGCTCAGCATCGTCGGCTTCGACGACATCTTCGGGGCGAGTCTGACCTCCCCCTCGCTGACGACCGTCAAGACCGAGCTGCGCAGCATTGGCGCCCGGGCGATGGGCAAACTGCTGGACGCCCTCGGCCCGGACGACGGCCGCCCGATGTCGGTCGACGAGGGCCCGGTCCCGACGGTGCTCGTCCGGCGGGAGTCCACGGGGCCGGCCGCGCGCTGATCGCGGGCGCCGCGCCTCCTCGTGGCAACCGGTTGACACGCACGGGGCTTGTTCTGTAAGACGTGTAGTTTTTCACGAAAGGGAGTTTTTCACTGTACAGTGAAAAAGTGCTCTACCTTGAAAAACAGGCTCTACACCTGCTGCAAGCCGCGCTCCCCCAGTTGCGGATTCGTGCTGCTCAGGCACCTGATGGAGCCAACGTCGAGATCGGCATGCCGAACGGCGACACACTGCCCGTCGATCTCGTGTGGGCGGGGTCGGGGTTCCCTCGTGATGTAGAACGAGCATTGCGCCATCTTCCGCAGTCGATGACCAACCCCACCATCGTCGCCGCGAAAAGCTTCTCGCAGGGCGCCCGCCGGCTCGTCGCCGAACCTGGTCTGAGCTGGATTTCCGCCGACGGCGCCGCGAACCTGCAACTCGGCAATGTCGTCGTGGAACGGGACGGATTCTCGATGCCGAAGGGCGAGGTCAGACCCGAGGGGGGGCCACGCTGGTCTCCCGCCATCGCTTCTGTGGCCGAGACCATTTTGGTGAATCACGTGAGTGCGAACAGCGACCCCATTCCACTCACGATGGAGCTCGCTCGGAGATCAGGTCGGTCGCTCGGGTCGGCCTCGAATGCGCTCCGTGAATTCGATCGATTGGGTTGGACAACACCTCGAAGCGCGTCCCGTGGGCCCTCCGCCCGACGTCACCTGTCGAACCCGTCGGCAATGCTCGACTCCTGGTCGGCATGGGCAAGTGCCGCCGTTCGCCCCGTGCACGTCCATTCGTTCCACCGAGATCCCGAGCAGTCGGCAGCTGCTCTCCGTACCGCCTTCGGCTTGCGGATCGCATTTGGCGGTCGCTTCGCTGCTTCGCTGGTCGCCCCCTTCTCCTCCTCCGTCACCACTCTTCGCTGCTACCTCGACGGTCGTCTCGATAACGCAGATGACGCGTCGCTCTTGCGGTCCGCAGGCATGACGCCGTCGCCCGAATCGAATCGGATCGAGGTCATCGACAACGCGACCAATATCGTGAGGGACGCGCACGTCCGTCGCGAGTTTCAGCTCGCCTCTTACATTCGCGTCTATGCCGACCTCCTTCGCGACGGCGTCCGCGGGGAAGAGAGCGCGACTCATCTCAGAGACACGGCCATAGGTTTCTGAGATGGCACCAGCTGAATCACGCGATCGGCGAACCCGCGATCTGGCTTCACGTGCGTTCGCTCGACTGCTCGACGCCGTAGGCCCCCACTGGCAGGACATGGTCCTGATCGGTGGTCTCGTTCCAGACACCCTCGTCGACGGGGACGAGCCACATCAGGGCACCCTCGACGTCGATGTCTTGCTCCCGCTTGCGTTGCAGTACGACCAAGATGACGATGACTTCGGCTGGCTCGAAATCGCCCTCCAAGCGGCCGGATTCAGCCGCGCGAACGAGGGCACGGGTTGGCGATGGCTGACGGACGTCGATGGCTTTCCTGTCGTCGTCGAGTTCCTTACCGACGTCCCCGACTCGCAGGGCCAAGAGATCGTTCTCCCCGGCACCTTCGCGGTCACAGCCATGAATCTCGAGGGCCCCGGGCCAGCGCTTCGCAACACTCGAGTCGCGGACTTCGGCGGAAAGACCGCGCGGGTAGCGGGAGTCGGAGGGTACCTCGCGGCCAAGGCAGCGGCGATCGTCGGACGAGGAAAGGCGAAAGATCTCTACGATTTCGCCTACGTCGTCGTCAATGGCGTTCGTGAGTCAGCGACCGCTGTAGCACTATCTGCCGCAGCCGCCTCACACCCCGACGCTGCGTGGCATCGCGACCCCCGGCACGATATTCGTGCAGCGATCGGTCTCTACACACATCTGCAGAGCGACGGGCCTCGGCACTACGCGGCGGAGTCCCGTGCAGCAGGATCATCGGAGAGCGAAGCCGACCTCGCTCTCGACGCCGTCATCGCCGTGCGGCAATTCGTTGACGCCTTCGAAACGGCGATCGGTCAGTGACGGAAGGCCTCGACGGCCCGAATCAATCGGCCCAGCACCCCAGGTCCTGTTGCCTCACGAGCGTGCGCGTCTAGATCCGCCAGGCGGTGACGCGCCGTGCGCTCACTTCGCGCGAGGTCGTCGTGCAGAATTCGAGCAAGAGCACCGCCCAGCGAGCAATCGATAAGGCGTTGCGGTGCAGTCGTGGGTAGACGAACGAAGGCCGTGGGCACGAGCAAGCCGATGAGAAAGACGACGGCCGTCCCGAGGGCCGCGGACGGGACCAGAACCATGAGATTCAAGCCAGCGACGAGAACAAGGCAGACGTAGAAGACAGAGGCCCAACATCGCGTCCATATCCGCGTCGATTGAGATTCCTGAACCAAGGTCGAGGAGGTGAAGTTCGCGAGGAGGAAGAGGGCGATACCGACGACGGCCGTCGCCAGCGCAAACCCGGTAGCGCTTGCCCGAAGTGAAACCGGCCAGAGAACCGCTGCCTCCATGAGTCCCACGCCTGCTGCCCATACGACGAGGCAGGAGTAGGCGCGGAGCGTCGTCGACGTGGGTCGAGGTGCTCGCGCTCGTTGATCGAGAACCCGCCGCAGCTGGGCCACGGCGATATCACGTTGGGCGTTAAAGGCGGGAGCCACGAAACGAGCGCATTCCACCGCGACGCCCCACGTGATAGCCCCGACAGGGATCACGACAAGAAGCGTGGAAAGGGTGTCGACGTCAGCGAAGACAGCAGCGACCGCTAGTACGACGATGGCGAGGGCGGTGAGCGCGAGAAGTCCTCCCAAAAGTCCGAGCACGCGGCGGAGGCTTGACCTCGCCCTTTCGGCGCGAAGGACGACCTGCCCGCCGACCGTGAGCCCGAGCAAGGCCAAGGCCCATCCAGGAAACTGCAAAATGGCCGATCTTCCGACGTCGCTGAGATCCGCACCGGCGCGAGGCATCCAATCGAATCGAGGGTTTCCACCCGATCGAGGAAGATCCGCGACGCCTGCACACCAACTGATCATCATGAAGAGCACGGCGGTAGCAAGAAGGATCAGCACGTTGATATGAACTCGAGAAACCGGGATGGGTTCCACGTCATCGTCTATTACCTTCTTGCTCTCCGTCCGCATGTGTCCACAGTCACATGAGCAACTGACATCACAGGCCGTGCGTCCGGTTGACACGAGCGGGCCGGTGCCGCCGCGACGCCGAACCCGCGTCACAAACCGACTCCCAGCGTCATGCAAAGACGCGATGCTTTCGTTGCTCGACCGCGCCTCCCTATGCTCGGCCGCACCTCGTGGAACCCCGCGGGGCGCATGCCCGCCGACCCCCGGGAGGATCACCGTGATCAGCCTCGACGCCCTGACGAAGGTCTACGAGACCGCCGCCACGCGCACCACCGTGCTCGACCACGTCGACTTCTCCGTCGCGTCGGGTGAGATCGCCGCCGTCGTCGGCCCGAGCGGCGCGGGCAAGAGCACGCTCGCGCAGTGCGTGACGCTGCTCGAGCGGCCGACGTCGGGCTCCGTCGTGGTCAACGGCGACGACCTGACCCGTCTCGGCGAGCGCGATCTGCGGGTGGCGCGGCGACGGATCGGCACCGTCTTCCAGTCCGACGGCCTGTTCGGCCGACGCACCGCGGCCCAGAACGTCGCGCTGCCGCTCGAGTACCTCGGAGTCACGAAGGTCGAGACGAAGCGCCGCGTCGCCGAGCTGCTCGACCGCGTCGGACTCGCGCACCGCGCCGACGCCCGCCCCCACGAGCTCTCGGGCGGCCAGCGTCAGCGCGTCGGCATCGCCCGTGCCCTGGCCCTGCGCCCGAGCGTGCTGCTCTCCGACGAGGCGACCTCGGGTCTCGACCCCGCGTCGACGGCGTCGATCGTCGGACTGCTGCGCGAGCTCCGCGACGATCTCGGCCTGTCGATCCTGTTCATCACCCACGAGATGGACACCGTGCTGCAGATCGCCGACAGCGTGGCGCGCCTCGACCACGGGCGCATCGTCGAGCGCGGCCGCGTGCTCGACCTGCTCCGCGAGCCGTCGTCCCCGCTCGGAGCCGCCCTCCGCCCCGTTCGCTCCGCCGCTGCCGCGCCCGACGGCACGAGCACCTGGCGTCTCGACTACGTGTCCGACGACGTGCCGTCCGACTGGCCCGCGCGGCTCGGCGCGTCGGTGGGGGCGACGGTGTCCCTCCTGGGCGCGTCGATCGAGACCGTCGGAGGCGCGATCGTCGGACACGCGACCGTCGCCGTCCCCGAGACGGCCGGCCCGCGCCTGCCCGGGGTCGCCGCCGCGCTCGGGCTCCGGGCCCGCCCGGCCGCGCCCACCCCGGCCCGCGTCACCGCCCCCGCCACCCTCGACCCGGAGCTCGTCCGATGATCCTCACCGCCCCTCCTCTCGTCCCGTCCCTCCTCGCCGCGGGGGCGACCCCGTCGGCGGCCTACGACAACTCGGTGCCGCTCGCTAAGATCCCCGCGCTGGTGCTGCCGGCGCTCGGCGACACGTTCGTGATGGTCGGTATCGTGATGGCGATCGTCGTGCTGGTCGGGGTGCCGCTCGGGGCGCTGATCCACAACATCGGGCCGGCCGGGCTCGTGCCGAACGCTCCGGTGCACACCGTGTTGAGCGCCGTGATCAGTGTGTGGCGGTCGCTGCCGTTCTTGATCCTGATGGCGTCGATCGTGCCGTTCACCCGGTTCGTCACGGGCACGAACATCGGCATCGCGGCGGCCGTCGTGCCGATGTCGATCGCGGGCATCGCGTTCTTCACGCGGATCGTCGAGAACTCGCTGCGGAGCGTGCCGTCCGACCGCATCCGCGTCGCGACGGCGAGCGGGGCCTCGCGGTTGCAGATCGTCCGCACCGCCCAGCTGTCGGAGGCGCTGCCCAGCCTGATCGGCGGCCTCACGATCAACACGATCGCGATGATTGAGTACTCGGCGATCGCCGGCACGATCGGCGCCGGCGGCATCGGCTACGTGGCGGTCACCTACGGCTACCAGCGCTTCGACCACACGGTGATGATCGTCACGATCGTGCTGCTCGTCGCCACGGTCGCGGTCGTCCAGCTGCTCGGCGATGCCGCGGTGCGGGCGACCAGCCCGGAGCCGATCGCGCGGCGTCGCTGGTGGCGGCGTCGGGCGACCGACCTGCCACCGGTCGCCGCCGTCGCCGGCTGACCCGCACCTCCTTCTCTTCTCATCCCACTCTCTTCCCAAGGACTGCCATGACCGACCACACCCCCACCTCCACCCCCGATTCCGACCACGACCACGGCTTCGAGCTGAAGAAGCGGAGGCGCTGGCCCTGGTTCGTCGCCGGAGCCGCCGTCCTGGCCGCCGCGGCGGCGTCGGTGATCATCCCGTTCGCGTCGACTCCGGGGTCGGCCAACACCGAGGCCGGGGCCACGCTGACCGTGGCGACCGCGGAGGGCAACGCCTCCGAGCAGGCGCTCGTCCAGTTCGTCGCCGAGAAGGTCGCGCCGAAGTACGGCATCACGGTCGCGTTCAAGGGACTCAGCGACAGCAACACGATCAACCGCGCCGTGAGCGACGGCGAGATCGCCGGGACCGTCTACCAGCACAAGCTCTGGCTGAGCCAGGTGCTCGCGTCGAACCCCGACTTCAAGGAGGAGGCGGCGACGCCCGTCTTCCGCTGGGGCTTCGGGCTGTGGTCGTCGAAGTACACGAGCCCCGATCAGCTGCCCGACGGGGCGACGGTGTCGCTGTACTCCGACCCGGCGAACGAGGCGCAGGGGCTCTGGGTGCTCGAGCGGGCCGGGCTGATCACGTTCAAGAGCGGGGTCGACAAGTCGCACGCGACGCAGGACGACATCGCCACGAACCCGAAGAACCTCAAATTCACGCTGCTCGACTTCGCGGCCCAGTCGCGAGCGCTGCCCGACCTCGACGCAGCGGTCGGCTACACGGAGTACTACCTCGCCGCGGGCGTGCCGATCGAGCAGCAGATCTTCGCGCCGGCCGCTCCGGACGAGTTCGCCGGCCAGCTGACCATCGGCAGCGACTTCGCCGACTCGGCCAACATCCAGAAGCTCGTCGAGGCGTTCAAGGACCCGGCCGTGCAGGAGTTCCTCGCGACCGACCCGCGCGTCAAGGGCATCCTGCTGCCGCTCGACGCGAAGTAGCGCCGGAGGCGCGGTGCGCGTCGCCCGCGCCGGGTCGCGTCGCGCAGGCGGCCGGCTCGCGCGCCGCGTGTGGTCCCCGTCGCGTTGCACCCGACGAGGGACGAAGCAGGGGCGGGCCCGCGCCTCCTTCGTCCCTCGTCGGGTGTCGTGCTGCGGTCTACAGCCCCGCGGTCGAGCGGATCCACGACGCGGACTGCGACAGCAGCGCGTAGTTCGAACCCGCGCGGGTGTTCGCGCCCGGGTCGGCGCTGTCGCCGGTGGAGCAGACCGCGACGATCTTGCCGTTGACGATCAGCGGGCCGCCGGAGTCGCCGTGGTTCGAGGCGCCGGTCACGCCCGTGACGTGCTGCGCACGGCCGTTGTACGCGTCGGTCGAGGCGCCGGTGAGGGACACGGAGGCCTGGTAGAGCCCGTCCGACTGGGTGGCGTTGGCGCGGAGGCCGTAGCCCTGGATCGTGCCCGTCCCCGAGCTCGTGGCCGAGGCCGCCAGGTCGAGCGGCGCGTACGACGACAGGGCGTAGGGCGAGCGCAGGTGCACGAGGGCGATGTCGCCGCTCGGGGCCGCCGTGACGCTGTCGACCGCGACCGCGGTGCCCTTGTTCGTCGTCGAGTTGGAGTGGTAGACGTTCATCGCGCCGATGCCGTCGATGCAGTGCCGCGCGGTGAGCACCCACGACGCGTTGATCTGCTCACCGGTGCAGTTGCTCACGTAGCCCGCCGGGATCGACCCGCCCGACGCCTCCACCTGGACGGCCCACGTCGTGGCCGGTGCCTTCTCGCCGCCGACGACCTGGATCGAGGGGGACGCGGCCGAGGCCGGGCCGGCGGTGAGCAGGCCTCCCGTGACGAGTGCGAGAGCGGCGAACGTGGTCGCGATGGACTTCTTCATGCGGATCTCCCAATCCCGAGGCGTGGTGACTCGTCACACGATCGTGGCCCCCGAACAGGGGTCAGCGCAGTCGGCACTTCAGCGGACCTCGGCGCCGCGCCTCCGGCCCGAACGGGGCGTAGCGGTGCCGCCCGTCACCTGCTCAGATGAGAGGGTGAGCGAGACTTCCGATGCACTGCCCGACGCCCTGCCCTTCAGCCAGGACACCGAGATCAGGGTCCGTATCGTGCGGGCGGTCATCGACGCGTTCCGCACCCGGGCGTTCCACGAGACCACGTTCGACGTGGTCGCCGAGATCGCGGACATGCCCGTCGAGACGGTGCGATCGTTCTTCCCCGGCTGGGACGGGCTCGTCATGGCGGCGGTCGACCGCTGGAACGCCGAGCGCATGCAGCCGGTGATCCCGCTGATGAAGCAGTACGGGACCGTGCGATTCCTGCGGGGCATCGTCGAGCAGAACGTCCAGGACCCGTCGCTGATGCGCCTGCTCACGTCGCTCCTCAACGTCTCGGCGACACCCGATCACCCCATGGCGCCGACGCTGCAGCACGAGTGGCACAAGTTCCACGCCCTCGTCCTGCAGGGAATCGTCACCGACATCGCCATCGGCCGCGAGCCCGAGACCATGCAGCCCGAGCGCGGCGCCGAACAGCTCATCGCGCTCTACGAGGGCCTGCAGATGCAGTCGATGGTGCGACCGCGGATGGATCTCGTCGCCTCCTACGACCGCGCCGTCACGCGCCTCCGCGCCGGCTGGTCGCAGACCTACGTCGAGCACGTCTGGGACCTCGGGCACTAGGCGTCGGGAGCGTTGCGGGCGACGCCGTCAGCGGAACGCGGTGCCGCTGGCGCGCAGCTCGAGAGCGACGGCGTCGACGGCCGCGATCAGGCGCTCTCCCTCGTCGACGTGCTCGGGAGCCGCGGCACCGGCGTCACGGCCCTTGCCTGTCGCCCACGGCGTCGTCACCGGAGCCCCGAGGGCGCGGAGGTCGTCGCGCGTCCAGCCGTCGCGGAGCGGTCCCCGCGCTGAGTCGAGCCGCCGCGCGCGATCACGGTCGTCGTAGGGACCACCCAGCACGCGCCTCCACCACCCCATGTCTCGATGGTGCCACGGCGACGGTGCGCGGTGATCTGGCACCGTGCCTCCGGTCGCGCTGACATCCCCGCTAGGAGGAGTGCTGCTGGGCCGCCCACCGGTCGGCGATCAGTGCCTGGCCGACCGTCGCCCACCATCTCAAGCTGACCGCGCCGTCGCTCATGCCGCTGCCGATGCGGTAGCGCTCGACGCGCACCGCCTCGGCGCCGTGGGCATCGAGCTCGTGCCCGGTGAGCTGTTGGAAACCGTCGGCAAGGAGGCGGTTGGTCGCGAACCATGAATCGGGCATGGGCGTCTCCGCGTACAGTTCGCCGAGCTCGCGCCAGAGGTGCGGGTCGCCGCGGAAGCCCCATTGCTCCGGCTCTCGCGTGAAGAGCGACCCGAACGGCTTCGTGGCTTTCATGGGTTCCTCTCGTCGCTGGTACCGGTGCCTGAGCCTGAGCCTTTTCCGCCCTGACGCGTGCCGCCGTCATGGCTGTCCCGATCCGCTTCACGTTGCTGTGGTCCAGATCGCAGGAGCCCCGGGAAACGGGCGATCGCGATGACGCCGACGAGCACGAGCCCGATCGCCCACTGGACCGCGCGACCGACCCAGTGCGCCGCATCTCCCCACATGCCGTGATCGCCGAACCGCGATCCGGGTAGCAGCGAGAGCACGACGACGGCCACGATCACGGCGGTGGCGTCGCGCGCGAACAACAGCCGTTGCCGGCGGCGCGCCCCCTCTGTCGTCCCCACACGTCCACCCTAGTTTCACACCGGAAACGGGACGATGTACGCCCGTGCCCGCGCCTGCTACGTCCCTTCTCCGCCGTATCCCGAGGCGGCGCGCGAGGCGTCAGCCGCGCTGGATGGTCCCCGACGCCGCCGTGCGGTCCGCCGACGCCTTGCCGTAGACGAGCCAGGCCACCGGGCCGATCAGCGGCAGGATCAGCGAGAACACGGCCCAGGCCGCCTTGCCTCCCGTGGTGAGTCCGCGGGACGAGAAGATCGTGGTCGCCGTGTAGATCCACAGGGCGAGCAGCAGAACGGTGACCCCGACGATGACGACGATGTGACTGTCCATCCGACGAGTCTGCCACTCGACGATTGCTCATGCCCGGCGGTGGCGGTCACCGCAGGAGAACTCTCCGCAGACACGACCGACGGACGAGGAGGCGCGGCGTGGGCCGGGCAGGTCGCCCCGGCTACCCCGCGGCAGGGCTGAGCAAACGCTCCAGGAGGTGCTCGGCCGCCCCGGCCGTGACCGACGCGACCCACGACGTCGTGCCCTGCGTGTCCGACGTCACGACGGTCCTCCCGTGCTCCACTCCCCCGTCGTCGGTCACCCCGAGCGGCGCACGGAACGCGCTCGTCGGCTGGATCGCGTCCACGGCCACGGCGGCGGCGAGCGGGTCGTGCAAGATGCAACAGCGGTCGCCAACGACGGTCTCGTAGAAGTCCATGTACGTGGTGAGCATCCGCCCCACCGCGACGGTCGCGGGGTCGGTCGAGGCGAGCAGGCGATCCTGCTCCGCCGGCGTGAAGCTGTGCTGTCGCGTGACATCGAGCGGGACGAGCACGACGGGCCACGGTGCCCGGAGCACGAGGTCCGCCGCCCGGGCGTCGTTGTGGATGTTCGCCTCCGCATGCGCGGTGACGTTCCCTGACACCCTGATCGCGCCTCCCATGATGTCGACGCGCGCGACGCGGCGCGTCAGGTCCTCGTCGTGATCGAGGGCGATCGCCAGGTTCGTCAGCGGGCCGATGGCGAGCACGCGGAGTGTTCCGACGTGCTCGCGGCTGAGCCGGGTCAGCATCTCGTGCGCCGCCTCGGCCTCGGGTGCGCGGGTCGCGGTCGGCAGCTCGACGCCGCCGATGCCGTTGTCGCCGTGCACGTGAGGCGCGCCCGCGTGCGGCTCGCCGTCGAGGGCATGTTCGGCCCCGATGGCGACCGGGATGTCGGCGCGGCCGGCGAGCTGCAGCAGGTCGAGCGTGTTGCGTGCGGCCCGCACCGGGTCCGTGTTGCCGTGGACGGTTCCGATGCCCACGATCTCGACCTCGGGGCTGTGCAGCAGGTACAGCAGCGCGAGGGCGTCGTCGATGCCGGTGTCGCAGTCGAGATAGAGGGGGATGCGCGTCGTCATGACCTGCTCCGGTATCGGTCGATGTGCTCGAAGGCCGGCTGCGCCGACGGCACACCGACGGCGACGGCGCCGACCCGGCAGGCCGTCGCGAGAGCCGTGGCCTCGTCGACGCCCTCCAGCAGCCCTACGGTGAGCGCCGCGGTGAACGCGTCACCGGCACCGACCGTGTCGACGACACGCGTCGCCGTGCCAGCGGCTCGGTGGAGAAGCCGGTCGCGTTCGTAGAGAGCCGCCCCGTCCGCGCCGAGGGTGACCGCGACACGGCGTGCCGCGGCGAGCTCGGGCAGGGCCGCGTACTCGGTCTCGTTGACGACGAACAGGTCGACCCGGTCGATCAGGTCGGCGGACAGGTGGAGGGCCGGTGCGGCGTTGAGCACGACGGTTCCGCGGGCCCGCCGCACGAGCTCCTCGACGGTCTGCACCGGGGTCTCCAGCTGCAGGAGGAGGGCCGTGTCGGGGTCGTCGAGCAGGGACGCGCCGAGATGCGCGTTCGCGCCGGGACAGACCACGATGGTGTTCTCGCCGTCCGCGTCGACCGAGATGAGGGCCGTGCCGGTGGCCTCGTCGACGACGCGGAGGCCCGCGGTGTCGACGCCCGCGGCCGCCAGCTCGGCGCGGACGAAGCGGCCGTCGGCATCGTCGCCGATGCATCCGACGAACGACACGGCGGCGCCGAGTCGGCTGGCCGCCGCGGCCTGGTTGGCCCCCTTGCCGCCCGCCTGCCGACGGAGACGACCGCCTCCGATCGTCTCGCCCGGGGCGGGCAGACGCTCGACCGTGGCGACGAGGTCGACGTTGACGGACCCCGCGACGACGAGGCTCGGGGCGGGACTCATCGGGCGGGCTCGGATGCCGCGGTGCCGGCCGCGATGATGCCCGCGACGATGCGGTCGGCGACCCCGACCCCGTCCAGGCCGATGACGATACGGGTCGCGCCGTCGCCCTCGTCGAAGGTGGTGGCGCCGTCGTCGGCGACGCTGATCCGGCCCTGCGGCGAATAGTCGAACAGATCGGGGTCGGTCATGGTCAAGACGGTAACCGGATCGTGCGGGACATTCCACGTGGCGTCCCAGTAGCGCCACCACTGCTCGATCTCGGCGAGCAGGATATGACCGAGATCGCCCGCCGTCGCGATGCGGGCGAGCGCCTCCTCCTCGATGCGCACCAGGCGCGTGACCTCGAGGGCCGACACGGTGGTGGGGATGCCCGCCCCGAAGACGATGCGCGCGGCGTCGACGTCGCTGCGGATGTTGTGCTCGGGCTCGTCCTCGCCGAAGGCGCCACCCATCACGTAGAGGTGCTTCACGCTCGCGGCGAAGCGGTCGTCGAGGCCGATGGCCGCGGCGATGTTGGTGAGCGGGCCGATGGCCACGACGTCGATCGTGCCCGGTGCCGCGACGACCTGGTCGACGAGATAGCGCACGGCGTCCTCGGACGCGACGGTCTCGGTGTCGAGGTCGTCGAAGAGCTTGCCCTCGTGCCCGGCCCACCAGACCTCCTTGCCCGAGAGGGTCTCGCTCAGGCCGGCGTGCACGGGCCCGGCCCAGCCGGCCGTGCCGGCGATGCGGGCGGCGAGGCGAGCGCGCAGCAGCGTGTCGCCGTAGTTGGTGGTGACGCCGAGCAGTTCGGCGGTGGGGGTGCCCACCAGCAGGGCGAGGGCGAGGGCGTCGTCGACGTCGCTGCCGATGTCGGTGTCGAGGATGACGTGGTGGTCGAAGGTCATGGGGGTTCCTTGAGAGAGGGTGGAGGTGCGGTCTACTTCAGACCGGACGTCGCGACGGACTGGATGAAGTAGCGCTGGAATCCGACGATGATCGCGGCGGGGATGAGGATGAGGATCACGGAGGCGGCGAACACGAGTCCGTAGTCGGTCGTGAACTGCCCCTGCAGGTTCGACAGGGCGATCGGCCCGAGGATGTGCTCCCGGTCGGTGCCCATGAGCAGCGGCCAGACGTACGCCTGCCACTGGAAGAAGAACAGGATGAGCCCGGCGCCGATCAGCGCCGGCCGGGACAGCGGCAGGTAGATGCGGGTGAAGATCCCCCACGCGCGGAGGCCGTCCATGCGGCCCGCCTCGACGAGCTCGGCGGGGATCGCGAGGAAGAAGGTACGCAGCAGGAAGATCGCCATGCCGTTGCCGAGGCCCGGCAGGATCAGCCCGGTGTACGTGTTCTGCAGGTCCCAGGCACGGAAGATCTCCGCAAGCGGGATCGCGATCGCGTCGAACGGGATGAGGAACGACAGGATGACGATCGAGAACAGCGCCGTCCGCCCGCGGAAGGCGAACGCCGAGAGCCCGTAGGCCGCCATCGCGCAGATCACGAGACCGACGGGACCGTGACGAGGCTGACCAGCAGGGAGTTGCCGACGGCACGCGCGAGGTCGCTGTCGAGCAGCGCCCGGTAGTTCTCGATCGTCGGGGTAAGCGTGACGAAGGTCTGCCACTGCAGCGGGTCGAGATAGCGGAACGTCTCCGAGCCCGGTCGGAACGAGTTCACGACCGTCCACCAGAGCGGGACGAAGAACACGAGTCCGATCACGGCCGCCAGGACGGCGGTGATCGCGGGGGCGACGCGAGGGCGTCGCCGGGTGGGCGAGGTGGTGCCGGTGCGGGGCATCAGTCCTCCGATCGGAGCAGGCGGAACTGGATCCCCACGATCACGATGGTGATGAGGACCAGGATGATGACCTCGGTCTGGGCGCCGTTGAGGTCGCCGAACGAGTAGGCACGGGTGAAGATGTCGTACATCAACAGGTTCGTGGAGCCCTCGGGCCCGCCCTTCGTCAAGATCTGCACCGGCGCGAAGACGAGCAGGTTCGACACCGTGTCGGCGACGAGCACGAAGGCGAGCGGGCGACGCACGAGGGGGAACGTGATGGACCACAGCTGCCGCCAGGCGGAGGCCCCGTCGAGGGACGCGGCTTCGTAGAGCTCGCTGGGGACGTCGTTGAGACCCGCGATCAGGAACATCATCCAGTAGCCGACGCCGATCCACGACAGCACCACGATGATCGCCGACAGCGATTGGTGCGGTGACGTCAGGAACGGCTGCGGCGGGATGCCGACGAGGGCGAGGAACGAGTTGCCGAGTCCGTCGGGCCGGTAGATGACGCTCCAGATGACGGCCGAGACCGCGGGAGGCACGGCGATCGGCAGGATCACGAGCGAGCGCCAGACCTTCGACCCGGGTGCCCGGCGCGTGTAGAGCACGGCCAGGAAGAACGCGACGGCGACCTGCAACGGGTTGACGATGACGGTGAAGAGCAGCGTCACGCCGAGCGACGACACGAAGTCGGGGTTCGTGAACAGGGTCGTGTAGTTCTCGAGCCAGACGAAGCGGGTGCCGCCGAGCAGCGACGAGCGGAACAGGCTGTCCACGAGCGCGACGGCGGCCGGGGCGAGCCGCAGGATCAGCAGCGAGACGAGTGCCGGCGACAGGAAGGCGAGGGCGACGACGGCCGGGCGTCGCCACAGGGGCTGACGCCGGGCCCGGAGGCGGGGGGCGCCGATCGAGGCGCCTCCCGCCTTCGAGGAGGCGCGGGTCATTTGAGCTGGCTCCAGGCGTCCTTCACCTGCGAGGTGGCCTGCTTCAGGCGGTCGTCGACCGGAGAGCCGTTGCGGATGTCGGCGAAGGCCTTGTTCATGATCCCTTCGAACTGGACGTAGCCGACCGAGACGGGACGGGCGACGGCCGTCTCCTGGACCTCGTGCGAGATGAGGTCGGCGACTCCCGTGGCATGCGTGCCGCCGAGCTTCTCGAGCTCGGGCAGGTACTGCTTCTCGGCGGCGGTGTTCGCCGGGATGATCGTCAGCGCCTGCGTCGTGGCGAGGTTGCCTGCGGTGTCGAGACCCGAGTACTCCAGGAAGGTGCGCGCCGCCGCCTTGTTCTTCGACGCGGTGTTCACGCCCCACGACCACGAACCGGTCGGCGTGACCGGCTTGCCACCGGCGAAGTACGGCATGGGTGCGACGCCCCAGTCGAAGGTCGCGGACTTCTCGAACGTGGGGACGTCCCACGGGCCGCCGACGAAGAACGCGACCTTGCCGTCCGAGAACTGCGGTGAGGTCTGGAACCCGCCCACGCCGCGAGGCGACAGCCCGGACGAGAACGTGTCGGAGTACCACTGCATGGCTTTCTCCCACTTCGCGTTCGTCACGTCGATCGAGAGGCCGTCGTCGCCGGTGATGCCGGAACCGCCTCCAAGCGACTCCGCCAGCGGCTGCAGCTGGTAGTACGCCTCGACCTGCTCGAGCAGCAGGCCCGACGCGATGCCCGCCTGCTGCGCCTGCGTGCCGGCCTTCTCGACCTCCTCCCACGTCCAGCGCTGGGACGGGTCCGCCGTCGGGGCGGTGACGCCGGCCTTGGCGAGGGCGTCCTTGTTGAAGTACATGAGCTGCGTCGAGTTCCAGATCGGCAGCCCGTAGAGCTTGCCGTCGTAGACGTTGACGCCGTACTGCTGGGCGGACGTCGCCGCCTTCGCCTTGTCCGACAGGTCGCTGATGTCTTCGAGGAACCCCTGCGCGGCGATCTGCGCGAGGTTCGGCTGGTCGACGGCGAAGACGTCGATCGTGTCGTCCTTGGCCTTGAGCCGTTGCTGCATGGTGCTCGAGTACTGGTCGAACGGGATCTGCGTGTACTCCACCGTGATCTTCGGGTACTTCTTCTCGAAGGACGCGATCAGCGGAGCGAAGGTGGCCGGGTCTTCGGCGGCGACGAAGCGGACCGTCCCCGACCCCTCGCCTTCTGACGAGCCGGTGGCGCCGCCGCCGGTGCCGCTGCAGCCGGCGAGCAACAGCCCGCTTGCGAGCAGGGCCGCCAACGCCGGGAGAGAACGTGAACGCTTCATCGGGAACACTCCAAAGTCTTCAGCTTCTAACCGCATAGACGATGCGGTTAGACGGGACTATAGGCCGCTCTCGCGGCCAACGCAACAGTGTCGTCGTCGCCGGCCTCAGCTACTATCGGTGACGTTCTAACCGGTTAGCCAAGGAGGGCCGCCGATGGTCACCGCTCGAGACGTCGCCACGCGTGCCGGCACGTCCACCGCCGTCGTCAGCTACGTCTTCAACAACGGGCCTCGGAACGTCTCCCCCGCGCTCCGCGAGCGGGTGCTCGGTGCGGCCGCCGAGCTGGACTATCGCCCCAACATGCTCGCGCAGGCGCTCAGCTTCGGACGGACCGCGTCGGTCGGCCTCATCGTGCCCGACATCGCGAACCCGTTCTTCGGAGAGCTCGCCCGAAGCCTGCAGAAGGCCGCGCTGCACCGCGACCAGCTCCTCCTGATCGGCGACGCGGGCCTCGATCCGTCCACCGAGGCGCGCATCATCTCGTCGTTCGTCGCGCGCCGGGTCGACTCGGCCGTGATCGTGTCGGTGCTCGATCGCCCCGATCTCACGGCGTTCGAGCGAGCCGGCATCCCCGTCGTCGCGCTGCACCCCGTGGCCGCCGACGCGTCGGCCTCGTCCGTGACCATCGACTACGAGCAGGCCGCCGAAGACGCGGCCGCGCACCTGATCGAGCACGGCTACGACGACATCGGGCTCCTGAACTCGCCGGCGGGGTCGATCGGCGGGGCCCAGCACCTCGCGGGATTCACCCGGGCCGTCGCGCGTGCAGGCCGGTCGATCACGACGTCGGTGCGCAACAGCACGATCGCGCGGGGCGAGGCGGCGGCAGGCGCGATCGACTGGTTGTCGGGCCCGGACCGGCCTCGGGCCATCTCGTGCGCGACGGACGAGCAGGCCCTCGGCGTGCTGCACGCGGCCGACCGGCTGGGCCTCCGCGTCCCCGACGACCTCGCCGTCATCGGCTTCGACGGGACGGCCCAGGGCGCCTACTCCGTCCCGCCGCTCACGAGTGTCAAGCAGCCGCTGGGCGAGCTGGCCGCCCGCGCCCTGGACATCCTCGCTCGCGCCGAGGGCAGTGAGCCCGTCGTCGAACAGCTGCCGCATTCCCTCGTGACCCGCGCCTCCTGCGGTCGTCACGTCGGCGTCGGCGCCGGCGACGAGCGGGCGTCGGCACGGATCATCGAGGGTCCCTAGGAGTTCCCGCAGAGGATCAGCCGCGACCGAGCTAGACAGGAAGACATGACGAAAATTCTGTTCACCGCCGTCTCCGCGCACGGGCACGTCCTGCCCCTCGGCCCGCTGATGCAGGTCGCCCTCGACGACGGCCACGACGTCGCGTTGATCGCCAGTGAGGGCCTTCGCGGACTCGTCGAGTCGGATCTGCCCGAGGGCGTCACACTGCTCGCGGCCGGTCCCATGCCATTCGAGCTCGCGACGACCGCCGCCGAGCGGACGGGCGGCGACGTGATGCAGCCGAGCATCGAGGGCATCGGCGAGACGTTCGGCGGCGTGCTGGTCGACCTGTCACTGCCCGAGGCGCTGCCCCTCGCCCATGACTGGCAGCCCGACGTCGTCGTGGCCGACCAGTACAACACCGTGGGTCCGCTGCTCGCGGCGATCCTCGACGTGCCGTGGTACCGCTACGCGATGTCCGTCCACCCGCCGCAGTCGTGGACCGAGGCGATCGAGGCGTCGGCCGCCTCGCGGTACGAGTCGTACGGGACCGCGCCGGTCGCCCCGCAGGCGACGCTGCTCGCCTGGCCGTCGTCCCTGACGGCGGCGGAGGATGCTGCCTGGACCGATGCCCCCGTCCACGAGATCGCGTTCAGTGCGCACGCCGGGCGTTCGGGCGGTGCTGGTGCTGGTGCTGACGCGGGTGCCGACGCGCGTACGCACCCGCGGGTGCTCGCCACCTTCGGCACGATCTTCTCCGACGCCGCCTCGCTCGAGCGGCTCGCCTCGTCGCTCGACGGCATCGACACGATCATCACCCGCGGGCTCGCCCTCGGCGAGTCGACGACCGGCGACGACACGACCGGCTCGGTGCAATGGACCGAGTTCGAGCCGATCGGCCGACTGCTCGAAGGCGTCGACCTCACGGTCAGCGCGGGAGGCGCGGGCACGGTGCTCGCGTCGCTCTCGAGGGGTGTCCCGCTCGTGCTGTGGCCGCAGGGCGCCGACCAGCCGCACATCGCCGAGCAGGTCGTCCGCGCGGGAGCCGGCGTCAGCATCGCGTCCCTCGACGACACCCGGGAGGCGGTGGATCAGGTGCTGAACGACCCGACCTTCGCCCAGCGCGCGGAGGCCATCGCCGACGAGAACCGGTCGCGGCCGCAGCCCCGCGAGGTGCTCGGCACGATCCTGCGGCAGGTGTCGCGCGTCGGCTGACCCTGCGTGAACCTCAGGAGGCGCGGGTCGGCTGGTGACGCCGGCCCGCATCCCTCCGCCCGCGCGTCCTGTCGCGTTCGCGGCATCGTGTCGTGTTCAAACACGACACGACGCCGCGCACCTCAGGACGCGCGGGTCGGCTCGAGCCTCGGCCGGAGGGGCACGTCCGCTGCCGTCAGCGACAGGTATCGACGATCAGCCCCGGTGGATGCGCCGGACCCGTCGGCGCTCTTTCACGAACTTGGCGCCGACACCGGCACCGATGACAAGGATCGGAGTGCCGACGTAGAACGCGGTCGGCGACGCCCCGGGGAAGCTGTGTGCGACCACGATGAGCGCGACCAAAGCAAGGACAACGATCGCGATGTATAAAAGCCATGCACGCATGACACTGATCCTTCCAATGATGCGATTTAGAACGGAGCGGACGAGCGACAGGCGACGGTAGAGCCGCCCTTGACGTCGTACCACCACAGCGTTCGTCCACCCCTGCAAATGCCATTCCGCACGATGTATGTGGTGGCGACACTGACGACCACGCCGATAGCAGCACAGGCCCCCCAACCGACGCCCGGGATCAAACAGATTGCTGCGGCGACCGCCGCTCCCCCGCCGGCCGCGAGAGCTTGCTGATCGACCGTGTTGAAGCCGACCGCCATCCTCATACCGGAGAAGCGCGCTTGCAGTCGCGGCGTGATCGTTTTGGTCGCCTCGGTCTCCTCTATTGCCGCGCGCACATCAGCTGCACTCGGAAGAGTGAGCGACCCCGCCTCCACGGTGTAGCGATAGTAAGTATGCCCATCGTCGAGAATCGGCTGCCGCTGCACGGGCGCCGCCTCGAGCTGTTCGAGGCCTTCAAGGAACACGGCAGGATCGACCGTTATGTCTTCCGTCGGCACGGGCGCGTTCGCATCGATGATCGATTCGACTCGTGACTCGTTATCACCGAAGCCCGCCGCAGAGGCAGGGCTGGCTACGAGTATCGATCCGAGCAAGGCCACGGAAACAGCTGAGGCGAGCGCGGTACGCCCGGGTGAGGTGGTCAAGAACTTCACAATTTCCTCCAATTTTAGCTTCGCTGCTAGGCCTCGCCCAGTTGCGAGGTGCTTCAAATATGCACTCCAAATTCTGAATTCACAACACTGAATATTGCCTAAGGCAGACGATCGCCTGCCGCCCGTTGGCACGAGCATGACTGCGCGGTGAACACGTCGGCACGTCGCCCCTACCGCCCGGTACCCCCGATCGGATTTCCCTCGGCCAGGGCCCGGCCACCTGCCACCCAGCCCGCGGATGCGATCGCCGACGAGAACCGCTCGCGGCCGCAGCCCCGCGAGGTGCTCGGCACGATCCTGCGGCAGGTGTCGCGCGTCGGCTGACCCTGCGTGAACCTCAGGAGGCTCGGGTCGGCTGGTGACGTCGGCCCGCGTCCCTCCGCCCGCGCGCGTCCTGTCGCGTTCGCGGCATCGAGTCGTGCCCGAACCCGACACGACATCGCAAACGCCACACGACACGACGCCGCTCACCCCTGCTCGGGGCGAGCCGTAGACCCCTCCGATGCGCGGGCATCGACGCGACCGGCCAGCGGCACGCCCGCCAGCGCCAGCACGGCGGTGACGGCGAAGACCGTCGCGAAACCGGCAGGCCCCGCCCCCGCAGCTGCGAGGACGGCTCCCCCGGCACCGGCGACGAGGGCCGTGGCGAGCGTCTGGGCGAGCTGGAGCGACGCACTCGTGGCACCGGCGGCCGCCCCCGCCGCCATGGTGGCGCTGGTCGCGGCATTGAAGGCGACCCCCATGCCGAGCCCGGCGATGGCCCATCCGATCACCGCGCCTCCTGACCAGGCGTCGGGAACGGCCACGGTCACGGCCGTGACGACCTGCCCGGTGAGCAGGACGACGAACCCCCACCGGACGGATCGGGCTCTCGTGCCCGGCCGGGCGGCGTCGATCCTGGCCTGGACGAACGACCCGGCCGTCCACGTCAGCGCTTCGGTCGACATCTATCCGCTCTCAGTGTCATTGCCGACCGAGTTACTGACATGAAGACAGGCATCGTGCCCGCATGGCCGACGCATACGAGCATGACCCTGCCGTGGGCGAGCGCTGGTCGACGTGGCAAGTCACGACTCCTCCCCGCCAGGTCATATCTGCATCGGGTCAGTCTCTAGTGCGGTGGAGAAGCCAGATGAGGTACGGGGCACCGACGAGCGCGATCATGAGACCTGCTGGCAGTTGTGAGGGGGAAATGACGGTGCGTCCCATGGTGTCGGCGACGAGGACGAGCAGAGCACCGAGCATCATGGCCACGGGCAGAACCCGGCCATGGCGGGCCCCGACCAAGGTTCGGGCCAGGTGCGGTGCCACGAGACCAACGAAACCGATCGTCCCGACTGCCACGACGGAGACCGCCGCGAGGGCGGCTGCGAGAACCAGGACGGCCAGGCGTGTTCGCTCGGGACGCAGTCCGAGAATGCGAGGGGTGTCCTCGTCGACGGCGAGCAGGTCGAGGTGGCGACGGAGCCCGAGGAGCACCGGCACGGCGACGACGAGGGCCACGGCCACGGGCACGACGTCGGACAGCGAACGACCGTACGTGGTCCCCGAGAGCCAGGTCAGAATGCGCGGTGTCTGCCACGGATCGGAGCTGAGCAGGAGGAACGTCGTGATGGAGCTGAGGACGTAGCCGGTTCCGATGCCGATGAGGACGAACCGGTCCGGGAGAAGGCCTCCCCGCCAGGCCAGGACGGTGATGAGGGCGAAGGTCAGCAGGCCGGCGACGACGGCGGCCACCACGAGAAGGGGCCGTCCCCCCACTCCAGACGTCACGACGAGAACGGCGCCGAGCCCGGCGCCGGCGGTGACGCCGAGCAGACCAGGCTCGGCGAGGGGGTTACGGACCGTGCCCTGGACAGCGGTACCGGACAGGGCGAGAGCGGCGCCGGCCAAGACCGCGGCAGCGACGCGGGCCGCTCGCTCATCGAGGGCTCTGGCGACGAGATCGGGAGCGGCGTGCTGCATCCAGAGGGCAAGGTCCCCGAGGCGAAGGGAAAGACTGCCGACCAGAAGGGCGACCACCATCGCAACGAGGAGGAGCACGACTGCCGTCACACCCACCGTGTAGAAGGTCGAGGGTGCCCGAAGACGAGAAGGACGCGCGGGATGTGCCCCCTGTGACGCGCCCGCATCGCGCAGACGGAGGGCCAAGACAATGATGACGACACCGCCCAGCAGTGCGGTCGGGATACCGGTCGGGATCGCAGTGGCACCCTCGGCCCCCAGAACGGCGCGCAGGGTCGCATCGGCCAGGAGGATCAACAGCGCCCCGAGGAGGCCGGACGCCGGAAGGAAGAACGCGTGCGCCCGCAAGGCCTGGACGCGGTGGGCGAGCAGGCGAGTGGCGACGGGTGCGCCCAGGCCGACGAATGCGATGGGTCCGGCAAGGGTGACGGAGGCCGCGGTCAAGACGACCGCGGCGACGACCGCGACAGTTCTCGTGCTCCGCACGGGGACGCCGAGGCTCTGCGCGGTGTCCTCGCCGAGCCCCAGCACATCGAGACGGCGGGCGAGCAGGAGCATCCCGAGGATCACCGCCCCGATGAGAGGTGCCGCGCGGAGCGAGGCGTCCACGTTGAGCTGTCCGAGGGACCCGCTGCCCCAGGCGAACAGGCCCGTGGTGTTCTCGCGGAAGAGGATGAGAAGCATGGCCGTGCCGGCATCCAGGGCCATGGCAATGGCGGAGCCCGCGAGGATCAGCCGGGTGCTGGCCGTCCTGGCCGCTGTCCCGGTCAGGGCCAGGACGACACAGGCGGCAAGCAGCCCACCGAGGAACGCGACCGAGCTCGAGGCCCAGAACGGGACGGACAGGCCGAATGCGGCGACGGCCGTCAGGGCGAAGTAGGCTCCCGCGGTCACGGCCAGCGTGTCCGGCGACGCGAGCTGATTGCGGGTCACGCTCTGCAGCAAAGCTCCTGCCACGCCCAGGGCGATGCCGACGGCCGTGCCCGCGAGGAGGCGCGGAACACGCGACCCGAGGACGATGTCGCCCGCGGACACCCCGCCCGTCGAGACCTCCTGCCCGGTCAGCGCCCGCAGGAGGTCCATCGGGCCGAGACCCGAGGTGCCCTGCGTGAGGTGCCAGAGCCCGGTGACAAGCACAGCGCCTGCGAGCAAGGCCAACAGCCCCGCGCCGCCGAGTGCCGCACCTGACGCAGGGCGGAGCTCGGCGGCGGGGAGGGACGACGTCACAGGCCGGAGATGACGTCCACGAAGGCGTCGATGGCCTGCTCGTTCGAGCGGGGTCCGCCGGCGCCCCAAACGCCCCGGGCGAATTCCACGGCTCGGCCCTGCTGGACGGCCGGGAGCGCCGCCCAGATGGGGCTTTTGGTCAGCTCTGTGACGTAGCTGTCGGCCGTACCGTCGTTGGAGTAGATCAGGTTGGCATTACCGACCGCGGTCAGACCTTCGAGGTCGGTCTGCGCGAGCCCGTAGGCAGCGTCGACGCCACCGCTACCGTATGACTTGTTGACCTCGTCCGTCCAGGCACCCGTCAGCCCGAGGTCCCGCCCGAGCTCGGTGAACAGGGCGCCCTGGCCGTACGGGCGGATGACGACGTTACCGCTCTCGATCCAGCCGTCGAAGAAGACGAAGTCCTTCGTCGTCAGGTCGGCATCCGCCACGGCCCGCTTGGCCGTCGCGAGGTGCTCGTCGAAGTCCGCCAGCACCTCGTCAGCACGCTCGGTCCGGCCGGTAGCCTCGCCGATGAGGGAGAACACCTTCTTCATGTTCTCGATCTGCCCCGACGCGTCCGCCCCGATCGTGGCGAGGACGGGCACGTCCCGTTCCTCGAGCTTCTTCAAGAGTTCGTCATCGTCGCCGTAGGACTCCAGGACGATGAGATCGGGGTCCAGGCCGTAGAGCGTGTCCAGATCGGGTTCGCCGCGTTCTCCGACGTCGACCGTGGTGGCCGGGAGCGTTTCGGCACTGACATAGGTGGCGTAGTCCTCGGTCGACGCCGCCCCGACGGGCGCGACGCAGAGCGTCAGAAGATCTTCGGTCTGCTGCCACTCGAGGACGACAACTCGCTTGGCGGGGGCATCGAGGTCCACCGTCCGGCCGAGGCTATCGGTGACAGAGACGGGCCCCGTCGAGGTCGCCGTCTGGTCGGCACGGCAATCCTGGGAGTCGACGATTCCGGTCGACGACGCGGTGCTGACGCTGGTCGTGCCACAGCCCACGAGGGTGAGGGCGGTGACGCCGGCCACGGCAGCGGCCGCGAGGAGGCGAGGGCGGATCATGCGGGGTGTTCCTTCCGGAAGGGATCGGGATGGGAGGCGGGCGTCCGGGGCGGATGCCTGCTCTCGGGGTCGATGCGGAGGCGGCCGGTGCGCTCGTCGAGCGTCACCTCCGCCCGCACCCCATAGGCGGTCTCGATGTGACCGGCAGTGAGGACGGTGTGCGGTTGCCCCTCGGCGATGATCCTGCCGTGGTGCAACAACAGGAGGTGATCGGCGACGCGGGCCGCGTGGTCGAGGTCGTGCAGGACGACACCCACGGCTGCGCCGCGGATCGCGACGAGGTCCCGGATGAGGTCCAGGGTCTCCATCTGGTAGCGCAGGTCGAGATGGTTGGTCGGTTCGTCGAGGAGGATGGTGCCGGTCTGCTGAGCGAGGCAGGTGGCGAGCCACACGCGCTGCAGCTCGCCGCCGCTGAGCTCCCCGGCGCCCCGGTCGGCCATGGCCAGCACGCCGGTGTCCGACATCGCCCGGGTGACGACGTCGCGGTCCGTCGTGCTGAGACCCGCGAACCGGTGCCGGTGGGGGTGCCGGCCGAAGGAGACCACCTCTCGGACGCTAAGCCCTGCGGGGGCCACGCGGGACTGGGCGAAGAGGGTGACATGGCGGGCGAACTCGCGGGGGTTCAGCATCGAGACCGGCTGGCCGCCCAGGAGGACCGATCCGCTCTGCGGAACGTGCAGACGCGCCAGCGCACGCAGGAGCGTGGATTTCCCTGACCCGTTCGGACCGACGAGCGCCGTCACGGCACCCGGGGGCAGGGACAGCGACACTCCGTCGACGACGAGGTCCCTGCCGAAGCCGAGGACGACGGAGGTCGCCTCGACGATCGTGGCGGGGCCAGCTGACGTGGTGGGAGGCATGGGGCTGCGCGGTTCGTTAGTGAGGGGGAATGCGGCCCTGCGGAGTAAGGGCAGCCTGTCCTTACAAGATAGGGGCGCAGGCGAGTGTCGGCAATCAGGCTTCCGGGCCACTTGATGCGTCGATGTGGACACGAGGGGCGGCATGGGACAGGGCGTGGGCCCCGGGCGTGATGCCGGTCACCCTTTTGAACGCGGCGATGAAACTGCTGGCGTTCGCGTGGCCCATGATCTCGGCAACGTCCTGCACGGCGAGCCCATCGGCGAGGAGGGTCACCGAGTGGTGGACTCGGAGCGCCTGTCGCCACTGGAAGAACGATAGGCCTGTCTCGGCACGGAAGATTCGCGACAGTGTCCGCGTGCTGAGGCCCAGGGCGGCAGACCAGTCGTCGAGCGAGACGGTGTCGGTCGGGTTGCGCATGAGCGCCTCGACGACCGGCGCGACGCGGAGGGTGTGCGGCACCGAGAGGGCGAAGCCAGCGGGCGCGGACACGACGTTGTCGAAGACGACAGCCTCGATACGGAGCCGTTCGTCAAGGCTGAGGGACGTCTGCTCGAGCCGGCTGAGGAGGGCTCCGAGCAGAGTCGTGACCTCGACAATGCACGGAGTCGGGATGTGAACGCCGGACCGCTCGGGGGCGAAGGATGCATCGCAGAGCTTGGCCCCAGCGGTCGTCCGCCCGGAGTGCGTTCGACCTGCGGGTATCCAGACGCCGTAGCCGTCGGGAACGGTCATGATCATGTCATCGACCCGGACCGTCATGGTGCCCTCGCGAACCCAGACCAGCTCGTGGACGGTGTGAACATGGGGGGCGAACTCCCATGGCGCATGCGACATGACGCTGCTGGCCCTGATCGCGAAGGGAGGCATGGCCGGGGCGACATCGAGCTCAGCAGCGAAGACGACCGTGTTCCGTTCGCGCGGCCATGAGCCCAGGGTGCCTTCGGTCTCCACGGGGAGATCCTAAGCACTCGCTCCTGCCCGAGACGGCACACTAGACCCGTGACACGCGCCGAGAGACTCCGCGACCTGATCATCCGCGACGTCGAGAGTTCGGGGTTCAACGCGCATGGACTCCACGTGCTCGTCGGCGCCGACACCGCAGAGCACCGATGGACCGCCGACGGGCGGGCCGACGTCCATTCGGTCGGCAAGGGTGTCTGCGCGCTCGCCTTGGGCTGTGCCGAGGACGACGGCCTCATCTCGATCGACGCGCCGGTGGCACCTCTCTTCCCTGCCGTCTCGCCCGGCGCGGGGACGGAGGCGGTGACGTTCCGCGACCTGATCACCATGACCAGCGGCGTCGACTTCCCGTGGACGCCGACGCTCATGACGGACTGGCCCGACCTGGCTCAGGAGTTCCTGCGACGCCCCTCGCGCGGACGATCGTTCCAGTACTCGAACGCCAGCACCTACACCGCCATGCGGGCTCTGGAGGCCGTCGTGGGAGACGTGGGCGACTACGTCGACAGGCGACTCCTGAACCCGCTAGGCATTTACAACGCCCCGTGGGAGCGCTGCCCTCGAGGGTCCATCGTGGCTGGAAGCGGCCTCCACCTGCGAACCGAGGAGCTCGCGCGTATCGGACGACTCATCCGGGACGACGGCCGGTGGCACGGCGAACGTATCCTTGCTGCCCGATGGCCTCGCGCCCTGCACTCCGACTGGGTCCGGGCCGGAGACTCACCGGGCTACGAAAGGTACGCCTTCGCAGGCTGGGACGGCTACGGGCACACCTGGCGGCTTCACGGCGCCTACGGGCAGCTCGTCGTATTCTCCGGCACGACAGTTGTCACCGTCACAGCTGCGGACCACGATCGAGCCGACCGCCTCGCCGAGGACATCGCCGCTCGAGTCACTCAAGTCAAGCCTGCTTCGTAAACGCAGGAGGCGCGCGGTCGCGCCAGCCATGGGCGAGCGCTGGTCGACGTGGCAATCGCGACGATCGCATGCTCCGCGAGGTCGCGGTCTCCGTGCCTCCTCGTATCGCGGACCTCACACCATCGGCGCCCGCAGGACGCGAGCTCGCCCGGGCTCGCGACGAGGCCGCCGATCTCGAGCGTGTTGCGGGCGGTGTGCTGACCCCGCTGGCCGGGTTCCTGATTCGAATGGAGTCGGTCGCCTCAAGCCGCATCGAGCATGTCGAGGCGACGCCCCTCGCTTTCGCGCGGGCGATCGGCGGCCTCAAGGAGAACACGTCGGCGATGTCCATGGTCGCGGCCGGCGCCGCCATCACGGGGCTCATCGATGCGTCGCGAGAAGCGATCACGCTCGACGACATCCTTGCTGCGCACGAAGCCCTGATGCGAAACGACCCCGATCCCGCGGAGCATCGGTACGCCGGACAGATCCGCGACGTGCAGAACTGGATCGGTGGGTCGCAGCATTCACCACGGAACGCTCTCTACGTCCCCCGCCGCCGGATGCCGTACCCGATCTGCTCGACGACCTCATCCGGTTCTCAAACAGGGACGACGTCGAGCCGATCACGCTGGCCGCCATCGCGCACGCGCAGTTCGAGAGCATCCACGCGTTCACGGACGGCAACGGCCGTATCGGTCGAGCCCTGATCGGTGCGATCCTGCGCCGTCGGGGTGTGACGCCGCACACGGTGCTGCCTGTGGCGAGCGCTCTCAAGTGCGGCGGCCCGGGCGGCGTTGCTGGTGAAGGGTTGCCGGTAGGCCCACTCGGTCGCGAGGGTCCGGTTGAAGCGTTCGACTTTGCCGTTCTGCCAGGGGCAATGGGGCTTGATGAACTTCTGCCGCGCCCCGAGGTCCGCAACGGCAGTCTTGAACGCGGTCGAATGACGGTAAGCGAAAGCGTTGTCCGAGATCGCGCGCTCGATTCGGGTGATCCCGTGGGAGGCGAAATGAGCGGCTGCGCGGGTGAGAAACCCGGCAGCGGTGGCGCCTTTCTCGTCGGGGTGGATCTCGGCGTAGGCGAGACGGGTGTGGTCATCGACTGCGGCGTGGACGTAGTCGAACCCGACCGGGTTTTCCGGTCGCGGGTGTTCGCGGCGCGGCCGTGGACACGCCAGCCACCACCGTCGGGAATGCGACCAAACTTTTTGACGTCGATGTGGATCAGGTCCCCGGGACGCGGACGCTCGTAACGGTTCTGGGGCGACCGGGCTGCCCAGATGAGGTCCCCGGTGACGGGGTCGCACCACGCCAGTTTCGGGATCTGGTGGCGGGTCAGGATGCGGCTGATCGTCCGGGCCGGGACACCGGTCGCTGCTGAGAGACGAGCGGGGCCAAAGCGGAGCCGGGCCCGGGCCTGGAGGACGGCTTGCTCTCGTGCCGGGCTGGTCCGGGACGGGGTTGACCGAGGACGGCTCGATCGATCGAGCAACCCTGCCGCGCCCTCGCTTCGGAATCGCCCGACCCAGCGGTGGGCACACTGCCGTGAGATGCCGAGCTCGCGGGCGACGTGCGACACGGGCCGGCGATCTCTGACGACTCGCTCGATGAGTAGTGCCCACCCGTGGACGGTCAGACGGGCGTTAACGTGGGACGCAGGGACCTCCTGGCTGGGTGGCAGAACTTGACAGCTCCACTAAGCCAGGAGGTCCTCCTGTTTTCAACTCAACGTGTCACCAACGTCACGGCCAGGTACAGCTAGAGCACGCCGGCACGGATGAGCGAGCTCAGCGCCCGCAGCCGCTCGAGGTAGTTCTCCAGCGCCTCGGACTCGTCGTCCGTCACCAGCTCGGAGCCGTCCTCGATTGCGGCGCGCTCCCCCGTCATTGCGACGTGCCAGCCGTCGGCTGCGTGCCAGATCACGAGCGACCAGACGTCGTTCGACGGCGGCCTCATCCACACGCCGCCGATGAGCTCCTCCGCACGAACCGCGTCGAGGACGTCCTGCTGGTTCATGCTGACGCCTTCATCCCCGCACTGGGAGGACGATCGTGCCGATGAGCGTGAAGAGTGCGATCGCGGTGCCCGTCCACGCGAACGTGCGTGCGTTCTGCGCCGTAGCTCGGGCGTCGTTCTGCGTTTCCATCAATGTCGACAGCAGCGCACGAAGCAGCTCGGTCTGCTCGTCCAGATTCAGACCCGGTTCATTACCGCCAGCATTTGACGTGGCGGCAGGGGGCGACAGTTACTCGAACCGTGCCCCGTCGCCACGCGACAGGTTCGCACGCACGTCGTCTGCTTGCTCCTCGTCGAGCACCCATCGCTGATGTCTCGGGTGCTCTGAGTACCGCTGACGGAGGTACTCGCGCACCACGCGTCCGGGCCTCGCCTCATCGGTGTAGCCCAGCTCTCGGCAGAGATCTCGCGGCGTATACGTCGTCATGACTGCCAGATCAATCGTCGCTGAGCGTCTCGCGTCGGGCGCCCTCGCCGAGCCACTCGAGCTCTTCTTCAGCGACCTGCTCGTCGTAGGCGTCCTTCGGCGACATCCCGCCCGAGTTCGTGTCCATGACCGCATCGTAATCGGACGCCGCCGCAACGCGCTCTCGAAGATTTCTCGGCGCCGAACGGCGCCGCTGACCTAGAGTGTCCATATGGCCAGCCGACTCAGCAGCAGCGCGAAGAGGTCCCGCGTCGTCGCTCCGTCCGGCACCGTCGCGCAGCGCAAGACCGCCGCATCAGCCGCCATGGGAAGCGTCGTCACAAAATCGGCGATCACCGGACGAGTCGTCACGAAGTCCGTCGCCGGCAGCACGTCGTCGAAGAGCGTGACGGCCGGCTCGGGCCGCTCCGCTCGGACGAAATAGGTGCCCGCAGGCAGACCGGCGCTCGGGCGCAACGTCTACGTCTACAGTTCGCCGACGCTCGTCCTCCCAGCTGAAGTCGTCCTCGACACCTCATTCGTCGTCGACGTGCTGGTGCCGAAAGAGCCCCGCCATATAGCCGCCGAGGCGTTCATGCTCGCGCTCGTCTCGAACGACACAACGGTCTACTACAACCGACTGCTGGAACTCGAGCTCGCGGAGATCGCTTTCAAGATCGCAGTCAAGGAGCAGCACGGCAACAAGGCGTGGCCGCAAAAGCGCACCGATGGTCGAGTCCGTCGCCGCGCGGGGCGGTTGACTGCGGACCTGATGGCGTCGTGGGAGGCGCTGCTCGCGACCGTGCCACACCTCAGAGTCGAACTCGAGGAGGTCGCAGGACTCGTCGTCGACAACATGAACGCCTACGGGCTCGCTTCGTACGACGCTGCGCATGCCGCGACCGCGGCGTACGTCGAGGCTGAGGGCCTGGTCACCAATGACGCCGGGTTCGGCCTCGTTGACGCAACAGAGCTCGCGCTCTACACCGACGCGTCGGTTTCACGGAGCTGCCGCCGGCACCGCGGCGGTGCCTGACAGATCCAGATGTCGGCGTGAACGTCCGAGTCGTCGAGCACTGCACGTACCCGGCTCGGAGGCAGGTACGCCCGGCGAACCTCCTCTGTCCTTCGCGTCCTCACCCGAAAGTGATGCGCTGGGGCGGCCGCCATTCGAACGTGAACTCTTCGACCTGCTGGTTACCGCGTGAGTCCGGCCACAGCAACTGGAGACTCGCGTAGGTCTTCTGCCCTTCACTGAAGTCGAACAAGACTTTGATGCTCTCCCGTGGTCCGATCTCGTCGAAGCCATCACCGAGATCGCCGACGACCATGAGTCGCGGATCGTCGACGACGGGAGTGACCCACTGGAGCGCGTGCCCAGTGACGTTCGTGATCTTCCAGGTCATGATTGTGAGCTTCTGCTTCCGCCACGTCGGCTTCTCGACCTGACCCTCGTACGCGCTTGCAAGGCGCTCCTGAGCGTCGGCGGATCTCGTCGCCGAGCCTGCTGCTTCCTGCGCGGCTCGGAGGGCAGCGGCCTCGTGCGCTTGCGCATCAGCGCTGGCCTGTCGCGCAAGGGTCTGCGCCTTCTGAGCGTCCTTGCGTGCTCCGCGCGCGATCACGGCCTGCCAGATCGCGACGGTCGCCGCGATCGCCGCGATCGCCGCGATGGCGACAGCCCACCAGTCCGATGCCACGAGTCCAAACCTACCGACGACGTCCGACGCTCCGACCGTCCGAGTACTGCCCGGAGGCCTCTCCTGTGTCGGCCCTGCGTGCTGTAATCGAATGACGGCACAACGCGAGTGCCGAGAACTGCGCACGGAGGCCTGCATGTTAAAGGAGTACATCCGCCTGCCCGACTACACCGCCACGATCGATGCGATCATTACGCCGTTTCGTCAGCAGGTGGCGCTGACGAACACTGCCGCCGCTATCGCTGTCCAGAGTCAGTTCCAAGCCAGCAAGATCATCGACTCCAGTGCAATGGTTCGAAAGCTCATCACGCCGATCACCGTGGACATCACGCCGATCACGACGGCACTGACCACGAGCGCGAATCTCGCGCGCGTCGCGGCGCAGTGGAAGGCGCCGGTCATGCCGGTCGCGGCGTTCATACCGACGTTCAACCTTCCCAGGTTGATCGTGCCGATGCCGAAGATCGAGTTCCCGAATGCCCTCGCGGAGATCCTGAGGACGTTCGACTGGGAGGCCTTTGAACGCCGGATCCGGACGCCGCGCAACTGGCCGAAGAACTGGGAGACGTATCTGCCGCAGCTGATGACGATGCTCAACGATGAAGGCATCCCAGTGGCATGGGTCCCCAACGGGGAGACGCTGATGGAGCTGATCGACGCCGGCACTGCCGAGTGCCGCTCCGAGCTCCTCGTCGAGCGACGCGTCGAGATCCTCGAGGACTGCGCGGCGGTGCTCGGCGACATCCAGTCGGAGTTGCTCATTCCGATGATGCCGTCGGTCGAGGACCTGATCGCGTCGTGCCGCGACGGGCACTGGAAGACGGCAGGACTCGCGGCGGTGCCGCTGATCCACTCGGTGGTCGAAGCACTCCGTTGGCCGACGCAACAGGCGCGCACGAAGAAACACCATGCAATCACGACGCGGGTGACGCTCAAGGACCTGATGGAGCAGGCGACCCGGGCGCCGCTAGTCACCTTCTATAAGGACTGGAACCCGCTGTCGGGCCAGCCGCGGCCGACGTACCTCGCGCGCCACGTCATGTCGCACAAGTTCGGACCGGAGCAGGTGACCGACCGCAATTGCATCGTCGCGGTCATGCTCCTTACGTCCCTGTTCGTCACAGTCGACCAGCTGGATCTCGCAGCGCAAGAGAGCGCCGCGTAAGTCGACCGTCCCAGGATCTACTGCAGATCCGGACGCCCCTCACTGTCATGGTCGAGCATCCATGCCAGGTCGCCTTTGCCGCTGCTGAACAGTCGGTCCAACAGGCCCATCGCACTCCCCGAGATCTCGGTTGTGCCGAGCCTACGGGAACCGCCCACACCGTCGACCGCAGGGCTTCGCACCGGCGTCAGTGCTCAGGTCCATGTCACTTCAATGGGTGCGATCCACACCGGTGATATTGCCCCTTATCCGAAACTTCCGGGGTACCGACACCACGTTGTCGGTATCGACGCGTGAAGCCTGGCAGCAATGCTTCAGGGCCAGCGTTCCCAATGATGCCGCCCGCAGCGCCTGCAGGAGCGAACGCCACCCGTCAGCTCATTCGTTCCGCTGCGAGCCCGACGTGAACCAATGCTGAGGTGCGTTGGCTGCCCAGCGTTCGATTGCGGCCGACGGAAAGCCGCAGTAGTTCAGCAGCGCTAACGCTGATTTATAGAGCGCAATGCATCCCAATCGAACCTGAAAATCCAATGTCTCTGCGTTGATCGGGTAGGACCAGATCGTGGCGTCGTCGTCGGTCGCAGCCTTCGACTGCATCGAAAGGGAGATCACTGATGGATGTGAGTAGTCAGACAAAATGTCGTAAAGCGCCTTTCCTTCAATGAGGTTCAAGTCAAAGAAGAGCGTCGCTGCCCTGCCAAGCGGCATCATCGTCTCACTGCCGACGCGCCATTTGTCAATGTCGTTTGGCGTGACCATCGGAGTGTCCACATCGTCGAAAACCTCCGAAATCCGCTCTCGAAGCCCGTCTCGAGCCTTCTTGAATTTCTTCGCCTGAGTTTTGTTCCATTTATCGGCAGTAAGCCGCTGACGATGGAGTCCAGAAAGCTGTTCGAGTAGCGCTCGTGCTACTCGGCGCAACCCCGCGCCTTCGTCGGGGAGCGGCTCGAGGAGCCAAGCGACACGGCCGGCGTACTCGATCTCGGCGCGGACAACTGGCCATATCCCAATCATGACGAGCGGTTCAGCCCGCAGAAGCGTTCCCAATGACTGCACAAGCAGCGCGATCGCATCGACCATCCGGCCAGCCGTTTGCACGGGCGCGTGCTCGAGATTCTGGAGTGACCCTTCGGGCAGACGCGAGGCCGCTCCGGCAGCATCAAGCGCCGCCTGTGAACTCGATGCGGAACCTTCCATTGAGGCTACGGCGTCGTGGTACCAAGCCGAGACGAGAGCGTCGCAGATGCCCGCCGCTTCAGCTGCACTGAGTTCGCGGCCCTCTCGGCTCACATCCATCGGGTCACGGTGCTCTCGGTCCACGCTTGTCATAGTAGATCCGCGAATTGCCTCGGGGCGGGTGCTTCCGGCCGGTTATATGGGTGCGCTCTGCGACTGCATGGGTCCGGCGTCTCGCGGTCCAGTCCTCGCAGATCGCGGGGGCGGACGGGTTCGCAGTGACGCTGGCAACCGAGCGGGCTGAACGGTCACTTTCCCGCTTATCGGCGGCGTTTCGCTGTTTTCTGCGCACGCCCCCGCAAAAAACAACGGTAGGCGGAGTGGCTTCCCTCGCCTCCCCGAGAAGGGTCAAGTTGAGCGCGACCATTGCCGAATGAAGAAGCCCCAAAGAGTCGCTACCCCTCACGACACGTCGGCGCTATCCCAGTCCGAAGCCGCGCTCCTGGACGCCGCTCGCAGTCTGGAGGGAGCGAATGACTGGCTGCTTTACGCCACGGCGGCGTTGCTTGGCGCCGTTTGCGAATCCGCAAAGCACGACCGAGCCGCATCGGACGTATTCGAGGGCATCTGGGGCACCGACGTCGACGAGTCTGCCGTCGGAGCGGTACAGCTGAGCCGCACCGCGGACTGGCTCGCTGCGGTATGGGAGACCGTTCCTCTCGAATCCGTAGTCGGCCTGCTGCACCTTCCGCCAGAACGAATTATGTCGATGATCGGACAACGGTCCTTGCTTGCGATCGAGTTCGGTGACGAACTCCGCTTCCCAACGTGGCAGTTCAGCATGCGACCCGGTACACATCTGCTCCCGCATCTCGACAAGCTCCTGCCGAGGCTACTGAGCCGATGGGATCCGGTGGCGCTCGGTGTCTTCTTCTTCACGCCCTACAGCGAGCTGGCCGCGTCCAGGCCCAAGTCGCCAGCGGATTGGCTAGACGATAATGGTGATCCCGAAATGGTTCGACGACTCATAAACAACTTAGATCCGCGGTGACTGACTTGGACCCAGCTGACGGGCAAGACGGACCTTCGCAGATGTCAATCCTTCTCGATATGGCCGAACGAGTCGCCGCCCCTGTCCTGAACGCACTGGTCACCGGCCTGGCGTCCGACACCGTAGGCGCAGTCGAAGCCGTCGAGTTCGCGATCAACTACGTTGACACACGCCGCACCAACACGACTTCAGAGGATCGAGCCGCCAAGGCCATCGGCTTGGCCGACGCAGCACTCGGCGCCGAAGGGCACTCGGTGGTCGATCCGTACGTACGCGAACTCACGACTCGCGTCGCACTCGGCCGGATGACTGGCGATGACGCGATGCCGTTCGTCATGGCCCTCGTGGATGCGGGACCAGTTGTCTCCGATCCAAGCGTTGCTGCGGATCCGGGGTATCGAGCAGAGGAAACACGGTTCCCGGTCGTCGACGTCCAAGCCGAGGTCGATGCCGGACGAATCACGCCGGACGAGGGCAATGCCCGCGTCGTTCGGGGTTACAGAGTCTTCCGAGCGCTGACGAACGAGGCCGAGACTAACGACCTGACCGACCCTGTACTCAATGAGCTCATTGCAAGCGTGCTTCGAGGAGAGCGATCCGACATCGAAGCCACCGAAATCGGCGTACGTCGAATCAGACGGATGCGGGACGACCCACCAGGGATGTGACGAGACGCTCCACGAAGTCGCTCGTCATCGCCCGAAGAGACCCCTAGACATTCGTCTCGCGGGCGGGACCTTCGCCATCCTCATAGAAGCGCGGACGTGACCGTTGAAGCCTGCGCTCCACGAGTTCATTCCGGGCCTCCGCGAGCGACGCCATCGTCGATGGCTCTAGTTCGGGCACAACTCTCGACAGTGCCTCGTCAGTAGCTTCAACTAAGGCTTCGGGATCAGTGAGGGAACGGGCGACTTCATCAAGCCGCTTCAATTCAGTTCCAAATCCTGGGACGATCGGCACCTGGAGCGAAGAGACTTCCGTCGGCACGAGCTCGAGGACGCCACCGCCAAAACTTCTTCCCTCAACTTCCGCGGACAGCATCGTCAAAGAATTGTGGAAAATTGCGGCCAGATCATCGGCGACTACTGGAGCCCCGGCGTTGATTTGCCCCCGATAGATCGTGTCGGTGGTGACTACGCGCGCGTGGTTGGCAATCATGCGCGGGTATCGGTTTGAGCGTTTCGAGAGCATCAAATCGCCCGCCGGCACGACAGGCACTCGATACCAAGGGGAACGCACGCGGCACTTGAAACGCTGGTCGATGCCGTCCCGCGCGCCTCCCGCCAGAAAGCGTCGCGCTCCGGCATGTGTTTCCGGCGAAGGTCTGTCCGCTGAAAAGCTTAATATCCAGGCCGTTTGCCCACTGGCCGATAGTGCTCGATGCTCGTCTGCTTCGAAGTCAAGCCCCGCAGCGTGCCTAGATCGAGGCAAGAGGGGAACTGCCCAGTCCCAGAGATCGAAGTCGTCAAGCTCCCCGGCTCCAACGCAGAAGTAGCCATTGGCACCCGTAACGGTAGAAACGCTGAAGCGCGCCACGTCTCTCAGAGGCCGAACATTCGCATGCGCATGAACGGCTCTGATTGCCTCGTTCTGGGACGGACTGAGCAGGTAGTTGGTCCACGTCCCGCCCCCGGAGTCGATCAAGTGACTCCACGACCGCGTTCCACCATTGTGATCATGGAACGAAACCTCTGACCCGTGGATCACAGGATCGGCCTCTCTGCGGCCGCTCAAGACGAGAACTTCTTGAAGTACTGCAGGAAAAGAACCCGGCTTAAATAGATCAATTGTCAGATTTGAAGTGTTCCTCACAAGCCAATTTCTCACGACGCTTGCAGAGATTCCGGTCAAGAACTCCGTCGGGAGTATGACCGAAAACGCTCCGCCGGCGCGCAGTTTAGAGAGCGCCAGGAGCAGCACGGGAATCCACAGATTTGAGACTGACGGGCCAGCCGCGCCCAGATTCTCGGTGATGGCCCGCGCGCGCTGCTTGTCTTCGTCAGAGACAAATTGGAACCGAACATAGGGCGGATTCGCGAGCAGGACGTCAAAATCCGCTTCTTGACCCTGCGCCCATTGAAGAACGTTCTCATGCACCACGCGCCCTGGAACGCCAGTCGAGTTCATGACGTGAGCGACCTTTTGCGCCTCGCCCTCGAGTAGCTCTATCGCCTCGACGTGGGCGACGCTCGTGGCCAAGCCGGCCCGAGCGAGCCCTCGAACGAACGCGCCGTCGCCTGCGGACGGCTCCAGCAACCGGAGTCCCTGCCGACCGTCGAGCAAGCGCCGTACCCTCGCGAGGCAGAGGTCGACGAGAACATCGGGCGAGTAGAAGCCCCCGCGGAGCTTCTCGCTACTGACTTCTAGTCGCGTACGCATCCTGTCCCTTCAGTGTCTGAAGTAAATCCTACCTCGCGGGGTCCACGATCTTCGCTTGCGTTGTGGAACGCTCACTATCGTGAAGATGAGGTTTGTTGGCCAGCCGTTCGCGGAACACACGAACCTCGCGGATTTCATCGAGCATGCTCGAGATCAGCACTTCGATGAGATTCGGATCGCCGTTGCCTGGGCAAAGCGATCAGGTCTTGGACGGGTCTGGGACGCACTCGACCAATTCCGCACGCAAGGCGGAACTGTCATCCTCATCGTCGGCGTGAGCGAAGGCGGCGCGACACGGGAGGGCCTGGAACTCGCAATCAAGGCCGCCGACCAAGCCTTCGTCTTCCACGATCCTCGTCGCACGTTCCATCCCAAGGTCTATTACGCATCCTCCGTTGCACGTCGAGCGCTCTTGGTCGGCTCGAGCAATCTCACTGCCGGCGGGCTGGGCTGGAACTACGAAGCGTCAGTGTGGGCCGAGTGGGACGCCGACGAAGGAGCGGACGTAACCAATCAAGTCGGCAAGTGGTTCGAAACGCTTGTCGCCGCCTCCGACTCGTGCCGCCCGCTTACTGCAGAGCTCATAGACGAACTGGAACGGAGCAGCGACATTACGCTCGGCTCGGAGACAGGTGCGCGCCGGGTGCAGAAGAAGACCTCAGACACTCCCGAGGACAATGACAGCGTCGCCATCGCAACGGTGAGCGGACTGTTCCGATCGATCGTGACCGGGCTGCGAAAGCTTCCTCGGCTCAGCCCGCAGATCTCACCTCAGCCTGCGCCCGTCATCACCATCCCGTCTCAACCCGAAACAGCTTCCGGTCTCGCCAAGAGCCCCTCGCTGGCCGGGCTCGCGCCGTTCCCAACCGAGGACGTTCAGCGGCGATGGGTCAAGCAGCTCGATAACACCGCCGCGCAACAGGTCAAGTCCGCGAACAGCAACCCGACCGGCAACCTGCGGCTGAGTCGCGAGGACGCGGCAATCGACCACAAGATCTACTTCCGCGAAGACTTCTTCGGCGGACTGCCCTGGGCACCTGTTGACGGCCGTCCAACCGAGCAGGAGGTGATCGTCTCATTCCGGACATGGATCGACGGCCAGGATCTCGGCCCACAAGAGCTCCGGATCAGTCACGACCCGCGGCGCATCGCAGGTCAAGGAAACGTTCCAACGCTTCTCCACTGGGGAGTTCTCGGGCCAATTCTTCGCGACACGAACTACGTGGGGCTCTACGTCAGCATCGAACGCACGTCAGGTGGTGGGTACAACTTGGTGATAGCGCAGGCACCTCGGGGTGACTACCAGGTCTGACGGCACTGCGATCGCATGTTCTCAGTTCGGATACCCATAGCCGCCACGTCACGCGAGGACCGCACATTGGCCGGGCGAGGCTCACCCTCTCCACTCGGCTCTCGATCCGCTCGGGACCTTGCTACTGCAGGTCGTTGCACCAAATCGTCACCAGGGGCTGTTCTAGAAAGCAGAAAACCCCTGGATGACCAGGGGTTTTCTGTGGCGGTACCGGTGGGATTTGAACCCACGGTGGAGTTAACCCCCACACATGTTTTCGAGACATGATCCTTCGGCCGCTCGGACACGGTACCGGGAGAGAGTTTAGTACATCTTCGCCGCAGGTTCGAAATCGGCTTCCGCGAGCGCCGCCGCGACCGCGAAACCGAGCCCGAGCCCGGCCCTGAGCCCAGCCCCAAGCCAACCCACACCGACCCGCCCCACCGCACCCGCACCTCCTCGGCTCGACCCCACCGCCCCGGCGTAGCCTCAAGCGATGCGCACCCGCCAGCTCGCCGTCGCCGCCGGCACCTCCGCCGCCCTCGCAGCCGCCGCCTACGCCCTCTACCGCCACTTCGCCGGCCAGCAGCGCAGCGCGGCCGACAACCTCAACAGCATGCTGCCGGTCCACTCCGCGTGGTGGCGCGACCGCATGACCCGCAGCGGAGCCCTCGTCTACATCGCCCTCGGCGACTCCGCCGCGCAGGGCATCGGCGCCTCCAACCCGGGACGCAGCTACGTCGGTCGCCTCTCGACCCTCATCCGCCACGCGTCGCACGGCTCCGTCCGCACCATCAACCTCGGCGTCAGCGGCGCCACCACCCGCCTCTGCCGCCGCGACCAGCTCCCCCGCCTCGAGAAGTACACCGGCGACATCGTCACGGTCGCGATCGGCGCCAACGACATCATCGGCTTCGAGCCGGAGCCCTTCGAGCGCAACATCCGCGCCATCTACAGCGCGCTGCCCGCACACGCGATCGTCGCCGAGGTGCCCGCCATGTTCCTGCCCGACCGCGAGCGTAAGATCACCGTCGCCAACCGGATCATCCACCGCGTCGCCGACGAACTTGGCCTCACCGTCGCCCCGCTGCACGAGACGACCCGCCGCCAGGGCCTCGTCCGCACCTTCTTCAACTCCGCCGGAGACCTCTTCCACCCCAACGACAACGGCTACCAGGTCTGGGCCGCCGCCTTCGAGCCCGCCATCGCGGCCCGCCTCGCACAGCTCGCGGACGCCGCCGCCGACGCTCCCCGCACCGCGGACTGATCGACGCACCGCAGACCCCTTGCCGCCCCGGCAGAACCTCGAAGTGGCCAACGAACCTCGGTAGAACGAGGTTCGTTGGCCGGACCGAGGTTCGCGACGCCCGGGGAGGCGCGCCCACCTCCCCCAGCGCCCGCACCCGTCCCCGCACCACGAACTGATCAACGCACCACGCAAGAACGAGGTGCGTCGATCAGAACGAGGTGCGAGACCCCGAGGAGGCGCGGGTCAGGACGTGCGACCGGCCCCGTCCCCGAGACCGCGCGGCGCGACCGCGGCGGCAGCCGCGCGGCGTCGACGCACCACGAGCAACACGCCACCGAGCAGCATCAGCAGCACCGCGACCGAGACGGGAGCGACGAGCGACGCACCCGTGTACGCGAGCGAGCCGTCGCGGGCGACGGTCGCCGCGCCTCCTGAGGTTCCGGCCCCGGGCGCACCCGCGCCGGGCTGCCCGGCACCGGAACCCGCGCCCGCACCAGCCCCGGGAGCACCCGGCGCACCGGGGTCGACCACCGCGGCCGTCGAGAAGCGGAACTCGACCGCCGCCGCACTCCGCGTCCCGAGCGACTGCGTCGCCGTCGCGACATGCTCCCCCGCAGGCAGCGCAGCCGCAGCAGCCGCAGCAAGCGAAGCCCGAGCAGCCCCCGAGCCACCCGCAGCAACCGCGTCCACACGCCACACCCCGTCCGCACCCACGACCGCCGATCCGCCGAGCGCCCCGCCCAGCGTCACGGTCGCGCCGGCGAGCCCGGTCCCCGACACCGACACCGTCGAGGCGCCGTCCAGCGCCACACCCGCAGCCGGCGCCGTCACGGCAAGCCCCGTCAGGTCGGCCCGCGCGGTCAACCACTGCGACGCGTTGGTCGGGTGGTCGATCACGCGCGTCTCACCGATGCAGCCGGCCCAGCCGTTGGTCGCCTTGTCGTCGACCCAGTCGCTGCCGAACAGCCACGGCATACCCTGCTGGAACGCCTGCCCGGCGCTGTCGGTCGTGTTCCGCAGCACCGGAGCGCCGTCCACGTACATCGTCGTCGCCGCCGTCGCGGGGTCGTTCACGAGCGCGACGTGCATCCAGCGGTCGAGCACGATCTCGCCCGACCACGCGGTCCGATCACCCTTCGAGGCGTCCGACGGGACCTCGGTCCACTGCAGCTCCTTCAGGTTCGACAGGCCGAGCGCGGCGGGCGACGCCGTCCAGTCCCAGCGGGTCTCGGGCACACCGATCTTCGACCGGTTGCCCGACCGCACGACGGCCTTGGCCCAGGCGTTCGTGTCCTCGCTCCACGACGGGTCCACCTTCAAGAAGGTCTCGATCGTGTAGCCGTCGTCGAGCTTCGCGTCGTTCACCGACGCGTCGGCGTCCGTCACCAGGTAGCTGAACCGCCCCTGCGTCTTGTCGCTGTTCGCGAAGCACATCGCGGCCCCGGCCGACGACAGCGGGTCGGCATCGGCCGTCACGGTCACGTCGCCGACCTCGGCGGTCGCCGAGCCGGACGCCGACAAGGAGGCACGGTGCAGGTCGTTCCCGCCCGCCACGTCGACGACGGCCTCGCCCTCGTCGATCACCCCCTGGTCGGCCGACGGACGCCAGTGCGCCAGCGTGCCGTCGACGTGCGGGTAGTCCTCGGTCGATCCGGGCGCTTCGGTGGTGCCCACGGGCGTCCCCTCGAAGCCGTCGAGGAGGATGTCGCGCGCGGCCTGCGAGAGCGACGAGCGCGTCGGCTCGCCTGCAGAGAACGACGGGTTGAAGCCGGCGAAGCGTGCCGCGAAGTCGATCGGCAACGTGAACTGCTGCTGCGGCCCCTCCAGGAACGGCTGGTCGTACGACGTCAGCATGTCGGCCGGCTTCGACGTCACCCACGGCGACGCGGTCTGCACGTCGATCTCGTTGTTCGTCAGGTCGAACTCGTAGAGACCGAGGTAGCCGTTGCCGCCCTCGTAGGCCATCTGGTAGTCGATGACGACCTCCGTGACCTCGTGCCCGAAGTCGTTGACGAGCGTCTGTCGCGCCGCACCGTGGAAGTGCCCGTTCAGCGTCAGGAAGATCTGGTCGTTGCCCTTGATCAGCTTGTCCCACAGCCGGTCGCCGTAGTCGGTGGGCCGCGGGCTGACGCCGTCGTTGTCGATGTCGATGACCTGATGCGTCGTCAGGATCGTCGGCAGCGTCGGGTGGTCCGCCATGACCTGGTCGGCCCAGGCGAGCGTCGCGTCCGAGGCACGCCACGCGAGCGCGAGCACCAAGAACTGCTGCCCCTCGGCCTCGAACACGTGGAACTGGTTCAGCCCGGTCGGGTCCGAGCCGTTCTCGAGCGACGCCTGCGACGCCGTGCGCTGCGGGCCGAAGGTCGTGAGATAGGGCTCGGCGGCCAGGTCGTACTGGTCGTCGTAGAGGTCGTCGTTGCTGTCGAGCACATCGTGGTTGCCGGGCAGGATCGAATACGGGACCCGCGCCTCCTCGAGGTTCTTCATCGCCGTGTCGGCCGCCTCCCACTGGCGAGGCACGGTCACCTGGTCGACGACGTCGCCGAGGTGCGTCACGAACGGGATGTTCAGCGCGTCGTGGTTCTCGGCCAACCATGCGGTCTGCGTGCGGAACGGATCGGTGCCGTACCGCGGCAGGAACTGATCGGCGCTGTACCGCGAGTAGAACTGCGTGTCGGGCATCACCGCGAGCGTGAAGCGCGACGCGAGGTCGGCGGCCTGCTCGGCAGCGGGTGCGGGTGCGGCGGTCGCGGCGGTCGGTACGAGCAACGCCGTCGCGGCGGTCGCGAGGCCGGCCAGCCCGGCGAGGGCTCGTCGTCTGAGGGGAGTGAGGGTCACGGTCATCCAGTCGTCTCGTCAGGCCGCCGGCTCCGACGGTCGCTTCGACTCTGTCGGTCTCCGATGCACGACCAGTGGCTCTGCTTTGAACTGCCTGAGACCGTGACCTTAACGGGGGGCGACGCGGTCGGGCCGAGCCGCGCCTCCTCGTCGCGTCGCACCTCGTTCTGATCGACGCACCGCGCTGTAGCGAGGTGCGGTGATCAGAACGAGGTTCGGCCGGCACCACCGCCCCGAAATGTCGGAGGCGCGACCTACGCTGGCAGCATGCCTCGCCCCACGACACCGCCCTACCGCTGCACCGAGTGCGGTTGGACGAGCCTCAAGTGGGCCGGTCGCTGTGGCGAGTGCCAGCAGTGGGGCACGGTCGTCGAGGTGACGACCTCGCTCGTGGCCGCCCGCGGCACCACGGCGACGAAGGTCGGCTCCGACCGGGTCGCCCGCCCGATCACCGAGGTCGAGGCCTCGTCGGTCGCGTACTGGCCGAGCGGCATCGCCGAGTTCGACCGCGTGCTCGGGGGCGGCATCGTGCCGGGCGCCGCGATCCTGCTGTCGGGCGAACCCGGCGTCGGCAAGTCGACGCTGCTGCTCGAGGTCGCCTCGCGCGCCGCCGCCTCGGGCGCCCGCGTGCTCTACGTCACGGCCGAAGAGAGCGCGTCGCAGGTGCGACTCCGCGCCCAGCGCACCGGCGCCATGAACCCGAACCTCTATCTCGCGGCCGAGGTCGACCTCTCGGTCATCCTCGGGCAGATCGACCAGGTCGACCCGCAGCTCGTCATCGTCGACTCGGTGCAGACCGTGTCGTCGTCGGCGTCCGACGGCATCGCAGGCGGCCCGTCTCAGGTGCGCGAGGTCGCGTCGACCCTGATCCGGGTGTCGAAAGACCGCAACCTCCCCGTGCTTCTGGTGGGGCACGTGACGAAGGACGGGTCGATCGCCGGCCCGCGCCTCCTCGAGCACCTCGTCGACGTCGTGTGCCAGTTCGAGGGCGACCGGCAGACCGCGCTGCGGTTCATCCGCGCGCACAAGAACCGCTTCGGCCCGACCGACGAGGTCGGCTGCTTCGAGATGACCGGCGACGGCATCGCCGAGGTCGCCGACCCGAGCGGGCTGTTCATGTCGCGCAACGGCGCGCCGGTGAGCGGTACCTGCATCACGATCGCGATGGAGGGGCGGCGCGCGCTCCCGGTCGAGGTCCAGGCCCTGATCGTGGCCAGTTCGACCCCGCAGCCCCGTCGCGTCGTGAACGGCGTCGACTCGTCCCGGGTCGCCATGCTGCTCGCCGTGCTCGAACGCCGGGCCGGTATCCGCCTCGGCGACGCCGACGTCTACGTCTCGACCGTCGGTGGCATCAAGATCACCGAGCCGGGCGCCGACCTCGCGATCGCCCTGGCCCTCGCGAGCGCCAGTCGCGACACGTCGTACCCGCACACGATGGCGGCGGTCGGCGAGATCTCGTTGGCGGGTGAGATCCGGCCGGTGTCGTCGCCGAAGCAGCGCGCGTCCGAGGCCCGGCGGCTCGGCTTCACGCAGCTCGTCGACGCCGAGTCGGGCAACCTGCGCGAGGCGCTGCGCCGCGCGTTCAGCGCCGCCGCGACGCCGCGCGAACGCGAGCTCGACGCCGCGTTCTGACGCGTGCGGCCGCAAGCCGACCCGAAAACGACTAACCGACGCGAAAGATCACGTCGGTTAGTCGTTTTCGCGTCGGTCAGCGGGCTACCGCAGCGCCTTCAGCAGGTCGTCCGGGTTGGCCGCCATCGTGTGCGGCCCGGCGATGTCGAAGAAGACCTGCTCGATGACCTCGAGGTGCGCCTCCATGAACTCCCTCAGGGCGGCCGCGTCGTACAGCATGACCTGCCGGTTGTCCTCGTTCGGCACCATCGCGGCGTACGCGTCGGCCGACGAGAACAGCAGCAGGATGCGCTTCTCGGTGTTCTCGCGGCCGAAGACGCGCACCTGCTCCTCGGTGGCGACATCGGTGTCGCCGGGCCCGACGACGAGCTTGGGCACGACGACGACGTCGTGCCGCAAGGCGAACGCGACGGCCGCGACGTCCTGGGCGGCGAGCGCCTGCTCGAGTTGTTCGGATCGGAAGACGGGATCAGCCACGGTTCAGTTCACTTCGGTCGAGCGCGAGCGGGTGGTGCACGGGACGGGGCCCGTCAGTTCAGGATCATCTGCCGGGTGTCGGTCGACGTGATGTCTCCGACGGACACGGTCAGGCGGTAGCTCGCTCCCCCGGCGGTGACCGGAGCCCGGTTGGCCGCGGTGCAGGTGTCGGCCGACGAACGGGTGCGGTCCCAGGCGATGGGCGGCGTCGACAGGGTCTGACCCGCGGTGAGGGTGACGTCCTGCTCGGTGCCGTTCTGCTGGCAGTCCTTCGACGACCAGTACTGGTCCTGCCCGCTGGTGATGACGAGCTTCTGCTGGTTCGAGCCCAGGTTGATCACGCAGTCGGTCTTGCCCGTGTTCGTGATGCTCATCGAGATCTGCGGCAGCTCGGTCGCCGTGTACGACGACTTGTCCGTGACGGGCTTGAGGGTGATCGCGGACGGGCTGCACGCCTTGGCGTCGCCGGTTGCCGCCGAGGGCGCCGGCGCGTTCGGGTCGGCCGTCGCGTCGGCGGCCGGAGCCGTCGCGGCCGGATCGGCCGACGGCGTCGCGGCGGGGTCGCTGGCGACCGTGTCGCTCGGCGTGGACGACGGGTCTCCGGAGGCGCCGCCTCCTGATCCAGGTCGCACCACGATCAGGATGATCACGATCAGGACGACGAGCACGCCCGCCGCCAACATGGCTCGCCGACGCCAGTACACCTGGGGCGGCTGCGGACCGACCGGGTTCTTGAACGTCGACATGCGCACAGGTTAAGGGCGGGCCCCGCCGAATCGCGGGACGTGCGCGGCGTGTACTCCTGAGAATCAGCGGCGAGCGGCGCCTGCCACGACGGCGTGCGGTGACAGCCACGACGGCGAGCGGCGCCTGCCACGACGGCGAGCGTCAGAGCGGCGGCAGCTGCTTCAGCATGCGGCTGTTGCCGAGCGTGTTCGGCTTGACGCGAGCCAGGTCGAGGAACTCGGCGACACCCTCGTCGGTCGAGCGGACCAGCTCGGCGTAGACCTCGGGTGACACGAGCCCCTCGTCGCCGACGTTGAGGTAGTCGTGCTTCTCGAAGAAGTCGACCTCGAACGTGAGGCAGAACAGTCGCCCGATCTCGAGCCGGCGCGCGGCCGCCTCGAGCGAATCGAGCAGCCGGTGACCGACACCCTTGCGCACCCAGTTCTCGTCGAGCGCCAGCGTACGGATCTCGGCGAGATCGTCCCACATGACGTGCAACGCGCCGCAGCCGATCGGCACGCCGTCGGGGCCGAGCGCGATCTGGAACTCCTGCACATCGCCGTACAGCGTGACGAGGTCCTTGCCGAGGAGGATGCGTCGGCCGACGTAGGGCTCGCACAGCCGCTGGATGTGCGGCACGTCGCTGACGACCGCGTTGCGAACCGTGATGCCGTGCGCGCCCGCGGGGTCTGCCACTGCTGCTCCTGACTGCGATGACCCGGGGAGGCGCGGGCCGGGTCCAACCCTACCCGCGCCTCCTCGATTGCGGACCGGCGCCTCCTCTTCGCAATGTGCGACCGTCTCGGGGCGGAGAGCCGTGACACGCCGCCAAAACGGGCGTCCGCGAGCGAAACGGTCGCAAATTCGCGACCGAGCGACCGCGCACAAACGCCGGAGGGCGGCCGGACCGAAGTCCGACCGCCCTCCGGCGTTGTAGTGGTTGCTAGCTCTCGAGCTCGGGAGCGTCGCCCACGAGCACCTCTTCACGACCCGGCTGACGCGAGGTCGCGAAGGTGAACACGCCGTCGACGTAGTCGACCTGCACGTGGTCGCCCGCGTTGAGCTCACCCTGGAGGATGCGCTCCGAGAGGCGGTCCTCCACCTCGTGCTGGATGGCACGACGCAGCGGTCGAGCACCGAGCGACGGGTCGAAGCCGATCTTGATGAGCTGCTCCTTCGCGGCGAGCGACAGCTGAGCGGTCATGTCGCGGTCGAGCAGACGGTCGGACAGGCGCTTGATGAACAGGTCGACGATCTGGAGCAGTTCGTCCTGGTTCAGCTGCGGGAAGACGATCGTCTCGTCGACACGGTTCAGGAACTCGGGCTTGAAGTGCTTCTTGAGCTCTTCCGTCACCTTCGAGCGCATGCGGTCGTACGACGTGGCGGTGTCACCCTCGATCTGGAACCCGACGGGGCCACCCGTGATGTCCTTCGTGCCGAGGTTGGTCGTCATGATGATGACCGTGTTCTTGAAGTCGACGACGCGACCCTGACCATCGGTCAGGCGGCCTTCTTCGAGCACCTGCAGCAGCGAGTTGAAGATGTCCGGGTGGGCCTTCTCGATCTCGTCGAACAGCACGACGGAGAACGGCTTGCGGCGGACCTTCTCGGTCAGCTGGCCACCCTCTTCGAATCCGACGAACCCGGGAGGGGCACCGAACAGACGCGAGACGGTGTGCTTCTCGCCGTACTCCGACATGTCGAGCGAGATGAGCGCGCCCTCGTCGTCGAACAGGAACTCGGCGAGCGCCTTGGCCAGCTCGGTCTTTCCGACACCCGTGGGCCCGGCGAAGATGAACGAGCCGGAGGGACGCTTCGGGTCCTTCAGGCCGGCACGCGTGCGTCGGATGGTCTTGGAGAGCGAGGCGATCGCCTGCTCCTGACCGATGACGCGCTGGTGCAGAGCCTTCTCCATGAAGACGAGACGCGAGGTCTCCTCCTCGGTGAGCTTGAAGACCGGGATACCGGTCGCCTGGGCCAGCACCTCGGCGATGATGCCCTCGTCGACCGTTCCGCCGGCGCCGGCCTCACCCGAACGCCACTGCTTCTCGAGACGGAGACGCTCACCGAGCAGCTTCTTCTCCTCGTCGCGCAGCGAGGCGGCCTTCTCGAAGTCCTGGTCTTCGATCGCGGCCTCCTTCTGGCCGCGGACGCCGGCGATGCGCTCGTCGAACTCGCGCAGCTCGGGCGGTGCCGACAGGATCGACAGACGCAGGCGGGCGCCGGCCTCGTCGATCAGGTCGATCGCCTTGTCGGGGAGGAAGCGGTCGCTGACGTAGCGGTCGGCCAGGTTCGCCGCGGCGACGATGGCGCCGTCGGTGATCGAGACCTTGTGGAACGCCTCGTACTTGTCGCGCAGACCCTTGAGGATGTTGATCGCGTGCGGCAGCGACGGCTCGTTGACCTGCACGGGCTGGAAGCGGCGCTCGAGCGCGGCGTCCTTCTCGAAGTGCTTGCGGTACTCGTCGAGCGTCGTGGCACCGATCGTCTGCAGCTCACCGCGGGCGAGCAGCGGCTTGAGGATCGACGCGGCGTCGATCGCACCCTCGGCCGCACCGGCACCGACCAGCGTGTGGATCTCGTCGATGAAGACGATGATGTCGCCGCGGGTGCGGATCTCCTTGGTGACCTTCTTCAGGCGCTCCTCGAAGTCACCGCGGTAGCGGCTGCCGGCGATGAGCGAGCCGAGGTCGAGCGAGTAGAGCTGCTTGTCCTTCAGCGTCTCGGGCACCTCGCCCTTGACGATCGCCTGGGCCAGCCCCTCGACGACGGCGGTCTTGCCGACGCCGGGCTCGCCGATCAGCACGGGGTTGTTCTTCGAGCGGCGGGAGAGGATCTGCATGACCCGCTCCATCTCCTTCTCGCGACCGATGACCGGGTCGAGCTTGTTGTCGCGCGCGGCCTGCGTCAGGTTGCGACCGAACTGGTCGAGGACCTGGCTGCCACCCTGCGTGCCCTGCGTCTGCTCGCCACCCACGGCGACGGCCTCTTTGCCCTGGTAGCCCGAGAGCAGCTGGATGACCTGCTGGCGCACGCGGTTGAGGTCGGCGCCGAGCTTCACCAGGACCTGGGCGGCGACGCCCTCGCCCTCGCGGATGAGACCGAGCAGGATGTGCTCGGTACCGATGTAGTTGTGGCCGAGCTGCAGCGCCTCGCGCAGGGACAACTCGAGCACCTTCTTCGCGCGCGGCGTGAAGGGGATGTGACCGGTCGGCTGCTGCTGGCCCTGACCGATGATGTCCTGGACCTGCTCGCGGACGGCGTCGAGCGAGATGCCCAGCGACTCGAGCGCCTTGGCGGCGACGCCTTCGCCCTCGTGGATGAGACCGAGCAGGATGTGCTCGGTACCGATGTAGTTGTGGTTGAGCATCTTCGCCTCTTCTTGGGCGAGGACGACAACGCGACGGGCACGGTCGGTGAATCTCTCGAACATCTCTTAACTCCCTAGGTGGCGGGGTGGGTTGCGCCACCGAATGTGCACACGGCGCCCGCAGGGGGTGGCACCGGATACATCAGAGAGTAACCAGCACCTCCTGCTTAATCAGCCCCTGTTCGCTGGGGGCGTGACGCTCTCTCAGCGGCTCGCACCGTGCCTCCGGATAGCTTTGCCCTCATGGGTTCCTTCACCGTCGGCCTGGTGCCGCACCCGACCAAATCCGTCCGCGAGTCGATCGAGATCGTGCTCGCCTGGAAGACGGCGCAGGGCGCGCATCTGATCGCGATGGAGAGCGACGCCGCCCGCGTCGGCGAGGGCGTCCGCCTCGTCGACGAGCAGACGTTCCGGGACACGGTGGAGGTGGTGGTCGCCATGGGCGGCGACGGCACGATGCTGGGCGCCATGCGTCTCGTGGCCGAGCGACCGGTGCCCGTGCTGGGGGTCAACTACGGCAACGTCGGGTTCTTGGTCGAGGTCGAGCCGCGTGACCTGCCGTCGGCGCTCGACCGCGTCTCGTCCAAGGACTTCTCGCTCGAACCGCACCACGCCCTCGAGGTCGTGCACACGAGCAACGGGCTGACGAACCGGTTCCTCGCGTTCAACGACGCGTCGATCACGCGGCGGCCGGGCGAGGGCGTCGTGTCGGCCGACCTGGTCGTCGACGAGACGCCGTTCGGCTACTACAAGGCCGACGCGCTCGTCATCGCGACACCGGCCGGCTCGACCGCCTACAACTACGCGGCGGGCGGGCCCGTGCTGTCGCCGGCGGTCACGGCGACGATCGTGACACCGGTCGCCCCGATGTCGGGTATCGACCGCGCGGTCGTGCTCGGCCCGAAGGAGAAGCTGCGCTTCGAGCTGGCGGGCGCGACACGGTCGGCCGCGCTCGAGATCGACGGACGCGTCGTCGCCGACGTCAGCGCCGGGTGCCAGGTGGGCGTGCGGCTGCGGCGTGACGCCGGGCAGGTGATCCGCTTCGACGCCGGGAGACACGCGACGAAGGGCCGGCTCAAACTGAGCCTGCTCGACCTCCCTCTGCGCGAGGACCAGCTGCTCGAACTCGTCCCCCCGGAGGCGCGGGCCAAGTTCAAGGAGGCGCGCGCCCGCTAGCGCTGCGCGCCCTCACCTCGTGCAACGAAGTGTCGCGTCCGGCTGATGTTTGGAAGAAACATCGACCGGACGCGACACATCGTTGCTGGAGGGTCTACTGCAGGTAGAGCTGCAGGTCCTGGCTGACGGCCTTCGCGAACATGCGGAGGCGCGCGCGGCTCTCGACCCGCGACACGGCCTGTCGCGACGAGTGCACCCGCTTCGAGATCTCGTCCAGCGTCATCGGCTGGTCGTCGTCCAGGCCGAAGCGCATGCGGATGACGCGGGCCTCGTCCTCGGGCAGTGCCGCCACGAGGGCGTGCATGTCTCGGTTGAGCAGCGTGTTCTCGGTGGCCGCCGTGGGCGAGGGGGTCTCCTCGTCCTCGATGAAGTCGCCCAGCTCACTGTCCTCGGCATCGCCGACGACGGTGTGGATCGACACGGGCTCGTGCGAACGCGACTTGAGGTCGACGAGGTCCGAGACCTCCATCGAGACCTCTTCGGCGACCTCTTCGACGGTGGGCGCGCGGCCCAGGTCGACGGTGAGGTCGCGCTCGGCCCGCGAGATGCGGTTGATGCGCTCGACCGTGTGCACCGGGATGCGGATGGCACGGGCCTTGTCGGCGAGGCCGCGGGCGATGGCCTGGCGGATCCACCACGTGGCGTACGTCGAGAACTTGTAGCCCTGCGTGTAGTCGAACTTCTCGACGGCGCGGACGAGACCGAGGTTGCCCTCCTGGATGACGTCCATGAACGGCAGGCCGCGCTGCGTGTAGCGCTTGGCGATGCTGACGACCAGGCGGAGGTTCGCCGTGATCATCTTGTCCTTGGCGCGCTCGCCATCGTGGATCAGCCAGCGCAGGTCGCGCTTGAGCTCGGCGGTCGCCTTCGTCTTGGGGCCGGCCTCGACCTCTTTCAGCTTCTCGCCGGCGAAGAGACCCACCTCGATGCGGCGGGCGATCTCGGTCTCCTCCTGAGCGTCGAGGAGGGGCATGCGCCCGATGTGGCGGAGGTAGTCGCCGACCTGGTCGGTGGATGCACCTCGCACCTGCGAGAGGACTTCGACCTCGGTGTCGTCGTGGTCGGCCATGCTGCTCGTCTTGGTGGTCGCGCTCGTGGCGGCGGCCTTGGTGTCGCGTGCGGTGACGGATGTGATCGTCATGCTCGTTTTCTCCCTGCTAAAAGTCAGACTGTGTTGTCATGTCGATTAGTTCGTGAAGCTCATCGGCATCTACGAGTCTGGTGCGCCCACGAAATGACACCCTTGTCATTCAGGTGGTTCACAAGGTTGTTCGGAGTGCACTTTCAGCCTTTAGGCCGATTCGGGGTACGGGCCGTCGACATTTTTGACGGGAATGACGATCGGGTGTAGGCGCCCACCACCGGGTCAGGGGTACAGCTTCACAGCCTTCAGGAGGCGCGGCTGGCGTCCGTCGAGGACGACGTGCGACGCTCGTCGGCTTCGACGCGAGCACGCTCTTCGGCCTCGATCTTCGCGTACGTCTCACGCTCGGTGCGGTCGGAACGCAGGAGCGCCCGGACGGTGAACCAGAAGATCAGGCCCACGACGATCGTCGGGGTCACGGAGAAGAGGACGCCGCCCCAGAGTGTCGTAGGCATCTAGGAAGGGTACGTCACTTGACGAGCGGGAACAGGATCGTCTCGCGGATCCCCAGGCCCGTGATGGCCATCAGCAGTCGATCGATGCCCATGCCCATGCCACCGCTCGGCGGCATGCCGTGCTCGAGCGCCGTCAGGAAGTCCTCGTCGAGACGCATCGCCTCGACGTCGCCGCGGGCGGCCAACTTCGCCTGCTCGACGAAGCGCTCGCGCTGCACGACCGGGTCGACGAGCTCGGAGTACGCCGTCGCGAGCTCGAAGCCCCTGACGTACAGGTCCCACTTCTCCACCACACCCGGCTTCGAGCGGTGACCACGCACAAGCGGGCTGGTGTCGACCGGGAAGTCCATGACGAACGTGGGACGGTCGAGCGTGCCCTTGACGAAGTGTTCCCACAGCTCTTCGACCAGCTTGCCGTGCGTCTCGTGCGGCACGACCAGGTCGACCGACGCAGCCAGCCGCTGCAACTCGTCGACGCCCGTCTCGGGCGTGATCTCGACGCCGGCCGCCTCGCTCAGCGACTCGTACATGGGCAGACGCGCCCAGTCGCCGCCGAGGTCGTACTCGCTGCCGTCCGCGAGCGTGACCGCGTGAGAACCGGACACGGCCATCGCGGCGTTCTGGACGAGCTCCTGCGTCAGGCCTGCCATCTGCTCGTAGTCGCCGTACGCCTGGTATGCCTCGACCATCGCGAACTCGGGCGAGTGCGTCGAGTCGGCGCCCTCGTTCCGGAAGTTCCGGTTGATCTCGAACACGCGGTCGATGCCGCCGACGACGGCGCGCTTCAGGAAGAGCTCGGGCGCGATGCGCAGGTACAACTCGGTGTCGAAGGCGTTGCTGTGCGTCGAGAACGGACGGGCCGCGGCGCCGCCGTGCATCGTCTGCAGCATCGGCGTCTCGACCTCGAGGTAGTCGTACGAGTCGAAGGTGGAGCGCAACGACGCGACGGCCTTGGCCCGCGCGCGCACCGTGGTGCGCGCCTGCTCGCGGACGATCAGGTCGAGGTAGCGCTGGCGCACGCGGCTCTCCTCGCTGAGGTCGGAGTGCAGGTTCGGCAGCGGCAGCACCGCCTTCGAGGCGATGCTCCACTCCGCGACCATGATCGACAGCTCCCCGCGACGCGACGAGATGACCTCGCCCGAGACGAAGACGTGGTCACCGAGGTCGACCAGGTCCTTCCACGCGGCGAGCGACTCCTCGCCGACCTCGGCGAGGGAGACCATCGCCTGGATGCGCGAGCCGTCGCCGGCTTGCAGGGCGGCGAAGCAGAGCTTGCCGGTGTTGCGGGCGTGGACGACGCGACCTGCGAGGCCGACGACCTCGCCCGAGCGGGTGTCCTGCTCGAGGGCGGCGTGACGCTCGCGCACGGCCGGGATGGTGGTGGTGATGGGGACGCCGACGGGGTAGGCCTCACCGGTCTCGAGCAGGCGCTCGCGCTTCGCCAGGCGGACGGCCTTCTGCTCGGACATCTCGTTCGCGGCGGCGGCAGCGGCCTCGGCCTGCTCGGTGCTGGCGGCGGTCTCGCGGGTGGGCTCGAGGGGCGCGTCGGTCATCGTGGGGTGCTCCTGAAGGGCGGGGAGAAGAGGCGGCGGGCGGCGGCGTCACGCACCGCGTTCGTCGAACGGCGACGATCCGCCGTCGAACGAGGTCACGTCGATGGTACCCGGGCCGGTCGAACCGCCGGCGACTCCCAGCGCGCGGTCCATGGCCGAGCGCACGAGGGGCGCGATCACACGACCGGGCTCGGGCATGCCGAGCTCGGCGAGCAGACCGACCGACTGGGTGACGACGGCCGCCGAGAACTCGGTCGCGGTCGAGATCGCCTCGGCGTAGCGGGGGCGGTCGGCCTCCGAGACGAGCACGGGTTCGGCACCCATCTCGACGACGAGCGCCTGACCGATCGGCTGCACGGCGACGGGAGCGGTCACCGCACAGTACGCGTCACGCAGCCGCACGAGGTCGATGGTCGTGCCGGTGAACGACAGCGCGGGGTGGATCGCCAGCGGGATGGCGCCCTTCTCGAACGCCGGCCGCAGCGCACCGAGGCCGTGGACCGCCGACGTGTGCACGACGAGCTGCCCCGGTTGCCAGACACCCGTCGCGGCGAGGCCCTCGACGAGCGCGACGAGCTGGTCGTCGGGCACGGCGAGCAGGACGAGTTCGCTGCGTTCGACGATCTCGGGCACGGTCAGGATGGGCGCTCCGGGCAGGATCGCCTCGGCGCGGTCGCGGCTGCGCTCGGAGACGGCCGAGATGCCGACGATCGCGTGACCGGCCGCGGCGAGCGCGGCACCGAGCACCGGGCCGACGTGCCCGGCTCCGATGATGCCGATGCCGAGCCGTCCGCTCTGCTGGGGGCTCATGCGTGCGGCCTCTCGTCGGGTGCGGCGTGGTCGGGTGCGGCATGGTCGAGGACTGCCGGTGTGGTCGTCGGGCCGGGCGCGGGAGGCGCAGGCTGCGTGGGCTGGGCAGGTGCAGGTGCAGGTGCAGGTGCAGGAGGCACGGTGCCCGTCGTGCCCGCGGCCGTCAGCCAGCGATGGGTCCGGTCCGCACGCGCGGCCTCGACGGCATCGCGCGAGACGGCGACGAAGAAGTCGTGGGCGTCCGTGACGTCGAGTGCCCCGATGTCGGCGGTGATCGGCCCCTGCACCGTGTGCAGCTGCACGCTCGCGAGGCGCAGGCGTCGCAGCAGCGGGCCCTGTCGCAGTCCCACGCTCTGGATGCGGGGCAACGGCACGATCACGAGCTGTCGCCAGATGGCGCCCTTGCGCAGCAGGACGGCACCGGGCGCCTGCCGGAACCCGTTGCGGCGCCAGGAGAACCAGCGCAGCACGACGGCCCGCTTCGGCGACGTCGTGAAGCCGCCCTCGGCGCCGCGGGACCGGAGCCCTCCGTCGACGAGGGACAGGGTGCGCGACGCGTGCTCGTCGGCGACCTGGCGCAGACGACGTCCGAGCTCCGCGGCGTCATCGGTCGGCACGGGATCGGCCGGCACGGCATCGGTCGGCGCAGGATCGGCCGGCACGGCATCGGTCGGCGCAGGATCGGTCGGCACGCTGTCGGCGCTGGTGCCCGCGCTGCTCACGACGCCCTCGGAGGGCCGCAGCGCCTGCTCGGCGTCGATGTCGGCGGCGGCCTCACCGACAAGCTCCGGCAGGACGAGCTCGAGCACGCGACGGACGTCCTCGTCGTCGCCGACGGGCAGGATCGTCGTGTTCTCCTGGTTCGAGGCGCCGCGGGTCGACGAGTGCGAAGCGCGGTTGATCTTGACCTCCCACCAGCCGAAGGGGCGCCAGAGCAGCGGCTGCGTGACCTGCACCGAGTGGATGCGTCCGGGCGGCAGGGTCTCGTTCGTCGTCGACAGCAGGCCGAAGCCGATGCGCACGCCGTCACGCGTCGAGGCGATCGTGTAGCGGAGGGACTTCGAGATGCGGTTGACGTAGAAACCGCCCGAGCCGAGCACGGCGGGCAACAGCGCGAAGAGCAGGAAGTACTCGCCGGTCGTCGCGACGCTGACCACGATCGCGACCGCGGCGGCGATGAGGAAGAGGGTGTAGCCGCTGAGCAGCACGGAGCCGATCAGCCGACCGGGGTTGATCTGCACGACCGAGCGCGCCGGGGTCGTGTCGTCGTTCCAGTCGAACTCGGTGACGAACTCCGACGCGCGCTGCTCGACGAACGCGCCGAGCCGGGCCCGACGGTCTCCCTCGGCGACGCCGCCACCGCCAGCGCCGCCGACACCGGCGACGGCACCGGCGCCGTCAGGGGCGTCCGAGCCCGCGCCCGCGGCGACGCCGACCCCGAGGCCGTCGGCCGCGGCAGCCCCGGCGACCGGGGCGACGCCGGCGACGGGACCCGCGCCTCCGGGGCTCTGGGCTTCGGCACGCTGCAAGCCGCCGGCTCGGCGCAGGATCTCCCGTCGCAGATCGTCGGCCGACGCCGACCGCAGGTACGCGAGGTTGACGTTCGCGTCGTGTCCGGCCTGGTTGATCTCGAGCTTGGCGGCTCCGAACACGCGAGCCAGCAGGGGCCGCTGCACGTTGATGCCCTGCACCCGGTCGAGTCGAGCCCGGCGGTTCGTGCGGAACACGACACCCGTGCGCATCTCGACGCCCTCGTCGGTCACGCGGAACGAGCTCATCCGCCATGACAGGTAGAACAGCCCGATCAGCACGCCCACGACGACCAGCACGCCCAGCAGCACCAGCCAGAGGTATCCGTTGTCGACGACGTAGCCGACGGGGTCGCGGTCGTCCTCGCCCCCGCGCCGACCGCCCGGCAGGAACATCTCGACGACGAATTCCCGCAGGTTGTTGATGATGATGCCGAAGACGACGACCAGCACGATGCCGCCCTTGAGCAGCGGTGTGGCCGGGTGCAGCCGGTGCCACTGACCGTCCGTCAGCTCGGCGACCGGGTTCGGGGCGCTGCTCACAGCCCGGCTCGACGCGACTCGGCGAGCTCGACGAGTCGGTCGCGCAGCCGCTCGGCGTCCTCGGCCGGCACGCCGGGGATCGTGACGGCCGACGCCGCCGCCGCCGTCACGAACTTGAGGTCGCTGAGGCCGAGGGCGCGGACGACGGGGCCCCGGTTGATGTCGATGAGCTGCATGCGGCCGTACGGCACGGCGACGAAGCGCACGAACATGATGCCCTTGCGCAGCAGCAGGTCGTCGTCGCGCAACTGATAACCGATGGCGCGCACGCGGCGCGGCGTGAACGCGGCGACCACGATCGTCACGACGACCACGACGGCGGTGATCGCGTAGCCCCACCACTGGCCGAAGAACCAGAGGAAGGCGGTGACCGCCGCGAACACGAGACCGCTGACCAGGTAGCCGATCAGCTCGGGCCAGATGTACTTCGGCGAGACGCGCGTCCAGGTGGCGTCGGTGACGTCGAGTCGGTCCATGCGGCTGATCCTTCGGTTCTCGGGGTCCGATCAGACGGGCTGGGCTCCCGGGCCGCCCTCGTCGTCGTCTCCGGGAGGCACGGTGCACATGCGTTCGGCGATGATGCCGGCCACGAGGAGGCCTGCGCCCCCGACGACGGCGATGATCGTGGGTAGCACGGAGCCTACCGCCACGGCCACACCCCGGGTCAGCATGAAGATCAGCACGCCACCGGCCGCGCCGCCGAACAGGGCGCCCGACAGGCTGCTCGCCTTCGCCAGCAGCAGCACCCGGGTCGCGTAGTAGGGGTCGATGCGTTCGCGCCGCGTCCCCCGGGCCACCTGCCGGATGGGCACGGCGAGCACGACGATGATCCCGCCGATGGCCAGCAGCGCGAGTCCGAGCACGACCGGCGGCACGATCGCGGGCTGACGCGACGCGACGAGCACGCTGTCGAGCACGAAGCCGCCGAGGATGCTCAGCAGGGCGATGCCGATCAGGGTTCCGGGGCGGGTGTGTCTCACGACGTCCTCTCGGGGTGGGCGACCGCGACGGGCCGCCAGAGCGGGGCGGCACCGGGCAGCACCCGGGTGCGTTCCGCCTCGGGGATGCGACCGAGCAGGTCGGCGACGCGTCCTGCGTTCAGGAGGCGCGCCTCCGGGTCGATCTGCGACCACGGCTCGAGCACGAAGCCGCGCTCGGCCGCGCGCGGATGCGGCAGCGTCAGCCCGCGGTCGTCGCTGACGACGTCGCCGAACTGCACGATGTCGAGGTCGAGGGTGCGATCGCCCCAGCGGGTGTCGCGGGTGCGGCCGTGCGCGTCTTCGAGGCCGTTCAGCACCGCGAGCAGCGCGCGGGCCTCGAGCACGGTGTCGACGATCATCACGGCGTTGAGATAGTCGGGCTTGCTGTCGTCGAGCCCGGTCAGCGTGAGCGCAATGGACGAGACCGGCGAGGAGGCGGCGATCACCGTGATCCCGTCGGTGTCGGCGATCGAGGCGGCCGCCGCCCGCAGGGTCGCCTCGCGGTCGCCGAGGTTGGCCCCCAGGGCGATGACGGCACGGTGTACGACCGGTCCGGCGGCGTCGCGCGGGGCACCGTCGCGTGGGGCCTCGTCGCGTGGGGCTTCGTCACGCGGGGCCCCGGCGGGGGCGGCGGTCACGCGCGGCTCCGCGTGATCGTGATCGACACGTCGTCGAACGGCACGGTGATCGGAGCGCTCGGCTTGTGCACCGTGACGTCGGTCGACGCCGCGGCCGGGTGCGCCAGCACGACGGCGGCGAGGCGCTCGGCCAGGGTCTCGATCAGGTCGACGGGGTCGTTCTCGACCGCGGCCACGATCTGCTCCGCCAGGACGCCGTAGTGCACGGTCGCACCCAGATCGTCCCCCGCCGCCGCGGCCGACGCGTCGAGCCGGACGACGACGTCGACGACGAACTCCTGACCGTCCCGGCGCTCGTGATCGAACACGCCGTGGTGCCCGGTCGCCCGCACACCGGTCAGCCGCAGCACGTCGCTCATGCGTGCCGTGCCTTCGTCGCGGTCGCGGCGCCGTCCTCCCAGGCACGCCAGACGTCGAGCGCGGCTCGCGTGCTCGCGACGTCGTGCACGCGCACGGCCCAGGCACCGGCCTGCGCGGCCAGGACGCTGACGACGGCCGTCGCCGGGTCGCGCGCCTCCGGCCTGGCCTCGGGCGGCAGCAGCTCGCCGAGGAACCTCTTGCGCGACGCCCCCACCAGCAGCGGCAGCCCCAGTCGGGTGAGCTCGGGCAGGCTGGCGAGCACCTGCCAGTTCTGCACCGCGTCCTTCGAGAAGCCGAGCCCGGGGTCGAGCACGAGCCGCTCGGGGTCGACGCCCTGCACGACGAGCTCGGCGACCCGTTGGCGCAGCTCGTCACGGACCTGCGTCGGGGCGTCGTCGTAGTGCGTGTCGCTGCTGCCGTCGAGGTGGCCGCGCCAGTGCATGGCGACGAACGTGCGGCCGGTGTCGGCGGCGACCTGTGCCATGAACCGGTCGGCGAGACCGCCCGACACGTCGTTGATGATGTCGGCACCCTTCTCGACGGCGGCGTAGGCGGTGGCGGCGTTCATCGTGTCGATGCTGACGCGCGTGCCCTCCGACACGAGCTGGCGCACGATCGGCAGCACGCGGCGCTGCTCCTCGCGCGGGTCGACCCGCGTCGCGTCCGGCCGCGTCGACTCGCCGCCGACGTCGATGATGTCGGCACCCGCCGCGACCATCTGGCGGGCGTGGTCCAGTGCGTCGTCGACGTCGACGTAGCGGCCGCCGTCGCTGAACGAGTCAGGCGTCACGTTGAGGATGCCCATGACGAGCGTGCCCGACCGTGACGGCCGGCTGCGGCGCCGCGGGAACGACGCCGACGGCCGGTTCACGGCGATCGCCCGCGTGGCGATGTCGGCCGCAGCCTGTCGGGCCGCCACGGGCGACGCCGGCACCTCGCCGATCACGGCGGTCTCGGTGCCGAGCTCGCCGTCGGTGTCGAGCGCAGGAGGCACGGCCTCGTCGAGCGCGTCCGTCGCCTGGGTCTCGGGTCGCGTCGCCGCACCGCTCGCCTCGTGCGCCGCGAACTCACGCGGCCTCCGCTGGCCCAGGGGTCCCTCGTAACGCCCGGCCGCGATGACACGGCGCCCGTGGGCACGCTTGGGCGGGGATGCGACCGGGGTCTCGGAGGCCGGGGTGGTCGCGGACGACTCGACCCGCGCCTCCTCGGCCGCCGGCGCGTCCACCGCGGGCGTCTGCGTCGTGGCCTGCTGCGTGGCGGGCGGCTGCGTCGGCGTCTGCGTCGCAGGCGGCTGCGTCGCGGGCTGCTGCGTGGCGGGTGTGTGGGTCACCGGCGGCAGCTGCGCCGGGGGGCGCACGGCGGCGGTCTCGTCCATCGCGAGCACGAGGCGGCGGACGTCGTCAGGAGCGCGGTGCGAACCCGGCGGGCGGTTCCGGTCGGCGCGACGTTCGAGCTGCGACGGCTCGTCGGGCACGACGCCCTCGGGGTAGCGATCCCGTCCACGGGGACGCCGCAACGGAGCAGCGGCGTCGGTCGTCACGGGCTGGGCAGCCCGGTCTGCACCGGTGGGCGAATCGGTCACGGGGCGCTCCTCCGATCTGGGCCGCGGGCGTCGGATTCACCGACGACGGTGACGACAACCCAGCGTAGCGACCGAGACGGGCAAACCCGCCTCGGTCGCGTGCGGTCGGAGGGACTAGGCCGGCGCGATGCCGGGCGTGGTGCGCGGCGGGCGCTTGCGCGCGGGCTTGGCGGTCGGCTCGGAGTCGACGCCCCCGTCCACGGCGGCCGCGTCCACGGGCGACTTCGTCGGCATCGGGATGGCCGGGCGGTCGGAGACGGGGCGACCCGTGCTCGACAGCCACTGCGGGCGCTCCGGCAGCTTGCGCACGTCGGTGAAGATCTCGGCCAGCTCGTCGTGGTCGAGGGTCTCCTTCTCGAGGAGCTCCTTCGCCAGGTGGTCGAGGATGTCGCGATTGTCGTTGATGACCTGCCACGCCTCGTCGTGCGCCTGCTCGAGCAGCACGCGCACCTCGGCGTCGACCGTCTCGGCGATCGTCTCCGAGTAGTCACGCTGACCCATGTCGCGGCCCATGAACTGCTCGCCCGAGCCCTGGCCGAGCTTGACGGAGCCGACCTTGGTGCTCATGCCGTACTCGGTGACCATCTTGCGCGCGGTCGCCGTGGCCTTCTCGATGTCGTTCGACGCACCCGTGGTCGGGTCGTGGAAGACGAGTTCTTCCGCCACGCGGCCGCCCATGGCGTACGTGAGCTGGTCGAGCAGCTCGTTGCGGGTGACGGAGTACTTGTCCTCCAGCGGGAGCACCATCGTGTAGCCGAGGGCGCGGCCTCGCGGCAGGATCGTGATCTTCGTGACCGGGTCGGTGTGACGCATCGCGGCCGCCGCCAGGGCGTGACCGCCCTCGTGGTACGCCGTGATGAGCTTCTCGTGGTCGTTCATGATGCGGCTGCGGCGCTGGGGGCCGGCCATGACGCGGTCGACCGCCTCGTCGAGGGCGCGGTTGTCGATCAGCTGGGCGTTCGAGCGGGCCGTGAGCAGCGCGGCCTCGTTGAGCACGTTCGCGAGGTCGGCACCGGTGAAGCCGGGCGTCTTGCGGGCGAGGACCGCGAGGTCGACGCTGGCGGCCAGGGGCTTGCCCTTGCCGTGCACCTCGAGGATCTGCTTGCGGCCGTCGAGACCGGGGGCGTCGACGCCGATCTGGCGGTCGAAGCGGCCCGGGCGGAGGAGGGCCGGGTCGAGCACGTCGGGACGGTTGGTCGCCGCGATCAGGATGACGTTCGTCTTGACATCGAAGCCGTCCATCTCGACGAGCAGCTGGTTCAGCGTCTGCTCGCGCTCGTCGTTTCCGCCGCCGATGCCGGCGCCGCGGTGACGACCGACCGCGTCGATCTCGTCGACGAAGATGATGGCCGGGGAGTTCTGCTTGGCCTGCTCGAACAGGTCGCGGACGCGGCTCGCACCGACACCCACGAACATCTCGACGAAGTCCGAACCCGAGATGGAGAAGAAGGGCACGCCGGCCTCACCCGCGACGGCTCGCGCGAGCAGCGTCTTACCGGTACCGGGAGGGCCGTAGAGCAGCACACCCTTGGGGATACGGGCGCCGACGGCCTGGAACTTCGCGGGCTCCTTGAGGAACTCCTTGATCTCTTCCAGCTCTTCGATCGCCTCGTCGGCGCCGGCCACGTCGGTGAACATGACCTGCGGCGTCTCCTTCGACGCCATCTTCGCCTTCGACTTGCCGAACTGCATGACCTTGCTGCCACCACCCTGCATGGAGGAGAGCAGGAACCAGAAGATTCCACCGATGATCAAGAAAGGCAGCAGGACGCTCAGCAGCGAGACGAACCAGTTGGTCTGCGTGACGGTGTCGTCGAACGTGTCAAGCTTGGCGTCGTTGATGGCCGTGACGACCTCGGAACCGCGCGGAGTCGCGTAGTAGAACTGCTCCTGCTTGCCGCCGTCCTTGAGGACGAGGTCGACGCGCTGTTCGTTGCTGAAGATGGTGGCCGACTTGACGTCGCTGCTCTTGAGCTGCTCGAGACCCTTCTGGGTCGAGATCTGAGTCGTGCCGGAGGCGCTGATGACGCTCCACCCGATGCCGATACCGATGACGGCGATCACGACGTAGATGATCGGCCCGCGGAAGAGACGCTTGAGATCCATATGAGTACGGGCGTAGCCCGTCACCTTTCTCCAGGAAGAACGTGAGCAAAGGCTACATCGCGGTTCCTATACGCCGAATGGGTGTTCGCCGTGGGCCTAATGCGCACGTCCTGCCTATCGGGCCGACGACGCGTGACTACGACAAAGTAGCCAGCGCCAGCTGGCGGAGGCCCTGGGTCGAACAGCCCCGCACCGCGTCCTAGGCCCGTCGGCCGGCGGCAAAACACCGCTCGTGGGACGAGACGCCCGTGGACCCGGGCCCGTCTCGTCCCGCGACGGGTGTCTCGCCCCTACGAGTAGACGTGGGGCGCCAACACCCCGATACCGCGCAGGTTGCGGTACTTCTCGGCGTAGTCGAGGCCGTAGCCGACGACGAACTCGTTGGGGATCTCGAACCCGGCGTACTTCACGTCGACCTCGACCTTGGCGGCCTCGGGCTTGCGCAGCAGCGCGAAGATCTCGACGGAGGCGGCACCGCGGCTCTTGAGGTTGGCGAGCAGCCACGACAGGGTCAACCCGGAGTCGATGATGTCCTCGACGATGATCACGTGCCGGCCGTGCAGGTCGCTGTCGAGGTCTTTGAGGATGCGCACGACACCCGACGACTGGGTGCCCGAGCCGTAGGACGACACCGCCATCCAGTCCATCGTCGCCGGCAGCTTGAGCTCGCGGGCGAAGTCGGCCATGACCATGACGGCGCCCTTGAGCACTCCCACCAGCAGCACGTCGCGATCGGCGTAGTCGTCCTCGACGCGACGGGCGACCTCGGCGATCTTGGCCTGGATCTGATCCTCGGTGTAGAGCACGGACGTGAGGTCGGACTCGATGTCGGTCAGTTCCATGGTGCCGGTGGTCTCCTCGAAGAGAATTCGGGTGGGTGGGTGCGGGCGGATCAGGAGGTGCGGGTCGCCGCGAAGTGCAGCTCGCCTGCCCTCCGCATCACTGTAATGCCCGGCAGGTCGACGGCTCCCTGACCGTGCCAGTCGGTCACGAGCCTCGCGACCTCGAGTGTCTGTGAGCGACTCAACGACACGCCGAACTCGCTCTGCACGGCTAGGCGGATGAGGCGCTGACGCAGTGCCGCGGGGTTCGCGGCGAGGCCGCGCACGTCGAGCGAGATGCCCGCCTCGGCGTGATCGGCGAGTTCCTCGGCCAGCTCGTCGGCGAAGTGGTCGAGGGCCGCGTTGTCCTCCCGGAGGCTGTCGGCGGTCCGCACCAGCGCCTCCGCGACGCCGGGGCCGAGCTCGCGTTCGAGCAGCGGCAGCACGGTCGACCGCACCCGCACGCGGGTGAACGCGGGGTCGTCGTTCTGCGGATCGTCCCACGCGGTCAAGCCGGCGTCGACGCACGCGGCGACCGTGGTGCCGCGTCGGACGCCGAGCAGTGGTCGGGCGTACACGCCGCTCCGCGCCTCCATCCCCATCAGGCTGGTCGGGCCGCTCCCGCGAGTCAGGCCGAGCAGCACGGTCTCGGCCTGGTCGTCGAGGGTGTGGCCGAGCAGCACGGTGCGGGCGCCGTGTTCGGCCGCCGCCGTCGCCAGGGCGGCGTAGCGCGCGGACCGGGCCGCCGCCTCGGGGCCGCCGGCCGTCCCGACGGAGACGCGCCGCACCTCCACGGGATCGAGTCCCAGCTCGCGCGCCTGGGCCGCGGCACGGTCGGCGACGTCGGCCGAACCGGGCTGGAGGCCGTGGTCGACGACGACGGCTCCGACGCGGAGACCGGCCCGGGGCGCCTCGAACGCCGTCGCGGCCGCGAGCGCGAGCGAGTCGGGGCCGCCGCTCAGGGCGACGAGGACGAGGTCGCCGTCGTCGTGTCCGTCGAGCGTGGCGCGCACGGCTCGCCGCACGTCGGCCATCGCGGGGGTGAGGCGGGGCCGGGTCGGTCGGGGCTCATCGGGCACCTTGTAACGTTAGCGAAGTCGCCGACCAGGCCGGCCGGCGACCGCAGACCACCCACCACCCGCATCCCAAGGAGCACACATGGCCGCGTACGACGCCGTGATCGAGATCCCCAAAGGCAGCCGCAACAAGTACGAGGTCGACCACGAGACGGGTCGCGTCTACCTCGACCGCGTGCTCTTCACCGGTTTCGTCTACCCCACCGACTACGGGTTCTTCGAGAACACGCTCGGTCTCGACGGCGACCCCGTCGACGTGCTCGTGCTGCTCGACTACCCCCTCTTCCCCGGTGTCGGCGTCAGCGTCCGCCCGGTGGGCGTCTTCAACATGACCGACGACGGCGGCAGCGACGCCAAGGTCATCGCCGTCCCCGCGAAGGACCCGCGCTGGACCCACATCCAGGACGTGAACGACATCCCCGAGTACACCCGCAAGGAGATCGAGCACTTCTTCGAGCACTACAAGGACCTCGAGCCCGGCAAGTGGGTCAAGACCGAGGGCTGGGGCGACGCGGCCGAGGCCGACGCCATCATCCAGGACGGCATCAAGAAGCTGGCCGACGAGGGTCACTGACCCCCGGCACGACGAAGGGCCCGACACCACACGGTGTCGGGCCCTCCGTCGTCTCGCCCGCCCCGACGAGGACGGACGAGGAGGCGCGGTGCCGGTCAGCCCGTCGGCCGGCCGACCACGGGCTGCAGCTCCGTGTAGCGGACGGGCACGATGCGCACGGGAGCCGTGACGTTCGGCGCCTCGATCATGGTGCCGTCGCCGAGGTACATGGCCACGTGATACATGCCGTCGCGGCCGTTGTAGTAGAAGAGCAGGTCGCCCGCGATCCAGTTCGCCCGCGGCACGAGACGGCCCTTCGCGGCCATGAAGTCGTACTGGTAGCGCGACGAGTGGCCGCCGATGCCGACACCGGCCGCGCTGTAGGCCATCATCGTCAGCCCCGAGCAGTCGAACGCGTCGGGACCGGCGCCGGCGAACCGGTACGGCTTGCCGAGCTGGGCCTTGGCGTAGGCGATCGCGGTACGCACGGCGGCGGCGTTGCCGCTCGGCGCGGGGGTCGGTGTCGGGGTCGGTGCGGGAGCCGGAGCGGGTGCCGGGGCAGGCGCGGGAGCCGGGGCACTCGAGTGCGACGGGGCCGGAGCCACGGGCGCGGGAGCCGGGGCCGGCTGCGACCCCGCGCCTCCTGACCCACCGGTCGAGCCGCCCGACGACCCACCGGTCGTGCCGGAGCTCGAACCGCCCGACCCGCCCGTCCCGCTCACGACGGGCGCAGCCGTCGTCGGGGCGTCCGCCGGGCTGCCCGCCGCCTGGCTCTCGTAATAGGCCCGCTCGGTGTCGGCGGTCGTGCCCTTCAAGAACGCCGCCTCGTCGTACAGCTGCTCGGCGTCGGCCTGCTGCGCGGTCGCCCTCGCCTGGGCCGTCGTCGCGAGTCCGTTCGCCGTGTCGAGGGCGCTCTGCGCGGTCGCCGTGCGGTCGGCGAGAGCCGAGGAGGCGCGCTCGGCCTGGTCGGCCAGCGACGAGACGACCGCCTGGTCGGTCTTCGCCCGCGCCAGGATGGTCGACGTCCGAGCCGTGAGGTTGCTCATGGCACCGAGCTGGTAGAGCAGGTCGTCCGCCTTGCCCGACCCCGTCAGCATCGTGACGGTGAGCTGCCCGCCGCCCGTGCGGGCCAGCTGCGTGACGAGCGCCCCGACCTGCTGGGCGGAGCGCGTGGCCGTGGCCTTCGCCTCTGCCTCTTTCGCGTGCAGGGCGTCGACGGTCTGCTGGGCGTCCTGCTGTGCGATCAGGGCGACCTGGTACGTCTCGCCTGCCGCCGATGCCGAGCGTTCGGCGTCGGCCGCCGCGGTCTGCAGGCTCGAGATCGACGACTCGATCGCGGCGATCTGCTGAGCCGTGTCCGCCTCGTTCGCCTTGGCGGCTTGCACGTCCTGCCAGGTCGGCACGGCGGGACTGCCCGGCGACGCCTGCGCCGTGAGCGCACCACCGCCGAGGCAGACCGACAGCACGGTGACTCCGACGACACCGATTCTGATGATCGGGGGCACGCCCCGCCGTCGACGGATCATGTCGGGGCGAGCGTGCTGGTCGTCATTACAGGGTCACTCCTCGTGCGGCCATGAAGGGGACTGCGTTCTGTGCGACACCGCCTACGCGGGTCTCGAAGTGCAGGTGGCAGCCGGTCGAGTTGCCCGTGGAGCCGACGTGTCCGATCTGCTGCCCGGTGCCGACGACCTGGCCGACACTGACCATGATGCCCCCATTGGGCTGGTGTCCGTAACCCGTCGTGATGCCGTTGCCGTTGTCGATCAGCACGAAGTTGCCGTAGCCGCCGTACCAGCCGGCGTACGTGACCACACCGGCCGACGCCGCGTAGATCGGGGTGTTGCAGCCGGCGGCCAGGTCGGTGCCCGCGTGCAGGATGTACGCGTGCGTCACCGGGTTGACGCGCATGCCGTAGTTGCTCGAGATGTTGCCGCCCGCGGGGCGGGTCCAGCCCATGTCCGAGACGTAGCCGATCGGGCTGCCCGAGGTCGCCGTGCCGGCGGCTGCTGCCGCGGCTGCGGCGGCGGCCGCAGCGGCCCGCATCTCCTCCACACCCTTCTGGTACTCCTCCTCGGTGTGGTCCGCGTTGGTCTGCAACGTGGCGAGCTGCGCCTGCAGTCGCGCCTGGTTCTCCTGCTGGGCGGTGACCGCGTCGCTCGCGGCCTGAGCCGCCTCGTTCGCGTCGGCCAACGCGGTCTGGGCTTTCGCGGCCAAGCCCTTCAGCGCCTCCTGCGCGACCTTCGCCTGGTCGGTCAGCGACTGGGCGGTGTTGCGGTCCTGGGTGGCCTGCGAGTAGATGCCGTCGGCCTGCTCGGTGAGCTTGCTCATCGCGCCGATCTTGTAGAGCAGCTGGCCCGCCTCGCCGGGGTTCGAGATCAGATCGCTCGAGATGCCGTTCGCCCCGGAGCGACCGAGCTGCGCGGCGAGCTGACCGGCCCGCTGCTCGCTGGCGGCGGCGACCTTGTCGGCGGCGTCGGCCTGGGCCTGCAGCTGTGCCGTCTTGTACTGGGCCTCGTCATAGGCCGTCTGGGCCGCCTCGAGCTCGGTGCCGCGCTTCTCCGCCTCGGCGTTCTTCGCATCGAGGTCGGACTGCAGCTGGTCGAGCAGGCCCTGGAGGTTCGTGATCTCCTGCTGCTTGGCGGCTTCGTCGTTACGGGCGTTCTGCACGTCCTGCCACGACGGGTACGACGCGGCACTCGCCGACACGGCGGGCTGACCGACGACACCGGCCGTGACGAGCAGCGCGACCGCGACGCCGACGGCGACGAGACGGCCCCGTCGGGTGGCGGGTGCGAAGGGACCGGTGAGGGCGCTCGCCAGGCGAGTACGTCCGATGCCGCGTGATGTCATCGAGAGTCCGAATCCTTGAGAAGCTGGAGTGAATCGCCCACGCGAGTCGCCGGCCGGCGCCGGGGCGACGCCGTCAACTCTCAAGGACGAGTTGAAACTAACCTCCGAAGGAGGCGCGGCGCGACATCCGAGTCGGAGTGGCGCGCCGAGTCGGTCGGTTTTGCCGCCGCACCGCCCGGCCTCGACGGTCGCCGCGTCCCGTTTTGCATTTGCGGCGACCTATCCGTATGCTTATCCATCGGTTGCTACGACGCTCTTCTGAGCATCAAGGCCCCATCGTTTAGTGGCCTAGGACACCGCCCTTTCACGGCGGCAGCACGGGTTCGAATCCCGTTGGGGTCACCACAACAGCTACACTTGTTCCGCTAGTGTGACTGATGTGACGGTGTGGCTGAGGCACCACCGCAAAGTAAGAACTGAATAGCACTGTTTGGCCCTGTAGCGCAGTTGGTTAGCGCGCCGCCCTGTCACGGCGGAGGTCGCCGGTTCAAGTCCGGTCAGGGTCGCCAAGGCGTGTTTATCGCCTGGGTGTCGGGTTCCGACTCCTCGGCTGGGTAGCTCAGTTGGTAGAGCGTTCGACTGAAAATCGAAAGGTCCGCGGATCGACGCCGCGTCCAGCCACCACAAGCCCCGCTTCGGCGGGGCTTCCCTGGTTTAACACACAGTTCTGCTTTAACTAGAGGTGTGGTGATCGAGACGTGAGCATCGGGCACGACCCGGCCGTCGTCTCTCCGCGAGCCGTCTGGCGCGACCCGCTGCTCGTCGGCGTCATCGCCTTCATCGTGGCGGTCGCGGCCTCGTGGGTTCCGTCGTACTGGAGCGACGAGGCGACCACGCTGCAGGCGGCCCGCCTGCCGTTAGCCGATCTGATCGCCTTCCTGAACCAGCGCGACGGTGTGCACACCGTCTACTACGTCTTCATACACGTCTGGATCGGCGCCTTCGGCGAGAGCGAGTTCGCGACACGGCTGCCCAGCGCGATCGCCACGGCCATCGGAGCGTCCGGCGTACTCGTGCTGACCCGCATGCTGACGACCCGCACGACGGCCCTACTGGCCGCGGGCATCTACATCGTCCTGCCGCGCATCACCCTCGAGGCCGTCGAGGCGCGGCCCTACGCCCTGACGGCAGCCCTCGCCGTCTGGCTCACCGTGTTGTTGCTCGTCGCCTCCCGACGGCAGCAGCGACGCTGGTGGGTCGCCTACGGCATCGGCCTCGCCGTCACGATCATCACGTTCGTCCCGCTCGCGCTGATCATCCTGGTGCACGGCGTCTTCCTCGGGTTGGCGCCGGCGCAACGCCGTCGTCGGGGAGCCCGCCACCGCCTCCTCGGCTGGACGGTCTCGACCGTCGGCGCGCTGCTCGTCAGCCTGCCGATGATCATCCGCGTGCTCGGCGAACGCAGCCGGCTCATGGGCCGGGGCGACCCGTCGACGAGCGCGTCGGTCACCTGGTGGACGATCCTCGTCGAGCCGTGGTTCGCGTCGGGGGGCGCCTTCGCCGTGGTCTCGGCCGTGCTGCTCATCGTGCTGGGGACCCGGTTGCGCGATCGCTCACGCACCCCGGGCAGCGTCGTGCTGCTCGGGGCGCTCTGGGTGGTCGGCCCGACGGCCATGCTGCTGCTGCTCGGCATCGTGCTGGCACCGGTGTACCAGGCCCGGTTGCTGACGTATGCCGCGCCGGGCATGGCCCTGCTGCTCGCCGTCGCGATCACCGGTCGACGACGACGGTGGGTCGCCATTTCGCTCATCTGCGTGCTCGTGGCGGCCTCTGCACCGACCTACGTGCTGCAGCGTCAACCCGCGGCGAAGGGCGGCGGCAGCGACCTGTCGCGCCTGTCGTCGTACATCGAGCATCAGGCCCGCCCGGGAGACGCCTTCTACCTCGACGCCTCGGGCATGGTCTCGACGCGTCCACGGCAGGCGCTCTACGCCTACCCCTCCCGCTTCGCCGGGCTCGACGACGTCGCGTTCCTGCGGTCGGGGACGGCCGAGGGCGCGTACTCCGATCGCACCCTCGTGCTCGACGACCCGAACCAGGTGGAAGAGCTGCGGACGCGACTCGAATCGGTCGACCGGCTCTGGGTCGCGCGGCTCTCGGTCGACGCGCTGAGCGAGGGCGATATCTCGACCCTGCGCTCGCTCGGGTTCTCGGTCGCCCAGGAGCACACGACCGGACGCAGCATCGTCTACCTGCTCATGCGGCGGTAGCGAGGGCGCTGCGGCCATCCGTGCCACGAACGACGAGCCGACGTGATCGCTCCCGCCGACGCGAAAACGACAAACCGACGTGAGAGATCACGTCGGTTTGTCGTTCTCGCGTCGGTCTCGGCTCGGGTCCGCTACCGAAGATCGTCGATCGCGCTGACGAGGGTGTCGACCAGGTCGTCGATCTCGTCCTCGCTGATCACGATGGGCGGCGCGAGCCTGATGGTCGAGCCGTGCGTGTCCTTCGCGAGCACGCCGCGCTCCATCAACCGCTCGCAGACCTGGCGGCCCGACCCCACGGCGGGGTCGATGTCGATGCCCATCCACAGGCCGGCACCGCGCACCTCGGTCACACCGTGCCCGATCAGCGCTTCGAGACCCGTCCGGAGGCGCGCCCCGAGTCGCGAGGCACGCTCCTGGTACTCGCCGCTCGCGAGCATCCGCACGACCTCGAGCCCGACGGCAGCCGCGAGCGGGTTGCCGCCGAACGTCGAGCCGTGCTCGCCGGGGCGGAGGACGCCCAGCACGTCCCGATCGCCCACGACGGCACTGACCGGGACGATACCGCCGCCGAGCGCCTTGCCGAGCAGGTAGAGGTCGGGCACGACGTCGACGAGGTCGCAGCTGACGGTCACCCCGGTGCGGCCGAGACCCGACTGAATCTCGTCCGCGATGAACAGCACGTTCCGATCGCGGGTGACCTGCCGTACGCGCGGCAGGTACTCGACCGGAGGCACCACGACACCAGCCTCGCCCTGGATCGGCTCGAGCAGCACGGCCACCGTGTCGTCGTCGATCGCGGCCTCCAGCGCGTCGGCGTCGCCGTACGGCACGCTGACGAAACCGGGCGTGTAGGGGCCGAAGTCGGCCCGCGCCTCCTCGTCGTCCGAGAAGCTGATGATCGTGGTCGTCCGACCGTGGAAGTTACCGTTCGCGACGATGATCTTCGCGGCGCCGGGCCGGACGCCCTTGACGCGATAGCCCCAGGCGCGGGCGAGCTTGATGCCCGACTCGACGGCCTCGGCGCCCGTGTTCATCGGCAGCACCATCTCTTTGCCGAGCAGAGCCGCGAGCTCTTCGGCGAAGGGGCCGAGGCGGTCGTTGTGGAACGCGCGACTCGTCAACGTGACGCGGTCGAGCTGCGCTCGGGCCGCCTCCAGGAGGCGCGGGTTGCCGTGACCGAAATTGACCGCCGAGTAGGCGGCCAGGCAGTCGAGGTAGCGCCGCCCCTCGACGTCGGTGACCCAGGCGCCCTCGGCCGACGCCACGACGACCGGGAGCGGGTGGTAGTTGTGGGCGAGCGAGGCGTCCTCGACCGCGATCGCGGCGTCGGTCGCGGCGTGCGTGCTCGTGCCGTGCTGGGTCGAGCCATGCATGCTCGTGTCGTGCGTCGTCGTGTCGGTGGGGGTCATCGGCGCAGCTCCAGGGTGCAGCATTTGACGCCGCCGCCGCCGAGCAGCAACTCGGAGAGGTCGACGCCGATCGGGTTGTAGCCGCGCTCGCGCAGCTGCCGCTCGAAGCCGGTCGCCCGGGCGGCGATGACGACGTTGTAGCCGTCCGAGTACGAGTTCAGACCGAGGATCGACGCGTCCTGCTCGCTGACGATGATCGCGTCGGGGTAGCGCTCGCGCAGGATGGCCAGCGACCGGTCGTCGAACGCGCTCTCGAGGTAGGCGATGTTCGAGACGCCGTCGACGGGCTCGGGGTCGAGCACGGCGATGGCCGTGTCGAGGTGGTAGAAGCTGGGGTTGACCAGGGTGAGGCTCACGACCTCGCGACCGAAGACGCGGCCGATCTCGGCGTGCGAGTCGGACGCGCTGCGGAACCCGGTGCCGGCGAGGATGACGTCGCCGACGAGCAGGAAGTCGCCCTCGCCCTCGTTGACCTCCTCGGGCACGACGACCTCGAAGCCGTTCGCGCCGAACCACTCCATGTACGCCGGGCCCTCGGGCTGACGCTCGGGGTAGGTGAAGCTGGCGCCGTAGGCCTTGCCGTCGAGCACGAACCCGCCGTTCGCGGAGTAGACCATGTCGGGGAGGCCGTCGATCGGATCGATAAGCTGGACGTCGATGCCGAGACGGCGATAGGTGTCGTACAACTCCTGCCACTGGCTCACCGCCAGGGACGTGTCGGTCGGCAGCTGCGGGTTCATCCACGGGTTGATCCGGTAGCTGACGGTGAAGTGCTCCGGGCGGCACATCAAGACGGTGCGCGGCACCGCTCGACGGGTCGACGACGGGGTGGGGGCCGATTCGGTAACGATGCTCACCGGGCCAGTGTCACACGCAGTTCGCGCATGCGGGCGGCTTGTCACGCAATTTTCGTGCGTCTTGACGTAGACCGACGCAAGAATCGCGCGTAGAGTTGTGGCGTGGACAATCTCGACTACGGCATCATCGACCTGCTTCGACAGAACGCCCGCGCGGCGTACGGCGAGATCGGCTCGTCGGTCGGGCTCAGCGCGTCCGCCGTGAAGCGCCGCGTCGATCGGCTCGTCGCGGACGGGGTCATCAAGGGGTTCACGATCCAGGTCGACCCGACGGTCGACGGGCTCGGCACCGAGGCCTACGTCGAGCTGTTCTGCCGCGGCACCGTCTCGCCGCAGGAGCTGCAGCGCATCCTCGGCACCGTGCCCGAGGTCGTCGACGCCGGCACGGTCACCGGCAGCGCCGACGCGATCGTCCACATGCGCAGTCGCGACATCCCCTCCCTCGAGGAGGCGCTCGAGCGCGTCCGCAACGCCCCCAACGTCGACCACACCCGCAGCGCGATCGTCCTCTCGAAGCTGATCAGTCGCCAGCCCGCGTAGCCGGGCCCCCAACGAAGTGACCCGTCCGGCTGGTGTTCGCGAGAAACATCGACCCGACGGGTCACATCGTTCGAGGGTTCTCAACGAAGTGACCCGTTCGGCTGATGTTGGGGAGAAACATCGACCCGACGGGTCACTTCGTTCGGGGGTTCTCGACGAAGTGAACCGTCCGGCTGATGTTGGGGAGAAACATCGACCTGACGGGTCACTTCGTTCCCGGGGTTCTCAACGAAGTGACCCGTTCGGCTGATGTTGGGGAGAAACATCGACCTGACGGGTCACTTCGTTCCCGGGGGGCGGGACGCCCCTAGATGCGGAGGTCGACGAAGTCGGGGGCGGGTGTCCCGAACCGGTGCGCCGTGACCGAGACCGCCTGCTCGTGCACGAACGGCAGCAGCTCGACGCGGCCCTCCTCGGTGACGTCTCCGGCGTAGATCGCGACGTCGGGGCTGCCCTCGACGGCTCGCGCGAGGGCTCGGCGGTCACCGCCGATGAGCCGCACACGGAGGCCGCGATACGAAGCCGGGCCATCGGGGGCGGTGACGGGGGCGGACTCGTCGACCCGTGCCTCCTCGGCGGGGGAGGCGGCGGAGGCGCCCCCGGCGGCCCGCTCGATCAGCGTCACGTCGTCGGCACCGTCGAGCGCGTCGTCGGCGCCCTGGAGAGCGCCCGAGGCGGCCCGGGAGAGGAACACCTCGTCGCTCTCGACGACGACCGCGACGACACGGACCGGCGGACGCGGTTCACGGAAGACCTGCACGAGCGACGACGGGACGGGCACCGCCGAGCTGATACTGATCGGCGAGCGGGTGCGCGCCGCGGCCGCCACCAGTCGGACGAGGTCGACCATGTCGGCCCCCTCGGACAAGCGAACGGTCACGGGGTACGGCCGGTAGCGCAGAACGTTCCGTTCGAGCTCGAGAGCGGAGACGTCGCGCGAGATGCCGAACTCGGTGGTCCAGGCGGTCTCGTCGCTGAGTGCCGAGGCGCGGACGTGGTCGAAGTCCTCGAAAGAGAGGGAGGGGCGGGCGGCCTCGATGACGCGCACCACCATCTCGGGCACGCCGGTCAGCTTCAGCGACGGGCGCGGCTCGCGCGGGATGCGCGACCAGGTGCCCTGGTGCAGCACGTAGTTCGGGCCGCCGGCCTTGGTGCCGGTGCCGACGGACGAGCGCTTCCAGCCGCCGAACGGCTGGCGGCGCACGATGGCCCCGGTGATGCCGCGGTTGACGTAGAGGTTGCCGGCCTGCACGCCGTCGAGCCACTCGGCGACCTCGTCGACGTCGAGCGAGTGGATGCCCGCCGTCAGGCCGAACTCGACCGCGTTCTGCCATTCGATCGCCTGCTCGAGGGAGGCGGCGTGCATGATGCCGAGCACGGGACCGAAGTACTCGGTGCGGTGGAACGCGCTCCCCGGTCGCACACCCTCGCGCACACCCGGCGACCAGAGGATGCCCGTCTCGTCGAGCTGCTTCGGCTCGACGACCCAGGACTCCCCCGGCGCGAGAGTCGTCAACGCCTCGCGAAGCGGCCCCTTCGGCGGGTCGATCAGCGGGCCCATCTGCGTCGTCGCGACGTCGGGCCAGCCCACGCGGAGCGTCGTCACGGCGTCGATCAGCTGACGCCGGAACCGCTCGCTGCGTGCCACCGACCCGACGACGATCACGAGGCTCGCCGCCGAGCACTTCTGCCCGGCATGCCCGAAGGCGCTGCGCACGATGTCGGCGACGGCGAGATCGATGTCGGCGCTCGGCGTGACGACGATCGCGTTCTTGCCGCTCGTCTCGGCCGTCAGCTCGAGCTCGGGCCGCCACGAGCGGAACAGTGCGGCGGTCTCGAAGGACCCGGTCAGCACGACGCGGTCGACGGCGGGGTGGGCGATCAGGTCGCGCCCGAGGGCCGCCTCGTCGACGTCGACGAGCACGAGCAGCGAGCGCGGCACGCCGGCCGACCAGAACGCCTCGGCGAGGACGGCCGCCGTGCGGCCCGCCTCCGGTGCCGGCTTCAGGATGACCCCGCTGCCCGCGGCGAGCGCCCCGAGCACCGAGCCGGCGGCGATCGAGACCGGGAAGTTCCAGGGAGGGGCGACGACCGTCAACCGCGGAGCCGTGTACCGGGCGCCCGAGACACCGTCGAGCTCGCGGGCGAGAGATGCGTAGTAGTGCGCGAAGTCGACGGCCTCGCTGACCTCGGGGTCGCCCTCGGCGATGGTCTTGCCGGTCTCGCTGATCATGACCTCGACCAGCTCGCCGCGGTGAGCGTTCAGCGACTGGCCGACGAGGTCGAGCAACTCGGCGCGCGTCGACGCGTCCTCGCGTCCCCATGTCACGCCGGCCTGGGTCACTCCGGCGACGATCTCTTCGAGGCGGGACTGGTCGGCGACCCACGCACTCTCGAGCGTGCCGACCCCGGCGTGCGAGTCGCGCGCGGCGCGCAGCACGGTGCGGGCCCACGTGCGGTTGCGGTCGAGTGACGGGTCGGTGTCGGGCTCGTTGGCGAAGTCGTCGACGAAGCCGTCCGCCGGGACGGGCGCCAGGCGGTCCTGTCGCCGGCGAGGCCCGGTCGGAGGCACGGCCGAGCGAGCGACGGAGGCCAGGTACCGATCGCGCTCGCGTTCGAACACGGCGTCGTCGTCGGCGAGGTCGAAGGCACCCGAGAGGAAGTTCTCGCTCGACGCGTTCTCTTCGAGACGGCGGACGAGATAGCCGATGGCCGAATCGAACTCGGCCGGCTGCACGACGGGCGTGTAGAGGATGAGCCGGCCGACGTCGGCACGGACGGCGTCGGCGTGCGCGCTGGCCATACCGAGCAGCATCTCGACGTCGATGTGGTCGGCGACCCCGCGGCTCGTCGCCAGCAACCAGGCGTGGGCGATGTCGAACAGGTTGTGACCGGCGACACCGACGTGCACCACGGCGGCGTTCTCAGGTCGCAGGGCGAAGTCGAGCAGCCGCTTGTAGTTCGCGTCGGTGTCGACCTTCTCGTCGTAGGTGGCGACGGGCCAGTCGTGCAGCACGGCGTCGACCCGCTCCATCGCCAGGTTCGCGCCCTTGACGATGCGGATCTTGATGGGCGCGCCCCCGCGGGCCACGCGGCCCCGGGCCCAGTCGGTCAACAGCTCGAGCGACGACAGCGCGTCGGGGAGATAGGCCTGCAGCACGATGCCGGCCTCGAGCCGGCGCAGGTGCGGCTGGTCGAGCAGCCGGGTGAAGACGTCGATGGTGAGGTCGAGGTCGCCGTACTCCTCCATGTCGAGGTTGATGAACTTCGGCAGGTCGGAAGCGAGGGCGAACTCGTAGAGAGGGGTCAATCGCGCGACGATGCGGTCGCTCATCTCGTCGAACGCCCACATCGACACCTGGCTGGTGACGGCGCTGACCTTGATCGACACGTAGTCGACGTCGTCGCGTTCGAGCAGCGCCCGCGTGCCGGCCAGTCGACGGTCGGCCTCGGCCTCGCCGAGCACCGCCTCGCCGAGCAGGTTGAGGTTGAGCCGGACGCCGTCGCCGTCGCCGCGCAGCTTCTCGAGGGCGGCACCGAGCTTGTCGGGCGTCGCGTCGACGATGAGATGCCCGACCATGCGCCGGAGGCCCGAACGGGCGACCGAGATGATCGGCCACGGCACGAGCGGAGCGAAGCCGCCGCCGAACGAGATCGCCCCGCGCAGGTACCACGGCAGGAACGCGGGCGTGCGTCGGCTGAGCCGGTCGAGGTTGCGCGCGGCGACGCGGTCGTCTTCGGGACGCACGACGCGATCGACGAAGCCGATGGTGAAGTCGAGCCCGTCCTCGTCGCGCAGCACACCGGCGAGCCGCTCGGCCGCCGGATCGGGCTTCGACGTCGCCCCCGCGGCGAGCCACCGGCGAACCGTCGCGATCGTCTGTTCGGTGAGATCAGCGGCAGGTACAACGGGCATGGGACGAGGATATGCCGCACCACCGTCCCTACACTGGGCGAATGGCCGAGGAACTCAGCGACGACGACTGGGCCGTCTGGGACGCGTTCTACATGATGCGCCGACGGCTCGACCGGGCCCTCGAGCTCGGCCTGCACGGCACCTCCGGTGTCTCGGCTCCCGAGTACGAGGTGCTCGTCGGGCTGGGCCGAAGCTCGGACCGTCGCCTGCGCGTCCGCGACATCGCCGAGCAGATCGGCTGGGAGAAGAGCCGGGTCAGCCACATGGTCACGCGCATGGAACGCCGCGGCCTCGTGCGGCGCACCGAGTGCGCCTCCGACGCGCGCGGCACGTGGGTCGAGCTGACGTCGGCGGGCCGGCGCGCCATGCTCACGGCGACCCGAAGCCACACCGCCGCGATCCGTCGCTACTTCGTCGACGCCCTCGACGGCGACGACGCGGTCGTCAAGGCGTTCTCGGGGCGGGTGCTCGACGCGATCGGCGCCGACGCCTCACCCGATGCTCCCGCCGAGGAGGCACGGGTCAGGCAGCCGAGGACGTCCCCCGACGCTCCCGCGGAGTGCGCGACCGCCTGACGGCGACGTCAGTGCCCCCGGTGATCTTGGATGGTCATCCGCGGGCCGAAGCGCGGCTTGCGGAACCCGCTCGACGAGATCAGGCGCATCACGCGCTCCCGATGACCGGCCCAGGGCTCGAGCAGCTCGAGCATGCCGTCGTCGTCGACGGGGCGCCCGATCAGCGCCCACCCCACGAGAGCGGACAGGTGGTAGTCGCCGACACTGGGTGAGTCGGGATCGCCGTGGGCGCGCTGACTCGTCTCGGCCGCCGTCCACACCCCGACACCGACGATCGAGCGGAGGCGGCTGGACACGTCGGGCCCCCCGCGACCGAGTGCGAGCGTGCGTTCGAGCGCCGGGGCGACGGCGCACACGCGCATGACGGTCGCCGAGCGCTGCGGCCCGACTCCTGCCCGATGCCACTCCCAGCTCGGGATGAGCTTCCAGCCCTCGGCCGACGGCGGCACGACCATGCCGTCGGGAGCCGGGCCGGGCGCCGCCTCGCCGTAGCGGCGGACGAGATACCGCCACGCGCGCCAGGCCTCGACACTGGTCACCTTCTGCTCGAGCACGGCCGGGATCAGCATCTGCACGACCTGGTTGGTGCGGGTGAGACGCAACCCCCGGAGGCGCGCTCGGGCATCGCTGAGGAAGGCATTGCCCGAGACGTCGAGACCCGACCAGTCGTCGCCCGAGCCCAGCAGCTCGGGGACGCCGTCGATGGCCCACTCGGCACCGGGACCCCAGGCGGTGGCATGCACGGCTTCACCGACCGGCTCGAGCCGGAGAGTCGCCGAGCCCGCGGGTGTGCGGATCGCCCGCCAGACGACCGAGCCGACGACACGGTAGGAGGGGTCGCCCGAGCCGCGCGACAGCGGGCGCAGCGTCGCGTGCACGTCGACGCGGTGCTCTGGCCGGTAGACCGTCTCGACGGACGCGTCCGCGAGAGGGCTGGCCGAGGTCATGCGGCGATGGTAGTCGCGACCGGCGACATCGCCGATTCCTCCTGGCGCGCCTCCTTAGTTATGTGATATTTTAGGTATCTGACTTTGGAGCCATCATGCCCGTACCCGTGACACCGACCGGTCGCCGCCCCCGGCGCCTGCTTCGAGACCTCACCTTCGACACCGTGCTCGGTGCGATCGTCGACGGTACCCTCGCCCCGGACGAGCGCCTGTTCGAGGACGACATCGCCGTCTGGCTCGGCGTCTCGAAGACGCCCGTGAAGGAGGCGCTCTCCCGCCTCGCCGACCAGGGCCTCGTCGAGATCGAGGCGAATCGCTATACGAAGGTCTCGAGCGCGTCGACGCGCGACCTGATGGACGTGCTCGAGATGGTCGGCCTCCTGCACGGGTCCGCCATCCGCGGCGCCGCCGATCTCGAGGCCTCGAACACCGCGGACGTCCACGAGGCGGCCGACCACCTCGCCTCGATCGCCGAGGGCCGGCCCCGGTTCGTCGACCTGATCGAGGGCAGCCGGTCCTTCCTGGCCCTGTCCGAGAACCCGCTGGCCCAGCGAGCGGCCGCGCCCCTCGACAACCGCGCCGTGTTCCTCAGCCGGCACGTCGCGCTCGATCTCTCGTCACCGAGCGCGCGCCTCCTTCTCGACCGGCTCGGTGCCGCCTTGCGTCGCCGCCGGTGGGCCGAGGCCGCCCATCGTTACACCGACCTGTTCTCCCGGCACTCGCTCGCCTCGCTCCTGCTCGTCACCGACGCCGATCCCGGCTCACGCCACCTGATGCGACGCGGCATCCCCACCTGAGCCCGCGAGCTCCCGACCACCTAGCCGTCACCACGACGTCCCTAACACCGACAGAGAGACCCCGCCCCATGCCCGAGATCCGTGTCCGCCGTCGACGTCGCCGCTCGTTCTACCGACGCCACCGCCCGCTCGTCCTCGGCCTGACGAGCATCGCGGCCCTGTTGGCGATCGGCGTCATCACGATCGGGGTCTACGCGGCATCGCTCTTCGGCACCGTGGACGGCAACCTCGCCCGTCTCGACGACGCCGCGCCGTCGTACGCCGGTCGACCCGCGGCCAGCTCCGACGGCGCGATGAACATCCTGTTGCTCGGCTCCGACTCGCGTCGGGCCGCCGACGAGCGCGACCTCCGCGAGGCCGGCGATCAGCGCGCCGACACGATCATGCTCCTGCACGTCCCCGCCGATCGCCGCGATGTACAGGTCATGTCGATCCTGCGCGACACCTGGGTCGACGTCCCGGGGCACGGGCCCGCCAAGGTCAACGCGGCCCTCGCGCACGGCGGGGTGGCCCTCATGATGCAGACGGTCGAGCAGCTGGTCGACGCGCGCATCGACCACGTCGCGGTCATCGACTTCGCCGGGCTCTCGTCGATGGTCGACTCCCTGGGGGCCGTCCAAGTGCACAACACCGTGCCGTTCTCTCGCGGCGACCGATCGTTCGAGAGCGGCTCGATCACCCTGCGCGGCGACGACGCCCTCGCCTACGTCCGCGAGCGCTACGCCTTCGCCGACGGCGACTTCCAGCGGGCACGCAACCAACAGGCCCTGCTCAAGGCGATCGGCATGGCCCTGCTCAGCACCGACACCCTGTCCGACCCCCCGAGGGTGTCGGCTTTCGTCGAGAACACGGCCCGCTCGGTCTCGGTCGACTCGGCCTGGTCGGTGACCGACATGGTCGGCCTCGGCGTCAGCCTGCGATCGCTGCGCCCGAGCGGCATGACGTTCTTCACGATGCCGACGAACGGCACCGGCACCTCCCCCGACGGGCAATCCATCGTCGTCCTCGACGACGTGGCGCTGCCCGAGCTGCGGGCCGCCTTCGCGAAGGACACTGTCGAGGCGATGGCCGGCCCGCGGTAGGCGAGCCGGCAGCGGGCCGTGCCGCCCTCAGGCCGCGCCGCTCTCAGACCGCGTCGCCCAGCACGGCGGCGTGCAGCGCATCGGCAGCGGCGGAGAACCGCGCCGCGTCTCGATCGACGGCCGCCCTGCCGGCCTCGTCACGGAAGGCCGCCCACGCGTCAGTGGGGATACGCGCCTCGAGCACCCGCAGCCCGAACAGCAGCCGCCAGGTGGCGTCGTCGATCGCGACCCGCATCATCTCGTTGCTCGAGCGGACGGCGAAGTACCCGACGGCGCGATACACCACGGACAGGCCGACCGCACTGAGGGGCCGAGATCCGGCCCGCTGGACGATGCGGTCGGCCGAGGCCAGGGCTCGGGCGAACTCCTCGACCTGCGACTCCGCCGCATTCTCGAGGGCTCTCGTCGTGGCCCAGCGCAGCGTCGCCCGGACGACGTCGTCGGTCAGTCGCACGTCGTCTCGCGACGGACGACCGACGCGCGTGTAGCGATTCGCGCGCAGCTCGACGTAGCCGGCGGTCGCCAGTCTCTCGAGAGCGGTGCGGATGGGCGTCCGCGAGACCTGCAGCCACGTGATCAGCTCGTCGTCGTTGAGGCGCTCGCCCGGCATGAACGTGCCGTCGAGTATCGCCCTCGCCAGGACGTCGTGCACCTCGTCGGCGAGCAGCCGGCGGATCGGCGCGGCGAGTGGTGGGCCGGCGATCGTCATGCGGCAGTGCTCCCCTGCTCGGGCGACAAGACATGTCGGGAGGCGCGGCGGAGGGAGTCGGCCAGCGCCTCGGCATCGACCTGCGCACCGGAGCGCGTCGCGTGGAACAGCACGAGCACGACCGCGCGATCGGCGAACCTCTCGAGCACGGGGTTCACGGACAGGGTCGCCGCCGCCGCCGTCGCGCCGGCGAAGGTGCGGACGACCTCGATGGCCGCCGCCTCGCCCCGGGCCCAGGACTCGAACACGGTCCCCGACGAGACGAGGCTCGCTTCGACATCGCCGAGGCGACCCAGCGTCCGCACCCGGTCGAGGGCGGCACCCCAGAGCACCGTCATGCCGTCGACCAGATCCGGCACGATCTCGGGTCGAAGACCACAGACCTTCGTGTAGCGCGAGGGCGAGGTCTCGACGAGACGCATGTCCTCCAAGGCCGCGATCGCGAGCCGGATGGGAGTGCGCGAGACACCGAACCAGACCTCCAGGTCGCGATCCCTGATGCGCTCGCCCGGCTGGAGCAAGCCGTCGAGGATGGCGTCGCGCAGGCGGCTGAGCACCTCGTCTTTGTGCAGCCGCCGTGCGATCACGCGCTGACCCGTCGTCGGAACCGGCATCGATCCTCCACCCCTCGTCCTGGATACCGATATGACAATAAGGCATATAAGCACGGAGGGCCAGGCCCTGCGTGGATTCGGTCCGATCTAGACTGTCGCGGTGGCCGTGCCGAAGATCCTGTTGTTCTATGTGTTCGCGCCGCTGACGGACCCCGACGCACTGCGCCTCTGGCAGCGCGATCTGTGCGAGTCCCTCGGTCTGCGCGGGCGCATCCTCCTCTCGCGCCACGGTATGAACGGCACCGTCGGTGGCGAGCTGGCCGACGTCAAGAAGTACCTGCGCAAGACCCGCGAGTACGCCGCGTTCCGCGACCTCGATGCGAAGTGGAGCGAAGGGACGGGCGACGACTTCCCGCGCCTGAGTGTCAAGGTGCGCGACGAGATCGTGACGTTCGGGGCGCCGGACGAGCTGGTCGTCGACGAGGACGGCGTGGTGGGCGGCGGCACCCGCCTGACCCCGGACGAGCTGCACGAGCTCGTCGAGCGCGAGGAGGTCACGTTCTTCGACGGCCGCAACGAGTTCGAGGCACGCATCGGACGGTTCCGCGGAGCGGTCGTCCCCGACGTCGCCACCACCCGTGAGTTCGTCGCCGAGATCGAGAGCGGTCGCTACGACCACCTCAAGGACGAGCCCGTCGTCACCTATTGCACCGGCGGCGTGCGCTGCGAGGTGCTCAGCTCGGTGATGACGGCCCGCGGGTTCAACCGGGTGTACCAACTCGAGGGCGGTGTCGTCCGCTACGGCGAGCGCTTCGGGGACGACGGCCTCTGGGACGGCTCGCTCTACGTCTTCGACAAGCGCGGCTCGATCGACTTCTCCGACCACACGGCCGTTATCGGCTCCTGTGCCATGTGCGGCTCGGCCACGAAGCGCATGCAGAACTGCGTCGACAGTCAGTGCCGCGAGCAGTTGGTCGTCTGCGACGGGTGCGGGGCGGCAGGCGACGTTCGCTGTGACCCGCACCGCGCCTCCGGCGTATCGTCCCCGGCATGACAGACGCCACCGAATCCGACATCAGCAAGATCGCCGAGGTCCTGGGCAAGGGCCGCATCGGCATCCTCACGACGCAGAGCGCCCACAGCCACCTCGTCAGCCGCCCGCTGGCGATCGTCGACCGCGAATTCGACGGCTCGGTGTACTTCTTCACCCAGAACCCGTCGCCCAAGGTCGACGACATCAAGGCCCACAAGTACGTGAACGTCGCGGTCGAGACCGGCAAGGGCTACCTCTCGCTGGCCGGCAAGGCCGAGGTCGTCACCGACTCGAGCACCATCGACGAACTGTGGAACACGGGCGCCGAGGCCTGGTTCGACCAGGGTCGCGACGACCCGACCGTCGCGCTCATCCGTGTCGACGTCGAGACGGCCGAGTACTGGGTCAGCAACGAGCCCCGCGCGGTGACCCTGTTCAAGTACGCGAAGGCGGCCCTGACCGGTGGCCACCCCGAGAACACGGCCGACACCGGCACTGTCTCGCTCTAGGCGCGACTCCTCGTCCCGCTGCGGCGGGGCAGGCGGGCCCGACGGGTCACGAGCACGAGATCGGTTGACCCGATCCGTTCACGTACTCGCCGGGCCCGACGCGTGCGCACGCCGACGCGAGCCGGCCGAGGTAGTCGATCAGCGCGATGCCGTAGGCGATGCCGACGACGATGACGATCACCGCGATGATCATGCCGACGATCGACGCCGCCCCCGACAGTCCGGCTCGGCGCGAGCGCACGAGGCCCAGCAGACCGAAGAGCAGGCCGAGCGGGGCGACGAAGACGCCGAAGACGATCGACGCGACGGCGAAGCCGCGGCCCGGATCGGGCTCGCGCTCGACTCGTGACGCCGACCAGTCGTCGTCGGAGAAGTACGAACCGAACGGGTCCTCACTCGGTACCGGGGTGCGGCTCTGGTCGGAAGCGGGCGGCGTCTGGCCCTGCCCCGCCTGGCCCTGTGCTGCCGCCGGCGGTGGCGCCCACGAGACGTCCTGCAGAGCGGGGAACCCGGCCGGAGGCGCGGGCGACGACGCAGGAGTGCCCGCGTCGAGGAGAGGGCGGGGTGGCCCGAACGGGAACGACGCCGCGCGATCGGGCTCCGTGGCCGCGGGGCGCGCGAACCGAGCCCACGGCGAGGGCTGCGGCCGCTGCGGGTCGTTGCTCGTCGTCATCCGGGGTTCTCCAGGGTGAGGCGTCGTCGGGGTGTCGACCACCGCCTCCTCGTGGTCCACGGTGTCGAGGGTAGTACCGGCCCACTGACAGACGCCTCCCGCGGCCGGACGTTCGGCGAACGGTGACGCGAACTGAGCCATGATGGTTCCGAGCCATGATGGGCTGGCCCGATCCCGGGGCCGACACGACGACCCCCTGACGACCTCCACGGCGACCGGGGACGATGCGATGGAGCGATCGATGCGAATTGGAATCCTCACCAGTGGTGGCGACTGCCCCGGTCTGAACGCGGTCATCCGCGGCGCGGTGCTCAAGGGCACGCAGATCCATGGTCACGAGTACGTCGGGTTCCGCGACGGCTGGCGCGGTGTGGTCGACGCCGACATCGTGCCGCTCGGCCGGAAGGACATCCAGGGCATCGCGAAGCAGGGCGGCACGATCCTCGGCACCAGCCGCACGAACCCCTTCGAGGGGCGCGGAGGTGTCGAGCGCATCACCGAGAACCTCGAGCGACACGGCATCGACGCCATGATCGCCATCGGCGGCGAGGGCACGCTGGCCGCCGCCAAGCGCCTCACCGACGCGGGCCTCAAGATCGTCGGCGTGCCGAAGACGGTCGACAACGACCTCGGCGCCACCGACTACACGTTCGGCTTCGACACCGCGGTGCAGATCGCCACCGACGCCATGGACCGCCTGCGCACCACCGGCGACTCGCACAGCCGCTGCATGGTCGCCGAGGTGATGGGCCGCCACGTGGGCTGGATCGCCCTGCACTCGGGCATGGCCTCGGGCGCGCACGCGATCCTCATCCCCGAGCAGAAGACGAGCATCGACCAGGTCGTCGAGTGGGTCCAGTCGGCCTACGACCGCGGACGCGCCCCGCTCGTCGTCGTGGCCGAGGGCTTCGTGCCCGACCACGAGAACGACGCGCACTCCGAGCGCGGCCTCGACGCCTTCGGCCGTCCGCGCCTCGGTGGCATCGGCGAGCGCCTCGCCCCCCTCATCGAGGAGCGCACGGGCATCGAGACCCGCGCGACCACCCTGGGGCACATCCAACGAGGAGGCACGCCCACGTCGTACGACCGGGTCCTGGCCACCCGCCTCGGCCTGGCCGCGAGCGACGCCGTCGTCGACCAGCGCTGGGGCCGCATGGTCGCCCTGCGCGGCACGGACATCGTGCACGTGTCGTTCGAGGAGGCGCTCGACTCGCTGAAGACCGTGCCGCAGAACCGGTACGACGAGGCCGCGATCCTGTTCGGCTGAGCGCGACGGGATGACTCCTCCACGACGCCTGGCGGCAGGGCATCGTCCCCACTCCGTCTCGCGCCCGATGTGCACGGCTGGCCCGACTGTCAGGATCGACGCATGATCACCTTCTTCGTCGTCGGCGGCATCGGGCTCGTCCTGTTGCTCGTCAGTCTGGTCGTCGGCGATCTGCTCGACATGATCGACATCGGCGACGGCCTCGTGAGCGGGGTGGCGTTCGGCGCGGCCCTCGCGATCTTCGGTCTCGCCGGCGTCGTCACCTCCCAGGCGGGCCTGCCGACGTGGGCGACCTACGTGGTCGCCATCGGCATCGCGCTCGTCGCCCTCGTGCTGATCCAGCTGTTCGTGCGGCGGGTCACGCGCAACGAGAGCGGCGGGTACTACTCCCCCGTCGGCCTGGTCGGCACGGCCACCGAGGCCACGACCCCGACCGGGGGCGAGGTGCGGCTCGACGACGTCCGCGAGCTCGAACGCCGCCTCGCCTTCAGCAGCCGGCGCATCGAGCGCGGCGCCCGCGTCCGGGTCGTCGCCGATGCCGGCACGCGCGTCGAGGTCGAGCCCCTCGACCAGGCCTAGCCGGCCGCACCCCTCCCCCGGCCCGGCTCCACGTCCCTCCTCCGATCACCAGAGATCACCTGCGATCAGAAAGAAGCCCCATGGACTTCATCTCCGGAAACATCAGCGTCGTCTCCATCGTCGTCGCGGTCGTCATCGTCTTCGCCCTGCTGTCGTTCGTCGCCAGCCGCGTGCGGCGCGTGCCGCCGAACGAGGCGTTGATCGTCGTCGGGCGGGGTGCCGAGCGCTCCGAGGGCGGCGGCATCTCCAGCCCGCAGAAGGTCATCATCGGTGGCCGCACGTTCGTCTGGCCCATCTTCCAAGAGGGCTTCAAGCTCAGTCTCGAGCAGTACCAGACCCCGGTCGAGGTGCAGGCGATCGACGCCAACTACATCCGCACGGCGGTCAAGGCGACGGTCAACTTCAAGGTGACCGGCACCGAGGACGGCGTCCGTCGTGCCGCCCAGCGCTATCTGCTGCAGCAGCAGCAGCTGCCCGTCATCGTGCAGCAGTCGCTCGAGGGCTCGATCCGCGGTCTGATCGGCGGGCAGCCGGTCGACGACCTCGTGAAGAACTTCTCGCGGCTCGCCGCCGACGCGGTCAACGAGACGAAGGGCGAGCTCGCCGAGCTCGGCCTGCAGATCGAGACCATGAACATCCGCGAGATCGAGACGCCGGGCAGCACGTACCTGGCCGACCGTGGTCGTGCCGAGGCGGCCGTCGCCAAGCAGAACGCCGATGTCGCCGAGGCCGAGGCCGAGCGCATCGCCGCCCTGGCCCGCATCGGCAACACGCAGCAGACCGCCGAGCGCCAGCTGCAGCTCGACGTGCGCCAGGCGCAGATCAAGGCCGAGACCGACCGGGCGAACGCCGAGGCGCAGGCGGCCGGCGAGCTCGCGCGTGCGACACAGGACAAGCTCGTGGCCGAGCAAGAGAGCATCGCCGTCGCCGAGCAGGCGAAGGTCAACCAAGAGCGCCTCAACATCGAGGTGCGGCAGCCGGCCGAAGCGGCGGCCTATGCCGCCGTCCAGAACGCCGAGGCCGAGCGCGACGCCGCCAACGCGGCCGTCGAGGCCGAGGCGTTCCGTCGCACCCAGCTCGCCGACGCCGCGCGTGCCGCGGCCGAGAACGAGGCCGCCGCCGTCGAGGCCGCCGGTCGGGCCGAGGCCGCGGCCATCAAGGCCAAGGGTCTCGCCGAGGCCGAGGCCGTCGACGCGCTGGCCGAGGCGCAGGGCAAGTTCGGTCAGGCCGCGCTGGCCTCGCAGGTCATCTCGCGCCTGCCCGAGATCGCCCGCGAGATGGCGGCTCCGATGGGCAACATCGACGCGTTGACCGTCGTCTCGACGGACGGTGCGAACGAGCTGACGAAGTCGGTCGCCAACAACATGACGCAGCTGCAGGACGTCGTGAAGTCGACGACCGGGCTCGACCTCGTGAGCGCGCTCGGCGGGTTCCTGGGCGGGCAGGCGGGCGCGTCCCGCACGGGTGCCGCGACGCCGCCGAGGGGCGACGCGTAGCGTGAGGGGCATGCGTGCGATCGTCGTCGAAGAAGGTCGGCCCACCCGCCTGAGGGACGTCCCGCCGTCCTTCGTCGCCCCGGAGCAGGGCGGCGAGGGCGTCGTCGTCGACGTGGAGTGGTCGAGCCTCAACTACAAGGACGGCATGGCGCTCGGGGGCGACCGAGGGGTCGTCCGCACGTCCCCGCTCGTGCCCGGCATCGACCTCGTCGGTGTCGTCCGGAGCGTCCCCTCGGGGACGGGTGACGTGCCGGGGTCCGGTGGCGGGACGGGCACCGAGGTCACGGTGGGCGACCGGGTGGTCGTCACGGGCGCGGGTCACGGCGAACGTCGGCACGGCGGCTACGCCGAGCAGGCCGTCGTCGACCCCGACTCCGTCGTCGTGCTGCCGGACGCGATGACGTCCCGACGCGCGGCGGCGATCGGCACCGCCGGGGTCACGGCCATGCTGAGCGTGCTGCGCCTCGAGCGCGACGTCGCACCCGGCGACGGCCCTGTCGTCGTCACGGGCGCGGCCGGAGGCGTCGGATCGGTCGCGATCGCGCTGCTGAGCCGCCTCGGGTACTCGGTCACCGCCTCCTCGGGTCGGGTCGACGAGCAGGGCGACTACCTGCGCCGACTCGGTGCCGCCGATGTGATCGACCGCCGCGAGCTCGGCGAGCCCGGGCGCCCCCTGCAGCGTGCGCGCTGGGCCGGCGCCGTCGACTCGGTGGGCAGCCAGACGCTCGCGTCGTTGCTCGCGCAGACGAGACCGGGCGGTGTCGTGACGGCGTGCGGGCTGGCCCAGGGCTCCGATCTGCCGACGACCGTGTTGCCGTTCATCCTGCGGGGCATCGGTCTTGCCGGCATCGACTCCGTCGACGCACCGCCGGCACGGCGCCGACGGGTCTGGCAGCGGCTCGCGTCCGACCTCGATTTCGAGCTGCTCGACTCGATGACGACCGAGATCGCGCTCGACGACGTCATCGCCGCGGGCCCCCGCGTGCTCGAGGGCCGGGTGCGCGGCCGGACCGTCGTCCGGGTGAACGCCTGAGCCGGGCCCCGTGGATACACGGTGGATACACGGTGAACACACGGCGATGCGCTCGACAGCGGAGGTGAGGGTCATCTAAAGTACCGGATACACGATTTTTTCTCCGCATAGAAGGTGCGACATGCCCATTCCCACCGGCCCTGACAATCCGGCACCTCGACGCCTGCTCCGCGACGTCGTCTTCGACAAGATGCTCGATGCCATTCACGACGGCACCCTGGAGCCCGGCGAGCGCCTCAATGACGATGAGCTCGTCGCGTGGCTCGGGGTCTCTCGGACACCCATCCGTGAGGCGATCGCCAAGCTGGTCGACTTCGGTCTGGTCGAGATGGAGGCCAATCGCTACACGCGTGTGACCCGACCGAACTTCGAGCTGTACCGCCACGCCCTCCAGCTGATCGAGGGGCTCAACGAGCTCAGTGCCCGCTGGGCGATCCCGCTCCTCAGCGACGACGAGATCACTGCGTTCACCGCCCTCTGCGACGCCGCCCACGCGTCGCAGCAGGCGCACGACGTCGAGAGCCTGACCGAGCTCTCCGCGCTGACCGCCTTCCTGCGTGAACGTACCGGCAATCCTCTGCTCGACCATGCCGAGGCCAGCGTCAACGCCCGCGTCCGTTTCATGCTGCAGCCCGTGCGCGAGCACTGGCAGTGGGACGCGATGGCGTCCTACGTCGACAAACTCCGCGAGGCCGCCGTCAAGCGCGACCCCTCACTCGCCATCGAGGCCTTCCGCATCTTCAACGACGCCGCTTCGTCGCACCTCGACGCGGTCGAGTTCGACAGCTGACCGGAGCTCCCCCGCACGTCGAAGGGTGCGGGCCGACTGAAGCACTCGGCCCGCGCCTCCATCACGTTTCCCTTCAACCCAGGAGCCGCTATGCCCATCCCCACCCTGACCGATCAGCCGCCCGCACCCCGCCGCCTGCTGCGCGACGTCGTCTACGACAAGATGTTCCTCGCCATCATCGACGGCACCCTCGAGTTCGGTGAGCGCCTCAACGACGACCAGCTCGTCAAGTGGCTCGGCGTCTCGCGCACCCCGGTTCGCGAGGCCATCGCCAAGCTCGCCGAGCAGGCTCTGGTCGACATCGAGGCCAATCGCTATACGCGCATCGTCGCTCCCACCTTCGACGAGTTCGTCGACACCGTCGAGACGGGTTACGAGGTCTGGTCGCTCATCGTCAGCCGGGCGGTGCCGAACCTGACGAAAGAGCAGAAGAAGGAGGTCATGGCGATCCTGGAGACCCGCGCTGCGGTGATGAAGAAGAAGACCGCCGAAGACATCGACGCGATCCTCCACATGAACGTCATCCTGCAGGAGGCTGCGAACAGCCCCTCCCTGGCACGCCTGTGGGCCATGACCGGGCCGCGCCTCCTCCTGTTGATCAAACGCGCCGGCGCCGTGGGGATCTTCCCCTGGGCCCAGGCGGCGTCGTGGTCGACCGAACTCCGGGCCGCGATCAAGGCGAACGATGCCGAGAAAGCTGCGGATATCGTCCGGAACCACCCGAAGTCCTACGACGACTTCTATGCGGAGCTCAAGGCCAGCGGTCTCTACACGTCGTGACCGACGGCATGGCGGTCCTGGCGGTCACCGACGTCCGGGTGACCCGCCAGGGCCGCGACCTGCTCCATGACGTCACCCTGCGGGTCGGCGCGGGCCAGCATTGGGCGCTGATCGGGCCCAACGGCGCCGGAAAGACCACCCTGCTCTCCCTGTGCGGCGCCCTCGGGCACCCGAGCGCCGGCACCGTCGAGGTCCTCGGACGCCGGCTCGGCCGTGTCGACCTGCGCGAGCTGAGGCAGCACATCGGGCACGTCGACCCTCGCCACCGCATGCTGGCCGACAATTCGGTGCTCGACGTCGTCTTGACCGGGATCACCGGCTCGAGCGACCCCGTGCCCCGCTGGAGGCCTTCGACCGAACAAGTTGCCCGAGCAAGGGATCTTGCGGGGTCGGTGGGGTTGGAGGCACGGCTCGAGGCCCGATGGAGTGTCCTGTCCCAGGGCGAGCGCGGTCGTGCCCTCATCGCTCGCGCCTTGATCGGCGAGCCGGCCCTGCTGCTGCTCGACGAGCCGGCCACGGGGCTCGACGTCGCCGCGCGCGAGCATCTGCTCGACGTCATCGACGAGCTGCGTGAGAACCACCCCGACGTGGCATCCGTCACGGTCACGCATCACCTCGAGGACCTGCCGAGCAGCACGACGCACGCGATGCTGCTGCGCGACGGGCGCGTGTTCGCCCAGGGTCCGGCGGACGACGTGCTCACGTCGGAGCTCGTGTCGGGCGCGTTCGCGCATCCACTCACGATCGAGCGGGCCGAAGGGCGCTGGCTCGCGCGGACCCGCCGCTCGACGTAGGGCGCGCCCGCGCGCCCACCGCGGAACCCTCGCCACGTCACGCGAGACCCTCGCTTCGCGGCGAGACCCTCGCTCGCTCGCGAGGGTCTCGCCGCATCGCGAGGGTCTCGCCGCATCGCGAGGGTCTCGCGGAGGCGAGCCCTACTGCGGAGCCGTCGCCGTCGCCGCGGCCCGCGCCGCGCCGGGCAGCGCATCGAGGATGCGCGACACCGCCCGCTCGTCGTGCGCGGCGGTCACGAACCACGCTTCGAACACCGACGGCGGCAGGTTCACCCCGGCGTCGAGCATGGCGTGGAAGAACGGCGGGTAGCGCCACGTCTCTTGCGCGCGCACGTCGTCGTAGTTCATGGGTGCCGTCGGCGAGAACGCGAACGAGAAGAGCGAGCCGGCGCGCTGGACCGTGTGCTCCACGCCCTCGGCGTCCAGCGCCTCCGACGTGGCCGTCGCGATCGTGTCAGCGACCCGGTCGAGGGTCGCGTAGACCTCGGGTGTCGCGAGGCGCAGCGTGGCGATGCCCGCGGCGACGGCGACGGGGTTGCCGCTCAGCGTGCCCGCCTGGTACACGGGGCCGAGCGGTGCCAGGAAGTCCATGACCTCGGCGCGGCCGCCGAGCGCGGCGAGGGGCATGCCCCCACCGATGACCTTGCCGAACGTGATCAGGTCGGGCTGCCAGCCGGCGCCGTCGGGCACGACCCGGGCCGCCTCGAGCCCCCACCAGCCGGCGCGGCCGACGCGGAACCCGGTCAGCACCTCGTCGACGATCAGCAGCGCTCCGTTACGACGCGTGATCTCGGACAGGCTGCGGTTGAAGCCGCGCTGCGGCGCGAGCACGCCCATGTTCGCGGCGGCGGCCTCGACGATCACCGCCGCGATCCGGTCGTGGTGCTGCTCGAACACGGCACGCACGGCGTCGAGGTCGTTGTACGGCACGACGATGGTCTGCGCGGCGGTCTCGGCCGTGATGCCGGCCGACCCGGGCAGGGCGAGCGTCGCGACGCCCGAGCCGGCCTCGGCCAGCAGCGAGTCGGAGTGGCCGTGGTAGTGCCCGGCGAACTTCACGAGCAGGTCGCGCCCGGTGTAGCCGCGGGCGAGACGGATGGCCGTCATCGTCGCCTCGGTGCCGGTCGACACCATGCGGATCTTACCGATGGGCCGCTCGTCGCCGACGGCGACGCGCTCGCGCACGAGCTCGGCCAGCTCGGTCTCGGCGGGGGTCGACGCACCGAACGAGAGACCGCGCGCGGCGGCCTCCTGCACGGCGGCGACGACCTCGGGGTGGGCGTGACCCAGGATGGCCGGCCCCCACGACGCGACGAGGTCGACGAACTCGGTTCCCTCGGCGTCGGTGACGTACGCACCGGAGGCGCCGGTCAAGAACCGAGGAGTGCCTCCGACCGATCCGTACGCGCGCACGGGTGAGTTGACGCCCCCCGGGATGGACTGCTTGGCCCGGCTGAAGTACTGGTCGTTCGTGGCCATCAGATGCGCCCCGTGTTGAGGCGCTTCGCGAGATCGAGCGCGAAGTACGTGAGGATCGCATCGGCGCCTGCGCGCTTGATGGAGAGCACGCTCTCGGCCGAGGCGGCCTCGAGGTCGATCCAGCCGTTGGCGGCAGCCGCGTGGATCATCGCGTACTCGCCGCTGATCTGGTACGCCCAGACCGGCACGGTGCTGACGGCGGCCGTGTCGGCCAGCACGTCGAGGTAGCTCATCGCGGGCTTCACCATCACGATGTCGGCGCCCTCGGCGATGTCGAGCTCGACCTCGCGCAGGCCCTCGCGACGGTTCGCGCCGTCGAGCTGATACGTGCGGCGGTCTCCGACGAGGCTCGACTGCACCGCCTCGCGGAACGGCCCGTAGAACGCCGACGCGTACTTCGCCGAGTAGGCCAGCAATGCCGTGCCGCCGAAGCCGGCCGCGTCGAGGGCGTCGCGGGCCGAGCCGATCTGGCCGTCCATCATGCCGCTCATGCCGATCAGCTGCGAGCCGGCCTCGGCCTGGACGACCGCCATCTCGTCATAGCGCGCGAGGGTGGCGTCGTTGTCGACGCTGCCGTCGGCGGCGAGCACTCCGCAGTGCCCGTGGTCGGTGAACTCGTCGAGGCAGAGGTCGGTCTGCACGACGAGGGCGTCGCCGGCCGCGTCGACCGCGGCGCGGGTGCCCACGTTGAGGATGCCGTCGGGGTCGGTCGCCCCCGAGCCGACCGCGTCTTTCTCGAGCGGCACGCCGAACAGCATGACGCCGCCGATGCCCGCCTCGGCGGCCTCTTCGACGGCACGCTTGAGGCTGTCGACGCTGTGGTGCACGACACCCGGCATCGAGCCGATCTCGACGGGCTCGTCGATGCCCTCGCGCACGAACATCGGCAGCACGAGCTCGGAGGGGTGCAGCCGGGTCTCGGCGGTGAGGCGGCGCAGGGCAGGGGTGGCGCGCAGCCGGCGAGGGCGCACGCGGGGGAACTCAGACATCAGTCCTTCTCGGTCGGGGTGTTCTCGGCGAGGGCGTGGTCGACCACGGCCTCGACGAGGGCTGCCGCCGAGCGGGTCTCGGCGATCAGGTGGACGGGCAGACCGGCGGCACGGGCGTCGAACGCCGTGCGTGGCCCGATGCACGCCACCAGCGTGCCATCGGGCAGGGGCGCGAGCTGGGCCGCGATCTGCCGGGCGACACTGCCCGAGGTGATGAGGACGACGCCGATCTCGCCCGCGGCCACGCCGCGCTTGACGTCGTCGGCGATGGGGACGCCGACCGTGCGGTAGGCCGCCACGAACTCGGCGTCGAAGCCGCGCGCCGACAGGCCCGCGACGAGGGTCGGCTCGGCGATGTCGGACTGCGGCACGAGCACGCGGCCCTGCACCTCGGCCGACGGCCACTCCTTGACGAGACCGCGCGCGCTGTTGTCGCCCTCGGGCACGAAGTCCACGCGGTAGCCGGCCAGCGTCAGGGCCGACGCGGTCGTCTCGCCGACGGCCGCGATGCGGGTCGTCGCGGGGGGACGGATGCCGTTGCCCACGAGCACGTCGACCGTCGTCGCGCTGGTCACGACGAGCCAGTCGTAGACCCCGTTCTGGAGGCGCGCCAGGGCTGCGTCCAGCAGCTCCGGCGTCTCGGCCGGTGCGAAGTTGATCATCGGGGCGATCACCGGCGTGGCGCCGAACGAACGCAACGAGGCGGACACGTTGTCTCCCCATTTGCCGCCGCGCGGCACGAGCACGCGCGTGCCCTTGAGCGGTCGATCGGGGCTCATGCCGTGCCTCCGAGGGGAGCCAACTCGGCGGCGCCGAGCTCGAGCAGCTCGTCGACGACGCGGCCCGCGACCTCGTGCACGTCGGCGAGCCGAGCCTCGAACGGACCCGACTCGAGCGACACCGCGTGCGACGAGCTGAGCCGGCCCGTGCCGTCGGGGCTGTAGACCGTGGCGCTGAGCAGCAGCAGACCGGCGTCGACGACGGCACTGGCACCGATCGGCGCGGCGCAACCCGCCTCGAGGCCGGCGAGCACCTCGCGCTCGGCCGTGACGACGAGTCGGGTCTCGGGGTGCTCGATGGCGGCGAGGCCGCGGGCGAGGTCGTCGTTCGGGTCGCCCTCGCGCACCTCGACGGCCAGCGCACCCTGACCGGGGGCGCTGGGCCAGAAGCCGAGCCCGAGCAGCTCGCTCGCGGCGTCGAGACGCCCGAGGCGGCCGAGCCCCGCGGCCGACAGCAGCACGGCGTCGAGGTCGTCGCCGACCCGACCGAGCCGGGTGTCGACGTTGCCGCGGATGTCGACGATCTCGACGTCGGGACGGCGCGAGAGCATCTGCGCACGGCGGCGCGGCGAGCCCGTTCCGATGCGGGCCCCCGCGGGCAGCGTGTCGAGCGTGAGGCCGTCGCGCGCGCACAACGCGTCGCGGGCGTCGGCGCGACCGGGCGTCGCGCCGATCACGAGCCCGGGGTGCACGGCGGTCGGCAGGTCTTTGAGGCTGTGCACGAGCGCGTCGCACTCGTCGGCGAGCAAGGCCTCGCGCAACGCGCTGGCGAACACACCGGTGCCCCCGAGCGACGCGAGCGACTCGCCCGTCGCCTGCGTGTGGTCGCCCTCGGTGCGCACCCGGACCAGCTCGACGTCGTGACCGGTGGCCGCGGCCAGCCGGTCGGCGATCGTGGTCGACTGAGCGACGGCGAGCGCGCTGCCGCGGGTTCCGATGCGGAGTGTCGTCACGACCTACGGTGCCAATCCCGACAGCGCGGGCTTGAACCCGAGCCGGACGTTCTCGCAGCAGCCCGGGCGGCACACGTCGTACCAGGGGCCGAGGTCGGTGAGGTGCGGTCGGTCTTCGACGGGGACGCCGTCCCGACGCTCGAGGACGAGGTCGACGAGGCCCGTGACGTAGTTCGGGTCGATGCCGGGCGTGGGCGTGCGGGTCGCCCAGAAGCCGTTCTTCTCGCTCGTCTCGAGCGCCTCGTTGTCGAGGTCCCACATGACCTCCATGTGGTCGCTGACGAAGCCGAGCGGCACGATGACGACGGCGCGGGTCGGGCCACCGGCCAGGGCGTCGATCGCGTCGTTGATGTCGGGCTCGAGCCACGGCATGCTCGGCGGGCCGCTGCGCGACTGGTAGACGAGCTGCCACGGGACAGTCGTGCCGCCGTCGGCGGGCAGTTCGAGATCGAGAGCGGCCTCGGCCGCGGCCATGACGACCTCGGCGACCGCCTTGTGCTGTGCCGCGTAGGCGCCGTCGTCGTCGAAGCCGCGCGACTTCGGTCCGCTCTTGGCCGCGTCGGTCGACGGGATCGAGTGCGTCGCGAACAGCACCTGGATCTCGGTGCCCAGGTCGAGGTCGTCGAGCTCGGCGCGGGCCTTGAGCAGGGCGTCGCGCACACCGTCGATGAACGGCTGGACGAAGCCGGGGTGGTCGAAGAACTGGCGCACCTTGTCGATCTGCAGCGTGCCCTCGAGGCCGGTCGCCTCCAGTGCCATCGCGAAGTCCTCGCGGTACTGGCGGCACGAGCTGTAGGACGAGTAGGCGCTGGTCGCGATCGCGATCAGCTTCGTGAAGCCACGGTCGCCCGCCTCTTTCACGGCGTCGGCCATGTACGGGTCCCAGTTGCGGTTGCCCCAGATCACGGGCAGGTCGATGTCGCGACGCGCCAGCTCGGCCTCGAGGGCCGCCTTCAACTCGCGGTTGTGCTCGTTGATCGGGCTGACGCCGCCGAAGTGGCGGTAGTGGTGCGCGACCTCTTCGAGGCGCTCCTCGGGGATGCCGCGCCCCCGGGTGACGTTGCGCAAGAACGGGATGACGTCGTCCTGGCCCTCGGGGCCACCGAAACCGGCGAGCAGGATCGCGTCGTAGTCGGTCGGCTCGCTGACGTGCTCGGGGCCGGCGGCCGCCGCAGGAGTGGCCGCGCGCACCAGCGCGCCGTTCGTGATGTGACTGGTATCGGTCACGACAACACCTCGACGATCTCGGCCGGGGCGATGCGGCGGCCGGTATAGAACGGAACCTCTTCGCGCACGTGGCGGCGCGCCTCGGTGTAGCGCAGGTCGCGCATCAGGTCGACGAGCTGGACCAGTTCGGGCGCCTCGAGCGCCAAGATCCACTCGTAGTCACCGAGCGAGAAGCTCGCCACGGTGTTGGTCAGGACGGCGCGGTGCTCGGCACCCTGTCGCCCGTGGTCGGCCAGCATCTGACGACGCTCGGCCTCGGGCAGCAGGTACCACTCGTAGCTGCGCACGAAGGGGTAGACCGTGAGCCAGGTCTCGGGCGCCTTGCCGCGCATGAACGCCGGGCTGTGGTTGCGCGAGAACTCGGCCTCGCGGTGCATGCCCATGGCGTTCCAGGTCGGCAACAGACCGCCGAGCAGCGTCGTGCGGAGCAGCGCGCGGTACGCCGACTGGATGTCCTCGGGGACGGGCCCGTGCAGCCAGATCATGAGATCGGCGTCGGCCCGCAGGGCACTCACGTCGTAGAAGCCGCGCACGACGACACCGCCGTCGGCGAGGGTCGAGACGAGCTCGTCGACCTCGGCCACGTCGTCGGCGTCGGGCACGAACGGGTTCTGGAGGTCGCGACGCAGCACGGCCCAGAGGGTGTAGCCGAGGGTCTCGGTCTCAGGGGATTCAGGCACGGACGGCGCTTGGGCGCTGGAACTCATGACTTCCATTCTCCCACCAGATGACGGTGGGCCTGCACCGACCGACGGCCGATCGCTCGGCGTCGAGACGTCGGCGTCGGTGCGTCGGGACGACCGGTGTCAGCGCGACTTGACGGCGGCGACGACGAGGCCGCCGATCGCCAGCGCGGCCGCACCGGCACCGGCGAGCCAGGGCAGCTTGTCGCGGTCGAACGAGGCCTTCGCCTTGTGACCGGCGATACCGATCTGCTTCGGCACGTTCAGCTTGTCTTCGAGCTCGTTGAGGGTCGCGGCGAGCTCGGCGCGCGTCCGGTCGATGTGGGCCTGGATGTCGTTGGTGTCGCTCACGGTGACTCCGATCGGGGGTGCGGTGCGGCGGGGAGCTTCTCGACGGGTGGGAGAAGCGGAGGAGGCGCGGGTCGTCAGAACCGGTCGCCGTCGGGTGCCGGGATGGTCCCGACGCCCTTGACCGCCTTGACGTCGCGCTTGAGGCTCGCGATCGTCTTCTCGGGCAGCGGCGGCAGGCCCGTCTTGATGCGGCGGTAGCCGAGCCAGCCGAGGATCGCGGCGATGATGAGCAGCACACCGGCCACGATGAGGGCGGAGGCCCAGCCCGGCAGCCAGATCGCCAGCAGCAGCACGATCGCGGTCAGCAGCACGCCGCCCATGAAGAACAGCACGAGCAGCGCGCCCACGATGAAGCCGGCGCCGATGCCGAACGCCTTGAGCTTGGCGATGAGCTCGAGCTTGAGCAGCGCGATCTCGCCCTTGACGAGGTCGGTGACCAGCGTCGGGACGTCCTGGACGAGGGCGAACAGCGAACGGGACTTGCCCCCGTGCCTGATCTTGTCGCTGCGCGAGGCCTCGGTCATTTCTTCTTCTTTCCGCCGCCGACGAGCTTCGTGAGCACGAACTTGATGCCCTCGACGATCGCGTCGACGCCGTCGGCGGCCTTGGCCCCGGCGAAGTCCTCGGCCTTGACGACCTGCCGCTGGACGGCCCGGCTGTGCCACAGCTTGGACGTCCTCTCGGCGATCTGGTCGTAGCGGTCGCGGCCTGCGCGTGCTCCCAGCACGAACCCGACAGCGGCTCCGGCGACGAAGATCAGTTTGCCTCGCATGCGATGGCTCCATTCGTGGGTCGTACGCACAACGGCATGTTCCGCACGCGTGCGTCCAATGTATCCCGGGTCAGGCGTTCTCTTCCGGGCGTCTTCTCGGGTCGGCGTCGGCGATCACGGCGGCCGCGGTGGCGCGGGCCTGCGCGACGACCGCGGCGAGACCGCGACCCGCGACCGCTCCGCCGACGCGCAGCACGCCGTCCGCGACGAGGGAGGCGGCGGGGTCGGAGGTCTCCCGTGCCTCCTCGCCTCGCAGCGGTGCCGACCAGGTCACCCGGGCGAAGCCGTCGACGGCCGCCTCGGTGAGGTCGATGCCGAGCAGGGCGGAGGCGTCGGCGAGCGCCGCGGACCGCAGCTCGTCGTCCGCGGTCGAGCGGTCGACGGCCGGCGAGTCGTAGCTGAGTCGCACGACGTGGCGACCGTCGGCACGCTCGGCGAGCCACGGCCACTTGACCGTGGCGTGCGTCAGCGCCTTCGCGCGCACGCCGGCCGTGCCGGGTGCGACGAGCACCCCGGTGCCCCGCGGCGCCGCGTCGAGTCGGGGATCGCGCAGGACGAGCGTCGCGAGGGTGATCAGCCCCGGAGCCGAGGAGGCACGCCCCGCGAGATCACGCAGGTCGCGTCCGCCCAGCGCGAGCACCACCCGGTCGGCGTCGAGTCGTTCGCCGGCCACCGTGGCGCCGGTCGCGTCCACCGCATCCGCGCGCGCGCCGAGGCGGAGGTCGGCGCCGTGCGCCTCCAGCTCGGCGACGAGTCGCTCGACCAGGCGGTTCGTGCCGCCGCGGATGCCGCCGACGGCGGACCCGGCCGGGGCGAGCGCGCGCAAGCTCGCGACGGCGGCACCGAGCGAGCCCTCGCGGGCGAACGCGGCGCGGAGCCCGGGGGCCACGCGGTCGATGTCGAGCTCGTCGGGGTGCAGCGAGTGCACGCCGGTGACCACGGGTGCGACGAGACGGTCGAGCACGGTCTGCCCGAGGCGGGCGCGCACGAGCGGGCCGAGCTTCGTCTCGTCCGCGCCGACCGTGACCGTCTGGGCGTCGAGCGCGAGGGCCTCGGCGACGGCCGCGGGGCCGATCGCGTCGGCGACGTCGGGGTCGGCCGCCGAGGCGGGGATGCCGAGCAGTCCGGCCTTGGGCAGCGGGAACGCGCTGCCGTCGACCTGCTGCACCCAGGCTCCGCGGGCATCGGGCACGACGAGGTCGTCGCCGAGGCCGAGGTCGCGGGCGAGCGTCGCGACCACGTCGCCGCGCGTCGCGAAGCTCTCGGCGCCGCCGTCGAGCGCGAGGCCCGCCACCGTGTGGCGCATGACCTCGCCGCCGAGTCGGTCGGACGCCTCGACCACGACGACCCGCCGACCGGCCACGGCCAGGTCACGGGCGACGACGAGCCCGCCCATGCCGCCGCCGATGACGGCGACGTCGTAGCGGGCGGGCCCGGACGAGGAGGCGCGGGTCGGGTCGCTCACGGTCGTTCCCCTCTGCCTACAGCGAGTGGGCGAGCTCGACCAGACGCGTCAGCACGGTCGGGTCGGTCTCGGGCGGCACGCCGTGACCGAGGTTGAGCACGTGCGACGGGGCCGCCTTGCCGCGTTCGACGACGTCGCGGACGTGGGCCTCGAGCACCTCCCACGGAGCCGCCAGCATGGCGGGGTCGATGTTGCCCTGCACGGGCACGCCGCCGCCGAGACGTCGGTTCGCCTCGTCGAGCGGGATGCGCCAGTCGACCCCCACGGCGTCCGCGCCGATGCCGTGCATCGCCGAGAGAACCTCACCGCTGCCGACACCGAAGTGGATGCGCGGCACGGCCAAGTCGTCGACGGCCGAGAGCGCGAGCTTGGAGTACGGAGCGACGCGCTCGGTGTAGTCGGCCAGCGACAGGCTGCCGACCCACGAGTCGAAGAGCTGCGCGGCGCTCGCGCCGGCGAGGACCTGCGCCCGGAGGAAGGCGCCGGTCGTCTCGGCGGCCCAGGTGAGCAGGGCGTGCCAGGTCTCGGGGTCGCTGTGCATGAGCGTGCGGGCACGGATGTGGTCCTTCGAGGGGCCGCCCTCGACGAGGTACGCGGCCAGCGTGAAGGGGGCGCCGGCGAAGCCGATCAGCGGCGTGCTGCCCAACTCGGCCACCGTCATCGCGATGCCCTCGGCGACCGGGGCCAGCGCCTCCGGGTCCAGCGGGCGCAGCGCCGCGACGTCGGCGGCGGTGCGGATCGGGCTCTCGAGCACGGGTCCGCGCCCGGGGACGATGTCGACCGCGACCCCGGCCAGCTTGATCGGCACGACGATGTCGCTGAAGAAGATGCCGGCGTCGACGCCGTGGCGACGCACGGGCTGCAGCGTGATCTCGCTCGACAACTCGGGCGTGAGGCAGGCGTCGAGCATCTTCGTGCCGACGCGCAGCTCGCGGTACTCGGGCAGCGAGCGACCGGCCTGGCGCATGAACCACACCGGCAGCGTCTCGGGGCGGTCTCCGCGCAGGGCGCGGATGAGGGAGGAGTCGGCGGTGAGGCCGGAGGCGAGGGGGTGCGTCGCGGGCAGGGCGGAGGGCTGGTTCACGTGCTGCATTGTCGCACCCGAATGCTGGGGGTCGGCCGCCCCGCCGTCGGGGCCCCGAGGAGGCGCGGTGTCGGGTCGCGCGGTGTCGTGCGGCGCGGCGTCCGGTCGCGCGGTGTCACGTCGCGCGGTGTCACGTCGCGCGGTGTCACGTCGCGCGGTGTCGTGTCGTGTCTGCGACATCGTGTCGCGCACGAACGGCACAGGACCCCGCATCTGCGACACGTCACCGGCGTCGGCGGCCGGCACCGCGCCTCCTCGGGTCGTGGTCATGCGGTCTTGACGACCATCTTGCCGACGTTCTCGCCACGCATCAGACCGGTGAACGCGTCGAAGGCCGCGTCGATGCCCTCGACGACGGTCTCGTCGTAGACGATGTCGCCGGCGGTGAGCCACGGGCCCATCTCGGCCTGGAACGCGGGCGCGAGGTGACGGTAGTTGCCGAGCGTGAAGCCCTTCACCATCAGGCCGCGGGTGACGATGTTGGTCGTGTTGAGGACGCCGACCGGGGCCCCGGTCGAGTTGTAGTTCGCGATCGCACCGCAGAGCGCCGCGCGCCCGCCGTCTCGGAACGCGCCCAGCGCGGCCGACAGGTGGTCGCCTCCCACGTTGTCGAAGTAGAGGTCGATGCCGTCGGGCGCCGCCTCGGCGAGCAAATCGGCGACGTCGCCCTTCTTGTAATTGAACGCGGCGTCGAAGCCGTACTTGGAGGTGAGCAGCTCGACCTTCTCATCGGTCCCGGCGCTGCCGATGACGCGCGAGGCGCCCTTGAGGCGGGCGATCTGGCCGACCATCGTGCCGACGGCTCCGGCGGCGCCCGAGACGAAGACGACGTCGCCCTCGCGGATTCCGGCGATCTCGGTGAGGCCGACGAACGCGGTCATGCCGGTGAGGCCGAGCACACCGAGGTAGGCCGAGAGCGAGACACCCTCGACGGGCGTGATGGCGCGGAACGCCGACGCGGGGCCCTGGGCGATGTCGCGCCAGCCGAGGTCGTGCATCACGACGGAGCCGACGGGCAGGTCGTCGCTGGCCGACTCGGTGACGCGGCCGATGGCGCCGCCGGTCATGGTCTCGCCGAGGGCGAAGGGCGGGACGTACGACTTGACGTCGTTCATGCGTCCGCGCATGTAGGGGTCGACGGAGAGGAACTCGTTCGCCACGCGCACGTCGCCGGCGGCCAGGCCGGGCAGCTCGACCTCGACTCGACGGATGTCGTCGGCGGTGGGCTCGCCCTGCGGACGGGCGGCGAGCTGCCACTGGATGCTGGTGGTCATGGTGTTTCTCCTTCGTGGGTTGCAGAGTGCAACAAGACTTAAGCGCGGAGCGGGTGCGATCATTCCCGAGGCGGCAGGGCGTCTGGCCTGCCGGTGGGGCGTCTCTCGGTGTCGAACGGACTCCCAGCGCGATTTGCACACCGGAGTTACCATGGAGACGTGCTCATTTGCCTCACGGCGTCTCACCAGAACGCCAGCTTCGACCTCCTCGAGAAGTTGAGCATCGGCGCACCCTCGGCCGCGAGCACACTCGTCGACACCAGCGATTTCGTCAGCGGAGCCGTCGTGCTCGCGACCTGCAACCGCTTCGAGGCCTATCTCGACGTCGACGAGCCCCTGACCGCCGCGAGCGCGGTCGCCGTCGAGGCCACTATCGAGACGATGAGCTCGGCCAGCGGCATCGAGCCGTCCGCGCTGCGAGACAGCGTCCGCGTCATCACCGGCGACGAGGTCGTCGAGCACCTGTTCGCCGTGAGCTCGGGCCTCGAGTCCGTCGTCGTCGGCGAGGACGAGATCTCGGGTCAGGTGCGCCGCTCGCTCGAGCGCGCCCGCGAGGTCGGCACGACGTCGTCCGAGCTCGAGCGGCTCTTCCAGAAGGCGTCGCACACGTCGCGGGGCGTCAAGAACCGCACGAACGTCGGAGGCGCGGGTCGATCGCTCGTGCGCCTCGCGCTCGAACTCGCGAGCTCGCGGGTGCTCGATTGGACCGACGCCCGCGTGCTCATCGTCGGCACCGGCCAGTACGCCGCCACCACCGTCACCGCTCTGCGCGACCTCGGCGCGCAGCAACTCGCCGTCTTCTCCGGTTCGGGCCGAGCACCTTGGTTCGGCCTCAAGCACGGCGTCACCCCGTTCGACGACCTCGCGTCGGCCATCGCCTGGAGCGACGTGCTGATCACCTGCACGTCGACCACGCAGCCGGTCGTCACGCCTGAGGTCATGACCGCCGGGGCGGGCACGGCCCCCGGGGCTGTCACGACTCCCGGGGCGAAGCGCCTGGTCATCGACCTCGGTCTGCCGCGCAACGTCGACCCGCTCGTGGTCGGTGTCGACGGCGTCGAGTTGCTCGACCTCGAGACCATCAGCCTGCACGCTCCCCTGCCGCAGCTCAGCGCCGCCGACGATGCCCGCGCGCTCGTGTCGAGCGCCGCGGCCGAGTACCACGCGGTCGCCGCCGAGCAGTCGCTCACCCCGGCCGTGGTCGCACTGCGCAAGCACGTCTTCGGCCTGCTCGACGCCGAGATCGAGCGCGCCCGGTCGCGCGGCGACTCGTCGGCCGAGACGGAACGAGCACTCCGCCACCTCGCGAGCGTCCTGCTGCACACGCCGTCGGTGCGAGCACGCGAGCTCGCCCGGGAGGGGCGCGGTGAGGACTTCCACGACGGGCTCGAGGCGCTCTTCGGGCTGTCGGAGACCCGCGCCTCCTCGGCTGCCCGTCACCTGCGACCGGTCGCCGACGATGAGCCGCGCGCGTCGGCCGGCTGACGCGTGGCGTCGCCCGGCGGCGGGTCGGTGGGGGCTGCTGCCGCACCGATCGTGGTGAGTGCCGTCGCGTTGATCCGTGACCGGCGCCTTCTGATGGTGACGTCGCGGGGGCGCGACGTGCTGTACCTGCCCGGCGGCAAGGTCGAGCCCGGTGAGTCCGCGGTCGCGGCGGCGATCCGGGAGGCGCGGGAGGAGATCTCGGTCGACCTCGCGCCCGAGAGCATGGCCGAGGCGTTCACCGTGACGACGCAGGCGCACGGCGAGGCCGAGGGGCGGCAGGTCGTCATGACGTTGTTCACGGGAACGCTGGCGGACGGGAGTGCGGAGCCGACGGCGGCGGCCGAGGTGGACAGCGTGCACTGGGTGACGACGGCCGATGCCGGGCGATGCCCGCCGGCCGGGGTCGCGACGTTGGAGGGGTTCGCGGCGCGGGGGCTGATCGACTGAGGCAGGGGTGCGGTCGCCTCTTCGCGGTGCGCGGCCGCGGCTCCGTTGACGTCTGGACGTTCTCTGGGCGCAGGTCCCGTCCCGGTGGCACGGTGGCTCGTATGAGAGCTCGCAGCGCATCCCTCGTCGTGGCGGGAGCCGCGGCAGTCCTCCTGTCCGTGGCCGGCTGTAGTGGCGGGGGCGGCACAGCCGAGCCGACCGCGACGGTGACGTCGACGCAGACCTCGACCGTGACGGCGACGCCGATGGGGCCGGTCACGCCGACGCCGAACTCCGGGGACGGGTCGGGTGGCGGTGCCAGTGGCAGCGGCGGCGGCTCGGCCGCGGCTGGTGGTGCCTGCGATGCGGGTGCGTTGACAGGGTCGACGGCCGAGGGTGGCGGCGGAGCGGCCGGCAGTGTCGAGTTCGAGCTGGTGCTCACGAACACCGGGTCGAGCGAGTGCACGCTGCAGGGCTGGCCGGGGGTGTCGTTCGTCGGTGACGGTAACGGCACGCAGCTCGGGGCGCCGGCGGAGCAGGACTTCTCGTCGCCGCATCCGACGGTGACCCTGGCAGCGAAGGGCACGGCGATCGTGCCGATCAAGGTGACGCAGGCGGCGAACTACCCCGCGGCGGACTGCCAGCCCGCGCAGGCCGACGGGTTCCGCGTCTACCCGCCCGGGTCGAAGGCGTCGCTGTTCATCGCCGACCCGCTGATGGCGTGCGCGAAGGCCGACGTGTCGATCATGACGGTGCAGGCGGTCCAGGCGGGCTGACGCCGCCGGCCGCCGCCGCCTGCGGAGGTAACACTATAGCTACGCTCCAGAATGAGGTATAGGTATCGAATGCACACAATGCTGCCAGCTACAGCTGGCCAATACCTCTGATGCCTAATGTCTCAAAGCCCTGACTTTTATTTGATCTGCTGCCTGCTGTGCAAGCGGACGACTGTCTAATTGGCTTGAGGACTACCTGTCACGGAGCCTCTGCACGTCTTCGGCGTACTGACCTTGGCCCGCTTTCACCGCGTCTTTGTAGTATTTTTCTGCAATGGCCATATCTCCAAGATTCTCATAGGCCGCAGCCAAGGGCCCGAGAACTAGCTCGTGACCCTGCAATAGCTCGCCTCGCCCCACTTCTACAGCCTCTGAATAACGTCCCGCTTCAACCATGTAAGAGACTAGATCCGACATCGCGACGGTGGAACCAGCTTTAGCAGCACGCATCAACATGCTCTTGATGTCAGATATATCTAGTCCTTGATCTGTTAGTTCTACCAAGTCCACGAGGGCTCTTTCTTCCCCGGCATCCAGAGCCTTATTCAATGCTTCGATGGCCGCCTCGACACCCTGCACCTGAAGAAGAGCATCAGCGAGCTGCCAATTCAGCTTTGCATCGAGTCCCGCTGCAGTTTGCAAGTAAATTAGTGCCCTTTCGCTTTCATTTTCGGCGTTCAAAAGCGTTCCGAGATCGATTAGCGCGTTTATGTCTGCAGGATCTGCAGCAATGGCTTGTAAATAACGCTCTTCTGCCAGATGAGGCAAGTTGAGCTCCTCGTAAACGAGGCCCATAGGCACATTCATGTCCTCACCAAGGAAGTCAGCTTGTTTGTAGGCTTCCAAAGATTCGCCATAGAGACCCAATTTGAAGCACAGGTATCCAAAATATGACATTAGTTCCCCGCTGCCACGGAAGGCATCGCGCAAAGGGCGCAAATAGTTGTAGGCCTCTACCACTCCGAGAGTTTCCTCGATCTCCGATGCCCTGTCACCGAGAGCTTCCGCAGCCGCGCTATCCGCGTCAGGCTCTCTGGGTGGTTCTATTTGCGCGGCTTCCATCCAGGGTGCCCCCGTTTCTTGTCGGTGTTCTTTTGATCTTTACGAGCGGCACCTTTCTGGTGCTTCCCCTTGGTACTAGGCCGGGCCCCGCTGGTGTGTTCGGCAGCGAACAACTGAATGCCTCGAACTACCTTGGCAGCTAGTCTCACCGCTGCGAATACTGCACTAACTCCGAGGGCTATCGCCATCGTTTGTGCGCGACTGTTGCGATCCCAGAAGGCGACCCACGCTCTCTGGCTTGTTAGCAGGTAGCTGCTCCAAATCGCACCGATAACCGGATTGCCGAAGCTGACGCCTGGTCGCGGCGTCGTCCCTGATTCTCCCGAAAGATCCTTGCCGTTCGTAGTATCGGGTGGGTACACGTAGTCGTTGTCCACCCCGCCCTCGACCGGGTCGACCTCCAAGAACCGTCCGAGCGCCGCGACGTACTGCCGCGCCCCCATCTCGATCGTGGACAGCGTGCTCAGGTGCTCGCTCAGTTTTTGGTGCTGTCCCAGCCACCCGTAGTCCGCGTCGCCCGGCTTGTTGTCGGGGCCCGCTTGGTTGGCCGGCACCGTGCCGAACGCACCCGTGACCGGGTCCATGACCTGACCGAAGGGGTCGTAGACCGTGAGACCCGCGGAGCGTGCTCCCGTGTGATCGGCCGTCACGACGATGTCACCGTGGATGTTCGGGTACGACCACGTCTGACCCGTCATCGTCAGCGACACCAACACTGAGCCGGGCAGCGACACTACGGCCGTCGTGGGGACTCCCTGGTCGTCGAGCTCGAGATCGGGGCTGTCGCCACCCCCGCTGAACGAGTACGTCGTCGACGTGGTCACACCCGCGCTCGTGGTTTGCGTCCGCTTCACGATGCGGTCGGTCGAGTCACGCTTGTACGAGACCTTGCTTCCGTCATCGAGTACGGTCGTCAGGTGCCGGTCCGAGCTGTCGTACGTCATGACCTGGTCGGCCAGCCGTGTGGTGTTCCCGTGCGCGTCATAGGTGATCCGCGATGTCGGGATCGTCTGCGCCGTCGGTGTCGCACCCGCGGGAGGCGCGGTGACGGTGGTCGACAACAGACGGTCCGAGGTGTCGTAGCACGAGGTCGTGACCGACGCCGCGCCTCCATCCTGGCTGTCGCTCGACGACGTACGGTTGCCGTTGCGGCCCGCCGCAGCGGCACCGCAGGAGGCGTTGGCGAACGAATACGTCAGCTGGTGACGAGGCACCGTCGCGGTGACCAGACGCCCCGCGGCGTCGTAACCGTACGACGACACGTTCGACGTCGAGCCCGACGTGGTCGTGTTGGTCAGGATGCGACCCGACTGGGAGCGGACCACCTGGTCAGCCACCGCCTCCTGCCCGTTGGGGAAGGACCACGACAGCCCGGTCAAGGCGCCGGCAGCGTTCTTCTGGATCGCCTGCAGCGCGGAGCCGTTACCGAGGTTGCCTTCACCGGCCGGGTACGTCACGGACGCGAGCTCGCCTCGGTCGTAGACGGGGATGGCGAGCGCCGCTCCGTCGTAGGAGACCTTGGTGATCTGGCTGTCGATGTTGTACTCGAACGACTGCGTGTGAGGCGTGCCCTTCTGGGCCTTCGTCGTGATGGCCGTCACCTTGCCGGTGCGGTCGTAGGAGGTGGTGGTCACGGTGTTCCACACGTCCGTGTACGACACCGACTGACCGAGCAGATCGATCTGGGTCGTGATCGTGCTGCCGTTGGGCGAGCCTGCGACGGCACCATCCGCGGTGGATGACACGAGGGGGTCACCCCCGACGGCGTAGTTGCTCGTCACGGCGCGTGCCGGCGAGTCACCGAAGGCAGGCGTGGTCGACGTGACAGCGCGACCTCGAGTGTCATAGCTGACACACGACCAGTCGGCGTCGCCCGTCCGCTTGGTGCCGGCCACACGACCGAGGATGTCGGTCACCATCGTCGTGACGATCCCAGCACCCGAGGTGACCGTCTTCGTCCCGCCGTACTGCGGGGTCCCCGCAGGGACACCGCACACCGCGGATGCGGTCGTCTCGGCATCGCCGTAGTACGTGGACTTCGTCGCCCCGGCGGCGGCCTGAGCCGGCAGGGTGCGCGTCAGGCGTCGGAGGTATCCGGACCCGACGGTCTCGTAGCTGGTCGTCGTCTTAAGGGCGAGACCTGCGGGGTCGACGATGCCAGCCGTCGGCTGCCCGAGCCAGGGGTTGGCGTACTCGGTCGACGTGGTCTGGGCGGGCACCTGTGCACTCGACACGCCTGCCACACCGGCCGGAGCCGCGTCGTCGACGGTGGTCGACGTTGCCAGGCCGTAGTCCGGCGACAGCGAGGTCCCGGGGACAGCGACGCTCTCGGCGTTGGCCGGCATACCCGGTGTCCGCCAGATCAGCGCGAGAGCGGCACTCGAGACGTAGTCGAGGTACTGCAGTCGGATCTTGGACTGCTGGTTCGGGACGGTGGTCGTGATGGTGAACCGCGGGGTGTCGTGCCAGGCGCCTGGAGTCGGGTCGGCTGCGGTGGGGATGTCATCGATCCACAGCTGACTCGAATCGTCGGCGCGGGTGTAGATCTCGTACGTTCCCACGGTCGGGAAGGTGATCAGGCCTGTAAAGCGAACCGACCAGTTGTCTGCCGGGATGCCGTCGATCGGCGCACCCGTGCCCCAGTCCTTGTTGATCACGCCCTCGCTCGTTCCATTGCCGAGCGTGTAGGCCTTCGGGGTGCCGGCGAACCGCTCGTTGTCGTACCAGACCGCGTTGAGACCCTTCAGGCCCTGGTCGTAGCTCGTCGACGAGTGAGCCGGCAGAGTTGCGCACGAGGCCAGCGGCTTTCGGTCGCTGCCGAAGCAGGATGCGGGTGCCGGACCGTAGCTGTCGGTGGGACGATCCTGAGCGTTGTAGATGGTCGTCGACATGCGACCCTGGGCGTCCGTGGACGACAGCTGCATGTCCTTGTTGTTCCACACCTGGCTGTTCGTCAGACCAGAGGGACTGGTCGAGGTGAGCTGACGCCAGGCGTCGTCGTAGGTGACCGTCATCGCATGCGCGCCAGCAGGCAGGGCGAGACCGGCGACGTCGACACTCGCGGTGCCGGCCCCCGTCTTCGGGCCGTACGTGTAGGTCTTCTGCGGACGCTTGTTCTCGGTGACGCCGTCGGGGGCCGGCAGCGTCACACTCGTTGCGCGATTCTCCGAGTCATAGGTGATCTGGGTCTTCACTGCCGGAGCGTCGACACGCCCCGCTGTGGGCATGGCCAACCAGTCGTTGGCGAGCGAGTCACGCAGGGTGGTCAGCTTGCCGTCGTCGTAACCGAAGTCGGTGATCTCCGTCCCCGGGTCGACGATGCGGGCCAGGTTGCCCTTGGCGTCATAGAAAAGATCGGTCGCCGTGCCGTCCGGGTAGTTGATCTTGCACAGCATTCCCGACGGCGCGGTCGCGAGGCCCGAGGTCGGAGCCGCACAAGATGCGCCCGAGGCGGCCCCGTAGGCGAATGTCACCTGGCGCTTGTAAGTCTTGGACGCACTGTCGTAGGACAGCGGGTCGGAGAGGGACTGGATCATGCCTGTCCCACCGATGTACGTGGCAATCGGCGTCGCCCGCTTGAGCGCGTCCCCCGCGCCCGTGACCGTCTCGACCCGGCCGGAAGCCCCGAACACCGTGATGGTGCCGTCATCCCCGGTGAAGGTGACCTTGCCGGACGCATCGAGCGACATGATGCCGTACTCGCCCTCGGGGGCCTTGTAACCCGTCGTCGCGCCGGCGCCGGCGGTCTTCGTGTAGGTGTGGGCCGTGCCGGTCGTGTCGGTCAAGATCACGGCGGTGTCCGAGACCTGAACGCTCGACCAGTCACCCGCATCGCCGTTCAGAGCGGTCGAGGCCGACCAGCCAGCAGGCAGGGTTTCGACCTGGCGTGAGAACCAGTTCGGCGGGACCACGTATTCCTTGCCAGTGGTGTCTCGGACCCAGAGCTCGATACCGGCCGTTACCGCACCTTCGTAGTAGTCCATCGAGAACGTGGCGGCATTGGCATTCAGGTCGATGCTCGAACCCCACAGCACGGCGCTCCGGGATTCGGCGGTCCAACCGTTGTAGAGCTCCTGGCCGTTGATGGCGACCTTGGCGCCGTCATCCCGGCTGACCCCGAACGTGTATTTGCCTGCCGTCGGAGCCTTGATGAATCCAGTCCACCGAGCGAGGAAGAAATCGTTGGGGACGGAGGGCCCGGGCGATCCGTAACCCCAGTCGAACGACACGGCCGGGTCGGTCCTCACCAGGACAGGCGACTTGCCGGTGAAGTCGAAGGAAGGGCTGGCGCCCGCGGCGGGCGTGACGTCGTAATACGAGCCGGTCAGACCGCCGGCCTTCGGCTTGAGGCTGTTGTAGCTGAAGGCCATGCCCATGCTGCCGCCCACCGTCGAGACGGTCGGTGAGCTGAAGCGCATACCGACGTTCCCGTTGGCTAGGTTCACACTGACGGGACCCGCGGTGTCGACCGGCGCCGGCCCCGATTCGCCGATGCGCTGATTCACGACGAGCGAGTTCCGCCAGGACGGCTGGGGCTTGTCATAACCGTCGTTCGTCCGGATCGACCAGGTATACCGGCCGCCGTCTTGCAGCGTGTTCTCGGGCACCGTCCACGTAGGTGTGCTGAGCCACCCCGACGAGATGACCGCTCCGGTCACACCATCCGTGCCGGTCGCGATCGTGAATTGGTACTGCACGGGATCACCGTCGGCGTCGGTCGACGCACCCGAGGTCAGCGTCGGTGTCAACCCGGTGATGTGCGTGCCATCAGCGGGCGAGGCGGTCGCCCGATCGGGCGTAGGGGCCGGTGTGTTCGTCTTGAACGACCAGTTACCCGCGCTTCGCTGTGTCGAGGTGCCGAAGTAGCCGTTGTAGCCGTCGCGGACGAAGGCGTTCCAGTAGTAGGTCGTGCCGGGCTTCAGTACGCCAGCGGGTACCTGGACCTGTTGCCCGCCCCACGTGGAGTCCCAGGCGATGTTGACGTCGGGGTTGGGGTTCTCGCTTACGTGGTACGCGTAGTCGAGCCCCGTCCCCTCGGGGTCGGTTCCCTGGTTCTTGAGCGTGGGAGTCAACGAGGCACGGCTGCCGTTGGCAGGGGACGGCGCCACCGGGCTGCCGGCGGTCGGGAAGTCCTTGTACGTGATCTGCAGTTGCGAATACACCGACTTGTAGGAGTACCGCCCGGCCCCCTCGTAGCCGCGCAGCATGAGGTAGTTCCCGCGGGAGCCCGCGTTGACCCACGAAGAGATCTGCTGCGTCAGACGGTCATCGTCGACGTACCCTTCTCCGGCCCCGAGGTTCCAACTACCGAGATGGGCACCCGAACCGTTGTAGCTGAAGGCAGTCGCATGGTGCATCGTGTTGAGGTACGTGTCGGTCGTACCCTCGCCGGTCTTCTTCGTATAGAGGTACGCGTCGAGAACCTGCTTGCCGAAGAGCTGCTCGTAGTTGTAGTGCTGGATGGTGCGCCAGTACTTGTCACCCGAGTCTCGCGCGTTACCGATGCGACCGATTCCGTCGGCCCTGTACACACCGTCGCTTCGGTAGGCGCGAACGTCTTCCATGCCCGCACCGGCCACGGCCGGGTCGATGTGCACGGGATACACCCGGTCGGCATCCGTGAGCCATTCGCGATCCGGCGTCAGCGTGATCGACCAACCAGCGCTGGTCTTCTTGAGTTTGAGCGGAACCATGGCCTCAGCGGCCGTCTTTTCGTTGTCGACGCCGGATTCGTCATACATCACCGGTGCAGGCACGCCGAACACGGTCTGTCCCTGATCGTCAGCGAAGATGACGGCGCCGTCATCGTTGACGGTGGCGTCGAGACCGGGAGCGGTCACGTTCCACGTCCACGAGTCTTTCTTCGTGGACGGAACCTTCGACAGAACGAGCTCTTCCTTCACGGCCCCGTCCGTCACTTCGTACGTGAGGTCCGTGTCGGGGAAGACGTTGGGGTACCGCACCAGGTTTGCGGGCTTGCTCGACCACGGGAAAATCCGGCGGACGACCTTAGAGTCGGCTGCACCGACGAGCTCCATCCCCAGCGTGTGTCCGTCGCGTGTGACGCTGAAGACCTGGCCATCGGCCGCCGAATCAGCAAAGACGGGGGCTAGAGGATGTGCTTCGGGCTCGATGTCGCCATCCGAGCGCTTGACCAGCTTGGTGTCGACGGGGACGAACGAGCCGTCGGGCTGCTCGACGTTCACCGGGTCTGAGCTGATGACCGCCGTCTTCGTACCGTCCTCGTTGCGGTAGACGTCCTGGAACTCAGACTGATCGACCAGGCTCGACGTGTCGGGGTCGAATGAATTGTCGACCTTCGGGGAGTTCTTTTTTGACACCCGAGGCGTCGAGGCAGTCCCTGCCGGCGCCTCCTCGAACTCGTCTCCCGTTGCCGGAGTGAGGTCACCGTCCGGCACTGTCGGCACCGCGGGGTCGACGGCATCCGACGAGGTCGCTGGAACTCGCCCGTAATCCGGCGCCGGCTCGACGGCCACCGCCGGAACGGCGACCAGCAATTCGGCAACGAGAGCAAACGCTGCGACAGAACCAACGACGGCGCCGCGGCGACCCCAACCAGAAAACATCTACATCCCCGTACTCTGCCGAGCCGCCGTGGCTCGCCCGAACCTGAGAATAGGGCCAGAATCTCGACAGAATCAGCTTGGAATACCCCCCATTCGGGACATGGCTAACCGAACGATCTGGTACGGGTTACATTTCTTGAGCGCTACTCAATCATCTGGGCCGACGGCTCAATCGCCCGAGGGACGATCGGGGTACACAGACCATTACGTCCCAAAAATGAGTGTTCCCGTGTCGAGCGAGTTCGATCATGCATCCGTCAGATAGGGCAGCAGCTAGCCCGCCTCTCGTACACCGCTCGACCGAGACACCCTGAAGTCGCCGAGACACCCACGAATTCGTGGGTGTCTCGGCGACTTCGGGGTGTCTCGACGCGATGGAGCGGCGCCCGGCGCTCAGTGCACGTATTCGAGCAGGTCGGCGCCGACCGCGTGCAACCCCTCGAGCACCCGGAGGCGGTGGGCGAGGGTCAGATCGTCGTACGACACGATCACGGCGTAGGCGACCGCATGGCGCGGGCCGCGCAGCACCCCTGCTTCGGCGCGGACGCCCGCGTCGGCACCGGTCACGTTGACGAGTTGCAGATCGTGGTCGGCGCGCCGATGCGCGTGCGGGTCCAGCCCGAACGGGGCGGCGACGAGGGTCAGATCCGAGCCGAGCGACAACCAACCGATGACGCGATCGCTGACCGCGCGGCTGACGACCCCGCCCGTAGTCAAGAGCGTCATGAGACCGGCGAACTCGTACGCGGAGCCGACCGCGAGGTTCGGCGCGTCGTCGGGTCCGCGCTGCGGCCGCGCGAGGTCGAGCAGCGCCGTCTTGCTCAGACCGAGCGACTCGCCCCGCGCACGGACCGCATCGAGGCCCACCCGTGCCACGAGCGCATTGACGGCCGAGGCATCGCGCACGGCACCGACGAGCGTCGCCGCGTCGACGACCGCCAGCTCGCGCCTCTGCAGGTAGGGCCAGAGGCCGCCCGGCCCGGCGGGTGACAGGTCTCCGCCGTCTCCCTCTCTCGGCACGGTCTCGAGAGGCGGAAGAGCCCCGGACTCGATCTGCGCCGCGACCTCGATCAGCAACAGCAGGGTGCCCAGCTGGGCGACGGGCAACGACACGGACTCGTCCACGGCGAGCAGCTCCGACCCCGTGTCGAGGTCGAAGACGGCGGCCGAGACGACGATGCCGTCGACCGCGAGCCCGCCGAGGGATTCGAACGACGTGACGAAGGACTCCCGCGCCGAGGCATCGGAGTGACGCGACCGACCTCGCTGGCGCCGGTCGCGCCTCCCCGCCCCGTCGTCTACCAAATCGTGACGCGCTCGCCCTCGGGCAGCCAGAGGGCGTCGGTGTCGGTCACCCCGAACGTCGCGTAGAACTCGTCGATGTTGCGGACGATCTGGTTGCACCGGAACTCGTTCGGCGAGTGCGGGTCGATCGACAGCAGGCGGATCGCCTCCTCGTCGCGCAGCTTCATCTGCCAGGCCTGGGCCCAGCTCAAGAAGAACCGCTCGGCCCCGGTCAACCCGTCGATCACCGGAGGCTCGGCGCCGTCCAACGAGATGAGGTACGCCTTGTAGGCGATCGAGAGCCCACCGAGGTCGCCGATGTTCTCGCCGATCGTGAGGGCGCCGTTCACGTGGTGCTCGGGCACCTGCTGCGGTGCGAGGGCGTCGTACTGGGCGATCAGCGACGCGGTGCGCGTCTCGAATGCCTCGCGGTCGGCGCTCGTCCACCAATCGGTGAGACGCCCGTCGCCGTCGTACTTCGAGCCCTGGTCGTCGAAGCCGTGACCGATCTCGTGTCCGATCACGGCACCGATGGCGCCGTAGTTGGCGGCCGCGTCGCGCCCCGCGTCGAAGAACGGGAACTGCAGGATCGCGGCCGGGAACACGATCTCGTTGAACCCCGGGTTGTAGTACGCGTTGATCGTCTGCGGCGTCATGAACCACTCGTCGCGGTCGAGCGGCTTGCCGATCTTGCCGAGCTCGCGGTCGAAGCCGAAGACGGCCGTGGCCCGCACGTTGCCGATCAGGTCGGTCGCGTCGACCTCGAGCGCACCGTAGTCGCGCCATTCAACCGGGAATCCGATCTTCGGCGTGAACTTCTCGAGCTTCTCGAGGGCACGCCCGCGGGTCTCGTCGGTCATCCAGTCGAGCGTCGAGATGCTCTGGCGATAGGCCTCGACGAGGTTGCCGACGAGCTCGTCCATCGCCGTCTTCGCCTCGGGGGCGAAGTGCCGCTCGACGTAGATACGCCCGACCGCCTCGCCCATCGCACCCTCGACCAACGAGACCCCGCGCTTCCAGCGGGCACGCTGCACCGGCGTACCTGTCAGCGTGCGGCCGTAGAAGTCGAAGTTGGCCTCGACGAACGGCGTCGAGAGATAGGCCGAGAACGAGCGGACGATCTGCCAGCGCAACCAGTCGCGCCAGTCGTCGAGCCGCTCGTCGGTGATGAGTGACGCGAGGCCGGTGACGAAGGACGGCTCGCGCACCACGATCTCGTCGAAGACACCGGCCGGTGCGCCGACCGCGTCGCGCCAGATCGACAGGTCGACGCCGTCGGCGAGCGCCGCCGCGTCGTTCCAGCCGAGCAGGTTGTACGTCTTGTCGCTGTCGCGGGTCGTGACGTTGTCCCAGTGCTTCGAGGCGATGGCCGTCTCGAGCTCCATCACGCGGGCGGCACGCTCGCCCGCGTCGTCGAGGCCGGCGAGCCTGAGCATCTTCTCGATGAACGCGACGTACGCCGTGCGCACGGACGCGAACTTCTCGTCGCGGTAGTACGACTCGTCGGGCAGGCCGAGGCCGCCCTGCTCGACGAACACGATGTAGCGCTCGGGGTTGCCCGGGTCGTTGTCGACGAACAGCTGGAGGAACCCGGAGGCACCCTCGCGCTCGAAGCGCCCGACCAGCGTCAGCAGGGCGGCCGGGTCGGTCACGCCCTCGACGGTGTCGAGCAGCGGCTGGATGGGCGTGGCACCGAGCGTCTCGATGCGCTCTTCGTCGAGAAAGCTCGTGAACAGGTCGCCCACCTTGCGGGCCTCGGTGCCCGGCTCTGCGGTCTGCGACTCGTGGATGATGTCGCGCACGGCCTTCTCGGCCTCTTCGGCCAAGAGGTAGAAGGAGCCGTACCGCGCCTTGTCCTCGGGGATCTCGGTGCGGGCGATCCAGCGGCCGTTGACGTGCCTGAAGAGATCGTCTTGAGGCCGGATTGAGGGGTCGAGATCGTCGGTGGAGATTCCGGAGGTCAGAGCCTCGGAGGGCTGCGCATCGCTCGTCATGATCGTCAGCCTAGGTCAGGGCACCGACGCGCGGCCGGGCCTCGCGAGCCCTGTGGAGAGTGCGCCGTCTTTCCACAGGCAACACAGAGGAAACACCGGCCCCGATAAAGTCGTCGCCATGGCACTCCCCTGGAAACTGCACGGCGACGGGCGTTCGGTCGACTCCGCCGAGATCGTCCTGCCCGAAGAGCGACTGAGCTGGCCGCGCACCATCGGCTTCGGTGGTCAGCACGTCGTCGCGATGTTCGGTGCAACCTTCCTCGTGCCGATCCTCACCGGGTTCCCGCCGAGCACGACCCTGCTCTTCTCGGGTATCGGCACCCTGCTGTTCCTCCTCATCACCCGCAACAAGCTGCCCAGCTACCTCGGGTCGTCGTTCGCGTTCATCGCCCCGATCGTCGCCGCAACGAAGGTCGGCGGCATCCCGCTGGCGCTCAGCGGCATCATCGTCGTCGGCGCCCTGCTCGCCCTCATCGGGTTGCTCGTCAACGTCGTCGGGACGCGCTGGATCGACATCCTGCTGCCCCCGGTCGTCAGCGGTGCCATCGTGGCCCTGATCGGGTTCAACCTCGCCAGTGCCGCCAAGACGAACTTCGAGGCGTCGCCGATCATCGCCGCGATCACACTGCTCGCGGTGATCCTCAGCGCCGTGCTCTTCCGCGGCCTGCTCGGCCGCCTGTCGATCTTCGTCGGTGTCATCGTCGGCTACGTGGCCGCGGTCATCGGCGGCGAGGTCGACTTCTCGGCCGTCGGCGACGCCGCCTGGGTCGGCCTGCCGACGTTCACGCTGCCCCAGTTCGACCTCACCCAGCTGCCCGTCTACCTCGGGTTCCTGCCCGTGGTGCTGGCCCTGATCGCCGAGAACGTCGGCCACGTCAAGGGCGTGGGCCAGCTCACGAAGCGCAACCTCGACGGCGTGACCGGTCGCGCCCTCTTCGCCGACGGGCTCAGCACGGTGCTCGCCGGTATCGGCGGCGGCTCGGCCACGACCACGTACGGCGAGAACATCGGCGTGATGGCCGCGACCCGCGTCTTCTCGACGGCGGCGTACTGGGTGGCCGGCATGGCCGCGATCCTGCTCGGTCTCTCGCCCAAGATCGGCGCCGTCATCTACACGATCCCCCCGGGGGTGCTGGGCGGTGTGACGACCGCGCTCTACGGCCTGATCGGCATCATCGGCGTGCGCATCTGGGTCGAGAACAAGGTCGACTTCAGCAAGTCGAAGAACCAGCTGACCGCCGGTGTGGCGCTCATCATGGGCATCGCGAACTTCACGCTCGTGCTCGGCGGCGCCAGCTTCGGCGGCATCATCCTGGGCACGGTCGCCGCGATCGTCGTCTACCACCTGATGAACGCCATCGGTCGCGTTCGAGGCACCGACTGACGGTGCGGCTGCGCAGCCCCCACGACCGCGAGATCGTCCGGCTCGCGCTCCCGGCCCTCGGCGCCCTCGTCGCCGAGCCGCTCTTCCTGCTGACCGACACCGCGCTCGTCGGGCACCTGGGCTCGGTCCCCCTCGCGGGGCTCGGGGTCGCGAGCGTCATCCTGCAGACGGCCCTCGGCCTGCTGATCTTCCTGGCCTACGCCACGACCCCGACGGTCGCCCGACGTCTGGGCGCCGGTGACCGCACCGGGGCCATCCGAGCCGGCGTCGACGGCATCTGGTTCGCCCTCTTCGTCGGCGTCGCCCTGGCTCTGGTCGGCATCCCGACCGTGCGCCCCCTGGCCGCGGCCTTCGGCACGGAGCTCGCCGTCACCGAGGCCGCCTCCACCTATCTGCTCGTCTCGCTGATCGGTCTGCCCGGCATGCTGATCGTCATCGCGGCGACGGGTCTGCTGCGGGGGCTGCAGGACACCCGCACCCCGCTGGTCGTCGCCGTCCTCGGCTTCGCCGTCAACGCGGGCCTGAACGCGCTCTTCATCTACGGCTTCGGGTGGGGCGTGGCCGGTTCCGCCGCCGGGACGGTGGTCGCGCAATGGGGCATGGCCGCGGTGTACGTGACCATCGCGATCCGGGCCGCGCGCGCCTCCGGGGCGTCGCTCCGACCGGGGCTGGACGGCGTCGGCCGGACGGCTCGCTCGGGAGCCTGGCTGCTCGTCCGCAACGCGTCCCTGCGGTTCGCGATGATCGCGACCGTCTCGGCCGCCGCCTCCTCGGGGGTGACGGGTCTGGCGACGCTGCAGGTCGCCCTCACCGTCTTCTCGACGCTGGCGTTCACGCTGGACGCCCTGGCGATCGCGGGGCAGGCGCTCGTCGGGCACTCCCTCGGGTCGGGCGAGGTCGAACGGGTGCGCGAGGTGACGCGGCGCCTCATGGTGTTCGGGGTCGGCGGCGGTGTCCTGCTCGGTGTCGTCGTCGCGGCCCTGGCACCCGTGCTCGCGCCGGTGTTCAGCAGCGACGCCGGAGTGCAGCAGGCCCTGCCGCCGGTGCTGCTCGCGATGGCGATCGGCGTCCCGCTCGCCGGCTTCGTGTTCGTTCTCGACGGCGTGCTGCTGGGCGCCGGCGACGTGCGTTATCTCGCGATCGCGGGCGTGGTCAACCTGGTCGTCTACCTGGTGGTGCTCCTCCTGGTGGAGGGGCGGGTCGACCAGGGCACCGACGCGACCGTCGCGCTGTGGCTGGCCTTCGGTCTCGGATTCATCGGCATCCGCGCGATCACCCTCGGTGTCCGCGCCGTCGGCACGCGCTGGATGCGCGTCGACGCCCCCGCCGCGCCGTAGAACCTCGTTCTGATCACCGCACCTCGTTGCACCGTGGTGCGCTGATCAGAACGAGGTGCGAAGCAGCGTCAGCCCCGCGTCAGCGCGCACCGACGGTCGCCGTCGGCACCGGCCCGGACGTGTCGCCGGCGCGGAACCGGCTGGTGAACAGCCGCGGCTCCGCGGGCTCCCCCGCGAGCAGTTGCACGATCGCGTGCCCGGCGGCCCGCCCCTTGTCGACGGCCGGCTGCACCATCGTCGTGAGGTGCGCGGCGCGCGGATCGTCGAGCCGCACGCCGTCGAACCCGACGACGCTCACGTCACCGGGCACCGACAGTCCGAGCTCGTCGGCGGCCGCGAGCACTCCCGCGGCGAGCAGGTCGCTCTGCGCGATGATCGCCGTCGGCCGCACCTCGGGCGCGACGTCGAGCAGCGCTCGTCCGGCGCGGCGCCCCTGGTCGACCCAGCTCCCGGCCGTGCCCCAGGCGGGTGCGTCGGGGTAGACCTCGCGCACGCCGCGCAGCCGCTCGATCGTTACGAACGTCGTGCCCGACGCCAAGCGCGCGTCGTCGATCGGTCCGATGTGCCGACCCGGCCCGAGCTCGAGCGTGACGACGGCGACCCGGCGGTGACCGAGATCGTGCAGGTGTCGAGCCAGGGCGTGCGAGGCCTCGACGTTGTCCTGCGCGATGTCGAGCACGCCGTCGGTCGGCTTGCCCTCGATGGCGACCATCGGGATCCCGCGCCGACGCAGCATGTCGATCGAGTCGTCGAGACGCACGCTGCAGCCGAACAGCACCACCGCGTCGACCGGAGCGTCGACGAGTCGTGACCGCTCCGGGCCCGTCTCGGTCAGCAGCAGCAGCGAGTTGTCGGCGTCGCCTGCCACCTCGGACAGCCCGTCGAGCATGGCCACGTTGATGGGGTCGCGGAACGCGTTGCTCAGCGTCTCCTCGAGCACGGCACCGACGATGCCGGATCGACCGCGGCGCAACGACCGCGCCCTCGGGTCGGGTCCGGCGTAGCCGAGCTCGGCAGCCGCGGCGAGCACACGTTCGCGCGTCGCATCCGACACGGGCCCGGTGCCACTGAACGCCAAGGAGGCGGTGGAGGCGGACACCCCGGCAAGCTTCGCGACACCGGCCAACGTCGGGCGAGGGCCCGGGTCGACGGCGGCATCGTTCATGGTGCTGCAGCCTAGTCGACGCACCGCGGGCGGGACCGGGGCGCCCTGCCTCTTGCACGGCCTGCGCCGGCGGGCTACCGTTGGCGGATCGAATCGATTCGACAATCACGATCGACCGACCGATTCGCTACCCGCCCCACACTCCCCTTCCGAACGACGACGTCCGAGGTCCGCACCATGTCAGCCCTGCCCAGCACCGATCGCCACTACGACGGCGGCCTCTCCCGCCATGACGTCGTCCGCTGGCGCAACGCGCTGTTCGTCGTCTTCGCCCTGTCGGGGTTGGCCATCGCCACCTGGCTCGGCCGGGTGCCGGCCGTCCGCGACATCCTCGACGCGTCGTCGCTCGAGATGGGCCTGCTGGTCGCGGGTCTGAGCATCGGGTCGATCGTGGCGATCACCCTGTCGAGCCACGTCATCGCCGCCATCGGTGCGCGCAAGACGGTGCTGGTCGCCCTCCTGATCGTCGCCGTCGGTCTCGTCGTCGCGGGTCTGAGCGCCTCCCTCGGGGTCGGCTTCGCCGGGATCGTCGTCGGACTCGCCGTCTTCGGCTTCGGCAACGGCCTCTGCGACGTCGGCATGAACGTGTCCGGAGCAGCCGCCGAACGCGTCCTCGGCAAGACCGTGATGCCCCTCTTCCACGCCGCGTTCAGCCTCGGCACGATGGCGGGCGCCCTGATCAGCGCCGGGGCGGAGGCTCTGAAGGTCCCGGTCGCGGTGCACGTCGGCATCCTCGCCCTCATCGTCGCCGCCGCGGCGGTGGTGATCACGCCGCGACTGCAGTCCGAAGACCTCGGTCATGCCGCGGACGCGGCCACCGAGGCGTCCTCCGGCGTCGACGAGAAGAGCACCTGGCGCGATCGCCTCGCGATCTGGGGCTCGCCGAGCACCTTGCTGCTCGGCCTGGTCGTCCTCGGCATGGCCACCGCCGAGGGCTCGGCCAACGACTGGCTCGCCCTCGCGATGGTGGACGGCCACGGGCTCAGCAACACGGGCGGCACGGTCGTGTTCTTCGTCTTCGTGACGGCGATGACCATGGCCCGCGTGGCCGGCTCGCCGCTTCTCGACCGCTACGGACGGGTGCTGATGCTGCGCCTGTCGGCCGTCGCCGCCATCGTCGGGCTGCTGCTCGTGATCGTGTCGCCGTGGGCCTGGCTCGCCGTGATCGGCGTCGTGTTCTGGGGATTCGGCGCGGCTCTCGGGTTCCCCGTCGGGCTGTCCGCCGCCGCGGACGACTCCCGCAACGCGGCCGCCCGCGTCAGCGCCGTCGCGACCGTCGGCTACCTGGCCTTCCTGGCCCTGCCGCCGGTGATCGGGTTCCTCGGCGAGAAGGTCGGGCTGCTCGACGCCCTGGTGATCGTGCTGGTGCTGATCGCCGTCGCCGGTGTGGCGTCGGGCGCGGCCCGCGAACCCGACCGTCGGGCGGCGCTGCGCCGCTGAGTCCAACCGGCACCGCGCCTCCTCGGCTGTTGTCGTGTCGCGTTCGCGGCATCCTGTGCTGAACAGACACGACACGACGCCTCATCCGCGACACGAAGCGGGCCGGAGCGGGCCGGAGCGGGCAGACGCACAGCCCGGCAGTGCGGCACGCCGCCCGGCTACGCCGCCGCCGGCGCATCCGCTCCGATCGCCACGCCGTAGTCCGCGACGAAGCCGCAGACGTCCGTCCACTCGCCGTAGTGCGCGGCGTGCTCGAGCAGGTCGACGATCGTGTGCCGGACCGCCTCGGACAGTGCCGGGGTGATGCCGTGGACGGTCATCGACGTGGTCGAGTACATCGTCTCGAGCGGGGTGATGAGATCGGTGACGGCGTGGCCGGCGACGGCCGCAGGCAGCACCGAGACGAGCGCGCGGGCGATGTCGAAGAAGCGGGCGGCGTCGTCGGGCAGCTGCAGACCGTGTGCCTCGGCGGCCGTGGCGCGGCGAACGGGCTCGGCGACGGTCTCGAGGTCGGGCTGCTTGGCCACGGCGAGCGCGAGCAGGCGGCCGAGGCGGCGCATCAGCGTCTCGTTGTAGCGGTGGTGCCAGACGACGACCATGCCGGGCGCGAACATCGCCTGCGTGACGAGGCCGGCTCGGCGCAGATCGGCCAGCGCGGCGTGCATCTCGAGCGGGGTGCAGTCGTGCTCGCGGGCCGCCGTCTCGGGTTCGATCGAGTCGCCGGGGAGGTAGCGGCCGGTCGCGATGTCGACGAGCAGCAGGTCGGCGGCGGCGAAGCGGGTCGTGGCGGCGAGACCGGAGGCGAGCGTGGTCATGAGATTCTCCCGGGGAGTCGATGTCCGACCCCTGCGGCCTGACATATGAAATCTATGCAACATTGATATTTATTGTCAAGTGTTTCGCTGGACGAATCTCGGCCCGCGCCTCCTCGCCGTAGGATCGTCGGGTGCGTCTCGTCATAGCCCGCTGCTCGGTCGACTACGCGGGCCGCCTGTCCGCTCATCTGCCTCTCGCGACCCGTCTGCTCATGGTCAAGAGCGACGGCAGTCTGCTCGTCCACTCCGACGGCGGCAGCTACAAGCCGCTCAACTGGATGAGCCCGCCGTGCTCGATCCGCATGCTCGAGCCCGACGACGACCAGAAGGAGGCGGGGGTCACCGAGCTCTGGAAGGTCACCCAGGCGAAGACCGCCGACATCCTGGTCGTGTCGATCCATGAGATCCTGCACGACACCTCGCACGAGCTCGGCATCGACCCCGGCCTGACGAAGGACGGCGTCGAGGCCGACCTGCAGAAGCTCCTGGCCGAGCAGATCGAGCTGCTCGGCGACGGCCACACGCTCGTCCGCCGCGAGTACATGACGGCGATCGGGCCGGTCGACATCCTGGCTCGCGATGGCTCCGGAGGCGCGGTGGCGGTCGAGATCAAACGTCGCGGAGACATCGACGGAGTCGAGCAGCTGACGCGGTACCTCGAGCTGATGAACCGCGACCCGCACCTGGCCCCCGTGGTCGGCGTGTTCGCCGCGCAGGAGATCAAGCCGCAGGCTCGCACCCTCGCGCACGACCGGGGCATCAAGACCCTGCTGCTCGACTACGACGCCATGCGCGGGCTGGACGACTCGCACTCGCGCCTGTTCTGATCGCCCCTTGTAGAATCTAAATATCAGCGTAGTATTTCTCCTGACCAAGGAGAAGACATGCCGACCTCGAACGCACCGACCACCGCACCCGCGACTGCATACGCATCCGCACCCTCACCGGCACCCTCACCGTCCCCGCTCTACGACGAGATCGTCAGTCGTCGGCGGGCGACACCGATCTTCGACCAGGTCGCGTCCGCGCACGTCGGGCGGCACTCGGTGGCCCTCCCCTCTGCCACGGCGGTCACGCACTCCGAGCTCCGACGCCGCCGCCCCGAGCCCACCGGGCGCCCCGGACGCCGCCAGCAGCGCGCCTAAGCTGAGCGGGTGACCACCCCGCCCTTCACCGCAGTCCTCTACGACCTCGACGGCACCATCACCGACTCGGCTCCGGGCATCACGGCCAGCCTCGCGCACACCATCGCCCGTCTCGGCCTGCCCGTGCCGAGCCCGGCCGAGCTGCTGGCCTGGGTCGGCCCACCGCTGCAGGACAGCTTCGAGACGTTCCTGGCCGCCCAGCCCGATCCCGCCCAGATCGAGCGCCTCGGCGAGGCGATGACCACCTACCGCGCGGACTACTGGGAGAAGGGCGCCCTCGACAACGCGGTGTACCCGGGCATGGCCGAGCTGATGCGGGCCGTGCACGAGGCCGGCATCCCGACGTCGACCGCGACGTCGAAGCCCGAGACCCCGGCGACCAAGATCCTCGACGCGTTCGATCTGACGCAGTACCTCGACGTCATCACGGGCGCGTCCGACGACGAGGTGCGCTCGGCCAAGGCCGACGTCGTGGCCGAGGCGCTCCGCCGGCTCGAGGCCCGCGGCGTCGACCTGAGCCGCCCGGTGCTGATCGGCGACCGTCATCACGACATCGAGGGGGCGGCCGTGCACGGCGTGCCGACCATCGCCGTGACGTGGGGCTACGGCTCCCCGGCCGAGCGCGTGGGCGCGATCGCGGTCGTCGACGACACGACCGAACTGGCGAGCCTCCTCGGGGTCACCGTCCTGCGCGGCGTCGCGTGACGCGGGCCGCGGGAGTCGTCCGCTCCCCCGCCGCCTGGCTGCTGACCACGGCGATCGTGCTGATCGCCCTGAACCTGCGCGGCCCGATCGTCGCGACGGCACCCGTCTTGCGCGAGCTGCAGTCCGACCTCGGCCTGAGCGCCGTGGTCGCGGGGCTCCTGACGACCATCCCGGTGCTCTGCTTCGCCGTCGCCAGCCCGGCGGCCTCGGCCCTGATCGTGCGGGCCGGCGCCGAGAAGGCGGTCTCCATCGGCCTCATCGGGGTGATGATCGGCACGGTCATCCGTTCGGTCGGCGGGTCGACGGGCCTGTTCGTCGGCGTCGTCGTGATCGGCATCGCCATCACGATCGGCAACGTCGTGCTGCCCGTGATCATCCGTCGCGACTTCTCGCCCGAGCGTGCCGGCCTCGTGACCGGCGTCTACACGTCCGCCCTCAACGTCGGCTCGATGATCACCACCCTCGGCACCGCACCCCTCGCCGGGGTGATCGGCTGGCGGTGGGCGATCGCGGCCTGGGCCCTGATCGCGGTGGTCGCGCTCGTCGTCTGGTCGGTCGCGGTGAGCCCGCGGGTCGCGCTCGGCAGCGCCCGCCTCGCCCCCGCGGGAGGCACGGCGGACGTCACCGACGACGCCCGCGGCCCCGAGACGGCCGGGTCGGCAGCCTCTGGCGTTGATCGCGACCGCGACTCGGTCGACGTGCTCACCGGGGGCATCCCGATCGTCGACGCCCGCGAGGCCGCCCGCGCCCGGACCCCGCTGCTCCGCCGCTGGACGACCTGGGGGCTGACCCTCGCGTTCGGCGGCCAGGCGTTCAGCTACTACGGCCTCACCGCGTGGATCCCGACGCTGCTCGGCGACGAGGTCGGCCTGTCGCGCGAGTCCGCCGGAGCGAGCTCGTCCGTGTTCCAGATCATGGCCGTCGTCGGAGCGCTCGGCGTGCCGCTGCTGGCGTTGAAGGTCCGGCCGTCGTACGTGATCGCGGCGATCAGCGTGCTCTGGATGGCGATGCCGCTCGGACTGCTGTTCCGTCCCGACCTCTGGCTGGTCTGGTCGATCTTCGGCGGCGCGGCGCAGGGCGGCGGCATCACGATCGTGTTCATCGTCATCGTGCGCATGGCGACGACCAACGACGACGCCCGGCGGTTGTCGGCCTTCGTGCAGGGCGGCGGCTACGCCCTCGGCTCGCTCGGCCCGCTCGCCATCGGCGGGCTGCACACGCTCGCGGGCGACTGGCGCGTGCCGATGATCGGCGTCTTCGTGTCGGTGCTCGTGCTGGGCTTCAGCGGCGTGCTGTCGTCGCGGCGCGTGCGCTGACGCCGCGGCCGGGTCGCGGGCTTCGTCGCCGGCCGACCCGTGCCTCCTGCGCTCGCCCGACCCGCGCCTCCCCGGCTGCGCACCTCGTTCTGATCAACGCACCCTGTTACAGCGAGGTTCGTTGATCAGAACGAGGTGCGGCGAGCGGTCGCAGCTCACCGCACCGCGAACAGCGTCTCCACGGTCAGCGGCGCGCGCCCGGTCAGCTCGCGCACGTCCGACGTGACCGGGGCGACCTCGCCCGACGCGATCGACGTGTACGTGCTGACCCAGGCGTCGGCCTGCCACGGCTCCGGGTTCCAGGCGGCGCGCGACGCGTAGGCCTCGTCGAGCGTCTCGTCGACGAACGTGAACGGCCGCCCCAGCACGGTCGTGAGCCGCGCGGCGATCTCGTCGAGCGACAGGGCCTCCGAGCCGGTCAGCGTGTAGGTGCGCCCGGCGTGCTCGCTCGGCGCCTGCAGCACGATCGCCGCGACCGCCGCGACGTCCTCGCGCGCGACGGCGGCCACGCGCCCGTCGCCGGCCGGCCCGCGGATCACGCCCTCCTCGTCCGCGAACAACGGGAAGACGTCGAGATAGAAGGAGTCGCGCAAGAACGTGTGCTCCAGCCCCGACTCGACGATGTGCCGCTCGGTCGCCCAATGGTCGCGGGCCAGCGTGAAGACCGCATCGGGTGCCGCCCCCTGGAAGGACGTGTAGACGATGTGCCGCACCCCCGCCTCCACGGCCGCGTCGACGAACGCACGATGCTGGTCGAGCCGGTCGACCGCCTCCGCCGCCGACACCATCAGCAGGGTGTCGACGCCCTGCAGTGCGGCGACCGACGCGGCGCGGTCGGCGTAGGTCGTGACCGCGACGGAGGCGCCGGCGAGCTCGGGAGCCCTCCCCGCGTCCCGCACGAGGAGGCGCTGCGGCAGGCCGGCGGCCGCGAGCGTGCGGGCGACGACACCGCCGACGGCGCCGGTGGCGCCCGTGACGGCGATCGAGGGGACGGACGAGGACGAGGAGGCGCGAGTGTCGGTCATGATGACGCGAACAGTACCCGGAGCGGTCGCCCCCGCGATCAGATCAGCGTGCCGAGCCAGAGGCCGAGCCCGGATGCCGCGACGCACAGCACGAGCATGCCGAGCCCGTTCAGCAGCGCCGGACCGCGCGCGCCGTCGAGCAGCAGTCGGACGGTCTGCAGACTGGCCGTGCTGAACGTCGTGTAGCCGCCGAGCAGGCCGGTGCCGAGCACGAGCTGCCAGTCGTGCGACACGACGCCGCCGAGCGCGAGGCCGGTCACGAGGCCGAGCAGCAGGGACCCCGTGACGTTGATGATGTTCGTGCCCCACGGGAAGACGTTATGCAGACGCCCCGTGACGACACCGTCGACGACGAAGCGGAGGGACGCGCCGACTCCGCCCGCGAGCGCGATCCCGACGAACAGCGCCGGCGTCACGATGCTGCTCCCGGTCGCTCGCGGCTCGGGCGGCGCAGGCGGCGGGCCAGCGCGATGCCCGCGTAGGAGGCGATCGTGCCGGTCACGACCGTGATCAACCCGTAGAGCAGCGCCCAGAGCAGGTGGTCCCCGCCGAGCAGGGTCGCCGTCGAGGTCGCCAGCGTGCTGTACGTCGTGAAGCCGCCGAGCACGCCCGTCCCGACGAGCAGACGCAGCTGACGACGGCGCCCGACGTCGGATCCGCCGAGCGCGAGGTGCTCGAGCAGCAGCCCGAGCGCGAACGCGCCGACCACGTTCACGCCGAAGATGCCGACGTCGAACGGCCCGCGCGCCGGGACGAGCAGGCTGACCGCCAGCCGCAGGGACGTGCCGACGGCGCCGCCCAGCGCGACCAGAGCGATCAAGGAGGGGGTCAGGTGGACCGGGCGCGCGCCTCCCGGGTCCAGCTCGTCCGACGAGATCGCGAAGCGACCGCGGCGCCTCACAACTCGTCGTCCCATGGCAGCGCGTCGCCGCGGCCGACGGGTTCGAGCGGGACGACGAGCACGGGACGGCTCTGCCGGTGCGTCAGGTGCACGGCGACCGAGCCGGCGAAGAACTCGCGGACGCTGCCGCGGAGACCCGCCTCGCGGCTGCCGACGACGATCATCGGGGCGTCGACGGACGAGGCGATCCGCGCGAGACTCTGGGCCGCGTCGCCGATCACGGCGATCAGGCGGTACGGAACGCCGTGCCGGTCGAGGGTGGTCCGCGAGAGGGTCGCGAGCTCGTCGTCGAACTCCGGCTCCTCGTCGTCGCCGGGCAGATCGACGGGGTACGACACGACCGAACCGTCGATGCCCTCGGCGAAGGCGAGCCGATCGGGGTCGACGCTCACGACCGCGAGCCCCGTGCCGAACCGCCGGGCGACGATCGCGGCCTCGCGCAGGACGACCGGAGCCGTCCGCCGGACGACACCGACGACGACGTACCCGTTCATGCCCTCGAGTCGATCGGTCATGGTCAGCACCCCATCTCTGCGTCGGGAGGCCGCACGACCGCCCGCGGCCTCAGTGAATCACTACCGCTCGGTCGCGGCAAAGAGAACACTGGCCGTATGTGCGGTCGCTATGTCATTGCCAAGGCCACGTCCGATCTGCTCCCCAGCCTGCTCGACGGTCTACCTCCGTTGCGCGACGACTACAACGTCGCGCCGACGACGGCCGTGCCGGTCGTGCGCGAGCGCCACGACGGCCGAGAACTGGTGGAGGCGCGGTGGGGGTTGACCCCGTCGTGGTACCCCGACCTGAAGAAGCGTCCACAGCCGATCAACGCCCGCATCGAGTCCGTGGCGACGAGCGGCATGTTCCGTCGGCCGTTCGCGTCGCGCCGCTGCATCGTGCCGGCCCTCGGGTACTACGAGTGGACCGTGACCGACTCGGGCAAGCAGCCGCACTTCATCCACGAGCCCGACGGAGCCCTGGCGATGGCCGGCGTGATGAGCGCGTGGCCCGACCCGTCGAAGGAGGAGGACGACCCCGACCGGTGGGTGCTCTCGATGGCGATCATCACCCGTGACGCCCACGTCGCCCCCGGGGAGGTGCACGACCGGATGCCCGCCTGCCTCACGCCGGACTCGTTCGACGACTGGCTCGGCGACCACCTGGGACCCGACGAGCTGCTGGCGTTGCTCGAGCGCGACTCGCACGAGATCGCGCACGACCTGGTGCAGCACGAGGTGACGCGCGACGCCAACAACGTGCGCAACAACGGCGCGTACCTCATCGACCCGCTCGCCTGAGCAGCGCGCCGCGCGCCGCGGGCCGCAGGCCGCGGTGGCGCAGCGCCGGGGCAAAGAAAAAGACCCAACCGAAGTTGGGTCTTTCCGTTCGTGCGCGAGGGGGGACTTGAACCCCCACGCCCTTTCGAGCACTGGCACCTGAAGCCAGCGCGTCTGCCAATTCCGCCACTCGCGCGAACTCGAAAACACTAGCATGCGCAGAGCCTCCTTTCACGCACTCGTCAGCCTCCGTCATCCCGTCGGGCTAAGATCGCGTGACCAGAGACCCCGAACCTGGAGACCCATGGGACTGCTCGACAACTTCGAACGCGGGCTGGAGCGCGCCGTGAACGGCGCATTCGCCAAGACGTTCCGTTCGGGTGTGCAGCCTCTCGAGATCACGAACGCCCTGCGTCGCGAGCTCGACACGAAGGCCGCCGTGGTGTCCCGCGATCGCATCCTGGTGCCGAACGAGCTGCTCGTCCGCCTCGCCCCGGCCGACTACGAGAAGATGTCCGCCATCGGCTCCGCCCTGATCGACGAGCTGACCCAGCTGACCCAGCGCCACGCCACGGCCCAGGGCTACCAGTTCGCCGGCCCGATCGGGATCCGCCTGCGCGAGGACGAGTCGCTCAGCATCGGCATCATGAACGTCGAGTCGCGCAACGTCCGCGGCGAGGTGCAGTGGAAGCCGGTCGTCGACGTCGACGGCAAGCGGGTGACCCTGACGGGATCCCGCACGATCCTCGGCCGCGGCAGCGACGCCGACATCACCATCCAAGACACCGGCGCCTCCCGCCAGCACGCCGAGATCCTCTGGGACGGGACGCGCGGCCAGGTCCGCGACCTCGGCTCGACGAACGGCACGAAGCTCAACGGCAACCCGCTCTCGAAGGCGCCGCTGCTGCCGGATTCGGTCATCGAGATCGGTCGTACGCGTATCGTGTTCCGCGTGCTCCCCCAGTCTGCGTCCGTCGATCCCTTCGACGGCTTCGGCGACTCCGGGGGGCGACGATGACCAGCGCCCTCACCCTGCTCGTCCTGCGCTTCGCGTTCCTGCTCGTGCTGTGGCTGTTCGTCTTCGCCATCGTCTACGCGCTCCGCTCCGACCTGTTCGGGCAGCGGGCGCGCAAGATGCCGGCCGATGCGAGGGCCGGCCAGGCCGCGGCGACCGCACCCGCGCCTCCTGCGCCCGCCGCCCCGCGGGCACCGAGCATGCCGAACGCAGCGGCCTCCGCACCACCCGGTGACGGCACGCCATCGCGTCTGATCATCACGAAGGGCGCCAAGGCCGGCCTCGAGATGCCCCTGGGCGACGGGCCGCTCACCATCGGGCGCTCCCAAGAGAGCAACCTCGTGATCCGCGACGACTACACGTCGACGCACCATGCCCGCCTCATGCTGTGGAACGGTCGCTGGGTCATCCAGGACCTCGACTCCACGAACGGCACGTTCCTCGACGGCGAACGCGTCACCGTTCCGACCCCTGTGCCCGTCAACACCACCGTGACGATCGGCCAGACGAGCTTCGAGCTGCGGCGGTAGGGCATGGCGACTCACGTGAAGAGCGCCGCGCTGTCCAATGTGGGCAAGATCCGCTCGAACAACCAAGACAGCGGATACGCGGGCACGCAGCTCTTCGTCGTGGCCGACGGCATGGGCGGTCACGCCGGTGGCGACGTCGCGTCGGCGATCGCGATCCAGCGGATCCGCGAGACCGATCGCGCCTACACGTCGCCCGGCGACGCCGAGTTCGCACTGCAGTCGTCGCTGATCGCCGCCAACCAGCTCCTCGCCGAGACGGTCTTCGAGCACCAAGAGCTGACCGGCATGGGCACGACGGTGAGCGCCCTGTTGCGCGTCGGCGACAGCATGGCGATCGCGCACATCGGCGACTCGCGCATCTACCTGTATCGCGAGGGCGAGCTCAGCCAGATCACGGCCGACCACACCTTCGTGCAGCGTCTCGTCGACAGCGGCCGCATCACGCCCGAAGAGGCCGCGGTGCACCCCCGACGCAGCGTGCTCATGCGCGTGCTCGGCGACGTCGACGCGGCCCCCGAGATCGACACGGCCATCCTCGGCACGCAGCCCGGCGATCGCTGGCTGATCTGCTCGGACGGGCTCAGCAGCTACCTCGCCGAAGAGCGGGTCAAGAAGGGCCTGGCCGCCGGTCTCGACGCCGACGAGACCGCACGCCGTCTCGTCAAGGAGACACTCGACCACGGTGCCCCCGACAACGTCACGGTCGTGATCGTCGACATCGACGAGTCGGGCGACTCGTCCGTGGAGCCCCCGGTCACGGTCGGATCCGCCGCGACGCCGCTGACGTTCGAGGGCGCGAGCGGTCGACGCCCGCTGCGACTGCCGACCATCCTGCTGCACCCGTTGAAGGTCGCGACGACCCCCGAGGACAGCCACTTCGAGCCCGAGTCCGACGAGTACCTCGCCGAGCTCATCGCCGAAGACAAGCGTCGCCGACGCCGTCGCCGCATCACCTGGCTCGTCGCACTCGTGGTCGCGGTCGGCGCCCTCGTGGCCGGTCTCGTGCTCACGTACCAGTGGACCCAAGACCACTACTACGTCGGAGAACAGAACGGCACCGTCGTCATCTACAAGGGCGTCCAGCAGAGCATCGGGCCGATCGCCCTGTCGAGCGTCTACGAGGGCACGTCCATCGACGTCGACGACCTCCCGAACTACACGCAGCAGAGCGTGAAGGACACGATCAGCGCGAACAGCCTGACCGAGGCCCGCGCCATCGTCGAGAGGCTGGCCGATGCCAGCACCCAGTAGCAACGCCGCCTCGGAGGCACAGACCGAGGCGATCTCCAAGAACCCGGCCCGCGCCTCCTCGGCGAAGCCCCAGAACCTGACGCAGGCGATCACCATCCGTCTGCGTGAGCCTGCACGACTGCGCAACCTCGAACTGCTCATGCTGTTCATCGCGTGCGGCATCTGCGCCGGTGCCGTCGTCCTGGTGCAGCTCGGTGCCCTCGGCACCATCGACCCGAGCGTGCTCGTGGCCGGGTCGACCGTGCTCGGCATGGCCCTCATCTTCCACCTCGTGCTGCGGGTCGTCGCCCGCGAGGCGGATCCGTTCGTCCTGCCGATCGGCCTGACCCTCAACGGCATCGGCATCGCCGAGATCTATCGCATCGACCTCGCGAAGAACCGCCTCGGCTGGGACGGCCTGGGCGTCAAGCAGATCGCCTGGACGGTGCTGGCGATGGCGATCGCGCTGGCCGTGCTGCTCATCATCCGCAATTACCGGGTGCTCTCGAAGTACCGCTACATCGCGATGTTCGTGTCGATCGTGCTGCTCTTGCTGCCGCTCATCCCGGGTGTGGGACGCGACGGGCTCAACGCGCGCGTCTGGATCGACATCGGGCCGTTCTCGTTCCAGCCGGGCGAGATCGCGAAGATCACGCTGGCGATCTTCTTCGCGGGCTATCTCGTCACGGCTCGCGACAACCTGTCGTTGATGGGCCCGAAGATCCTCGGCATGAGGTTCCCGCGGGCGCGAGACCTCGGGCCGATCCTGATCGTCTGGGTCGTCGCCATGGGCGTACTGATCTTCCAGCGCGACCTCGGCACCTCGCTGCTCTACTTCGGGCTGTTCCTCGTCATGATCTACGTCGGCACCGGTCGCGGCAGCTGGATCGTGCTCGGGCTCGGCATGTTCCTCGCCGGCGCCCTGGTGGCCAGCACCTTCCTCGGCTACGTCCAGGGGCGCTTCTCGGCGTGGCTGAACCCGTTCGACCAGGGCGAGTACGACGCGACCGGCGGATCCTTCCAGCTCGTGACCGGTCTGTTCGGTTTCGCGAACGGCGGGCTGATCGGCACGGGTCTTGGTCAGGGTCGCCCGCAGACGACGCCCCTCGCCGAGAGCGACTACATCTTCGCGTCGATCGGTGAGGAGCTCGGCCTGGCCGGCATCTTCGCGATCCTCGCGCTCTACCTGCTGCTCGTCTCGCGCGGGTTCCGCATCGGCTTCGTGGGCCAGGACGACTTCGGGCGCATGCTCGGCGTCGGACTCTCCTTCGTCGTCGCGCTGCAGGTCTTCGTCGTCATGGGCGGCGTCACGCGCGTCATCCCCCTGACCGGACTCACCGGGCCCTTCATGGCCGCCGGCGGGTCCTCCCTCGTGGCGAACTGGATCATCGTGGCCCTGCTGCTGCGATTGTCCGATTCGGTGCGCAACCAACCGAGGCTGGTGGTCGGCTGATGAACAAGTCCCTCAAGCGCGTCAGCGTGGTCGTCCTGCTCATGTTCGTCGCGCTCTTCGCGTCGAGCACGTACATCACGGCGTTCCAGGCCGACGCACTCCGCGCCGACAGCCGCAATCAGCGGGCGTTGCTCGCGAGCTACTCCGCCCAGCGAGGACCGATCCTCGTCGCGGGCCAGGCCGTGGCCGAGTCGACACCGGTCGACGACCAGTACAAGTTCCAGCGCACCTACGCGCAGCCCGACCTGTACGCCCCCGTGACGGGGTACTACACGCTCGGCCAGGGCTCGCGCGGTGTCGAGGACGCCATGAACGACTACCTGGTCGGCAAGGCCCCGTCGCAGTTCTTCGAATACGTCAACTCGCTCCTCACGGGTCAGGACCCGGAGGGGGCGACGGTCAACCTCACGATCGACCCGACCGTGCAGCAGGCCGCCTGGGACGCCCTCGGCAACCAGTCGGGCTCGGTCGTCGCGATGGACCCGAAGACCGGCAAGATCCTCGCGATGGTCTCGAAGCCCTCGTACGACCCGAACCAGCTCGCGAGCCACGATCGCGACGCCGTGCTGAGCGCGTACAAGACGCTCGCGAACGACCCCGCCGATCCGTTGCAGAACCGCGCGATCCAGGGCGACCTGTACGCCCCCGGCTCGACGTTCAAGCTGATCACGACGGCTGCGGCACTGGAGAGCGGCGACTACACGCCCGAGAGCACGTTCCCCAACCCGTCGACGCTGACGCTGCCGGGCACGAGCACGAACATCAACAACGCCGAGGGCGGCACCTGCGGAGGCGGCGAGACCGCCAGCATCGCGACGGCGCTGCGCCTGTCGTGCAACATCCCGATGGCCCAGCTGGGCGAGGCGCTCGGAACGGACGCCCTCAACGAGCAGGCCGAGAAGTTCGGCTTCGGCAAGACCGTCGACATCCCGCAGAAGACCACCGCCAGCGTGTTCCCGACGACGACGAAGGACCGCGACGGCAAAGAGGTCCCCATCGACAAGGCGACGCTCATGCTGCAGTCGTTCGGCCAGGGTTCCGACCGCGTCACGCCGCTGCAGATGGCCATGGTCTCGAGTGCGATCGCGAACGGCGGCACCGAGATGACCCCGACGCTGATCGACAGCGTGCTGAACCCCGACCTGAGCCCGGTCGGCGACTTCTCGAGCAAGGTCTTCAGCAAGCCCATCAGCTCCTCCACCGCGTCGACCATGACCGGTCTGATGGTGGACGACGTCGCCAACGGCGCTGCCAGTAATGCAAGAATTAGCGGCGTCGATGTGGCAGGGAAGACGGGCACGGCGGAGAACGGCACGGGCGAGCCGTACACGTTGTGGTTCACCGGGTTCGCCCCGGCCAATGATCCCCAGGTGGCCATCGCGGTCGTCGTCGAGAACGGGGGCGGGCAAGGACAGTCCGCATTCGGCAACAGTGTCGCGTCACCGATCGCGAAGAAAGTACTAGAGGCGGTGCTGAACAAATGAGACCTACGGGCGGACTCACCTTCGGTGGGCGTTACCAACTGTCGACCCGAGTCGCCATCGGCGGCATGGGCGAGGTCTGGGAGGCCACCGACCTCGTCATCGGGCGAACGGTCGCCATCAAGATCTTGAAAGACGAGTACCTGGGCGACCCCGGGTTCCTCGAGCGGTTCCGAGCCGAGGCGCGTCACGCGGCCCTGGTGAACCACGAGGGCATCGCGAACGTCTTCGACTACGGCGAAGAAGAGGGCAGCGCCTACCTCGTCATGGAGCTCGTGCCCGGCGAGGCGCTCTCGACCATCCTCGAGCGCGACCGCGTCCTGCCGACCGACAAGGTGCTCGACATCGTCGCGCAGACGGCGTCCGCTCTGCAGGCCGCACACGCCGCGGGCCTCGTGCACCGCGACATCAAGCCGGGCAACCTGCTGATCACGCCCGACGGCCGCGTCAAGATCACCGACTTCGGCATCGCGCGCATCGCCGACCAGGTTCCCCTCACGGCCACGGGCCAGGTGATGGGCACGGTCCAGTACCTGTCGCCCGAGCAGGCGAGCGGCCACCCCGCGTCGCCCAGCACCGACATCTACTCGCTCGGCATCGTCGCCTACGAGGCCCTGGCCGGTCGCCGCCCCTTCACGGGCGAGTCGCAGGTCGCGATCGCCATGGCGCAGATCAACGAGACGCCGCCCGACCTGCCGAGCTCGGTCTCGGAGCCGGTCCGCCGCCTCGTCATGTCCTGCATCGCGAAGAAGCCCGCCGACCGCCCGGCCTCGACGTCCGCCCTCGCCCAGGCCGCCCGTGCCCTGCGCCGAGGCGACGTGGCCGCCGCGACCGTCGCGGTCCCGGCCATCGGGGCGGCCGCGAACGCGTCGACCGACGCGGCGACGCAGCTGTTCTCGGCTCAGGACGACGCCGCCACGCGTCGCATCGATCCGCTGGCGACTCGCCCCGGAGGCACGGTGGCAGCGGGTGCAGCGGCCGGCTACGCGGCTGGTAGCGCCGACCCCGACGCCCTCCGTGACGACGAGGAGCCCAAGAAGCGCAGCCCGTGGTTCTGGCCCCTGATCGTCCTGGCGATCCTCGTCGTGCTCGGAATCGTGGCCGCGGTGGTCTTCGCCGTCACGTCGAACGAGCCGCAGGCGGCGCCCAGTACGTCGGCGAGCACGACGAGCACTCCTCCGAGCCCGTCGATCACGACGCCCTCCGAGACACCGACGCCGACCACGGTGACGATCGTCTCGAGCGACTACGTCGGCCGCGGCGAAGCCGACGTGAAGGCCGAGCTCGAGGGTGAGGGTCTGCGCGTGGAGTCCGCGCCGGCCAGCCAGGCCGCACCCAACGACGCCGCCGTCGGCACCGTGCAGTCGCTCGACCCGACGGGTGTGGTCCAGAAGGGTCAGACCGTCACGATCTACATCTACCAGGCGACGCCGACACCCACGGCTCCGGGTGCACCGACGGCCAGCAAGTCGTCGATCACCGGCGACGGCACCGACACGGCGCAGATCAACTGGACCGGCTACACGAGCTGCCCCACCGGCTACTCGCTCACCGGATACTCCTACACGATCACCGGTGGCACGGACGCCGCCGGAGCCTCGGGCGGAGGCCTCGGCACGAACGTGACGTCGGTCACCGTGAAGTCCACCACCCCCGGCAACCTCACCGTCACCTACACGGCCAACTGCGGCGCCCTGCCCTCGGCCGCCTCGCCCGGTGTCACCGTCTCGGTGACCGCGCCCTCGGAGCCGACCCAGGGGCCCAACCCGAGCGGAACGCCCAAGCAGTAAGCCCGTGACCCCGGTCGACTCACCCGAGCCGACCGGGGTCACGAACGCCTGACAATCATCCTCAGGGGGTAGGCCGACACCCGGACTGGGGTGGTGCGGCCAAGTACACTTGCCCTGTCCGTCTCCGACCCGGGAGCGGTGTCGTAGGGAGAATCTGGCGTGGCTGAAGGCGTGAGAGAGGGGATTCACCTCCTCGCCAACCGGTATCAGATCGGCGAACTCATCGGGCGCGGCGGCATGGCCGACGTCCACGTCGGCACGGATGCCCGCCTCGGTCGCAAGATCGCGATCAAGCTGATGAAGCCGGCCCTGGCCACCGACCCGGCGTTCCGGACGCGATTCCGCCAAGAGGCGCAGGCCGCGGCCCGCATGGCCCACCCCACGATCGTGCGCGTGTTCGACGCCGGCGAAGAGACCGCGCGCGACGCGCGAGGTCTCGACGTGCAGGTCCCGTTCATCGTCATGGAATACGTCGACGGGCGCCTCCTCAAGGACATCGTGCGCGAGGGTCCGCTCGACCCTGCCGAGGCCGTCCGGGTCACCGAGGGCATCCTCACCGCGCTCGAGTACAGCCACCGGGCCGGAGTCGTGCACCGCGACATCAAGCCGGGCAATGTCATGCTCACGCACACGGGCCAGGTCAAGGTGATGGACTTCGGCATCGCCCGCGCCATCTCCGACTCCTCCGCCACGGTGGCCCAGACGACGGCGATCCTCGGCACCGCGCAGTACTTCAGCCCCGAACAGGCTCGCGGTGAGACCGTCGACGCGCGCTCCGACCTGTACTCGACCGGCGTCCTGCTGTTCGAGCTTCTGACGGGTCGTCCGCCCTTCCGTGGCGACTCCCCGGTGGCCGTGGCGTACCAGCACGTCAGCGAGGCCCCCGTGCCTCCGAGCACCATCAACCCTGCCGTCTCGCCCGCGCTCGACGCCGTCGTCCTCCGCGCTCTCGCGAAAGACCGCTTCGAGCGTTTCCAGAGCGCCGCCGACTTCCGCACCGACCTCGAGGCCGCAGCCTCCGGTCGGGCACCGGTCCGCCGCCTCCCGGTCGCCGACTACAACTCGACGCTCTTCGGGGTCAACCCCAACACCGCCGCCGGCAGCGAGGCCGCCCTGCGCGAGCTCTCCTCCGATGACAACGATCGACCGCACCGCACCCAGACCCGGCCGCCGGTCGCATGGATCTGGGCCGGCATCGTGCTCGTCGGCATCGTCATCGCGGCCGTCGTGTTCTGGGTCGCCAATCTGCAGCCACCGGCGGTCGACAACGCCCAGGCGGCCAAGGTGCCCGACATCGTCGGCGCGTCCTACGAGAACGCCGCCGATTCCCTCGACCAACTCGGGCTGACGCCCATCCGAATCGACGTGGCCGACGAGAAGACACCGAAAGACCAGGTGATCTCGACCGACCCGACACCGGGTACGTCGATCCCCAAGACCCAGCCCGTCCGCGTCACCGTGTCCACGGGACCCCCGGTCATCAGCATGCCCTCGGTCGACGGCATCCCCGCTGAACAAGCCTGGGCGTCCATCGTCGCCGCGGGTCTCAGCCAGGGGCAGCAGAACACCGATTACTCACCCGATGTGCCCGCCGACGCGGTCATCTCGTCCGATCCCGCCGCCGGTGCCTCGCTGGCGAAGGGCGACTCGGTCAACCTCGTCGTCTCGAACGGCATGGTGAAGGTGCCCGACATGACCCGCCAGTCGTTCGCGGCGGCCAACTCGGTCCTGAGCGACCAGCTCGGGTTGACGGTGACGCCGAGCCCCGACACGGGGTGCTCCGGCGGCACGGTCTCGGGTCAGTCGGTGCCGCCTGGCGACGTCCCGCAGCACAGCACCATCGTGCTGAACATCTGCGCCGCGGGCTAAGCGAACCGCACGAGGGGGCTGAGCCCCTTCGCCGTGTCGGCGGCCGTCGACAGACCGGCCACGCCGAGCCAGTTGCCGATCATCAGGTACCCGCCCTCGGTGAGCACCGACTCGGGGTGGAACTGCACGCCGTACACGGGCGCACCGGTGTGGCGCAGGCCCATGATCACGCCGCCGTTCGTCCGTGACGTGACCTCGAGGTCGGACGGCACCGTCTCGTCGACCACCGCCAGCGAGTGGTATCGCGTCGCGGTGAAGGGCTGCGGGACACCGTCGTAGAACGCACTGTCGTCGTGGCTGACCTGCGAGGTCTTGCCGTGCATCAGTTCGTCGGCGTGCGTGACCGTCGCGCCGAGCGCCTCGGCGATGGCCTGATGCCCCAGGCAGACGCCGAGCAGCGGCTTGTCGAGGGCGATGGCGGCGTGCACGACGTCGATCGAGACACCCGCTGCGGCCGGGGTGCCCGGACCGGGAGACAGCAGCACCGCGTCGTAGTCGGCGATGCGGTCGGCGGCGTCGGCCGCCGCGAACGCGTCGTTGCGCACGACGTCGGTCTCGGCGCCCAGCTGCTGCAGGTAACCGTTGAGGGTGTAGACGAAGCTGTCGTAGTTGTCGACGACCAGAACTCGAGTCATTACTGCTCCACTGTCACATCGGGGCTGGGGATGATCTCGTTGACGAAGGGGAACACCCACTCCACCAGCGCGAACAAGACGACGGCGAGGAGGATCAGCACCAAGAAGAGCTTGACCCACCAAGGGCCTGGAAGACTACGCCACAACGCTCCGTACACGATCAGACTCCGATCCCGGCCGCGGCCAGCTCTGCCGGCACCTCGGCCGACCACGAGTCGAAGACGCCGTACGCGACGATGCGCTCTTGTGCGGTGAACATCGGGTTGCAGCTGGTCAACGTGATCAGCCTTTCTCCGGAGGCGGTCGAGACGTCGGGTGCGTCGGGCACCGGCTGCAGGACGCTCACCTGGGTGGCCTGGACGTACTGCAGATTGCGGAACGAGTACGTGTACCACCCCTCCGCCGTCTGCACGTAGAGCTTGTCGCCCTGCTGCAGATCGGCGATCTTGTTGAAGGGGGCGCCGTAGGTCGTGCGGTGTGCGGCGAGACCGAAGTTGCCGACCTCGCCCGGCATCTGCGTCGTGTCGTAGTGGCCGATGCCGATCTTGTTGAGCGTGCGGACCGTGCTCGTGCCACCCGCGATCGGAACGGCGTAGTCGGCACCGAAGCGGGGCACGTAGAAGTTGGCGAACGTCTGGGCATCGGCGGGCTTGGCGCCCACGGGCGGGTCGGCCGGCGACGCCGTCGAGTCGGGTGCGGGAGACGCGGACTGGGCGAACTGCTGGCTGAGTTGAGCGGCATCGTTCTTGTACTCGTTCGCCACGACCAGATCGTTGAACCACTGCTGCCACCCGATGAAGAGCAGGACGAGCGCGCCGGCTGTGATGAGGAGCTCGCCCAGGACACTCACGAAGGAGAGCCGGCGTCGCCTCCGAGGCCGCCGCAGTTCATCGGTCATGGGCACGAGTCTACGGTGCGGCCCCGAACGAGAGCCCTCGAGGGACGATCAGGGGTCTCACCAGGAGATATACCCGTGCCCCGCTACACTATGCCGCATGGCCAAAGACGTGAAGCGACCATCCAAGCCTGCCCGCAGCCCCGAGGCGGCTCGAACGAGCGAAGACGCACCGAATCCGGTGTGGTTCAAACCCGTCATGTTCGGGTTCATGCTCGTCGGCCTCGCCTGGATCATCGTCTTCTACGTGAGCCAGAGCCTGTTGCCCGTCCCCTCCCTCGGCTCGTGGAACATCCTCATCGGCTTCGGGATCATGTTCATCGGGTTCTTGATGACGACCCGGTGGCGTTGACACGAGTCGAACGCAGCTTCGAAGTTACACATGTGTAAGTATCCACACCTGTGTAAACAGCTGTGGATAACCAGGCCAGATTGCACAAGAAGGGCGACCCCGCGGGGTCGCCCTTCTTCGTGTGCCGAGTGCCGGTCAGGCCAGTCCGAGGATCTGAGCCGATCTGACCAGGGTGATTGCGATGAGCACGACCCCGATCGCGGCGATCGCGCCGATCTGGATCGGCTTCTTCGACCGGTGCCGTGTCTTCGTGAAGACCCAGGCGACGGCGGCCCCTGCGATGATGCCGCCGACGTGCGCCTGCCAGGCGACGCCGGGCAGGACGAAACCGATGGCGAGGTTGATGGCCACGAGCACGAGCAACTGCACGGCATTGCGACCGAGGCTGCGCGCGATGATGAAGAACGCCACCATCAGACCGAAGATCGCCCCCGATGCACCGACGACCGGGCTCTGCGGCGCGATCACCGCGACCGCGGCCGACCCTCCGATGCCGCCGACGAAGTACAGCGCTGCGAAACGAGCTCGACCGAGCTGACGCTCCATCTCGCCGCCGAAGATGAACAGCGCATACATGTTGAACGCGATGTGGAAGAACGACCCGTGCACGAACAGCGAGGTGACGATTCGCCACGGCTCGCTCAACGCGAACGGTGCGTAGAAGAGCAGCGCGTTCGTGACGGCGCCGCCGGTCACCTGCTGGAGGAGCCAGATCACCAGGCTCACGCCGATGATCGAGTAGGTCACGACCGGGACACCCCGCCGGGAGGCGCCACGAACGCGGGTCAGCAGGGCCGGCTTGGTGCGCGGCGCGCTGGCTCGGGCCTCACGGACGCACTCCGGGCAGTGGACGCCGACGGCAGCCGGCGTCTGGCACTGCGAACAGATCGTCCGACCACAGCGCTGACACAGGACGAAGCTCTGCCGGTCGGGGTGCCGGTAGCAGAAGTTCGCCGTGTCGACCGGCGGTTGGCTCACTCAGACCTCGTCGATGGTGACGCTCTCGATGACCACGTCATCGAGCGGCTTGTCGCGTCCGTCGGTCGAGACACCCTCGATCGCGTCCACGACCTTTTTCGACTCGTCGTCGGCGACGACACCGAAGATGGTGTGCTTGCCCTGCAGCCACGGCGTCGCGACGGTCGTGATGAAGAACTGCGAGCCGTTCGTGCCGCGGCCGCCCTGCGTGCCGGCGTTCGCCATGGCGAGGATGTAGGGCTCCTGGAAGGTGAGCTCGGGGTGGATCTCGTCGTCGAACTGGTAGCCGGGGCCACCGATGCCCTGACCGAGCGGGTCGCCGCCCTGGATCATGAAGTCCTTGATGATGCGGTGGAAGACGACACCGTCGTACAGCTTGTCGGTGCTGACCTTGCCGGTCGCAGGGTGGGTCCACTCGATGGTGCCGGTGGCGAGGCCGGTGAAGTTCGCGACCGTCTTGGGGGCGTGGTTGCCGAACAGGTTCACCTTGATGGGACCGTGGTTCGTGTTCAGCGTGGCGACAGCAGTGTGCGTAGACATGGGCGACATTCTTTCACAGGGGCCTGAACAGATCAGCGACCGCACAGTGACCGTGGTGTTACCTGCCAGCAAGCTGCGTGCAAGGATGGGCTTGCCAGTCGTTCTGGCACGTCCAGGCCCGCTGCCACACCGTTGGAGGAATCGCTCATGCCGCTGTCACGCAAGCAGAAGAAAGAGCTCAAGAAGTTCAAGAAGCACGCCTTCGACGTGTGGAGCGAGCAGAAGGTCGTCTTCGACCACGCCGGCAAGTTCGTCGGCGACGTGCGCGACAGCGCCGTCAAGGCCGCCAACAAGGAGGTCGTGCCCCGCGTCCAGAAGGCGGTCGACCAGAACGTGCGTCCCGCCGTCGCGACCGGCCTCGCCGCCGGCAGCCACTACGCCACCGTCGCTCAGGACCGTCTGAAGCACGACGTCTACCCGACCTTCTCGAAGCTGCTCGACAACGTCGACCTCGCGAACGACCCCCGCGTGCAGAAGGCCGTCAAGAAGGCCAAGAAGCAGGGCAAGAAGGTCGCCAAGAAGTACACGCCCGCCAAGAAGTCCGGCCCCGGTGTCGGCGGCGTTCTGCTGATCGGCGTCGGAGTCGTCGCCCTCGGCGCCCTCGTCTTCGCAGCCGTCCAGACCCTTCGTGCCGACGACGAGCTCTGGGTCGCCGACGACGACGCCGACACGAAGGCGTAGTCCTCGCACCTCGTCAGAAGGCCCGGCCCACGTCCACGTGAGCCGGGCCTTCTGCGTACCCCGCGCCTCCCGCGCTCGTCACGGTGTCCGCAGAACCCCGGCACTGGACGGCGACGAAGTAGCCGGTCCCCCGGCGGCGGCGAAGCCGCACGCCGCGCCGCAGGAGCGGCGGCGCGGCCAAACGAGCACAACGAAGAATGCCCCCGCGAAGTCGACGCAGTCGACAAGCAGGGGCAATGCATTCTCGTGGAGCCTAGGAGAATCGAACTCCTGACCTCCTGCTTGCAAAGCAGGCGCTCTACCAATTGAGCTAAGGCCCCGGGTCGTGCATGGGGAGTGGGGCTAACAGGACTTGAACCTGTGACCTCTTCGTTATCAGCGAAGCGCTCTAACCGCCTGAGCTATAGCCCCCGGACCGTCGTAAAGCTTACAGCACCACGACGGTTTGACCGAATCGACGTCAGTTGTTGGTGAAACCGACGAGCAGACCGCCCGTGACCTTGACGCTGAGGTTGTACAGCACCGCCACGATGGCCCCGAGCACGGTGCCCACGACGACGTTCAAGATCGCGACCACGATCGAGAACAGCATGATCTGGCTGAGCGAGAACGTGTCCTGGATCGAGAAGTTCGCGTCGCCCAGGATGTCCTGCAGCAGGCTGTCGAGGTCGTTGAAGATGCCCGTCTGGTTGAGGATCAGCCAGACGAAGAACGTGGCGACGACGGTCACGATGCCGAGGGCGACCGAGATCAGGAACGACAGCTTCACGACCGACCAGAAGTCGATGTAGACGAGCTTGAGTCGGACCTGCTTCGTTCCGGCGGGTCTCTTGGCCTTGCGCTGAAGCCGGTCGGCGACGCTGCTACTCATTGATCGGTTCCTCTCCGGCGGTCTCCTCCGCCGTGCCGGTCGTCGTCTCGAGATCGGCGTCACCGTTCTCGGTCACAGCGGGCGCCGAAGCGTCAGCGGTGGAGTCGGCGACATCGGCCTCTACAGCCTCGTCGGCTTGTGCCTCGAGGTTCCGTTCTGTGTTGCGGGCAATGGCGATGATGCGATCGTCGGCCGCGAATCGGGCGAAGACGACGCCCATGGTGTCACGCCCCTTGGCCGGGACCTCGGCCACGGCAGACCTTACCACCTTGCCTCCGGACAGCACGACGAGCACCTCGTCGTCCTCCCCGACGATGAGTGCGCCGGCCAGGTCGCCCCGCGCCTCCGCGAGTTTGGCGACCTTGATGCCGAGCCCACCGCGGTTCTGCACGCGGTACTGGTCGGCGGCGGTGCGCTTCGCGTAGCCACCCTCGGTGACGACGAAGACGAAGCCCTCCTCGCCGACGACGGAGGCCGACAGCAGGGTGTCGTTCTCGCGGAACGTCATGCCCTTCACACCCGAGGTCGAACGGCCCATGGGGCGCAGCGACTCGTTGGTGGCGGTGAAGCGGAGGGACATGCCGTGGCGGGAGACGAGCAGCAGGTCGTCGTGCTCGTCGACCAGCAGCGCGGAGACGAGCTCGTCGTCGTCGCGCAGGTTGATGGCGATGATGCCGCCGGTTCGGTTGGTGTCGTACTCGGTCAGCGCCGTCTTCTTGATCAGACCGTCGCGGGTGGCGAGCACCAGGTAGTCGGCGACCTCGTAGTCGCGGATGTCGAGCACCTGCGAGATCTGCTCGTCGGGCTGCATCGCCAGCAGGTTGGCGACGTGCTGACCCTTGGCGTCGCGGCCGGCCTCCTGCAGCTCGTAGGTCTTGGCCCGGTAGACGCGGCCCTTGTTCGTCAGGAACAGCAGCCAGTGGTGCGTCGTCGTGACGAAGAAGTGCTCGACCACGTCGTCGGCGCGGAGCTGGGCGCCGCGGACACCCTTGCCGCCGCGGTGCTGGCTGCGGTAGTTGTCGCTGCGCGTGCGCTTGACGTAGCCGCCCCGCGTGATGGTGACGACCATCTCCTCTTCGGGGATGAGGTCCTCGACGTTCATGTCGCCGTCGAAGCCGAACATGATCTCGGTGCGGCGGTCGTCGCCGTACTTGTCGGTGATCTCGGCCAGCTCGTCGCTGACGATCGAGCGCTGCCGCTCGGGCTTGGCCAGGATGTCCTTGAAGTCGAGGATCTTGCGCTCGAGCTCGTCGTGGTCGTCCTGGATCTTCTGGCGCTCGAGGGCGGCCAGGCGGCGAAGCTGCAGGTTGAGGATGGCGGAGGCCTGGATCTCGTCGACGCCCAGCAGGTCGATCAGACCCTCGCGCGCCTCCTCGACGGTCGGCGACCGGCGGATCAAGGCGATGACCTCGTCGAGCATGTCGAGGGCCTTGATGTAGCCACGCAGGATGTGCGCATCGGCTTCGGCCTTCTTGAGGCGGAACCGGGTGCGACGCACGATGACGTCGATCTGGTGGTCGACCCACGCCGAGATGAAGCCGTCGAGGGCCAGCGTGCGCGGGATCCCGTCGACGATCGCCAGCATGTTGGCGCCGAAGTTCTCTTGCAGCGACGTGTGCTTGTAGAGGTTGTTCAGCACGACCTTCGCCACGGCGTCGCGCTTGAGCACGATGACGAGGCGCTGACCGGTACGACCGGAGGTCTCGTCACGGATGTCGGCGATGCCGCCGACCCGCCCCTCCTTGACGAGGTCCGCGATCTTGATCGCGAGGTTGTCGGGGTTGACCTGGTACGGCAGCTCGGTCACGACGAGGCAGGTGCGGCCCTGGATCTCTTCGACGCTGACGACGGCGCGCATCGTGATCGACCCGCGACCCGTGCGGTAGGCGTCGTGGATGCCCTTGACGCCCAGGATCTGCGCGCCGGTCGGGAAGTCGGGGCCCTTGATGCGCTGCATGAGCGCCTCGAGCAGCTCTTCGCGGGAGGCCTCGGGGTTCTCGAGGTACCACTGGGCACCGGACGCCACCTCGCGCAGGTTGTGCGGCGGGATGTTCGTCGCCATGCCGACGGCGATGCCGACCGAGCCGTTGACGAGGAGGTTCGGGAACCGGCTCGGCAGGATGGCTGGCTCTTGTGTGCGACCGTCGTAGTTGTCCTGGAAGTCGACGGTGTCCTCGTCGATGTCGCGGACCATCTCGAGCGCGAGCGGCGCCATCTTCGTCTCGGTGTACCGCGGGGCTGCGGCGCCGTCGTTGCCGGGGCTGCCGAAGTTACCCTGGCCGAGGGCGAGGGGGTAGCGGAGGCTCCAGGGCTGGACCAGACGGACGAGCGCGTCGTAGATGGCCGAGTCACCGTGCGGGTGGAACTGCCCCATCACGTCGCCGACGACGCGCGAGCACTTCGAGAACGCGCGGTCGGGGCGGTAGCCGCCGTCGTACATGGCGTAGATGACACGACGGTGCACCGGCTTGAGACCGTCGCGCACCTCGGGCAGGGCTCGACCGACGATGACGCTCATCGCGTAGTCGAGGTACGAGCGCTGCATCTCGAGCTGCAGGTCGACCTGCTCGATGCTGTCGCGCTTCACCGCGGCGGCGAAGGTCTGAGCGCCATCGCCCTCGGGTGCGCCCTCGGTGCTGTCGTTCGGCTCGTCGGCCATGATTCTCCGTCTGTCGTGTCTGCCTCGATGTCGACCGCGAGGCGCGGCTGTGCTCCCGGTCGGCCGGGTGCAGCGCTAGATGTCGAGGAAGCGGACGTCTTTCGCGTTCTGCTGGATGAAGTTGCGTCGCGACTCGACGTTCTCGCCCATGAGCGTGTCGAAGATGGTGTCGGCCGCCACGGCGTCGTCGAGGGTCACCTGCAGCAGGGTGCGGGTCTCGGGGTCCATCGTGGTCTCCCAGAGCTCCTTGTAGTCCATCTCGCCGAGACCCTTGTAGCGCTGGATCGCGTTGTCCTTGGGGATGCGCTTGCCCTCGGCCTTGCCCGAGACGAGCAGGGCGTCGCGCTCGGCGTCGCTGTAGACGTACTCGTGGGGCGCGTTGCTCCACTTGATCTTGTAGAGCGGCGGCTGCGCGAGGTAGACGTAGCCGAGATCGATCAGCGGACGCATGTAGCGGAAGAGGAGTGTCAGCAGCAGCGTGGTGATGTGCTGGCCGTCGACGTCGGCATCGGCCATCAGCACGATCTTGTGGTACCGGGCCTTGTCCGGGTTGAAGTCCTCGCCGATGCCGGCACCGAACGCCGTGATCATGGCCTGGACCTCGTTGTTCGCCAGGGCACGGTCGAGGCGGGCCTTCTCGACGTTCAAGATCTTGCCGCGGAGCGGCAGGATCGCCTGCGTCTCGGGGTTGCGCCCCTGCACGGCCGAACCGCCGGCCGAGTCACCCTCGACCATGAAGATCTCGCTGACGGCCGGGTCCTTGCTCTGGCAGTCCTTCAGCTTGCCGGGCATGCCGCCCGACTCGAGCAGCCCCTTGCGCCGGGTCTGCTCGCGCGCCTTACGGGCCGCGAGGCGTGCCTGCGACGCCTGGATCGCCTTGCGGATCACGTCGCGCGCCTGCGTCGGGTTGCGGTCGAACCAGTCGTTGAGCTGGTCGCCGGCGACGCGCTGCACGAACGACTTCGCCTCGGTGTTGCCGAGCTTCGTCTTGGTCTGACCCTCGAACTGCGGCTCGCCGAGCTTGATCGAGATGACGGCGGTGAGACCCTCGCGGACGTCGTCGCCCGTGAGGTTGTCGTCCTTCTCCTTGAGGATGCTCTTCTCGCGCGCGTACCGGTTGACGAGCGTCGTCAGCGCGGCACGGAAACCCTCTTCGTGGGTGCCGCCCTCGTGGGTGTTGATCGTGTTCGCGTAGGTGTGGACGCTCTCCTGGTAAGAGGTGTTCCACTGCATCGCGACCTCGAGCGAGATCTTGCGCTCGGTGTCCTCCGACTCGAACGAGATGATGTCAGGGTGGACCGTCTCGACCTTCTTGGTCGCGTTGAGGTACTCGACGTAGTCGACGAGGCCCTGCTCGTAGTGGAAGACGTCATGACGCGCCGTCTCGTCTTCGGCCTGGACGCGCTCGTCGCTGAGCTCGATACGGAGGCCCTTGTTCAAGAAGGCCATCTGCTGGAACCGCGTGCGCAGCGTCTCGTAGTCGAACTCGACGGTCTCGAAGATCTCGGCGTTCGGCCAGAACGTGATGGTCGTGCCGGTCGTGTCGTCGTCCTCGCCCTGGGCGAGGGGAGCGACGGGGACACCGTCGGTGAAGCTCTGACGCCAGACCGAGCCCTGGCGGCGGACCTCGACGTCGAGCTCGCTGGACAGGGCGTTGACGACCGAGCTGCCCACGCCGTGCAGACCACCCGAGACGGCGTACCCGCCACCGCCGAACTTGCCGCCGGCGTGCAGCACGGTGAGGACGACCTCGACCGTGGAGCGCTTCTCGATCGGGTGGATGTCGACCGGGATGCCTCGGCCGTTGTCGACGACGCGCACGCCGCCGTCCTCGCGCATCGTGATCTCGATGTGGTCGCAGTACCCGGCCAGCGCCTCGTCGACCGAGTTGTCGACGATCTCGTAGACGAGGTGGTGCAGACCACGAGGGCCGGTCGAGCCGATGTACATGCCGGGACGCTTGCGGACCGCCTCGAGACCCTCGAGCACCTGGATCGCACTGGCGCCGTAGGAGTCGTCGGGCTGGGCGTCGGTGGGATTCGGTGACATGTGCGTGGGGGCTCCTGCCGGCTGAGTCAGAGTTCGACGCCCGGTCTCACGCCCACTCGTCGGGCGGTCTCGGACGACCTTCCGAGTCTACCGCAGGCGTGTCGCGCACGGGGCAAAATCGGCCCATAGACGGATTTTCACCGGCCGGATGGACGATTTACCCTCCTCAACCGTAGGTATCGCGAGGACCCCGCCCTGGAACCGATCTGGGGCCGCGTTTCCAGGTCGGGGCGTTGGGTGCCAGAAAACGCACCGAGGCGATCCCCGCGTCGGGGTACCGCGTGACGATCGTCGTCGTGACCTGTCCGCGCATCAGTCGCAGCTGCGTCGCCCAGGCCGTCGAATCGCATTGGACGGTCAGCGTGCCGTCGTCGATGCCCACCGGGTGGGAGTGCCCGGCCAGCTCGTCGCCGACCATTTCGGGCCAGGCCGTCATGAGGTCGGACTGCGCCAGCGTGCTGTTCCAGCCGAGCTCCGTGGTGACGCCCAGGAGGACGTCGGCGATGCCCTTCGGCTCGCGACCCAGGCCGAACGGCTGGCTCGGCGCCCCGAGCTTGATGGCCTTGCGGCGACGCGCGTCCCGGGAGCGATTGCTGGGATCGCCGAACACGCGGCGGAACCTGAGGTAGACGCGCTGCGCCTCGCTGTCCGGAGGCGCGGGGTCGTTCTCGACGTCGCCCGCGGTCGCCGGGTCTCCCGCGGTCTCGGCCCGCGCCTCCCCGGCTGCCGCGTCGGGGGTCTCGTCGCCTCGCCGCTCGTCACTCATCGGCGGTCGGCTCCGCCGGCAGCTCGTCGGCCTCGACGATCGTGCCCTTCGAGATGCGCACGGTGTGCGCGGCCAGGCGCTCGGGCACGTCGGCCTCGACCGCGGCCGTGATGAGGACCTGCTCGTAGTCGGCGACGGCGTCGGCGAGACGCTCCCGCCGCGACCGGTCGAGCTCGGCGAAGACGTCGTCGAGCACGATGACCGGGTCGCCGGTGATCGAGTCGGCCCGGATCACGGCGGCCGACGCCAGCTTGAGGGCGAGGGCGAACGACCACGACTCACCGTGGCTCGCATAGCCGCGCGCGGGCATGGCGTTGAGCGAGAGGAAGAGATCGTCGCGGTGCGGCCCGACGAGGGTGACGCCGCGCTCGAGCTCGGACGGCCGCACCCGGGCGAGGGCGGCACGGAAGACGTCGGCGACCTGGTCGGCCGGGATCGCCTCGGTCGGCGCCTCGGCCGCGGTCGTCTCGTCGTCGGGGGCCGCGCCCCGGATGCTCAGCACGGTCGAGACGCGCGCCGCGTGGTCCTCACCCGCGACGGAGGCATAGGCGCGCGCCACCTCGGGTGCGAGATCGGCGGCCAGCCGGTCGCGAGCCGCGACCAGCTCGCTGCCGAGCGTGACGAGGCGCTCGTCCCAGATGTCGAGGGTACCGAGCTGCCCGGACTTCACGCCGGAGGCGCGGGCCGACTTCAAGAGCGTGTTGCGCTGCTTGAGCACCCGCTCGTAGTCGGACAGCACGCCTGCGAAGCGAGGCGATCGGGCCACCAGCAGCTCGTCGAGAAACCGTCGGCGCCCGGACGGCTCACCGCGGACGAGCGCGAGGTCTTCGGGGGCGAACAGGACGCTGGAGAAGTAGCGCGGCAGCTCGCGCACCTTGATGGCGCCGCGGTTGACCTGCGCCCGATTGGCCGACGACCGGTTGATCTGGACTTCGGCCAGCAACTGCCGGTCGTCGTTCTCGAGCCGCGCCCGCACGATGGCGGAATCGGCCCCCTGGCGGATCAGCGCCGTGTCGCTCGAGACCCGGTGGGATCCGAGACTGGACAGATAGCCGAGGGACTCGACCAGATTGGTCTTGCCCTGGCCGTTACTGCCGACGAAGAGGTTCGGCCCGCGCGCGAATGCGACTTCGGCGGATGCGTAGTTCCGGAAGTCGGTGAGGCTGAGATGCAGTACTCGCACGCGGGCCGAGAAGCCGACTAGGCCTTCTTGACGGCGTGGCCGCCGAACTGGTTGCGGAGAGCGGCGACGGCCTTCATGGTCGGCGAGCCCTCACCCTGACGCGACACGAAGCGCGCGAAGATCGACGCGCTCAGCGCCGGCATCGGGACGGCGTGGGCGATGCCCTCTTCGAGCGTCCAGCGGCCCTCGCCGCTGTCTTCCACGTAGCCGGACAGCGCCTCCAGCTTGGGGTCGGCCTCGAGGGCCAGCACCATGAGCTCGAGCAGCCAGGAACGGACGACCGTGCCACGCTGCCATGCCTTGAACACGGCGGGCACGTCCTCGATGAGACCCTTGGCCTCGAGGAGCTCGTAACCCTCGCCGTACGCCTGCATGATCGCGTACTCGATGCCGTTGTGCACCATCTTGGCGTAGTGGCCGGCGCCGACGGCACCCGCGTGGCTGAAGCCCTCTTCGCGAGGTCCCTCGGGGCGCAGCGCGTCGAAGACGGGCATGGCGCGCTCGACGTCGGCGGCGTCGCCACCGACCATCAGGCCGTAGCCGTTCTCGAGGCCCCAGACACCGCCCGAGACGCCGGCGTCCATGTAGCGGATGCCCTTGCTGTCGAGGAGGGTCGCGTGGACCTCGTCGTCGAGCCACTTCGAGTTGCCGCCGTCGATGACCAGGTCACCGGGCTCGAGCACCTCGGAGAGGTCTTTGATGACGGCGTCGGTGATCTGGCCGTGCGGCACCATGACCCAGACGAGACGAGGCGAGGGCAGGGCCGCGGCCAGGGCGCCGAGATTGGCGACGTCCGAGACGTCGGGGTTGGCGTCGTAGCCCGTGACGTCGATGCCCGCGTTGCGCAGACGAGCGCGCATGTTGTTGCCCATTTTGCCGAGACCGACGAGGCCGATGTGCATGAGGTTCCTTTGTTCTGGGGAGGCGCGATGATGGTGCGCCCCGGTCGTTTCGCGCGTCAGCGCAGGAGGAGGTTGGGCTGCAGCAGGTACTTGTAGCTGTCAGCCCCCGCCTGGTCCTGCGACGACTGACTGGTGATCAGCACGGGACCAGGCTTGTTGGGATTCTCCGTCTTCGTGAAGGAGATGCGGACGAACTCGGAATGAACGGCACCGAGACCGTCGAGGAGGAACTGCGGCTTCAACGAGACAACCGTGTCCTCTCCCGTCAACAACGCATCGATCGACTCTGACGCCTGCGCTTGCTCACTGCCGATGGCCTCGAGGGTGAGGCCGTCGATCGTGAACGTGAAACGAAGTGCCGCCTCGCGCTCGAGCACGAGCGAGACGCGACGGACCGATTCGACGAGCTCGGCCGTGTTGATCACGGCGTAGTTCTCGACGGTTTCGGGGAACAACCGCTTGACCGGCGGGAAGTTGCCCTTGATGAGCAACGACGTGACGGTCTTGTTGTCGGCCTGGAACGCGATGAGCTCGCGCTCGTCGCTGCCGGTGATGGCGACGGACACCGTGCTGGCGTTGCCGAAGGTCTTGCCGACCTCCTGCAGGGTGCGGGCCGGCACGAGGGCACTCGTCGTCTCGGTGCTCGCGACGGTGCCGGGATCGAAGTCGATGCCTCGGACGGCCACGCGGTAGCGATCTGTGGCGACGAGGGAGAGGGCGTTCTCGGTGACCTCGAGCTGCACACCGGTGATGACCGGGGTGACGTCGTCGCGGGAGGCGGCGACGGCCACCTGCGAGATGGCCAAGGCGAAGGCGTCACCGGGGACCAGGCCCGAGCGCTCACCGACGGTGGGCAGGGTCGGGTACTCCTCGACGGGCATGCTCAGCAACGAGAAGTTCGCGGATCCGCAGCTGACGGCGATGCGGTTCTCTTCGGTCGAGAACGTGACGGGTGCGTTCGGCAGTCGGCTCGCGATGTCGGCGAGCAGTCGGCCGGAGACGAGGATGGTGCCCGGCTCGTCGACCTCGGCGGGGATGTCGGTCTGAGCCGACACCTCGTAGTCGAACGACGACAGCGTCAGCCCGTCGGAGTGCGCGTCGATCAGCACACCGCTCAGGATCGGCAGCGTGGTGCGCTGTGGCAGCAGCTTGACGGCGAACGACACGGCATCACTGAAGACGTCACGGTTGACCTGGAACTTCACGTAAGACCCCTATCGACTTCGCGCTCGTGATGGCCGGTTAATACTGGCACAGCAAATCTCGGGCTGATCCCGAGGTGGAGCGCAGAGGCCGTGGCCTTCGATCCATCCACAAGGTTGTCTCTTCTCCAATTTCTTGTAATCCAGGATTAACAGTCTTAACCGTTGTGCACAGTGTGGATAACCTGTTAAAAACCGCCTGGCGACAGGGAACTACACCCGTGTGACTTGTGGGATACATGGGGATCCACGCAGGCCCTCGTCGAACGACACGATCTCGACCCAGGGGCTCCGCTCACAGGCCCTCGGGATCCGTGAACAGGTCGACCCCACGTTATCCACGAGTTTCCACAAGTTATCCACACTGTGGGGAACGTCCTCTCTCCGGGGGACCGTCGCACGGGTGCCACGAGGCGCCGGAGCGCACGAAAGGGCTCCGACCGGTGGTCGAAGCCCTGGGGAGTGGCGGACGCAGGAGGCGCGGTGTCGGCGACCCGTGCCTCCTCCTGTCTCGCAGACCTACTTGTAGCGGGTGTCCTGCTTGATGCGGCTGGTGAGTTCGGTGACCTGGTTGTAGATCGAGCGGCGCTCCTTCATGAGCTCGCTGATCTTCTTGTTCGCGTACATGACCGTCGTGTGGTCGCGGTTGCCGAACAGCTGCCCGATCTTGGGCAGGGACAGGCTGGTGAGCTCGCGGCAGAGGTACATGGCGATCTGTCGAGCGGTCGCGATCGCCTGCGAGCGGGACGAGCCGTAGAGGTCGTCGACCGTGAGCTTGAAGTAGTCCGCGGTGTGATTGATGATGTCGACCGGCGCGATGATGTTGTCCTCGTCGAGCGTGATGAGGTCCTTCAGCACCGTCTGGACGAGCTGCAGGTCGACCGCCGTGCGGTTCAGGCTGGCGAAGGCCGTGACCCTGATCAGGGTGCCCTCGAGCTCGCGGATGTTGCTCGAGACCTTCGTCGCCATGAATTCGAGGATCTCGTCGCGGATCTGCAGCTTCTCGCTCTGCGCCTTCTTGCGGAGGATCGCGATGCGGGTCTCGAGGTCGGGCGCCTGCACGTCGGTGATCAGACCCCACTCGAAGCGCGAGCGCATGCGGTCCTCGAAGCCGGTCAGGTGCTTCGGCGGCAGGTCGCTGGTGATCACGAGCTGCTTGTCGTGGTCGTGCAGCGTGTTGAAGGTGTGGAAGAACGCCTCTTGCGTGCTGTCCTTGCCCTGCAGGAACTGGATGTCGTCGATCAGCAGGATGTCGATCTCGCGGTACCGCTGCTGGAAGAGACTGGCCCGGTTGTTCGCGATCGAGTTGATGAAGTCGTTCGTGAACTCCTCGCTGCTCACGTAGCGGACCCGGATCCCCGGGTACATGCTCTCGGCGTAGTGGCCGATGGCGTGGAGGAGGTGCGTCTTGCCGAGCCCGGACTCGCCGTAGATGAAGAGGGGGTTGTACGCCTTGGCCGGCGCCTCGGCGACCGCGACGGCGGCCGCGTGGGCGAAGCGGTTGGAGGCGCCGATGACGAAGTTGTCGAAGCTGTACTTCGGGTTGAGGCGGGAGTCGTTGCGCTTGCCGGTGGAGGGCGACTCGACCGGGGCCGGCACGAACGGGGCCTCGATGTAGTGCGCGGGTTCGGACGTCTCCGACTGCTCGGTGAGCGTGTCGGGCGTGATGTCGGGGTTCACCGTGATGGCGAAGCTCGAGACGGTCGCGTCGCCCAGGGCGGCGATCGACTCGAGGAGGGGGGTACGGATCCGCTGTTCGAGCATGCCCCGGGTGAGGTCGTTCGGCACCTCGAGGTAGAGCGTGCCGGCGAGGACGCCCTTCGGCTCGACCAGCGAGATGAAGCCGTGCAGCTGCGGCGTGATGCGGTCGTCGGTGGTCAGGCTGGCGAGCACGGAGCGCCACAAGCCCTGAACCGGATCGACGGTGTTCGCCAC